>CBDIRN010000001.1:0-1087500 GCA_965284225.1 uncultured Rhodospirillales bacterium
GTATCTAATAACCGCGCTGTTTGTCACCTTCAAGTGCGTCAAACCCCAAGACTTCTCACCATACCCGAGAAAGTAATCTATCAATCTTTCCAAACCGATTTTGTGCTCGTCCAGGTAACCTGGATCGACAAATGGGACCAGCACACGGTCGCCGATTTCGATGTGTGCGATGCCTCCTGCCATCAAGTTATCGATCAATGCGTCTCGGTAGTATGTCGAGAGATACGGGCCATAGTACTCACCGATCCTGACATAATCTGTGCTCCGAATGGCAATACGGGCCACAAAATTTTGCCGGCAAGTACGCGATCCGTGTTGCGGTACATAACAATATCATGCCTGCTACGAGCCGAGCCCGGTGCCTGAGCCCAGGCTTGGGATCAGACTCCGCTTGCTGCGTGTTGCGCTCAGGTTCTCGATTTACCGTCATATCATTTGTCCCATGTGGTTCCATGCGTATAAAAATTGCTATACAAAGACCAGTGGCCTTTTATCACTTATCGCTCCGCCGACTAAAGACGGCGGAGCGATCCCTGTGTATAGCTCAATCAATAGTCCGGCACTTCATCCGACCAATTGAACTGAGGATTGGAGAGAACATTTCCGTTCTTGCCGGGCGATACATCGACCGTCCCCTCGAACGTCTGACCCCAGTTGCGAAATGTGTCGAATTCATGGGCAAGACCTGCGTCAGCAAGTTGCTTCGCCCCCATCACATCGCCGAGATCGCCGGCCTCGAAGTCATATCTCTCTGAGCCATCATGATCGACACGACCCTTGATATGAATCTTGTTGCCATGCCGGGTGGCAGTGAATTTGGCACCAGATTTGAAATCCTTTCGACCCTCAGCCAACGCATCATCCCGCTTCGAACGATCAAGAGAGAGCAGATCGTCAATCGCGCCACCGGCTTTTTTCTCGATATCCCAATCATCCTTCAGTTCTATCTTCTCACCATCCTTGAGTTGGCTAAGTCCGTCGTTGACGTCTGTATTCCTCTCGGTATTCCCAAGAAACGTCTTTGTCTCGAACCGCTTTTGGTTTTCCCGTTCCGCATCCCTGATGAACGGGTCCTTGCGGGCCTCGTCGCGCTGGATGGACTTCGCCGCGCCCTTGCCGTTCAGGAAGTGATCCAGATTGTCGGCGGCCTTTGTATAGCCCTTGGCCCGGTATTCCTTCGAGAGAGATGACAGGTTGTCCTTCACCTCCTGCGGGCTGCCGGTGGCGTTGATCCCGCCGCGCCCGCTCGCGTCCCTGGTTTTCAAGATCGCGGGCGGAAGAAAGTAAAAAACTCTCAGGCCATTGCATAACCCAACCTGAAACGGTTGGAGGGCTGGTTGATGACGGTTACACTCGGTTGCATGAGGATTTTGATTTCACGGCGCCTGGCGGTGTTGACGGTGCTGGCGTTGCTGATGGCAACATTGGTGCTGGCAACGTTGCCCGCCCATGCCGACGGCACAACACCAACCGCAACAAAACATAATCAAACCGAAAACAATGCTTGCCCGGACTTCATTAAAATAGTGATGGATACCGATTGGTTCGCCGATCCCAACGTGAAGCGCCTCGAAGGCATTCGTGCATCGGTGGGGCTGTTAATTTTGGAGTGCCCAACAACCCCGGCAGACATGCCAGTCAAAGCATTGCACGAGTATCAAAACATCCATCAGGACGATTCAGTATCGTTTATTCTGGGCGCTGCATACGAGCATGGACTGCATGTTCAAATTGATCTGGACGAAGCGCGTTACTGGTATAAGCGGTTTGCATTTCGCACAAGTGGGTTCAGTGATGAAGAAATAAACAACGTGCGCCAGCGCCTCTTCACGTTCAATCCTCTTATCAAAAAGGCTCAAGATGAAGCGTTTGTGAAGGGTGAGTTCGCCTCGCCCTTGTTCGAGGCCGAGGTGGCTACAGTTCGGAAACTGTTGAGCGGTCCGATATCCGGTATCATCGATGCCAGCGATCACTTGTATCGAGGCTCTGACGGATACCCACAGAGCAATCAGGCCTCACGATCATTGCTCGAGCTAGCTGCCAAGCGCGGTGCGCCAGAGGCGGATTTTGCGATAGCAATGGCAATTTTAAATCATCGGTTCAACTACCGACCTGCTACGCGTCAAGAGCAACTCCTGGAAGCGGTGAGCCATCTGAGGCACGCAGCGGCAAAACGCTATGTGCCGGCAATCCTTGAACTGGCAAAAATTTGCGAAGTCCACGAAAAGATTACGGGGGTTGCTTCCGCAATGGCCTTGTATCAATTTGCGGAACGCGAAGGGGCACAGGATATCGAAAAACACCTGCGCCGCCTGCGGTCACAATGGACGACCTTTCTTGATAGATGGCATGAAAAACGAACCGAAGAAATCAAAGCCGATAAAATGCCAGCGTGCTTTTAAACCAGTGTACTTTTAAACTTTTAGTCATTGGCATCCCATTGCTTGCCATTTCTGAAACGTGCTAACAGCTCGCTTTTTCGCTTCATTCAACTCTCGCAACCGAAATGCTCGTTCACTCACCGCCTCATTGTAAGCCAATTCCAATACTGCTATTTCCTGGTTGAGTTCGGCAATAACAAGCATAGAGCCTATTGGACCCGGAATATCATGGGCGTCCGGTAATTTTCCTCGAGAAAGGCTCTTAACGGCTCGCACAGTCCCAACTAGTGCGTCTGGTGCGCTTTTGAGAATAGCCTTATCTCTCTCTTCGATTTTCGCTTTTAATTTTACAAGCGCTTCTTCGACTAAGGTAATGGCATCAGAATACAAGTTTGATGCCGCATCAGCATTTGCTTGATCCACTTCCAATTGAGCCTTTAGACGCTGACAAGAATTTTCATCATGTTTATCCATCTTTCCCGGATCATCCCGACCATCCTTCAGTGCGGACGGTTCTCCGGCGTTGGGTACCGCGCTGTCCTGATCCGTGCCGTCCAGCGGCTGACCGCCTTGCCGGTCAAGCGGAGCCTCCGTGATCACGCCGCCGTCCCGCAGTATTTCTTCGAGGCGGGTTCGGTTCTCGGCCCCAATGCCCTGAGCGGTGCGCTCGAACAGTTCCATGGCCTGTACGGGATCGCTCGCGTGCACCTGTAACAGCAGATCGGCGATCTCCGGGAACGCTTTCCCGCCATCGGTATTGATGGCGTCTGTTGTGAAGCGCGGCAGATCGCCAACCCCACGCCGTTTCGATAACGCCGTCGCCAGCCGCTGGTTCGACGAGACGGTCTCGTCGGGCAGGGGGGCGTATTCCTGTACATCCGTCATCCCCCTCATGTTGTCATCCCGGCGCTGGCCGGGATCCATGGTTCGTCCGGCTTCTGGACCCCGGCCAACGCCTGGGTGACGGGCGGGTGAAGCCTCGGACACGAGCGCCCCCAGTGCCGCGCCGGCCTGCGACGCCAGGTTTTTCAACTCAGAGCCGACCGCCTGCTTCGCTGTCGCCGCCTGACCGGCAGCCTCTGCGTTGGCTTTCTGCATCGCCTGCAGTTGATCCTGCCGCGTCCGCTCGCGTCGTTGGTTTTCAAGATCGCGGGCGCGGGCCCGGGCACGCTCGGCATCTGCACGGGCGTTTTCTGCGACACCGCTGTTCGCGTCGCTGCGTCTGCCAGATCGCGGGCGCGGGTCACATCGCCGGCGGTCAGGCTGGCCCTGGCCTCGGCCTGCTTGACCGCAGCCCGTTGCGAAAAACTGCGCCGCGATCCTCTGCATTCAACGCCGCATTGCCCGTGGCGACAGGCGCAACGGGGGCCGGCGCAACGGGGGCCGGCTGGACCGGCTTCACGAAGCCCTGACCGGCAAGGCGCGTGAATGCCCCCTCGGTCGGGCCACCCGGATTGACCAGACCGTCACGCTTGAGCGATCCGTCCATCCGTTCCTGACCCGCGATAATGCCGGAAAACAATGTACTGTCGGCATGGCGCTGCGGCGCGTCCATCAGACCGTTGGCGGTGAGCGCACCAGAGACCATGTGCACATCATCCGGATGATTGGCAGCGCCGATACCGACCGGCGCAGAAAGCGCGGACCGGTCCGGGGCCGCGGGAATTGGACTGTGAGATTTTTGGCAACGTTAGCGCTCGCCGTGTTATCGGTCGATCCCATAGGGGACTCCTTTGCTCAGTGGTTGGACATGAATGGATCCCGGATTATGGCCGGGACAAAAAAAGCCGCCCGGAAGGGGCGGCTGGGTCGTTGGCGAGATTTTCATAAGCACTGAAAGTCTGCGGTTCCATCGCCCCGTCCTCAGCGGCAGCACCGGGAGTCACCATATTGATCGCTTTTGGATGATTTCAGCACCACCTGAGCGCCCATGTCGGGAAGGGGATCACCGAAAGCAGAGGTCGGATGCTAACATTTATCCAAACCATGTGCCTTCAAATTTGACCAACAGGTAGAGCATAATATCTTGAAGTATTATTACAGTCAGAAGAGTCCAGAAATAAGGCCAAACCCACTGTCGAGAGTTCCCAATTTTTCTGGATAGTCCTGCTGCCCCAAAAGATCCGACAACCAGTATTCCGCCTACAACTATTTCAGTCTCAAGACCGCTAGACAAACCGAAATTTATCACGATTCCGCTCCGCAATAAGTATGGCATGAACAAAATATCGACGCAGAGTAATGCCAAGCATAGAAACTGCAAAAATTGAAATGACCACCACCGAAAACCTGCATGCATTGGTTTGGTGGTGGTCATAACACCACCTGATAATCTCTTACCTGCTATTTCAAACCATTGTTTTTCAGCCATTTTGCAAGATCACGTCTACGTTTTATCCCTTCGTCATCTGCGCCCGAGTAATAAAAATGCCCTTTTCCTGTACCCGCGATATCTACACTCAATGATGGCACGGCAAGAATTTGTTCTCCAGTACTCATTCCTGCATGAATCGGGTCACCTTGATCAGTCAAATCCTTGACGATCACATTTCCGATATTCGGATGGCTTTTCAACAGTACCAAGAACGCTTGACTGATAGGTGCGCCGATCAGGACCAGATTGTCGACCTTGCCGCCACTATCGGCATAATCTGCCGCAGCTTGCGCAGCCTGCAGGGCACCGTGGGAATAACCAATCAGATTGAACTGCTCACCATCTTTGCTAAATTCCGAGAAATCAGATTTTTCTGTATCCTGGGTTCGCTCGAACAATGTGCCTGCAGCATCAAAATACATACCGTTCGACCACTTCTTCGGGTCGGCAGACCTGACTTTATCAAAGCCAGCCTCCTCAAGTGACTTCACCATATCCGAAATATATTTACCTTCCATGCCGGCCCCACCAAAGAATGTAGTACCTTTCAAGTTCCGCGGGACATTGTGCAGTGCTGGTTTCTTACCGTGCCTGTTTGCCTGATGACCGGAAAGCCTGTCCCCGCCCGCGCCGTCGCTCTGCGTATTCTCACTCTTCGGTGCAGATGGAATCCCTGCGTCATCAGGCACCGGTGCTGTATCACCGGCCCTCAACGTGATCTTGTATTCACCGTCCTCCAAGCGATGCAACTTGTCATTGTACGTGTCTGGAAGGCGTGCCTTGTCTTCGGCTGTCATCTCTTTGGTTCGGCGTTCGGGCGCGATGCCGTGCAAGCCGCCGCCGATCCCGTCAATCCGCAGCAGGTCCTCAAGTCGGCTACGATGACCGGCTCCAATACCCTGCATGGTCTGGCTGAACAGCTCTTGCGCCTGCGCTGGGTCGCTCGCGTGCACCTGTTCGATCATGCCTGTCCTGAACTCGGTTCAGGATCGGCGACCATAGTATTGCCGTCAAAGTAAATTTTGGGGAACAGCGCTTTCAGCGGGATAAAACCTCTCTACCCTTCCATACCCGTCGGCAATACCTGTAGAAGGATGTCGATATGAATGATCACACGTTTATCGCTAAAAATGTGCGCGGGGGCATGGGCCTGCTTGTCGCTTTATGCCTGTTATCCACGGCAAACACTGAACTCCGCGCAGAGGAAACTAAAGCGACTGCGCCTAAGTGCCAATCAAGTTCAATTTACGAACAATTGGATGACGGGGTTATGCGCGCCTATGACCGGTTCTCAAAGCCAATGTTCCATGCGTCTAAGGCAAGTATCGTCGAAGACCTCAGATTCTGGATGCTAGGCGCCACCTCACCGGAGATCTCCTGCATGAGGGAGGAAATGGTCCGCCGGGGCTATCTCCCAGGTTTTGTTGAAATGTTCGATGACGTTGCCGATTGGATAAAGCGCGTCGACGTTATGACGGGCGAAGAAGTCTATAACCTAGCCCAACAAATCGACAACGATCCTGCGCGAACCAGAACAGGCAAACTCATCTCTGGTAATTTAATGCGGGTCGCAAGCGAGAAAAAATATCCACCGGCTCTCAGGGCTGTCGCGGACCGGTATTTCAACGAAAAAGACAACCGGTTCGCGAACTGCAGGGGAGCCAAGGCCTTATCGGAATTGGCAAAACTCGGCGATCACGATGCAGCCTTAGAGTTGGCGAGACTGTATATGAGCGGCGACCGCGTCAAAGCGAGCGACGAGAGTGCGTTGTTCTGGTTCGGTTATGCCATGATACTCGCGCAAGCGAATGATCTGGATGACGAGGCAAAGCCTCTTTTCGAACGGATGTCGGATAAGGAAAGGTACCTCGTCGGATTGATGATCCGAAGCGATACCTTCCCAATCTGCAGAGATAAGAACAAGTAGACCTACTTGTTTTGCGGCCCCTCGCATTCAGTCAACCTGCTTTTAGCCTCCTCAAGTTCCTGGGAGAGAGGCTCACCCTCTTCCTTGAGTTGCTCAAGTTTAGCCGATAGTTCCTTATTTTTCTCTACAAGAACATCAATCTGGTTTTCCCAGTTCGTCAGGAGCTGGTTGTCTTCGCCTTTGTTGGCCTCCTTTGGCATGATGGTTTGTTTCAGCAGCCATGTTGCCCATGCTTTGGGGCTCAAGAAGTTCAAGGGGCCGTCATAGTCAACACTATCGATTGCGTCCCGTGTATCGATTTTCGACGCGATCTGCTTTCGCAGACTTTCTATGCCCCTCTCGTTTTCCTGAATCTCGCGCTTGGTTTCTCTTTGCTTCTCCTTATTGTCCGAGATTTCGGCTTGAATATCTTCAATCTCAGAGCGGATGTCCTCGCAAGGGTCCTCTTCCGGCTCTTTGGGTTCCGACGGGTCGGTCGGTTCCTCCGGATCGCTCGGATTGGACGGCTCTTCTGGTTCACTCGGCTCAGTAGGTTTTGTTCCGTCTTCTGCTAAAGAGCGTAAGGCGGCATGCCGGCCACGCTCTCGTCATCTTGCGCATTCGGTTTGGTGATTTCCCATACCGTGTCGGCAAGAGATTGCCGGTGAGCGGGCGCTACGTTCTGCATAGTCGTCTCCAGAAGCTCCTTGGCCTGATCCGGTGACCGCTCGTGTACCTGGCCGATCAGGTCGGCCACCTCGTGCACCGCTTTCGTCCCATCCGTGTTGATCGCGTCCACGGTGAAGCGCGGCAGATCGCCGACGCCGCGCACCCGGCCGAGCGCATCCGCCGTGCGCCGGTTGGCGGCGATGGCCGCGTCGGAAAGCACCACGAGGCGGCCGGGAGGGATGGGTTGGCAAGCAGCTCCACGGCTTCACCTCGACCGTCACCCCGGCGAAAGCCGGGGTCCAGAGCATCCGGTGAAACTGGATTCCGGCTTGCACCTGAATGACGTGAAGAGGAATTCAACGCCTCGTTCAGAACCTTGCCCGCCTGACCGACGAGTTTCGTCAGACCGGCATTCACGGCCTTTCTGGCCTGAACCGCCTGTTGCTGCGCAGAGGCGTTGGCTTTTGCTGGGCGGCGGCTTGCTGTTCGGGCGGCGGCGGCGCTGCTCGGCTTGCTCGTGCCGGGCGCGGCCCTGGGCACGTTCGGCGTCGTCACGGGCTTTGTCCAGCCGGTGGCGGTCCTGTGCCTTGCGATAGTCGGAGCGGTTGTCGTCGCTCAGGTTCGCTTTCACGCGGGCCTCGGCGGCGGCGACGGCATTCTGTCTATTACCGACACGGAGTTCGGCGTTCAGGACCGCGTCTCCGGTAGCCGGTTGCGCGGGCGTCGCGGGTTGTGACGGTGCGGGCTTCACGAAACCCTGACCGGCAAGACGCGAGAACGTCTGCTCCGTCGGCCCGCCGGGATTAACCAGCCCGTCGCGCTTGAGGTTGCCGTCCATGCGTTCCTGCGCGCCGATGATCCCCTTGAAGAGGGTGGCGTCGGCGTGGCTTTGCGGTGCGTCCATCAGGCCGTTGGCAGCCAGCGCCCCCGAGACCTTCATGACATCGTCCGGCGCGTTGGCAGCGCCCATGCCGACAGAACCGGAGAGACCGGTTGTGGCGGACTTGGTGCCGGATTTAGCCGTTGAACGCGATTGCAGGTTCTGCGTCGCTGCCGCACAGCGGTGTTGTCGGTGGTTCCCATCTGGAAACTCCTCTGATCCATGTTGCTGAATGATCCCGGCTCAGGGCCGGACAAAAAAAGCCGCCCGGAAGGGGCGGCTGTGACAGGTGCCGGCACCATTGCTTGCAGCGCAGACACAAAAATCCCGGGATCTGGACGCAGTGGTCCCGGGACTTGATTGCTTTGTAAAATATACTTGTGCGGGAGTCAATTTTTAATATTACCGCAGTTTAAATTAACCAACTGGCCCCTTACCGGGGGGCGCGCGGCGGCATCCTTCGAGACGGCCTTGCAGGCCTCCTCAGGATGAGGGCAGGGATCAGCCAGGGATCAGCCCGTTGAAATCGGCGAATTCCGGCTTATGAGAAATCCGGGCTGGTAAAACCCGCGCCAAGCCGTTAGAACACGGCCCGTTCAGACGTCAGGAGACGAACGCGCATGGAAACGGTAGTTCTCGTCATTCACCTCATTCTCGCCATCGCCCTTGTGGCGGTGATCCTGCTGCAACGCTCGGAAGGCGGGGCGCTCGGCATGGGTGGCGGCGGCGGCGGTGGCGGCGGGTTCATGTCAGGCCGTGCAGCTGCCGACGTGCTGACCCGGACCACGGCAATTCTGGCGACCTGCTTCATCATTACCAGCATCACGCTCGCGATCATGGCCAGTGCCGGGCGCGAATCGACGTCGATTCTGGATCAGACACCACCGCCTTCGACGACGCCGACGGCGCCAACGTCAACGCCGACGGCACCGCAGCCCGACGCGCCAAAACCACAAAACTAATGGAAAATCAAAGCCTCACGGCCTCCGGCTCAACGAAGCCGGAGCTGCCCCCTTGTGCGAAAAAACAGACGGGTTGGCGGGGACGGTTTTTGATGTATGGTGTCCGCCCATGACGCGATTCATTTTTATCACAGGCGGCGTGGTCTCCTCTCTCGGCAAAGGTCTGGCTTCCGCAGCCACTCGGCGCGCTTTTGCAGGCGCGCGGGTTCAAGGTCAGGCTCCGCAAGCTGCGACCCGTATCTCAACGTCGATCCGGGCACCATGAGCCCGTATCAGCATGGCGAGGTGTACGTTACCGACGACGGTGCCGAAACCGATCTCGACCTCGGCCATTACGAGCGCTTCACCGGTGTCGGCGCGAAAAAGTCCGACAACGTGACCACCGGCCGCATCTATTCCGACGTTATCGCCAAGGAACGGCGCGGCGATTATCTCGGCGCCACCATTCAGGTCATTCCCCACGTCACCGATGCGATCAAGAATTTCGTCATCTCCGACCTTGAGGACGAGGATTTCATCCTCGTCGAGATCGGCGGCACGGTCGGTGACATCGAAGGCCTGCCGTTTCTCGAAGCAATCCGCCAGCTCGGCAACGATCTCGGCCGTGAGCGGGCGATGTATGTACATCTGACGCTGATCCCCTATATCGCCGCAGCCGGCGAGTTGAAGACCAAACCGACCCAGCACTCGGTCAAGGAACTGCTGTCACTCGGCATTCAGCCGGACATGCTGCTGTGCCGCTCCGAGCATCCGCTGCCGGACGGCGAGCGGCGCAAGATTGCGCTGTTCTGCAACGTCCGCGAAGAAGCGGTGATCCCGGCGCTCGATGCCAAAAGTATCTACGAAGTGCCGATCCGCTATCACGATGAAGGCATGGACGATGTCGTCTGCCGGCATTTCGGCATCAAGGCACCGCCGCCGGACCTGACCGTCTGGAAAGATATCCATGTCCGCAAGACCAAGCCCGAAGGCGAAGTTTCGATTGCCGTGGTCGGCAAGTACACCGGACTCCTGGACGCCTATAAATCACTCTCCGAAGCGCTCGATCACGGCGGCATCGCCAGCAATGTGCCGGGTCAAGCTGAACTGGATCGACAGCCAGATTTTCGAGGGTGATACCGTCTGGAATATCTTGAAGACATCGCACGGCATTCTGGTGCCGGGCGGCTTCGGTGAACGCGGCTCAGAAGGCAAGATACTCGCCGCCACAGTTCGCCCGTGAACGCGGGCATTCCGTATTTCGGTATCTGCTTCGGGATGCAGATGGCGGTGATTGAGGCGGCCGCGTAACCTCGCCGGCATCGAGGACGCTAGCTCGACTGAGTTCGGCCAGACCGGTGAGCCGGTGGTCGGCCTGATGACCGAATGGCTGAAGGGCAATGCGCTGGAAAAACGCAATATGGACGGCGATCTCGGCGGCACCATGCGGCTCGGCGCCTATGCCTGCGATCTGGCTGAAAATAGCCGTGTCCGCAGCATCTATGGCCAGAAAAGTATCTCCGAGCGGCACCGTCACCGCTATGAAGTCAACACCGGGTACCGTGCCCGCCTGGAAGCAGCCGGCATGATTTTCTCGGGCATGTCACCGGACGGCATTCTGCCGGAAATCGTCGAATACCCGGATCATCCGTGGTTTATCGGCGTGCAGTTCCATCCCGAACTGAAATCAAAACCGTTCGACGCGCACCCGCTGTTCACGTCGTTCATCCGCGCCTCGGTCAACCAGTCACGGCTGGTTTAAGGCACCGACACCAGCTTCAGAAACGTTCGGTCTTCACGCAGCAGGAACTTTTCGCGTTGAGCGAAAGCGTAGTTCTCGCGGCCCAGCGGGTCTTCCGACAATCGCTGCCGGTAGGCTTCATAAGCAGCCAGGCTTTCAATGTTGTAGACCCCGTAAGCAAGCGTCGATGAGCCTTCATGCGGCGCGTAATAGCCGATCAGATCCGCCCCGCAGCGGGGGATTGCCTCGCCCCAGTTGCGCGCATATTGCGCGAATTGTTCCTTTTTCGTCGGCTCGATGTGATATTTGATAAAACACGTAATCATGCGGCATCTCCTTGTTGATGGGGTGATACTGGCATACCCTTCATTGATTATGTTTCGGTTCTCATCGAAGTATGATTGCAAGGCGGGCATGGCCGCAAAACCCTTTCAACCGGCGCCTATAGGCGCTATCAGATGCGCATGACCCAACAACACACCGTCACCGTCGGCCCTGTGCGCCTGTCGAACACCTTGCCGCTCGGCATCATTGCCGGGCCGTGCCAGCTGGAAACACGCGAGCACGCGCTGGAAATCTCGAATGCTCTCAAGGCGTTGGGCGAGAAACTCGGGATCGGCATCATCTACAAGACATCCTACGACAAGGCCAACCGCACCAGCCTCAAGGGCCAGCGCGGCATTGGTCTGGAAGAGGCGCTGCCGATTTTCCGGGAAATCCGCGCGACGACCGGGTTGCCGGTGCTGACCGATGTGCATGAAGCCGGGCACTGCGCCGTTGTCGCCGAAGCCGTCGACATCCTGCAAATTCCTGCATTTTTATGCAGGCAGACCGACTTGTTGCTGGCAGCAGGGCACACAAACAAGGCGATTAACGTCAAAAAGGGGCAATTTCTGGCTCCCTGGGACATGAAGAACGTGGTCGACAAAATCCGCTCGACCGGCAATGAGCAAGTCACCGTCACCGAGCGCGGTGCCAGCTTCGGCTACAACACGTTGGTTACAGATTTCCGCGGTCTGCCAACCATGAAGAACGACACCGGCTGCCCGGTGGTGTTCGACGCAACCCATTCGGTGCAGCAGCCGGGCGGGCAGGGATCATCATCCGGCGGGCAGCGCGAATTCGCCCCGGTGCTGGCCCGGGCTGCCGTCTCCCTCGGCATTGCCGCCGTCTTCATGGAGACGCATCAGGACCCGGACAACGCACCGTCCGACGGACCGAACATGATTCCGATCAGCAAGTTAGAAGGCGTGCTCAAGGATTTGATGGCGTTCGATGCGCTGGCCAAATCCAGCCCGGCGCCGGAAACCCTCGCCACACTGTAAAACCTGTCCCCTTTGCCGGACCGCATGTAAACCGGCGAAAGAAGTTCAAGCCCATCAGATTTCCGATATATGCGGCTGGCTTGTGCCGCAACCGATCAGGAGCATTCCGGTTTCCTGTGCAGCATACCGGTCTTCATGCATTTATTAATGCGTGTAATTCCGGTTTAAAATATGCACATCAATATTGATCCTAATATTGGTCCAAGTACTTGACCTGATTTCGGCATATTTGATGACTAAGTTATTGATTCCGGAAGTTATTCATGCTGCATTCGCGCATACTTAAAAAGTGACTTGGAATTTACGTTTCTTCTCACGTTCCGAATAATACAGCCATGGGTTGATTAATGACGAACCCCTGCTTGTTGATCGTTGATGACGAGCCAGAAATGGCTGAATATGTCGGTGATGTCGCTGACGGCATGGGCTTTGACTGTGTCATCGCCACGAGCGCCAAGGATGCCCTCGACCTTTACGGCATCCATAAACCCATCGGTATTGTTATGGATGTTGTGATGCCGGATATGGACGGCATCGAGCTTGTTCAGGCGCTCGCCGCCCTGGGCTGCGTGGTGCCGATCATCGTCATGAGCGGCTACAAGAAAATCTATATCGATATGATCAAAGCTCTCGCTGCCAATCAAAAAACGATCATCGTCGGCGGGCTAAGCAAACCATTCAGGGTCGCTGAGCTTGAAGCCTTACTGAAGCAGATCCTTGAAACCCTTGATTAGGGTGAACCTTGATGCCCCTTAGCGCCAGCAGGTTTACGCCGGTCCTGGTCCAGCTGGTCGTGACGCTGACGATTGTATCACTCGCGGTCGGCGGCGGGACGATCAGTCTGCTGTACAGCGCTGCCATCAAGGATAAAAAGCAGCAGCTAACATCGCTCGCGGTCAATGCGGCAGCACTGATCGATACGGCTTTTACTATCGAATTCAAGGCACGCAGCAGCGATCCTGCACACAAAGCAACAGATTCAATCCAGGATATCATCACCACATCCAGCAAGGCCTTTTCCAAATTCCACGGCATCGGCGAATCCGGCCTGGTGATGATTGTTGAGCGCCGCGGCAACGGATTCGCTGTTCTGCTGAATGAGGGCCATGAAAAAACCCTGCACAAAGACGATAAATCCGCTGAGACGGAGAGCTTCATAGCTGCCGATTCCGTGCGCGCGAAACCGATCATTGCCGGGCTGCACGGCAATACCGGCACCATGGTCTCCGAAGACGAGCATGGCCACAAAGTCATCACCGCTTTTGCGCCGATCCGCTCCCTTGGGCTGGCTCTCATCACGCAGGCGCATTTCAGTGAAATCGATGAACCTTTCTTCAAGGCGATTATTCAAGCGCTGCTGCTGACGGCCCTGTTTGTCGGCCTCGGCATGTTTTTTATCCACCGGCAAACGCTGCCTGTATTCGAACGCGTCGTCGTCAGTGAAACCCGGTTCAAGGGTTTTACCGAAACGTCAACGGAATGGTACTGGGAAATGGGCCGAAACCTGCGTTTCAAATCCATGGGAAAGGGTGGCCGCTTTGGCCCGAACACCGATCAGAATGTGTATCTCGGCCGCTCCCGGCCGGAAATCGCGGCAAATGCCGAAGACGTGACGGCACAGAAATGGGTCGATCATCTTGACGACATGCGCAACCGACGCCCCTTCGAAGATTTTCAGTACGATATGATTATCGAAGGGGAGCGGCGAACGCTATCCGTTACAGGCTTACCTGTATTTGATGAAAATGGCGAATTTCAGGGTTATCAGGGAACGGGACGAGACGTAACGGATCTGATCAAGGACAAGAACCGGATCGAGGAAGCAGAGGAACGGCTACGCGGCGCATTCGAAAACATCACCATGGCCGTCATACTGATCAATGAGCGGGGCATAATAGAATCATTCAATCCGATGGCCGTTTCCGTATTCGGATACAATCCCGCCGAGACCATTGGTCAGAATGTCTCGATGCTGATGCCCGAACCGGATCGTGGTCGACATAACAGCTACCTGCGGTCTTACATTTTTGGCGGCGCACCGAAAATCATTGGCATTGGCCGTGAAGTCACAGGCTTGCGCAAAAATGGCGAGCATTTTCCGATGCATCTGGGCGTTGCCGAAATGATGTTGCGCGGCCTGCGCCACTTCGTCGGTTCGATCGTCGATTTATCCGCAACCAAGGCGATCGAACAACAGTTAAGGCGATCGCAGAAAATGGACGCCATCGGCCAGCTGACCGGCGGCATCGCCCATGATTTCAACAATTTGCTTGGCATCATCATAGGCAATCTTGATCTGGTTAGCCGTAAACTCGATCCCGATGATAATAAGTTCAAACGCATCGACAGCGCATTCAGAGCGGCGGAGCGTGGCGCTGCACTGACCGGACGGCTGTTGAACTTTTCCAAACAATCACCTGAATCCAATGAAGCCGTGGATGTCAGTATTGTGCTCCGTGATCTGCGCAAGCTCGTCGAGCACTCCATTACAAGCGCCATAGAAATAGAGCTTAATCTGCTGGATGAGGCCTGTCCGGTTCACATCAACAAAAGCGATTTTGAAGATGCCCTGATCAACCTGACTGTCAATGCCCGCGATGCCATGCCGGAGGGCGGGGTTCTTACGATTGAAACGCGGCGTAGCAGAATTGACAGCAAAACATCGACCATGGTGCGGGATTTGCCTGCCGGAGAATATATTGAAATTTCAATATCCGACAACGGATGCGGCATGACACCCGAAGTGATGAACCGGATGTTCGAGCCATTCTATACGACCAAACCGGCAGGCGAGGGCACAGGCCTCGGGATGTCTCTTGTCTATGGTTTCGTGCAAAGATCGGAGGGGGCGATCAAGGTGTATTCCGAGGTTGGGATCGGCACGACCTTCAAGATTTATTTGCCGCGAAAATCAGAAATTGTTAACGGGACACAAAACAGCCCTGTCATCAGCACGAAGACCGAAGGCGAAATTATCGGCGGCACTGAAAAAATTCTGGTCGTTGATGACGAGGACGATCTGGCTGATATCGCCAAGTCCATTCTGGAAGAATACGGCTATCGGGTATTGGTTGCGCATCGCGGGACTTCGGCCCTGAAGGTTCTGGACGACGAGCATGATATCGACTTGCTGTTGAGTGACGTCATCATGCCCGGCATGAACGGGTTTGAACTGGCAGAACTCGCGATCCGGAAGAACCCCTCGATCAAGATCCTGATAAGCTCCGGCTTCACCGGCAATACATCGAAAATCATCAAACAGAACAGAAATGAATTTCCAATGCTGCGAAAGCCTTACAGCAACCGCGAACTTGCCGCCGAAGTCAGAAGAATACTCGACACACCGGATGCCTGACTTGAAATTTTCACGGATTGTGTGATTGATCCCATGGTTGCGGGTTGGTATCAGATAGGGGTATTCGGCGTGTGCCGGTTCAGGCACCTGCAGGGAATTCCACCACAAGCATAAGGTTGTTAGACCATGACAGCGATCATCGACATCATCGGCCGTGAAATTCTGGATTCCCGGGGTAACCCGACCGTCGAGGTCGACGTCCTGCTGGAAACCGGTGTGATGGGCCGCGCCGCTGTGCCGTCGGGCGCATCCACCGGTAAACACGAAGCTGTGGAACTGCGCGATGGCGACAAAAAGCGCTATGGCGGCAAGGGCGTGCTGAAAGCCGTCGCTGCGGTCAATAACGACCTGTTCGAAGCCCTTGTCGGGATTGATGTTGAAGAACAGGTGTTCATCGACAACCTGATGATCGAACTGGACGGCACGCCGAACAAGAAACGCCTGGGCGCCAATGCGCTGCTCGGCGTCTCGCTGGCCTGTGCCAAGGCCGCTGCCGAGGAATCCGGCCTGCCGCTGTACCGTTCGATCGGCGGCGTCTACGCGCATGTCCTGCCGGTGCCGATGATGAACATCGTCAACGGCGGTGCGCACGCCGACAACCCGATCGACATTCAGGAATTCATGATCATGCCGGTCGGCGCCGATACCGTTGCAGATGCCGTGCGCATGGGGTGCGGAAGTCTTCCACGCGCCTCAAGAAAGATCTGTCCGAAGGGCTGGCCACAACACCAACGTCGGCGACGAGGGCGGCTTCGCTCCGATCGCTGCAGTCGACCACGGAAGCCCTCGATTTCATCATGAAGGCGATCAAGGGTGCCAAGCTACAAGGTCGGCGACGACGTGGTGCTGGCGCATCGATGCGGCCTCGACCGAGTTCTTCAAAAAGGGCAAATACGTACTGGAAGGCGAGGGCAAAACCCTCGACGCCGCCGGGATGGTCAAATACTGGGCTGATCTGGTGAAGCAAGTACCCGATTGCATCCCTCGAAGACGCCGATGGCCGAAGACGACTGGGACGGCTGGAAGACTGCTGACCGAAACGCTGGGCGACAAGGTGCAGCTGGTCGGCGACGATCTGTTCGTCACCAATCCGCTGCGTCTGGCCGACGGCATCGCCAGATGGGCGTCGCCAACTCGGTCCTGATCAAGGTCAACCAGATCGGCACCCTTACGGAAACGCTCGAAGCCGTCGCACATGGCGCACCGCGCCGGTTACACCGACGGTGATCTCGCACCGCTCGGGTGAGACCGAAGACGCGACGATTGCCGACATCGCGGTTGCCACCAACTGCCGGACAGATCAAGACCGGCTCGCTCAGCGCGCTCTGACCGCCTCGCCAAGTACAACCAGCTGATCCGTATCGAGGAAGAACTCGGCCCGGTCGCCGTCTACCCGGGCGCCAACGCGCTGATGTAAGCGCGGGGTGAGGGGTGGGGGGTATCCACCCAAATCATCCTTCGAGACGGCCTTTCAGGCCTCCTCAGGATGAGGATATATGTAGCCCCTCATCCTGAGGAGCGCGGAGCGCGTCTCGAAGGATGCGCCCGTCACTGGTAAAATACTCCCTGACTTAAGCGCCCTGTCGTATATCCTGCACGCATCATTCGCAGAGCCGGTTAAAGAACGTGTTCAATCTTCATCACCATCTGGCAAGACTGCAGCCGCTCGATACCATCGATGCCGCGACCTACGAGGACACCAAGCGCTGGTATCTGGGCAATGGCATTGCCGCTCAGGTTATGGAAACACTGGCGATCGGCACTTTCCTGACCGCCTTTGCGCTGCATCTGGGTGCATCCAACGCCTTTATCGGTCTGATTGCCGCGGTGCCGTATCTGGCCAGCCTCGGCCAGTTGCTCGGCATCGTCCTGGTCGAGCGCTATCGCAACCGCCGCCTTATTTCCGTCATCGCCGGCTTTACCGGGCGCGTGGCGCTGATCGGCCTGCCGGCAGCCGCCCTGATCGGCGATCCGGTCTTTGCCTTGCCGGTCCTGTTTGTCAGCATCTGCCTGCGTTACGGCATGGGTGCCATCGTCGGTTGCTGCTGGAATGCCTGGATTCGCGATCTGATTGACGATTCAGAGCGCGGCAAGCTGATGGGGCGGCGTCTGATGTACATGACGGCCATGGGTATGCTGGCCAGCGTTGCTGCGTCCGGGTTTATCGATCTGTGGCCAAGCTGGAGCGGGCAGGACATCCGCTATGCCTATGTTCTGATCTTCAGCGGTGCCGTCATTTCCGGGTTCGTCGGCATTTACTGCATGACGCGGATGTCGGAACCCCGCATGCCGCCGGCGGAAGGACCGCTTAATCTCAAGGTGCGGCTGCTGGAGCCCTTCAAGGACGAGAATTTCCGCAAGCTGATGTTTTTCCTCGCCGCCTGGAACTTCGCTGCCAACCTGGCCGCACCGTTCTTCACGGTGCATATGCTGACGCGGCTCGGGCTTGATCTGTTTCCGGTCACGATTCTGGCGATGTGCTCGCAGATTGCCAATATGATCGTGCTGCGCTCGTTCGGCCGCATTGCCGACCGGATGTCCAACAAGGCGGTGCTGGTGGTTGCCGCACCGCTGTTCATTGCCTGCACCTTCGCCTGGATCTTCACGACGGCGACGGACGCCCGCTGGGCCGTGCTGGCGATTTTGGCCAGCGTCCATGTGCTGACCGGCATCGCCACCGCCGGCGTCAGTATCGCCACCACCAACATTGCCATGAAGCTGGCACCGCACGGCAATTCGACGTCGTATCTCGCCACCAACTCACTGGTCAGTTCCGTTTCCGCTGGCATGGCACCGATGATCGGCGGACTTTGTGCCGACTTTTTCGCGCACCAGAAACTGTCCATCCTGTTCAGATGGAATACCGGCAGCGAAGACCACACCGTCGAGACCATCAGCCTGGAACACTGGGATTTCTATTTCGTGATGGCGGCTGTGATCGGCCTGTATTCGCTGCACCGGCTGGCCATGGTCAAGGAGGAGGGCACCATCGACCAGCGCGCGGTGATTTCCGAAGTCTTCACCGATGCCCGCAGGACCATCCGTAACATCTCGTCGATTGCCGGCCTCCGCGTTGCCGCCGAGTTCCCATTCTATCTGCTGCAGTGGGTGAAACGGCGCAAAGGCGGCTGACGCAATCCTTCGAGACGCGCTGCGCGCTCCTCAGGATGAGGGTCTACAATAATCCTCATCCTGAGGAGGCCTGAAAGGCCGTCTCGAAGGATCACACCCCACAACGAAAAAGGCCCGCCGAAGCGGGCCTCTCCCATCAGGTTCTTTTAGAACGCGTCAAGCGGCAGCCATCGCTTTCTTCTGCGCCAGCTTGATTTTGCGTTTTACGCGGACAGCGTTCAGGCTGAGCTTCACGTCGGACGTCTTCAGCAGGTATGCATCAAGGCCGCCGCCGTGTTCAACGGTACGCAGGCCATAAGCGGTGACACGAAAGCGAACGGCTTCGGAAAGCGTTTCCGACCACAGTGACGTGGTTTGCAGGTTCGGCAGGAAGCGGCGACGCGTCTTGTTCATCGCGTGGCTGACGTTATTGCCGGTTTGAACCGTGCGTCCGGTTAATTCACAGGTCTTGGACATGTTGTCGGTCCTCAATCTCGGGCGCCTGGCGCCACTTGAATTCGTTATCAAAACAATTGGGATCGTGCCCGGGCAAACGGCAAAGGCACGATCCGTTGGTCGGTCTTTTAGGGGCTTGGCCCCCGGTCGTCAAGCGTTCCGTGAGGAACCTGACGGCTTATTTTCAGGTTATTTCCTGTTTGTTCCCGAAGCTATTCATTAATCCGCCAAGCGCCGCCCCATTCATGCGGTGGCAACCAGGTATCCCCGGAAAGCCGGGCTTCAAGCGCATTCGCGGTATCAGCGGTGAATTCCTCGGGAACCCGCTCGC
Source organism: uncultured Rhodospirillales bacterium (assembly GCA_965284225.1). Lineage (GTDB taxonomy): Bacteria > Pseudomonadota > Alphaproteobacteria > Rhodospirillales > Casp-alpha2 > UBA4479. The sequence goes on from CBDIRN010000001.1 coordinate 19,471, forward strand.
GCAGGTGCGATACCGCCTTGTGCCAGAACGAATTGATATGCTCGATCCGGTTGATCAATGTTTCTGTAACGGGATCGGGATCGGCTTCGGCATCAATCAGGGCCTGTCGGGCATCCAGGAACGCCAGCCGCGCTATGCTCCAGTTGCCTTCCAGATAGGCGTTGATTCCCTTGTCGAAGGCCAAGAGGAAGCTGACCGGCGGCTGGTCGATATCAACGGTATAGATATCCAGCGGTTTGTCGCGCCCCGGCAGCAAAACCCGGTCGACACGGCGGCACAACACGCGTCGGTCGGCACTCAGACACGCATAGAATTCAGCACTGATCAGAATATTCGAGCCATACAGCTGGTTCAGCAGTTCAAGTCGCGAGGCCAGATTGACGTTATCACCAATCAGCGTCGAATCGGCCCGGTCATCGTCACCGACCGGTCCGGCAACCACCAGTCCCCAATGCAGGCCGAAGCGGGTGTCGAAGCGCTTTTTACCTTCCCAACCTTCATTGCCGGCGAAAAAGTCTTCCCAGACACCGCCGGCTACTTCCAGCGCTTCGGAAAGCTTATGCATCTCAACCGCCGCATCAAAGGCGGCATTGGCGCTGTTGCGCGGCTCCGTGTTGTTGTGGAAGTAGGCGAAAATGCCTTCACCCAGAAACTTGTCGATATCGCCACCGTGGCGGCTGACGCCGCGGTTCATTTCGCCCAGATAGGTTTTGAGAACCGGCAGGATGTCTTTTTCCATCTCGTGCGTCATCGCCTTGAAACCGGCGACGTCGGTAAACATCAGGGCGACCGGGGACCGTGTCGGAATGACCCGCTCACCCTTGGCTTCCAGAAAGGCGCGGCGGCTGATAAAGCGCCTGAGATTGGAGATAATCATGCTGATGGCTTCGATCAGCGTTTCGATCTCGTTGAGCTGGCGGCCTTCGCTGAGCGCTTCCTCGGCGCGGCGGCGGATGATCGCATCGGCGTCTTCAAGACCCGGAATTTCACGCATCTTGCCAAGAATGACTTCATTGGCCTCATGCAGGCGGTCCATGAAGACCTTGCCGACCCGGGCCACATTGCGCTCGGCTTTCCAGCGCACCGCATAGATCATTGATGCGTAAATGATGATTTCCAGAACCGGGTCTGTGAAATGCAGATAATTACCTAGAGAAAAATCGCCGAGCATACTGATAAGTATCAATATTCCGACAGCGAACCAGGCATCATCGCGACCCATTGAGCCCAGCATTTCCGCACCCAGAACGGTTTCGCGGGTGCCGACTTTCTGCACCAGACCTACCTTGGCGACGGCACGAACTGTCCTGAGGATCCGCAAAACCCTGGGGTTGGCCATACCAAGATCGCCGGCCATGAATGATGCACCGGTGGCGCCTACCGCCAGAATGTTGATCCAGGCACCCGGCGTCTTGAAATATTTCATGCCATGCGCCAGGGCACCGACGCAGATGTCGAACATGAAGAAGATGCCCATCAGCGCTTCAACCCAGAGCGCCGCCTCAACCGACCAGTTCAGGGTGGTGACGCCGCCGAGCATTTCGAGGAATGCCGCGATCGGAGCGAAAAATACCGCCAGATAGGTTGCTGCCAGATTAAGCCGCTCATAGCTCTCGCTTTCGGCCAGTCGCAACCAAACGCCCTTTGCGGGGGCACTCTGTTGCGCGGTCTGATCGGTTTCGTTGCTCAGCGGAATCCGCCCGAACAGCGCTTCATAGCGGTCTGCATTGCTTTCAGACGCGCTGTTCTGGTTTGTGGTCCTGTGATCCGCCATCCGTTCCCTCACGACATCCCGACTGTCTGAAAACCATTACAATGCGACAAATCAGGGTTGGAAATCCTAGCCGCCGCTCATGGTCCTGTCACGGTCTCAAAAACGTGCCTGACAAGCTTGTTTCTTTCATCGAAAGGGGCACATTATCGGGTATGGCCAAGCGCAAACACACGCACCCGTCTCTCGTCATGCGCGACACCGTCGCGGAGGACATTCGTTTATGCGAATGGCCCAACTGCCGCCTGAAAGCCGATTACCGGGCGCCGCTGACCCGCGAAAGGCTGCGCGATTACCGCTGGTTCTGCCTTGATCATGTGCGCGAATACAACAAGCGCTGGAACTATTTCGAAGGGATGACCGACGAAGAGGTTGAAGCCGATCTGCGCCGCGATACGGTCTGGCAGCGCCCGAGTTGGCCGATCGGGGATCGCGAAGAGGGACCGGTAAACGGCCCCAAGCCCGGAGCAGGGCCCTTTGGCATCGATCCGGAATACTTCAGCGATTCCTTCGGATTTTTCGAGGACAAGGCAACCCATGCCGGCTCACCGGCCCCCGATGGTCAGACCCGGGCGGCGCTGGCCATCTTTGGTCTGCACATGCCGATCAATGCGGAAATGCTGAAAGGCAGATACAAGGAACTGGTCAAGAAACACCATCCCGACACCAACGGCGGCACCAAGTCGGCAGAAGAGAAATTCAAGGAAATCCGCGAAGCCTACGAGACGCTCCGGCATTTTCTGGTGATCTGAACAAAGAACAGGGTGACGCGAAGTGTTTTGTGTCGATTACAATTATTAAACCAAAGATTACCCTCTGAAACCCCACAAACCCTTGACGCATCAGGTGATTGCCCCTTACACCAGATAAACTCTATCCCTATATAGCCCTATATGGATGATGACGTAATTGAGCGCCGGTCTTGGCAATGAGACCGGGCATTTGAACGGGAATGTGCGAATGACCTCCAGCCACCAATCACAGCCTCTTTTGATGCAGGAACCCGATATCAAGGTGTCGGTCCGCCAGATGTTCGGAATCGACAGCGATATGGAAGTACCGGCATTTTCCGAGGCCGATTCCCATGTTCCCGACATTGATGAATCCTATCGTTTCGACCGCGACACGACGATGGCGATCCTCGCCGGCTTTGCCTATAACCGCCGGGTCATGATCCAGGGCTATCACGGCACCGGTAAATCGACGCACATCGAACAGGTTGCCGCGCGCCTCAACTGGCCTTGTATCCGCATCAACCTGGACAGCCACATTTCAAGGATCGATCTGGTCGGCAAGGATGCCATCGTGCTCCGCGACGGCAAGCAGGTTACCGAATTCCGTGAAGGCATCCTGCCCTGGGCGCTGCAGAATCCGACTGCCGTGGTGTTTGACGAATACGACGCCGGCCGACCGGACGTCATGTTCGTGATCCAGCGTGTGCTTGAAGTCGAAGGCAAGCTGACCCTGCTCGACCAGAACCGGGTCATGCGTCCGCACAAGTATTTCCGGCTGTTTTCGACCACCAACACGATTGGTCTCGGCGATACCACCGGCCTCTACCACGGCACCCAGCAGATCAACCAGGGTCAGATGGACCGCTGGAACATCGTCGCCACGCTGAACTATCTGCCGCACGATGCCGAAGTCGATATCACGCTGTCGAAATGCGATTCCTATAACAATGCAGACGGCAAATCGCAGATTTCGGCGATGGTCGAGCTGGCCGACATGACCCGCGCCGGCTTCATGAACGGGGACATCTCGACCGTCATGTCCCCCCGGACCGTCATCACATGGGCGCAGAACGCCGAAATCTTCAAGGATATCGGTTATGCCTTCCGCGTCACGTTCCTGAACAAGTGTGACGAGCTGGAGCGTCCGGTGGTCGCCGAATACTACCAGCGCGCCATGGGTGAGGAATTGCCGGAATCCGCTGCAAACGCGGTCCTGCAGTAAGCTGATAAAGGCAGGCTTTTGAACAAAGAGCATCCCGCCGAGCTTTGGAAGCGTATCACCGCATCGACTTTGCGGGCGATGGGCCATGCCAAGGATCTGGAAGTCCAGTACGGTCAGAGCACGCCCGGCCTGACCGCTGAGACGGCGCACCTGCCTGCACCTCAGGCGAATATGAGCCCGGAAGCCATGGCCCGGTTCCGCGGCATGTCGGATGCCCTGTCGCTCAGGCTGCGCCATCACGATGCCGATACCCACCGCGCCAATATGCCGGCCGGTGCCGACGCCAGGCGGCTGTTCGAAAGCGTCGAACAGGTCCGCTGCGAAGCGCTCGGTGCAAAACGTCTGTCCGGTGCCTCCGACAACCTTCACGCTTTGCTGGAAGAACGCTGCCGCGCCAAGGGCTACAACGGCATCAAGGAGCGCGACGATGCGCTGCTTCCGGATGCCGTCGGCCTGCTGGTCCGCGAACACCTGTCCGGGCGCGCCTTGCCGGAATCTGCCAAAAAGTTCGTCGAACTGTACCGGGCCGATATCGAAAAGAAGATTTCCGGTGATCTGAATGAGCTGATGAAGTCGGCAACGGATCAGGAGGCGTTCTGCAAAGCCGTCAACAAGATGCTGAGATCGCTGGATCTTTTGCAAGACGATCAGAACGACGACAACCCCGACGAAGACGAACAGAACAATTCAGACGACAGCGAAGACGGCAACCAGGACGCCGATGCGTCGGATGCCGATCAGGATGCCGACGGCTCGATGGCCGGTGAAACCGAAGACAGCGACTCCACCGAAGGCATGGACTTCGATCCCGAGTTCAGCGAAGACGACCTGAACCCGGGCGAGGGTGAGGAAGAGCCGTCCGGCCCCAGCGAATACGATCCCGAATGGCGCCGCAACGATCATGGCGACAACCAGCCGTACCGGGCCTTCACCACCGAATACGACGAAGTCACGCTGGCCAGTGAGCTGTGCGATTCCGAAGAGCTGGTCCGCTTGCGCCACCAGCTCGACCAGCAACTCTCACACCTGCAGGGCGTTGTCGGCAAGCTCGCCAACCGCTTGCAGCGCCGCCTTCTGGCGCAACAGACCCGCTCATGGGAGTTCGATCTGGAAGAGGGGGTCCTTGATGCCGGACGCCTGTCCCGCGTTGTCAGCGATCCGGTCGCACCGCTGTCATTCAAGCGCGAGACCGATACCGATTTTCGCGACACCGTGGTGACGCTGCTGATCGACAATTCCGGCTCGATGCGCGGACGGCCGATCACGGTTGCGGCGATGAGTGCCGACATTCTGGCCCGTACGCTGGAACGCTGCGGTGTGAAGGTCGAAATTCTCGGCTTCACGACACGGTCCTGGAAGGGTGGTTCTTCAAGGGAAAACTGGGTCGAGCAGGGCAAAGCCAAGAATCCGGGCCGGCTCAACGATCTTCGCCACATCATCTACAAATCCGCGGACATGCCGTGGCGCCGGGCGCGCCCGAACCTCGGCCTGATGCTGCGCGAAGGCCTGCTCAAGGAAAACATCGACGGCGAAGCGCTGCTCTGGGCGCACAACCGGCTGCTCGGCAGACCCGAACAGCGCCGCATCCTGATGGTCATTTCCGACGGTGCACCGGTCGATGACGCAACGCTTTCAGCCAACCCCGGCAATTATCTTGAACGCCACCTGCGCGAAGTCATCCACTACATCGAGACAAAATCCGATGTGGAGCTGACGGCAATCGGCATCGGCCACGACGTAACCCGTTATTACCGGAAGGCCGTGACCATTGTTGATGCCGAGGAGTTGGGCGGCACCATGATGACGCGTCTGGCCGAGTTGTTCGATGAAAACACCGGCCGCGAACTCCGCAGCGCCGGCCGCCGGCTGAAGGCCAGCTAACGCATTTCCTGTTTTTCCGCCATCCTTCGAGACGGCCTTTCAGGCCTCCTCAGGATGAGGACGAAAAACACCTCATGCTCGGGAGCGAGCATGTGCAAGCGTCTCGAAGTATGGAATTATTTGTAGATCATCATCGCCGTACCGAGAGCATCGGTTGGATGCACCACGAACGCGGTTTCGGTTTCGATCAATGCAATACTCTGCTTGGCAAAGTACGCCCGCGTTTTGTCGATATCGCCGGACTTGAATCCGATCGCTGCCGTATAGGGCAGGCTTGAGGGAATGAAATCCGGGACAAGTTGATCAAGTCGCGACCGGCTGACGAAGCGGAGACCACCACGGTCGCAGATGACGACAGATTCCTCATCATCAATCCGCGTCGCCTGTCTGCCGAGCAGACGCCCCAGGGTTTCGGCTGACAGGGCAGGCGTATCGACACAGATCACGGCATCGACCAACCCGACGATAGCATTCGCGCGCGCCAGATAGCGGTCCTGCCACATTAGTTCCGGCGTGTGGTGAGTCAGCACCTGTAAACGGCCTTCGGGAATTTCATCGAAAGCGGCACGAATGACGCTGAATTTCACTTCTGCGGCGGAGCCGTCTGCAGCCTCGACATCCCGTCTGAGGTGGACCATCGGCTGCAAACGGAAACCGTCAGCGACAATGCGCTCGTATGCCTTGTCGGCATCAGCATCGGAAAAAGCCAGCAGATGCACGCCTGTATAACGACCGATCCTGGCCCGCAAATCATCGACCACAGGTGCTTCGACGCCACCGACTTCCGACAGCAATTCGATATAGCCGCTTTTCAACATGGCCAGACGGTTGGCAGTGCCCTGCGGCACCCGCTCACCGGTTTTCGGATCCCTGTTCCCGTGCACGGAGTAATCGGTGAGGGTAAAACCCAACCGCTCAAAGACAGCCGACGCAGCATCCATGTCGCTGACCATCCAGGCGACGTGATCGAAAAAAACCTTGCCTGATTCCGGGGTCTGACGATCGGTTACGGGGTAGGGTATAGGCTTGTTCATGGGTCAGCCTAGCACTCTCAGTTGTTATCGAAAAGTCCGCCAAACGGTTTAACTTTCCAGCGCAAATGTTCCGGCACCAATGCTTGCTCATCCTTGCCAAGTTCACGGCAGGCAGCACTTTTCACCGCGCCCGGGGCTTTGCGGCCATCGTCCAGATGCGCGATGAACGGCGTTTCGGAAAACTTCTCGATGGCAAAGGTGCAGTAGCTCTGTTTCGAGAACCACATTTTCATTTCGATATCGCCGGCACCCAGCGGCATCGCCAGAACAAGACTCAATAACCATCCCATTACGTCCTCCATGCCTGCCTAAAGGAGCAAAACCGCTAACACATCCGTTGATGAAAGTGAGGTGACAGTTTGATGACGGCAGCACATTTGTTTCGGAAACATCCTTCGAGACGGCCTTGCAGGCCTCCTCAGGATGAGAGCATACAAAAACCTCATCCTGAGGAGCGCGTAGCGCGTCTCGAAGGATGAAGTGTGGAATGGATAGGGCGGATGCAGGATTTCTTTCTGCTGTCATGGCATCGTGCTAAAACTTAGTCATGAACCACCGTCGCCTGATTTCAGCCCTGTTGCTCAGCCTATGCTTGCCGTTGTCGCAAGCATCCGCTGAAAGCATCACCGTTAAGGCAAGACAGGTTCCGCTGAGCGACGCCAATCCGGCTTCGATCAACGCCGACGAACTGATCTATCGCGGCGGTCTGTACCTGACATCCGACGATATTCGTTTCGGCGGCTTTTCCGCCATTGGCATCAGTGCCGATGGCATCCGCATGATGAGCGTATCGGATACGGCCCTGACCTACACGACGACGCTCAACTATGACAATGCGGGCAATTTGATCGGTGTCGGCACGGCTGATCTGAATATTCTGGCCGATCTGGAAGGCAAGCCGCTGGCCGGCAAGCGCTGGTCCGACGCCGAAGCGATGAGCCCCGGTGTCGAAGGTGAAATCATTATCGCTTTCGAGCGCGATCACCGTCTGTGGCGCTACATGCCAGGTGAATTGACACCGCGTGCCATCAAGCCACCGCTCGAGCTTGCCGACATGCCCGAAAACAACGGGATCGAATCCCTGGCACTGCTGAACGACGGACGGCTTTTTGCTATTGCCGAGGGTGAAGTGAACGAGTCCGCCAAGGTCGCCATGGGTCAGCAACCGGGGCGGCTGGGATGTTCTGACCTATAATGCCGAGCACTGGGTTCCGGCCGACCGGCGCTGCAACCTTGCCGGATGGCGATGTGGTGGTGCTGGAACGGTATTACACTCCCCGGGCCGGGGTCAGGATCAAGATCAAACGCATCCGCACCGCTGATATCGGACCGGCTGCGGCAATCAACGGAAGCCTGCTGGCAACCCTGTCACCGCCGATGAACGTCGATAACTTCGAGGGGATCGAGGCGATTAAAGGCCGGGATGGCAAAACCTATATTTATGTCATTTCGGATAATAATTTTAACCCGGGACAGCGCACCTTGTTGTTGATGTTTGAGCTTCGCTCGCATTGAAAAAAGGACGGTGAGCATAGCATGCACTCCGTAATTCTCAGATCCTTGCGTGCTCTCGGCGCCGCGCTGTTTGTGGGCAGCGTGATGACAGTTGTGGCGGCAAAAAGTGATCCCGCAGACGTCGTGCAGTTCAAGCATCTCGGTGTGCAGATCGTCGGCAAACCGTTGCCGGATGGCGTGTTCTTTGATATCGACGTCGCCTCTCCGGCGGATGGTGCCGAAACGGTTCGCGCCGCACTTGATATTCTCTATACAAGCTCGCCCTTCAACGCCAAGGCGATTGACCGCCTGAAGGCCGCCGGCAATGTCATCATCATCTATGATCCGTCATTTCCGAAACGCGAACTGACCAAGATCACGATCGCCGCATTTTTACCGGATTTCTATCAGAAGGACGGCAAAATCAAGGATTTCGTCACCGTCGTCGGGCGTTTCGGCGGCAAGTGGTCGGCTCGAGAACTGGCACCGGTGCTGGCGCACGAACTGACCGGGCACGGCAACCAGCACCTGCGTGGCCGGCTAGAGCATGTCCGCGAGGTCGATCTGGAATGCGAGGCCTATCTGTATCAGGAAAACGCCTATCAGGACCTCGGTTTCAACAAGGACGCCCGCGAAATGATCCAGTTTCGCCAGACACTGGAACGGCACTGGTGCGCCGATTTCCGCACATGGCAGAAAAAGAACCGCCCGAAGGGCCTGGCATTATGGGACAGGTTGCATCCGGACGTACCCGGAATACTTGATGATTATCTCGTCTATGCCGATGCGCTGAAGAACAGCGGCGTCGCTACCCGGGCCGTCGCCCGCGCCCGGGCCGAGCAGGAAAAGCTGACGGCGAGCCGGCTGCAGCAGATGACAACAAGCAGTGATCCGGAAGTACAGTTCCAGCTGGCGCTGATCTACGCTCGTGGCCTCGGCGTTGATAGCAACCCCACAAACGCCCGCATCTGGTTTGAAAAGGCCGCCGAAGCCAACCATCCGCGCGCACAGTATGAAATGGCACGGATTTACTGGCAGGGGGACGGCGTCCCCGCCGACAAGACCCTGTCGGCGCAATGGGCCAAAGCGGCTGCCAGCAACGACGTACCGCAAGCGGCCTATCTGTATGGCGCGATGCTGGTCAATGGCGACGGCGTTGCCCGTGATGTGCCGGAAGGCCGTCGCTGGATCGAGAAAGCCGCCGAAGCCGGTCTGGACAAAGCTGTTGAAGCACTGAAAAAACTCCCATGACAAGACCATGAACAAACGTCTGATTATCATTTTGATCGGTACCATCGGCATTACGGCGCTGATCTGGTTTCTTGCCGGCCGTTTTCCGGGTGCACTCGACAGCGATCATGAACAGGCAAGTCTGGTCCGCGCTGTCGGCATAATGGTACTGCTTGCCGTCGGACTGATTGCCACGCCCCGGCTCAATCTGAAAGGGACGATGAAGTACGCCGTGATCTGGCTGCTGATCGGCCTGGCCATTCTCACCGCTTATACCCTCAGAGATGATTTCATGACCATTGGCAAACGTCTCGGCAGTGAGATTGCGCCTTCGGTGGCCGTCGAAAGCGGCTCTGGCGCGATCACCCTGAAACGCAGCCGGGACGGCCATTTCCGCGTCAGCGCCCAGGTCAATGGCACACCGGTGCAGTTTCTGATCGATACCGGGGCCAGTGTCGTGACCCTGAGCAAAGGCGATGCCGCCCGCGCCGGCATTGATCCGTCAAAACTTGACTATAACCGCCAGTTTCAAACTGCCGGCGGCACGGCCTGGGGCGCTTCGGTGCGGCTTGAGCGGGTCACGCTCGGCAGTATCGGGGTCAATGATATCAAGGCGGCCGTGATCGACAGCACCCTCGCAAGCTCGCTGCTGGGCATGAGTTTTCTCGAGCGGCTGGGATCCTATGCTGTCGAAGGCGACACGATGACGATGCGCCGGTGACCCGTTAGCCCCTCATCCTGTCCGAAGGCGCAAGCGCCCGCTACGCGCACTCCCCTGGGGAGAAGGGACTCACGCATTTTCATCGAGCTTCACTTTGAGGAGGCTTTATCTGCCTTCACAAAAACGTGCCCTTTCAAAAAGGCCCGGCAATCGCTAATTAAATGCCATGTTCATGCGCCGCGACCCGCTCCCCATCCATCGCAAAGCCCTTGCCGCCGTTTGGCCGGAAATGGGCTGGCGTCGCTCGTCCCGCTATCTGATGGTCCGCATCGGCAGGCTGCCCGGTTCCGGCCAGGCCATCGCCGGTGGTTTCGCCTGGGGTGCGGCGATGTCGTTTACGCCGTTCATCGGTCTGCACATCTTGCTGTCGGCAATCGGCGCATGGGTCAGCCGGTGCAGCATTGTCGCCGCCGTACTCGGCACTATCGTCGGTAATCCTGACGTTTCCGTTCATCTGGATCTGGCTCTACAAGGCCGGCGTGTTCCTTGGTTTCGGCAAATCCGGGATAGATGCCGAAGCGATGGATTTTTCAGCGCTGTTCGGCAAGATCACCGAAGCGGCACTCAGAGGGGACTGGGCCTATATTGCTGAGCACGCAATGCCGGTGCTGACACCGATGCTGGTGGCCTCGATCCCGTCTGCGATTATTGTATGGGTCATATTCTTCCTGTTGCTGAAACCGATCATCGAGCGCTACAAAAGTGCAGCGGCAGCGCGGCGTGCCAACCGTGCCGCAGCCTTGATCGAAAGTGTGCACGCGAAACAGAGGGGAACGGCATGAGCAACACCTTGCGCCTCGGCGTTAACATCGACCATGTCGCGACAATCAGAAATGCCGCGTAGGCGGGTTCATCCCGACCCGGTCCATGCTGCCAAGCTGGCCGAAAAAGCCGGTGCCGACGGCATTACCGCGCATCTCCGCGAAGACCGGCGGCATATTTCCGATGGCGATATTGCCCGGCTGATGGATGCCATCGTGCTGCCGCTCAACCTCGAGATTGCCGCAACTGACGAGATGCTCGCCATTGCGCTGCGCCACAAGCCGCACGCCGCCTGCATCGTGCCGGAAAAGCGCGAAGAGAGAACCACTGAAGGTGGCCTTGATGTGATCGGCGGGTTCAAGACGCTGGAGCCCGTCATCGCCAAGCTCAGGGACGCCGGTATCAGGGTCTCGCTTTTCGTTGAGCCGGACATCAGACAACTGGAAACAGCGGCCAAGCTCAAGGCTGACATCGTCGAACTACACACCGGACGCTATTGCGACACTGTCGGCATAGCCCAGGAAGCGGAGCTGAAACGCATCATCGAGGCTGCCGCCAGCGCTGACGCGCTTGGACTTGAATGCCACGCCGGGCATGGCCTGACGTTTGATACCGTCGGCCCGGTCGCTGCCATCACCGACGTTGTCGAATTGAACATCGGCCACTTCCTGATCGGCGAGGCGATTTTCTCGGGCCTCGACAGTGCGATCCGGCGCATGCGGTCACTGATGGACAAGGCGAGAGCCCAGGCCACGGGCGTACGCACGGCGTGATCATCGGCATCGGCACCGATCTCTGTGACATCCAACGCCGCGCACGGACGCTGGAACGCTTCGGTGAGCGCTTTATCGAACGGCTTTACGACGAATACGAAATCAGGAAAGCCATGCGCCGGCAAAACCCGGCGGCCAGTTTTGCACAAAGCTTCGCCGCCAAGGAAGCCTGCGCCAAGGCGCTCGGCACCGGCTTTCGTCAGGGCGTGTTCTGGCGCGACATGGTGGTGAAAAACCTGCCGACCGGTCAGCCGGTGATGCTGCTCAAGGGCGGCGCGAAAGCGCGTCTCGATGCGCTCACTCCAGCCGGCATGACGGCAAAAGTCGATGTCTCGCAGACCGATGAATACCCGATGGCCCATGCCATGGTGATTATCTCGGCGGACCCGCAGCCATGACCGACAGCAAAGGTTTCGGCGCATTCCCCAAGCAGCACCGCGAATTCTTCAACGCGCTGGACGCCGATGGCTGGGAAGCCGTTGAGGGATATGCCGGTATCGAAACCAAGGTCCTGTCGGGCGACTTCGACCATGCGGCAGCTTCCGGTGCCGTGACGCGGATCACCCGCTGGGCGGCCGGCACGGTATCGCCAGAATTGTCCGTTCACGACTGGTGCGAGGAAGTCTTCATTGTTTCCGGCACGCTGACCATCGGCACGCCCGAGCATGAGGATAAAACGCTCACCGTCGGCACATACGCGGTCCGGCCACCGCATGTACCGCATGGCCCGTTTTTCACCAAAGACGGCTGCGTCATGCTGGAAATTCTGTATTACCCACCGTCTTAAACAGTGGCAATCAACGAGGCATACGGTTCAGCTTATTGCCCCAATGCCTGTTCGATATCGGCCAACAAATCATCCGTATCTTCAAGGCCGACCGACAGTCTGAGCAGATCCTGCGGCGTCGGGCTGTCCGGCCCTTCGACCGGGCCGCGATGCTCGATCAGGCTTTCCGTGCCACCCAGTGATGTTGCGTTCCTGAACAGTTTTGTCCGCATCACCATCCGTGCCGCAGCCTCCGCACCGCCGCTCAGGCGGATCGACATCATGCCGCCGAATCCGCCCTGCATCTGTCTGGCGGCAATCGCATGACCGGGATGATCGTCAAGGCCCGGATACAAAACGTGCGAAATCGCCGGATGACGGGTCAGGGCTTCCGACAGTTTCAGGGCGTTTTCCGAATGCCGTTGCATCCTGACATCCAGTGTCCGCATGCCCCGCAACAGCAGCCACGACTCCATGGCACCGAGCGTCGAGCCAAAGCCGGTGCGGGCTTCCCGGGTTCGCTGCCACAGTTCGTCCTTTTCACGGGTCACCAGCGCCCCGGCAAGGACGTCGGAATGACCGTTCAGATACTTGGTCGCCGAATGCATGACGACATCTGCACCGAGCAGAAGCGGCCGGGTCAGGATCGGCGTCGCAGCCGTTGAATCGACCAGTAGCCTGGCACCGGCGGCGTGCGCGATCTCGGCCAAGGCCGTGATATCGGTGATCGACCAGTCCGGATTGGCCGGCGTCTCGGCCCAGACGGCTCTGGTTTTGCCGGGGATGATGGCTTTGCGGACGGCATCGATATCACCGTTCGGATACAGCGTCACCGAAAGACCGAAAGCCGGTGCCTGTTTGAGCATCCAGCTGCGCAAAAACCAGTACATGGTTTGCGGTGCCAGAATATGGCTGTCCGGCCCAAGCCCGACCAGCAGATGGGTTGCCGCCGCCATGCCCGATGAAAACAGCAGGGCATCGGCACCGCTTTCCAGCCGCGTCAGCACTTCCTCGCAATCGGACAAACCGGGGCCGTCATCGCGGTAATAGGAATAGCCTTTGCCTTTCTGATACGTCGTCGCCGGTTTGATATGCGGCGCGATATCGCCGTTTTCAGACTCGGCGATGCCGATCATGGCGGCGCTGATGGTAGCGGGCTTGTCGTAATCGTCATGCATGATGAGCCTCCGTGATCAGAGTGTGATTTCAGGCCGATGGCTTCAATGATAAAATTGTCAGGGGAGACAACGGCCCCTCATCCTGTCCTTCTCCCCATGGGAGAAGGGACTCTCGTATCCATGCAGAGTTCCACTAACCCCTCTCCCCCTTGAGGATAGGTGAGGGGGCTGACCATCACGTTTCGCATGTTCTTGTACGTGCCGACCGCCTAAACTCCACCCATGGACTGGCAGGAAGACGGCATCATTCTCAGCGTTCGCAAGCATGGCGAAAGTTCCGCCATTCTAAACGTGCTGACTCGGAGCAGGGGGCGTCACGCCGGGCTGGTGCGCGGCGGCAGCGGCAAGCGGCTGCGCGGTGTACTGCAACCCGGCAACAAGATACAGGCAAGCTGGCGCGCCCGGCTGCCCGAACACCTCGGCAATTTCACCATCGATCCGTTGCACGCCTACGCAGCCGCAGCCCTCGCCGATGCCGACCGGCTGGCGGCCCTGTCATCGGCCTGTGCGCTGATCGAGGCGTCACTGCCAGAGCGCGAGCCGCATCCAGCCATCCATGACGGTTTCGAGATTTTTCTGGAAGCGCTGGAGGACGACAGCGTGTGGCCGGTGATCTATGTGAAATGGGAAATCGGTCTGCTGGCAGAGCTTGGCTTTGGCCTTGATCTGAGCCATTGCGCCGCGACCGGGGCAACCGAGGACCTGACGTATGTTTCACCCCGTTCGGGTCGTGCGGTATCGACCGCTGCCGCTGGTCCCTACAAGGAACGGCTGCTGGCGTTGCCGGCGTTTTTGCTCGACAGCACCGTCGAAGCATCCATTGCCGATGGCCTCAAACTGACCGGGTATTTTCTGGAAAACCACGTCTTTCAACACCGCAATATGGAGATGCCGGCAGCCCGCCGCCGCCTTGCCGAGCGGTTTCGGGACTGATTCCCTGAGGCCCGCTCTTGATCAACGCGGGCGACATGCTAAGAACGGTGCACCAGATAAATCATCAGAGGTCATCCAATGCCAGGTCCGTTAGAAGGTATCCGCGTTTTCGATTTAACCCGTATTCTCGCGGGGCCGAGCTGCACCCAGATGCTGGGCGATCTCGGCGCCGACGTCATCAAGATCGAACGCGCCGGAGAGGGCGATGATACGCGTAAATTCGCACCGCCCTATATCAAGGACGAAAACGGCGACGATACCTCGGAAGCGGCCTATTTCTGCGCTGCCAACCGCAACAAGAAATCCGTCACACTCGACATCGCCAAGCCCGAAGGACAGGCACTGGCGAGAAAGCTGATCGCCCAGTCGCAGGTGCTGGTCGAGAATTTCAAGACCGGCGGCCTCGCCAAATACGGCCTTGGCTATGACGATCTGAAAGACGAATTTCCGGGCCTGATCTATTGCTCGATCACCGGGTTTGGTAATTCCGGCCCCTATGCCAAACGACCGGGCTATGACGTCCTGATCCAGGGCATGAGCGGCTTTATGAGCCTGACAGGTGAGCCGAATGGGGAGCCGATGAAGGCTGCCGTTCCCGTCGCCGATCTGATGGCCGGCATGTACGCCTGTGTTTCCATCAACGCCGCATTGCGTCACCGTGAAGTCACCGGCGAGGGGCAGCACATCGATATCGGCATGCTCGACGTGATGGTGGCGTTTTCCACCATCATGGGCATGAACTATCTTTCGACCGGCAAGAACCCGCCGCGTCTCGGCAATGCGCACCCGAACATCGTGCCGTATCAGGCATTCGACACCTCTGACGGCGCGATCATTCTGGCCGTAGGCAATGACGGACAATTCAAGCGTTTCTGCGCCGTCGCCGAGCGCACGGACCTGTCAGATAACCCGGACTATGCGACCAACGGCGGCCGCCTGAAAAACCGTGACGCCCTGATCCCGGTGCTGCGAGAAGTCATTGCGCAAAAGCCGATGGATTTCTGGCTCGAGAAACTTGAGGAAAACTCCGTCAGCTGCGGCCCGATCTGGAAGCTCGATCAGGTGTTCAACAACGAACACGTACTGGCCCGCAACATGCGGATCAAAATGGAACAGCCGGCGACCGGCGCCAAGGTTGAGCTGATCAACAGCCCGATCAAGATGTCCGGCACCCCGGTCAGCGCACGGCTGGCACCACCGACCATCGGTGAGCACACCGACAGCGTCCTGAACGAGTTGCTCGGAATGAGCGCCGACGAAATCGCCAAGCTGCGCCAGCAGGAGATCATCTGACATGATGCCGAAACCACCCGCTGCCGGCAGTTTTCTCTCGCTCGGACCGGGCGGTTTTCATCGCATCGCCTTCACCGACTGGGGCACGCAAGCAGGCCGCAAGGCGACCGTGTGCGTGCATGGCCTGACCCGGTCGGGCCGTGATTTCGATGTCATTGCCGATGCTCTGTCCGCAAACGGCCGGGTGGTTTGTCCGGACGTTGCCGGACGCGGGGCCAGTGACTGGCTGCCCAATCCTGATGATTACACCTATCCGAATTACATGAACGACATGGCCGGTCTGATGGCGCACATCGGTGCTGAACGGGTTGACTGGATCGGTACGTCGATGGGCGGACTGATCGGTATGCTGCTGGCGGCAACGCCGGGCACACCGATCCGCAAGCTGGTCATCAACGACATCGGCCCCTTTCTTCCCAAGGAAGCCTTGCTGCGGATTTGCCACTACGTCGGCGCGGCACCGACTTTTCAGGATGTGGATGCAGTCGAGTCCTATCTGCGTGAAGTGCATGCACCGTTCGGGAATTTGACGAACGAGCAATGGCGCCATATGGCGACAACGTCGTCCGTGCCTGACGGCGAAGGGGGCTGCCGTCTGCATTACGATCCAAACATCGCCAGCTCGTTCTGCGCCGGCCCTATCGAGGACGTCAATCTTTGGCCGGTATGGGACAACATCACGTGTCCGGTGCTGGTGCTTCGTGGTGAAAACTCGGACCTGCTGAGCCAGGCAACCGCCGACGAAATGAGCCAACGCGGCCCCAAGGCCAAAGTCGTGACCATTGCCGATTGCGGCCATGCGCCGGCGTTGATGGACCCCGATCAGATCAAGATCGTCATGGACTGGCTAAGCGCCTGATCCCCTCATCCTGTCCTTCTCCCAAGGGAGAAGGAACTCACGTACCACCCTCTCCCTGGGGAGAGGGTGGCGCTTGTCCCGGATCTGATCCGGGACGGGCGCCGGGTGAGGGGGGTAAGCAGGAAGCGCCTGAACCTTCAAGCTGCGCTGTCGGCAGCCATCATTTTCCATGCCAGAGCGCCGCGCCGTTCCA
Source organism: uncultured Rhodospirillales bacterium (assembly GCA_965284225.1). Classification (GTDB taxonomy): domain Bacteria; phylum Pseudomonadota; class Alphaproteobacteria; order Rhodospirillales; family Casp-alpha2; genus UBA4479. Next base: position 36,315 of record CBDIRN010000001.1, read on the forward strand.
GATTCTTCTGAAATTCGGAATGGAAATTTTCCGGTACTGCACCGATGACCTTATCGTCTGCGAGCAGGGCATCCGACCAGGCCTTAACAAGCGGGAATTCTTCCAAAAGCCCGGTCCGCAGCACTTTCTCGGCTAGGGCAAATCGCTGAAAGAACGGCCCATATGAAGCGTCGACCAGAGAGAACCGGTCTCCGTTGAAATAGGGGCCGTCATTGCCGCGCTGCTTGCCGATCGTCTCGTTCAGAGGTGCCAGCCGCTCGCGCGCTGTTTCCAGTGCTTCCGGCAGCTCTTCAACTGACGTGCAGAAGGTGACGTTATTCAGGCCCGGCCCCCAGGCGAAAGTCGGCAGAAAATCCGTCCAGGCGCGGTTCTGGGCGCGCTTGATCGGGTCTTGCGGATGCAGTCGCGGTTCCAGCGTTTCATCCAGGTATTCGGCAATCGCATTGGATTCGAACAACACAGCCCCATCCACCTGCAACACCGGCACTTTACCGTGCGGCGACATGTCCAAAAACCAATCGGGCTCGTTCTGCAAATCGATGTAGGTGACATCGAACGCGATGCCTTTGACCCGCATGACAATGACGGAGCGTTGCACCCAAGGGCAGGTGACTGAACTGATCAGATGAAATTTAGCAGCCATGCTTTTTCCCTTCCTGTTGCATCCACTATCGCCGATTTCAGGCGCCGGGAACAGGGCGGTCACGCAGGCGCCATCAACACCCTCGGTTGCTCACGGACCGGCAGGTGAATGATCGCCGAGAACGCACCGGCACCGACGCCGACCCACCAGACCAGATCATACGAGCCGTTCAGATCATACATGTAGCCGCCCAGCCATACGCCCAGGAACGAGCCCAGTTGATGGGAGAAGAACACAATCCCGTACAGTGTCCCCATGAACTTGAGGCCGTAAATCTGTGCGACAAGTCCAGAAGTCAGCGGCACTGTTGCCAGCCACAACCCGCCCATGATCAACGAGAACAGCACGACCGTCGTCGGTGTCATCGGCACCATGATGAATGCCGCTGCGGCAATCGTCCGGCCGACATAGACCAGCGACAGCAGATACTTCTTTGGCCAGATATTGCCGAGCGCGCCGGCCGTGATGGTACCGACAATATTCATCATCCCGATCAGCGCCAGCGAGAGCGCACCCAACCCCGTTGTCGAATTGACACCGAGCGCCCGAATCATGCTGTCCGGCGGGATCGAGGCACAGACTTCGGTGATGAAAGCCGGGAAGTGCGCGGTGACGAAAGCAAGCTGGAAGCCACAGGAAAAGAAGCCCAGAAAGATCATCGCGAAGGTCGGGTCTTTCAGCGCACGGGTCAGGACTTCCGTCAGGGATTCCTCAGGGCCGGTCAAGTTTGTGAGCGGCTTCTTTGAGCTGATAAACGGCAGCGCAAAAAGGGTCAGCATGATAGTCGCCGCAAAAATAACGAACACCGACGACCACGGCATCTGTTGCAGCAGCGCATTCGCAATCGGCGGGCCGACGACCTGACCGGCGGAGCCGGCCGCCGTCACCAGTCCGAGGGTGAGCGAGCGATGCTTGTCCGAAGCGGCACGACCGACAACGCCAAGAATGACCCCGAAACCCGTTCCGGCGATCCCGAAACCAACCAGCACCGCATAAAACTGATGCGCCTCAGGCGACACGGCGGCACTGGAAAGAACCAGACCCACAGCATAGGTGAGCGCACCGAGTGATATCGCCTTTCTGTCACCGAATTTCTCTGCAAAGGCCGAAAACAGCGGCTGACCGAATCCTGCGCAATATTCTGGATCGCGATGGCCAGCGAGAACTCGGACCGTAGCCAGCCGAAATTCTCGGCGATCGGAATCTGGAACAGGCCAAAGCTTGCGCGGATCGCAAAGCTCGTCAGCAGGATAAAACTTCCGGCAATCAGAACCGGTGTAAACAGTCGACTGGATCCGGTCACAGGCATTATCCCTGAAGGTTGATGACGCGTATCATTCGTCCTTAATGTCGAATAATAGTCAATTCACGCAATTGCAGATCAGCTATGCCGATGCGGCACGAATTGAGAAGGCGAGGGATTATCGGCCCTACGGGCCGGGATCAATTATGGGCTGTGGCATTACAGCCCCCCTCACCCGGCTCGCTTTGCTCGCCACCCTCTCCCGACGGGAGAGGGAGGGGCCCGCAGCGCGTCAGCGCGTGGGAGGGTGAGGGGGTGCTGTTCATTGCCTAGCCCTGCAGCAGTTTCGCCGCGTCAATGGCATGGTAGGTCAGCACACCGTCGGCGCCGGCGCGTTTGAAGCCGGTCAGCATTTCCATCATCACGGTGTTGTAATCAAGCCAGCCGGCGTCACCGGCACCTCTGAGCATCGCGTATTCACCGGACACGTTGTAGGCGAACGTCGGCATGCCAAAGGTCTGTTTCACGCGCTGCACGACATCAAGATACGGCAGGCCCGGCTTGACCATCACCATGTCGGCGCCTTCGGAAATATCCATGGCCACTTCGCGCATCGCTTCGTCGATGTTGGCCGGGTCCATCTGGTAGGTTTTCTTGTCGCCCTTGAGCGCCCCCCCCGAGCCGACCGCATCGCGAAACGGACCATAGAAACCGGACGCATATTTGGCTGCGTAGGACATGATCGCCACGTCCTGCAAACTGTTTTCGTCGAGGCCGGAACGGATCGCAGCAATTCGCCCGTCCATCATGTCTGAAGGCGCAATCACGTCGCAGCCGGCTTCGGCCTGGCACAGACTTTGTTTGACCAGACATTCCAGGGTCTCGTCATTGACGATGACATCGCCCCGGACAATACCGTCGTGACCTTCAGAATTGAACGGATCAAGGGCAACGTCACACATCACGCCGATGTCGGGGACCGCATCCTTGATCGCCTTCACGGTGCGGCAGACCAGGTTATCGGTGTTCCAGGCTTCTGACGCATCCGGGGTCTTCAGGGAAGGATCAACAAAGGGGAAAATGGCCACCATCGGGATGCCGAGGCCAGCGCTGCTTTGACAGCCTGTACCAGAAGATCGCACGAAAGCCGTTCAACGCCGGGCATTGATGCCACCTGCTGGCGCTGTCCCTTGCCCTCGATGGCGAACACCGGCCAGATCAGGTCAGCCGGTGTCAGCACGTTTTCGCGCACCAGATCACGCAGCCAGGGTGTGCGGCGGTTGCGGCGCAGGCGCGTTCCGGGGAATTGCGGGTTCGGCATCATCGTCTCATAGGTTTTTGTTATCGGGCGGCATTTTCTAGGTGGGCCGCCGCAAGAGCAAGGGTTTCATCACGGCGACTGCGTGACTATGTAGGAAACGGAAGGGAAAATGTCATGAATAAAACGCTGCTCTACTTCGCCGACCCGATGTGTTCGTGGTGTTGGGGCTTTTCGCCGGTCATGGACAAAATCCTTGCCCGCGTCGCCGATGTTGCCCAGCTACAGATCTTTGTCGGCGGTCTCAGGCCGTTTACCGATCACGCCATGACCGACAAGGATAAAGCCTATGTCCGGGGCCACTGGGACCATGTTGCCGAAGCATCGGGGCAGCCGTTTGACTACACCTTTTTTGAGCGGACCGATTTCACTTATGACACCGAACCGGCCTGTCGCGCGGTCGTTGCCGTTCGCCGGATCGATCCGGCGCTGGCGCCCGCCATGCTGGCACGCCTGCACAGGGCGTTTTATGCGGAAAACCAGAATACCACCGACCCGGACGTGCTGACCCGGCTGGCAGGCGAAATCGGGGTGCCTGACGGCGATTTCCAGATTGCCTTCGATGATGCTGAGACGAAACAGGAAACGCTGGCCGATTTCCAATACGCCCAGCGCTCGCAGATCACCGGCTTTCCGACCCTGATCGGGGTCGGCGAGAGCACGACACCTGTTGCCCTGACCATCGGCTTTCGCCCGTGGACTGGGATCGAGGCGGTGCTTGATCAGTGGCTGGACGCTTGAAAATAGTGACTGCCGGCGAAATACGGCACCGACATTCTGAACCTTTCAGGAATCCGATATACATCCTTCGAGACGGCCTTTCAGGCCTCCTCAGGATGAGAACATCTTAAAACCCTCATCCTGAGGAGCGCGTAGCGCGTCTCGAAGGATAGCGCCTGAATAAGTTTCCGTACGACTGCACATTTATCTATATGCCCTCAATCCCTTGACAGCCGGGGGCTCGGCTGGCCATATCCCGCCGACGCGGTAAAAGGCCGCAGCGATGACGCCAGTTTAGGGAGCGCCCCATGAAAGAGACCATACGTACGGTCGTTTACGCGGTCTTGATCGCGCTTTCCATCCGTGTCGCTGCCTTCGAGCCGTTTTCCATTCCGTCGGGTTCGATGATTCCGACGCTGCTGGTCGGTGATTACCTGTTCGTGTCCAAGTTCACCTATGGTTACAGCCGTTATTCGCTGCCATTCGGCCTGCCGCTTTTGCCCAAGGAACGGGTCTTTTTCTCCGAACCGGAACGGGGCGACGTCGCCGTCTTCAAGTTGCCCCGCGACAATTCGACCGATTTCATCAAGCGCGTGATCGGTCTGCCCGGCGACCGCATCCAGGTGATCGACGGCATCCTGAATATCAACGGTGTGCCGGTAAAACGCCGCAAGATCGAAGATCATATTTATGAATCCGGTCCCGGTCAGTTTTCCAGAATAAACCGCTACATCGAAACGCTGCCGAACGGCCGTGATCATCTGATCGTCGAGCAGAGCGACACGAACAACGGCAGTGACAACACCAGCATCTACACGGTGCCCGAAGACCATTATTTCATGATGGGCGACAACCGCGATAATTCGAACGATTCCCGGTTTTCCAGCGTCGGCTATGTGCCGCGCGAAAACCTTGTCGGTCGCGCCGAATTCGTCTTCTTCTCGATCGACGGGTCAGCCTGGCAGTTGTGGACGTGGCTCGACAAGCTGCGCCCGTCGCGCTTCTTCTCGAGTATCGAATGAGCGGCGGTCTCGAATCCCTGCAGGCGGCACTCGGCTACACCTTCCAAGACTTGAGTCTTCTTCGTCATGCGCTGGTTCATTCGAGCGCCACGCAACAGCGGCTGAAATCAAACGAGCGTATGGAGTTTCTGGGGGACCGGGTGCTCGGTCTGGTGCTGGCTGATCTGTTGCTCGAAAGCTATGCAGAAGAGGACGAAGGCGAGATCAGTTACCGTTTCACCGCGCTGGCGCAGCGTGATGCGCTGGCCAGCGTCGCTGGTGCTGTCGGCCTTGCCGAACACCTGAAGCTGTCGAACGGTGAACAATTGACCGGCGGCAGGGAAAACCCCGGTATGCTGGCGGACGCCATGGAAGCGGTGATCTGCGCCATCTACAAGGATGGCGGGCTGGAAGCGGCACGCACGTTCATCCATGCGCAATGGACAGATATGATCTGGGAAAACCGCCGTCCGCCGAAGGACCCTAAAACCACGTTGCAGGAATGGGCCCAGGGCAGGGGACTGGGCCTGCCGGAATACCGTGTCACGGCACAGGAAGGCCCCGACCACCAACCGCTTTTTACCGTCGAGGTTACCCTCAAGGGGCAAACCCCGATGACCGGCGAAGGTAACAACAAACGCGCCGCCGAACAGACCGCCGCCGAGGCGATGCTGTCGGCCATCACAAGGATAACCGATGACCACCGACGACACGCCGATACAGACCAGCGCCGGCTTTGTCGCCGTGCTGGGCTACACCAACGCCGGCAAGTCGACCTTCGTCAACAGGGCCGTCGGTGCCAAGGTTTCCATCGTCTCGCCAAAAGTACAGACGACCCGGACCCGTGTGCTTGGTATCGCCATTCAGGATGGTGCGCAGATTTTGTTCGTCGACACCCCCGGCATCTTCGAGCCGCGCCGCCGCCTCGACCGGGCCATGGTTGCCAGCGCCTGGGGCTCGGCCAGCGACGCCGACATGATCATGCTGATGATCGATGCCGAACGCGGTGTCGACAAGAACAGCACGTCGATCATTGATGGCCTGCTCAAACGCAAGGCCGAGCGGCCGAAATCGCCGGCACCGGTGCTGGTGCTGAACAAGGTCGATGCCGTGAACAAGGAAAGGCTGCTGACGATCGCTCAGGAGCTGAGCACGCTCGAGCTGTTTTCCGATATTTTCATGATTTCCGCCCTGACCGGTGACGGCGTTCGTGATCTGGTCAGTTTTGCCGCCGCCCGGATGACGCCCGGGCCCTGGCTGTACCCGGAAGATCAGATCAGCGACATGCCGATCCGCCTGTTGTCTGCCGAGATCACACGCGAGAAACTGTATTTTCAGCTGCAGCAGGAATTACCTTATGCCGCCACCGTCGAGACCGAAACGTGGAGTGAGCTGAAGGACGGCTCAATCCGGATCGAACAGGTGATCTTCGTTGAGCGCGACAGCCAGAAGGCCATTGTCCTTGGCAAGAAGGGGGCACGGATAAAAGAAATCGGCGCCGCCTCACGGCTTGAACTGGAACGTATGCTGGAAAACCGGGTGCACCTGTTCCTGTTCGTCAAGGTCCGCGACGGCTGGGGCGACGACCCCGAACGCTACCGCGACTGGGGCCTCGACTTCGACGCCTAGACACTACGCGTCATCCCGGCCAAAGCGAAGCGGAGAGCCGGGACCCATTTCGAAAAACAACCGATTGGTGATGCTTAAAAATGGGTCCCGGATCAAGTCCGGGATGACGTTTGGTGTCAAACCTTGTCCAGCGCCTGACCGATATCGGCGAGAATGTCGTCGATGTGCTCAAGGCCGACCGACAGGCGCACGTAACCGGGTGTAACGCCCGCTGCCAGTTGATCTGCTGCCGGCATCTGCGAGTGCGTCGTTGTCGCCGGATGGATGGCCAGCGAGCGCGCATCGCCGATGTTGGCGACAGTGATACAGCAATTCCAGCCCATCGATGAACGTGCGACCGGCGTCGACGCCGCCGCTTCAGCTCGAAGCCGCACAGGGCACCCTGACCACCGGTCATATAGCGCATCACGACGGCGTGCCGCTTCACCGGTGTGCTGGGACGGGTGGATGACGTTCGAAACCTTCGGGTGATCTTTCAGGAATGCCGCCACTCTCATCGCATTCTCGCAATGACGCGCCATCCGCACCGGCAGGGATTCGATGCCCTGGATGAACTGGAACGCGTTCATCGGACTCATCGCGGCCCCCATGTCGCGGAGCAGGATAACCCGCGCCCGAATGATATAGGCAATCGGACCGAGCGGTTTGACGGCTTCGGTCCAAACCGCGCCGTGATAGCTCGGGTCCGGCTCGTTCAGGGTCGGGAAACGCGCCCCGCCGGCTTCCCAGTCGAAATTGCCGCCATCAATCAGCAGGCCGCCGATCGAGGTGCCGTGTCCGCCCAGGTACTTGGTCGCCGAATACAGGACAATGGCTGCGCCGTGATCCAGCGGCCGGCACAGCATCGGTGCCGCCGTGTTGTCGACAATCAGCGGCACGCCCAGCGCGCGCCCGATGTCGGCGACTTCCTTGATCGGGAATATCTCAAGCTTCGGATTGGGCAGGGTTTCGGCGTAATAGCATCGCGTCTTGTCGTCGGTCGCAGCCCGGAACCCTTCCGGGTCGGCCGGATCAACGAAACGGGCTTCGATGCCGAGATCCTTGAGCGTGTTGGCGAACAAATTCCAGGTGCCGCCATAGACATTGGTCGAGCAGACGAAGTTGTCGCCGGCACGGCACAGGTTCAAGATCGCGTAGGTTGACGCCGCCTGACCCGACGCCAGCGCCAGACCGGCAACGCCACCCTCCAGCGCCGCAACGCGCTTTTCCAGCACGTCGCAGGTCGGATTCATGATGCGCGTATAGATGTTGCCGAATTCCTTGAGCGCGAACAGGTTCTCCGCATGTGCGGTGCTGTCGAACTGATACGACGTGGTCATGTGGATCGGCACGGCAACGGCATTGGTGCCGTCCTTGCGGTATCCCGCGTGCAGCGCCAGCGTTTCCGGGTGCATTTTGTTTTCGTCCATGATGGTTTCCTCCGATCCGGGTTATGATTTTTGCGGATCATTCTCGTGAGGGCAGGATATGTCAATGGCAGGAGATACGCACCTCATCGTCATCCCCGCGAAAGCGGGGACCCAGAGCAACCGTTGGACTGGGTTCCCGCTTTCGCGGGAATGACAGCATTTTTTTGCACGTTTCAACCCTTTGACCCGGAAATTGACTCATGCTAAGTTTACGTTAACGTAAAGGGAAGGTTGGGGGTGTGCGGCAGTTCTCGAAACGGCCGCGATTTCCCGCTACAATCCGCCGATAGTTTCTTGGGAGAGAACATCATGCCAGACGACGGCAAGCAGACAGCCGGGGGGTCATCCTCGGCAACAGTCGCGGACAAGGCCTATACGCCAAAAAATCCGGTTCGTTTCGTCACCGCGGCCAGCCTGTTTGACGGCCACGATGCCTCGATCAACATCATGCGGCGTATTCTGCAGGCGGGCGGCGTCGAGGTCATCCACCTCGGCCATAACCGTTCCGTCGCCGAAGTCGTCAACGCCGCCGTGCAGGAAGACGCGCAGGGCATTGCGCTGTCGTCCTATCAGGGCGGCCACGTCGAATATTTCAAATACATGGTCGATCTGCTGAAGCAGGCCGGACGCAGCGATATCAAGATTTTCGGCGGCGGCGGTGGCGTCATCGTGGCCGAAGAGATCCGGGACCTGCACGATTACGGCGTGACCCGCATCTTCTCGCCGGAAGATGGCCAGCAGATGGGCCTGCAGGGCATGATCCGCTCGATGATCGAGACCGCTGATTTCGACCCGACCGACGATCGGCCGAAAGCGCCGGGCAAACTCGCCGACGCCGATCCCAAAGATCTGGCGCGGGTCATTTCCGCGATTGAGCGGGACAAGCTGGCCAAGGGTGATCTCTGCAAAACTGCACGCGCTGGCCGCAAAAAACGACAAGGCGCCCGGTGCTGGGCATCACCGGCACCGGTGGTGCCGGCAAGTCGTCGCTAACCGACGAGTTGATCCGACGTTTCCGACCTATTCCAGCGAGCCCAACATCGCCGTCATTGCCATTGATCCGACCCGCAGGAAGACCAAGGGAGCGCACTGCTGGGCGACCGTATCCGCATGAATGCCATTGATGCGCCGAACGTCCTATTTCCGTTCCGTCGCCACACGCGGATCGAAGACCGAAGTGCCCGAGTATCTTGCCGACATCATTGCCGCAACCAAGGCCGCCGGTTTTGACATGGTTATCGTCGAGACACCGGGTATCGGGCAGGGCGATGGCGCGATTGTCGATCTGGTCGATGTATCGCTGTATGTCATGACGCCGGAATTCGGTGCTGCCAGCCAGTTGGAAAAAATCGACATGCTCGATTACGCCGACTGCGTCGCCATCAACAAGATGGATCGCAAGGGCGCGCTTGATGCGGTCCGCGATGTCAGGAAGCAGGTCCAGCGCAACCGCGAGGCTTTCGGCACGCCGACCGACCAGATGCCGGTGTTCGGCTGCATGGCGTCGAAATTTGCCGACCCGGGCGTCACCGCGCTCTATCAGGAACTGCTCAAGGTTTTTGCCGAAAAAGGTTTCAACGCACCCGCGTGCAGCATCGATACGGTGACGACAAGGATTTCCGAACCCGGCCAGACCATTGTACCGCCTGAACGTTCGCGCTACCTCGCGGAAATCTCCGAGACCGTTCGGGGTTATCACAAGATCATCGAGACCCAGTCGACGCTGGCCCGCGAACGCCAGCAGTTGCGCGAAAGCAAGCGCATGCTGGAAGGTGCCGGTGCGAAGGCACCCGATGCGCTGAATGCGCTGATTGAACAGCGCGACGAGGCCATGGACCCACGCGCCAAAAAGCTGATCGAGATCTGGCCGCGTGTCGTCGAGAGCTATTCCGGCGATGAATACGTCGTCAAAATCCGCGACAAGGAAGTGCGCTATAATCTCAAACGCTCAACGCTGAGCGGGAACCGCATCTCGCGTGTTGCCCTGCCGAAGTACGCCGACGAAGGTGAGTTGCTGAAATTCCTGCTGAAAGAAAACCTGCCCGGCAGCTTCCCCTATACCGCCGGTGTGTTTTCGCCTTCAAACGCGAGGGCGAGGACCCGACCCGGATGTTCGCGGGCGAGGGCGATCCGTTCCGCACCAACCAACGCTTCAAGTTCCTGTCCCGCGATTCAGACGCCAAGCGCCTGTCGACCGCATTCGACAGCGTCACGCTTTACGGTTTCGATCCGGATGAACGGCCCGACATTTACGGCAAGGTCGGCAACTCCGGCGTCTCCATCGCGACGCTCGACGACATGAAGGCGCTGTATGACGGCTTCGATCTGTGCAGCCCGTCGACATCCGTTTCGATGACCATCAACGGGCCGGCACCGACTATACTGGCGATGTTCATGAACACCGCCACCGACCAGCAGATCGCCAGGTTCGAGACCGATAACGGTCGCGCCCCGACCGATGAAGAGATCGAGAAGATCAGGGCGTGGACGCTGGAGACCGTGCGCGGCACAGTGCAGGCCGACATCCTGAAAGAAGACCAGGGGCAGAACACCTGCATCTTCTCGACCGAATTTGCGCTGAAGATGATGGCCGATATCCAGTCCTATTTCGTCCAGCACAAGGTCAGGAATTTCTATTCGGTATCGATCTCCGGCTATCACATCGCCGAAGCGGGCGCGAACCCGATCAGCCAGCTCGCCTTTACGCTGGCCAACGGTTTTACCTTCGTCGAGGCGTATCTGGCGCGTGGTATGGACATCAACGATTTCGCGCCGAACCTGAGCTTCTTTTTCTCGAACGGCATGGATCCCGAATACACCGTCATGGGTCGTGTCGCCCGACGCATCTGGGCCAGCGCCATGCGTTTCAAGTACGGCGCCAACGAACGCGCACAGAAACTCAAGTATCACATCCAGACCGTCCGGGCGTTCGCTGCACGCGCAGGAAATGGATTTCAACGACATCCGCACGACGTTGCAGGCGCTGATCGCGGTTTACGACAACTGCAACTCGCTGCACACCAACGCCTATGACGAGGCGATCACGACGCCGACCGAGGAAAGCCTGCGCCGCGCCATCGCCATTCAGCTGATCATCAATCAGGAATGGGGACTGGCCAAGAACGAGAACCCGACGCAGGGCGCGTTCATCACCGACGAGCTGACCGATCTGGTCGAGGAAGCGGTGCTGGCCGAGTTCGACCGCATCACCGAACGGGGTGGCGTGCTGGGGGCCATGGAAACCGGCTATCAGCGTGGCAAAATACAAGAAGAGAGCATCCACTACGAAACGCTCAAGCATACCGGCGCGTTGCCGATCATCGGCGTCAACACGTACCGCAATCCGAACCCGCCTAAGGATATGACGCCGGAACTCAGACGCTCGACCGACGCGGAAAAGCAGAGCCAGATCAAGCGGCTCCGCGATTTCCAGAAACGCAACGAGGCTGCCACCGCCGACATGGTCAAACGCCTGCAACATGCGGCGACCAACGACGACAACGTCTTTGCCGTGCTGATGGACGCTGTCCGCGTCTGCTCACTCGGCCAGATCACCGACGCCCTGTTCGAAGCCGGCGGCAAGTACCGGCGAAACATGTAGTCATCGAAAAGGCCCGTCACCCCGGCGAAGGCCGGGGTCCAGAACGTCTTAAGTCTGGGTTCCGGCCTGCGCCGGAATGACGTGATTACGGTACGCTCGCACTTATCCCTGAGGGTCAGGGTGAGGGGATCGGCCGCCTAGAAATTCAGCGGGGCGTTGTCGGTGACTTCCTTCATGACAAAGAACGTGCGGGTTTGGCGCACACCCGGAAGGGCGATCAGTTTATCGCCGTGCAACTTGTTGAAGTCCGCCATGTCACGGACCCGGATTTTGAGAAAATAATCAAAGTCGCCGGCGACCAGATGGCAATCGAGAACAAAATTCAGCTTCCTGATGGCGGCTTCGAACGCGGCAAAGCTCTCGGGTGTCGAGCGATCCAGCACGACGCCAACCATCACCAGTGCACCACGCTCCACCTTCTGGGGTGAGACATGGGCGCGCACGGATTCAATGTAGCCCTCATCAAAGAGCCTTTGTGTGCGCCGATGGCAGGTCGCCGGACTGACATGCACTCTTTCCGCCAGGTCCGCATTGCTGAGCCGACCGTTGGATTGAAGATGACCGAGTATCTGCCGGTCGATGCGATCAATTGATTCTGCCATGATATATTCTTCCATAATTTCCAACTTAGTATAATTTTTTATATCATAATTTTGTTTATTTCAAATTTTATACGCAATTATAGAGCAAAATTAGAGAGTACATTTCATGCTGAATTTGTTAGTTTTACACCTCTTGCAGCAATCAGGACGGTGCATGTCATGAACCTCGAAAAATTTGAACGCTACCCGCTGACCTTCGGCCCATCCCCCATTGAATACCTCCCCCGCATGACCGAGGCGCTGGGTGGAAAAGTGAAGATTTACGCAAAACGTGATGACTGCAATTCGGGTCTCGCGATGGGGGGCAACAAGCTCCGCAAGCTGGAATACATCGTCCCGGACGTCATCGCATCCAATGCCGACACCCTGGTCTCCATTGGCGGTGTGCAATCGAACCACACCCGCATGGTCGCTGCCGTCGCCGCGAAGCTCGGGCTCAAGTGCCGCCTTGTCCAGGAAAGCTGGGTACCGCATGAGGACGCCGTTTACGACCGGGTCGGGAACATCATGCTGACAAGATTGATGGGTGCCGACAGCCGCGTCGTGGAAGACGGTTTCGATATCGGCATTCGCAAAAGCTGGGAAGACGCCATCCGCGAAGTCGAAGAGGCGGGCGGCAAGCCCTATCCGATACCTGCGGGGGCCTCGGTTCACAAACTTGGCGGCCTTGGATACGTCGGTTTCGCCGAAGAGGTTCGTGCACAGGAAGCCGATCTCGGATTCAAGTTCGACTATATCATCGTCTGCGTGGTCACGGGATCGACACAGGCCGGCATGATCGTCGGCTTCGCAGCCGACAACAGAGCGGACAAGGTGATCGGCATTGATGGGTCGGGCACACCGAAGCAAACATGGGCGCAGGTCCGGGAAATCGTCACGAATACGGCCGAGCTAGTCGAGTTGGGGCGCGACGTTCGTGACGACGAGATTGTCATCAATCCGGATTATGCCTATCCCGCCTACGGCGTCCCCAGCAAGGAAACCAGCGATGCCATACGCTTTGCCGCGCAGACCGAAGCCATGATCACCGATCCGGTATACGAAGGGAAATCGATGCAGGGCATGATGGACCTCGTGAAGAAGGGATTTTTTCCGGATGGCGCCCGAGTACTCTATGCCCATCTTGGCGGTGCGCCCGCGCTTAATGGATATAGCTACACCTATCGCAACGGCTGAGAACGGCGGGTAAGCTTGCCTGTGCCAGGGGGCCAAATCTTCGCAGCGTCACGTCTTCCTCTTCCCCTCATAGGGGGAGAGGGAGGCGTGGGAGTGAATGATTGCGTTTTTGCTTTCTACAATTCCCCATATACTCAGTACATGAAAGCCGAAGACGTTCAGTTGAGCGAAGTCCTGTTTGAGTTCCACCGCGTGGGCAGCTATGTCCGCGTGATCGCTATCGATGCCCGCACGAATACGGAAATCACCATGGTCGGTGATCCCAGTGTCGGCGATCGGGTGTTAAAAAATGCCGCCATGCGCAAACTGAAATACGTCATCGCCAAGAACTACAACAAACGCAACGACGGTTCGATTATCGTCTGATCCATCCACGACAACGAGGAATTTCCTGCTCATGAAAATGCAAGGCGCGGTGCTTTACCAACAAGGTCTGCCCAGACCCTACAACCAGTCCAATCCGCTGATCATCGAGACTCTTGATCTCGACGGTCCGCAGCAGAACGAGGTTCTGGTTGAGATCCGCGCCGCCGGATTGTGCCATTCCGATCTGTCGACCATCGAGGGAATCCGCACCCGGCCGGTGCCCGCTGTGCTCGGCCATGAAGCCGCAGGGATCGTCCGCGAAGTCGGGCCGGGGGTTACCGATCTGAAAGAGGGCGATCACGTCGTTCTGGTCTTCGTCATGAGCTGCGGCAAGTGTTTCGAGTGTCTTTCCGGTCGCTCGCACCTTTGTGGGGCCAGCTTTGCCAGCAAGATGAAGGGCGAACTGGTCGGCGGCGGACGCCGTCTGAGCCTGAATGGAAAGCCCATCAATCACGCCGGCGGGGTTTCCTGTTTTGCCGAATATGCCGTCCACGGATCGGGCCTCCATGGTGAAGCTGCCGGACGACATCACGTTCGAGGATGCAGCCCTGTTCGGATGTGCGGTGATCACCGGCGTCGGTGCCGTCACCAACACGGCCAAGGTCCAGCCGGGCGCAGATCCGTCGCCGTATTCGGGCTGGGTGGCGTCGGCTTGAGTGCCGTCATGGGTGCGGCCCTTGCCGGTGCCGAGCCGATCATCGCCGTTGATCTCAGGAAGAAAAAATGGCGCTGGCCAAGAGCATCGGCGCGCACGCCACCGTCAATGCGAAAGAGGGGACGGAACGCACCGCCCAGGCCATCAAGGACATGACATCGGGCGGCGTGCTGCATGCCATCGAATTGTCCGGCACCATCAAGGGACTGGAAGCGGCCTATGCGTCGCTCAGACCCGGCGGCACAGTGACCATCGCCGGACTGGCACCGGCTGACGCCACCTTCGAGATCACACCCTACATGATGGCGGCCAAGGAGTTTCGCATTCAGGGCTGTTACATGGGCTCGTGTTCGGCCCCCGATGACATGCCGCGCTTCGTCGATTACTACCGCAACGGCAAGCTGCCGGTCGACAAGCTCAGAACCGGCGAGTTAGGGCTTTCCGGCATCAACGAAGGGTTTGAGAACCTCGCCACCGGCGCCGCGATCCGCCAGATCCTGAAACCGCACGGGTAGGCATTAAACGTATAAAGTATAAAGAAGCCCGTCATTCCGGCGCAGGCGGAACCCGTTCAATTGCTTCCCTCCTTCGTCATCCCCGCGAAAGCGGGGACCCAGACAAACGACCTGAGATACTGGGTTCCCGTTTACACGGGAATGACGGTTTTTATTAAACCGCAGGCGCTATTTACAAACCGGCGCCGGCAAGACCTCAAACCGGGTCGGGCTGAGGTTCAGGGTAAAGTCACCGAAATCCTGAACCATGCGTTCAGCAATGCCGTCCTCGCGGTAATCAACCTCTATTTCGAATTCCGGTAATTCGTCCAACCCGGTGAGCGGGAAATACGCCAGCCGCATCCGCCATACAGGTGAGGGTGGCATCCCGGCTGCCGGGGCAGGGCGCTGGGCACCAACGAAAACACGGTTTTTCGACTGCGCCGGTTTATCCGGGTTCTGCGCCAGCTTGCCGTCGACCACAGGCCCGACAATGAAGGCATTAACCTCATAAGGGTTATTTTTACTGGCACCATCAAAAACCGTCCGGCGATACAGATGCTGGCCTTCCTTGGCCGCGGCCAGAAGGTGTACCAGATGCTCCCCGGGATAGAGGCTCATGGCCGGCAGTTTCAAAGTAGACGCCTCGTCTTCATCGAAAGTTGCCGTCCCGCCGCCGGTATTCTTGCCGGCTTCACCCGCGAAGACTTCCTGCAGTTCACCGTTACGGTCGTGTTCGACTTCAAAAGTGAACTTTTGTCCGTCATAGCTCTCGAAACTTGTGAAGGACCATGTGGTCTCGACGATTTCCTCTTCACCGGCGGTGCCATAGTGCATCCGCATGAAGATCCGCGATTCAACTTCCCAGCCATTGCACAGCGGCTCGAAGCGATAGAACATCTTGCCGGTGGCATCAGCGACGTTTGAGCCCCTGTGCGATTGACCCAGTTCCATTGTGTAAAGTGCCCGGTGCGGCACAAATGCCGATTTTGGTGTTTTCACACCAGCGGCCAGCGCCGACTGAACCGGAAAGGCGAGTGTCAGGGGCTGCGGCGAGAACCACATAGCGAGAGCGTTGCAACATCATGTGCGAATGGCCATGTGACTGGCCTCCCAGGGGTGGTACGGACATTGCCGTAACTTGAACGGGATTATAATCGATACAGCCCATACCTGTCCATGCAGCTGCAAGAGCTGAAACCGGCAACGGTTTCCCAACCCGGCAATTTTTGCCGGGTCATTCCGCACCGATGATGCCGTTAACCATTGGTAAACCATTGGCCAGCAAGGCCGCTGCACATGGCACGCCGTTTGCTCGGTAAAAGGCAAATGGAATGGAGCCTGTTACATGCGGATTGATCAACCGCCGTTACCGCTTGATATTTCCCGTCTCAATGTCGGCCCGCCGATAAAGGACGGCGCTCACGATGAGAGCAATAATTCCCAGGCACGGCAGCAAAGCCGGGCGCTGGTCGCGTATCATGATGGTGACCTGATTGCCAAAGAAACAGCGCTCAAGACCGCCCGGGCGCTTGGCGATACCAGCAAGCTCGAACAACTGCCGCCGCCGGACGGCAAGCCGACAGTACCGGATGTTCGCCATATGACCCCGAGACAGATGCAGGACTACAGCCAAAACCTCTACGCCGCCGGCGTCATCTCCTATGATGATTACGCCGCACTGGCCTTTCAGCCAGAGCTGCATCCTGATTTTCAAAAGACCATCGGCGCACTGACCGGTGAAAAGGCACAGCCGGACCGGCCACGCGATTATATCCAGCAGTGGCGCGACCGGGTCGACTATACGCAACGTTACTATCCGGCCAATGCCGAGCCGGTCCGCCAGGCACATCGCATTCATGAAGCGCTGCTCGCCTTCCCGAAGCGCACCGACATCTTCGTCTGAGCCAATTCTAATAACGAACGCCGGCTTAATAACGAACGCCGCAACCTAGCGGCCTATTGGCACATGTCCGCTAGATATGGTATGAACCCCTATCATCAGTTGGACGTCTGTTTGCCTATGCAACAATTGGCGTTCTTTGCGGACCGGGAATGGCAAGAAGATGGCTGGAAAAACCGTGGCAATCGGCTCCGATCACGCCGGCTTCGCCCTGAAAACTCAACTGAAAAGCGACCTTGAAGCGGGCGGGTACACCGTCATTGATCTTGGCACCAACGGCCCGGAAAGCGTCGATTATCCGGATTTCGGCTTTGCCGTCGGCGAAGCCATTGCGTCCGGGAAAGCTGAAATGGGTGTGCTCGTTTGCGGATCTGGGATCGGCATTTCAATCGCTGCCAACCGCAATCCCGCCGTCCGCGCCGCCGTCGTCACCAACAGCCTGACCGCCAAGCTGGCGCGCCAGCACAACGATGCCAATGTTGTCTGTTTCGGAGAAAGATTGGTCGGTTCCGAAGTTGCACGCGATGCCATGAAAGCCTTTCTTGAAACCGCATTCGAAGGCGGCCGCCATGCGCGTCGCGTCGACATGCTCGCAAAACCTTGTTGATGATCACTTTCTGACGGGAAATTTATTGAATATGTCCAGGAATACCACTGCTGCCACTTATCCGAGCGATTTCAGCCAGCGTTTTTTCAACCAGTCGCTGGCCGACCGCGATGCCGATCTTTTCAAGTCGATTACTGACGAGCTGAACCGTCAGCAGAACCAGATCGAACTGATTGCGTCTGAGAACATTGTCTCACGGGCTGTTATGGAAGCCCAGGGCAGCATCATGACCAACAAATACGCCGAGGGTTATCCCGGACGGCGCTATTACGGCGGCTGCGAGTTTGTTGATGTCGCCGAAAGCCTTGCCATCGAACGGGCCAAAAAGCTTTTCGACTGCACATTCGTCAACGTCCAGCCGCATTCCGGTGCCCAGGCCAACGGTGCCGTCTTCATGGCGCTTCTGAAGCCCGGCGACACCATTCTCGGCATGTCGCTGGCGGCCGGCGGCCATCTGACGCACGGTGCTCCACCGGCCCAGTCAGGCAAGTGGTTCAATGCCATCCAGTACGGCGTTCGCCCCGATGATCATCTGGTCGATTTCGATCAGGTCGAGAAGCTGGCCAAGGAACACAAGCCGAAGCTTATCATCTGTGGTGGTTCTGCTTATCCGCGGACCCTGGATTTTGCCCGTTTCCGCAAGATCGCCGATAGCGTCGGCGCGCTTTTGATGGTCGACATGGCGCATTTTGCAGGCCTCGTCGCCGCCGGCGTTCACCCGTCGCCGCTGCCGATCGCCGACATCGTCACAACAACCACGCATAAAACCCTGCGCGGACCGCGTGGCGGCATGATTCTGAGCAACAACGAAGATATCGGCAAAAAGATCAACTCCGCAGTGTTCCCGGGGCTGCAGGGCGGCCCTCTCATGCATGTGATCGCCGCCAAGGCAGTTGCCTTCGGTGAAGCACTGACGCCGGAATTCAAGGCCTATTCCCGTGCCGTTGCCGAGAACGCCAAAGTGCTGGCGGCAACCCTTAAAGAGCGGGGCTTTGACATCGTTTCAGGCGGTACCGACACACACCTGATGCTGGTCGATCTGAGACCGAAAGGGGTCAAGGGAAACGACGCTGAAGTGAGCCTCGAACACGCATGGATGACCTGCAACAAGAACGGCATCCCGTTTGATCCGGAAAAGCCCATGGTAACGTCCGGGATCCGTCTCGGCACGCCGGCGGCAACGACGCGTGGCTTTGGCCCGGAAGAATTCCGCAAGGTCGGCAATCTGATCAGCGATGTTCTGGAAGCGTTGGCGAAATCGCAATGGCGATGATTCTGCCGCCGAAGCAGCGGCACGTGAGAAGTGACGGCATTGTGCCAGCGCTTCCGCGATCTACACGGACGTCTGAACGGCGATCCATTAAGGAGGACTTACACGATGCGCTGCCCGTTTTGCGGAAATGATGACTCTCAGGTCAAAGACTCACGGCCGACCGACGATAATGCCGCCATCCGCCGCCGGGCGCTTCTGTCCGCCTGCGGTGCACGCTGGACAACGTTCGAGCGGGTGCAACTGCGCGAACTGATCGTGGTCAAGAAAGACGGCGAGAAATCACCGTTCGACCGCGACAAACTGGCGCGCTCGCTGTCAATCGCGCTTCGCAAACGCCCGGTGCCGGATGACCGTATCGAGCGCATCGTCAACTCGATCCAGCGTCGTCTCGAAACCCTGGGCGAGTCGGAAATTCCCACCAAAGTCGTTGGAGAAATGGTCATGGAAAACCTCCGCGAGTTGGATCAGGTGGCCTATGTTCGCTTCGCTTCGGTTTACAGAAACTTCCGTGAAGCCAAAGACTTCGAAGAATTTGTTGAAAAAATAGGTGACGGACACGCCGACTAATTCAACGTTCACGGCCCGGGATCGTGCGCACATGCGCGCGGCCCTCGGGCTGGCGTCCCGTGGTCTGGGCCGGGTCGCGCCGAACCCGGCGGTCGGCTGCGTGCTGGTCCGTGCTGATCTCGGACAATCAAACAACGATGGCCTTGTCGTCGGCAGGGGCTGGACCCAGCCGGGCGGACGTCCACGCGAGAAAGGCCGAAGCCATCCGCCGCGCCGGTGAACTCGCCCGGGGCGCGACGCCTATGTGACGCTTGAGCCCTGCAATCACCATGGGCCAGACCGGCCCCTGTACGGAAGCCCTGATCACAGCGGGTATCACCGCCGTCACCATCGCCATCGAAGATCCGGACCCAAGAGTGGCCGGCAGCGGCATCAAACGCCTTCAGGACGCCGGACTCGCCGTTCGCGTTGGCTTGCTTGCAGAACAGGCACGCCGGTTGAATGGCGGGTTTCTCTCGGTCATCGGGCGCAAGCGCCCCTGGGTGACGATGAAAACCGCAACCACGCTGGATGGCGCCATTGCATCCAGGACCGGCCACAGCCAATGGATCACCGGCACAGCGGCGCGGGCGCGCGGACATATGCTCCGGGCTGAAAACGACGCCATCATCAGCGGCATCGGCACGGTGCGTGAAGATGACCCTGAACTGACGTGCCGGCTGGCCGGTATGACAGATCGCTCCCCGGTCCGCGTCATTGTCGACCCGCGCGCTGAAACGCCGATGACCGCGAAGCTGTTTCAAAGCATCCCTCAGGCACCGCTATGGCTGTTTGTTGGCAAGGAAGCCCCGGTTGCGCAGGTTCAGGCCCTGACAGCCGCCGGTGCCACCGTCATAGCACTGCCTGTTCAGGCCGGCGGCAGGCTGGATCCGCGGGCCATTCTCGAAGCGCTGGCCGGGATGGGCATCACGCGCGCCCTGGTCGAAGCCGGCAGCGCCCTCAGCGCATCGTTCATGGACGCGGGGCTTGTCGATGAGCTTGTCTGGTTCCGTGCTGCCGGTGTCATGGGCGGCGACGGCCTGCCGGCAATCGCACCGATGGCCGTCAACAGCCCGGATAATGCACCTAAATTTAAGCAAATCGACACGATAGACCTTGATGGTGACGTGCTGGAGCGCTACCTCCGCATAGATAAACAGAATTGACCCCATCCTTCGAGACGCTCGCTTTGCTCGCTCCTCAGGATGAGGATCAAATTAATTTCCTCATCCTGAGGAGGGCCAAGGGCCCGTCTCGAAGGATGCGGTCTGGAAGATAACCGAGGCCAAGCATGTTTACCGGCATCATCACCGATATCGGCCGGATCAAGACGGTCAGCGTGAGCGGCGATACCCGCTTCGACATCACCACGGCCTACGATACCGACACGATCGAGATCGGCGCGTCTATCGCCTGCGCCGGGGTTTGCCTGACGGTGATCGAAAAGGGGCAGGGCTGGTTCGCTGTCGAAGCATCCGGTGAAACCCTTGAGAAAACAACCGCCGCCGGCTGGCAGGCGGGTACGCCCCTCAACCTTGAACGTGCGCTGAGGATGGGTGACGAACTGGGCGGCCATATCGTCAGCGGTCACGTCGATGGCGTTGCCCGGGTATTGAGCACAACGCCCGTCGGGGGGTCTCTGAAACTCGATTTTCAGGCACCCGAAGCGCTGGCTGCGTTCATTGCCACGAAAGGCTCGGTCACGCTTGATGGGGTCTCGCTGACGGTCAATGCTGTCAAAGACCGGGATTTTTCCGTGAATATCATCCCGCACACGCAAACCGAGACGACGCTCGGCCAATTAAAACCCGATGATCGGGTTAATCTGGAAATAGATGTACTCGCGCGCTATGTTGCCCGCCTCAACGAAGTGCCAAAATAACGTGAATGGATAAATATTTGTCATCTACCTCTAATCCGTCGGTGATCTCGAAGCAGCAGATTGCGCGCGCAAACGCCGATCCGGAAAACTTCCTGTCGCCAATCGAAGACATTATCGAAGATGCCCGCAACGGCCGCATGTTCATCATGGTTGATGATGAAGAGCGTGAAAACGAGGGTGATCTTGTTGTTCCGGCGCAAATGGCGACTCCGGACGTAATCAATTTCATGGCCAAATACGGGCGGGGACTGATCTGTCTGGCGCTGACACCCGGACGGGTCAAGGAACTGGAACTGCCGGCGATGTCGAGACGCAACGGGTCACGCCATCAGACCGCGTTCACAGTTTCAATCGAAGCAAGGGAAGGGGTCACCACCGGCATTTCCGCCTCGGATCGGGCCCGCACCATTGCCGTCGCCATCGATCCGACCAAGGGCGCTTCCGATATCGCTTCTCCGGGGCATGTGTTCCCGCTGGAATCCAGGGACGGCGGCACACTGGTGCGCGCCGGCCATACCGAGGCCGCGGTTGATCTTGCAAGGCTGGCCGGGCTCAACCCGTCCGGCGTGATCTGCGAAATCATGAACGAAGACGGTACCATGTCGCGGATGCCCGATCTGGTGACCTTCGCCCAGTTCCACGGCCTCAAGATCGGCACCATCGCCGATCTGATCGCTACCGGCTCAAAAACGACCGGGTCGTTGAAAAGACGGCCGAGATGGACTTCGCCAGCCGTTTCGGCGGCGACTGGAAAATGTGCGTCTATGTCAACAAGGTCGCCTATGCCGAGCATATTGCCCTGGTGAAGGGTGATCTGGCGGATCCGGCACCGATCATGGTGCGGATGCATGCCCTGAACGTTCTGGATGACGTGCTGGGTGATGCCCAGAGCGGCAAAAGCGGCGAATTACAGCAGGCGATGCGGATGATCGAAGCCGAAGGCCGGGGCATTGTCGTGCTGATCCGTGAACCTTATCCACGGGCCTTGTCGGACAAGGTTCGCGCCCGCATTGGCGAGCCTGCGGAAGGCCATAAGGAACTTCGCGATTATGGTGTCGGCGCGCAAATTTTGCTCGATCTTGGCGTGCAGGACATGATCCTGCTGTCGAATACGAAACGCACCATTGTCGGGATCGACGGGTATGACCTGAACGTCGTTGCGCAGCAACCAATCCCGTCTGCCGGAGAATAAAAATGACGATGCATGCGAATGAAAAGACGATCCTTGTGATCGAGGCCCGTTACTATGAGAAAATCACCGATGATATGGTGAAGGGTGCCGAGCCGGTCTTTACCGCAGCCGGCTTTGAGATCGAGCGATTGGCCGTCACCGGGGTGTTCGAGGTGCCTGCCGCTTGTGAAATGGCGATACAGGCCGGCCTCAAGGATCCGCATCAGAAATACGCCGGGATCATGGCGATGGGCTGCGTGATCCGTGGTGAAACGGATCATTATGATCATATCTGCCGGGAAGCCAGCCGCGCCCTGATGGACATCACCACCCTGCACCTGTATCCGCTCGGGTTTGCCATCCTGACCTGTGAAAACATGAAACAGGCAGAAGTGCGCGCCGACCCCGCTCAAAAGAACAAGGGTGCGGAAGCGGCTAAAGCGGTGCTTCGCATGATCGAGCTTCGCCGTCATTTCAAAGGTAGGGACGATGCCTGAAAAAGTACCTGGCAAGACCTACGACCCAAGACCGGCCGCGACGCGCCTTGCCGCCGTACAGGCGGTGTACGAGCTGCAAATGATGGATGCCCCGGTCGACGAGGTTCTGGCCTCGTTCAGCGCTGAACGCTGGCTGGCCGCAGATGAGGACATCACCGAAGAAATGGCCCGTCCCAAGCCCGAGCTTCTGAAGGAACTGGTCAACGGCACCCAGGCCCGTCAGGCCGATATTGATGCGTCTCTGCGGCCCGGCATGTTACAAAACCGGGTCGTTGATAATCTGGAAAGCGTCATGCAAGCCATTCTCAGGACCGCAACGTATGAGTTGCTGGCCCGAAAGAACGTTCCGGCACGGACCATCATTGGCGCCTATATCGCTGTTTCAGATGCCTTTTTTGATGAAAAAGGGCAGCAAGCCAAGCTGATTGCCGGCATCCTCAACACGGTCGCCAGAAATCTGCGTGCATCGGAATTCGAAACCCCGAGCAAGACAGCCTGACGACCAACCGTCACCCCGGCGTATGCCGGGGTCCAGATATTCCGAACAAGCCACTGGATTCCGGCCTGGGCCGGAATGACAATGGAGGTGATGCGGGGAGAGCGACGAACGGACCGACATGACCGACGAATTTGACATCATTCATCACTATTTTGCGCCTCTGACCCGTGGCAACACGGGCGCTTTCGGGCTCAGCGATGACGCAGCAACCCTGCCGGTTCACCCCGGATTCGAACACGTCATCACAACAGACGCCATTGTCCAGGGTGTGCATTTCCTGACCGACGAGGCCCCGGATAACATCGCCACCCGGCTGTGCGCCTGCAATCTGTCCGATCTGGCGTCGATGGGCGCCCGACCGCTCGGCTTTACACTGGCCTGTGCCTGGAGCCGGGATACCGACACAGATTATATCGCCGCCTTTGCCAAAGGATTGGGGGCCAGCGTCGATGCCTATGACTTTCCGTTGCTGGGGGGCGATACGGTCACGACATCGGGACCGATGATGTTTTCCCTGACCGCGATCGGCGAAGTGGAAGCGGGCAGGGCCTTGCGCCGCAACGCAGCCAGCCCCGGCGATACGGTCTATGTCAGCGGCACCATCGGTGACGGCGCACTTGGCCTGCTGGCCGCCCAAGGCAAACTTGGCGCACTTCAGGACGGGCATCGGCAATTCCTTGAGGAGCGATATCGCAGACCGACACCGCGCATTGAAACCGGACGCAACCTGATCGGCAGGGCCCATGCCTGTATCGATATATCCGATGGTCTGATCCAGGACCTGGGGCACATCTGTGAAACCTCGTCGGTGTCGATGCAGATAGAAGCGGCAAAAGTCCCGCTATCGGAAGCGGCCCGTGCAGCCGTTGCAACCGATCCCGCATTACTGAACGTTATTCTGTCCGGAGGTGATGACTATGAACTCGCCTTTACCGGTACCAACATCACAGATCTGGATGTCCCGGTTACGGCCATCGGCACAGTCAGCGCGGCATCGGCAGGCACCCGGGGAACAGCAGGGGTTGCCGTATTGGGGGCTGACGGGCATGTCATCGCCCTTGAAAAAAGTGGCTATAATCATTTTTCCGCCTCATAACGTCCCATCGTCCCTGCGGCCCGGCTTCTGAAACGCACTTTTCAGCCATTGCGGGGAGGCGGCTAAACTGTGCTAATGTCGCGAATCCGCGCCCGTAAGGACGCAGAAATAATGATTACGCCCCGGGGACCACTTCCATGAAAAAGCTCATCGTCATTTTCGCACTCGTGCTGCTGGTCGCCGGCGCCACCATCGGTGCGATGAAATGGTTTGGGCTGGGGCCGTTCGAGCAACCGGAAATGGCCGCCGCCATGGAAGCCGAAAAGAAGATCGAAGCGCCGACCGCTTTGTTCGTCGATGTCGAACCTCTGATGATCAATGTTGTACAAGCCGGGGCGATCGTCACAACCATTCAGATGGAGATCAAGCTGGAGACGTCTGGAAGCGAAAATATCATTAAAATCAAAAGGATGCTGCCAATTTATAAAGATGCATTCATGAAGGACATGCATGCTTTCATACCGCGGATGCTGAGTGAACTGGAGCGGATTGACCTGCCGACCCTGAAGCAGCGACTGCAACTTGTTGCGGATCGCGTGGCCGGGGAAAAGGGCATCGTCAACGGTGTTTTGATCCAGTCTTTGCTTGATACGCCGCAAAAATGATCCGCCCTCAGAAAGCCGGATTAAGCATTTCAACGGGCATCATTTTTTGACAATTGGCGGGCGGAAAATCGGCCCTTAAACGGTTTGTTGCTTTATCGGGGGCGTTCTGGCATTTTCCCCGCGCTTTTTGCACCGGTGACTATTTCATCATGATTTAGCCGGTTTTCGGCGGGCTCCCGACACGGTGTCGGCATGTCCATGCCCGGTGTATTTATTTACGAGGGGGAGAGGATGTCTTCCATTTACAATCTGGTTCTGGTTTGTGGCGCGTTGGCCCTGGTTTATGGTGCTTACGCGGTCCGTTCGGTTCTTTCGGCACCTGCCGGAAACGAGCGCATGCAGGAAATCGCCGCCGCCATTCAAGAAGGTGCGGCTGCTTATCTTAACCGTCAGTATCTGACGATCGGTATTGTCGGCGTTATCGTCGGTGTGCTGCTCGGCCTGTTGCTCGGCGTTCCGGTTGCCGTCGGCTTCTTTATCGGCGCAATCCTGTCGGGTGTTGCTGGTTACATCGGCATGAACGTCTCCGTTCGTGCCAACGTACGCACCACTGAAGCGGCCCGTACCTTAGGCCTTGAAGGCGGACTTGAGATTGCCTTCAAATCCGGCGCCGTTACCGGCATGCTGGTGGTCGGTTTGGCCCTGCTCGGTGTTGCCGGTTACTACATGGTCCTGCGCGGTATGTACGATCCGAACGATGCCACCCAGATGCGGCACATTCTCGAAGCGCTTGTGGCGCTCGGTTTCGGCGCCTCGCTGATCTCGATCTTCGCCCGTCTCGGCGGCGGCATCTTCACCAAGGGCGCGGATGTCGGCGGCGATCTGCGTGGGGAAAATCGAAGCCGGTATCCCGGAAGATGATCCCCGCAACGCAGGCGTGATTGCCGACAACGTCGGTGACAACGTCGGTGACTGCGCCGGTATGGCAGCCGATCTGTTCGAAACCTATGCGGTGACGATCGTTGCAACCATGCTGTTGGCAGCCATCTTCTTCACCGGTGAAACCCAAGAAGCGATGATGCTGTTCCCGCTGGTTATCGGCGGCGTCTGCATTATCGGCTCGGTTGCAGCGACCTGGTTCGTCAAGTTGGGTGCGAAGCCGCTCGATCATGGGTGCGCTCTACAAAGGCTTCATCGCCTCTGCGGTGATTTCTGCGATCCTGATTGGCGGTACGATTTCGTACATGCTGGGCTGGGATACGGAATATGCCATGAACGGCGCTGTCGTCACGGGTACGGATCTGTTTGTCTGTGCTGTTGTCGGTCTTGCCGTTACCGGCCTGATCGTCTGGATCACCGAATATTACACCGGCGTCGATTATCGTCCGGTGAAGTCGGTGGCTGCAGCATCCGAAACCGGTCATGGCACGAACATCATTCAGGGCCTTGCCGTTTCCATGGAAGCAACGGCACTGCCGGTGATCGTGATCTCGGCAGGCATCATCGTTTCGTTCCTGTATGCCGGTCTGTTCGGTATCTCTATCGCAGCAACGACGATGCTGGCGCTTGCCGGTATGGTTGTCGCTCTTGATGCTTTCGGTCCGGTTACGGATAACGCTGGCGGGATTGCCGAAATGGCCGACCTGCCTGCTGACGTCCGCAAAACCACCGATGCCCTTGATGCTGTCGGCAACACGACCAAAGCGGTCACCAAGGGTTATGCCATCGGTTCCGCCGGTCTTGCATCACTGGTGCTGTTTGCAGCGTTTACCTATGACCTCAAGTACTACTTCCCGAACATCGATGTGACGTTCAGCCTGAAAGACCCGTATGTGGTCATCGGTCTGTTCATCGGCGGCATGCTGCCGTACCTGTTCGGTTCCATGGGGATGATGGCGGTCGGTCGTGCCGGCGCAGCCGTGGTCGTCGAAGTGCGTCGTCAGTTCCGTGAACTGCCGGGCATCATGGAAGGCACGACCAAGCCGGAATACGGCAGTGCGTCGATATTCTGACCAAAGCCGCGATCAAGGAAATGATCCTGCCATCGCTGCTGCCGTTGCTGGCACCGTTCGTCATGTACTACGTGATCAATGCCGTAGGCGGCCAGGCTTCGGCCTTCTCGGCACTGGGTGCGATGCTGCTCGGTACCATCGTCACGGGTCTGTTCGTGGCGCTTTCCATGACTGCCGGTGGTGGTGCTTGGGACAACGCCAAGAAGTACATCGAAGACGGCCATCATGGCGGCAAGGGCTCTGACGCCCACCACGCTGCCGTGACCGGCGACACGGTCGGTGATCCTTACAAGGACACTGCCGGTCCGGCCATCAACCCGATGATCAAGATCATCAACATTGTTGCGATCCTGCTGCTGGCCATTCTCGCCTGAGCCTTCGCACCTTGAACGAGAAAGGCCCCGGGAAACCGGGGCCTTTTTTTATGCGGAAGTTAAAGATCGAAAGAAAATATGCGGTGCTATTTACCGGAATTGCCGAGTTTGCCGAATCGGTTGAGGTTACCCATAAGCTGCTCGATCACCGTCAGATGCTTGCCGACCGTCGGCGTCGTGCGCTCCACCGGCTTGATGTCACGTGAAGCATCCAGTCCATGGCTCTCCATGCTCGTGACGACACCTTTGTCATCAAAACTGATCTGCAGCACGCTACGCTCGTTAACTTCACGTTCCAGAAATGCCACGGTTTCGGTTGTCTCGCCGATATAGAGCCAGGTTTCTGCACCGAACGTGCTGACACTCGACGGTGATCCGAGGCTGCGCTCGACATCATTCTTTGTGCTTTTGTTCGGAACGATTGATGCAACCGCATCGATATCAGGCATCACGCCGCGTTGCGCCACTCTCGGCGTGCAAGCGCTTAAACCGACAATGCCGACGACACAGACGGCTGAAATAAAAGACCTTGTTATCACGGGGCCTCGCATCCTACATCATGCTCCCATGGCGGCGCTCAACAGCGCTCTGCCTGTAAGAACGGGTAGGGCGACAGTGCCGTCCGCTCCCAGAAATGTCAATGAATGGAAGGAACAAGGAGCCATGTTTTCACTTCGTGCTCTGTTCCGGGCAAATCCTGGTGTTGAAATTGCCCGCACCCTATACGGCGAGACTATCCTGGCGGCGCGCAGACACCGGTTTTTTACCGATTGCGGCGTTCCGGATACACCGGAAGGCCGCTTTGAAATGCTGGCGCTGAGCGCTTTTCTGGTGCTCAACCGCCTGAAAGCCATAGAACAGTCGAATGATCTGTCTCAAGCGTACTTTGACGTCATGTTCGACGACATCGATTCCAACCTGCGCGAGCTGGGCGTCGGAGACATCAGTGTCGGCAAGAAGGTCAAAAAGCTGGCGCAAAGCTTCTATGGGCGAATCAAGGCCTACGAAAACGGCCTGGATGACCCGAGTGACGCCATATTGAAGGATGCACTCGCGCGCAACCTGCTCAGGGGCACCGGCGCCACGCAGGGTACGATCAGCAAGATGTGCGCGTATGCCCGGGCTGAGCAGGCCTTTCTGGCCCAGCAGGCCGCAGATGATCTGATCTCGGGAAAAATTCATTTTGTCGATTTGACTTCAATATTCGACGAGCCAGACCAATGACCGACAATCAGGAACTGCACCGTCCCATCGTAACCGATGAATTGCCGGCGCGCGGCAGAACCATGAACATTGTCGCGACGGATGAAGAATTGCTGGCAATCGCCAAGCGCCTTGATCTGATCGCCTTACGGTCACTTGAGGGGTCGGTTGCACTCAAACCGGAGATGGGCCGGCAAATTTCCATGATCGGATCGATTCGCGCAGAAATCGTCCAGAACTGCGTCATTACCGGCAATCCGCTGACGACAACGCTGGATTTTAAGTTGAACAGAGTGTTTCAGGAAGATGCCGATCCGTTCGAAGGTCTTAACAATGACGAGGAAGATGACGACATCACCGACCCTGACATCGAGGACCCGGACCCGATCATTGACGGGGTCATCGACGCCGGCGAGCAGGTGGTTGAGGAATTGGCGCTCAATATACCGGCGTATCCCCGCTCTCCGGGGGCCTCAATTGACGGTATTGCCCCTGAACAGAGTGAGACAAATTCTGCCACAAGCCCGTTTGCGGCCCTTGCGTCCCTGAAAGATCGAATGAAATCAAAAGATTAATTTAAATTGTCCCATAATGAAGTTATCGCAGATATTTCGCTCACACGTCTTGCAGCAACGGGCCAAATCCTCTAATAAAGCGCGCTCGTTTGGTTACGAGTAAACAATGAGGAATTGAGACCATGGCCGTTCCGAAGAAGAAAGTTTCCAAGTCAAAGCGCAACATGCGCCGGGCGCATCATGCTCTCGTACCGACCAATCTCGTCG
Source organism: uncultured Rhodospirillales bacterium (assembly GCA_965284225.1). Lineage (GTDB taxonomy): Bacteria > Pseudomonadota > Alphaproteobacteria > Rhodospirillales > Casp-alpha2 > UBA4479. The sequence goes on from CBDIRN010000001.1 coordinate 65,562, forward strand.
AATGCTCGAATTGTGGTGAGCTGTCGCGTCCGCATCATGTCTGCCAGTCGTGCGGTTCTTACAACAGCCGTGAAGTGGCTGCCGTAGAAGAACTGGCCTAACTGCCTTTTAAGCGAGCCTCTAGGTCTGTATGTTGCGGGTCTGTAAGGCAGTTACCATGGCTTCCGCTTTTGGGACGAGGCATTGACCACACGCTTGACATTATCAATCGATGCCATGGGGGGCGACAACGCCCCCGAAATGGTTATCGATGGCATCGAGACGGCAGCAAAGCAAAACCCTGATCTGCGGTTTTTGCTGTTCGGCGACGAGATGCGTTTGAACGCGATGCTGCAAAGCCATCCGGCGGCGCTGGCTGCGTCAATGGTACGTCATGCACCCGATGTGATTGGTAGCGGCGACAAACCTGCCCAGGCCCTTCGGGCCGGGCGGCAATCCAGCATGCGTCTGGCCATCAATGCTGTCAGTGACGGTGAAGCCGATGCCGTTGTGTCTGCCGGCAACACCGGTGCCTTGATGGCCATGGCCAAGTTCGTCCTGAAGACGCTGCCAGGTATCGACCGGCCTGCCATTGCCACCTATTTCCCGACCATGCGCAGCCAGTCCGTAATGCTCGATCTGGGCGCCAACATCGAATGCGATGCCGATAATCTTTTACAATTTGCCGTGATGGGCGAGGTATTTGCCCGCAATGTCCTTGGTTGTGAGCACCCTTCGGTCGGTATTCTGAATGTCGGTGCCGAGAATCTCAAAGGCAATTCGGCCGTGCGCGGCGCGGCTGAAATGCTGCAGCAAACCCATTTGCCGATCCACTTTCACGGATTCGTCGAAGGGGACGATATCGCCAAGGGCACCGTCGATGTCATCGTCACGGATGGCTTTACCGGAAATATCGCGCTGAAAACTGCCGAGGGCATGGCCAGCATGTTCGGTTATTATCTGCGCAGCGCCCTGACATCGTCGTGGTTTGGCAAGATCGGCGCCCTGATTGCCCGACCGGCGCTCCTGAAATTCAAAGAAAAATTCGACCCGCGTCTTTATAATGGCGCCATGTTTGTCGGTCTGAACGGCATTTGCGTCAAAAGCCACGGCGGCACGGACGGATACGGTTTTGCCAACGCCATCGGTGTTGCCGTCAACCTTGTCCACAACAATTTCAACGAAGGCATCAAGGAAGACTGCGCGCAGCTCCTCGAAGACCGCGATGCGGCCATGCGTACTGCCGCCGATAGCGATGCCGACAAACCAGAGGCTGCAGCAAGTTAATATGAATATACGTTCAGAAATTCTCGGCTGCGGCTCTTATCTGCCGGAACGCTGCGTCACCAATGAGGAACTCGCCAAAACGCTTGATACGTCGGACGAGTGGATTCGCTCCAGAAGCGGCATCGGGCAGCGCCATATCGCCGCAGAAGGGGAATTCACCTCGGACCTGGCGCTGGCCGCCGGTCGTCGTGCCCTTGAACATGCCGGGATCGATGCCAGCGAAATCGATCTGGTGATCTGCGCGACGACAACACCGGACAACACTTTTCCATCGACCGCCGCCAAGGTGCAGCACCGCATCGGCATGACCAACGGTGCCGCTTTCGATATTCAGGCGGTCTGCTCAGGCTTCATCTTTGGTCTCGCTACCGCGGATAATTTCATCCGCTGCGGACAGGCCAAGACCGTGCTGCTGATCGGGGCCGAGACATTTTCCCGTATTCTCGACTGGGAAGATCGCTCAACCTGCGTACTGTTCGGCGATGGTGCCGGCGCCGTTGTGATGCGGGGATCCGAACAGGAAGGCACGGGCGGCAACGGCAAAGGGCATAATTCCGGGCGCGGCGTGCTGTCGACGCATATCCATTCGGATGGTTCCCATTACGATATTCTGTATGTCGATGGCGGTCCGTCTTCGACGCAAACCGTCGGCCATCTGCGCATGAATGGCCGCGAAGTATTCCGTCATGCCGTGACCAATCTGGCGTCGATCGTCGATGAGGCACTCGAAGCCAATAATCTTGAGCGTTCGGATATTGATTGGCTGGTGCCTCATCAGGCCAACAAGCGGATCATCGATTCAACGGCCAAGAAACTCGGCATGAGCGAAGACCGCGTGGTCCTGACGGTCGAGAAGCATGCCAACACATCAGCCGCTTCCATACCGCTGGCACTCGACACCGCCGTCAGGGACGGCCGTATCCAACGCGGCGATCTGGTCCTGCTGGAAGCCATGGGCGGTGGACTGACCTGGGGAGCCGGTCTGGTCCGCTGGTAAGCCCGATTGGGCGAATTCTCTTTTGCGTAAAAAATTAATTTTCAATTCACGCAATCACTCGTGCCTGTCGGCATGCCCGGATACAAACATATAAAATCGTCCATCCCTTTGATATTGACGGATTTCCCGCTCAGGGATACGCTTCCGCCAATGACAACAGGGGGAGGCTGCGTTGCAATGACCGGCAAGACCGTAACGCGTGCTGATCTTGGCGAAGCCGTCTATCAGGAAATCGGGTTATCCCGTAATGAATCCGCCGACCTTTTGGAAAGCGTCCTGGAATATATGGCCGACGCTTTGATCAAGGGTGAGACCGTAAAAGTATCGTCGTTCGGTAGTTTTTCCGTGCGCGAAAAAGGCCAGCGGATCGGTCGCAATCCGAAGACTGGCGAAGAAGTGCCGATCCTGCCGCGCAAGGTTCTGGTATTTCGCCCGTCACAGGTTCTCAAAAGTCGTATCAACGAAGTCCGCAAACCCAGCGAAGACGAAGCAACCTAAGTAGATTAATCGATGAATGACGGCTCGTCCGACGACCGCGATCTGGATAAAGCCGAAAAGTCCGCAACGGCTTTCCGGACAATCAGCGAGGTTGCCGAAGACCTTGATCTGCCGCAGCACGTCCTGCGTTTCTGGGAAACAAAATTTCCGCAGGTAAAGCCGATGAAACGCGGCGGGGGTCGGCGCTACTATCGTCCCGACGATATGCTGTTGCTGCGCAGAATTCGTGACCTCCTTTACGTTGACGGCTACACCATCAAGGGCGTGCAGAAACTGCTGCGTCAAAGCGGCAGTGTCCGCAATTTCGTGACCGATACGGAAACGATCGTGCAAACGGGTGACGAGGCCGGCGAGGGTATTCACGACATGGAAGCCACCGTCCTGCCGCCACCGCCGGCTGGCGAAAACCCGATCGCACCTGCGAATGCCGACACCAGGCGCGAACTGCTCGAAATCGTTGCCGAGCTCAAAGGCCTGCACGAGCAGCTGGTGCACAGCGCTTCCTGATTTTCAGTGATTAGCTTTTGGTTGTACCGGGCGTCGACGATGATTATAGTCCGCTCCGCGTCGCATCCCCAGCAAGCTGTGCGGCGCACACGGTCGGGGAGTAGCTCAGCCTGGTAGAGCACTGAGCTGGGGGCCCAGGGGTCGCAGGTTCAAGTCCTGTCTCCCCGACCAACTTTTCCAAAACCAAAAATGGCCAAGGCTCATCTCAGAATGGCGTACTCAAAAGAGTGCCGCGCATAAGAGAATGGCCGGACCTTGCGGTCCGGCCGGAGTTTGTGCTCTTGAGGGAAGGGAGGATTCTGTGAGGAATCCATCCTTACAAGAATGACTATGACAGGCCGATCCAAGCTCACCTGTGATACGCATCACACTTGGTCAAATTTTCTGAAAATTTAAATATAATTTTATGAGCCGAGGAGATGGATGGGCGGCCCGGAATCCGGGCTGAGCGTGCCACAGCGGCTTTCCAGTTCATCCAGAAGCGACGGCACATCGTCCATCGCAGTTTCGAGATTAAAGCGGCCACCGGGTGCAAACCGGACCGCTCCACCCCCCGTGTGCACTGTCCCAGGCATTTAATGCGTTCAATTTTGGCGTTGATCCTGCGCGCGGCGACACCGCTCTCAAGCGCTTCGGCAATGGCTTCCGAGCCCCGCTGCGCACACGACGGTTGATCACTGCGAAAGCGGCGGTTGATACAGATCAGCAGCGTTGTCGGGGTCGGTTCGGAAGCAGGCATGAACGCGGTACTTATGCGTCGTCGTCAGGAAGTATCGGCTGCTCACTTGCCACCGTGCGGCCAATTTCCGTCAGTCTGCAGACCAGCCAGTCCGGCTTGATCGGGTTATTGAACCAGGGTTCTGCCCAGCCGCGGCGAATGCAGCTGCGCACTGTCTGTTCGCTGACTTTCTGACCGATCCGGTCAAACAGCGGCAACTTGCCGCCCGGCTGTTCAAGGCCGCGCTGCAGCCATCGAAGCTGGGTTTCATTGGGCGCAAGCGCCGACTTGCCATCCGTCAGGACGGCATCGTCATCGATGGTCGGTTGACCACCGGTTTCAGCGTTGTTCATCATTCCACCTCGCCCCATCTCTCAACCAGGTGCGGCGCATTGTTTGCAGCCGTCATTCGCTTGGTTTGAAGGGTATGGTACGTTAGTTTCTCCAGACGTCAAAGATGGAGATTACAATGGCCGATCCTGTCGTCCTGTATATTACCGTACCGAACAGGGAAGAGGGGCTCCGCATCGGCCGCGCCCTGGTCGAGGAAAAGCTCGCAGCGTGCGCCAACGTCATTGACGGGCTGACGTCGATCTTTCGCTGGGAGGGGGCCGTTCAGGAAGAATCCGAAGCCCTGCTGATCGCCAAGACGGACCGCACCCTGGTCGATGCCGCCAGTGATCTGGTGAAACTGGAACATTCCTACGATTGCCCGTGCGTGGTGGCACTGCCGATCATCGGCGGCAATCAGGATTTTATCGGCTGGATTTCCGTTGAAACGACGTCATAGCCTTGGCCTGGATCATTCGCTGGACCAACGCGCTGATCAATCGATCTTGACGCCGATCCTTGAGACGATCTGACGTGCGGCATCGGCGGAATTGATGCCGCCGGCAAAACCCGCCTGAATGGCCTGTGACAAAGGCTTGAGGAGTCTGATCTGGGTCGGATCAGGTGGCCGTCCGTTGAGGTCTGCCAATCGTTTGGCAACTGCGATCATGGCACGGCACAACTCCGAGACATGGTCGTACTTGCTGCCCTGCAATCGGCCGATCAGATCACCGTTCAATTCGATCAGCATATGCAATCCGCCAATCGCCGTTTCGCTCACCTTCGGCTTGTCGAGCATCGGCACGATACGACCGACCAGCGCCGCGATCTCCGGTCCCATATTCTCAAGGCGGCGGTTCTTCACTTCAATCAGCGCATTATCGATGCTGCGCTCGACTTCATGGAACTTCACCTGACCACCGGTCGCTTTGATGAACAGCGGATTGGGCGGACTAATCGCGCGTGACGTGTCATCGCCTTTGCGGGCCGGCCCGACATATTCGTCAGTGACGATGTAGGGTTTGCGGCGGTGGATCTGCAACTGGATACGGTCCAGCAACGCCTTCGTCGAAACCGGCTTCATGACCACGTCGTCGGGGCCGGAACTCATGATTTCAGCAACCAGAGCAGGGGTCGGCTCACCGAGCAGGATGATTATCGGCATGAAGGGATTGTTGCCGATCTTGTTGAGCCGGATATCGCGGATCAGATCGGTAATCTTGCCGTCGGGGAATTCGGTGCCGCACAGCAGCAGATCAGGCATCCGCCTCGTGATCGCATCGCGCACCTTGGCCAGATCGGTGCCCAGCGTCACGCCCGAAAATCCATTATTGGAAAGAATCGTTCGCACACCCTGACGCGCATTGAGATCGGTATCGATCAGCAATACGTCGATCTGGTCATATGTATTGTTATTTATCATACGACGCGAATTCCCTGGTGCGTCTCGGCATTCCGGACAATATACCACCCCTCAGGTACAAAATGTAAACGATCAGACGGTCGGGTCAACGGCCCATAAGCTCACCCTGTTGAAACAAGTAAAACACTCGCTTCTGCTGCTATCCCTTCTTCGCGCCCGGTAAAACCGAGTTTTTCCGTTGTTGTTGCTTTTACCGATATGCGCGAACGATCTGTTTCAAGAATTTCAGCAAGCCGACTACGCATACTTTCCCTGTGAGGGCCGATCTTAGGCCTCTCGCAGATGATCGTCCACATCGATATTTTCCACATCCCATCCCGCCCCCGCATCCGTTCTGCGGCATAGGTCAGAAAACGGTCCGACGCCGCGCCCCGCCAGCGTTCATCCGTGGGCGGAAAATGGCTGCCGATATCCCCATCGGCCAAGGCGCCGAAAATGGCGTCCGTCACTGCGTGCAGGGCGACATCCGCGTCAGAATGGCCGATCAGGGATTGATGGTGCGGAATAACGACTCAACAGCGTCACATGATCACCGGGACCGAGCCTGTGCACATCATATCCGCTGCCGATCCTGAACGACGGGCGCTTGCTGCTTTCTGCCATGATCGTCTCCATCCGCACCAGATCGTCCGGTGTCGTCACCTTGATATTATTCTCATCGCCGACAACCAGCGCAACACGATGACCAGCAGCTTCCATGACCGCTGCATCGTCTGTCAGCGTCTGCCCGGCAACGCTGCGGTGCGCCGTCAGCAGGGCATCGAAGCCGAAACCCTGCGGTGTCTGCGCCCGCCAAAGACCTTCCCTGGAAACCGTATCGGTTATCAATCCCGACGCATCAGCACGCTTCAGCGTGTCGACGACCTGCAGGGCCGGGATCACGCCGTCTGATGTATCCAGTGCCAGCAGGACCCGGTCAATCAGTGCGGCACTGATCATCGGTCGGGCCGCGTCATGCACCAGAACCTTGTCGGGGGCGAAGGAAGTCAAAGCTTCGAGCCCGTTCAGGACCGATTGCTGGCGCTCGGCACCACCGGCGACCGGCGGCAGGTAGTCCAGCCCGTCCAGCGCCTTGCCGAGGGCATCGGCATCGTCCGGATGAATGACCGGCAAGACGGCATCAATCGCAGGATGCGCAGCAAAGGCCGCCACGGCGTGGCGGATCAAAGTCTGCCCGCAGACCTCGAGATACTGCTTGGGCGTGCCGGATCCGAATCTCTGACCACGGCCGGCTGCTACGATAATGACCGCAGTACGCGACATCCAGAATGCTTCCTTGTAAATTCTGTTTATTGGATCAGAGCTTTACCTGCCGCCGGGTAGGTTGCCAAGTGTGCAGTGTGGCTCAGCTATCCTCTTGCCAAATCAAAGACCGGGGGCGAAGGTGCGGTATGCAAACAGGTTTAATATTCGGACTGACCGCCATGACCGCGCTGGTGCCTGCCATTGCCCTGACGTGGCGGCAGAATTTTTCGCGCAATAGTGCTTTCTGGGCGGTCATGATTCTTGCCTGTGTCGGCCCGGCATCCGCCGTTGTCGCCAGATCGACCGACGCCTGGCAGGCTGATTTCAGCACCTCGATCTGGGTCACCATTGCCGCCACCATGGCGTTGTTTCTGGTTTTCTCGGCCATTGTCCGGGAAGTCTGGCGTCTGGCACCCTTGCTCTGCACCTATATGCTGGTGCTGTCGCTGATCGGCTTTGCCTGGCAGCATGCCTATGAAGAGCCCGTATATCTCGGTGACAATCCCGGCCTCCTGGTGCTGCATATCGGATTTGCCCTGGCCACCTATGGCCTTGCGACCCTGGCCGCAGTTGCTGCCCTTGCCGCGTTCTTGCAGGAGCGGGCCTTGAAACTGAAACAGAAACCGATCCTGGACGGCATCCTGCCGTCGGTCACCGACTGCGACCGGCTGGTGATCCGTTTTCTGGGGATCGGCGAAGCCGTGCTTGGCCTTGGGCTGATGACCGGGATTTTTCTCAACGTCATCGGCGGTGAATTCGCACTCAGGGCTGACCACAAGACCATCTTCACCGTAGCTGCATTCGTGATCATCGGCGTTCTGCTTTACGCCCATGCCCGGCACGGATTGCGGGGGCGGCGCGCGTCCAGAATCGTGCTGCTGGCTTATCTTTTACTGACCCTCGGCTATCCTGGCGTCAAATTTGTTACGGATGTCCTGATCAGCTGATCCGAATACGCAAAAAACATTGCATCTTCAGGGATTTTGCCTAATTTGTGTGCAATTCTCGGAGGGGTGTTCAGTGACGACATTAAAACCCATTAAAATCGGCGATATCCAGCTCGATGGACAAGTTGTGCTGGCACCGATGTCGGGCGTTACCGATATGCCATTCCGCAGGCTGGTCAAGCGCTGGGGCGTCGGCCTCGTGGTGTCGGAAATGATCGCCTCGAAAGCGATGATCTACGCTGCCAAAAAGACCATGAAGATGGCCTCCAATTGTGCCGAGGAACATCCGATGTCGGTGCAGCTTGCCGGCTGTGAACCTGAAGTCATGGCCGAAGCGGCAAAACTGAACGAAGGCCGGGGCGCGGCGTTGATCGATATCAACATGGGCTGCCCTGTCAAAAAGGTCACCAACGGCGATGCAGGATCAGCGCTGATGCGCGATCTTGTCCATGCCGGTAAGCTTCTTGAAGCAACCGTCAAAGCCGTCAAATTACCGGTAACCCTGAAAATGCGCACCGGTTGGGATGATGACAGCCGCAATGCCCCCGAACTCGCCCGCATCGCCGAAGCATGTGGCATACAGGCATTGGCCGTGCATGGCCGCACCCGATGCCAGTTTTACAAGGGGCATGCCGACTGGAGCTTCATTCGCGAAGTCAAAGAGGCGGTTAAAATTCCGGTTTTCTGCAATGGTGATATCAACACGCTTGAAGATGCCACCGAGGCCCTGAAGCAATCCGGCGCCGATGGTGTTCTGGTCGGCCGCGGCACCTATGGGCGCCCCTGGTTCCCGGCGCAGATCCAGCATTATCTTGAAACCGGTGGACAGTTGCCCGATCCCACCCTGCAAGAGCAGATGGATGCCATTCTTGTTCATTACGACGAAATGCTGTCGCACTACGGCACAGAAGCCGGTGTACGCATCGCCCGCAAGCATATCGGGTGGTACTCAAAAGGGTTGCGGGACTCGGCTGATTTTCGACAGCAGGTCAACCAGATGACCGATCCGACGCTGGTCCGCCAGACCGTGACGGATTTCTATCGCGCCAGCCTCGACCAACTCGCCGCCTAGGTTATGGCCAGGAAATCCACGACGCTGGAAAAACGCTCTCCTTCGATTCAAGTCGATGCAGACGCTGTACTAAATTCGCTGGCCAGTACAGTTCTGGTCGTTGATAGCGAGAACCGCATCTGCCGGGTCAATCAGGCCGCAGAGCAACTGTTCAGAGGCAGCGCAGCCTATCTTGGCAATCATTCGCTCGATACCCTGATGCCGGCTGACAGTCCGATTTTGGCGCTGGTCAATCAGGCGCGCCGCTTTCGCAGCGTCGTTGCCGAATATGACGTGACCCTTGAAAGCCCCAGAATTGGCTCACACGCCGTTGATGTGCAGGTCTCATGCATCCCGGAAGACCCGGGCGCAGTCGCAATTGTCATTCAACTCCGCTCGATTGCCGAAAAGATCAACCACCAGCTCAACCACATGGGTGCAGCCCGGTCGGTCACAGCGATGGCGGCGATGCTTGCACACGAAGTGAAAAATCCGCTCTCTGGAATTCGCGGCGCCGCACAGTTGCTGGAGCAATCGGCCAATGAGGAAGACGCCAAACTGACGACGCTGATTTGCGATGAGGCGGACCGCATCGTCCGAACTCGTTGACCGGATGGAGGTCTTCTCCGACCGAGTCCCGCTGCAACGTGAAGCCGTCAACATTCACAAAGTCCTCGATCGTGTGCAGCGGCTGGCGGAAACCGGCTTCGGCCATCATGTCCGTTTTCACAATCAGTTCGACCCCTCGCTGCCGGCCGTCTGGGGTAACCACGATCAACTGGTGCAGGTATTCCTCAATCTGGTCAAGAACGCCGCCGAAGCCGTTGGCAGTGTCGGTGGCGAGATCACGCTCGGCACCGCCTACAGCCAGGGTGTGCGGTTTGCGCTGCCGGGTCTGGAAAACCTCATTCACCTGCCACTGACGGTATGGGTTCGCGATAACGGACCCGGCATCCCTGAAGACATGAAGCGCTACATGTTCGATGCCTTTGTGACGTCGAAACCGAAAGGCAGCGGTCTCGGCCTGGCGCTGGTCGCCAAGATTGTCGGCGATCATGGCGGCGTCATCGAATTCGACAGTATTCCGGGGCGTACCGTATTCCGTATCATGCTGCCCATGACGAAAGCAGAAAATGACGATGACTGAAAATTCAACAATCCTCGTTGCCGACGACGATGACAGTATTCGCACTGTCGTCACGCAGGCACTCTCACGGGCCGGTTACGAAGTCCGCTCGACCGGCAATGCCTCGACACTTTGGCAATGGGTCGAGAACGGCGATGGCGATCTGGTCATCACCGATGTCGTCATGCCCGATGAAAACGGTCTCGACCTGATCCCGCGCATCCGCCGTATCCGCCCGAACCTGCGCATCGTCGTGATGAGTGCACAAAACACCCTGATGACCGCCGTCAAGGCCACCGAGCGGGGCGCCTTCGAGTATCTGCCGAAGCCATTTGACCTCAAGGAACTGGTCTCGGTGGTGAAACGTGGCCTCGATGCCCGCAGCAAGGACCTCAACCTCAGCAACGTCCGCGCCTCCGAAGGGCAGGTCGAGGAAAACCTGCCGCTGATCGGTCGCTCGCAGGCGATGCAGGAAATTTACCGCACACTGGCCCGACTGATGCCGACCGATCTGACCGTCATGATCACCGGCGAGTCCGGTACCGGCAAGGAACTGGTCGCCCGGGCGCTGCACGATTATGGCAAGCGCAAGGGCAAGTCGTTTGTCGCCGTCAACGTTGCCGCGATCCCTCGCGATCTGATCGAAAGCGAATTGTTTGGTCACGAAAAGGGATCATTTACCGGCGCCGTCAGCCGTTCCTCGGGCCGCTTCGAGCAAGCCAGCGGCGGCACACTGTTTCTCGATGAAATCGGCGACATGCCGATGGAAGCGCAGACCCGTCTGCTCAGGGTCTTGCAGGAAGGGGAATACACCACCGTTGGCGGCTGCACATCAATTCGCGCCAATGTCCGTGTGATTGCCGCCACCCACCATGACCTGAAACGCCTGATCCGCCGTGGCCTGTTCCGCGAGGATCTGTATTTCCGGCTCAACGTCGTGCCGATCCGGCTGCCGCCATTGCGCGAACGCACCGAAGACATTGCCGAACTGGTGCGCCATTTCCTCGGTCGCGCTGCCAACGAAGGTCTGCCCTGGAAAATCATCGAGCCGGAGGCGCTGGAATTGTTGCAGCGGTACGACTGGCCGGGCAATGTCCGCGAACTGGAAAATATGGTGCAGCGTCTTGCTGCATTGTATTCGGAAGAAGTCATCGATTCCGACATCATCCGGACGGAACTAAACGAAGAACACGACCAATCAGACCAGACCGTAACAACCAGCGGCGGTCTTGCTGATGCCGTCGATGCCCATTTGAAAATTATTTCAGCGCACACGACGGAACATTACCGGCAGCCGGGCTTTACGGACGGGTGCTCAGGGAAATTGAACGGCCGCTGATTTTACAGACGCTTCAGGTCACGCGTGGCAATCAGGTCAAGGCATCGGAAGTCTGGGGCTTAATCGCAATACGTTGCGTAAAAATCAAGGAGCTCGGCATTCCGATCATAAAGGGATCCGAATGAAGCAGGAGGCGATCCGCGCACTGAAAAGCGCTTTGCTCAACAACAGCAGCCTGCCACCACGCCTTCTTCCTGGCCTTCATGGCAATCGCATCGGGTATCGCAACGGTTGCCCTGATGACCGATACGGCTGCCGTGCAGGCGCGAGTCGATGAATTGCGCTGGTTGCTGATGCTCGATGGCATTCTGCTTTTGCTTTTGAGTATCGTCGTCGCCAAGCGGGTTATCTCATTGTGGCTTGCGCGTCATCGCGGAGGTGCAGGGGCCGGACTGCAGGGCAGGCTGGTCATGCTGTTTGCACTGATCGCCGTAACACCCGCTTTGCTGGTTGCAACGTTTTCCTATCTGTTTTTGAACTTCGGGCTTGAGGCCTGGTTCAACGACAGGGTTTCCGGTGCCCTCAGGGAATCCGTCGGCGTGACCGAAGCCTACCTCAAGGAGCATCGTGAGAACATTGCCAACCAGACTTACAGCGTCGCTTACGTCCTCAATCAGAACGCGCCGGTACTGGTCAACAACCCCTGGGAATTCAATCGCATCCTGACCGCCAACGCGACGTCCAGAGAATTGCCCGAAGCCGTGGTCATCGACCGGCTCGGCAACACCCTGGCCCGTTCTGAATTTGCGCTTTCCACCGTGATTGAAGAAATCCCGGCAGCCGCCTATGAAAAGGCAGACAAGGGCGAGGTTACACTTCTCGGTTCGGAAAAAGTCGACAAGGTCCGCGCTATCATCCGCCTTAATCGTTTCGTTGATGCCTATCTGCTGGTTGAACGTTTTGTCGACCCCAGAGTGTTGCAGCACATATCTGGCATCAAGCAGGCGTTCGACGAGTACAATAAACTGGAAGCGACACGCAGCGGGGTGCAGATCAGTTTCGTCCTGATTTACATGATTGCCGTGATCATTCTTTTGCTGGCCGCGATCTGGATCGGCATGACCGTTTCGGCACAGCTTGCAGAACCGGTCAGCAACCTGATTGATGCCGCAGAAAAAGTTTCAAAAGGTGATCTTTCGGCGCGTGTCGACGCAACCGATGCGAAGGATGAGATTGCCGTTCTCAGTCATGCATTCAACAACATGACCGGGCGAATTGATTCCCAGCAGCAAGGCCTGATTGCCGCCAACATCGAGCTTGATGAACGCCGGCATTTCACGGAGACGGTTTTGTCCGGTGTATCTTCAGGCGTCATCGGTCTGGATAGCGAAGGACGGATCAATCTGCCGAACCGGGCTGCGTCCGAACTTCTGGAAATGAATCTGGATGATCTGATTGGTGAGTCTCTCGGTGAAATCGTTCCCGAATTGCATGACCAGTTGTTACTGTCATCGATCAGACCGGAACGGCTGCAGCAATCGGAAATCACTATCCGGCGCGCCAGCGACCACAAGACATTCCTGGTCCGCGTTGCTGCCGAACGTCTGGATGCTACCGTGATCGGCTATGTGGTTACCTTCGATGACGTAACCGAGCTTCTGTCTGCCCAGCGCAAAGCCGCGTGGGCTGATGTGGCGCGGCGGATCGCACACGAAATCAAAAATCCGCTGACTCCTATCCAGCTGTCAGCGGAACGGCTGAACCGCAAATACCTCAAGGAAATTACATCCGACAAGGAAACCTTCCAGCGGTGCACGGATACAATCATCCGTCAGGTTGCCGATATCGGCCGTATGGTCGATGAGTTTTCTTCCTTCGCCCGGATGCCGCAGCCTGAAATCAAAATGGAAAATCTTTCCGAGCTTTGCCGGCAGATCGTCTTTCAGGAACGCAACAGGGCGATTGGATTCAAATATGAAATACAACTGCCAGACAGTGAAGTAACCGTGCCCTGTGATGCCCGTCAGGTTTCCCGCGTGCTGACCAACGTCCTTAAAAATGCCGCCGAATCCATCGAAGGCGCACGCGACAATGAGGACAAGGATGTTGAGGGCAGGATAACGCTTACCCTGCACGACGAGGCCAGCGAAAATTATGTTTCTGTTGTCATATCCGATGATGGCCTTGGATTGCCGGCAGCTCAGCGCGACCGCCTGACCGAGCCCTATGTGACAACACGCGAGAAGGGGACTGGACTCGGCCTTGCCATCGTGAAAAAGATCATGGAAGAACATGGTGGTGCGTTGGACCTGACGGATCGTTCACCGCGTGGCGCCAACGTCATCTTGCGGTTTCCGAAAGCGGATACCAAAATCACTGCCGATATCGAAACAACTGCTGAAACTGCAAACTCAACATCTGCAAGCTGAATAATAAACTGAACCGGCAAGCATCAATTTATCATGAGCAAAGATATTCTCATCGTTGACGACGAACGCGACATTCGCTCGCTGACCTCAGAAATTTTACGCGACGAGGGATATGATACCCGAGAAGCCAGCAATTCGACGACCGCGCTCGAGGCTGTCAAACAGCACACGCCCGGGCTTGTCCTGCTCGACATCTGGCTGCAGGGCAGTGAAATGGATGGAATCGGCATCCTCAAGGAAATCAAAAGCCGTCATCCGGAAGTGCCGGTTCTGATGATGAGTGGTCACGGTACAGTCGAGACGGCCGTGCAGGCCATCAAGTATGGCGCCTATGATTTTATCGAGAAGCCATTCACTGCGGACCGCCTGCTTTTACTGATCGAGCGGGCGACCGAAGCAGCACAACTCCGCCGTGAAAACGCCGAACTGCGTATGCGAACCGGGACAACCCTTGATCTGCTGGGCAATTCCGGCGTCATGAAGGATGTCCGCCAGGCCATAGATCGTGCGTCACCGACCAATTCGCGGATTATCATTTCCGGCCCACCGGGTGCTGGCAAGGAAGTCGTCGCCCGCCTGATCCACGCACAGTCCAGGCGTTCTGAAGGGCCGTTTGCCGTTGTCAATTGCGCCGCCATGCATCCCGACCGCATGGAAACTGAATTGTTCGGTGTTGAAGGCAGTTCACCCGGCAACCGCAAGATCGGCATGTTCGAACGCGCGCATCAAGGCACGCTTCTGCTTGATGAAATCGGCGACATGCCGCTTGAGACACAAGGCAAGATCGTACGCGTCCTGCAAGAGCAGATTTTCGAGCGGGTCGGTGGCAGTGCACAGGTTCAGGTCGATGTCCGTGTCATCGCGTCGACGACCAAGGACCTGACCAACGAGATCAATGACGGAAATCTGCGCGAAGATCTTTATTACCGCCTCAACGTCGTGCCCATTCATGTGCCGGCGTTGCTGGACCGTCGAGATGATATTCCTTTGCTGGCCCGGCACTTCATGGCCAACGCCGCTGCCGCATCAGGTCAGCCGCAAAGACAGTTTTCCGATGACGCCCTGGTGGCCCTGCAAACCTATGGCTGGCCCGGTAACGTGCGCGAGCTTCGCAACGTCGTCGAGCGCCTGCTGATCATGGCCCCGGGCGATGCATCGCAACCGATCAGCGGCTTGATGCTACCTCCTGAAATCATGGGTAATGCACCTTCCGTCAACGTCGAGCGCAATGCCGAGATCATGTCACTGCCACTCCGTGATGCCCGGGAAATGTTCGAACGTCAGTATCTGCTTGCTCAGGTGGAACGTTTTGGGGGTAACATCTCTCAGACAGCGCAATTCGTCGGCATGGAACGGTCGGCTTTGCACAGGAAACTGAAATCACTCGGTGTCCGGGGTCAGGATAAGCAGTAAACTCTGAGACACGTTGAATCCATTTGTCGCAACATAAGGCGGGCGGCTGACAGACTATGAAAATTATCGTATGCGGTGCCGGCAAGGTCGGCTCCAACATTGCCCGACATCTGGCACTTGAAAATCACGACGTCACCATCGTCGATCAGTCGGAAACACTGGTCCGGCAGATTTCCGATGCTCACGACGTCAACGGCATCGTCGGTCACGGATCACACCCGGACGTGCTTGAACGCGCCGGCATTGCCGACGCCGACTTGCTGATTGCCGTGACCCTTGCCGATGAAACCAACATGGTCGCCTGTCAGGTCGCGCATTCATTGTTCGGCGTGCCGACCAAAATCGCCCGTATCCGTCATCAGAGCTACCTGCAGCCGATGTGGGCGAACATGTTCTCGCGCGATCACATGCCCATCGACGTCATCATCTCGCCGGAAATCGAAGTTGCCCGTGCCGTCACGCGCAGGCTCGAGGTGCCGGGCGCGTTCGAAATGATTCCGCTGGTCGACAACAAAGTGAAACTGCTTGGCGTCCGCTGCAAACCCGATTGTCCGCTGGTCAATACGCCACTGAAACAGCTGTCCCAGTTATTCCCAGATCT
The DNA here is from genome assembly GCA_965284225.1 of uncultured Rhodospirillales bacterium. Lineage (GTDB taxonomy): Bacteria > Pseudomonadota > Alphaproteobacteria > Rhodospirillales > Casp-alpha2 > UBA4479. The sequence goes on from CBDIRN010000001.1 coordinate 81,392, forward strand.
GAATATCGTCATCGTCGGCCTGATCCGCGAAGGCAAGCCGATTGTGCCACGGGGCGAAGACCAGATGCACGCCGGTGATGAGGTTTATTTCGTCGTCGACAGTGCGCAGATCGACCGCGCCATGGCCGCCTTCGGGCACGAGGAACGCGAAGCCCGCTCGCTGCTGATCTTCGGCGGCGGCAACATCGGCATGTTTCTGGCGAAAGAACTCGAAGATAACCACGACTGGGTACGGGCAAAAATCATCGAGTCGAACAAGGAACGCGCCGAAGAAATCGCTGGCCAACTCACCAAGACCATCGTCATCAACGGCAGCGTCATCAACCAGGATATCCTTGAGGAAGCCAACGTCGCCGGTGCGGAAACCGTCGTCGCTGTCACCAACGATGACGAAACAAACATTCTGTCGAGCCTGCTGGCCAAGAAATTCGGCTGCCGACGCGTCATTACGCTCGTCAACAATTCCAGTTATGAAGACCTGGTCGGCTCAATCGGTATCGATGTCACGGTCAGCCCCAGAAACATCACGGTTTCAAAAATTCTGCAGCACGTCAGACGGGGCCGCATCCATTCGGTCCACACCCTGCGCGATGATTTCGGCGAACTGATCGAAGCCGAAGCCCTGCAGACGTCCGAGCTGGTCGGCACGCCGCTCAGGGATGCCAAGCTGCCGCAGGGCGTGCTGATCGGCGCCATCGTCAGGGACGGCGTGACGATCTACCCGAGCGGTTCCACCATCATCGAAGCCGGCGACCGGGTCGTGCTGTTCGCCGCCGCCGACGTTATTCGCAAGGTCGAAAAAATGTTCTCGGTGCAGTTGGAGTTCTTTTGAGCCGAGATCGGCATCTGCCAGCGCACGGTACATTTTTTTCATTCCGTCATCCCGGACGTTAGCCGAGCCCGAAAGCCGGAAACTTTCGGGCGCGAGGCTTGCGATCCGGGACCCATTTCCAGTTCGATAATTCTCTTTGTCCTGGGTCCCGGATAACTGCCTTTCCTGACCAAATCAAAGATTTGGATGAAAGGTGTTTCCGGGATGACGGGTTGTAACCATTATGCCCTTGATTTCCAAAATGATTACACGCAGAAGACTTCAATGACCGAATTTCTCAAACCAAAAGCCGTCATCTTTGACTGGGACAATACGCTGGTCGACAGCTGGCCGGTGATCCATGACGCCCTGAACACCACATACCGTACCTATGGGATGCGGGAATGGACGCTTGATGAGACGCGTGCCAACGTCCGGGAATCCGTGCGCGACAGATTCCCGAAGGTATTCGGCGACGCATGGCAGACGGCGGCTGAAGTCTTCTACAAGCGCTATGACGAAATCCATACCGACGCTATCAAGCCGCTCACAGGTGCTGCGGAGATGCTCGGCGCTCTCAGTGATGCCGGGTTCTATCTGGGTGTCGTGTCCAACAAGCGGGGCGACTATCTGCGTGCCGAAGCCGGGCATCTCGGCTGGGACAGGCATTTTTCAGCCATTGTCGGTGCTTTGGATGCAGAACGCGACAAACCGGACCCGGCCCCCGTTCATATGGCGCTTGAGCCCGGTGGCCATGCCCCCGGCCCGCATGTCTGGTTTGTCGGCGATGCCGATATCGACCTCACCTGCGCCGTCAACACCGGATGTATTCCGGTATTGATGCGCCCCGAAGAACCGGGATCGGACGAGTTCGGTATTCATCCGCCAATCCATTATTTCGCGAACTGCCAACGGCTTTGCAATTTTCTACAGACGATGTAAGCTCCTGCGCTTGATCTAGGAATACACTGTGCCAATCTGGCCAATACTTTTAAAAAACCACCGCAATATGCGGTTTTGATAGCAGGGGGAAAAAAGAATGTCCGCAGAAAAACCCCAAAATGTGCAGGACGTTTTTCTAAACTTTATTCGCAAGAACAAGACACCTGTGACCGTGTTTCTGGTCAATGGCGTCAAATTGCAGGGCATCGTGACCTGGTTCGATAACTTTTCGGTTCTGTTGCGGCGGGACGGTCATACGCAGCTTGTCTACAAGCATGCGATTTCGACAATCATGCCTTCGACGCCGGTTCAGTTGTTCGAACCCGAGAAGGACGACGCGCCCGAGGATGCTTGAGTAAGCGCGACGTCGGCGGCGGCATAGATCGGCGTCCGCATCGCGAACGCTGCATAGTCGTGCACCCTGAAATCGGCCACGACCTGGTCGAGGGCAGGGAACGGGAAGCCCGCCTTGAAGAGGCGGTCGGCCTTGCCCGTGCCATCGATCTGGAAATCGTTCATGCCGAGGCCTTTCAGGTCAAACGGCCACGCCCGGCGACCCTGATCGGCGGCGGCGCAGTTGAACGCATTGGCGAGGTTCTGGAATCCATTACCCATGCCGACGAAGACGCGCCTGTTCCGGTGATCATCGTCGATGCCCAATTGACGCCGGTGCAGCAGCGCAACCTCGAGCGTGAATGGCATACCAAGGTGCTCGACCGGACCGGCCTGATCCTTGAAATATTCGGCGCCCGCGCCCGCACCCGGGAAGGCCAGATGCAGGTCGATCTGGCGCAATTCACCTATCAGCTTGGCCGTCTTGTCCGTTCATGGACCCACCTTGAACGGCAACGCGGCGGTGTCGGCTTCATGGGTGGCCCCGGCGAAACCCAGATCGAAACCGACCGCCGTATGATTCGAGTGCGTATCGACCGGCTCAAGAAAGACCTGCTGGATGTGTCCCGGACCCGCGAGTTGCATCGCGCCGCCAGAAGGCGCGTGCCGCATCCGGTGATTGCCCTCGTCGGTTACACCAATGCCGGAAAATCCACTCTTTTCAACCGATTAACCGAATCAGACGTGATTGCAAAAGATCAACTTTTCGCAACCCTTGATCCGACCATGCGCGGGATCAGGCTGCCCAGCGGTCGTAACGCCATCGTTTCCGACACGGTCGGTTTCGTTTCGAACCTGCCGCACGAACTGGTGCAGGCCTTTCACGCCACGCTTGAAGAGGTCATTGAGGCCGACATCATCATCCATGTCCGCGATGTGGCCCACCCCGATAGCGAAGCGCAGAAAAGCGATGTCATCAAGGTCATGCGCGAGTTGCACGTCGTCGCCGCCAAGCCGGATGCAACGAAAGACGGTGACGCGGATCTCGGCACTCACGTCAAACCTCTGGTCGAAGCCCTGAACAAGATCGATTTGCTGGACGAGGAATCCCGTCTGTTCGTCACCAACCGGGCGCGGTTGGGGAACCAGACAGCTGTGCCGATCTCGGCCTGGACCGGTGATGGCTGCACCGAATTGCTTAACATCGTCGATGAAATCCTGACCCGCCATTATCTGAGCTACGGCATCACGCTCGGCTACGGCGACGGGGCGGCGCTGGCATGGCTTTACGAGCGTGCCGAGGTGCTGTCCCGGAAAGATGGCGAAGACGGCGTACATCTCGATCTGCGCATCGCGCCCGATATCGCCGCCCGGTTCGAACAGAAATTCGACACGCACCTGCTGCCGCACTGAGTAACCGGCAAATCTAATCACATACGTTTTTTCGTGACGTTGCCGCAGCTTTGGCCTACATCTTTTTGTCTACTAGTAGAGGAGGGATTAATGGCAACGCGTGAAGCCCAGCATAAATGGCGGCTGACGCACCGTTATGTGAAGCGTCAGCTCAACGTCATGGCCCGCGAACACATTCACCGTCGACTGGATGAATTTGCTGCCCGTTTCGACTTGCGGGGCAAAGGTGAAGCCGTGACATTCTCGAGCTTTGTGACGCATGCGCTGATACAACGCAGTGAGTTTTCCGAAGAAGCACGGCGCATCCTTGAAGATGCTGCCAATGCCTATCACCGTGACAGGGACCTGTATATCAACTGATGCAAAATATTCTCGACCGGCCAGAGCAGGTTCTCTCCATCATGCGCGACGTTGCGGCAGACGAAATCCTGCCGCGTTTCAACAAGCTGAACGCTGCGGATATCTCGGAAAAAAAGCCCGGTGACCTGGTCACCATCGCCGACAAGGCTTCGGAAGAGGCATTGCGCAAGCGGCTCAGCGCGCTGCTGCCGGGCAGTGTACTGATCGGCGAGGAGGATTTCGAAAGCAACCCGAAATCCCTGCAACGGGTCGCCGAAGAGGCCCCGGTATGGATCGTCGATCCGGTCGACGGCACGCATAACTTTGCGCACGGCAAATCCCCGTTCACGGTCATTGTTGCGCTGCTCAAGGGGGGCGAAACGCAAGCCGGCTGGATCATCGATCCGCTGGCCGGTGATGCGTTATGGGCCATGCGGGGAAGCGGCGCCTGGCAGCAGGACGCATCAGGTTCGGTCACGCAAGTCACCCGACCGGTCAAAGCCTTTACCGACAGCACCATGACGGCAGGCCATAAACTGCAGCGCCGCCTGATCCGGGCCGCCGACGAATTGTCGAGCGCACTGCCTAACCTGGTCGAACGTTACCGCTGTGTCGGCAGGGAATACATGGACATTGCCCAGGGGACACTCGATCTGGCGCGTTACAGCGGCATCCTCAAACCCTGGGATCATGCCGCCGGCTGTCTGATTGTCCGCGAAGGCGGTGGGCAGGCCGACAACGTTAAAACGGCCGAGCCTTATCGGGCCAGTCCATCACTCGGCACGCATTCAATCGGCATTGTCGGCAACAGTGCGCATTGGCCTGCATTTCTGAACCTGATCGAACGCGCCGACGCGCTGGTCGATCAAAACTGAGGGCGCGCCGGGTAATTATCCTGCCGGGACTTTTCCGATCCTGCCGGGTATGGTTCACTCGCCTGCAATAGTCCAGCCGCCGGGAACAGCATTGATGTCGGTTTTCTACCAATCCTACGGCACCGCCAAGGCCTATACGACGCCGTCGCTGGGCCCGAAGCATATCCAGCGTTTCGATACTGAAATCTGGGTTCCTGCCCGTATGCAAACCGGTATGCGCTGCCTTGAGATCGGCTGCGGCACCGGGCATTTTCTGAGCTACCTGCAGCACAAGGGCATTACCGACTTCACCGGTATTGATCAGGACGCATCGCTGCAAACCGTTGTCCCAGACGGTATCCGCGCGCATTTCCAGGCCATTGATGTCAGGGCCTATCTGGAAAGCGCCCAGTCCGGAAAACCTTTTGACCGGATCTTCATGTTCGACGTCTTTGAGCATTTCGTGCCTGAAGACGGCCACGCGCTGCTTTCGCAAATCCGGGGCCTGCTGGCGCCGGGCGGCTCAATCACCCTGAAAATGCCGAACGCATCCTCACCGTGGGGGCTGCAGTTCCAGCATGGCGATCTGACGCATCTGGCCGCCTATACGCCGGGTAGCATCCGCCAGATGGCTGTCGCTTGCGGCCTGCGCTGCGAAGACTGCTACCCGCATCGGCTCGGCAGTCGGGCCCGCCAGCGCATGGACCGGGTGGTGCAATGGGTGCTCAACCGCACGGTTGCGACACCCCCGGAAATCTGGGAAGGCAATTTCTTTGCCAGACTTGTGCAATAAGGCTTGTGCAATAAGGCTAGTGGAATAAATCCAAGGCTGAATAAGCCGCACAGGGGTTGGCAGAGTGCCTGCACAATCCCTATATTCCTACGAACACTCACAGAATATTTTCATAAATTCCCGGGGGAACTAAACAATGGCAAAAGTAGCATTTATCGGACTTGGCGTGATGGGTTATCCGATGGCCGGTCATCTGCAGAAACACGGCCACGACGTCACTGTTTTCAACCGCACCACAGCCAAAGCCAAGAAATGGGCCAAGGAATACGGTGGCAAATTCGCCGTAACCCCGGCGAAAGCCGCCAAGGGCGCTGAATTTGTCTTTTCGTGCGTCGGCAACGACGACGATCTGCGCTCTGTCGTTTACGGCAAGGACGGCATCATCGCCGGTATGAAAAAGGGCGCAACATATTGCGACCACACCACGGCATCGGCCATTGTCGCTCGGGAAATCGACGAAAAATGCCAGGCCAAGGGCATTCAGTTCCTTGATGGTCCGGTATCCGGCGGTCAGGCCGGCGCTGAAAACGGCAAGCTGACGGTCATGGTCGGGGGCAAGAAAAAGACGTTCACCACCGCCAAGCCGGTCATCGAAAGCTACGCCCTTGCTGTCACCCTGATGGGGCCTGCCGGTTCAGGCCAGATCACCAAGATGGTCAACCAGATCACCATCGCCGGTCTTTTGCAGGGCCTTTCCGAAGGTCTCGCTTTTGCCCAGAAGGCCGGCCTTGATGCCAAGCTGGTGGTCGATTGCATTTCCAAGGGTGCCGCCGGATCGTGGCAGATGGCCAACCGCGGCAACACCATGGCCGATGACAAATTCGATTTCGGCTTCGCCGTCGAATGGATGCGCAAGGATCTGGGCATCGCATTGCAGGAATCCAAAAGCAACGGTGCCCAACTGCCGGTGACAGCCCTTGTCGATCAATTCTATGGTGAAATCATTGCCATGGGCGGCAAGCGCTGGGATACGTCGAGCCTGATCCGTCGCCTGACAAGGAATTGACGCGGCATTGAGCTCTGCGGCGCCGGCTTACTGGATCTGAATTTTAAGAACCGGTGTCGGCGCCAGCAGATTCTGTATTTTCCAGGTATAGACTTTGTAGGCCGGTCCTTTGGCGGTGTAGGGCTTGACCGTCGTTGCGTTGTGGCTGACGACCTTGCCGTCGGTAAAGATACGCAGTTCACCGGACGTGTCCAAACCGGAAGCCCTGAGCCTGTCCTTGATATCGCGGGACAGGGATTTGCCAAGCATGGTGATCTGCGCCGTATCCTTGTTGAAGGCCAGTCCAAGGATATATTCGTTGCGGCGGAAGAACGTCAGCGTCTTGGCTTTCAGCAGATCGCCGGACCGCTTGTAATTGATATGGAAATGGCCTTTTTCGTAATACTTGAAATCCGAAACGGCTGAATCCCGCTCAAAATCTTCCCTGATCTGCGTGACCTGAAGCAATTCTTCTTCACGGCTGATCTTCTTTTCCTGAATATCCTGATACAGCTCCACCTTGGCCAGATAACCGTCGAAAATGAAATCGTAATAGCCTGACCGGCTGATATCGATCTCGGCATCGAAACGGATCGGCATATAACAGCCGCTGACCAGGACAACCAGCGCGGCTGCCAGCAAGCCTTTAAGCGGACGACATAAGCTGCGTATCAAAGAATCATTCATGGCTGGGATGATAGTCGGAGTGAGCCTCCGGGCCAAGAGATTGCGGTTAAAGCATGACCGTTACGATCACTATCAAGCGACGGCAATCCACGTGCCCATGCCGGACATGTGATGCTCGAGCATATGACAGTGGAACAGCCATTTCCCCGGATTGTCAGCGATGAAAGCAATCCGCACCTTTTCGCCGACATCGACCAGTTCCGTATCGCGCCACGGGGCATTGAAGACGGCTTTGCCGTTCCGCTCGATGACGCGAAAATGGTGACCGTGCATGTGCATGGCATGCGGCCAGCGGGTCTCGTTGATCATGCTGACCGTCAGCGTGCGGCCTTTCTGGACGGCCGCAAGCGGTGCTTCCGGCCGTCCGGCAAAACCGTTCAGGGCCCATGCCTGACCCTTTTCCGTAACCAGTTTCCGCATATCGAACATCTGACCGCCGTGCATGGCTTGCCGCATACCGCCCATGGCACCGCCTTCCATTATCAGATCGACGTGCTGGGCATTGGCCAGATCGGGCATCAGCCGGGAGAGGGGATTGGCCGGCAAGATCAGCGGCGCACGTTGCGCCTGACCCTGAACTGCCGGGCCGGTGACGGCAAAAGCGGCGGCGGAAACAGGCTCACCTACGGAAACTTCGTGAATGTCCAAGTTCGCGCCCGATGTCGCCGGAATATCAATAATCAGATCGGCGCGTTGTGATGGTGCGAGTTCCAGCGCGCCTGTCAGGGCTAACGGCGTCTCCAGAGGCTGGCCGTCAACGGCGGCAAGCATCGGCTCCAGCCCGGGAAAGGCAAAGGCCATGATGCGGGCATTGGCAGCCGAGATGCAGCGCAACCGGACGCGCGACCCGGGCCTGACCGGGAAAGTCGGCTTGGTGTCACCGTTGACGGTCAGCCAGTTCCCCATACGCCCGCCATGCGACGCGTCATGCAGATTGCCGAATCCTTCGGCGATGACGCCATCGTCTCCCAACAGCCAGTCGTCGGCGATAAACAGCAGGTCGTGATCAACGGCGACGGGCACATCTTCCGCAACAATCAATGCGCCATAGAGACCTCGACCGATCTGCTCCCATGACCGAAAGTGAGAGTGATACCAATAGGTTCCGGCGTCCGGCGCAGAAAAACGGTAATCAAAGATTTCACCGGGTTTCACCGGCGGCTGGGTGAAACCGCTGACCCCGTCCATGGCATTGTCGATGCGGATGCCATGCCAGTGCACCGAGGTCGGTTCACCGAGCGCGTTTTCAAGACGGATGTGAACCGGCTTGTCACGCGGAATGCGCAAAACCGGGCCGGGGTTCGTGCCGCCGAATGCCCAAACAGCCGTCGATGGCTTGTCCGGTCCCATCAGTCGGGCCATCGCCGGTGCCGCCTTCAGAATCTGGTCCGGCGCACCTTCAGCGCGCAAGGGGAGCAGGGGTGCAAGGGCCATCGCCCCGGTCAGGCCTAGAAAATCACGTCTGTGCATCGGTGTGCCGCTTTCATTCAATGGGCGCACAGATTGAGGGTTCCGGTAACCGGCAGGTCAAGGGATGTTGGAATGTTCCACAACCCTTTGCGTCAGATCGCGCAGGTATTTATCGACCTGATCAGAGGCCGAAGTCGCGAACAAACGCATCCGGGCCGTATGCTGAAGCAGCAAAAGGCCGGAGATATGGGCAAAAAGTGCCGCTGTTTCGGTATTTGCCGTATCCTCGCTGCACCCCATCTCCTGCAGGGCATTTTGTATAGGCGCCAATGCCCAGAGCAGTTTTTCGTTCAGCATCCGGTCGCTGTCGGGTCCAACCCCGTGCGGCCGCATGCCGCCCCGGAACAGATAAAAACCCAAATCCAGATCGCGCGGGTTTTCATTATAAAAATCGAAAAATACGCGTCCAGAACGATACAGATTGCTGACCGGGTCATCCTTGTCGTTTATGGATGCCGTCACCCGCGCCACCAGGGCATCCAGCGACTGATCAAGTAGGGTGGCGTATATGTCTTCCTTGGAAGCAAAATGGAAATAGATCGCACCCGGCGTATAGCCGGCCCGCTTGGCAATGGCGCGGATCGACGCACCTTCAATACCTTCGGATTCGAAAATTTCCCGCGCCGCATCCAGAATCAGGGATTGCTTCATGGATGAAACGGCAGCCTGCCGCGCATCTTGTCTGGTCTCTGCAATGGGCTTGCTCATGGCGGTCTCCAAAGCGCAAAATCAGGCCATAATGTTGCCGATTATCCTGTAATTTTCAACATTGATTTATTTTTTGAACAGTGTTTAAAATTATCTGCCCATAAAATCAAAAAACGTCATTGGGACGCACTTCAAGGACCGCTCAGCAAATGTCACAGCCACAAAAACCACTTTCAGGTGTCCGTGTACTGGATATCGCCAGTTTCATCGCTGCCCCCTTCGCTGCCACCATCATGAGCGAGTTTGGCGCTGAGGTGATCAAGATCGAACAGCCGGGTCAGGGCGACCCGTGGCGTCGCTACGGCACCAGGACGGCGCTGGATGATTGCACGCTGGCTTGGCTCACCGAAGCCCGCAACAAGCGCTCCATCACGTTGAATTTCCGGGACCCGCGCGGTGCCGAACTGTTCAAGGAACTGGTCCGGAACGCCGATGTCGTTTGCGAGAACTTCCGCCCCGGTACGCTGGAAAAGTGGGGACTGGGCTGGGAAGTGCTGCGTGAGATCAATCCGCGTCTGGTGATGTTGCGCGTCTCAGGCTACGGCCAGACCGGCCCCTACAGAGACCGCCCGGGATTTGCCCGGATCGCTCATGCCTATGGCGGGCTCACGTATCTGTCGGGCCTGCCCGGTGAGACGCCGGTGACGCCGGGCTCGACCTCGCTCGGCGATTACATGACAGGCCTTTACGGCTGCATCGGTATCATGATGGCGCTCAGACACCGTGACGCGACGGGGCAGGGTCAGACCATCGACTGCGCGCTTTATGAAAGCATCTTCCGGGCACTGGATGAGATCGCCCCCAGATTTGCCGTCGACGGGTTTGTCCGTGAAGCCGAAGGCACCGGCACCGTCAATGCCTGTCCGCACGGCCATTTCCCGACCGGCGATGGCAAGTTCATGGCCATTGCGTGCACCACCAGCAAGATGTTCGAACGTCTGACGGTTGCCATGCAACGCCCTGATTTACTTGAACGTTTTGGCGATCAGGCGACACGCCTTGCGGCCCGCAAGATCGTCCTTGCCGAAGTCGAGGCGTGGACCACGTCGATGCCTCGTGACGAGGTTATCGCCGTCTGCACCGCCAATGATGTGCCGGCCGGCGCGATCAATTCCATCGCCGATATCTTCGCCGATCCGCATTTCAAGGAACGCGGCACACTGATGAGCGTCGACGTGCCCGGCATCGGCCCGGTCGTCGTGCCGGCGGCATTGCCGAGGCTTTCCGAAACCCACAGGTGAAGTGAAGACTTTGGGGCCGACGCTGGGCGAGGCCAATCACATGATCTACGGCGAACGGCTGGGGCTCAGCGACGTCGAAATCGAACAACTGATAAAGGACGGCGTCATTTGACGCCGGCAACGGAATCCCTATGAGAGAGCACGCGAACCGCACTTACCTGTTTACCCCCGGCAACCACCCGAGGCGCGTCGAAAAGGCGCTCAGCCTTGATACCGACGTGGTGATCCTTGATCTGGAAGACGCCGTCGCCTTGGCGGAAAAGGTCAAAACCCGGAGTATAGTCCGCGAAACCCTGAAACTGCCCCGCGATGTCGCCGTCATCGTCCGCGTCAACGCCTATGACACGCCGTTCTGTTACGGTGATCTGTGCGCCGTGATCTGCCCGGATCTGGACGGCATCATGCTGCCGAAGCTGGAAAGCGTTGCCGATCTGAAATCAGTCGATTGGCTGATCCGCAATCTTGAACTGGAACAGGGCCTTGAGCCGGGCGCGATTGATCTGATCCCGATCATCGAAACCGCCAAGGGTCAGGCCAACATTCGCGACATGGTGCAGTGCGGCTCGCGCGTGAAGCGCTTTGCCTTCGGTGCCGGCGATTATACCCGCGATCTTGGCATGGACTGGTCGAAGGGTGAGGCTGAATTACTGCCGATCCGCTCGGAAATGGTCATGGCATCCCGACTGGGCGGGCTGGAGCCACCCATCGACACCGTCTACATCCACATCAAGGAACACGAAGCCTTTGCCGCGTCCTGCGAAACCGTCCGCGCACTCGGTTTTCAGGGCAAACTCTGCATCCATCCCGATCAGATCGGCCCGGCCAACACTGCTTTCACACCGACAGCGGCAAGCATTGCCTGGTCGGAAAAGATCGTCGCCGCCTTTGCTGAAGCCGAGGCCGCCGGTGTCGCCTCGATCCAGGTCGATGGCTACTTCGTTGATTACCCGATCGTCGAGAAGGCCCGGCGCACGGTCGCTATGGCCGACGTGCTGCGGAAACTTGGAAAAATCTGAGGAGAGCTAGATCATGATCCGTTCACTCGACGAATACCGTGAAAGCCTGCGTCCATTCAAGCCGCGCGTCTTCATCGACGGACGGCTGATCGCGAGTGTCGCCGACGAGCCGCTGCTGCAGCCCGGTATCAACGCCATCGGCGTCACCTATGACATGGCATCAGACCCGGAACTGGCGCCGCTGATGAAGGCCGTTGAGCAGGAAACCGGCAAAACCGTCGACCGCATGACGCAGATCGACCGCACACCGGAAGACCTGCTGGCGAAACTGGAAGCGGTACGGATCATGTGCCGGGAATCCGGCTGTTCGCAGCGCTATCTGGTGCATGACGCCTTCAACGGCCTGTATCAGGCGACCAAGAAATGCGATGCGGCGCAAGGCACGAAGTACTTCGAGCGGTTTCGCGACTTCATGATCGAAACCCAGGAAAATGGCTACAATTATGCCATCGCCATGACCGATGCGAAGGGCGACCGCTCAAAAAAACCACACCAGCAAAGCAACGCCGATACCTACGTGCACGTGGTCGAGGAACGCGCCGACGGCATCGTCATTTCCGGCACCAAGGCCATCGTCACCTCGGCACCCTACGTGCACGGCTTCATGGTCATGCCGTGCCGCGCCATGACGCCGGAAGACAAGGCTTTTGCCGTCTGCGGTATCGTGCCGGTCGACGCAGAGGGGGTGACCATCGTCTGCCGCCCGTCGGGCCGTCCGGGCGAAGCGGCTGCCGTATTCTCGAAACGCTACGGGCAGACCACCGGCGTCGTCATCTTCGATAACGTCTTCATCCCGCACGAACGCGTGTTCCTGAACGGCGAAACCGAGCATTCCGAAGATATCACCAAGAACTATGCGACCCATCACCGCCAGTCGTGCATCGCTGCCAGAGCCGGGTTCGGCGATCTGCTGATCGGCGCAGGCGCCCTGATGATTGAGGCCAATGGCCTTGATCCCGAGCGCCACAGCCATTTGCGGAACGATATGGTCGAGTTGATCAAGATCGTCGAAGGCTTCTTTGCGACCGGCGTTGCAGCGTCGATCTATGGTCAGAAGGACGGATCGGGCAATATCATGCCGGAGCCGGTGTTTTCCAACATCGGCAAACTTCTGATGGCAACGCAGATCTATGACATGCACCGGCTCGCGCACACGGTATCGGGCGGCCTGATCGTGGCGCTGCCGGGTCCGGATGAAGACCATAACCCGGAAACGGCCGGCACACTCTCGGACGTGTTGCAGGCCAACCCGAACATTCCGGCCAGCCAGCGGCTGCAGACGGCGCGCCTGCTCGAAGACCTGACGGCATCCCATCAGGGCGGCTGGTATTCGGTGATATCCCTGCACGGCGGCGGTTCGCCCGAAGCCATGAAGCGGGAAATCTGGCGCAACTATCCGATCACCGAGAAAAAAGAGATCGTCCAGCAGCTGATGGACCGGGACATGATGGAACGCACCGACGGCAAAGACCCCGACCGCCAGCCCGGTCGCTGCTGCACCATCGGCTGCCGGGTACCGGACTTCCTGCTGGATGGCACCCTCGCCCGGAAATCAGCAGCGGAGTAGGGATAGCCCCTCATCCTGTCCTTCTCCCAGGGAGAAGGGACTCTCGTGGCAAGAACCCCTCTCCCTTGGGAGAGGGTGGCGCGCAGCGCCGGGTGAGGGGTGCGCTGTATCAGGAGCGCTTCGTCAGCAACCACACCACTTCGTTCGCGTCAACCTGGCCCTTGAGGCCTTTCGGGATGTTGATGCGGCGGATCAGCGTGATGTCGTAATCGGCGGCATAATGGCTGCGGACTTCGGCTTCGTCGACGTTGAAGGGCGGGCCGTTCATGGCGTTCTGGTCGTATTCGAACGTGATCAGCATCTGCCGGGCATGGTTGGTGATATCGGCCAGATGCGCGGCATACTTCGCCCGCATGTCGGGCGGGAAGGCGACCAGCGCGGCGCGATCATAGACCGCATCGACGGGGCCCAGAACCTCCGCCGCCAGCTGGAAGATATCCCCGACGAAAATCTCGATATTGGGCGCGCTGTAGCGTTTCAGCGCCCCTGCATCGGTGATCTCGGGGACCACGCCCAGTTCTTCAAACAGTTGCTGGATGGCCGTTTCCATCAGCTCAGCGCCTGAAACCCGATAGCCTTTGCCCAGAAGCCGGGCAATGTCGCCGGTCTTGCCGCATAAAGGCAGGAAGTAGCGCGCACCCGCGGGCATTTCGATGGCATCAAAATGCCGGGCCAGCAGCTTGTTGCCGTCCTTTTCGTGAAAGCCGATCTGATTGGTCAGCCAGCGCTCACGCCAGAAGTCGTGCTCCATCTCAAGTCAATCCAGCGGCTTGGCGGTAAAGACAGGGGCGGCCTGATCGCCGATCGGAAGATAATCATAAGCGCCAGGCCCCTGAATGTTCAGGAAGCGGATCGTCTCAAGTGTCGGATTGTGCACCAGATGCGCACGCCGGGCCGGTACCGCGTGGGTTTCACCGACAGCCAGCCTCGTCACGGTTTCCGGCATTTTCTCGTGAATATCGATCATGCCCTGAATCGGATAGAATATATCGGCGTTTATCGGATGGGCGTGCCACGGCACGCATTCGCCGGGTTTCAGCGTCAATTCGATAACGCGCAGTTCCGGCGTTTCAGCCACCACATCAACGTTGGCGACTTCGAACTGGTTCTGCCAGGGGCGGATGTCGGGTTGGTGCTCGGATGTCGTCATGGGGTTTGTTCCTGTGAGTTACTCAGTGAGAGCATATCACCAATCGCCAACACGCAAACACCATCGTCATCCCCGCCTGCGCGGGGATGACGAATTATATAAATTCACGAGAAGACAATCAGGTGTCTATTTCGAGACCGGATCGGTTGCCTTGGCTTTGACCCACAGCACTTCCAGCTGATCGAGGTCTAGGTCGCGGAGATCGGTGCCGTCCCTGGCGGCTGCGGCCTCGACATCACGAAAGCGGCGTTCGAATTTGGCGATGGTGCGGCGGAGCGCGGTTTCCGGGTCGGCACCCAGCTTGCGAGCCAGATTGACGCAGGTGAACAGGACGTCGCCCAATTCGTCCTCGACCCGGTCCGGATCGGCGCCGGCCTCAAGCACTTCCGTCAATTCGCTCAGTTCTTCCTGCATCTTCTCGAACACCGGTGCCGCTGACGGCCAGTCAAAACCGATCCTGGCAGCGCGTTTCTGCAGCTTCTCGGCCCGCATCAGGGCCGGGAGTCCCCGCGCCACATCATCCAGCACGGACGGGCGGCGTCCCTCGGCTTCGGCTTTCTGTGTCCGTTCCGCTGCTTTCTGGTTCTCCCAGGCGAGGGTCTGCGCATCGGCATCGGCAACCGTCGCATCACCGAAAACATGCGGATGACGCATCACCATCTTTTCTGAAACGCCATTGACCACATCGGCATAATCGAAGTGGCCAGCCTCTGAGGCCATCTGCGCGTGAAAGACCACCTGCAAAAGCAGATCGCCAAGCTCGCCCTTGAGCGAGGCCATGTCGTTCTGCTCAATCGCGTCGGCGACCTCGTAGGCTTCCTCGATAGTGTAGGGCGCAATCGACGCGAAATCCTGCTCAACATCCCATGGACAGCCGCCATTGGGGTCTCGCAGCGTGGCCATGATCCGCAACAGATCATCGGTTGTATAGAGACTTGCGGTTTCGGTTTTGGCGCCCATATCTCGTTTCTTCCGCATTCGAATTGAAGGTTGTTCGTAAAATAAAGCGATGCGGGGTCCGCAAGCAAACGGGAAGGGTTTGCGCCTTATCAGAATATAACGGAAGCCCATCCAGCAATGCGCTGTTCCAGCGCCGCCAGCCCAGAAATCATCGACACGACAAGATCACATTATGTTGCAAATGCGAATAAATTATTGTGCAACGCACAACATTGGACTATTTCCTTTGCGTCCACAAATATGCTGCAAGACTTGAATATACGCCCGACTGACGCCTAATCCAGTGCACCACAATAGCTGCAATGAAAGCCTGAACGATGTCCCTCCGCTCGAAAATGTTACTGCCGCTTATTGGCGTTACCCTGTTGATCGCCGGCTGCGATGGTGAAGAAAAAGCAGCTTCGGCACCGCCGCCGCCGCCAGAAGTGACCGTTGCCGCGCCATTGCTCAAGGACATCGTTGAGTGGGACGAATATACCGGGCGTTTCCAGGCCGTTGAACGGGTCGAAATCAGGGCCAGAGTCAGCGGTTATTTGGACAAGGTTCAGTTCAAGGACGGTCAGAAGGTCGAAGCCGGTCAAAGCCTGTTCGTCATTGACCAGCGGCCGTTCAAAATCGCGCTCGACCGCGCCACGGCCCAGTACGAGCTGGCCCGCAAGGAAAACGAGCGAGCCGAGTCCCTGCAGCGCACCAGCGCCGCATCGGTTGCCAGGCTTGACCAGACCACCGAAGCATTGCGCGCCGCCAAGGCCGATCTCGACCGGGCCAAGCTGGATATGCTGTTTACCGAGATCAAGGCACCGATCAGTGGCCGTATCAGCCGCAGTTACGTCGATGTCGGCAACCTCGTCAACGGCGACACGCAGGCTGCCTCATTGCTGACGACGATAGTCTCCGAGAATCCGATACACTTTTATTTCGAGGTCAGCGAACAGCAGCTTCTGAAATACAGCCGTCTCGACAAAAACGGCAGCCGGCCGGCCTCGCGCGTTGCCGCCAACCCGGTTTATATCCGTCTGCAGGACGAAAAGGCTTTCGGCCACGTCGGTCGAATGGACTTCGTTGATAACGAGATCGACCCCGGCACCGGCACCATGCAGGGCAGGGCGATCCTCGACAATCCGGAGGGCATTCTGGACACCCGGCCTGTTTGGCCGGTGCCCGGTTGCCCGGCAGCGGCATCTATAAGGCAATTCTGGTGCCCGAAGCGGCCATAGGCACCGACCAGTCGCGCAAATTCGTGACCATCGTCAATGCCGAGGGCAAGGCGGAGATGCGCTTTGTCGAGTTGGGCCCGATTCGTGCCAGCGGTCTGCGTATTATCCGCAAGGGTCTCAGTGCTGAAGACAAGATCGTCATCAACGGCCTGCAGCGCGCCCGTCCCGGTACGCCGGTCACCATCAAGGAAGGCGTCATTGAAGAGCCCAACGCCGAGCCACTGCCGAAGATGCCGGGGCAGGGCTGAGCATCATGCGGTTTTCACACTTTTTCATCGACCGTCCGATTTTTGCGACGGTGCTGTCGATCCTGATCGTCGTTCTGGGCTCGATATCCGTCTTCACACTGCCGATCGAGCAGTATCCGCAGGTCGCACCGCCGACCATTCAGGTCACCGCCGGTTATCCGGGTGCCAACGCCGAAACCGTTGCCTCCACAGTCGCCACGCCGATTGAGCAGGAAATCAACGGCGTCGAGAACATGCTCTATATGCTGTCGCAGTCGACCGGCGACGGGCAGATGTCGCTGACCATCACCTTCAAGCTCGGCACCGATCTGGATGCGGCACAGGTTCTGGTGCAGAACCGGGTCGCCATAGCCGAGCCGCGTCTACCCGAAGAAGTGCGCCGCCGCGGCATCACGACCCGCAAGAACTCGCCCGATCTGATGCTGGTCATCAACATGTATTCGCCGGGCGGCACCTACGATCAGACCTACATCGGCAACTATGCGGTGCTGCAGTTGAAGGACCGGTTGTCGCGGATCGACGGGGTCGGCGACGTTCGATTGTTCGGCGCCAGTGAATATTCCATGCGCATCTGGCTCAACCCCGATCAGATCCAGTCGTTCGGCATGACCGCCGGCGAGGTGATCAGTGCGCTCCGCGCCCAGAACATCCAGGTTGCCAGCGGCACCCTCAACGAGCCGCCGATGCCGAACCAGCACGCCTTTCAGCTCAGCATCCAGACGCAGGGGCGCCTGATAGAGCCGGAACAGTTCGAAAACGTCATCGTCAAAGCCGGCACCACAGGCCGGGTTGTGCGCCTGAAGGACGTGGCCCGGGTTGAGCTGGGTGCATCGAGCTATGTGACGCGCGGATATCTCGGCGATAATCCGGCCGTCGCCATTCCGATCTTCCAGCGACCGGGCAGCAACGCCATCGAGACGTCAAACAACATTCTCGCCGAGATGGCTGAATTGAGCAAAAGCTTCCCTGACGATCTTAAGTACGAAATCGTCTATAACCCCACTGAATTCATTGAGAAATCCGTTGTTGCCGTCGGCAAGACCCTGATCGAGGCTGTGATCCTTGTGACGCTGGTGATCCTGATCTTCCTGCAGACGTGGCGGGCCGCGATCATTCCGATTATTGCCATTCCGGTGTCGCTGATCGGCACGTTCGCGGCGATGGCGGCACTTGGGGTATCGCTCAACAACCTGTCGCTGTTCGGACTGGTGCTGTCGATCGGCATCGTTGTCGATGACGCCATCGTCGTGGTCGAGAACATGGACCGGGTGATGCGCGAGAAGGGGCTTTCGCCCCGCGAAGCCGCCAAGGAAACCATGACCGAGGTCGGCACTGCACTGGTGGCGATGGGTCTGGTGCTGGTCGCCGTGTTCATCCCGACAACCTTTCTGGAAGGCATTTCCGGGCGGTTCTATCAGCAGTTCGGCATCACCATCGCCGTCGCCACGATGATTTCGGTGTTTGTCTCGCTGACCCTGAGCCCGGCGCTGGCAGCGATTGTGCTGCGGCCGCATGTGGAAGGCGACGATAAGGCGCCGTTCACATGGCGCAATCCGCTGAAATCCTTCTTTGGTGCCTTCAACCGGGCGCTGACGGCGGTTTCCGAAAAATATGGCCTTCTGATCGGCAAAGGCATCCGCATGAGCGTCATCATGCTGGTGCTGTACGCCGGATTGATGGGGCTGGCCGCGTTCGAGTTCAAGAAAGTCCCGACCGGCTTCATTCCGGCACAGGATCAGGGCTATTTCATTGTCATCGTGCAATTGCCGTCGGGCGCCTCGCTGTCGCGCACCGATGACGTCGTGCATGATGCCGTCAACCGGGCGCTGAGCATCGACGGGATCAAGAATACCGTGGCATTTTCCGGTTTCGCCGGGGCGACATTCACCAATGCGCCGAACGCCGCTGCCGTGTTTACCGTGCTTGAAGACTTCGACGTCCGCAAAAAGAAGGGCCTCGAGTTTCAGAAAATTCTGGGACAATTGCAGGGCAGCCTGGCCGCGATCGAAGAAGCCTTCATCCTTGTTGTGCCGCCACCGCCGGTGCGCGGTATCGGTAATGCCGGCGGTTTCCGCCTGATGGTGCAGGATCGCCGGGGCCGTGGCCTGCAGACTTTGAACCAGGCACCACCTGGGCGCTGGCCGGGGCCGCCAATCAGGGGCCGGAAACCACCTCGGCGTTCACGTTCTTTGAAATCGGCACCCCGCAGCTCTATCTCGACATCGACCGCGAGAAGGCGGAGCGTCTGGGCGTGCCGATCGATCAGGTTTTCGAAGCGCTCGAGGTCTATCTGGGTTCAGCCTTCGTCAACGATTTCAACTATCTCGGCCGCACGTACCGGGTCACGGCACAGGCGGATTCCGATTACCGGTTGACCCCTGACGACGCCATGCGGCTGCGTGTTCGCAACAACAGCGGTGACATGGTGCCGATTGGTGCTGTTGCCGTCGCCCGCGACATCGCCGGGCCGAGCCGGGTGCCGCATTACAACGGCTATCCGGCGGCGGCACTGCTCGGCAGCGCTGCGCCCGGTTACAGCACCGGACAGGCACTGGACAAGATGGAAGCGCTGGCTGCCAAGATACTGCCGAACGGTATCGGCTATGAATGGACGGAAATCGCCTATCAGGAGAAGCAGACCGGCAATACCGCCGTCATCGCCTTTGTGCTGGCGGTGCTGTTCGTGTTCCTGCTGCTATCGGCCCAGTACGAAAGCTGGACGCTGCCGCTGTCGATCATCATGATCGTGCCGATGTGTCTGCTGTCGGCCATGTCAGGTGTGTGGATCGCCGGTATGGACAACAACATCCTGACGCAGATCGGCCTGATCGTGCTGATCGGTCTGGCCTCAAAGAACGCCATCATGATCGTCGAATTCGCCAAGCAGCAGGAAGATCTGGGGCTGGGACGGATCGAGGCGGCGATTACCGCCGGCAAGATGCGCCTCAGACCGATCCTGATGACCTCGTTCGCGTTTATCCTGGGCGTGGTGCCGCTGGTCATCGCCGAAGGGGCAGGGGCTGAAATCCGCCGCTCGCTCGGCGTCGCCGTGTTCTCCGGCATGATCGGCGTAACCTTCTTCGGCCTGATCTTCACCCCGGTGTTCTACACGCTGATGCGCAAACTGTCCTTGGACAAGCCGAAGGATTAAGGGACGAAGTCTCGGCTTGGAATGGTGATCACCTGCATGTCTACTAGTAGACAACAAAAGGCCGATCAATCAGCAGGTCAGGGGGGAGACGCCCTCGACCAGTCCCATCAGGCCGGATGCGGGATAACGGGTGCCGGCGTGCTGCCAGCCGGCGCGTACCAGCAGCGCCGCATATTCACCCGGTGAGCGCTCGCGACCGGTGCCCCAGCACATCATGTGGATATCGAACAGTTTCGAGAAATGCGGCGTGTCCGGCTCGGTGATCAGGTGCTCGACGATGAAGACGCGGGCAGGGGTTTCTGCATGCCGGCGGATCGTTTCCAGAATTTGCACGCACTCGTCATCGTTCCAGTCGTGCAGGATCAGCTTCAGGAAATAGATTTCGGCAGCGGGAACGGCCTCGAACATATCGCCGCCAACATAGGCACAGCGCTCGGCGACACCAAAACCTGACGCCAGTAACAGGTTCTTCTGGCTGACAACACCAGGCAGATCAAAGACCGTACCCGTGCACTCAGGGTAGGCGGTCAGCAGACTGCCCATCAGGTGACCAAAGCCCCCGGCAATGTCACACAGATGGGAAGATTTCGGGATGTCGGCACCGGCCAGAGCCTCAACAACCAGCATACTCTGGATCTTGGAATAGCTCGACATCGCATCATTGAAGCGGGCGTCGTAATCGGGATCGGATGCCGTGTGATCAAATGCCATATGGCCATATTCCCGGACAAAGGCATTTTGCCTGCCGTCGCGTACCATATCGGGAAGATGCTGCCAGATCCTGTAATGTTCCGGGCCTTCTTCGAGCAGGGTCATGGCCCGAAGCGATTGCGGGTGATCTCTGGCCAGATAGGCACCGGCCTCCGTCACGACAAAGCACCGCGCATCATCTTCCACAAGCAGGCCGATGGCACCGAGTGCGCGGAGAAGTCGATAGGTGAGTTGGGGGTCAAGTTTCAGCTTTTGGGCGATCTCGTCAGCAGCCAGGGGCGTTCTGCCGAGCAAGTCAAAAACGCCGAGCGTTGTGCCTGCATACAGGATCTGACTGCGCCAACGTCCGAAAAGCAAATCAACGACGAGCTGCTGCGCATCCATTTTATCATGCTCCAAAATGAAACCTGAAAGTCCGGGCCGAAACGCATTCAATCGATCTATTGGCAGACCGACTGGTTATACCTGAAGTCGGCACGAAGATTAAGCGGGAATACACGCAGGCTGCAACGGGACGATCAGAGGGCGCATCAACAGGTTCAAAATGGATAAATTACCGGGGGAGCCTCTGGCTACGTATCATCTAATATCGCATAATGTATATTATGGAAAATTATATACTATATAATAATATCAATAACTTAGTAGATATATGCATAACCGGTTCGAATCAGGATAAAAAATATATCGGCCGCTCAGGAAGCTTCAATCGGAAATGCGGACCCTGCCCCCGGGCGCATCGATCTCGGCCGTCATGCCGTCGAATGCGGCGACGACATGATCGGGTGTCGAGCGCATCACATCGTCGTAATCCAGATCGGGCCCGAGGTGCGTCAGGATCGCCCTTTTCGGTTTTACCCGTTCGATCCATTCCAGCGCCTGATCGATATGCGCATGCGTCCAGTGCACATCACGCCTGAACGTGCCGATGATCCAGAGATCAAGTTTGGCATCCTCGAGACGCTGCAGGACGTCCTCGGTGAGCATTTTAACATCCGTCGAATAGACGATGCTCTGAAACTGAAATCCGACCGTTTTGGAATATCCGTGGTCCTGTTCGAAACTGCCGATGGACACGCCGGACACCTCAAGGTCGTCGCCAGGCAAAAACTCGGTCATATCCAGCACCGGACGCACGAAGATCTTTTCACCCTCGGGCAGCGGCTTCAGCGTATAGCCGAAACACTGCTTGATATGATTATGCGTCGCCGCATCGGCATACACCGGCAGAGCGCGCTGGATCGCCTTGTTGATGCCCCTGAGATCGTCGATTCCGTTCATGTGATCGGCATGGGCATGAGTATAGATCACCGCATCGACGCTATCGAAGCCGGCTCTCAGCATTTGCTGGCGTAAATCAGGCGATGTATCGATCAGAAACCGTTTACCCTGGGTCTCGACGATGATCGATTGCCGGAGACGGGCGTTTTTCGGGTTATCCGGGTTACATTTGCCCCAGCCGATACCAATACCGGGAACGCCGCTGGACGATCCGCTGCCGAGAAAGGTGACCTTGATCCCCTTTTCCGCCGTCACGCCGCCGTATCCATCGCCTGTGCGGCCTTGGTGAACAGGCGTTTGAAGTTGGCCGTCGTGGTCCGGGCCACGGCGCTTGGGCTGATGCCGCGAACCTCGGCGATTTTTGCTGCCGTAAAGGCGGTAAAGGCCGGTTCGTTTCGTTTGCCGCGCCTTGGCACCGGTGCCAGATAGGGGCTGTCGGTCTCAACCAGAATACGGTCCTCGGGCACCACCCTGGCGACGTCACGCAGCTCTTCGGCCTTGTTGAACGTCACAATACCTGAAAACGAGATATAGAGGCCGATATCAACCATGCGGGCAGCAAGCTCCCGGGTCGCCGAGAAGCAGTGGATCAGACCCGGGAATTCCCCTTTCGCATGTTCTTCCTCGAGAATACGAATGGTGTCTGTATCTGCGTCACGGGTGTGCACGATCAGCGGCAGGCCGGTCCGGCGTGCGGCCTCGATGTGCGTGCGGAACTGCCGCTCCTGCACATCCCTCGGGCTGTGCTCATAATAGAAATCGAGCCCGGTTTCACCGATCCCGACGACTTTCGGGTGCTCGGCCAGCCGCACCAGCTCATCGGCACTGACCTCAATCTCGGTGCCTGCCTCGTGCGGATGGATGCCGACCGTGCAGTAGATGTTGTCGAACCGCTCGGCCACCGCCAGCACGCCCGGAAATTTGCTGAGATGCGTCGAAATCGTCACCATGTGCGAAATGCCGGCACGCCCGGCACGCGCCACCACCTGGTCCAGTTCCTCCGCAAAATCCGGGAAATCCAGATGGCAGTGGCTGTCGATCAGCGGTGTGTCGAAGGCGGGTGGCTGTTTGTCGCTCATGCGGTCCATGTTGTCTGTCAGTGATGGAGAGTCAATGTTTCAGACCTCATATGAACCACAGAGACACAGGGACGCTAAGAAAACAGGTTATAAAAATGCTGTCATTCCCGCGCAAGCGGGAACCCAGATATTACCATCAAGCAGTCTGGGTCCCCGCTTGCGCGGGGATGACGATATGTTTTTAACCAACACGTCTCTGTACCTCTGTGCCTCGGTGGTTTTACTCATCTTCCTCGACAAACCGGGGGAAAACCCCTTCCGGTTTCGGCAATGCTGTACCGGGTTTGAGTGCGCCGCCCTTGTTCAGGCTGGCAAACGTTCTGGCATCGGCCGGCACCGCCAGCTGATCGAGCATCAGGGCCATCGTTGACGGCATTACCGGCTGGCAGATGATGGCCAGATGGCGGATGGTTTCCGTCAGCACATAAAGCACGGTGGCCATACGGGCCGGATCTTCCTTTTTCAGCTTCCAAGGGGCCTGACGGTCGACGTAGCCATTGGCGGCGCGGATCACAATCCAGATCGCCTCTAGCGCGTGGTTGAAGCCCTGACGGTCCAGATGGTTGCGCACCTCGCCCAGCAGGCCCTGCGCCTGCCCCAGCAGGGCTGTGTCGTCAGCATCAAAAGCGCCGGGTGTCGGCACCTGACCATCGCAGTTCTTGGCGACCATCGACAGTACGCGCTGTGCCAGATTGCCGAAATCGTTGGCCAACTCGCCATTCATGCGATTGACCATGGCGGTGTGCGAGAAATCGCCATCGTTGCCGAACGGCACTTCGCGCAGCAGGAAGTAGCGTACCTGATCAAGGCCGTAGCGGTTGGCCAGCTCTATCGGGTCGATGACATTCCCCGTGGATTTGGAGATTTTCTGGCCTTCGTTGGTCCACCAGCCGTGCGCAAACACCCGCTTCGGCGGCTCAAGGCCCGCAGCCATCAGGAACGCCGGCCAATAGACGGTGTGAAAGCGCAGGATATCCTTGCCGACCATGTGCAGATCGGCAGGCCAGAATTTGGCGTAATCGCCGCCCTCGGTCTCGGGATAACCGACGGCGGTGATGTAGTTGGTCAGCGCATCGAGCCACACATACATGATATGCGCCTCGTTGCCCGGCACCGGCACGCCCCACTTGAAGGTGGTGCGCGATATCGACAGATCGTTAAGGCCGCCCTTCACAAAGCTGAGCACTTCATTGCGGCGGGTTTCCGGCAGGATGAAATCCGGGTTGGCTTCGTAAAACGCCAGCAGCCGATCACCCCAGGCCGACAGCTTGAAGAAATAGCTGGGCTCTTCAACCCACTCGGCCTCGGCACCGGACGGTGCGATCCGCTTGCCGTCCTTGGTCTTGGTCAGTTCTTTTTCATCGTAGAAGGCCTCATCGCGGACCGCATACCAGCCGCCATAGGTTTCCAGATAGATTTCCCCCGCCGCCTCCAGCTTCTTCCAGATCGCCTGACAGGCGCGGATATGGCGCTCTTCGGTGGTGCGGATGAAGTCATCGTGGCTGAAGTTCATGAAATCGGCGAGGTCGCGGAAATTCTGCGACACCTTATCCGTGAAGGCCTGAGGGTCGATACCAGCCGCAAGTGCCGATTTCTCGACCTTCTGGCCATGTTCGTCGGTGCCGGTCAGGAAACGGACGTCATAACCGTCTAGGCGCTTGAAGCGGGCCAGCACATCGCATGCCAGCGTCGTATAGGCATGACCGATGTGCGGCGCATCGTTAACGTAATAGATCGGTGTCGTGAGATAATAGCTCGGCTGGTCGGACATCGGTATTTCCTGACAATAAGTGCGCCTTTAGGTACGGCGAGCAGCCCTGAGGGTCAAGGTATACGAGTCGTTTCCCCTCACCCTGCCCCTCGCAAGGGAGAGGAACGCACGATTTGCCAACCCTCTCCTCAGGAGAGGGTGGCGCGCTACGCTTCCGGGTGAGGGTTCAAGCCAGTGAAAGGAATAGCGACAGGATTACCTGTTTTCGGTCCAAACTAAGCGGGTCGGCGCTGCGGATCAGGCTTTCCGCCTGATCAAGACGACCGAGCCAGATCGGCAGGATCGTCGTTGCGGCTGCCCGCTCGGCGATTTCGCGCTCCGCTGCGCTCAGGCTGGTATCGCCGGAAACGCCTCTGGATGAAGCCAGAACAACGCGGGATAACCACCAGCGATAAAGCTCGATCCCTGAATAATAGGCATCGTCGGCGCCGGGTTTAGAGAGCTTGGTCGCCAGCGCCTGAACAGCACTGCCGTCGAGGTTCGGCAAGGATGCAAAGATATTAACCACATCCCGGTAAATTTCCAGTCCCCCACCCGCTGCCAATGACATCGCCCGGCCAATGCTGCCTTCCGAAAGCCGTGACAGTTCGCCGGCATCGCTGGCAGACACGTCCGGCATATTTCGGTTCATCAGCATGCTGACCGTATCTGTCGACAGTGGTTTCAGCGTCAGCGTACGGCAGCGCGACCGGGTCGTCGGCAGCAATCGGCCTGGGTTATGGCTGACCATGATAATGACAGAATGCGCCGGTGGTTCTTCGAGGACTTTCAGAAAGGCGTTTTCAGACGCGCGGTTCATCAGCTCGGCACCATCGACGATGATCACCTTGTAGCCGCCTTCGCTTGATGTCATGTGCGCGAAATCGATGGCGCTACGGACATCCTCAATGCGGATTTGCGTACTCAGCTTGCCTTTGTCGTTCAGCTTGCGCTCGACCGTCATCAGATCACCGTGACCGCCGGATGCGACCCGATGGAACACCGGCCTATCAGGTGACACATACAGGCTTTCGGGTACGGCTGCCGGAATGTCATCGGCGGCAAACAGGCCACCGGTTGCGGCACTGGCATCGGGCTTATGGGAAAACAGATGGCGGGCAAACCGGAAGGCCAGCGTCGCCTTGCCGATGCCCTTGGGGCCAGTGAATAGCCATGCATGGGGTAGCCGCCCACCGGCAAGGGCGTTCAGCAGGACCTGCTCGGCGTCTTCATGACCGAACAGCTCGGCATTTTCCCGGGGCTCCGGGACCCGCAATTCATCCAGCAGGGCTGTGTCCGCATTCATCGGGCAGTCCCGCTTAATGACAGGCCAAGGGCCTCCTCGACAGCCAGGATGATATCATTCCCAACGGCTTCGATATCTGCCGTGGCATCGATGACACGGCAACGCAGAGGCTCGGCAAGGGCAATTTCAGGAAGCCTTCACGCAACCGGTTATGGAAATCACGCTCCATACGCTCGTACCGGTCTTCAATGCTGCGATGCTCGGTCAGGCGCTTACCCGCTCGCGCCAATCCTTCTTCGGTCGGCAGATCAAGGATCAGGGTCAGATCAGGCATGAAAGCACCCAGCGTCGCCGTATGCACCGCGCGGATGCGTTCCGCCGCGATGCCGCCGCCATATCCCTGATAGGCCATCGGTCGAATCGGACAAACCGGTCCGAGATCACCCATTCGCCCGCTCCAACGCCGGGAAAATCGTTCCGGAAACGTGCATTTCACGGGCGGCGTAGTTCAACAGAACCTCGGCCATCGGCGACCAGCGCTTGACCGCACCTGATACAAGCAAGGCACGGATATCTTCGGCTGCCGGGGCCCCGCCTGGTTCGCGGGTTGTGATGACATTCAGACCGGTCTGGCGCAAAGCTGCGGCCAGCCTGTTCACCTGAGTCGACTTTCCACCGCCCTCGCCCCCTTCGAAGGTGATGAACTTACCTTTTGTCATATCCGACCAGTCTCAACTGCTCTCACCCCACAGCAGGAATTCCAGCGCTGCGCCAAGGCGGCCAAAGATACCCAGTTGCGCAACATCCTGACTGGCCAGCAAAGGCGCTTCGATTGTTTTGAAATCGGGCGCTTCAATGGTCAGCATGCCGATCTGCTGACCGACGTGGATCGGTGCCGGCACCGGCGATTGATAACGCACCGTCACCTTCATGGCGCGACGGTCTTTTTTGGTCATCGTCAGATGAATATCTTGCGCAATCTTCAACCCAACCGTCGGCGAAGCGCCCAGCCATACGGGTGCGGTGTCGACTGTGTCACCTGACTTGAACAGGGCATAGTTGCCGAATTCACGGAAACCCCAGTCCAGCAGCTTGGCACCCTCGGATGCCCTTTCCTTGCTGCTCGACAGACCGTTGACGACAACGATCAGCCGTCGTCCGTCCTGCGTGGCCGTACCGGTCAGGCCGTATCCGGCTTCTTCCGTATGCCCGGTTTTCATCCCATCGGCACCGGCATACCCGTACATCAACGGATTGCGGTTGGATTGACGGATTTTGTTATAGGTGAATTCCTTCTCGGCATAATAATGAAAATATTCCGGGAAATCGAGAATCGTCCGCTTGGCCAGCACCGCAAGATCATAGGCCGTGGTACGGTGTTCGGGGTCCGGCCAGCCGGTTGAATTGACGAAGTTGCTGTTCTTCATCCCCAGTTCCAACGCCTTGTCCGTCATACGGCGGGCAAAAGCTTCTTCACTGCCGGCCAGATTCTCGGCAACAACGATGCAGGCATCATTGCCGGACTGAACAATAATGCCACGGATCAGATCTTCGACCCGGACCTCGGAATTCGGCGGCAGAAACATTGTCGAGCCGCCGCTACCGGCACCACCCAGACGCCAGGCATTCTCGGAAACACGGAACTTGTCATCCAGTGAGACGCGACCGTCCTTAAGGCTTTCGAAAAGCATATAGATCGTCATCTGCTTGCTCATCGACGCCGGCGGCATACTTTCTTCGCCGTTTTTACTCAAGATGACGGTGCTTGTCGTTGGATCGAGAAGGATCGCTTCGCGGGCCTTGGTTTCAATATCGTCCGCAAGGACATGGGTTGAAGCGAAAATGGCGACACCGGCCAATGCAAGAAGTGCAAGCGCCGGTCTTGTTGTGGGGTGAATGTTCAGCATGGCTCCATTCTATGCTTTAGAAAATGACGATATCGTGGCGTTATCAGTCAACGATAATGCGTGCTTCAGGGTAACCTGTTCCGACGACCTGACTCAACACCGTGTCGGCCTGCTGGACATCGGCCATCGGCCCGATGCGGACGCGGTAGAGGTCCTTGCCGTTGACCATGACCTGATCAAGAAACACGCTGCCAAGCGGGCTCAGCCGCGCCCGGACCTTGTTGGCATTATCATAGAGACCGAAAGCACCGGCCTGAATAAAGATTGATGTCGGTTTGACCGGCTCTTGCTTGACGGCAGCTTCGGGGTTGGCCGTCAGTGCCACGGTTTCCGAGGGTGCCGTGGTATTCGGGATCGTGCCGACCGGGGAGGCTATCGGGTCGGTCACGCGTTGTTGCGACACAGGCAATGCCGTCACCTGCGCCGATGAAACGCTCGCCCCACTCGGGGCTGGCAGTGATTCAGCACTGACGCTGGCTTTCGGTAATTTGTCGACGGTGATCGGCGAGCCGACGCGGGCAAGATCGTCACGGTTCTGCAACCGGGCAGCAACGGCCCGGGATTGGTCGGCCAAAATCTGCACCCTGACGCGCGATGTTCCCTGATCCTGGAAGCCCAGCAATTGGGCTCCGCGTCTGGAAATATCAATAATCCGGCCACGGGCAAACGGACCACGGTCATTGACCTTCAGGACCAGCGAGCGACCATTATCCAGATTTGTCACCCTGACGAAGCTGGGCATCGGCAGCGTCCGGTGCGCCGCCGTCAGGGCATTCATGTCGTAAACTTCACCGTTGGCGGTGAGTTTGCCGTGAAAAGCCGCGCCGTACCAAGATGCGATGCCGGTTTCGTCGTATTCGTAGTTTTCTTCCGGGTAGTACCAGACGTTTTCGATCTGGTAGGGCTTGCCGACCTTGTAGCCCCCTACCACCGCCGGTTCTTCAGAGCGACTTACCCGTTTCGCGGTGTGAATCAGAAACTCCGTCTCCGCACATCCGGACAGGATAACGGCAAGGGTCCCAAGGACAGCCATTATACGTAACCGCGACCCATTCATTTCCATCCGCACTCCACCGCTGGTTCCGCACTTTCCTGAACGCCGAATAGTGCCACAATACACGGCATAATCACATCATCTTGTGTCATAATTTGCACAGGATCACAAATTAGCATCCTATCCCCCCGCTGCACTGCGCAATCGCTGCAGCAAGCCCGGTGTCGGATGCGCATCCGCCGGCAATTTGCTCTGTTTCTGGAAATCCCGGATTGCCTGACGAGTCATCGGCCCGGCGCGACCGTCAATGCCGCCGGTATCAAAGCCGATTTTTGTCAGTAATCGCTGCATTTCTTCGATTTCGGCATAGCGCAGCATTTCTGCATCGGCCGGTTTTTTGACGCTGAGGGCCGGCAGGTCAATGAACCTGTCGGCGAGATGGCCAACGGCGATGGCGTAAAGCTGGGACGAATTCCAGCGCATGATTGTCCGGAAATTGCTGTAGGTCAGAAATGCCGGTCCCGCAGCCCCTGCCGGCAGCAGGAGCGAAGCCTCGATTTCCTTGGTCGAGAGATTGCCGCCGCCGACCTTTCTGACGCCGAGCTTCTGCCATTCGCTGAGCATTTTCTTTTCCTGCAGTCCGGCCAGGGACAGATCGAAGTCCTTGGGCAGGACGACTTCACGTCCCCACGTATAATCTGGGTTCCAGCCAACGCTTTTCAGATAGTTGGATGCGGATGCGAACACATCGGGCAGACTGTTCCAGAGATCACGACGGCCATCGCCGTCATAATCGATTGCATACCCTTCGAAAGTGGTCGGTATGAACTGCATGTTCCCCATCGCACCGGCCCATGATGACTTGGTCTCAACCGGTACATCGCCACGGGCCACGAGCTTGATGGCCGACAGCAACTGGGCTTTGAAGAAATCAGCCCGTCTCGCGTCATAGGCCAGGGTGGCGACGGCACTCAGCATATGGAACGCACCGAAATTGCGACCGAAGTCCGTCTCTACCCCCCAGAAGGCAACCAGGAAACGAGGTGGCACGCCGTATTTCTTTTCAACTTCGGCCAAGAGCTTCTCATGGGTCTTGAGCAGTTCCTTGCCCTTCTCGATCCGGGTGTCCGGAACGTAAATTTCAAGATACCGCCACAGCGTCAGCATGAATTCTGGCTGTTTCCGGTCCAACTCAAGAACCCTGGGAATGGCCGCAACAGACCCCAAAGCCAGGCTAAGGGCGGGATCAGGGATGCCGGCTCTTGATGCTTCAAGCTGAAAACTCTTGAGCCAGACTTCAAACGGTTGCGTCTGCTCGGCATATGCAGGGGCTGGTGATAATGCGAACAGGGCCGCCATCCCTATTGCGCCGATTAAATTCCGTCTCAGGATCATTGGACCTCCGGCCCGTGTGGTTTTGGAAAGGCAGAACTGTTTTTTCCGGTCAGCCAATAGGTGATCAACCCCAGCCATTCGTGCCCAGCATTGGAAAGATTGCCAAGGCCATGGGCAAAATCCATCGGTGAAGGAAATGAAATCGTTTTTGTCGTAATGAAATCAACCGGGTACGGGATCATTTCCCAACCGACTCGCCGGAAGGCACCAACGGCACGGGGCATGTGGAAAGCCGACGTCACAAGAAGCCATTTCTCATCAAGCTTCGGCGACACCAATTCGGCCGTATATTTAGCGTTCTCCCAGGTATTGCGCGCTTCACGTTCAAGCGTCAGGCGTTCCGCAGGGATACCAAGCGATGCGTAAAGGCCAGCGACGTAATCCGCCTCTTTGAAGCCCTGTTCGGTAATCGAGCCAGAGCCGCCTGTGAAAATAATTCTGGCACCGGGATGCTCAATGGCCAGCGCCGCCGAGACCGTTATCCGTTCAACAGCTCCGTTGATGACAATATCCTTGTGTACGGCTGACATGACCGGATCGATAACGCCGCCCAAAACAACAATGCCGTCAATATTGGGTGGCAGTGACGTTGGAACCGGAAACCGGTCCTCAAGCGTTTTTATCATGGCTGCACCGATTGGCACGAATGTCACCACCAGAGCAGCCATGACAGCCAGCGTGACGAGCCATTTACCAGTGCGTCGGAAGCGAGTTGCGGTAAGGGACAGGCCCAGCAGCAGAACCATAAGGAACGCATTACCGGGGCTTGCGAAAAACCAAAAAACTTTAGACAGATAGAAGAACATTTCCCTTACCTTGTTCGTTGCTTAACCCGAGCAACGGTGATCGGCAACGTCATCCCACCGGGAATGCGCGATGCAGGTAAAGAAAAAAGACAGAATTAATGTTTATCTATTTGATTCATAACAACATTATAAAGATTTCTGCATATATTAATTATGCTGCCGATACGGCAATGGTAGCCGCGATACCGCACACAGCCTGAGCATATGCGTACTCAGGCGCATCGATTCGAACAGGGATTGCGGGAACTACCTTGGCGTCGTCGCGACGCTGGGGCGCTGATCTTCGGCGAACGTCGGGAAATTGCTATCAGGTGTAACCCCATTACTGACCGCGTAATCTCGATGCTGCTCATAGGCGGAGCGCTCAGTGATGTACGGATCAACGGCATTCCTGCTGAGAGCATTAATATCGTCCTGGTGATTGGAATAGGTCACGCCATTGCCAGCGGCCTGCATGGCCAACGGTAACGGGCTGGCCAGCCCGGTCAGCAGGTCCCCGGTCACATCGCGGAAATTCGACGGGCCCAGGATCGGCAGAACAATATGCGGACCAGTCCCGACCCCACCCTTCGCCATCGCCTGACCCAGGTCTTCGCGGCGCTGTGCGATACCCAATTCGGTTGCCCGATCATTGATCCCGCCCACGCCGATCGTCGTGTTGATGATGAACCGGTTGGTTGCGGCGCCGGCATTATCGGTATCGCCCTGCAACAACGAGCTAACGGCTGTAACCGGTTCTGTCAGGTTCGAGAAGATATTGGTAATCGACTGCTGTACGGGCTCCGGTGTCACATATTGATAACCATCGACCAGAGGATCGATAACGGCACCACGCAGGGCCCGGTTAAAATCGGATGTGAAGCGATTAACGCTTTCGAGTGGGTCGTTGGTCCCGACGGTTGTGTCCGCAGCACCGGCCTTGGCGGACGGCACCTCATCAGCATTTGCCGCTGAGATTGCTAAGCCCAAGAGTAATGCGCCCAAGGCAGCGTATTTGAGGCCGGAATCAAGGTGCAATGAAATACTGACTGATTGTCTGTTTGCCATGAAACCCTGCCCACCCCTGGTTGATCATGCCGCACACACGGCTCTGCAATTGATGTTTTATTAAAATCCGATGAAAACCCTAGCACAACGCTTATATCCGTGCATCAAAAACCACTCATGCTGTGATTATGGCCTCTTGCCCTTAGGCGATCGTCGCCCGCTTGAACCAGTAATGGCAAACGTCCCGTACCATTTCTGTGACGTCACTCAAGCTCATCGGCTTGGTGATAAAGCTATTCGCACCATTTTCATAAGAATTATCAATGTCTTGCTGCTGATCCGAGGTGGTCCAGATGATGACCGGAATATGCTTCAGGCTCGGTGTGCTTTTTAGATGCTTGAGAAACGTCAGGCCGTTGGTGCCCGGCAAATTGATATCCATAAGGACAATCCGCTTATCAGAATTATGCGCACTGTTTTGAAAATACATGAGCGCATTTTCCGCCGTCTCGTGATGGACGAGCCCGATTGTTGCGTCACCAAGCTTTTCAATCGCTCGCGAAACGGCCCGCGCATCGGCAGCGCTGTCTTCGACAAGAACGATGATTTTATGTGGCATAAACGAACTCCGATATTTTCAAAATAATCTCAGAATGACGCCTAGCTCGTCCGCAGCATCAGTTCGAATTGCGCACCGCCTTCTGGTGATGAGCGTAGTTTGACCGTTCCGTTATAACGCTCGACGATCCGCTTCACGATCGCCAGCCCCATCCCCGTCGACTCATCGCGTGTGTCGGATTTTTCACCGACATTAGACCCCCGCCGGAACATCTTGAAGACATCCTCGTGCAGTTCCTGCGGGATGCCCGGCCCATTGTCGCTTACGAGAATAGACACCGAACCATCGGCGTCCTGCCTTGCCTCAACACGCACAAAGGGAGCGTCCTTGGTGTGTTTGGCAGCATTTGTAATGAGATTCTGAATCAGCGTCAGTGCATGTGCACGCACGCAACGGATGACCGGCAGTTGTTCGGGGATATCGACCTTGATGCCGGTCTCGAGAAGCAACGGCTTCAGATTATCGACGGTTTCACGGAGAACGTCATTGAGATCAACGTTTTCCAACGCTTCATCCTTGTTACCGGCACGGCTGTATTCACGCAGGGAATTGATCAGGCTGTCCAGCCGGTCGGCCAATTTTGCGATCGCATCAAGATCCCCCTTCCCCTGTGCAGACAGGTTGTCACCATGATCCTCGGCAACGATTTCGGCGTAATAGCGGATACCACGCAAGGGTTCCTTGAGATCATGCGAGGCAACGTGCACAAACGTCGACAAGTCATCATTGACCTGTTCCAGCTCGCGGTACGCAATGTTCAGTTCACGCGTACGCTCCTCGACCCGGACTTCCAACTCGCTGCGCATGGCCCTGAGTTCCTGCAGGGTCGCTTCGTGCTCGGTGATTTCACGCTTCAACTGGTCGTTGACCAGACCGAGATCAGCATTCAGCGTCTGGAGGGCTGCAGGGCTTGGAATTTTCATCAGTTTCGGCAGCAAAGGCCAGATAGCGAAGGCCGTAAGCAGAGAAATCAATGCCGTCATCGCCTTGATGATCCCCTGCAGTCCGTACATCGGCTGCCACAGGGTGAACATCGCAACCAGGTGCGTAAAACCACAGGCCAGAATGAATGCAGCAAACAACACCAGCGTCGAGCGATGCTCGAGTTCAGGGCGTTTTCTGACAAACACGACGAGCGCCGCAGGAATGGAGGCATAGGCCAGGAAAATCAGCATATCCGAAACCGCATGCAGAGCCACCAGATCCGGGCGCCACATCAGGCAGTACCCATGCGGCATGAATGACGCTGCGCCAAACAAGTATTCGATGATACTGTGCATCAAAGCCCCCGCCTCAATCTTCAATAAAAATGTATGATTATTTGCCCCTCTTCGATATGAGGGTTTCCCGATGATAGCCTTGCGGATGTTGTATTGAGAAGTATTGATATATTTTACCGCTTCACCCTTGCCGGTTGATGCGCTACGGGGCTAAAGTCCGCCGCCGTTGACGCGCGAGGAGCGGTTCTGGTCTCCAAACAGGAAACAGGGCGCGCGACTGTGATGATTGAGCGCGTCGTGCATGGAAGGGTGTCCGAGTGGTTTAAGGAACTGGTCTTGAAAACCAGCGTAGGTGAAAGCCTACCGTGGGTTCGAATCCCACCCCTTCCGCCAAAACCAAAGTCATGCTGATGCGACCCCGCTTGTCGGAAAATGGAGTGAGCGGCGAATGCTCCGGATTAATCCCGTATAAACAGGCTAAAAAACTTGATTGTAGGGATATACGCCTGCATCCCATCCAAACGTTGCCTGAACGAATAATCAGAATTACTGTTCCTGACGATCCGGGAGAACATTCGCGGTCGGAACAACAAAGGGCCGGCTATGGCGCTTCCCGTATCTCGTCCTGCGTCGATCGAAGACGAAAACATTCCGCGCGGCATCGTCATGATGCTGGCCACCACGCTGTTCTTCATTCTGATTGATACCTGCGCCAAACACCTGTCGCAGAGCTTTCCGGTGACGCAGGTTGTCTGGGCGCGCTTCTTTTTTCACCTGCTCGTTGTTCTGGCCCTGCTTGGGCGGCGGACATTCCGTTTCACAAACAGCAATCGCCCGGTCATGCAGATCTTCCGGTCATCCCTGCTTCTGACGACCACGATTCTGTATTTCATCGGCATTCGCGAGATCGATCTCGCCATGGCCAGCTCGATCATGTTCCTGAGCCCTATTTTGATCACCGCGCTGTCCGTGCCTTTGCTCGGCGAACGGATCGGCATCAGGCGTTTGCTGGGTGTGCTCGCAGGCCTTGTCGGCGCGCTGATCATTGTCCGCCCCGGGCTTGGCGATGTGCCGGTATCAGCGCTCTATTTTGTCGCAGCCGCCTGCACCAATGCGCTGTATCAATTGACAACGCGCATGCTCAGACAATCGGATGATCCCAACACCACTCTGCTATATACAGCGCTGGTCGGTGCCGTTCTTGCCACCATCATGGCGCCTGTAGACTGGATAACACCTGAACCGGTCGACTGGGGACTGATGATCGCCATGGGCGCATTCGGTGCCCTTGGGCACTTCACGCTGATCCTCGCTTTTCAGTCAGCGCCACCGTCAGCCTTGATGCCGTTCGCCTATTCCGGATTGATCTGGGCAACTGTTTTCGGATTTCTGGTATTTGCAAATCTGCCGGACGGCTACACTGTACTTGGTGCCCTGATCATCGCTGCCAGCGGTTTTTATATTTTCCACCGCGAGCAGCAAGCGGCAAAAAACAAGATTCAGAATACCGCCCCTTAGCCGCGCGGCCATTTTCCCTTGAACGGTGTGTTCAGAGCCCGAGCGACCAGTTCCAGATGATCCTGCCCGTAGAACATATCCCCATCGACAAAGTAGGTCGGCGACCCGAAGACCGAACGCCTGATGGCTTCGTCCGTATTTGCATTGTAGACAGCGATCACTTCTGGCGAGCGGGCCGCATCCAGAAGCGGTGCCGGGTCGATGCCTGCTTCCAGACCAAGCCGTTCCAGCGTTGCCGCATCGGCAAGATCAGCATCGTCGCGCCAGTGCCCTTCGAGCAAACGATGCGCCAGTGCATCGATATCAAGGCCCTGCAACAGGCCGGCGATCAGCATGCCATTTGAAAGCGCAATCTCGTTGTCGTGGAAGGTCGGCCAGGAAAGGATTTCGGCATCACGCGCTTCGGCCCAGCGCTCTATCTCGCGGCCGGAAAAATAGCTGCGGCGTTCCGGTGTCCGGCTGTTATGCGGCCCGGGCCCTGTGGCTGCCACAACCACGCGAAGGTCCATCGGTCGATGATCGATGCGCCGCCCTCCATTCTTCGCAATCTCCATGAGTAATTTAGAGCCGATGTAGGCATAGGCTGAATGGGCTGAATAAAAATATTCGATCGTCTTCATAAACAAAAATCCTGCCGGCTGTGCTGTCGGGAGCCGGCCAAATCCGGATCACGGGACACTATTTCGGAAATTAGTTTTGATTTACTTCGGGAACAATAACAAAGGCATCAGCCATTTCTGATGATTTCTCTTATTGAGAGCATTTGAAGGGATCATTATGCGCGCATCGTCCACGGCACCACGGGCAATAAAAAAAATGGGATAAGTGCTGTGCCTAATCCTATTAGCCGACGAATTATCAACCTGCCATAATGCCTTACAGACATTCTTTTATCAGGACTCATCAGTGGTTTTGAAGTGATCGCATGACAATCGTGAGTCCAAGCCATCCGCGCGACGTACCTATTGGTGATAGTAACCTGCTGCTCGACTATTGGCAGGCCGGATGCGGTGCGCAATTTGCACCAATGTGGTCAAGGGACTTCAGTCTGGAAGATTTGCCGACCGGCTTGATACCCAATCTCGCAGTCGTCGACGTACTGGATGGCGGGCTGGATTACTTCTATCGGTTCTGGGGCACAAACAACACCAACCGTAAAGGGTATGAGATGTCCGGTAAGCTGCTCACCGCCTCCCCTCACCCGGGCACCATTCAATCCGGGTTTGAGCAGTTCGGATGGGTGCTCCGGGAAAAGCGCCCCATGGCGCTTGCATTCCATCCGCATTATGGCGTCAAAAGCCTTTCAAATCAGATGACCTATCGCTTCCCCCTCTCCTCCGACGGCGTCACCGTGGACAAGATCGTCTCATACCAGCCACTCAATCTGGATCCGAAATCCTGGGAAGAGCTGTTTGAAAGTCTACATAATGATGACGATATAAGAGACTGACGAAGCGTCATCGCTTTTTTACAAATAGCAATCCCCACGCTGAGTAACCTTTGGGCATCCAGATCGTGTTTTGCCTGGCAACCCTGCTGGGCATGCCTGATCCCGGGACATACTTCCCGGCTGTCACGCAGTGTATTCCTCTTGAATGGGTATTGCATCAATCCGGCCAGTCCGGTCGAATTGGCGCCGCAGGGGCTTGCCCGAACGAAAACCGACAAAGGATAAAAGTCGATGACTATGAGCACAGCAAAAACCGGGATCGCCGCCTTCATCGGCCTCGGCGTCATGGGCGAGCCGATGTGCCGCAATCTCACCCTCAAGCGTGAAAGCGTCGGCCTGACGGAAATCAGGGTATTCGATGTCAGGCCTGAACCGTTGCAACGGTTGTCGGATCAAGGCGCCATCGTCGCCTCATCTGCCATTGAAGCTGCCAAAGGGGCGGATATTGTTTTCGTGTCGCTGCCGGGCGGCAAGGAGGTTCGGGAGATACTGACCGGGTCAGCAGGTCTGCTCGCCGTCATGCAACCGGGCACGGTATTCGTCGATCTCTCAACGTCTCCGGTCACGCTCAGCCGCGAACTGGCCCAACAGGCCGGAGCAAAAAGCATCGCCTATGCCGACGCGCCGGTGGCCCGCACCCGGCAGGCCGCTGAACAGGGCACGCTGGCCATCATGGTCGGCGGCGACGAAGCGGTGTTCAGCCGAATTGAACCGCTGCTCAATTGTTTTGCCTCGGACGTGCTGCATTGCGGCGGCGTCGGCAATGGCCAGATGGTCAAGATCCTCAACAACATGATCCTGTTCCAGAACGTCGTTGCTCTTTCCGAAGCACTGACGGTTGCACGCCACGCAGGGATGAATGGCGAGGTCCTTTTCAATGCGTTGCAAAGCGGCTCTGGCGACAGTTTTGCGCTCCGCAATCACGGCCTCAAAGCGCTGCTGCCGGGTGTTTTTCCGGAGAAAGCCTTCTCGACCCGCTACGCCGCCAAGGACCTGTCTTATGCGCTTGAGCTTGCCGAACAGCACGGTCTCACCCTGCCCGGCGCAGATACGGTTCGAGCATTATTCGAAGAATCTGATGCCGCAGGATACGGTGACAATTACTGGCCTGCGCTGATCAACGTTATCGACGCAAAAAAGGAATAAGAAATGCTCAACGGTAAAACGGCCCTGATCACCGGCTCCAGCCTCGGGATCGGTTATGCAGTCGCCGACAAGCTGGCAGCGGCAGGATGCAACATCGTCCTCAATGGCATCGAGGATGCAGCCGAGATCGGCCCCAAGGCGCAGGTCCTCATTAATACACATGGCATAGATGCCATTTACGAGCCCTGCAATGTCGGTGATGGCAATGCGCTGGAAGCTGTCATCAAGCGTGCGCAAGCCCGCTTCGGCAACATCGATATCGTCGTCAACAATGCCGTCAGTCGTCACTTCGGCGCGATCGAAGATACCGACCCTGTTGATTGGGAACGGGTCATCGCCGTCAACCTGACTTCGGCCTATCGGACCATTCACCATACCCTGGCAGACATGAAGCGTCAGGGTTGGGGGCGGATTATCAACATGTCGTCTATTTACGGCCTGATCGGTGCTCAAAATCGGGCCAGCTATGTCACCACCAAGACGGCCCTGATCGGCCTGACCCGCGCCATCGCGCTTGAGGTTGCAAAGCACCCGGGCATCACCTGCAACGCGGTCTGCCCAGGTACGGTCAGAACGACACACGCCGACAACACCATTCAAAAGGCGATGGATACCGACGGCATTTCAGAAACTGAAGCGGCGGCGCGATTTCTCGGCGGCAAACAGCCTTCGGACCGCTTCATCGACGTTGAAAGCGTTGCCGAGATGGTGGCGTTCCTGTGCGGGTCGGGCGGCCGGGACATCAACGGTGCTGTCATGCCCATCGACCATGCCTGGTCAGCAAGCTGAACAACAAACATCTCTTTGCTGAAGCCAATATTTAAGACATGATATGTGGGATCGACCGGTACTATTCGGGTCGTCACATCAC
The DNA here is from genome assembly GCA_965284225.1 of uncultured Rhodospirillales bacterium. Lineage (GTDB taxonomy): Bacteria > Pseudomonadota > Alphaproteobacteria > Rhodospirillales > Casp-alpha2 > UBA4479. The sequence continues at coordinate 120,257 of CBDIRN010000001.1, forward strand.
GACATCCAGGAGCACATCCATGCGTTCAAAAGTTCTGGCATCCATTGCTGCTGCCATTACGGTTGGTTTTTGCGCGGCGTTTATACCGGTTCATGTTTCGCATACCGGCCTGTCCTTCTCGTATGCCCCGTCCCACGCCGACGGCACCGAGAAAAAGAAAGTCGAGAAGGAAAAGAAGCCTGAAGCCGCCAAGACCAAGGCATGCACCAAAGAAAAACCGTGCAATGACGCCAACGTAAACAAACAAACCAAAGAAAAAGCCGAAAAGGCCAAAACCGACAAGGTCGAAAAAGTAAAAACGGATAAGGGCGAAAAAGCCAAAACCGACAAAGGCGAAAAGGTCAAAGTCGACAAGGATAAAAAAGAGAAAGTCGAAAAAGACAAAAAGAAACCGAGCTGAGAGTTAGCCTAATTTTATCTGACTAATGCGGCGCGGCGGGACCCCGAATGGCTAAGCGGGTCTCGCCAGCGCCATGATTGATCCGACATCATCGGTCTGATCCAGCGTCCAGATCCGTTCAATCAATTCTTCCGCCCGCGAACAGTCAGGGGCACACTCGCCCACCAGTGTGCGGAATTTCGTTTCGATCTCGTCATCGCTCAAGGGCCGGGCGTCGGTGCCTCGTGCGCCATCTATGGAAATTTCATGCGCGGCGCCGTCGTTTGTTTCGATCACCATGTGCACACCGGCGACATTGATTTCGCCTTCGTCGTGCATGAACACTTTTTTGCGGAAAGACAGAACGCGCGGGTCATTGACGGCTGCATCCGTGAACTGCTGCAGTCCGGCAGCGCCGAATATCAATGCTGCGGCGACCGCATGCTGCGCCGAGACCTGCGCCTCGCGCCCCGTTGAGACATCCGGGCGGTCGGCCCGCTGGCGTAATAACGGATGACCGAACAATGTTATTCTGACGATGCTGTCGATCGCGATATCACCATTATCCAGCAGCGCCATGCATGCATCGATAACCGAGAACAGGACCACACCGCAGGGATAGGGTTTGTGAATATTGCTCAGGACTTCCCATCGCTTGCCGAGCCCGTGAGTGACTTCCCTGTAGTCCGGATTATCGCCGGTAACACTGAGAAATCCACGTGGCCCTTCAAGCGGGCGGTCAGGACCATCGAGTCCTTTTTCCGCCAGCAGGGCAGCCAGCAGCCCGCCTCTGGCAGCGCCACCGACGCCGATGCTTTTGGCCATGAAACCAAGTGTCTCGACAAGGCCCGACGATTGCGCCGAAGCAGAACCGAGAGCGTAGATCAGCCGCCCTGCATCCAGGCCCAGGACCTTGCCCGTAGCCAGCGCCGCCCCGAACACGCCACAGGTCGCCGTGATGTGCCAGCCGCGCGCATAGTGTCCAGGAGAGATCGCATTGCCGATCCTGAGCGTGGCTTCAATACCCAGTGCCAGCAGCCAGGATAAAATCAGTCCCTGAAACCTTTTGCCGCTCAGCCAATGCCAGCAGCGCCGGTGCCACGGGCGCCGTCGGGTGAATGACCGTGCGGATGTGCGTGTCATCGAAATCATGCACGTTACCGGCAGCGCCATTGATGAACGCAGCCGTCATGGGATCGGTCGCACCGGTGCGACCGATCATCGTCGCCTTCCCCTGCCCCTGAAACTCACCAAGCACGGCAACACTGTGCTCAAGCGCCACATCGTGCGCACCCGCGAATGCGGTCGCGAAATAGTTCAGCAGTGAGCGCTTGGTGTTATGGCGTACGTCCTGAGGGATATCATCCCAGTCAGCATCGGCGACGAAACGGCTGAGCGTTTCAGTCAGGCTGGGAACGTTGGAATTGCTTGCAGTCATTTTTGCGCCTTCTGTGATCGAAGGTGCTCAGACTATCGGCACAGCCTACGGTATAGCAACGCATCCCATCAGTTCTTTTGATCTTTATCGAAATACGCCAGCCATCCGGCGACGATGACGGCAAGTACGGCGCCGACAAATTGCAGCGCGATAAAGTACGGCGCATCGGCTGGACGGATACCAGAAAACGTATCGGTCATGGCGCGCGCAACCGTCACCGCAGGATTGGCAAAGCTGGTCGATGCTGTGAACCAGTATGCTGCTGTGATGTAAAGCCCGACCATCCACGCCACGCTATCGGGCTTGTGTCGGATGGCACCGAAAATCGTCAGCATCAGGCCAAATGTCGCGACCGCTTCCGAGAACATCTGTGCCGGGCCGCTGCGAGGTTGCTGGATATCTGTAAAATCTGTTCTTCGAACATGGCGTGAGCAATGAGCATGCCGAGCACACCCCCCAGAACCTGAACGACGATAAAGATCAACGCTTCACGTTTTTCGATTTCACGCCTCAGCAGGAAGGCGATGGTCACGGCGGGATTGAAATGTGCGCCGGAAACAGGCCCGAAAATAGTGATCAGCACAACCAGCATGGCACCGGTGGCAATGGTGTTGCCGAGCAGCGCCACGGCATCGTTCCCACCAGCCAGTCTTTCCGCCATGATACCGGAACCGATCACCGTCGCCAGTAGCGCCGCCGTGCCGATGAATTCGGCCAGCAACCGCCTGGAACCAATCGAAGTCGTCATGAATTCCGGCCTTTACGCTGAATTCGGAATACTGCTTCCGATTTCGTTCAGGCGCTTTTGCAGGGACAGTTTGTCCAGTGACGCCAACGGCAGATTCACAAAAATCGAAATCCGGTTGGTCATGAAACGGTACGTGTCGGCAAAGGCCAGTCGGCGTAATGCTTCATTGCCTTCCGCCGCCGCCGGGTCCGGCACGCCCCAATGCGCGGTCATCGGCTGGCCCGGCCAAACCGGGCAAACCTCACTGGCAGCATTATCGCAGACTGTAAAAACGAAATCAAAAACCGGCGCATCCGGCTTGGCAAATTCGTCCCAACTTTTCGAGCGCAATTCATCAACGGGATGGTTATTGTTGCGGAGCAAATCCAGGGCATAAGGATGCACCTTGCCGGTCGGCATGCTGCCAGCTGAATACGCCTTGAAGCGGCCCTGCCCTTCCCGGTTGAGAATACTTTCGGCCAGAATGGAGCGCGCCGAATTTCCGGTGCACAGGAACAAGACGTTTTTAATTTTCTGATCATTATTCTGCATTATCAATTCACCTCTTCCAATTCAGGCTTACAGTCGGCAATCAGAAAATTTCCACAAATTTCCGGATGACCGTCACAGCATTCGTCCGTCAAAAAACCTAGCAACGACCGCATCGCCTCAAAATTGACGGCATAAAGAATATGCCGTCCGCTTCTGTTCGCACACAGGAGCCCGGCCCGCTCTAACGTCGTCAGATGAAACGACATACGGGTCGGCGCAACTTTCAATTGGCTGGCGATTTGACCGGACGGCAGCCCGTCTTTCCCCGATCGCAAGATCAGACGGAAAGCGGCCAGCCGGTCAGCTTGGGCCAGGGCACCAAGTGCCGAAATGGCGTCAACGTTCTGCATATAACACTACAAGAATATTTGTAGCGTTTCATCAAGTGATAATTTTATGACGCCTTGGTTTACGCAGGCGCGCCTCACTCAGGGATTGCACCATCCGGTATGAGCCCGACATTGAAATCCGTCCCCTTGATGGAGATACGTGCTGTCGGCACGGACAGCGACCAGCCGTGCGTAACGGGAACGACTGTACTGAGATATCCTCTGGCTGCCGGTTGTTGTCCCAGAATAACGGCGCCGGCATGGGTTCTGAGCAAGCTGGCGAAAACCTCGCCGACGGCATCGGTTTCCTGATCGATCCAGACTTCGATGCTTTCAGCCTCAATCGTCCGAAGCGGCGGCATGATCGTCCACTCGACGTGCTTGCCGGTGCTGTAATCTAACTGAAAAGCGCGATCCGTTTTGCCGATGAACAGCGCCGCGACCCGGCGCATGCCATCCAGGTCATCGCCATGCTGCACTTCTCTCAGATCCAGAATGATCTTGCGTGTGGCTGGTTTTGCATTGTTGAGGGCGGTAGGACGGCCTCAGCATCATACCGTGCGAACACGAGAAATAACCGGCCGTTCCCGTCTTCGAGTGTCCTGTGCAGGCCTGGCCCCGTTGCCTGCCAACGGGACCTTTTGGAGTGCGTTCCGACATCCGGAATGATTTGCGCACCGTCACCGATCCGGTCCTTGAGAAACCGTGCCACACACAACGCGTCGCCGGCGCAGGCATCGGAGAGTGTCCGTGCCGAAGGGACATCATGCCCCGCCGCCATCACACCCTTGGCAATGTCGGCAATGCCATCAGACGACGCGTGGCCAGCCGATGACATCCAGGCCAGCGGCGCGGCAAACGCAAGAATGGCGGACTTCATAACGATCTTTCGCATGTGAAAATTCTAAGGGAATGGTGATTAACAAAGCGTATCATCATGGCCCTGCATTGCCATGGAGCTAATGCGTGCGCATCTTGTACAGAGAGCCGAATAACTGTGATGATGCGGAACCCCTTCAATCATCAAAAGTGCGACCGGGTAATCAACAATGTCCGAGGCCATGCCAGATACTGAAGTCCCTTTTGCCAAGGCCAGCTATGCGGATGTCCATCTGATCCTGGCGGCGCATGGTTCGAGCCGACGCCCCGATGCCAATGCCGTGATTGAACGTCATGCACAGCATATGCGCGAGTCCGGCCCCTTTCGCAAAATCTCGACAACGTTTCTGATCGGGGGCGAGCCGGCAGCGGCATCCCTCAAACACATCGATCGCGACACCGTTCTGATAGTCCCCTTCATGATGGTTGACGGGTTTCTCGCCGATGAGGTTTCAAAGCGCATCAACAGTACCCTGGGCCAAGGGGCAACAGCGCCAAGAACCCTTGTTGCTGAAGCCGTCGGCACCCACGAAGGGATCGTCAGAATTGCCCAACATTTGGCACGCAAGGCTTTGACTCTTGCTGGTCACGATGCTGAAAACGCCAGCGTTTTGCTGGTTGCACACGGATCAAGAGGCAGGCCGGAATCCAGACTAGCTGCCGAACAGCATGTCGCAAGCCTGCGGCAGATGCGGGTATTCCGGCATGTTGCGCTGGCCATGCTTGAAGAAGCTCCGCTGCTGCCTGACGTGCTGGCCTCCCTGCCCGGCCCTGCTGCCGTTGTCGGGCTGTTTGCAGCCCCGGGCGGCCACGCCATCGACGACGTGCAGGAAGCGATAAGGCAGAGCGGCCGGTCTGATCTTTCGGATGCCGGCCCGGTCGGGATGGATGTGCGTATGTCTGAAATTGCGACACTACGGGCGATACAGACACTTCAAGGTAATGTTTGAGAACGTCACAAGACAAAGGCCCCGACGATGCCGGGGCCTTGTCATGATCAAGATCACTTAAGCAGTTTACGCAGCAGCGCCTTCGCGCCAGGCCGCAGTCCCTTTGCATGACGGGCAGACCCGTTCACCATAGTGATGAGATACAAAGTTTTCACCGCACATCAGGCACTTACGCTTTTTGTGCTGTTCCGGGCGGTCGGAAGTAGGTTTCTTGTTATCAGAGCTTCGAGAAGCCATTAGGCAGCCTCCTGGATTAAGTCTTTTCCAACCATCAAGTCAGCGCGGGACAAAATCCGTGAGCTCAGATTAAGAAGTTCTGCTGCTTCATCCAACCGGTCGGCATTTCCAGAATCAAACAGCATTTCGCTGTCCAGAATTTCGGACGCACTGTCCGCAAGAAATTTTACCAGATCGAGACGTTGCATTTCATACACTCCTTAAGTGATCCTCAAAGTTAAGCCCCGCCTTGTAATCCTATTGTAACTGCATTGCAACAAAAATTGCTGCATTGCAGCAATTGGGTGTTCGCGTATAAAAACAAGCAATTACATTGGGATAGACGTTCTGTTGACCTCACTAGATGGTTAGATCCTCAAGATGAAGGGCGATTGTTTCACAAATCATAAAAAAAGTCCACAAATTCAGATTAAAATTTGCCTGAGGTCCTTTCCGCCTTTCAGCATCAACAGTCTAAAATACAGTCACATGATTAATTTATATGCAGGCACTGGGTTGCAGGGCTTTTTCTTCGCCCCGCTATTCACTTGTAAATCATTGCGAATGAACGATTTTATTAAAAATCTGGAATTGGCATGATCCGTGCTGTCTAATCCCCGAAGCGTTTGTTCAGATTCAAGCGCATTCAACATATAAACTTCGTGGGCTTGACCAAAGGGTACATTCACCAATGAAAAAAATTGAAGCCATCATCAAGCCATTCAAGCTCGATGAAGTGAAAGAAGCTTTGCACGAAATCGGTCTGCAAGGCATCACGGTGCTCGAAGCCAAAGGTTTCGGTCGCCAGAAAGGGCACACGGAACTGTATCGCGGCGCCGAGTACGTTGTGGATTTTCTGCCCAAGGTCAAAATCGAGATCGTCGTTGACGACGGCATGCTTGAGCGCGCAGTAGAAGCCATACAACAGGCTGCACAAACCGGCCGCATCGGCGACGGAAAAATCTTTATTACACCAGTTGAAGAAGCCATTCGTGTTCGGACGGGCGAACGTGGAGACGACGCCATCTGATGGCGGTGAAATCACGACCGTTCAACGGAATATCAAACTAAAACCACACCGAAGTTAGGAAGGACTAAATAATGGGATTGGATATTAAAACCCCGAGCGATGTTCTCAAATATGTGAAGGACAACGACATCGGCTACATCGATCTGCGCTTTACGGACCCGCGCGGCAAGTGGCAGCACCTGACAATGGTGGCTGACTTTATTCAGGAAGACACGTTCGAAGATGGCATCATGTTCGACGGCTCCTCGATTGCCGGCTGGAAAGCCATCAACGAGTCCGATATGGCCCTGATCCCCGACTCAACAACCGCCGTAATGGATCCTTTCTCGGCACAGCCGATGCTGATCCTCAACTGCGACATCATCGAGCCGACCAATGGCCAGCCCTATGAGCGCGATCCTCGCTCCGTCGCCAAGAAAGCCGAAGCCTACCTTGGCACCACCGGCATTGGTGATACCGCCTACTTCGGCGCCGAGCCTGAGTTCTTCGTATTCGATGACGTCCGCTACAAAGTCGAAATGAACGAAAGCTCCTATTCCTTCTCGTCCGAAGAAGGTCCGTACATCACGGGCGAAATCATCCATGACGGCAACCTGGCACACCGTCCGAGCGTCAAGGGCGGCTACTTCCCTGTGCCGCCGGTCGACCAGGCGCATGACATGCGCGCCGAGATGGTTTCCGTGATGCAGGAAATGGGCCTGACCATGGACAAGCACCATCACGAGGTTGCCCCTTCTCAGCACGAGCTGGGCATGGTTTTCTCGACGCTGGTACGCACCGCCGACAACGTGCAGATCTATAAATACTGCACGCAGATGGTCGCAGCCACATATGGCAAAACGGCAACCTTCATGCCTAAACCTGTCGCCGGCGATAACGGCTCGGGCATGCATACACACCAGTCGATCTGGAAAGACGGCAAGCCGACTTTCGCCGGTTCCGGCTATGCCGACCTGTCCGATACCTGCCTTTATTATATCGGTGGTATCATCAAGCACGCCAAGGCCGTCAACGCCTTCACCAACCCGTCGACGAACTCCTACAAGCGTCTGATCCCTGGCTTCGAAGCACCGGTACTGCTGGCATACTCCGCCCGCAACCGCTCTGCCTCATGCCGGATCCCGTTCTCGGGCAATCCGAAGGGCAAGCGCGTCGAAGTGCGTTTCCCGGACCCTGTCGCCAACCCTTATCTGGCATTCTCGGCCATGATGATGGCAGGCCTCGACGGCATCCAGAACAAGATCCATCCCGGCGATGCCATGGACAAGGATCTGTACGACCTGCCGCCGGAAGAACTGGCCGAAGTGCCGACGGTGTGCGGCTCGCTGCGTGAAGCGCTGGGCGCACTTGATGCGGACCGTGCCTTCCTGACCAAGGGCGACGTCTTCACGGATGACCAGATCAATGCCTACATGGACCTGAAGTGGGAAGAAATTTTCGCTTTCGAACATGCACCGCACCCGATCGAATTCAAGATGTACTACTCTTCCTAACGCGGTACCGGAGCTCAGGCTCCGCCGTGGGGACCCCCGCCAGTGATGGCGGGGGTCTTTTCTTTGGCGCAGCAATTTAGCGAACTGATCAAGTCAGTGATCGAAATTTTCTCCTGATCCGTCCATAAACATCCCATGCGCTCACCCGACCCCGACCAGAAACCGATTTCAGATATTGTCCGCGACGACAATCTGCGGCTGCTTTTTTCAGAAGCGGCCAAACGTGACCTGAGCGAGCGGTTGAGGGCCATAGAGATCGGATTGATCGTACTGGTCATGGCGGTTTTGCTGGCGCTGACCGCCTGGGTTCTGCGTCTGGTCAGCATTGCCCCTCGGTCCGATCTGCCGCTGATCGAATTACTGCTGCAATTTGACGGTGCCTGGAACTTCATGATCAGTACCGGACTGCTGATCGCCGGCATCATTGCCGTCACATCCCCCCTGATCCTCGGCATGCTGGCGATTGAGCGGCGGCGGTGTCGACGCGAGTTGAAAGACCTGTTGGCCCTTCTCAATCGATACGGGCGAAACTAAGGTGCGACGATAGTCGTCACTTCCGGGGCGGAAGTTGCACCGTCATGGTGCGCGACCCCGGACCGCTGACGGTATCGAATGCCCGTATGGTGACTTCCGTGACGCCGATCGGGATTTCGACCCGGCTCAAGGTGCGCATGACCGGCTGTTCCTTGACATGCGGATGGAACAGGATCCGCGTCCCGATAACCTTGCCTTGTGGTGTCAGCACTTCCCACTTGTTGGCATAGTGCGACCAGCCTTCGTCATTGTGCGATATCGTGACGTTGAAGCCGTAGGTGCCGTCATCGTTTGCCACCGCGACAACATCAAGAACCGAGGCCTCACTGGCCAAAGCGGGGTTGATCAGCGCAGGACTGATGACAATGGCGCTGGTCAGAAATGACAGAATGATCCCTGAAATCAATCCAGACCGGAACAGAGACCTGTGATGTGACCGCATTGGACACGCTCCTGAATTAGTTTCCGCATAAGCCTGAGCAAGGTCGCCGACGAGATCAAGAACCGATAACGATTTTGCTTGATAATCCTGTTTTGTTCTTTTATTGTTCTTTTTATGTTCTTATGATAAAGCTTAACCCAGCGTCCAACTCGGACACTTTGTAATGGAGGAATGGATCATGAATGAATGGCAAAATGCAGGACGATTCCTGAGCGAGTTTCTGGCCCTCGGCACCCTGTTCGTCACGGCGTATATCTCGATGGTGCTGATTTGAAGGTGCAGCTTATAGCGGGGGGACTTCACGCTTTTTGCCGTCGGTATCGATCGCAACAAAAGTAAAAGTCCCTTCCGTCACCTTGATGCGCTGGTCCGGTCTGCGGCCGCGCAGCACCCAGGCTGAAACCAGAACCGATATTGATGTGCGGCCGGTCTTGACCACCTCGGTATAGCAGCAGACCACATCGCCGACGAAAATCGGCCGATGAAACGTGAAGCCATCGACCGCCACCGTCGCAACCCGGCCATCAGCCCGGTTCCAGGCGGTAATGCCGCCGGCGATATCCATCTGCGCCATGACCCAGCCGCCGAAGATATCACCGGACGGGTTGGTGTCAGCGGGCATTGCCAGCGTGCGTAACGCCAATTCGCCACGCGGTTGCTCCGGATTACCTGACTGGGCGTCACTTTCGGGCATTTTTGTAATCTTTCAAAGCGGATCGGTCATAAAATATATACAAGATATGGGTGTCATTAAAGCGATGATATACCTTATCATCCTTGAAGCGCGTATTGCACCCGCGTAAACTGGCCCCAGTCGCCTAGCCGGGCGCTGGGAAAATCTGTTATCTGCGGCGGAGCCGATTTATGGAACGAAGTGACGACATGCACGATCTGTTTGACGGTGGCGCAACCGACCGGGCCCCGACACAATCGGGCAAAGCCAAGCCATCTGCATCGGACAAGAAAGCTGCGAAATCCATGCCGAAGAAGCCCGCCAGCGCTTCCGCCAACAACGGCCGCACCAAGGACAGCTACACGGCGGATGACATTCAGGTCCTCGAAGGGCTGGAGCCCGTCCGCCATCGTCCCGGCATGTATATCGGCGGCACCGACGAACGCGCCCTGCACCACCTGGCTGCGGAAATACTCGACAACTCGATGGACGAGGCTGTGGCAGGCCACGCCAGCCGCATCGAAATCGAACTGGACGCCGATTACCGGCTGACGATCCGCGACAACGGGCGCGGCATCCCGGTCGATCCACATCCGAAATTCAATGACAAGTCAGCGCTCGAAGTGATCCTGACCACCCTCCATTCCGGCGGCAAATTCGGCGGTGATGCCTACGCCACATCCGGTGGCCTGCATGGCGTCGGCCTGTCAGTCGTCAATGCGCTGGCAGAGGTGCTCGAGGTCGAGGTCGCCAAGGACAAGAAACTGTGGAGCCAGCGCTACGAGCGCGGGGTGCCGATGACCAAGCTGATTGACGGCGGCACCGTCTCCAACCGGCGCGGAACCTCGGTTGCGTTCCTCCCCGATCCGCAGATTTTCGGTGCCGGTGCGCGATTCAAGCCATCGACGCTGTTCCGCATGGCCCGCTCGAAAGCCTATCTGTTCCGGGGCGTCGAAATCCGCTGGTCGGTCGACCCGAAAATTCTCAAGGCCGATGACGACACGCCGGCAAGTGCGACACTGCATTTTCCGGGTGGTCTTGGCGATTACCTGTCTTCCCTGCTCAAGGGCCGCAAAACACTGACGCAAACCCCGTTTGCCGGCAGCGCCAATTTCCCGGGCGATGCCGGTCGTATCGAATGGGCCGTCGCCTGGCCGGTCGACGAGGATGCGTTTTTCAATTCATACTGCAACACCGTGCCGACGCCGCTCGGCGGCACCCACGAACTTGGCTTCCGCGGCGCCCTGACCAAGGGCCTCAGGGCCTATGGCGAGTTGACCAAGAACAAGCAGGCATCGAAGCTGCAGGCCGAAGACGTGGTCGGCGGCGCCAATATCATGGTGTCGGCATTCATCCGTGACCCCCAGTTTCAGGGCCAGACCAAGGAACGGCTGTCAACGGTCGACGCCCAGCGGCTGGTCGAAACATCAGTCCGCGATCATTTCGATCACTGGCTTTCGGCCTCGCCGGAAATGGCCACGGCCCTTCTGGAGCACGCCATCGAGCGGGCCGAGTACCGGCTCAAGAAACGCGACGACAAGCAGACCAAGCGGCAAACAGCGACCCGCAGGTTGCGGCTGCCCGGCAAGCTGGCTGATTGCGCCAACGCGACCCGGGACGGCACTGAACTGTTCATCGTCGAGGGTGACAGCGCCGGCGGCTCCGCCAAACAGGGCCGTGACCGGAAATTCCAGGCGATCCTGCCGTTGCGCGGCAAGATCCTCAACGTCGCCAGCGCCACCACCGACAAGATGAAAGCCAATCAGGAACTGAACGACCTGATCGAGGCCCTGGGCTGCGGCACCGGTGACCGTTTCATGGCCGACGAGCTGCGCTACCACAAGATCATCATCATGACCGACGCCGACGTCGACGGTGCCCACATCGCCTCGCTGCTGATGACGTTCTTTATCAGGAAATGCCCGGTCTCATCGAACAGGGCTATCTGTATCTGGCAATGCCGCCGCTGTACCGGCTGAGCCAGGGCGGCAAGACGCTGTATGCGCGCGACGATGCGCACCGCGAACTCTTGATGGAAACCGAATTCAAGGGGCGCGGCAAGGTCGAGATCAGCCGCTTCAAAGGCTTGGGTGAGATGCCACCGGCGCAGCTCAAGGAAACTACCATGTCGAAGGAAAACCGGATCCTGATCCGCGTCACCGTTCCCGGCTCGCATACCGATGACGAGCGGCTTGAGGCCAAGGAAACGGCCCGTCTCGTCGATCAGTTGATGGGCAAGAAGCCTGAGCTGCGCTTCAACTACATTCAGGAACACGCCCGCTTCGTCAAAGACATCGACGTCTGATCGCCGCCTGACGACAAGGTTGCTGGAACACCCCGCCGCCGCTGGCTGGGCGACAGCATTCCCCTTGCAAATTATTCACCCGGTTCTTGCATAGCGTGTAAGAATGGTTGGAATATTTGGAGAATGCCATGAAGGACAGGGGTCAATTATCTATCAGCCGGCGCATGAAACTGGCGGGGGTCTTTGCCGGGGTCGCGATGCTCATCATCGTCATCTATCTGTTGCCGCTTGAGCGGCCATTATTTCCGGCTGACGATTCAATATTCACGGCTGATCGCTTGTTTCAGAGCGGTGAGTGTGAAGCCGGTTATGCGATCTATGAAAAACGGGCTGCCAATGACAAAGCCTCGTCAGCGATAACGTATCTGAGCATCGGGAATATGAAGTATCGTGGCGTGTGCGGTGCTCAGGATATTCCCGGCGCTATTGCAGCATACCGAAAGGCTGCCCGCTTGGGGAATTGCCACGCCAATTTTTATCTGGCTAATGTTGCTTTAAAGTACCCAGATATTAACGGATTGAAGCAAGCCCCTGCTGAGAACAACCTTTTTGCCTCAGCACTTTGCTCTTTTTCAACTACGGATGAGGATCTCATACAGAGATATTTTGTTCGTGATTCTGTTCATAAGGTTAATGCTGGACTAGAAAAAGTGTTCAAAAATGCACTTACAAAACGAGAATCTTTTAGAAACCTTTCGTTTAATGCAAAAAGAAAAATCACTGAGGAAATTCGTGATGGGGTTGATTATGACAACAACCCTTTTCCACTTCAGGCATGGGCCGCTCATAATCCTATTAATTAAATGAATTGCCGATCGTAGCAACCAGCTACGACCGGCATTGGTCTTTAACCTTTTTCGCAGCGCCGGAGATTAGCCTGTGCTTGCGCCAGTTGCCCCCGGGCATAAGCGATTTTGCTGTTCATAGCTTGCCGTTCCTTTCTTGAATCATGCATTTTGTCTCTCAATTTTTTCACTTCATCGCTAAGGACGTTTAGATCATTCTGCAAATTCTCACGAATTCGTTTGTACTCCTCTTCAGTCAGGCTGGCGGCGTTATTGAAGAGGGATACAATCATTGAAGGGTGATATTTTGCGCCTTCAACATTAATCCCCATGCTGAGTAATGTGTCCTGAATTTGTAGCTTCTTTTGCTCCTTTTCATTTACCTGATTAACCAGATCAATGATTTCCTGCTCAAGTTTGTCAGCATGTGTTTCTAACACTTCGAGGTTAGCTTCAGCATCAATAACGGCGGCTTCATAAATAGCACAAGGATCTTCCGGATCGTCCTGACCGGAATCAAGCGGAACAGGTGCGTCCGCATTCCCTTTGGCCCAGGTGTGGGCGAAACCTGCATCGCCCGATGCAGGGCTTGCCCGTGTTCTGGTGCGATGCCTTGTGCGGTCTGCTGGAGCAGGCCTTGCGCCTGCGCAGGATCGTTGGCGTGCACCTTATGCAGCAGATCAACGATTTCCGGAATTGCCTTGGCCGGATCGGCATTGATGGCGTCGGTGGTAAAGCGATAAAGATCGCCGGTCCCTTTGCGTTTGGCCAATGCGCGGGCCAGCCGCTGGTTCGACGCTATGGTTTCGTCGGGCAGGACGGGTGAAGGTTCTGGAACGGGCGCGGTCACGGCTGGCATCTTTTGGCCACTGAAAGCACGGATCGCGCCGCCAGCAATTTTTGCCAGGGCCCGGATGGTCTCGCCGCCAGGATTGATCCTCCCGTCGACTTTCAACCGGTGCTGTTTCTGGAACGCGCGGGTCGCCTGACGGGTTCTCTCGCCCCAATACCCGGTCGGTCCCTCCGTCTGATCAAGATCAAGGGTACCGGCATGGCCAAGCAACAGTTCGGTCTTGGCGACGTCACGGCGCTGGTTTTGCCCCTGCTCACCGACCGGGGCTGAAAGCTTGTGCGGCTCGGACAGATCGGCGATTGCCGCGTCCTGTTTTGTGTTCGGCCGAACGCGGCCAAACAGGTCATCGTTTTGATTTTGCGCAAGGTCGTCGCGCAGCTCTAACGGATTACGGTTAAACAACATAGTGTGCTCCTTGGGCATAAAAAAAGCGCCCCGGAAACCGGAGCGCATTGGTCAATGGTACCGGGTTGCAATTATTTGCGACCGGGCACTAAAAATCCCAGGAGGAAGACAGATTCCTACCTGGGACTTAAATGCATAATAGTTATACTTATGCGAGTGTCAAGAAAGGAATTACTCGGATTATTGCAAACAGATTGGGAAACCGGTGCTATTCAGCCGTTCTGGACAGGTTTTCGGTCCAGACGTACTCGAGCTGCTTCAGGGCATCGCAGATGGTTTCCGTATCGCTCAGGCCTTCAAGCGCGCTGCGATAGCGTTCGGCATGGATGGCCTCGCCGGCGCGGACTGCGGCAATCGCCCTTTTCGCCTTTTCCGTCGGAACGACCGTGACCGAGCGCTTGTCGTGCTTGGTCGGCTTCTGTTTCAGATAGCCAAGCTCCGTCAGTTTGCGCAGGTTATAGGAGACGTTGGAGCCGAGATAATATCCGCGCTCGACCAGATCGCGGACGGCAATCTCGCTTTCGCCGACGTTGGCCAGCAGCAGCGCCTGAACACCATTCAGATCATGCATATCCGCCCGCGTCAGTTCGGCACGCACCACATCCAATAGCCGGCGGTGCAGGCGTTCGACCAGATGCGTCAGTTCCCGATAGGCAATGCTCACGTTTATTTCTCCTGATTATTCATTGTGGCATACGTGGATAACCTTGAAATGCCTATGATTTTCATCACATTTGATGAAAATTTCAGAGTTGCGTGGACGTCAGGCCTGAGCCGACATAAGCTTGAAAAAACATCGGAGTGTGATCCCCATGAAATTCGTAAGGTTCGGCAATCCTGGTGCCGAAAAGCCCGGCATGATCGACGGCAACGGCCGTATTCGCGACCTCAGCGATCATATTGATGATTTTGCCGGTGCGTCGCTGGCACCCGAACGGCTGGCCAGACTGGCCAAGCTGGACACCGAAACCCTGCCGCTGGTCGGCAATGATGTCAGGATCGGCGCACCGGTCGGCGATATCCGCCAGTTGGTCTGCATCGGCCTGAACTATACCGATCACGCCGCCGAACTGGGCATGCCGCTGCCGTCAGAACCGGTGATTTTCATGAAATCGCCCTACGCCCTGACCGGACCCTTTGACGACATCGCGATCCCGCCCGGATCGAAGAAAACCGACTGGGAGATCGAGCTGACCATTGTCATCGGTCGCCGGGCCGAGGAAATTGAACGCGCCGACGCGATGTCGTACGTTGCCGGCTTCACCATCATGAACGATCTTTCGGAGCGGGCCTGGCAGCTCGAAGGCACCGGACAGTGGACCAAGGGTAAAAGCTACCGCGGGTTCGCGCCGCTGGGCCCGTGGCTGGTGACGCCGGACGATATCGCCGACGTGCATAATCTGCACATGTGGCTGGATGTCGACGGCAAGCGCATGCAGGAAGGCAGCACCAAGACCATGATCTTCGACGTCGGGCACATGGTCGCTTTCGTTTCACGGCATCATGACGTTGCTGCCCGGCGACATCATCGCCACCGGCACGCCGCCCGGTGTCGGCTCAGGCCGGAAACCGCCCAAGTTCCTGAAACCCGGTCAAAGCCTGAACTTCGGGATTGAGGAACTGGGCGAGCAACGTCACAAAATGACCGGTGGTTAAGGCCTGTCTCCGATCCCGTAGCGGGACGCCCAGCCGAGACCGGCCTCGGTGCCGTTTGCCGGGGTATATTCGCAACCGATCGCGCCCTGATAACCGATGGTGTCGCATAGCTCGATAAAGGCACCCATGTCATAGGCGCCTTCGGCAATCGGCTCGCCCCGGCCCGGATAGCCGGCAATCTGGATATGCGCGATCACATCGGCATTGGCGCGTAGCCCTTCCATCGGGTCCTCGCCGTTCATCAGCGCGTGGTAAGCATCGTACTGGAGCCGGATGTTGTCTTCGCCGACCATCGCCAGTACGGCCCGGGCCTGGGTCGTGTACTGCAGCAGATAACCCGGCACATCGATCCCATTCAGCGGTTCGATGACGATGCCGACGCCCGCCGCTTCGGCGGTTTTGGCGGCAACGCGCAGGTTTTCCGCATAGGTCGCCATGGCAATATCACGCTGATCGTCGGCAACAACGCCTGCCATCACATGAACTCTGGGGCAGTGCATCTCACGCGCATAGGCCAGTGCCAGCAAAAAACTGTCGCGAAACTCTTCCTCACGGTCCGGCAGCGCGGCCAGACCGCGCTCACCGATGGACCGGTCACCACAAGGCGCGTTGATCAGCGCCATCGCAAGGCCGTTCTCGTCCAAGAGCTGCTTCAGGACCGTTGCATCCTCGTCATAAGGAAACTGGCATTCGACAAGTCTGAACCCCTGCGCCCGGGCTGCGGCAAAACGCTCCAGCAGCGGCCTGTCCGTGAACAGATACATCAAATTGGCGGCCAGTTGCGGCATCAGGCAGGCTCCCACAAACCACGATTAATTATTTCATTGGCAATCAGTGCCGCAGCATCAAGCGGCTCGGGCGTCCAGTTCAGGGCCACCTCGCCATCGAACATGCGGGCATGTCCACCGGCACACAAATTCTGATGCAAGCGCGCATGCTTGGGCGTGATCAGCGCGTCAGGTGCATGGATATAGACCGGCTTTCCTGTCGCCACGGCCTCCGAACACATGGAAACCGACTCGCCGGTCACAATCACGGCGTCAGCCAGCGCCAGATACCCCGGATACGGGTTCTCGCCCCCCTGATCCCAGCGAAACAGCTGGTGCGGCCCCTTCAGCGTGTCGGCAACCACCGAGACGGTATCCCCGGTCCTGCGGCTGGTTGTAACCATCAGGCTGCCACCGAGCTTGGTGCAGACCTCGTTTGCAGCAGCGCACAGCGTACGGGCCATATCATGCGTGAACGCGCGCCTGCGGGTTGATCCGCCGATCAGCAAGGCAATCCGGGGTTCAGGCAATGCTGCAATCTGCGCCTGCCATGCCTGCCGGGCGGCTTTCAGTACCGATCCACTAAAGCGATGCGGTGCAGCCTTCATTTCAATGATGTTGTCAGCGGACTTGCCACCCTCGTCGTGCGCCGGCCGGCAGATCAGATCGAATTCATCGTTGCCGCTGCCCGGATCCATGACATGAACCAGTTTCGCCGTGCCGGCACTCTGACGTTTGATCCAGCGCGCCACCGGTGCCGTTCGCCTTCCGGCAGAAATCACCAGTTTCGGCCATGGCCCATGCAGGCCTTGACGTGATGGGGCATCAATTCCTGATACCGAAGCGCCCAAAATGACATTCGGCAATCTTGCCATCGCGGCATAACGGATTTCGACATTCCGAAAGGCCGGGCTCAGCCGTTCAGCAACACCCAACGCCTGCGCCCGGTTACCCGCGCGGTCATCGACCAGTACCCAGATATCCGCCTCAGACGTCACCGGTATGCCCTGCATAATGACGCCATCTGCCAACGGCGCTGGTGTAGATCGGTTTACGCACCTGCCAGTTCGAAGCGGTCAGTACCGTCCCTGTTGCCGTGTGCGGACTTGCCACCGCGGCATGCCATTCAAGGCCCAGAAAAGCCATAAGCTTGCGGGCCTCGGCTTCCGGTGCGCTGACCAGATCCTCATAGACAACCTCGTGAATTTCCAGATCAAGCGTCTTCCGCCAATGCGCCATGATCCGTTCTTCAGCATCCGCATAGCGGCGGATATCGCCAAGATCGCTCGACCAGTCCAGACCGGATGTATGGAAATTCTGGAAATAGCATGACAACGCCACATCCCTTGGATCCCTGCGGCAATGAATGACCTTCGCTTTCGGGAACAAGGTCTGGACGAGCCCAAGAAAAAACACGTTCTGCGGCGTTTTGTCCGTAACCCGGTGGCCATCCCGCGGCAACACCGGCAGCCGGGCCAGATAGGTATCGGCCATCAGGCGCACCTGTTCAGGCGTCAGTTCCGCTACATCATTCGGGTAGGCATCCGGCAACCCGCTCAGGATGTCGACTTCGCCGGCACCGGTCACATCGGGATGTACGGCAATCATCTGCTCAACCAGTGTCGTCCCTGACCTTGGCATGCCGCAGATGAAAATCGGTGCCGCTTCCTGATCTCCTGAATGCTCGTGTAGCTTAAGAGTCTTCTTGTCCAAGACATTAATAACATTGGTTATTTCTTCATCAAAGGCGTCGGCATCAAAGGCCGCATCGGCTTTGACCGCCTGCTGGCGTCGGCGCGTGTTGGCATCGCTGTAAGCCTTGAATGCAGTGTCATAATGCCCCAAAGCATCTTCGGCCCGGCCAAGTGCGAACAGGAACGCGATCCGATCTTCTTCCGCCAGCCTGGCATCCTCCGAGCGGTCACGCAGAACCTTGAGGTCATCAGCGGACAATGCAGCCCCTTTGGCGTCGGCAATATTCATCCATGCCTCACCAAGCCCCGGCCTGATCTCGACGGCCCGTCTGAAGCGTCTTTCCGCGTCTTCAAGCCGGCCCTGTGCCAGCAGCACGACACCCAGCCCCAAAGCCGCTTCGGCAAACGTTGGATGGCGCTCAAGCACATCCAGATAGCCTTCTTCTGCGCCAACCATGTCACCGGCCTTGAAACGGGCCCCGGCCAGATTGGCACGCGCTTCAGGATAGCTGTCACGGCGCTGCACGGCGGCATCGAAATCCTTGATCGCGTTCGGAATGTCACCCAATTGCAGATGCACGTTGCCAAGCGCGTTATAGGCTTCGGCATACCCCTGATCGATGGCAATGGCTTCCAGGCACTGCTGCTCGGCTGCCGCCAGTTCGCCCAGATGACGAAGGGCGACGGCAAGATTGGTCTTGGCCATGGCGTTGTTGGGACCGGATTTGACGGCACTGGCGAAGCTTTCTGCCGCAGACATGTAGTCACCGGCACGAAACCACAGGTTTCCGAGGCTGATCAGGGCATCCGCATACCCCGGTTTGAGATCGCTGGCCTTGATCAACGCTTCACGCGCATCGGCAATCTTTCCCTGGGCTTCCAGGGCAACACCCAGATTACAGTAAGCTTCTGCCATATCCGGGCGCATGCCGATGGCATGTCGGGCCGAGGCTTCGGCTTCCATCGGGCGACCGCACAGGTTCATGATCGCCGCACAATTGGCGTGGATGGCCGGGTCTTCATCATCGTAAATCGAGGCTTTGAGAATGGCGTCACCGGCTTCGGTGATGCGACCGGCATTGAAGTCGATCATTGCCGTCAGAAACCACGCGCGGGGATTTTCAGAATCCAGCGTCTGTGCTTCTTTCAGGGCAGCCTGCGCGCCCGCCGTATCACCGGCATCCAGACGCTTTTCAGCGGCGCGAACCCGTGCTTTGGCGGCATTGACGGCTTTGCCGACGCCGGGCTGCGGTGCGCTTACTCCCAGACTTTCCTGCCGCCGTCTATCGCGTCGGTTCATTTGCTGTCTCTCCCTGATCGCTTTGATGGGATGACCTTTGCGCCCGAACAAGTCAACGCCAGATTGTCATTGCGGTCAGGAGCGCTTAAAACGGTCTCATCATATCAGCTCACGTTAAGAACGGATACAGCATGCCTCAAACACCTCCCAAAACCACACCACGCGGCATGGAAACGGCCCGTCTGCTTCTCGATATCAAAGCCGTCAATTTCCGTCCCGAAGAGCCCTACATGCTGACCGCAGGCTGGGCCAGTCCGGTCTATATCGATTGTCGATGGGTGGTGTCGTTTCTGGAAGCACGCCGGCGCATCATCACGCTTGGTGCAGAGATGCTGAGTGAGAATGTCGACATGGCCAACGTCGATATGCTGGCGGGTGGCGAAACAGCCGGTATTCCCTACTCATCATGGCTGTCGGAAGAACTTTCCAAGCCGATGCTCTATGTCCGCAAAAAACCGAAAGGGTTCGGCCGTAACGCGCAGATCGAAGGCTCAATGCAGGAAGGCGCCAAGGTTATGCTGATCGAGGATCTGGCCAGCGACGGCGGCTCAAAGGTCAATTTTGTCGAGGCTCTCCGCGCTGCCGGGGCGACCGTCGAAGATATTTTCGTGGTGTTTTTCTATGCCGCGTTCCCGGGTGCCGAAGAAACCTTCAAAAAGATGGGGGTCAAACTGCATTATCTGGCAACCTGGAATGACGTGCTGGCAGAAGCGACAAAGGGCAAGGACTTCCCGGAAGAAAGCCTGAATGGCGTTCGCAGCTTTCTTGAAGACCCGGTTGCCTGGTCGGCGGCGCATGGCGGCCGAGATGCAGTCTAAGGTGGCTTAGGACAGCTCTTCCAGAAACGCCAATACGGCTTTTCCGGCACCAAATTCATAAACGTCCGTGTGACCGGCTCCTTCCAGCCACAAGGCCTGTTTAGGCTGTTTGGCCGTATCGTAAAGGGCCCGGCCATGTGCTTGTGGCAGAACCCGATCCTGATCACCGTGAATAATCAGCAGCGGCGCACCAATCCGGTCAATTTTTGCTAGATTTTCGTAGCGGTCCCTCACCAGCCAGCGTGCCGGAACGTAGGGATGACGGAACTGCGCGGCGGCGCCATGGACGAAAACGGCGCTTCCAGAATCAGCCCCCGAACCGGCGTCCCCGCTTCAGCCAGCTCGAACGCCATCTGCGTTGCAATACCGGTTCCCAGTGATTCGCCATACAGCACGACTTCTGACGGGTTAATGCCATCAGCGATCAGATTTTCAATAACAATCCGGGCATCTGTATAAAGTCCGGCTTCGGTCGGCTGTCCGGCATTGCCGCCAAACCCCCTGTAGCCGGTCAGCCAGACGCCGTATCCGGCATCCCGCCAGGGCGCGACCTTGAAATCCCGATCCGCAATAGTGCCTGCATTGCCATGGTAAAAGACAACAACCGGTTTCCCGGGCCGTGGCGGCAGATACCATGATTGCAGATGTAGCCCAGGCTCGCTTTCAAGATGACGGATTTCCGCGTCTGCGATCAATGTTCCATCCAGAGGCGCCAGCGCCGTGCCGGTATGATACATCATGTTTCTCTGGAACAGGAAAAGCGCTGCGATGAGAAGCAGATACCCACCAACGCCAACCATCAGCACCTGTGTCATCGAACGGTTACCGGTCAAAGACTGTAAAGGCGAACAAAGACGGCAAAACGAAACGGGACGTCATGGGGTCTTGCTGCCTTTGTTGAACAGATACGTTGGGAAAGGCGCACTTTTGGCCGTCGTCGATACATCCGCAGCGCCGATGGTGCCGATCGGACGTCCTGCCCCTGCTGGTCTTGGCGCTGTAAATGCCGGCGGCACAGGGCCTGTCGCATTGCCTGCAACGGGTCTCTTTTCAGCCACAACACCTGAACACGCAAATATAGCGGCAATCGGCGTGACCAGCGGGCAAGTATCGTACGTTTGCTCCACGAATGCAGCGCCAAGACCACTTTGAGCGCACTCCGCTTCTGCCAGCGCTCGGATTGAAGCCGGCGTGGCCGATGACTTCGCATAGCAGACAGTTATGGGCGTACCTGGCTCAATTTCCGGGCCATTCGGAAAATACACCGAATCACGATTAATGGCATAAGGGCGATCAATATAAGGATCAGCCCCGGTGCAACCGGTGACACCCAGCAGGGCGATAATCGATATGGTCCAGACATTGCGCATGCTTTTCTATACCCCGGACCGGATAGGGATACAATAAACGCAGCACTGGGTCGCGCCAAATCCGTGCTTTCCTGTTATCTTGCGGTTAAAGTCCCGGCACTGTTCAGGGAGCACGTTATGACCGAGCCGATCCTCGTTGCCATTACCGGTGCATCCGGTGCCATTTATGGCATCGAAACCTTGCGCCTGCTGAAAGCAATCGGCCACCCGGCTCATTTGATTCTTTCCGAAGTCGGTCGCCGCACCATTGAAATCGAGACCGATGTTTCAATCGATAAGGTCAAGGCGTTGGCCGATGTCGTCCATGCCAACAAGGATCAGGCGGCCTGCGTCTCGAGCGGTTCATACCGGACCAAAGGCATGCTGATTGCTCCCTGCTCAATCAAGACATTATCGGGTATCGCCAACAGTTATGCGGAAAACCTGATCATCCGGGCCGCCGACGTTACGCTCACGGAACGGCGTCGTCTGGTCCTGATGGTCCGTGAAACCCCTTATCATGCCGGTCATATCGAACTGATGCGCCGCGCGACCGAGGCTGGCGCCATCATCTTTCCACCGATGCCGGCATTTTATGCCAAACCGAAAAGCATTGAGGAACTGGTCCGCCAAAGTGTTGGCCGTGCGCTGGATCTGTTCGGCATCGAGCATGAGGAAATAAAGCGCTGGATGGGGCCGGAAGGCTCTGCCGACTAGGCTGGCCCGCTTAGGGACCACTCACGCCCTAAAGCACCTGGCCTTTTTGCACCAGAGCGATGAATTCTTCCGCACCCAAAGGTTGGCTGATCAGAAAACCCTGCACTTCGTCGCAATTGCGCCAGCGCAGATAATCGAGTTGCTCGTGCGTTTCGACCCCTTCGGCGACCACGTTCATGCCGAGACAATGCCCGACGGCGATAACTGCCGAAGCCAAGCCACCGCCACCATCCGGGCGACTGATATCATTGACGAACGTGGTATCAATCTTGATCCCGTCCAGCGGGAAGTTCCTGAGATAGCTGAGCGATGCGTACCCCGTGCCGAAATCATCTGCGGTCAGATGCACGCCAATGGAACGGATATCCCTGAGTGTGCGGATAATTTCCTCAGCGCCTTCCATAACGGCGCTCTCGGTGATCTCAAGTTCCAGGGAATCCGGCTGGATTCCAGTGTCATCCAGTATCTGGTTGAGATCATCAAGAAACGAAGCCCTCGCCACTTCTCTGGCCGAAACATTCACGGCAACTCGCAGAAACGGCAGCCCGCCAACTTGCCATGTCCGCAAAGTCTCGCAAGCCTCGATCAGGACCTTGCGTCCCAGCGGGTCAATCAGACCCGCATCCTCAGCCAATGGAATGAAATCTCCCGGCATGATCATCCCGGAATTCGGATCATGCCAGCGTACCAGCGCCTCGGCGGCGACAATCCTGCCGGAAGCCAGTGACACTTTCGGCTGGTAAAGAAGCTGTAACTCACCTTCGTCGATTGCCCGGCGCAGCCGATTGACCATGGACCGGCGTTCACGCACCTCACCGCCGGTTTCATTGGTGTAGAACTGAAAAGTGCCGACGCCCGTCTGCTTTGCAAGATCAACAGCAGCCTGCGCATAGCCGATCAGAATTTCGGCGTTGTGGCCGCTTTCCGGCGCAATGGCGATGCCGATACTGGCCGTCAGCAAGATGGGCTCCCGTGCACCTTTGACGGTAAAGGGTACGGCGATATTGGCAATCAACCTGGATGCGACGGCATTGATCTGTTCATGGCTACGGATATCCGAAATCGCGACAATGAACATGTCTTCCTGTAGCCGGCCGATAATGTTGGATGCACGCATGCTGCGACCAAGGCGCAGGGCTGTTTCAATCAGAATCTGATCCCCGACGGCACGACCGTGATCCCTGTTCACCTGATCAAATCCGTCAAGATCAACACACAACAGTGTAACCTGATTCTTACCATTCAGGCATCGCAGCAGCTCGGGGGCCAGCCTTCTGATCACCAGATTTCGCCCCGGCAAGTTGGTCAGAGGATCAAAACTGTCATCTGGTATGATACCGGGAGACGGCAGACGATTGCTCAATGTCGCACTGGCGACCCAGCCCCCGATTTCACCGGTCTGGTGAAATACAGGATAGAGTTTCAGCCGGACCTCACGCCCCGCTTTCGCTTCGGCATGTGCCTCCCAGGCGCAACCGTTGCCGATGGCTTCTTCGATAATGCTCGTTGCCATTGAAAAGACTTCAGGCAGGAACCGGCCCAGCAGCTTGCTCTGATGAACCTCGAACAATTCCTCCATCCCGGCATTAACCGAGATGATCCGGCCGTCCGCGTCCAGCGTTGCGCAGGCATCTTCCATCAGGTGCAGTAAAGCTGTCTGGAACAGTTGATCCTGTTCTGCCTGATCAGTTGGAATGGTATCTGGTGGAGACATGCCGTTTGGCCTTCTGTAAACAACGGCCCTGAAGGTAAAAGTTTATCGCGTGAAAACCAAGATAGGGAATGTGTATAAAACTGCGATTCCTGCATATTCCTGTCCTTTAGAAGATGATTATGCAGGCCACCTGCCCTTGATCAGGTTCGGCTTCCATGCCAGCTTAAGCAGAGGAGAGAATGCCCATGACCCTGAGACGCCATCACGATATGGGCGGCCTTGATGCCGGCCCCGTTGAAGCCAGCGAGCACGATTACGCGATGTGGGAAAAACGCGTCGATGCCATCGTCAAGGTTCTGTCGACTCCAGAGCGCAAATTGCTCTCGACCGACGAGCTGCGCCGCGGCATCGAAGAGCTTGGTCCCGGCGTTTATGACCAACTGAATTATTACGAACGCTGGATTTCATCGGCCACCAATATCCTGCTCGAAAAGGGCGTGATTACCGTCGACGAGCTGGGTACCAAAATGACTGAAATCGAGGCACGCTGGACCGCTGATCGTGACGCCCTCGACAAGGATACCCGCCAATGAGCCAATCCCGTTTCAATGCTGGTGATGGGGTCAGGGTGCGTCAGGCCTTTCCGCCGGGCCATGTGCGAACTCCCTATTTCGTGCGGGGCCGCAACGGTCAGGTACAACAACTCGTCGGCCACTTCGCCAATCCCGAAGAACTGGCCTACGGGCGTGACGGCCAGCCGGGCAAGCCGCTTTACAGGGTTTGCTTCAAGCAAACCGATCTCTGGGCGGACTATGAAGGGCCGGCATCAGACACGCTTGTCGTGGATATCTACGAACACTGGCTGGAACCGCAATCATGAGCCACGATCATCACGACCATTCGCATCACGAACCGCACCCCTATCAGCCGGATATCGAGGATAAGCCCTTCACCGAACGTATGGTGATGACGCAGGCCATTGCCGAACTAATCGTCGAAAAAGGCATCGCCACCGCCGACGAGCTCAGGCAGCAGATCGAGCTGATGGACAGCCGTGAGCCGGCACTGGGTGCCAAACTGGTTGCCCGCACATGGCTTGATCCCGACTACAAGGCGCGTGTCCTCGCTGATGTGAACGCCGCCGCCGCCGAAATCGGCATCGACACCGGCGACATCCCCATTATGGCGATCGAGAATACCGGCGACGTTCATAACGTCGTCGTCTGCACACTTTGCTCATGCTATCCGCGCATGCTGATCGGCCTGCCGCCGGATTGGTACAAGTCCCGTGCCTATCGCAGCCGCACCGTCAAAGAACCCCGCAAGGTACTTGAGGAATTCGGGACACATATTCCGGACAGCATGGAAGTCCGCGTGCATGACTCGACCGCCGATCTCCGCTATATCGTTCTGCCGGCACGCCCGGACGGGACAGATGGCTGGGACGAGGATAAACTGGCCAGTCTGGTGACCCGCGACAGCATGATCGGGGTCTGTCCGGCGAAGTCACCAGAAGATCTCTGATCCGATACGATCCGTTCAAAAAATCAAACGAGGAAGCAATGCCCAATAAGCCAGAATTCCAATGGGAAGATCCGTTTCTGTTCGAAACCCAGTTGAGCGACGAAGAGCGCATGATCAGGGATACCGCGCGCGACTATGCACAGGATAACCTGATGCCGCGCATTATCGAGGCAAACCGGAACGAGCATTTCGATCCCGAGATCATGAAAGAAATGGGTGCACTGGGACTTTTGGGTCCGACCATTCCCGAGGAATACGGCGGCGCTGGCGTCAATCATGTCAGTTACGGCCTGATTGCCCGCGAAGTTGAACGTGTCGACAGCGGCTACCGCTCGGCGCTGAGTGTGCAGTCCTCACTGGTCATGTATCCGATCTACGCCTACGGGTCTGAAGAACAGAAAAAGAAATATCTGCCGAAACTGGCGACCGCCGAACTGATCGGCTGCTTCGGCCTGACCGAACCGGATTTCGGCTCGGACCCGGGCGGCATGAAAACCCGTGCCGAGAAAATCGATGGCGGCTACAAAATCAGCGGTTCGAAAATGTGGATTTCCAACGCGCCTATCGCCGATGTATTCGTGATCTGGGCCAAGCTCGACGGCAAAATTCGCGGCTTCATTCTGGAAAAGGGCATGAAGGGACTGACGGCCAACAAGATCGAAGGCAAGCTGTCGCTCCGCGCATCGATCACCGGCGATATCGCCATGGACGGCGTCGAAGTCGGCGAAGATGCCCTGATGCCCAATGCATCCGGTCTCGCCGGCCCGTTTGGCTGCCTCAACAAGGCGCGTTTCGGTATTGCCTGGGGTGTGCTGGGTGCCGCCGAATTCTGCTGGCATGCAGCCAGGCAGTATACGCTGGACCGCAAACAGTTTGGCCGCCCCCTCGCCAACAACCAGTTGATCCAGAAAAAACTCGCTGACATGCAGACCGAAATCACCATTGGCCTGCAATCCGTACTGCGCGTCGGTCGCCTGCTGGATGAGGGGAATTGCCCGCCTGAGAATATATCGCTGGTCAAACGCAATTCGACCGGAAAATCCCTCGACATCGCCCGCATGGCCCGTGACATGCATGGCGGCAATGGTATCGCCGACGAATTTCACGTCATGCGGCATATGGTGAATCTGGAAACGGTCATTACCTATGAAGGCACGCACGATATTCACGCCTTGATACTCGGCCGGGCACAAACCGGGTTACAGGCATTCAGCGGCTGACGGGTTTTCAGACAGCACGAAGTCTGACTCTTGGCGGCACTTGGGAGTTGTGATGCAGCTCGACGTCATATTCGATACGGTCTGCCCTTGGTGTTATATCGGCAAACGCCGCCTTGAGCGTGCCATCGCCATGCGGCCCAATTGTGATGTGCATATCCGTTGGCGGCCGTTCATGCTGAACCCGGATATGCCGCCGGGCGGCATTGACCGTACGGCCTACCTGATCAAGAAATTCGGTAGTGAAACCCGGGTCCGGCGTGTCTATGGCGCCATTGGTGAAGCCGGACATTCGGTCGAGATCGATTTCGCCTTTGATCGCATCCAGCGTACCCCCAACTCGGTGTCATCACACAGGCTTGTGCGTCGCGCTGCTGGCAGTATTGATGTTTCGCCGATGGTTGAACGCCTGTTTGAAGCGTACTTCATCGACGGTGCCGACATCGGCGATATCGATGTGCTGGTCGATATCGCTGCATCATACGGATTGGCAGCAGACCCCATCAGACGCTACCTGGAAAGCGATGCTGACGTCGCCGAAGTCTATGAAGAAAATGCCCGTGCCCATCGCCTTGGCATCAACGGCGTTCCAGCATTTTCATTTCAGGGCAATATGGTCATTTCCGGCGCGCAGGAGCCTGAAGTTCTGGTCCGCGTCCTCGATGCCGCCAAAGCCGGCCAGCCTGAAGAACTGCAACTCAGCGAGTCCGGCTATTGAGCGCCCTGCATCAACTGACCATGAGCTATATGCCGGAACAGGACCGCATCCTGTTTCGTCTCGCGACCAAGGATAAAAAGGAATACCGCCTGTATCTGACGCGCCGCTTCGTGCATGTTTTGTGGGGCGCACTGAAACAGACCTTCGAGAAGAACACCGAGATGGCCAGCATCGTCGACAAGGGCGTGCAGGAAGCCGTTCTCGGCATGAAGCATCAGGAAGCCGTACAAAGTACCGACTTCGAAACGCTCCCTGCTCAGGACACTACCGACACGACATCAAATACCGGGCCGTTGCTGGTTATAGGCGGCAAGATTCATCCGGGTGAAAAGATCACTGGTGTGTCGCTGAAAACTGCAGATGGCTCGGATATTCGTTTCAATCTCAATGAACAACTGCTGCATGCATTCTGCCATCTGCTGGTCACGACATCGGTGAAGGCAGATTGGAAACTCAATCTTTCGCTGGGTGACAGCAACGTCATCGTCCCAAGCGGCAATGCGGTCGTGCATTGACGCTTAAGGCCTGAAATCTCTCAGGCAGCTTGAGATGGCATCGGTGGATGCCTGAATGTGTTTCCGCAAGAACTTCGATGCATCACCCTTCTGGCCGGAACGGATCAGTGCGACCAGTTCCTTGTGATCTTTCAACGAGGCCTGGGCATGGCCGGAATGTTTCCACATAAATCCCAGATACCGGGCATAACGGGCACGAAGCTGACACACGATCTCAAGCGTGATCGGCTGGTTCGCCGGTGTATACAGCGCTTCATGAAAAGCATCATTGGCTTTCATCAATTCAAAAACACTCCCAGCGGCTGCATTCTTTTTGAGCGCTGCGGCAACGTGTTTTTCATCCTCGCCCGTGAAATGTTTGCATGCGGCAACGATCAGGTCGCATTCCAGCGTCATCCTGAGCGAAGCCGTTTCCTCGAGTTCAGCTTGCAAAAGCGGGGCGACGCGAACCCCCCTGTTTGCCTCATGCACGAGAAACCGTTCAGCCGTTAACAGGGCCAGCGCTTCACGAACCGGTGCCTGACTGACGTTGAAACGCTCAGCAATGTGGCTCTGCTTGATCGGCGTATCTGGTTCAATCTCGGCGGATATGATTTCCATGCGCAAGATATCGGCGATACGGCCCGAAATCGACTGAGCGACATTCATACCGGAAGATTCAAATTTTACCACTGTTCCAACCATTGAACTTGACTCTCATGCGCTGCTTAATATTATCGATTATCGATAATATTACATGAAAGAGATTCCCATGAAAGCTGCAAATTACGATGCCATCACCTTTGACGTTTACGGCACGCTGATTGATTGGGAACCGGCAATTCTGTCCGCACTCGGCACATGGGCCAAGAAGAACGATATCGATGCCGATAACCGTGCCCTGCTTGATGCCTTCGACCGCGCCCGTGCCCATTATCAGGCTCTGTCACCGGCCCGGGATTACCGCCGGATACTCCGCTCCGCGTTCACCTATGTTGCCAATGAATTTGAATTACAGGCGGATGCCCAGGAGCGCGAGGCCTTCGGTAATGCCGTCAGCACATGGCCAGCCTATGACGACAGCGTCGCGGCGCTGGCCAAGTTAAAGGAAAAATTTGTTCTGGGTGCTTTCACCAATATGGATGATGCCTCTTTCGCCCATTCCCATAAACGGCTCGGCAACTGCTTCGATATCATTGTCACGGCTGAGCGAGCCGGGGCGTACAAACCTTCCCTCCGTCACTTTGTTCTGGGGCTGACTGATCTGGCGAAGCAGGATATTCCGCCGGAGCGTGTGCTCCACGTCGCACAAAGCCTGAGAGCGGACGTCCGGCCGGCCAACCTGCTCGGGCAGGATGTTGTCTGGATCAACCGCGAGGGACGCGGCCTTGGTCATTCAGGGTTTGGTGCGGAACTTGCTGTGCCGATGGCGCGTTTTCCAACGATGGAAGCTTTCGTTGCAGATTTTCTGGGGTAATCACCCTTCCCCGGTGATCGACGCCAGTTCACGCGACAGATAGATCATCCCGGCCATGCGCTCCTTGGGCGTATCCCAGTTCCGGGAGAAGACCAGCTTGTGATCCGGCCGCAGTTTTGCCGTTCCCTTCTGCGCGCTGAGCCAGACTACCAACTTGGACGGATCCTTGACCTGATCGTTATGGAACTGCACGACAGCCCCTTTCGGCCCGGCATCCAGTTTTGAGATACCGGCACGGCGGCAGAACTGCTTGATCTTGACCACTTCGAGCAGGTTTTCTGTCTCCGCCGGGATCGGCCCGAAGCGGTCGATCAGCTCGGCAGCCGTCTGTTCGATTTCGTCCGCTTCCTTGAGCCAGGCAATGCGGCGATACAGGCTCATGCGTACGGAAAGATCGGCGACGTACCAGTCCGGGATCAGCACCGGCATGCCGAGTGAAACCTGCGGCGACCAGTCGGCTTCATCGGCATCGGCACCAAGACCGCGCGCATCGGCGACGGCTTCTTCCAGCATCTGCTGGTAAAGCTCGATCCCGACTTCGCGGATATGGCCCGACTGCTCATCCCCCAGAAGATTTCCGGCGCCGCGAATATCCAGATCATGACTGGCCAGAGTAAAGCCGGCACCGAGGCTATCCAGGGTCTGCATCACTTCAAGGCGCTTCTCTGCCGCCTTTGTCAGCATCTGTCCCGGCGGCAATGTCAGATACGCATAAGCACGCGTCTTCGAACGGCCGACGCGACCACGCAACTGATACAACTGCGCAAGACCGAACATGTCGGCGCGATGAATGATGATGGTATTGACTGCCGGCAGATCCAGCCCGCTCTCGATGATGTTGGTCGACAGCAGAACATCGTAGGCGCCATCGTAAAAGCGGGATATGACATCTTCCAGATGTGCGACCGGCATCTGCCCGTGCACCATCGCCATCTTGATTTCCGGGACAAGTTTCTGCAGCCGGTCGGCGACCTTTTCCAGATCGCTGACACGCGGACAGACATAAAACGTCTGCCCTCCCCGATACTGCTCGCGCAGGATGGCTTCGCGAATAATCACCGGGTCGAACGGCAGCACGAACGTGCGGACGGCCAACCGGTCGACCGGCGGCGTTGCGATCAGGCTCATCTCGCGGATGCCGGTCAGTGCCATCTGCAGTGTTCTCGGGATCGGTGTCGCCGTCAGGGTCAGGACATGCACATCGGTGCGGATACTCTTCAGGCGTTCTTTGTGGGCAACACCGAAATGCTGCTCTTCATCGATGATCATCATACCGAGATCACGGAATGCGATATCCTTGGCCAGCAATGCATGAGTACCGATAACGATATCGACATCGCCACGCTTCATGCCTTCCTTGATGGCTGTCGCATCCTTGGCCGTCACCAGACGGGAAAGCTGCTGAACCTTGACCGGAAAGCCGCGAAAACGTTCGGTAAATGACATGAAGTGCTGGCGGCACAACAAAGTTGTCGGCACCACGACAGCAACCTGCTTGCCTTCCATGGCGACGGCAAATGCGGCTCTGAGGGCTACTTCGGTCTTGCCAAACCCGACATCGCCACAGACCAGCCGGTCCGTCGGCCGGCCCTTTTGCAGATCGCCCAGTACATCCTTGATGGCTTCAAGCTGATCGTCGGTTTCATTGAACGGGAAGCGGGCGCAGAATTCCTCATAAGCGCCTTCAGGGACAACAAACTTGTGCGCCGTCTTGAGCTCACGCGCAGCGGCGATCTTGATCAGCTCCTCGGCCATTTCCTTGACGCGCTGCTTGAGCTTGGCCCGCCGGGCCTGCCATGCCGCGCCGCCAAGGCGGTCCAGCTGCACACCGGCATCTTCGGATCCGTACCGGGTCAGCAGCTCGACGTTTTCTACCGGCAGGAACAGCTTGGCATCCCCGGCATAAGCAAGCTGCAGGCAATCATGCGGTGCGCCAACGACTTCGATCGTCATCAGGTCCAGGAACTGACCGATACCATGATCCACATGGACCACCAGATCGCCCGGGGTCAGCGCCGAGACTTCGGCGATAAAGTTTTCCGGCCTGATCCGTCTGCGACCCGGTCGGGCCATCCGTTCGCCCAGCATATCGCTCTCGGTGATGACGCAGAGATCATCCATACGAAAACCGCGATCCAGACCGATCACACCGATCACGGCCTCACCCGCTTTCGCATCGTCGGTATCCGCAGTGCGCAGCGCTGGTGCGCCGTGCTCAACGAGCAGGCCTTTCAGACGCTCCGCCGAACCTTCACTAAAACCGGCGACGACAACACGTTTACCGTCTGCAGCATATTTTTTGATATCACCGGCAACCGCTTCATAGACATTCGCCTTGGGGTCGATGCGCACCTCGGCATAATCACGGGCCATGACGGCGCCAAGATCACCATCACCGGTTTCAAATGGCGACAGATCAATGATGCTCCGACCCTGCAGATGCGAAGCCAATTCATCGGCATCGACAAACATCAGCCCCGGCGGCACCGGTCGGTACGGCACGCCGCTGTCGGTGTCGGATATGGTCTGACGGGCAGTGTAGTATTCCAGGATCAGATCGCGCCTTGCCTGTAAAGCGGCCTCGGCCTGATGATCAAACATCACGGTCGCATCCGGCAGGTAATCAAACAGGGTTTCCATGGTTTCGTGGAAAAAGGGCAGCCAATGCTCGAAGCCCTGATGGCGTCGGCCTTCACTGATCGATTCATAGAGCGGATCGTCGGCACCGCCGGTCTGAAACAGTTCCCGGTATTTTGAGCGGAACCTGCAAATCGCATCGCTGTCGAGCGGTGCTTCGCTGACCGGCGTCAGCGTGACCTGACCGACATCACCGGTTGAGCGCTGCGTCGCCGGATCGAAACTCCTGAGCGTATCCAGTTCGTCACCAAAGAAATCAAGACGCACCGGGCCACCGGCACTGGCCGGATAAATATCGACAATGCCGCCACGGACCGCGTATTCGCCGGGCTCGGTTACGGTTTCAATACGGCTGAAACCGAATCGTTCCAATTCGCGGACAAGCTCGTCCGGGGCAATGCGGGTACCGGACTTCAGCTTTCGGCCGGCACCATCGAGAAAAGCTCTCCGGCGGTACTTTCTGCAAAAGCGCCGAAACTGTCGTCAAAATCAGCCGGCCTTTTGTATCGGGCTCTGTCAATCGGCCCAACTCCGCCAGCCGCCGACCAACCAATGCCCGCCTCGGCGAGACCCGGTCGTATGGCAAGCAATCCCAGGCCGGCAGCTCGAAAGTTCGTGTTTCGGGTGCAAAGAAAGCAGCGATGGCTGCCCGGCGGGCCAGACCGGCATCATCGCGCAACACGAACAGGACATCCCGCCCCTGTGCTGCCAGACGCGCCGCCAGCAACAGATCCGCGCCCTCAGGCACACCGCCGACACCACGCCGTCCGGCGGTCAGGAGCTTATCGGTATCGATGGTCACGATGTGCCGTTGAATTCTTTGATCTGACGCAGCACCGGGCTGTCGACAAAATCCGGTGTCGGTTCACGGCCAGTGATCCAGTTCAACAGATCATTATCCGTGTGATTCATGATATTTTCGAACATGTCGACTTCGGCTTCACTGAGTTCATGCAGTCTGGCCAAGGCAAAACGCCCGAGCAGAACGTCGTTTTCCTTCATGCCGCAATGATTGGCACGATAAACCAGGCGTTTGCGTCGGTCGTCCAAGACCTCTGTCCTTTTCGATGTTGTCATGTGCGCCTAGGATATAGCGCCTCATTCGGCAATTGTCAGGGCTTGAAACACAAACCATGCGACCTGAAAACCTATTTCCGCTGTTCCGGCCGGTCACCTCGCTGAAAGGTGTTGGTGCGCGCACGGCCGATCTGATCGAAAAGATCGCCGGGCCGCACGTCATTGATCTGATCTGGCACCTGCCCAGCGACATCATCGATCGCCGCTACACACCAAAAGTCGCCGATGCCCTGCCCGACAGCATCGCCACGATCACGCTGCGCATCACCAAGCATTATCCGCCACATAATGCGCGTCAGCCCTACAAGATCGTCGGCATGGATGACACCGGTGCGATGTCTCTGGTTTTTTTCCGGGCCCGCGCGGATTATCTGAACAAGATGCTGCCCGAAGGTGAAATTCGCGTCGTCTCCGGCAAGATCGAAAAATTCGGTGATGGCATACAAATGCCGCACCCGGACCATATTGTTCGCGAGGACGAGGTTGCCAACCTCAGCAAGGTTGAGCCGGTCTATCCGCTGACGGCGGGGCTGTCTTTGAAGGTGCTCGGCAAAACCATGACCGCAGCACTGGAAATTCCAACGGAAATGCCCGAGTGGCTGGATGGGCCGCTGGCAAGCCGGGAAAAGTGGCCGTCCTGGCTAACCGCTGTTCGGGCCGTCCATGCTCCCGAAAGCGCCAGTGATCTGTCACCGCAGACACCGCCCAGACGGCGTCTCGCCTATGATGAATTGTTAGCCAACCAACTGGCGCTGGCCTTGGTCCGTGCGCACATGAAGCGGACCCGGGGTCTGTCGTTACAGGGTGATGGCAGTTTGCGCCGTAAAGTCCTGTCATCCCTGCCGTTCAGGATGACCGGCTCGCAACAGAACGCACTTGGCGAAATCGATGCCGATCTTGCCGCCGAGCACCGCATGCTCAGGCTTTTGCAGGGCGATGTCGGCTCCGGCAAAACCGTCGTTGCCCTGATGGCAATGCTGAGCGCGGTTGAAGCCGGTGGGCAGGCGGTGCTGATGGCACCGACGGAAATCCTCGCCCGCCAGCATCTGGCGACCCTGAGCGGCATGGTTGCCGCAGCCGATCTGCAACCGTTACTGCTGACGGGACGCGAGCGCGGCAAGAAACGCGACGAGATACTGGAAAAACTGAAATCCGGCGCGGCCAGGCTGGCCGTCGGCACCCACGCCCTGTTTCAGGACGATGTCGCATACAAGAATTTGCGCGTAGCTGTTATTGATGAGCAACACCGCTTCGGTGTGCATCAACGCCTGACCCTCGCTGCCAAGGGTCAGGCCGTCGATATTCTGGTCATGACGGCAACGCCGATACCCAGAACCCTGATGCTGACGGCCTACGGCGATATGGATGTGTCGCGGCTGACGGAAAAGCCGGCCGGCCGCAAACCGGTGCAGACCGTACTGATATCACAGGAACGCCTGGATGAAGTGGTGGCTGCGGTCCGCCGTGCCATCGGTAACGGCGCCCGTGTCTATTGGGTCTGCCCGCTGATCGAAGAGCAGGAAACTCTCGATCTGGCCGCTGCTGAAGCCCGATATGACCACCTGCACGCGATCTTCGGGGATCGGGTCGGGCTGGTACACGGACGCCTCAAAGGGGCTGAGAAGGATGCCATGATGGCTGCTTTCAAGGAAGGCAGCATTGATATTCTGGTAGCCACCACCGTTATCGAAGTCGGTGTCGATGTTCCGGAAGCAACCGTCATGGTGATTGAACATGCCGAGCGCTTCGGCCTTGCGCAATTGCACCAGCTCAGAGGCCGTATCGGTCGCGGTGCCGATAAATCGACGTGCCTGCTGGTGCATGCAGGCCATCTTGGCGAAACGGCCAAGGCGCGGCTGACGACCATGCGGGAAACCGATGACGGCTTCGTCATTGCCGAGCGGGATTTGCAGTTGCGGGGCGCCGGTGAATTGCTGGGCACCCGGCAAAGCGGCCTGCCGGAATTCAGGTTGGCAGACATTACGGACCATGCCGAGTTACTGCAGATTGCACGGGATGACGCGGAAATGATCCTGCTGAACGACCCGGAACTGCAAAAGCCCCGCGGTCAGGCGCTACGACAGCTTTTATATCTGTTTGAAAGGGATTCAGCGATCCGCTATCTGCGTTCTGGCTAAGCGATCAGTCTTTATCAGATTTATCCGGATTGGTTTCTTCAAATCGCTCATTCGGGCGCGAACCTTTCGGTACCAGCACCGGATTTTTCTCTTTCTCGCGCAGCACTTCCAATTCCTCGTAGGTCTGCGCCGAGGCCAAAGGCTTTGCGCGTTGGGAAGACGGACGCTGATCAGGTGGCGTCACGATACCGCCGGAAATCACCATCTTGATGGCGTCCTCAACCGACATGGACAACGGGATCAGATCTTTCTTTGGCACGAAAAGCAGAAAGCCCGATGTCGGGTTTGGTGTCGTCGGCAGGAATACGTTGATACATTCTTCCTCTGTCAGGTTTTGCACTTCGCCCTTGGTACTGCCGGTCAGAAAACCGATCGCCCAGATGCCCCGCCGCGGGTATTCGATCAGGACGGCTTCGCGAAAAGCATTTGACTGCTGTGCCAGAACGGTTTCGAGGATTTGCTTTACCGCCGAATAGACATTTCGGATGACCGGCATCTGACCCAGCACCCGCTCGGAAAGCCGCATCCACATGCGCCCAAAGAAGCCGGCCGTCAGGGCACCCACCAGCATCAAGCCAACGATCAGGACAAGAAGGCCAAGTCCGGGCACCGCGAACGGCAGATAGGTTTCGGGATTATATTTTGCCGGAATGAGCGGATTGATCTTGCTGTCGACAAAAGTAATAAACAGCCAAGCCAGATAAAACGTGATGAAGATCGGTGCGGTAACCAGAATACCGGCGAACATATAGGTGCGTAACCGCTGCGAAAACGACATACGCGAACGCTGAGGCGCACTTTCCTCGTTCGGTTTACCGCCTGCGTTTGGATCAACGGGAGCCATGTTTTAAGCCTTTTAATGAACGTTATTGTTGATACGACGCCAAGATATGCACGCAGATGGCAACGCCCTCGGTGCCGGTAATGTTCCGTCCCTGAAAACCGTCAAACATCCGTTCGACGTTTATTTTGAACGAACCGTCTCGACCATAATCCTCAGCAGGGCACGGATGAATGGATCTGTCTTTTGCAATTTTTCCTGATACATGGCCTTGCTGATGGTAACAATCGTTGCTCCGGTTTGGACTTTGGCCGTTGCCATGCGTGGCTTGTCATCAATCAGGGCCATCTCACCGAATATGCCCCCAACACCGATGGTGCCCAGCGTTACTTCCGAGCCATCGATGATCTTCGTTATGACAATCTCGCCCGCCTGAACCACGTATGCACTGCTTCCGGCTTCACCTTCACGGAAAACAGTATCACCGCTCTTTAGTGTGCGACGCTCCAATATATCTGCCACATCCGCCCCCGGTCAAAAAATCAGAAAAGTTTCTTAGCGCTTTAGTTGCCGGTATCTTACCCTCTTCAAAACCAAATGTAATACAAGAAACATGGAAAATATCGAATGACCGAGAGCATCTCCAGAGAATATCCCGGCAGGCCACTGGTCGGCGTCGGTGCCGTCATTCTGGGGCCAAAAGGTGTGCTGCTGATCAAACGCGGTAAAGCGCCACGCGCCGGCTCATGGAGCCTTCCCGGGGGTGCCCAGAAAGTCGGTGAAACCGTCTATGAGGCAGCAACACGGGAAATCCTTGAAGAAACCGGTCTGAGCGCTGAAATACACGGCTTGATTGATGTCGTCGACTCGATCACACGCGATGCTGACGGGCGGGTCAGATATCATTACACGCTTGTCGATGTCTGGGCGACATCTCTCAATGAAGACGCGCCGCAAGCCGGTGGCGATGCGGCGGATGCCCGATGGATATCCCTGGACGCGGTGCGCACACTCGGCCTTTGGTCGGAAACGCTCCGGATCATCGAGCAGGCGGACGCACTATACCGTCAACACCCCCAACCTGATCAACGCTCCCGGAATGCGGTCGAGACAGAGCTGTAAACCGGTTTCAGCAGATACGAGAACAACGTTTTCTTACCTGTCTTGATATCTGCCTGCACCGTCATGCCCGGCATAACCCGGTTGTGCATGGGATCCTTGCCGACGTAATTCCGATCAAGCTCGACAATACCTTTGTAGTATGGCTCTCCCTGCTCATCGAGGAATGTCGAGGCAGAAACATCCTTGAGCTCACCCGTGATGCCGCCGTAACGCGAGAAATCATACGTCGTTACCTTGACCGTCACGGGCTGACCGATGCGCACATGGCCGACATCACGCGGCTGGATCTTCGCTTCGACAACCAGTTCCTTATCCAGTGGCACAATTTCCGTGATGATGGCACCGGGTGGGATCACGCCGCCAACGGTGTGAACCATCAACCCTTTGACGATGCCGCGGACTGGCGCAATGATTTTAAGCCGCCTGACCCGGTCACGGGCTGCAACAAGGGCTTCTTCAACCTGAATAAGCTCGTTCGCGCTTTCACTCAGCTCTGCCAGAGCCTGTTCCCGGAATTCAGTCTCGATCTCATCCAGCCGGCTTTGCGACTCCTTGATCGACTGGCTGGCCCGTTCTTTCTCGGAAACCAGATTGGCGAGTTCCCCACGCGCCGTGTTCAGTGAACGCTTGGCATCCAGATATTGAATCTTTGATGTCAGGCCTTCCTTGTAAAGTTTCTCGCGAACGTCCAGTTCGTCGGCAAAAATCTCTGCAGTCCGGGTCAATGTCTGTTCGCGTTCAGCTTGCAGGGCAAGATCTGCACGACGCTGTTCTATCTGTTTGCGAATGGTTTCCTGACGGCTGAAAAATGCTTCGAGAGACCCCTCATAAATCCGTTGCTGGTCGCTCAGCATATTCGGATAGCGACTGCCGACCTTTGACCAGTCCGGAACACCACCGGTACCAAGCGCACGCACGCGTTCGGCACGGATTTCAAGACCGGCTTGCCGGGCAGCGAGTTTTTGCAGTTCCGAAACCGCCGCCGTTTCGTCCAGCTGGATCATCACCTGGTCTTTTTCAACCAGCTGTCCTTCCTCGATCAGGATTTGTTTGACGATGCCGCCTTCCAGATGCTGCAAAGCCTGCAATTGCCCTGACGGCACCACTTCACCGGATGTCACGGCAACTTCATCAACGTTGGTGACCATCGACCAGCCAACGAACAGCATGATGACAATACAGATTGTCATCATCGCACCACGGATCAGACCGGAGCTACCGCCCTCTTCAAGAATGACAGACTGGGCCAGGAATCGTGTCTGACGATCCCCGCGTCTGAGTTTCTTGCGGCGGTCCTTGTCAGGATCCTTACCTTTTCCGGCTAAGCTCTGTTCGCTGAGTTGCGATCCGTCGGCCATCACACAAAATCCTTCGGCATTTGCTTCAGTACTTCAGCTGCGGGCCCGAAGGCGCGCACGTTCCCGTATTCAAGCCACAATATCTTGTCGGCCAGCCGCAAATGGCTTGGCCGGTGCGTCACCATCAAAATTGAAGTCTCTCCACGCATCTTCTCGACATTCTTCATAAAAATCTGATCGCTGGCGAAATCAAGGCCGTTACCGGGTTCGTCAAACAGCATGATCGGCGATTTTTTCAAATATCCACGGGCCAGATTCAGACGCTGCAACAAACTGGTCGGCATTTGCCCCGAACTGGAATCCCCGATCCGCACTTCGAAGCCTTCGCGCTTCCACTTGCCGGACCCCTGGCTCAGACTCAGCACATCCTCGAGAACACCGGCCATTTCACAGGCCCTGTAGATATCGGCATCTGTGGCTGTCGGATGGGCAAGGCGCATATTCTGGGCAATCGTACCATAGAAAAACTGAACCGTCTGCGGCACGTAAGCAACCGCGTGGCGCAACTCGACCGTGTCCATTTGCCGGATATCCATGTTGTCGATACGAATGGAGCCTGCCTGGGGCGCATACATACCGGCCAGAAGCTTCAGGACCGTCGATTTACCGGAACCGTTACCGCCGACGATACAGATCACTTCACCCGGTTCCAGTTCGAAACTGATCCCCACCAGTGCCGGATCGCTGTCGGGACTATAGCGGATAGATACCCGGGCGAAGGTGACGAACCCCTCGATCTGCTTGATCGGATTGACCAGGGTATGTTGCTCGCGTTCGCCCTTGATATTCATCAGGTTATTGATCTGCGAAATCGACGATCTGACCTGGGTCACCCGGGTCAACGAGACAAACCCGGTTTGCAGCGGCGCCAGCACACGCCAGACCAGGATCATCGATGCGACCAGTCCGCCCACCGTCATGTCCCCGTTCATCACCCTGAACACACCGAAAATGATCGTCCCAAGCCCTGCCGTGATCATCAGAACATGGGAGATCGTCTGCATCAGCGCCGACAACTGTGCGGTATAAAAGCTGTTGAGTGCCGATGCCGCCGAGTATTCCCGGAAACGTTCCATCCATTTGTCTTCGGCACCACAGTATTTGACCGCCCGCATGCCACTGAGAGTCTCGACAATCAGTTCCTGCTTTTTAGACGACGCACGCGCAGCCCTGCCGACTGAGTTCCTGAGCAAAGGCGTAATGATCAGACCCAGAATCATG
Organism: uncultured Rhodospirillales bacterium; assembly: GCA_965284225.1. Taxonomy (GTDB): domain Bacteria; phylum Pseudomonadota; class Alphaproteobacteria; order Rhodospirillales; family Casp-alpha2; genus UBA4479. Next base: position 159,966 of record CBDIRN010000001.1, read on the forward strand.
AAGCACGCCATCATGATCACTGACACAAACACCACCGGTCCGGCCAGCAAAGCGATGGTGAAGATGAAAATGAACACAAACGGCAGTTCAAACAGGACCATCGCCATCGGGCCGGTAAAGAAGTCACGGATCGTTTCGAAATCCTTGATCCGTGCGATCTGTGCGCCGATCGTTGCACGTTCAGTAAATGTTGGCGGCAGGAACAGGATTTTGTGAAAAATCGCGATACCGACGATGTTATCAAGTCGGGCACCAATGAACGCCATGATCTTCGAGCGTATCATGCGCAAGATGACATCACAGCCGATCGCCACGCCGACACCGAATGCAAAGAATGCCAACGTCGGAAGCGACCCGGTCGCGACAACCTTGTCATATACAGCCATCGTGAACAAAGGTGTCACCAGCGCCAGAATATTGAGCATACAGGGTAATGCCGAGCGTCTGATAGACCAATGACCTGAACCGTTCCGAAACAGCGCGGAACCAGCCGACCTTGCTTTGAGAGCTTTGCAGATCCGATGCATCGACAGGACTAAAGAAATAGGCAGTGCCGCGAATATCGCCGCGCGGTACGATCACTTCCGCATTCTGTCCGCCGTCAAACACCCTAATGCCGCTGGGCTCGTAACCCAGCATGATCATCGCGTCACCATCATCAGGTAAATACAGGCATGGGAACAAACGCTGGTCGATACCGGCCATGCGCAGCTTGACGGGGCGGCTGCCATAATGAAGCGTCGCCATGATGTTGCGAAATGATGTCAGATCAAGCGCATTGGTAAAATGCGGTAAGGCTTCGGCAATATGCCGCTTATCGCCGCGCCAGTTCAACGCGTTGAGCAATGCCATCAAACAATTGGATAGATCCGTTGCTTCCTTCAGCGCGGCCAATGCGGGTTCAGAATGCGCGGGAGGCTGGCTTTCCGGTACTGGCATCGATCGTGGCACATCGCCACCGCCATCGCCGCCGCCTGACCCGCCAGGCGGTGCAGGTGGCAATGGTGGCGGTGGTGCGGTGCGTTCTGCAACGGCGGGCATATTCGGTGCCGGCTGGTGCGCCGCTTCGGTCATCGGTTCGGGTGAGCCTGGTTTTCTCGGCAATGGTGGTGGTGGACGCAGGGCCGTACCAGCGTCTGATTTCTGAGCGCCTGATGACGGGTGCACGTGAAGATGCTTCAGGCGCAACCGGGCGAGGTACCGCTTTCGGCGCAGGTGCTTGCGGAGCAGGCGCCCTCGGTGAAGCTGCTTTCGGCATGGCCGTTTGCGGCGCTACCGGGCGGGGCGCGGCTTTCGGTGCAGGGGCTTGCGGGGGTGCCGCTTGTTGCTTCTGTCGCAAGGGTTCCGGCATCTCGACGCGCCGCTTCGACGGGGCTGCATCTCCTTGCGCAGGCGCTTCGACAGGCTTCGTCTGAGCCGGGCGCGGCTGAACGTTCGGCACTGCGGGCTTGGGGTTTTTTGGCAGGTGACGGCGTTACCTGTTGCCTTGTTGAGGGTCGGCCTGTTCCTGACGTTTGCGCAACCGTGGTGGCACCCGCCCGCCTTTGGTTGGTGCCTTTAATGCGGCTTCGGCCTTGGCAGCCAAAACCGCCTTGTCATCGGCTGGCGGTGTTTGCGGCGCAGCCGCCTTTTGCGGCGCCACGGGTCTGCGTGGTGCAGGCGTAGGCGCTGGCTTGGCAGCGGCAGGTGCTTCAGGCCGCGTCTCGCGGCTCGTGGATAAATTCGGCCGCGGGCCGCTGCGGGGTTTGGGTGCTTCCGGTTTCCGGATTTGCGGGCTTGGGCGCGCACCAATCGGCGGCATCGGCACGCCACGCTCGGCGGTCACATCGATTGCTGCAGGTGCCGGAGTTGATTGCCTTAGTTCAGGCCGGGGATCCGCCCTGACATCAGACTTTAGCCCAACATCACCCTCTGGTGCACCGAACACACGGGAGACGGCGGCATCGACAGCTTCAACGGCGTCATCTTCGACGTCGTCCAGCGCTTCGATTTTTGACAGTATGCCGCTCATCGGTAATTCAATTCCTCAGCTTCAGCCTGGCTCAGGCAAAATTCATCCTGTGACCGGCACCACTCAGCCAGCCGTCACGGGGGACCGACATCATCCGATGACCAGCCGGCCCGGTTTTCATTTCATTCTTCTGGTTTTCGACCGCCTTATGATGATCGACAGGCGATACGACATCTTCTGCGTTGCTTTCACAGGCTTCGAGCTTTTTCAGGTTAGCAATCATATCGGTTATGCCTTTCCAAATGGGCTGCCCAGCTTTTCAGCTTCAGGCACCCGTTCAACAAGCTGGCTGTCGTTGATATCGAAAATGCGGTCAGCCAGGTTCAGCATCGAGGGCCGCGGCGTTACCAGTATCAGCGTGACCCGTCCCTTAAGGCGCTCAAGCAAATTCCTGAGGGTTGAATCGCCGGCGCTGTCCATGGACGCATTGGCTTCATCGAACAGCAGCACCCTGGGCTTGTCGACCAGAGCGCGGGCAATCGCGATGCGCTGCTTGATGCCCTTTGGCAACTTGTCGCCGGCACCGTCGCCGACTTTTGTCTCGTAACCGTGCGGCATGTGCGCGACCACACCATCAAGACCAAGCAAACGCGAGATATCCAGTGCTTCATCAATCTTGTCGTCACGGAACATCGTCACGTTTTCCAGGATGGTGCCGTTAAACAAGGCTCCTTCCTGCGGCAGATAGGCGATCTGGCGGCGAATGCTCGATGGATCGTATTCATAGAGATCCATACCATCTGCGAGTATCCGACCCTCGTTGGGCGCAAAGACGCCCATCAGGATATACAGCAGGGTCGTCTTGCCACTGGAACCGGAACCGGTAATGCCGATGGTCTCACCGGCCTCAATCGACAGGTTGATGTTCTTGAAGACCGGTGGCAGGTCATCGCCATCCTTGTTGCGGCCATACGTGAAGGTCATGTTTTCAATCGTCAGATCACCCCGGATCGGCGGCAGGTTCGGCAAGCCCGGCGGTTTTTCTTCCTGCATCTGGAACAGCTCGCGTACCCGGTCCAAAGACAGCTGGATCGACTGGAACCGCGTCCAGATACCAACGGCTTTCTGCAATGGCTGCATGGACCGGCCGGCCAGCATGGTACATGCCGCCAGACCACCAACAGTCAACACACCATCAATCACGAACGTGGCGCCGTAGCCAACGACGCAAAACAGCACCAGCTGGGAAAACAGCGCACCAGTGGAACTCGCCGAGGACGACTGCAGGGCTACGTTATAATCCGCGGCGGCGCAGGTTTCCTGCAACCGTTCATAGCGGCGGATCATCTGCTCTTCCATCGCGAGACCCTTGACGGTGTGAATACCGCCCAAAACTTCGATGATGAAGCTGTAACGACGGTCATCCGCCATCATCCGGTTTTCCAGCGCATCACGTAACTTCTTGCCGACCACGATGGCAGCAATGGCAAAGAAGATGATCAGCGCAATCGGCACCAGAACCAGATGCCCGGCGAGGTAATACATGGCACCCAGGAACAGGACTGCGAACGGCAGATCGCAAAGTGCAAGGATGGCTTGTCCGGCGTAGAATTCCTTTAGCGGGCCAAGTGCGTTGAAACGCTCAAGGTGTACGCCGGAACCCTGACGCTCATAATCGACGATGGAAACGTTCAACAATCGCTCGACTGCGGCGACGCCGGCCAGATGTTCGAACCGCGCGCCCATCCAGCCACCGACGTAAGACCGTCCCTGACGCAAACAGGCTTCGAGGATGAGCGCCGAGCCAACCCCGACGATCAGTAAAATCAGGGTGCCTTCAGCCGAGTTTGGAATGATGCGGTCATACACTTGCAACAGCGTCAGCGGCATTGCCAACGCCAGAAGATTAATGAAAACCGAGGCAAGGATCAGATCAAACACACCGCCTGGCGTATACGAGATACGGCCTAGCTCATTACCTTTCGGTTTTGTCGATTTCAGCTTTTCAGCCAAGCCCATGCAATCATCCGGCAGCTCATCACTGTCGGTCCTTCCGCTCCCTGGCCCTTTCCGAAAAGAAGAGGGTCCAGATACCGGTCTATAGATTTGTTGTTAATAAACCCTTATCAACGCGCCTGTAGCTGACCGGCAAACCGTTGAAATTCATGGCACTCAGCCCTGACAACATCCTTAACAGATGTCGTCTAGATACCCGAAATCAAGGTTATTCGAGCACTAAATATCCACCGATTATGGCATCGGCTTGCTCGCGAAATTCGCCAAGGCTTAGGCCCTTGCTGATCCTGGGATCGTAGACGGTCCGAACAAGAATTCGGTCCAATCTGGAAAGTTCCAGCAGCATTGCCGACTCATTGAATACAGACGGCCGTAGACGGTCGCTGTCGTGAGGCAGTCCAAACGATTGCGTTAATTCTTCCAATAAACAATGGGTTATATGGCTTTCATCAAGCATTGAATTAATAACAACGCGGGCTTTGGCGATCGTCCAATCGGCCTCAGGCCAAATCACGAAATAGCATCGGCTCGGCCCCATCAGATCATTCATCATCTTCGCCGGCACCCCTGGAAATGGTACTGCCGACATGGCCACACGCGGCACGATGGTGATGACGATATCACCGCCTGAACCGATATCGCGGGGCATCAGGCGGATCGGTAATCCGGTCAGGGAAGCCAAGTCCGAAACGTGTTTCTGTAAAGCAGCGTAGTGTTGAATGGATGTCACAGCCGGGATTGTCGTTGGTTTCCCTGTGTCGTCTCTGGGACCGGACGACAGGGTTTCAAGACGGATCACCGGCGCCTCAGTCCATTTGACGAGCCGGGCACCCGGTTTCGATCCGATCACGACATCTTCGGCAAAACGTCGCACGTCCTTAACGTCATATTTCTGATCAGGCACCGGATCGGCCATAACAGTCGTAATGACGAACAGAGCCGACAATGCGCCCAGCAAAAGAGGCTTCGGCAAAAACCGGCAATGCATTCTAACCACCCAGATGCTCGATCAGGATTTCCCTGCCAATACGCATCGCATCCACTTTAGGCGTACCTGCCGGCAGACGGATGTCGTAGAGGGTTTTCAACAACAAAAGATCGCTGTCCGATAGCGCCTGAGCGGTTGAATTCTGGTTGAAGATTGACGGGCTAATGATGTCGCTGTCATTGGGCAGCCCCATTGCCTGGGTCATTTCTTCCAGCAGACAGGCGTCCATCTGAGCAGGCGGCAGTTCGTTATTGACGATAATCAGGGCGCGGAACAAGGCCCCTGTGGATATAGAACGGGTAAGGAAATAACAGACGCCCGGATTCGCCAGACGGCTCAGGGTCGCAGGGTCCACGTCTTCAGCCAGAAAAGGCTGTCCCATGGCCAGCCTCGGCACGAATTTAATAACGAAGTTGGCCGGCTTGCCATTGGCCTTGTCACTATTCTCGGACTTGGCGCCAGTGGCTCTCACAAGTGTCGTCAGATGTTTTCGCACCATCGCCACATACGCACTGTCGGGGGGCACGAAACTGAGCTTGAGTTCACGTTTCCCATCCGGCTTGGCCAGCATCTTGCCCTGCATCCACGTCATCGAGACGCGGATCGGGCTCATCCATTTCTGGATATATGCCGAATTTTTGACGCCTTCGATCTCGCTACCGAAAACGACGCTTTCAAAATGACGGAGCAGATCTTCCGTTTTCTGGTCGGCGGAAGCCGAGAATGGCATTGCCGTCAAAAACGACAAGCGCAGACCCGTGCCAAGGCACCGGCCTGCTTTTTGGCGCGCTTTGTGGAACGTATTGTTGTGGTCAGAAACAACATGACGGGCACTTTAACACAGCGGAGACCGGACGCTAACCCCGGCCGCCGTCAATTTTAAGTGAGTTCAGGATGCGCTCTGCGATCGGACGATAGGCATCGAACTGCGAAGCCGGTGCCGTATATGACCAGATATGCGCAATCCCGCCTTCGGGTCTCGGGATCACCAGAGCCCATTTGCGGAACCGCTGCCCCTGATGGTCATAATTGGCAACGAACTGCCGTCCCTCAAGGGTCATGCCGTACTTGGCATATGTTACAGCCTTCTCGCCGATGAACTCCACACCGCGTGCCTGTCGGCTCAAACTGGATTTAAGATCGTCATAGGCTGCCTGAGCGGCATCCGCCCCCTCGCCTTGCGGCTTAACGTTCTGCAAGGCAACGATGGCGTCATAGGCAGGCGTGCCTTGTGGGCCGCTGATGGTATTCGTAAAGGCGCTGGTTTTTTCCAGTTGCCATGCTGACGGGTATTCGACCCGATAGCCGTATCCGGCCTCGGAAAACACAACGACATCCGACGCATTTGGCAGTTGTGCGATCTCGGGACGACCGGTCGGCGCAACTTCTGGCTCAGGCGCGGCGCGCAATGGCGGCGGTGGCTGCACAGGCTCGGCAACAGACGCCATCGTCACTTCACTGCTCGGCACTTCTTCCGCTGCGGGGCGAAAACTTGCCAAAATCCAGTCAAATTCGGTTGTCAGTTTTTCGAAGTGCGTAATCGGCGCAAAGAACATGAAGACGAAATCGGTGTTCTTGCCACGTGCAATCACCACTTTGGTCTTCGTCTGGCCAGCTTCATAGAAGCCGACACCAGCCGGCAGACCAGCGATGACAGTCTTTCCCTCGGCGGTTTTTCTGTTCCAGGGTTTGCCGTCTCCAAGATATTGGACCTCAAGCTTTCTGAACATGTCCTGGATATCTATCGCCGGGTTTGCATCACCGGCCTGAATGTTGACCGCGTAACCCTTGCGAGACTGTATCGAAAGCTGCTTTTTATCGGCGCGTTCCTGAAAGCGTGCACCAGGCGGTGCTACGAGCATATAGCCGCGCTCGGCATTTTGATAAGCAACCGGTCTGGCCGGACCATCGTTAATGGTGCCCGGGATCGGCGGCACCGCACTCTGTGTGGGCTGCGCGACGGGCTGCTGAATACTGTTTTGTGGCACCATGCCCGGCATGTTGTTGGAGGCACCGATTGAACCGGACCCTTGCGCATTGGCAATCTGGGCGAAGCTCGCGGCCAGCAGAACCGTTCCGATGATCGTAAAAGATTTTGTGCGCATGGCTGCGCTCCCTTATCCGTCGCGCTGCCACGCAGCGCTCCCAAAAGCCGACAACGGCTTATCCCGATATGGATGCTGTCAGGATGTGGTTAATATTCCGTGAACAAGGTTAAAGATTGATTCAACCGAGACTTCTAAGTCCGCTTAAAACCTCGCATTCTTGCAAAATTCTCGGCACTCAATTCATCAAATAATGCCCGTCTTTTCTCGCTGTCCACGCCGGCGGCTTCAAGCGCCGCCGCCCCCAACCTGAGACTGGCTTCAACCGTTTCCGGCATCACATGATCGACACCCATTGCCGCATAGGTATCGGCAATTTCCCAATCATGGGCGCGGACATGGATCGGCACGTTCGGATAGAGACGCCTCGCCGTCCGCACCAGCCCTTCGGCAACGTGCGGGTCGTCCAGCGTCACGACGATAAGGCGGGCATGTTCTGCACCGACCGATCTCAGGACTTCAGGCTTTCCGGCGCTACCAAAGAAAACACGGTAGCCAAGCCTGCGCGCGCGAATGACCCGGTCGACATCGGCGTCGATGGCAATATACGGCACATCCGCAGCTTCCAGCATGTTGGCGACTGTTTCGCCAACCCGTCCAAAACCGGCAATCAGGACAGGTCTGGTTTCATGCACATCAACGTCATCCAGTTCACCGGGAATGACGGGCTTTATTCTTTCGGCAAGCTTGTTGCCCAACCACGCCATTAGCGGCGTCAAGGCCATGCTGAGCACAATGACTGCCACCAGATTATCCATCAGAGGTGCCGAAATAATGCCGAGACCGTTCGCCAGCGAGAACAACACAAAGCCGAACTCGCCGGCTTGTGACAGGATGAAGCCGGTGCGAACCGCAACGGCGAGAGGTGCACGCACCAGCAGCGACAAGCAGATCACCAGCGCGGCCTTGACCGCCAGCAATGCCAAAGTGGAGCCGAGAATGACACCGGCATTCGTCAGCAGCGGCCCCGGATCAAGCGACATGCCGACACTCATGAAGAACAGCCCGAGCAGCAATCCGCGAAACGGCAGTATGTCGGCCTCAATCTGATGGCGATATTCGGATTCCGCCAAAAGGACACCGGCCATGAACGCGCCAAGCGCCAACGACAAGCCGACCATATTCATCAACCAGGCAAAACCCAGCACCAGAAGCAGCGCCATCGCGACGAAGGTATCGCTATTGCCGATTCTGGCGATCACATGCATCATCGGACCGATGGCATAGCGACCCGCCAGAATGACCGCGAAAATGATAACCACAGCCTGAACCACGGCCATGCCCATCGACGTCGTCAAAGCCACTTCACCGACGGCCAGCAACGGTAAAAGTACAATCAGCGGCACCACTGCCAGATCCTGAAACAGCAACACAGCAAAGCTGTTCCGACCATGATGACTGGTCAGCTGGTTTTTCTCGGACAACATCTGCACGCAAAATGCCGTGGACGACAGCGACAAGCCGAAGCCTATGACCAGAGCCGTCTTCATATCCTGGGCGAAAATCAGAATGGATGCTGAAGCCAGAGCAACACCGGTAATAATAACCTGCAGCGCGCCCATAGCCGAAGACCATCTTGCGCATGATCCATAGCCGTTGTGGTTTCATCTCCATGCCAATCAGGAAGAGCAGAAAGACAACGCCGAACTCACCGATATGCCGGTGGTTATCCGGATCAGCGATCAGGCCAAATCCAAAAGGGCCGATAATGGCACCGGCTGCCAGATAGCCGATTTGCGAACCCAGCCCCAGCCGGGTCGAAATCAGCACAGCGATGACAGCAGCACCCAGTAAACAAAGGATTTCAATCATGATCGGAAATTCTCATGGGTTCAGGACCCATTTTCAGGCTCCACCCGCATGTCCATAGCCGAGCCGCTGACATGGAATTTCTTCAGGGTCCGGCCTTCACCATCCGTACCCAATCTGCCGACATGCAGATCAATCGTTCCATTCGCAAGATCAACCCGCCCTTTTCCGACCAGGCTGAGCTTGCCGTCGAGCAACAGCAAATCTTCACTCACGGCGATCCCCTGAGCAATTTTGAATGTGCCGTTCAGTGTTTTAAACGGCAGGGTTTCACCGGATTCCGGAACCAGTCCGCTGACGAGCTTCGAGAGCCCGAGGACGCCGTTACTGGCAACAATCTCCACACTCCCGGTGAGCGCCTGGATGAGTTGCTCAGGCGTGCTGCCGACTGAAAACAAATTCACTTCAATGTTGGATTGACCGCTTAATGGCGGCAGTGGCTTCAGCTTGCCCGCACCGAGGAGCAAGCCGATCTGCGCACCGACGGCACGCCCTTCGATGCTCAGAGCGTGCATGCCTTCAGATACATCAAGGGCGAACATACCACGCATGGTGCCGCCATAAATTTCCGTATCATTCAGGGTTAACTGTATGCGCTGAGTCGCCGGTTGCCGCTCAACCACAGCCTTTCCGCCGCCGAATTTATAATCCCGCCACAGGGCGTTCATCCATGAAATCTCGACCTTGCCGAATGGCATGCCCGGGACAATCAGGGGAACGGCGGCCATGGCGACGGCCTGTTCTGCCGGCGCAGCACCAAAATCGATTGTATCCGCTATCAGCAATCCGCTGATTTCCGGTGCAGCGGACTTAACGCCGGCAATGGAGAGTTGACCCTCTAAAGACGTCTCGCCGAAGGCCAGTTTCAAGCTCCGGATGTCCAGAGTGTCACCGGCCATATCCAGATTGGCATTCAACAAAAGTGTCGAGGCATCTCGCGTCGGCAGGAATGGACCAATCCAATTATTGAGTGCGGCGGCGTCAGCGCTCGCAAGGACCAGCTCTCCATCACCGACAATGCGTTCCCGCATTGCCATTGATCCTTTGAATGAACCGTTCAGGAGTGAAGAAGAAATTGAAATGGAGAACGGCCAACGGTTACCCGAAACAAGTAATTGCGGATTTGATGTCACGACGAAAAGCTTGATTGCCTGATCGTTTAAAACGCCCTGCCCTTCAAATTTGAGGCCGTCGTCCGGATCACCTGTTGAAGACGCAACATTCTTCACATTAAACTGTTCAAGTTTCTGGGCCCGACCGGTTCTGCCGTCGACAAGGCTGAATGCACCGTTCTCGACACGCAACTCGTCGATACTCATGTCACGCCACCAGCCCCAGGCGTGATCGATTTCGGTGGATGGCGCCGGCTTGATGCTTGCCGACCGGACTTGGCCGATCTTCACCGATGGCCCCCGCAACAGCACCCGATTGAGATCAACACTGCCAGACAAAGCTCCAAACGAGCTCATTTCAATTTCCAGATAAGGCAGATGCATCTCAACAGGGCCATCTCCGTTCGACTGAACGACATTTTCGGCCTGCAGCCGTAATGAGGGCAGAATACGAAACGAATGCTCGCCCTTGATGCTGACATCCATGCCGACAATGGCACCAATCAGCTTCTCGGCTTTGGCAATCGTGACCGATGGGGGGAGCACAATCGGCAGCAATGCGAGCATCGAAACGAATAAAAGAACAAGAACGCCCATCAGAATGCCAAACCTGGCAATCAGCGGAAACTTATAGGCAGAGTCTTCAACCTCGACGGTCCAGGATTCATCATCCTTGGCCGGGTTGCTTTCAACCCCATCATCAATCAGCTCAGGCGCACTTCTCACGAAGAATTCCTGTCAATTTTCAATCATCCCAGGACGCACGCAGCACGCCTTGATTGGTGCGCGCGGGCAATGCCTGAATTACGGTCCGTCTCTCGCAGTAATGAACGGAAGTTGTGGATAAATCGTAAATTTTCACATTTTCAGGCCGTATACACTAATTCGGAGACAATTCAGAGTATCGGCGTTGACATTCTCCAAGCACTACCATAGAAGCCTGATATTACTGAGTATTCTTGATCCCCCGCCGTCAGGCGTGGCTGCCGGATCGGAGCCGCCAGTCGATGCAGATATATTTGCCCATCGCCGAGCTTTCGGTGAACATTTTCCTCATTCTGGGGATGGGCGGCGGTGTCGGTTTCTTATCGGGTGTATTTGGTGTCGGCGGCGGTTTTTTGATGACCCCGCTGTTGATTTTTATCGGCATTCCCCCGGTTGTTGCGGTCGCGACCGAAGCAAACCAGATCGTTGCCAGTTCCGTCTCCGGCGTGCTCGCACACTGGCGGCGCGGCAATGTCGACTTCAAGATGGGCACGTTGCTGCTGACCGGTGGTGTGATCGGGTCTTCGTTCGGTGTCTGGCTGTTCACCTTCCTCAAGGATTTGGGACAGATCGATCTCGTCATCAAATTGTCCTACGTCGTGTTTCTGGGCATCATCGGTTTCCTGATGCTGATCGAAAGCATCAATTCCATGCGCGCTTCCAAATCAAAGCGCCGCAAGCGGATACACACTCACAATTGGATGCACGGATTACCGCTAAAAATGCGATTCCGTAAATCTCGGCTTTATATCAGTGCTATCCTGCCGATCCTGATTGGCATTTTTGTCGGCATTCTGTCGGCGATCATGGGTGTCGGCGGCGGCTTCGTCATGGTCCCTGCCATGATCTACCTGCTTGGCATGCCAACCGCCGTTGTTGTCGGCACGTCGCTGTTTCAGATCATTTTTGTCACTGCCAACGTCACAGTACTGCAAGCCGTCTCAAACCAGTCTGTCGACATTGTCCTGGCGTTGCTGTTGTTGGTTGGCGGCGTGATCGGGGCCCAGTTCGGCGCAAAGTTCGGTGGCCGTATCCAGGGTGAGCAACTGCGTGGTATGCTGGCACTGATCGTTATTGCCGTTTGTCTGAAACTGACTTTTGACCTGGTGGTAACTCCTTCCGATCCCTTCGCGTTTGATTTAAGTGGAAGGCATTAATGATGAACTTGCGTCTTTGGAAAATCAGTCTTTGCGCCCTTGTCATGATGGCAAGCGCATCAGCACACGCCAAGGATCTGGTCATTGATCTGTCAGCGCCGATCGTCAAAATCACAACCGGATTTTCGGGGACGGAGTTGCTGCTGTTTGGTGCCAAAAAAGGTGCAGGCGATGTTATCGTCGTGGTCCGGGGACCGCTTGAAGACAAGACCGTGCACCTGAAAGAACGTAAACTGGGCATCTGGGTCAATACGAAAAAACTGACGTTCGACGGTCTGCCATCTTATTACTGGGTTGCTTCCAACAGACCCATATTCGATATCCTTCCCGCCGATACCCTGACACGGCTTCAGATCGGGCTGGATGACATCCATATCACTCCCAACCGGCCTGACGCCAATTCTGCGGAAGCGATTGCCTTTCGGGCAGCGCTTGTACGCGAAAAAATCCGCAAGAAACTCTATTCCGAGGAGGCGTCTCCTCTGCTGTTCAGAAACGAAATGCTCTTTCGGACCAAGATCAGTTTTCCAGCCAATGTTTCCGTCGGAGAATTCGCGATCGAAACGTATCTGGTTCGCGACCGGAAGATCATCACCAGCGAAACGACCCTGCTGAACGTGCGTAAATTCGGCTTTGAAGCAGAAGTCTATAATTTTGCGCACAAGCAATCTCTGCTTTACGGAATCTTTGCCGTTATTATAGCGTGTGTGGCAGGTTGGGCTGCCAATGCCGCCTTTAAGAGGAGCTAGGCCTATGAGCGATAGCACCGCAACACCCCACAACTCCGAAGAGGCACCGGCCAAGAAGCTGACCGGCCGCACTTTTCTTTGCGTTGTTGATGAAACCGAAGAATTCGCTGCAGCCCTGCAGTTTGCCTGCCGTCGCGCGCTGAATTCCGGTGGGCGCGTCGCCCTTTTGTATGTGATCGAACCGGCCGAATTCCAGCATTGGATGGCGGTTGGCGAGCGCATGCGTGAAGAGGCACGTGAAGAAGCCGAAGAGATGCTCAACGTCGTCGCATCCGTTGTGCAAAAACGGATGGGGCATATGCCTGTGCTCTACATCCGTGAGGGCAAGCTGCGCGAAGAGGTTGTTAAACTGATTGAAGAAGAAGACGGGATTTCCCTGCTGGTTCTGGGGGCCGCATCCGGAACCGACGGCCCGGGTCCCCTTGTCACCTATCTGGTCGAGAAAATGGCCGGTCGGCTCCGTGTGCCGGTTACCATCGTTCCTGGCAGCCTTGCCGAAGAAGATATCGCGCTTATTACCTGAGGCGCTTTCAGACGATTTCGACATCCGGTGCATGGCTTTTATAGCCTATGCCGTCATTCCCGTTTACGACCAAGGACACCATGGATATCTACCTTCCGATCGCCGAGTTGTCCGTCAATATTTTCACGCTGTTGGCGATCGGCGGCGGCATCGGCGTGCTGTCGGGCGTCTTCGGTGTCGGTGGCGGATTCCTGATGACTCCTCTGCTGATCTTCATCGGGATTCCACCGGCAGTCGCCGTCGCAACCGGTGCCAACCAGATCGTCGCCGCATCCATTTCAGGTGTTCTTGCGCATTGGCGGCGCGGCAATGTCGATTTGAAAATGGGCATCGTGCTTCTGATCGGCGGCCTGATCGGATCGACCGTCGGGGTTTGGCTGTTTTCACTGCTCAAGGCGTTGGGTCAGGTCGATCTTGTCGTGAACATCTGCTACGTCGTGTTTCTGGGGATCATCGGCGCCATGATGCTGATCGAGAGCATCAAGTCGATGATGGCACCGATAAACAGCAAACGTAAGAAAAGCCATGTCCATAACTGGACACACGGCTTGCCTTTCAAAATGAAATTCCGCCGCTCAAGGCTTTATATCAGTGCCATCCTGCCCCTTGCCGTCGGCATCTTCGTTGGGCTGCTCTCGGCAATCATGGGGGTCGGTGGCGGTTTTGTGATGGTCCCGGCCATGATCTATATTCTGGGTATGCCGACCATTGTCGTCGTCGGCACGTCGCTGTTCCAGATCATCTTTGTCACGGCCAACGTCACAATACTGCAGGCGGTCGGCAATCAAACCGTCGATGTCGTGCTGGCGCTTGTGCTAATTTTCGGTGGCGTGATCGGTGCACAGTTCGGTGCCCGTATCGGCGCTGTGCTGAAAGGCGAGCAGTTGCGGGGCCTGCTGGCCCTGCTGGTCATCTGTGTGAGTTTGAAGCTACTGCTCGATCTGGCATCGCGCCCGTATGAAGTCTATTCGCTGACGGAAGCATTCAAATAACGCACCCCGCCGTCAGATCGCAGCCCTGAGCGCCCCGATGGTCTTGGCGTAGTCGTCACCTTTAAAGACCGCACTGCCGGCAACCAGCACATCAGCCCCTGCTTCGACGACACTGGCGATGGTATCGACATTCACACCGCCATCGACTTCCAACTCAATCGGACGATCACCGATCATCTTGCGGATACGCCGGATCTTTTCCAGTTGCGCCGGAATAAAGCTTTGGCCGCCGAAACCCGGATTGACGCTCATCACCAAAATCAGATCAAGCTTGTCGAGAACGTATTCGATCACGCTTTCAGGTGTTGCCGGATTAAGGGACACGCCTGCCTTCTTGCCGAGTGAACGGATCACCTGCAACGAACGATCCAGATGCTTGTCCGCTTCGGCATGCACGGTGATGATATCAGCACCGGCATTGGCATATTCTTCAAGATATGGCTGCGCCGGGTTGATCATCAGGTGCACATCGAAAGGCTTTTTCGTGTGCGGGCGCAGCTTGGCGATGATCGGTGGCCCGAACGTCAGGTTGGGGACGAAGTGACCATCCATCACATCGACATGAACATAATCGCAGCCGGCTGAATCGATGGCGCGGATTTCTTCACCAAAGCGGGCGAAATCAGCAGACAGGATAGACGGTGCGATTTTGATCATGGGCGATGTCTTTCCGTTCAGGCAGCTTTCGAATAAGTCCCGGCACAGGCCCGGCTGTTGGCACCGGCCCGTTCAAGAAACGCCTGCTGCGCGGCTGCAACATTGGCACTGTCGCCTTTCCAGGCGCTCAGTGCGCTTTGCTGCAAAGCGCGGCCATACGAGAAGCTGAGTTTCCAGGGCAGATCACTGCCGGCGTTCATCAGATCGAGATGCCGCGTCGCATCTTCTTCCGACTGTCCACCGGACAGGAACATGATGCCCGGCACCGCTGCAGGTACGCAGCGCATCAGGGTCTCGACTGTCTTTGCTGCGACGTCTTCAGCAGAGGCCTGGGTTTTGCACTTCTTTCCGGCAATCACCATGTTCGGCTTCAGGATGCTTCCTTCGAGATAAACTTCCTGCAGTCGCAACTCGTGGAAAACCGCTTCCAGCACTTCCTCGGTCACGTCCTGACAACGGGCGATGTCGTGGGCCCCGTCCATCAGGACTTCAGGCTCGACGATCGGGCAAAGGCCGCCTTCCTGGCAAATCTTGGCATAGCGCGCCAGTGCATGGGCATTGGTGTGGATGGCATAGCGGCTGGGAATACCATCGGCGATATCAATCACGGCCCGCCATTTGGCGAACCGGGCTCCCATGCCGTAATACTCGGCAACGCGTTCCGGCAGTCCGTCCAGACCTTCAGTGATCTTTTCTTCCGGGCGACCCGGCAGTTCCTTGGCACCGGCATCAACCTTGATACCGGGAATGGCGCCGCAATCCTGCAGAATTTTCACCAGCGGGGTGCCGTCAGCGGCCTTTTGGCGGATCGTCTCGTCGTACAGGATCACGCCTGAAATGAAATTGCCGAAACCGTTACTTCTGAAAAGCATTTCACGATAATCACGGCGTTTTTCCTCGACGTTTTCAACGCCGATGGATTGAAGTCTTTTGCCCATGGTCCCGGTGCTTTCGTCCGCTGCCAACAACCCCTTGTTGTCAGCAACCATAGCCACAGCCGTCTGAAAAAGTTCCTGTTTATTCATTTTCCGTTCTCCATCCCAACTGAACCGGTTTCACCGGTCAGGAAAGTCTCTCTTTGGCCTGGGCAACAATGGCCCCGGCGGTGATACCAAAATGCTCATACAAGGCTTCGGCTGGTGCCGATGCGCCGAAACCGGTCATCCCGACAAAGCCGCCATCCGGACCGATGTACTTGTCCCAGCCGTGGCGTACGGCCGCTTCAACGGCAACGCGCACACTGCCTTTGCCGAGCACGCCATCGCGGTAAGCCGCGTCCTGCTGATCGAACAACTCCCAGCAGGGCATCGAAACGACTGCCGTACCGATACCTTCCGCTTCCAGCGTCTCGCGTGCCTGGGTCGCCAGGTGCACTTCGGAACCTGTTGCCAGCAGTGTGACCTGGCGCGCAGAAGCCTTGGCATCAGCCAGCACATAGCCGCCTTTGGCAGACAGGTTTTCGGCGGTGTGATCAACACGAAGCGTGGGCACACCTTGTCTCGACAATGCAAAGCCCGAAGGCCCGGACGTATGCTCAAGTGCTGCCTGCCAGCACTCGACCGTTTCGGTCGCGTCTGCCGGGCGGAACATCAGGAGGTTCGGGATAGCGCGGAGCGCTGCCATATGCTCGACCGGCTGATGCGTCGGCCCGTCTTCGCCAAGCCCGATGCTGTCATGGGTCAGGACATAGAGAACCCGCTGCCCCATCAACGCCGACAGACGCATGGCGCCGCGCATATAATCGGCGAAGACCAGAAACGTGCCGCTGGTCGGAATGAATCCGCCGTGCAGGGCGATCCCGTTCATGGCTGCTGCCATACCATGCTCGCGAACACCGTAATGGATGTAACGACCGGTAAAGTCGCTGGGCGTCAACGAATGAGTGTCAGGCGTCTTGGTATTGTTGGAGCCGGTCAGATCCGCAGAACCGGAGACCAGTTCGGTGATAATCGGCGTCAGCAAATTCAGGGATTCCCCTGACGCGACCCGGGTCGCCCATTTCGGCTTTTCTTCGGAAACCCGCTTCTTGTGGGCTATGACTGCTTCGGCAATGCCTTTTGGCAATGTACCGGCAATAACACGGCTGAACTCAGCCTTATCACCATGCGCTGCCAGTCGCTTTTGCCAGGCATCCCGGTCCGACTGACCACGTTTACCAGCGGCGCGCCAGCTTTCCAGCACATCTGCCGGCACTTCGAAGGGGCCTGAGGCCCAGCCCAGTGCCTTGCGGGCACCGGCGATTTCTTCATCACCTAACGGCGCGCCGTGCGTTGACGCGGAGCCGGCTTTTGTCGGCGCTCCGAAACCGATGGTCGTCTTGCAGGCGATCATCGAAGGCTTGCTGGTGCCCTTCGCGGTTTCAATGGCTTTGGCAATGGCGGCATGGTCGTGACCGTCAACCGACTGGACATGCCAGTTCGATGCTTCAAAACGCTTTTTCTGATCATCCGAGACAGCCATATCTGTGCTGCCATCAATCGAGATGCCGTTATCATCAAACAGCACAATCAACTTGGACAGGCCAAGATGCCCGGCCATGGAAATCGCCTCGTGAGAGATACCCTCCATAAGGCAGCCGTCACCGACGATGGCATAGGTGTGGTGATCAACCAGATCGTCACCGAACCGGGCATTCAGCATTCTTTCCGCAAGGGCCATACCGACGGCGTTGGCAATCCCCTGCCCGAGCGGCCCCGTCGTGGTCTCGATCCCGGCGGCATGGCCGAATTCCGGATGCCCTGCTGTCTTCGCACCGATCTGGCGGAAGTTGCGCAGCTGATCCATGGTCATGTCCTGATAGCCGGTCAGATGCAAAAGCGCATAGATCAGCATCGAGCCGTGACCGGCCGACAGAATAAAGCGATCACGGTCAGGCCATGCCGGGTCAGCGGCATCGAATTTCAGAAACTTGCTGTATAGGACAGTCGCCACATCGGCCATGCCCATCGGCATGCCCGGGTGGCCAGATTTTGCCGCCTGAACGGCATCTGCTGCCAGAAAGCGGATGGCATTCGCCATATTCATTGTCTTGGATTGCGCATCCGAAGTCATGCAGTGTTCCCCGTTGAGGCGTTGTAAAGTCCGCCTACCAAATGATCCTCGTCCATTGATCCGACAGTCCCCTTAGGAACAGTGCCAGGACCAAACTCAATTCAGGCCGTAATGGCCGTTTATTCCCAGGACGCCTACTACCGCCTCTACCCAGAAACGACACCGAAACAGGGTATCGCGCAGAGGGGTTACCGCCGTAGTGAATACCGCCTCACCGCGCCTCCGGCAAGAAGAAGCGGCCATTTTAATGGGATTTTTACGAACCCGCAGACGAATTTATCACATAATGGCAATCTGATCTCTTAGGCATGATCAAAGGCATGCCGCACCGGCCCCGGGAAGCCCGCAAGCGATTCGTAAAGCACCGATACTTTCATGTGATCTGGGCCACAATTCAGACGCGAAATGACAGCTTTTCCGTAAATGTCCATCAACCAACATTCGGACACTGAAAATGTTATCCCCAGCTTGATGACGGACATCAATGAGGATGTTCGGAGATGCATTCACAACGCCCTGCACACCAAAAATGCCAGATTTTCCGGGCTTGAAACGGGTTTAACCGACCTCATCCCCCTTTGAGCGGATGACTGCTGCTGCGTTTAAAATATTGAATATTTTAATTTATTACTTCTATAAATTGTATACTTTGCAGAAATATTTCGCCAAAAAGGAGTCTCGACGATTGACCGGATAAGCCCATTATTGAATGCTGGACGGGCTGGCTCAGGGGAAATACTGACGTGACCGAAATTGCTGCGATCATTGCCGTTCTGATGGCACTTGGTGCACTCTGGCTAGCCAGTCACGCCAACAAGCAGGTCGATTCTACGTTCGAAGAATATGGCAGACATCTGGCGAAGCAGGTCAGAGACGTTCAAATTGTCTTTACAGCCAAAGCCGAGGAAGTTCAAAAAGAACTCCGTAATATCGAGCGTGATATTGAAGCCATCAAAACGCAAAACCGCGACTTTGGCGAAAAGATCAATACCCTGTCGCTTCGTATGAAGGTTGTCGAACACGACCTCAAGAACATGACAGAAGCCCTGCCGCCCCAACTCCTGCAGCGGAAACGCTCCGACAAATCTGCCTGATCCCCTACTTGCACGTTTCGACACCTGAGCTTACTTATTGGCGAGCCAATTGATGCTTTGGAGGAATTGATATGCGTGTTGCGGAAATCATCGAAAAGAAAGTCGCCGACGCCGTCGCCCCCCTGCATCTGGAAGTGATCAACGAAAGCCATATGCACAACGTGCCGCCAGGCTCGGAATCTCATTTCAAGCTGATCATCGTCTCTGATGCCTTTGATAACCTGCGTCTTGTCGGCCGCCATCAGATCATCAATGCCGCGCTCAAAGAAGAACTGGCCGGCTCTGTGCATGCGCTGTCCATGGAAACCCACACGCCGGTGGAGTGGCAGGCCCGCGGAGGCCGCATTATGGCTTCGCCGTCATGCAGGGGCGGCGCCAAACACGATCCGTCGTTCGGCGCCTAAACCGGGGTTTTCCGGAACATCAATTCAAAGACTGCGCGCGGCATCGGATCAAGACGCTGCACATCAAGATTGGCCGCCACATGTGTCGGCTGTTTCATGCCGACCAGCGCCGACGTCAGCCCGCTGGCTGATCTTGAGAATTGCAGGGCACGCTGAAAATCATCAGCCAGCGCCTCGCCCAGCCAATTGACCAGCGATGGGTTCATTTTCGGTGCCTTGGCCTGGGCAATCGAGCCGCTACCAACCACGGCCAGACCTAAAAGGCGTGCAGCAGCAATCGGTGTCACCGATACATCACCGATCCACTGGGTGGCGCGATTGATTGCCTCGGGCATGGTGATCGAGAGCGGCATCTGCACACAGCGGAAATGATCCGGGGCATTTCCGGCGGCTTTTTTGGCGATCGCCTTCGCTGCAGCGATGGAGATGTATCCCGCCTCTCCTGGCGATGCCCTGAATGCACGCCATGTAGCCAGTCCATAATAGCCGATCCTGCCAGCTTTCACCTGAGCCTCAAGAACCTCGAATGCAGCCTGTAGCCGGGCTTCGAATTGTTCCTGCGGGATTTTACCCAACTGGGCTTCCGGATTATGCAGATAGAACACGTCGATCTTGTCGATTTTGAGCGCTTCCAGGCTTTTCGAAATCCGGTCCTCGATATACGCGGGATGCAGACAATGATTATCGCCGATCAGGTCCGATCCCGTGATTCCCCCGACACCAAGATACGTCTCCCGGAATTCGTTGGCCGGCGTCGGCAGATATCCGGCCTTGGTGCAGATGATCAATTCGTCACGTTTGGCATCACCTTGATTAAAGACTGATTCCAGTGCCTGCCCGATGGACTTCTCGCCCCTGCCGCGCCGATAGTTCGCTGCGGTATCAATGACGTTCAGGCCGCCCTTGATCGCCGATTTGACCGCATCCCGAACCAGATCATCGGTTTGATCATCTGGGGTGCCCAGGTAAGTGCCGATCCCGACACTCGACCAATACAAGTCCAATACGTTACGATACTGACCGGGACGAGCGTGAAAGCGTTCAGCAAGACGGAGGGTCCCCTCGGCACTGGCTGCGGATTTCTGATTAACAGTAACCTGAGGCACTGGCCCCTCCTCGACGATATTGTATCATTGGCGTTCCATAGATAGCATCTCAATGCAATTCAGGAGAGGCAAATGCTCAATTGGGTGTTGGGCCGAAAAAGCGCCAAGAAGCGCAAGCCCGGTCAAAAGAAAAAGCCATCCTATGAGGAGGCCAAACAGGTCGCTGCCAAGGGTGATGCCAAGGCGCGCGCTGAACTGGCAGCGCACGAGGACCTCGAGCCGGAATTCCTGTATTTCTTTGCCACCGACGAAGATGCCGGCGTCCGTCAAGCCGTTGCCAAAAACGAGGGGACGCCCTTACAGGCGGACCTGATCCTGGCAAAAGATGTCGACCTGCGCGTGCGCGAGGAGTTGTCCTATAAGATTACGCGGCTTGTGCCGACCCTGACTGAGCAGGAAAGCGAACAGCTTACGGAAATGACCTTTCAGGTGCTGGAAATCCTTGCACAGGATCAGGTGCCGCAAATTCGCGCCCTCATTGCCGATGAGATCAAGCATCTCGATAATGTGCCGAAAAGGCTGATCAAACGCCTTGCCGAAGATGCCGAAGCCGCCGTCGCCGGACCGATCCTGGAATATTCCCCCCTGCTGACCGACGAGCAGATCCTGCAAATTATCTCCGGCGGTCTCCGCGGTGGTGCGCTCGAAGCACTGGCCCGGCGCAAGGACCTGTCGGGAAAGATATCGAAAGCGGTCTTTGACAAGAATGAAGACCCGGCGATTGCTGAACTGCTGAAGAACAAGACAGCCATTATCAGTGAAAAACTGATGCATGAAATTGCCCTGCATGCAGAAACCCGCCCCGATCTGCATCTGCCTTTGGTCGACCGGGGCAGCCTGTCCCGTTCAACCTTGCGGCGGATTGCAACCTTCGTCAGTGCGGCCCTCGTCGAGCGACTGATTTCGTCTAACAATCTCGAGGAAGACCTGGCACACGAAATTCAATTGGCCGTCAGAGAGCGCATTGATTCCGGCGAAACCGAAACCGGCAAAGCTAAAAGCAGCGCCGATGCCGCTGACGCTGACAAACTATTCAAGGCAGGGAAACTGGACGAATATGCCGTTCTCGATTCCATTGACGAAGGCAACCTGGAGTTTCTGCAACGTTGCTACGAACTTCTCAGCGGCTTGCCTGCCGATCATGTCAAACGCATGCTGGAAAGTGGCAGTTCCAAAGGCCTCTGCGCGCTGGCTTGGAAAGCGGGTCATGGTGCTGATATCGCCGTATCCCTGCAAAGGCGCATCGGCAAAGTGCCGGTAAAATCCATGCTTCAGGCCAAGGCTGACGGCTCATATCAAATGACCGAGGAAGAACTCAACTGGTATGTCGATTATTTCAAGGATCAGTAACATGTACAGCAACCGTCTGAGCTTGATTTTCCCGATCATTCTGCTCGGTCTGTGCCTACTCTGGACTCCGGCCAAATCCGATGACACCGGCACGTTCTCCATGCAGGAGATTTCGGATGCGGCGACCGGATTTTTCGGCAGCACGACAAAAGGGCTGGCCGAAATCATCGAAAAGGTATTTTCGGATATGGGGCGTCCGACCGCCTATATCACCGGCGAAGAAATCAGTGGTGCGTTCATCGTCGGGCTCAGATACGGCAAAGGCGATCTGAACATCAAGACGGGCGGTACATCGAAAATCTTCTGGCAGGGGCCGAGCATCGGGTTTGATGTCGGCGGCAATGCATCAAAAACTTTCGTGCTGATTTATGGCCTCAAGGACCGCGAAGAAATTTATAAACGCTTCCCGGGCATTGAAGGGACGTTTTATTTTGTTGCTGGTCTGGGCGTCAATTATCAGGGCGACGGCGACATCACCCTGGCACCGATCCGCACCGGCGTTGGCCTCAGGCAAGGCGCCAATATCGGATATCTGCATTATAATCAGGAACATTCCTGGTTGCCGTTTTAAGGGCAAAATCATCGTATTGATCTTTTGGTAAGAATTCATATCTAAAACAGTATCAGCTAATAAAAAAACATTAGAAAAAACTAATAAGATATGAGTGTGCCGTGACGCGTGATGCCGTCGAATATATTGTCCTCAATGTAGAGGAAATTCCCTGCATTTTCCCAGATGCCAGTCCCCTTTCTGTTACGCTGAAGCTATGGGAAACATGGGCAGCAGGACGCCCCGCCCCCACCTGGAAAGAAGTCGAGCTTTATGTTTTGCCGGCCATCGTTTTGCCGCAGACCCTGGTTGTCGATGTCATCGATGGCGGTGCTGATTTCCGCTACAGATTTTGGGGGTCCGATTACACCGAAAATTATGGCGCCGATGAAACTGGCCTGCTGCTGTCGGAATGCATGGGCCCAAGCTTCATTGAAGCGACCCGAATTCAATTACACGTCGTTCTCGAACGGAAAGCGCCTTGTGCTTTCGATGTCGCAATCCGTGCCCCACGGTCCGGTGTCATCCAGACCAAAATCAACCTGCGTCTGCCAATCATGGATACGCCAGGTGATGTCACCAAGATCATTTCGGCAAGCCTGTTCAATGAGTCGATGATCTTTAACAAGGAGCGGTTACTGGAGGCTGTGCTGGAAGATAAAAACCGGAATGCGCTCTATCCTCACAAAATCTAAAAGGCGATTTCCGGCACTCTGCAACGCCCTCTAAAGGGCAGAAACGAAAATGACCTTGCCGTCGCCCTTGTGATAGAAATTTTCCAGTCTGGCAGCTTCGACATACCCCATCTCCTCATAAAATGCCCGGGTTGCCCGATATTTATCTGATGACGAGGTATCGACATAGATCAAGCTTGCTCCCATATCGCGCATGATCGATTCAGCCTTGTTGAGAATTTTACGTCCCCATCCCTGACGCTGACACGCCGGATTAACGGCGATCCAGTACAAATCGAACGAGCTATCCGTGCCGTCGATCTTCCCAAAGCAGGCATAACCGGCAATGACACCACCCTGCTCGGCTATAATAAACTCATAGCCGGATGCCGGCCCCTTTTTCAGGCGCTCTTCAACCAGCTCTCCGGCAATCGCAATTTCATCGGTGTTGAAAAATCCGGTCTGGCGAACCAGCTCACAGATCGCCCCGATATCCCTGGTGGTGACGTGTTCCCGCCAGTTGATCGTGGCCGTTTCGTGTTTGCTGCTGTTCACTTGCTCAGCAGCAATCAGGACCGGCTGCACTTTTTCAGGCATGCTCAATGAAAGCTGCAACAGGGTCTCAACCATCTGATCA
Organism: uncultured Rhodospirillales bacterium; assembly: GCA_965284225.1. GTDB lineage: Bacteria > Pseudomonadota > Alphaproteobacteria > Rhodospirillales > Casp-alpha2 > UBA4479. The sequence continues at coordinate 183,656 of CBDIRN010000001.1, forward strand.
TAGGCCACGCCCTCTTCCAGCGCGGCCGCCGGAAACCCTGCGTCCGGTGCAATCGCCGGGTTGACGTTGACTTCAAGCACGTAAGGATTGCCAGCCGCGTCGACACGGAAATCAACACGGGCGTATCCGTTGAGGAATAATGCCTGCCATGCCTGCATCGAGATCCGTTGCAGGCGTTCCGCCAATGCGGGTTCGGACTGTTCCAGACCGAAACGGCGCTTGGTGGTATGGTAAGCGGCATCATCGCCGTCCCATTTGGCGCCGTAGTCAACGATCCTGGGCCTGTCTTCAGGAAAGCCGGTAAAATCGATTTCCTGTATCGGCAGACAGCGGGCCTGATCACCATGACCCATCATCGCAACATTGAATTCACGGCCTTCGATGAATTGCTCACAAAAGAATTGCCCGCCGAAGCGTGCCGTTCTGCTGGCGATTTCCGCTGCCGCCTCGGCGCCGCCGACCACGGACTTTTCGTCCATGCCGAGCGATCCGTGCAGGGCATCAGATTTGACGATGTATTGCAGGGATGGATCACACCCCGATCCATCCGCTGACCAGCCGGCACTTGGCACGCCGGCAGTGCGCAGGATTTCCTTGCTGAGACACTTCGAACGGGTATTGGCAAAAGCCTCGGAACCGGCCCCTGTAAACGGCAGTTCCAGATGCTCAAGCACGGTCGGGGCAATGCCAACCAGCCGGTCGTCGCCGTTGATGGCATCGACCAGATTGAACACCGCAAGCGGCTGGCGCTCTTTCAATGACTGCAATGGCGTGAGATCAAGCCCAAGCTGAACAACTTCGCTCTGATAACCCAGCTTGTTCAGCGCTGAAGCGACGGACCAGGCGGCGAAGGCGGTATCCGCTTCATCCGGTCGATCATCGCTGCCGGCATGAATGACCGGCACGAATTTACCGTTCATCAAGCGCTCGCTTTAATCCGGTCTGCCGTATCCAGATCAAGGCCCAGCCGTTCTCTGGCTGCATCCAGTATCATCGACATCAACTGGTCATAGGAGATGCCGTTCTGCAGGGCGAGCATCGGCAGGTCCGAATGACTGGGATGCATCCCGGCCAACGGGTTCACCTCAAGGAAGGTCGGTACATTGTTGGCATCTGATTTGATATCCACACGCGACGCATCCCGGCACCCAAGTGCGCGGTAGGCAGCCAGCGCCGTCTCGCCAGCCTGCTTCGCTTCATCGTCATCGGCACGGCTGTAGGTCACCAGCGTTTCGCAGAATTCCTTGTTGTTGAAGGAATAGACACCCGCTTCGGAATCCTTGTTCACGGTGATTTCCATGATACCGATGCACCTGAGCATCCATACCGTTGCCGATAATCCCGACCGTGAATTCACGGCCCCGGCAGGTAAGCTTCAATTAGCGCCGGCTGATTGAACCGATGGATCAGACCTGTAGCGGCAGCACGGAGTTCCTTCTCGTTTTGAACGAGGGACGCATGTTCACACCCCTTGCCGGTACCTTCGGCAAGTGGCTTCACGAAAGCCGGGTAATGCGACCAGTTCCGGATCGAGTCCCTGCCCTGTTCCATGACAACGAACGGTGCTGTCGGAATACCGGAATCACGCACCAGTTGCTTGGCCACCGCCTTATCCAACGTCACCGCCATGGTCAGCGGATCGGAGAAAGCACTACGGCTGCTCAAACAGTTCACAAACAGCCGGTACCTGAGCTTCACGGGACCGGCCCTTGAGCCCCTCGGCGAGCGAGAAGATCATATCCCAGCGCGCACCCTCTGCCAGTCTGGCAGCGAGCTTGCGACCATTCCCGATCCGCTCGACCTGATTGCCAAGGCGTTGCAGGGCGCTTTCAATCTGAACCAGGGTATCCTCGGTATCGAATTCAGCGACCTGCAACTCCGTATAGCCGGCAGCCAGGTACTCGTCCCGGCTGTCGTAAACAAAACCGATCCGGGTCATAACGCGTGACCACCCTTGGCAGCGCTCAATTGGGCGGGGGTTACGTGCCGGTCAGCACCGGTGGTGCCGCTCGGATCGGGATAACGATAGATGCCACCCTCGAAGTTGCGGATCAGGATATCGTCACCGTCGCGGCCAACCAGATATTCCGGCAGCAACGGGATCTTGCCGCCACCACCCGGTGCATCGATGACGTATTGCGGGACGGCATAACCGGTCGTGTGACCGCGCAGCCCCTCAATAATTTCGATACCCTTCGAGATCGGTGTGCGGAAATGCGACGAACCGGTGATCGGATCGCACTGATACAGATAATACGGCCTGACACGGCGCATCAGCAGACCGTGATACAGTTTCCGCATGGTTTCGACTTCGTCGTTGACGCCATGCAGCAATACCGTTTGCGAACCCAGCGGGATACCGGCGTCGGCAAGTCTGGACGTTGATTCCGTGACTTCCTTCGTCAGTTCGCTGGGGTGTGTGAAGTGCAGGCTCATCCACAACGGATGATGCTTCTTCAGGATCGCCGTCAGGTTCTTGGTCACGCGCATCGGCAGCACCACCGGGACTTTCGTGCCCAGGCGGACGAACTCGACATGCTTGATTGCCCTGAGGCGTCCCAGCAGATAATCAAGGCGATCATCCGAGAGAGTCAGCGGGTCGCCACCGGAAATCAGCACATCGCGAATCTCCGTGTGCGTCTCGATGTATTCGAGTGCCTTGTCCCATTGCGATTTCGAGAAGTTGTAATCGCCACCTGCTTCACCGACCATGCGCGAACGTGTGCAGTAACGGCAGTACGTCGAGCAGAATGCGGTCGAAAGAAACAACACCCGGTCCGGATAACGGTGCACAAGGCCCGGAACAGCGGCGTCATGGTCTTCACTCAGCGGATCGTCAGCTTCGCCCGGCGTTTTCAGGTATTCATCGCCGACCGGAATGTGCGTGCGGCGCAGCGGCTCGCTGGCGTCATCACGCGACATCAGGCTCGCATAATACGGCGTGATACCAACCGGCAAGGAGCCTTCATGACGGCCGACGGCATCACGCTCGCCTTCCGACAGAACAAATATGCGCTCAAGCTCGGCAATGGATTTGATCCGGTTGCGCAGCTGCCAGCGCCAGTCGTTCCACTCACTCAGACTTGAATTTGGAAAAAAGCGGCGTCGGAAAGCACTTGCTTCGTCACCGACTGGAAAAAACGGACCGCGGGATACGGGTTTTTTCGGTTTGATAAAGGAGATGTCGACCCGTGTTTTATGGATGTCGGCATCTTTATTATTGTCGTTAACAATCTGGGACTCGGATATGCGTAAACTCGGAGGCTCTTCAGCCACCTGCAGAGGAAGTTCCATTTTTTTTCAGATGTCTCCGGAACTGGATCGCCGTCGCGCGATTATCGTCGTTGCTGTCGCGTTTCCAGAACTTGGGCGTATTTTATACAACTGGAAAATAAGTCAAGCGGTATTTAAAAAACGGCTTACAGCCTTGGGTTTCAGACTGCTTTCAGGCCGTCAGAAAAATACCGTTTTGAAAAAAATGTGGGATGGGGTGGCTGATGGGATTCGACCCGCATTTCGAATAATCGTTGGTATCTCTATGTTCTAGCGCTATCCAACCGGCCCCCTTTATGCCCACGCTTGATACCCATGACCAACTAAATCCCCCCTATCCCGTAAGCCACATGTGAGATTGGCAGTATGGCTTTTATCTTTTGCGTGCTTGCCATCTGATCATGTCATCTACCCACACCTGTGAATTCCGATTTTGAATTGGCAAATTCAGTTGGTGTCCTGTATCCAAAGCAATGCTGAGGGTATCCCCGTTCACACTCCATCGGGTAACTCGACCGGCCATTCCTTCATTTCTTTCAGCTTCACGGTTGCAATGCCAGCCATAATCACCGGCAGCATTATTCCAATCACTTAAAGTTTGCACACAGTATTCACCCCCACTACAGCCAGGTTCGAGTAACAGGTCTTTCCACCATTTGCCCGCGTAACGTCCCCAAACACCAGCGTACTTGCTGCAGCTGTCATTCATCGAAGTGGTTTGCTGAGGCATTTGTGGCAGTTGAGCTTGCCTCGCCGAGGGCTGGATTCGATTGGTGGGAGTGACCGCCGGCATCTGCACCATGGCGTTGCTTTTTTGCTTGAGCAATTCATTCGCTGTGCTGCGCAGAGCGTTGAGGCCAGCATCGATTACTTGACGCCGTTTCTCCAAATCTTCAGCGGCGTTGGCTGCAGAAACACCTTCCGATAAGTTTTTAATTTGTCGATTCATCTGTGCATATTCATTTTCTATCGCTTTACTCAATGAGACTGCCTGCGTCGCCAAGTTTAGCGATGTGGATAGAAACTTGGCCTGTTGCTCTGATGACATGCACTGGTGAGTTTTGAGTTGATAAGCCGTATTTTCAGCAACGCTTTTATGATCCCCATATCCAATTGCCGTTTTATTAAGTTCATTCCCACAGAGACCGTAGTCGACCAGCACGTTTCTTGCGTCTCGGAAGCCCATTGCCCGATTACCAAACTGATTTAACGCGCGATAGGCGTTCGCTCGTTCTGATTGGCAACCTTCTGAAAGAATCTTGGCGAGATCATAATTGTGAGCCAGCAATTCGGTGCAAACAGAAGTCGAGGTCGTCGCTTTGGATTGGGGGGGCACAGTTGATGGTGTCTGCACCGGTTGGACCAGTGAAGCTGTTGCCACCCGAGCAGTTGCGGTTGGGCTTTGGGTGGGGACTGAAGGAGACGTCATCGGTTTATTTGATTGTGTATAATTTGGATTCGTCACAGCCATTTGGGCGAAGGCATTGGTCGACACGATCCTGGGCGTCGCTGCAGTAATTTTCCCTTCGACCACGCCTAGAGTTTTGAGCGCCGCCAATGCAGATGCGGAGGCTTGTACTCCCGCTAGGGTGTCGCGCACGGTCTTAGTTGCAAAACAAAACTTGGCTGGCGTATTCGGCGTATTTTCATTGCTAACAAGCGTTGTGCTAATAAAGTCATTCTGCTCATAGGCAAAGACCATCATAGATGTATAGGGAGTTCTTTTAGAATCAACTTCCGTAGTAAATCCGCTGCTTACCCAAAGCCTCACCCCGTCATTGGAGAATTCACATCCAAGACCACTCTCTTTGGGTTGATGTTTTAAGTATTCAATCGCAGCCTCTCTGCTAGGAACTGCACTTTGACTATCCAACTTGAGTGGAACCTGTATGTTTATGCAGCCTGCAAAAAGAAATAAACAGCTGGCGAGTGTGAGCAGGATCCGTGGTTTCAATGCTTGCATGATTTCCCCTATGTAGTGAGCAGAGACCTAATTCTCATATCTATAAAGCCTTTGACCTGAGACCCAACTTCCCTCCGGCTTAAGAGTAGAGTCCTAGGGATTATATCTGCCCTTTCTAGGGTCTTTCCACGGCATTGCCATATGCATCTCCTGACGTCACTTATACCCATGGACAGGACAAGACGCCCAGAATTACTGGGATTCAAAGATATCAATGACTTATATGGAGATGGGGTGGCTGATGGGATTCGAACCCACGACCCTCGGCACCACAAGCCGATGCTCTAACCGACTGAGCTACAGCCACCACAACGCTCTCCAACCAGGAGCCCGCTCCGGGCGGGAGGCACTCAATAGCCCCTGACCCGGTTTCCGTCAAGGGATCGCATGCAGCGCCCCCCCTTTAAAAGACGATCTCGATCAGCATTGGCCCTTCCCTGGCGACGCCCCTGGCAATCGCATCCGACAAATCGGCTGCGTCTTCGACGCGAACCCCGGGCACACCCATGCTTTCAGCCATTTTGACCCAGTCAATTTCCGGCTCGTTCAGGCTGAACAGGCCTTCAGCGACGTGCCCCATCTTGTCGACGCCGACCCCTTTCATTTCCCCTTCGAGAATGCGGTATGCCCGGTTCGAGAACAGGAGCACGGTAATATCAAGCCCCTCGCGGGCCATCGTCCACAGTGCCTGATTGCAATACATCGCCGAACCATCCGACTGCAGCGCGATCACCCGGCGATCCGGACAGGCAATGGCAGCACCAACCGCGTACGGCAGGCCGACGCCAATGGCACCGCCAGTGTTCTGCAGCCAGGAATGCGGCGGAGCGCCGCGGCTGTCGGGATAGAACGCACGGCCCGTGGTGATGCTTTCATCAACGATAATGGCATCTTCGGGCATATGGGCGCGGAACGCCTTTGAGATGATCTCGGGCGTGATCGGACCCTTGAGGCCGCTGATATCAGGTGCCTCTTCTAAAGCTGTGACTTCCGGCTCAAGATCGCTGGCATCGAGCAATGCGATCAGCATGTCCAGGGCCTCGAGCGTATTCTGCTCAGGCCCTGCCAACCGCAGTATCTCGGCACCGTCCGGTGACAGCCGGCTTGGCTTTCCGGGATAAGCGAAGAAGCCGACCGGCTCAGTGGTGCCCAGAAGAATGACCACTTCGTAAACCTTCAGCGTTTCAAGAGCGTGGTCGATCGGGTAAGGCAGCTTGCCGACCGGTACCCGCCCGGCACCCCGGTCAATGCGGCGGTTTGAAGTCTGTGCCAGCAAATCAACGCCCGATGCCGCACGCACCTTGCCGGCCTTGCCCAGACCCGGATCGATCAGCACCGCGCCGGACATGAACATGACGGCTTTCTTGCCGGATTTCAGCGCCTTGGCGACAGCCTCTACCTCGGCCAGGATGACCGGTTCCGGTGGGTCAGGCAGTAAATCCGTGCCGATCAATCCCGTCTCCGACCAGGCCATGTCGGCCGGCAGGATCATGGTCGCGATCTTGCCCGGCCAGGATCGCGCCTTGGCCACCGCCATCGCCGCATCGGCACCGACGTCATCGGGGGTTTCGGACGTCACCACCCAATCGGAAACCGGGCCCACGATGCCCTGAATATCGGACGTCAGCGGTGCATCGTACTGGATATGATAGGAGGCGTGCTCACCAACGATATTGACCATCGGCACGCGGGCTTTCCTGGCTGTTATGGACATTGGCCAGACCATTGCCGAAACCGGGGCCCAGATGCAGCAGGGTCGCCGCCGGCAGGCCGCTCATCCGGGCATAGGCATCAGCCGCTCCGGTCGCCACGTTTTCCTGCAACGCCAGCACGCAGTAAATCAGGTCGAGCCGATCAAGGGCCGCAACGAAATGCATTTCAGACGTCCCGGGATTGGCAAAACAGACATCAATACCCGAACCCGCCAGCGAGCGGACCAATGCTTCAGCACCATTCATATTCAAATTCCCCAACTATATTGCAGACAGCAAAGACGGTGACAGACAGCACGCTAATCGGCATAGTGCCGCCAAGCAATAACCGGAGGAAAAAACATGCCGCAACTCGTCGATGCCATGGCCAGATTGGGAACTGAATCTGCCTTTGAAGTCCTTGCTCGCGCCAATAAACTGGCTGCCGGCGGCAAAAGCATCATCAACCTCGGGATCGGCCAGCCTGATTTCAAAACCCCGGGGCACATCGTCGAAGCCGCCGTCAAGGCGTTGCGCGACGGTCATCACGGCTACACCCCGGCCAACGGCATCCCGGAACTTCGCGAAGCGGTTGCAGCGGATATCCTGAAATATCGCAATTGCACCGTCAGCCCGGACGACGTAGTGATCATGCCGGGCGGCAAGCCGACGATGTTTTTCGCGGTCATGATGTTCGGACAGCCGGGCACCGAGATCATCTATCCGAACCCCGGCTTTCCAATCTATGAATCGGTGATCAAGTTTTCCGGTGCCAGGCCGGTGCCGATGCAACTGCACGAAAAGAACGGGTTCTCGTTCTCGGCTGAAGAAGTGCTGGGCCTGATCACACCGCAGACACGACTGATCATCATCAACTCACCCGCCAACCCCACCGGCGGCACAGTGCCCCGAGAGGAAATGGACAAGCTGGCCAAAGGGTTGGAAAAACATCCGAACGTCGCAATCCTGTCCGACGAAATCTATGGGCGGATGCTGTATGACGGGCGCGAACACGTCAGCATGCTGGAATACGAATACCTGCGCGACCGCGTCATCATGCTCGACGGCTGGTCGAAAACCTATGCCATGACTGGCTGGCGGCTGGGTTATGCGGTATGGCCAAGCAAGCTCGCCCCGCATGCCACCCGCCTCGCCATCAACTGCCATTCCTGCGTCAACGCTCCGACCCAGTGGGCTGGCGTTGCCGCCCTGCAGGGGCCGCAGACAGATGTCGATACCATGATGAAGGCATTTGACGAGCGACGCCGTGTCATCGTCTCGGAGCTTAATCAGGTCGAAGGCTTCCGTTGCATCGAGCCCGGCGGCGCGTTCTATGCCTTCCCGAACATCGAAGGCACCGGCATGTCGGCCAAGGCACTGCAGGACGAACTGCTTGAAGTCGCCGGTGTCGCGATCATCGCCGGCACCAGCTTCGGTGCGCATGGTGAAGGGTATGTGCGGTTTTCATACGCCAATTCGACGGAAAATATCCGCGAAGCGATCCGCCGGGTCAGGGAATTCCTGGGTAATCGGTGATATTCGAAACCACCTCGTCATCCCCGCGAAGGCGGGGACCCAGATGCGGTCGATAGAATTCTGGGTCCCCGCCTTCGCGGGGATGACGAGACTAGTATTGTGTAAGCTAGCTTAAAGCAGTACCGGTTCGAGCAGGCCTGCTTCTTCCGGTGCGCCGATCATCAGATTGAGGCATTGCACAGCCTGACCGGATGCGCCCTTGCCCAAATTGTCGAGGACGCCACAGACAACGGCCTGACTGCCGTCCTTGCTGGCAAAGACATGCAGTCTGAGTTCGTTGCTGCCATTCAGTTCTTCCGGATCAAGGATCGGTGACCCCTCGCCCTTGACCAGATCAGCAACCGTCACGAAGCGCCGGCCGTCATAGTGGTCGGCAAGCACGTCATGCAGGTTTTCCGCACTGGGCGCGCCTGGCATCGCTGCCAGATGCAGCGGAATCTGCACGATCATTCCCTCACGGTAGCGGCCGACACTCGGCACGAAAATCGGTGTGCGGGAAAGCCCCGACCAGACCTGAATTTCCGGAATATGTTTGTGTGCCAGGCCAAGACCATAAACCCTGAATGGCGTATCGATGGGATCGGGCGATTTCGGGTCTTCGAAGCCGGCGATCATCTTCTTGCCGCCGCCGGAATAGCCGGAAACTGCGTTGATTGTTATCGGCCAATCGGCAGGGATAACCCCGTTCTCGACCAGCGGGTGCAGCATGGCGACAGAAGCCACCGCATAGCATCCCGTATTCGCAACACGCTTCGAAGCGGCAATAATGGCACCATGGCCCGGATCCATTTCCGGGAAGCCGTAATCCCAGCCATCGGCAATCCGGTGCGCGGTCGAGGCATCAATAACCCGGACATCGGGATTATCGATCATCGCCACTGCTTCTATGGCCGCATCGTCCGGCAGGCACAGGATCGCGACGTCACAGGCGTTCAGCATCGCAGCCCGGCGCCCAGCGTCCTTTCGCTCGGCATCGCTGAGGGTCAGCAAGGCGATATCATCCCGACCTTCCAGCCGTGATTTGATCTGCAACCCGGTCGTGCCTTCGGCACCATCAATAAAAATACTTTTAGTCATAGGAACTGTTTAACGCCCGGTCGGGGTGCTGTCATGAAAAACTTGCATGAAATCTGAAATCGCCCTGATCACCAGATCAGCCTGATCAAAATGCGGGTTATGACCGCAAGCCGGAATCATCATCTTTTCAGGCGGTATTTTGCTAGAGCCACCGGCACCGTCGATAATCGCATCAACCTGTTTTTCCGAACCGTAATGGTCATCCCTGCCCTGCATGACCAGCAGCGGGCAGGTAATCATGGGAAGATATTTTTCGACATTCCAGTGCCAGTAATCGGCGCGCTGCCAGGTATCGTTCCAGCCCAGGAAGGCATTGTCGACGTTGTCGCCATGATAGCGCTTCAGTTTTTCCCTGAGATCGGTGCTGTCCCAGACCTTGCGGGCATCGCGAATACCTGTGATGCAGACTTCTTCATTAAACACGTGCGCGGCCATGGTGACGACGCCCAGCACACGGTCTCTGTTATCCATACCGGCATGGATCAGGGCAATGGTGCCGCCGTCCGAATGCCCGATCAGCACGGCTTTATTAATGCCCAGTTGATCGAGCACCACTTCGAGTATGCCTGCCTCGTCCTCCTGATAGGTGATCGGGCGCGGCAGTGTGATCGGATCTGAACCGCCATAACCAGCCCGGCTGTAAACCAGCCCCGGCATATCGCAGACCTTTGCAACAGCAGCCGGAAAACCCCGCCACATCGCAATGCAGCCCAACCCTTCGTGCAAGAACACCAGCACCGGCTCGCCCTTAACCGGCGGACGTTGAACCCAGGTATATTCGAGCTGCATGCCGGCAGCGGTCATGTGTGTGTAGGTCATACCCGCATCATTGCCAAGATATCGGCGGATTGAAAAGTGCCCATGTCTTATTGTCCAATTACCCTATTGTATGGAAATGGAACGTGCCGATATGCCATAAAGGCATTCAATGCAGCCGGGGGACAGATCATGCTTTTGCCGACGTCAAAAACCTTCACGCACGCCAACTTCGATCTGACGACAGGTGATACCCTGCCTGAAATGACATTGGCTTACGAGACATGGGGGACGCTGGCACCGGACGGCAACAACGCAATCCTGCTCTGCCACGGCTACACCAACTATCCGCACGCCGCCGGCGACAAGGACGGCTGGGCCTTCAATCTGGTCGGCCCCGGCAAAGCCATTGATACCGACAAGTATTTCGTCGTCTGCTCCAACATGATCGGTTCGGCCTATGGCAGTTCCGGCCCGGCCAGCATCAATCCCGAAACCGGCAAGCCTTATGGCCCTGATTTCCCGAAATATACCACCCGGGACATGATCGCCGCCCAGCACCTGCTGATCGACCATCTGGGAATCAACGAGCTGAAAGCGGTCGCCGGCTATTCCTACGGCGGGCATCTGACGTTTCTGTGGGGTGCCACCTACCCCGATCGCATGCGCGCCCTGATCCCGATTGCCGGCGTCATCGAGCGCAAGACCAATGTTGCTGACATTGCCAAGATCAGAAGCCGCTTCGAAGGCTGCCCGGGCTGGAACGGCGGGCACTATTACGGCAACGAGGACCTGCCGGGCGGTGTCAGGGAAAAGATGATCGAAGCACGGATTGAAACGCTGGGGAAATACGGGCTCGGTGATTATCTGGCAGCGAACGGCAACGATGCCGACGCCTGCGCCAAGCAAATCAGCGCCCGTGCCCATGCCTGGTCACGGCAGTTCGATGCCAATTCGCTGTATATCCTGTATGAAGCCGGTATCGGCTCTACGGCTGACGCATCAAAAATCAAGGCACCGCTGCTCAATGTATTGGCGAATTCGGACAGTGTCGTCGACGTCAAGCTGGGCCAACCGACTGTCGAATTGCTGAAAAGCCATGGCGTCGATGCGAGCTTTGTTGAGATCGACACGCCTTACGGCCACACCGGACCGATGCTCGACGCCCACAAGTGGGCGGACAAGCTGAAGGCTTTCCTTGAGCGCACGCCTTGAAGCCGCACGTCAACTGACGTCCCGATGATCTTGTGCGCCTTTTCATGCAGCAGCGGGCACTCTGAAACGCCGCATAACTTATAAAAGATGCCTGGGCGGGATCGGCTCCGGCACGCGCTTGCGCAGTTTCTGATGCTCTTCAAGCGGCATGTTGGCATAGAACAGTAGCGCATGATCCCTGAGATTCCCGAAACTGCGTGAAAGCGTGAACTTATTCAGGAATGTGGTCTGGTAATAGGTGGCAAGGGCCTCGGCTTTCTCGCCGGAGGTTCCTTTCTTATGCTTGGCAACGTAAATGGTCGGATTCTTGCCGATACATTCAACTTCGATATCGAACGTCTCCGGATCATTGAAGATTTCCGTGTTCTCGCACAACACATATGCGCCGGAATGAATCTGGTGAATATTTTCCTGATTTTCGTAAAAGAAATGCATCGTTTCGAATAGTTCATCCGGCGTTTCAGACGGGAACCCGACGAACATGAAGACGTGATTTCTGATCCCAGCCCGGGTCGCATATTGCAGCGTGTTGCGGATCGATTTGACCGAAGTACCCTTCTTGACCATTTTCAGAACACGCCGGTTACATGATTCAACCCCCCAGATCACATAGCGGAATCCGGCCTGGAACATGACATCCAGCGTTTCCTGATCAAAATCCGCAGTCGGTCGCAGGTTGGCGTAAAAATAAACCTCGAGGTCACGGCGAATAACTTCTTTCGACAACAGACGAAGGCGGTCGGACGGAATCATTTCGTCAATAAATTGGAAATACTTGATGCCCATCTTGCGATGGTGCTCGATCTCGTCGACAACACGCGAAATCTCAGCTTCGACATAGATATTGACCATCGCCTCTTCGCAGAACGTGCATTTCGCCCAGTAGCAACCTTTGGACGACAGCAGCGGCACGCAAATCTCGCCTGTATAATAGGCATTCAGGTCGAAATTGGAAAAATCCGCGTATGCCGCATGATTAAGGTTACTGGCAATCGGCTCATTCTTTTTGCTGATACCGCCTTTTTTATATTCTAGACCCGGTATCTTTTCGTTGAACCGCCCCTTCTTGATGAAGTTCAACAGTTGATTGAAGGGTGCTTCACCAACATCCCAGACAACGAAGTCAACGTAAGGACTCTGGATCGCGTCCTTACCCGAACTGAGCAAGCCGGCACCGCCAAAAACGATGATCATGTCCGGGTTTTCTTTTTTGATCTCCTTGGCCAGCGCCAATGAGCAAAGCATCTGTTCGAAAAACAAAACTGAAAACCCGATGACATCCGGATTGCCCTCAAGGGCACGGGGTTTCAGGAAGGATAGGATGTCATCCTTCAGAGCCTCGCGGCACAGCGAAAACTGTCCGTCGTATGTGCTTTCCCGCATCTCGTCGACCATGCAGCTGGAAATTTCCCGATAGTGGTCGACATTGAAAAAGCTGCCATCAGGATTCTTGAACAGTTCCTTGCCTTTTCGCAGTGCCTCTCCAAGCGCCTCGTAACCGGTTGCGTCTTCATTGGCAATCTTGTCGTGCCATTCCAGGTTAAGATCAATGCAGCGCACATCTGGATTGCCGTTCTTTTCGAGGAACGACTTCAGGATTGAAATCCCCAGCGGGGGCGATACCGGATTAACGAACGGGCAGAAAAGCAGGTTGACCCTGAGTGTAGCGACTTCCTTGCCGGACGCCGTGATTCTGTCAGCGGCGGGCACGATATCCTCAACGGCTGAGCAGAGATTATAGATTTCCTTCTCGACCGTCTTGGCAATCACATATTCGTAGTTGTTACGGGCGTCGTAATAGTCGGGATTGATGGCGATCGCATGTTTGAAGCTGGCAAGGGCATCGTCCGTCCTGCCGAGGTCGCCGTACGCATTGCCAAGCCCGAAATGCGCACCGGCAAAATCCGGAGCGATTGCGAGCGCCTTGTTATAGCTTTCGATCGCTTCTTTAGGTTTTTTGAGATCACGATAGACATTGCCGAGGTTGCAGTGCGCTTCGACAAACACGGGATTCAGCGCCAGTGCTTTTTTATAACTATCGACGGCCTGTTTCCGTTTTCCGATAGCCGTCAGCGCATTGCCGAGGTTCAGGTGTGCGTCGGGATGCCGGGGGTTGATGGTGATCGCCTTGCCGTAGCTGGCGACGGCATCGTCCAGCCGACCGACATGCTCGAGAACCAGGCCAAGATTGCTGTGCGCCTCTGCAAAGTCCGGTTTCAGGGAAACCGCTTTGGAGATCAGCGAGATGGCCTTGGCGTTGTCATTCGTCTGATGACAGATAACGCCGAGTAGATGCAAAACTATGGGATGGTTTGAATCAGCCTGTAAAATCTGCTCGTAAATGTGTCTGGCCTGGGCCAAATCGCCTGCGTTGTGACTTGCCAGGGCGACGTCTATCGCATCCTGGATGGACATCGTGCGACGGGCTGAAGGTGCGACAGTTCCGTTCATATTCATACTTCCAGTTCATGCCGATATGACACTAATCGCTTCATTAAGTAAAGAATCCCTGTTTCCCCCGCCATCTCCGGACACAACGAAAAAGGGCTGCCCGAAGGCAGCCCCGTTCCATACTGAACTGTAAAAGTTCTTAGCGCTTCGGGAACTGGAATCATATTATTATCTATTAATAACAGTATATTATTGATCTATTAGATTACCTATGATGCTTTTATGAGGGGAGTTTTTATTGCTAATCGCATAAATACCGTATGCGATGGATAGAGATAAAACTGGCAATCAAAGAACAGCCCATAAAAGAAAGCGAATATTCCCAAAGAAGGATGCGGGCTGTTCGTCAGCGTAATGCTGATTTAGCGACACGCCGCCTCATCCAGCAGCACAATCAAGACATTGAAGAAACTGACGACGTTGATGCCGCCCAACAACGCATAGACCGACTCGACAATCAGAAGGATTTAGAGAACATCCGTAAGAAACGAGCAGAAATACAGAAGAAGCAAAAACAAATAAAAAACTTACAAAAATAACCCATTTTAGCCATTTATATTTAAGTTTAACTAAATAATCGTGTATAATAGGAATATATTATGAACGATTACATTAATCCATTTAAGCTAAGAAACGGCGTCATACATAAAAGCTACGAAGACTGGATTGCGGGAATAGATGGCTGGGACACTGCCGGGACCTTAACTTTCCAAGGGCATATCCTGTCGTATGAAGCTTCCATTCAACGACAACTGGCGGAAAAATCACTCTGCTATTACTGGAACCTTTTGGATAAGGTTTTGTTTGGTAAAGCTGCCGAACGGTATGGGAAACGAATAGACCGTTTATGCTTTTACCAGCATCAGGGTCGTAACATTCATATCCACTTCATAGCCAAGTTGCCGGACCGGGTTGGCAACCACGACATATTCCATCGTGGGATGACCGACCTATGGCAAGACAAGATTACCGGTGCCGGGTCTGCTGTCATTAAGCCCGTCACCGATGCCCGTGGATGGGGCAGATACATCAGCCGTGAATGCCATTTTGAAACGATGGATGGGTTGGATGAAGTCGCTTCACACATCAACCATTAATAGCCGAAGAAAACACGCTGGTGTGCTGGGTATATACTCCTCACAGTGCTTCGGTTGGAAAGGTTCTGTCATGGAGCCTTTAATGGATTGTTATGTCTAAATTCCAAAAAAATTCATTAAACCGATTAAAAAGATAAATACCTTCACCAAGACCTTTGTTAAACCTTGGAGGAAATATGAATGAAAAGAGAACTAAATGAGATATTAAATCGGTTGAAAACAGAACACCTCGGGTTAAGTGACAAGGTGTTTTCAAAGAGATTCTTAAACAGAAATCCCACCTATTACGCCTTCCTTAAATCCACCAAAAAAGAACCTTCAATGGAATCGATGGTGACCTTATGGAAGAATCTTCGCCACGAAGCGAACATATACGAATACCAGCTTAATCTTGCCAATACACCAACCCAAGAACACATCATCAAAAAAAACATCAACTTATACAGGGAACTCGCAAATAAAGCGTTTGATGCGATTCTGGCGTAGAAAGTTTCACCTCAACCTTTATTCATTTCGCATGTGCCCGTAGTTGAACTTGTCCTCAGACCAGCAGGATTAAGAAGCATTGGGGAATAAACACTATCTGGTTGCACCATCCAATCTGTCATTCCCGAGAGCATCATGAAACGTTTTGAGTTTGGGTTTAGATAAATAACGAGTTCTAAGTCACGGCAATGCAGAGCTTCCCCTTTCGCAACGCATTTAGCCGACCAGTCAGGCATATTGAGAATAAAGTTCGGGTTCTTTTGGTCTGATTTATCCTCTGGATTTAATGTGAAGGTGCCAAATACGTCAAAAATTTTCGGCTCCCAATCCCCATTTAGATATTCATATCCAACAGATGATTTGCTTTTGCATTCAATGAAGAAGGCTTTTGCTGGCGCAGACACCAAAAGAACAGCAGACACGATTAGAACGGGTGTTATCCTCATTTGCGTGGTCCTTTGAAAGGCTATGCAAACACCTGGCTAATGTATTCGTCAAAAACTTCGTATATTTGGAAGCAAGTGAATATTAATTTTTAGCAGGAGTTTTGAATTTGTGCGGTGAATCGCATTTAGGTTGCCACTGTATCATAGCAAAAGGCCCTAACTAACACACCATCTATAATCTTTGTTCCCTCCCAATCAGGCAAAATGCCCCATACTAAAACCCACTGAAAATGACCCTCTAAACCTTACAGAAATCAATAGAACAAATCATGAACATTGTGCTATATTCATACAAATGATTTAGTATGGAGAGTCGATAATGAAAGCAGCTATTTATACTCGGGTCAGCACCCACCACCAGAACACTGACTTACAACGGAATGAGCTTATTGAAGCCTGTAAGCGGAATGGTTGGGTATTTGTCGCCGAACATACCGATAAAGGCATCAGTGGTTCCAAAGGTCGCGATAAACGTCCCGGGCTGAATGCCTTGATGAAAGGGGTAATGCGAAAAGATTATGATGTTGTATGCGTCTGGTCGTTGGATCGCATGGGACGAAGCCTTATTGACCTCGTAAATATCTTGGCCGACTTAGACGCAAAGAATGTCGGTTTTTATTCCCATAAGCAGGCATTGGATACGACAACACCCAGCGGACGGTTGATGTTTAGTATTGTTGGAGCGATGGCGGAATATGAACGCGAAATCATCCGTGAGCGAATTATCGCCGGATTGGACGCCGCAAGAGCAAAGGGGAAGAGGCTTGGCCGTCCTTCCAAAGCAAAGCAGAAAACGGATGAGGTCATTCAATTACGTCAGCAAGGCTGGGGAATGACGAAGATTGCGAACGCCTTATCGCTGGGCGGCAGCACAATTAACAGAATTTGCATAGAACATGGCGTGTGAATTTTACATAAATTGTCAGAATAAATTATTCGGTTATTTCACAATTTAATTTTTACAGATATCCGCAATATATTTGTCTGATAATAATTTTTTATTACGCGAGGAATTATATATCTTTGGCCTCTTAATAGATTTTTTATAAAATTTAGGATCCTTTAAGAATGGCATACATTCTTTATCGTCAGTTGCTATAATCATACATCCTGAAACCAGTACGATTGCGATTAGGTGCTGATCATTAAATTTTTTATTTTTATCAAGTTTAATAACCTCCTTCTCTGCAGCATCTACAGTCTTGTTGCAGAGCTTTCTGACTCTGCCTGATCTGTTCAATTCGGTAAAAATGCCAAGATATTTTTGTGCAGATTTCAACTCGTTGGTATATTTTGTGCCTCCAAACACCAACTTTCCCCTACCGCAGGTAATCCAATCATATAGTGGTTTAAAGTGATTGTGCTTCTTGCTACTTGCTTCAAAAACACACCCCAAAACACATGTATCTATAATTGCGCACAAAGTTAGATTCCCAGCGTGTCCATTTGCTCTCTTATGAAAAATTCACGATAAGAACTTGGCTGATCACTTGAGAGATCACCATTCTCATCAATCTTTATAGACGAAACAATGTTGCCAGCTTCACATCTTTCAAAGAAAAGAATTTGAGCTGACGGTGGTGTGTCTTTGCATTTTCTTGTTTGGATTCTAAAACGATCAATAGTGAAGTCACTGTGCGTTTCAATCATAAACTTCTTTCTTTCCAGAAGTGATAAATTGAATACTATTTCTCCTAAAGCTGCCTGAGCTTTCGGGTGCAAATGAACTTCAGGTTGTTGGATCGCAAACCAACTACCCTTAGGTCTTGCAAAAACCTCCACAATCACAGGCAATGCTTGAGACACACCATAACCGACACTATTAACACTCAATGGATGCTTATCTAAAATTATATCAAGTTCAAATGGGGCTGCTGAACCACGGCCATATGTCTTGATTTCTATTTTTTTGAATAACCCGCTTTTTCTCCCCATGTCTTCAAGAAATTTCTCAAACTTTGCCGATTCAATACGGCTAGCTAATGTTTTCTTGATTAGATAAGGAGTGTGATCACCTTCTGGAGTAAATTCTAAATTAAACTCATCATAAGTTATTCGTGGTTTAGAGCGGATCGGTGCAATCCAAGCTATAGATGGAAAGAAAGATTCTAATTCAGATTCATCACGACTTGCTCCATATTCTTTGGATATATCATAATTAATATGAGCTAAAGCAATATAAATAGGCATGTGTTCCATGCCTTTTAAAATTGAAAATCCGGTCTTCTCCGTTGATATCTGTTTGCACCAATTTTTGATGTGTAGATCTATAAAATCTGATGCTGAATGACCAAAATCACGTGCTTTTATTTTATAACGAAGGGTCTTGCGGGGAGACACGCGAACATGAATTTGGTACCCATCGTAAAAATATAAAAGGGAATCTAATGAAGGTACTCCCTGACGTTCAACAAACTTAAAAATATAGGCCTTCAGAGTTGTTTCAGAATTCTTCTCTTGAGCCGATATTCTTTTTTTAACTCGCGGTGAAGGTTTTTGGATATTTTTTTTACTGTCAAAAACCATACCAATAGAAAAATATGATCTGTCTTTTGAATTTATACTTACTACATCATTAAAAGTCGCAAACCCAACCTTACGAATATTCAACTCATTCGCAAACCATAGGTCTGGGCCTGATAAAAGTTCAAACAAACCTAGTATAGAGCTTTTGCCAGTACTATTTTCACCAACCATGAAATTCACGGATTCAATTGGTATTATCGTGTCCGAAAAACCACGGTAGTTATCAACATATAGATAATTCATATGAAACTCATCGTTTTGCTCTGAACCTAGAAAAAATCAGGCTGATTACCTGCATGGATATTACAGCTTAACATTACATGTTTATCATAAAACAACTAGCATCAAGGGTAATTTATGAATTTTGAGCCATTAGTGGGCAATCGTCATCAAAGCTTTTTAATGAACAACTATGGGGATGGTAACCTTCAAAATTATCCCTATTAAGATTTGTCATTTTTCGCTCTTTAGCATTCTCACAATTGATTCATCATCAAGCGAATAGTTCATCCGTTCGTAATGAAACAAAAAAATATCATACTTTTAGTTTCTATCATTTTTTGTGGTTGGTCGTAATTTTGTCTTCTTTGGTTCTTTAAAATCTTCAATGCCGAGTCCGTTCCAAGCACTCTCCCCCAACCTATTTTCCGTTTCTTCTATTTCAGTTTGGACTTCATCCACCTTCCCATCCACAACAGCAATTGAGAGCTTTTCGTAAAATTTTCTGGCAGAAAAATGCCAGTTATCTTCGTAGTTCGTAGTCGTTTGCCTAACGAGAGATTCAGCCTTCATCTCATTGGAAATATGGTCGTAATGCATTTGTATTTGCTTCACGCTTGTTCCCGCATTCCTGGCTATATCCTCAACAGGAACGCCTTCCATCAACCGAAATGTAATATAGCTATGGCGACAGCTATAAAACGTTCTGCTTTTCCCCGATCCGTCTTTAAGGAGGCCTAAGCCAATCAGCATTTTTTTAAAGGTCTTGTGACTCTGATCCATCGCGGTTCCATTTTTATCCGCAAATATCAAATCGTTGGGGTTGGTGTGATTTGATAATTGCCGAACGTAATACAAATACCGCATCGCAGGAATATTTGGGATAGTGGTTCTGGAACCAGTTTTCATATCTTCTGGAATCGATATTTTAAGATGGCCGTTTTCAGTTTTGCCGAGGTCTTTCCAGCGTAAAGACAAAGCTTCTTTGGGCCGCAATCCTGAGTTCATTAGGAAGCAAACAAAGTTTCGCAGCATTTGGCGCTGGAATCGATGTAGGTCATGAATGCCGCCGTTCTGCCATTCCTCCATAAACTGGTATAGGGTTTTCCATTCTTGACGATTAAAATTTGGACGCCTATTTGGTGCCGCATCCCTGTTATCTTTTATAACTTCAACTAATGGCAAATATGGGATGAAACCGCTGCGTTTCGCGTATTTGAGGGCTTGGTTCAATACTCCTTTTTCAATCTGCAAGGTCTTTATTGATGGGTTTATTTTAGCGTTTGCTGGGATGTCGTCAGCACCAAGACCGTTGATATAATAGTCGCGTCGCCAGTCCCAAAAAGATGCTATTTCAGGCTCTTTTATATTTTCCAATGACATTTGACCGAAGAAGGGTAACAGGTAGCGTCGGCCTGTTCCCTCATGGACTCGATAACGGGCACTTGAAAGTGCCCTCTTAGCGTACGGTAACCAATCTCTCTCAAAGAAATCCTTGAAGGTTTTGCTTTTTAGAGTGAGGCCATCGCGAACGCGCTGTTTTAGTTCGTCGTATCGTTGGCTGGCAAAGGAAAAGGCTTCCGCCAGATCGTTCGTATTACAAGTTTCGCGTACATATCCCTTTATGCCACGAACATTTAGACGACATTGCCAGATATTCTTTTTGGAACCAGCGAGGATATAAACCAGCCCATTACCGCCCAAACATTTGTAGGCAATTTGATAGGCATTGGATTGTATATTGTTTGGGTCTAAGCCCGGCACCATAGCCCCTTTTCGTGATGAATTTTTGAAAACTCGTCACGAATCGTAATCTGGAAGCTCTGTAACTACAAGAGGTTATGGCGAAACAATGATGGGTTATCTGCTTGAAGAAAGCAGATAACCCATTGATATAAAAGAGGTCCTGAGTTAGCGCTTCGAGAACTGGAAGCTACGACGGGCTTTCGCACGGCCGTATTTCTTACGTTCAACGGTACGCGAGTCACGCGTCAGGAAGCCCTCTTTCTTGAGCGGACCACGAAGGTCCGGCTCATAGAGGGTCAGTGCGCGCGAGATACCGTGACGCACCGCACCGGCCTGTCCCGACAGTCCGCCACCCTTAACGGTGACGAATACGTCGTACTGGCCTTCGCGGGCAGCGACTTCAAACGGCTGGTTGATGACCATGCGCAGCACCGGACGGGCGAAATAAGTCTCGAATTCGCGACCGTTGACGGTGATGACACCACGGCCCGGCTTGATCCAGACGCGGGCGACCGCATCTTTACGGCGTCCGGTGGCATAGGCACGGCCTTGCGCATCCAGTTGCTGAACGCGCGGTGCCTGGTTGTCAGCAGCCTGCTGGGCCAGCGCCGGGTCGACGAGATCTTTGAGATCCTCGAGGGTTTTGGTTTCCTCAGCCATGGATCACTTCCTTTTGTTTTTCGGGTTCATGCCGGCTACGTCCAGCACTTCCGGCTGCTGCGCCGCGTGCGGATGTTCGGTTCCGGCATAAACGTGGAGTTTCGTGAGCAGTTGACGGCCCAGCGGCGAGCGCGGGATCATCCGTTCAACAGCTTTTTCAACAACGCGCCCAGGGAACTTGCCGGCGAAGATTTTCTCCGGCGAGGTTTCCTTGATGCCGCCCGGGTGACCGGTATGGCGATAATAGCGCTTGTCTTGCATCTTGCGGCCAGTCAGGCGCACTTTTTCGGCATTGATGACAATAATGTTGTCACCACAGTCGACGTGCGGCGTATAGAGCGGCTTGTGCTTGCCCCGAAGCCGGGTGGCGATCACAGCGGCAAGACGACCGAGGATAACACCCTCTGCGTCGATCACATGCCATTTGCGCTCGATATCGGCTGCCTTGGCGGAAATGGTTTTCATCATCTCGTTTCGGCTTTCTCATCTATCACTACAAATGCGCCCCGCTCTTCGGTGCGCGGGCCGGAATATGACACCGAATGTTCGGAAGTCAACGGAAAAAGGGCTTTAAAACTGAAACTTACAGTTATGGTATCTGGATACCGCAATTTCGAAGGCTATAGCCACCATCAGGTTGCGGGTGTGCACACGGCCAGATCCACGAACGTCTCGTTGTAACAGGCGCCGCTTTCGATATCCGTCCGTAATTTGGACGGGATCAACGCATTGACGGTGTTTCCGGTCATGCTGGTCCGGCGCCATGTGCCTTTAGGGCTATAGAGGACCCCGGGCAGAACGTCTTCGGTAACCTGCGCTTTCAGGGTCACCTGCCCGCCATTATTCCAGACCTTAACCAGATCACCGGCATGTATCCCCCTCGCCTTGGCATCAACCGGGTTGATTTCGACGATTTCCGGCCCGTCAGATGCCGCAGAGCCGCCAAAGGTCGCATTGGTCCGCTTGCTGGAAGATGGCGTGATCAGCGCCAGCGGCAGGTCGCGTGTGACCAACTCATACCTGGGCACGCCATAGCCGAACCGACTTTCCAGATCCGCTGAGAAAAGCTCGATCTTCCCGGACGGCGTCTTTGGCAGAACGTTGGCGCACATGATCTGCTCGGCACCATCCAGAGCGTTCATCTCGAGGGCACGATGCAGCGGTATCTGGCTTGGCTTGAAACCCTCAAGCCTCACATCACTGCCGTTGAATGCTTCGTCCATCAGTTGCACATCGCTTGCACGGAATAACGGATCATCAAAACCGAAGCGCGCGGCCAGTCGCCGGAAAATCTCGGTGTTGGGCAGACTTTCACCGACGCAGGGAATGACCGGTTCGGCGCGTTGCACATAGTTCTGGCCATAGGCCCCGTAGACATCGGCATATTCAAAATGACTGGCCGCCGGCAGGATCACATCGGCAAACGCCATACTGTCCGTCATCACCACATCCGATCCCGCAATGAACAGATCATCGCGTTCCAGCGCCGCGAGCATGGCGTTCTGGTCAGGGTGCGTACAAACCGGATTGTGGTTGTAGATCATGATCGCCTTCACCGGCGGATCGAGATCGGGATCCAGCAGCTTTTCCGCAACATCGACAATATTGAAGGTCCGGGTTCCTGCCGGAATCAGGTCCGGCCGCTGCAACCGGTCCGTCGTCTTCGGCGCAGCAAGACCCGGCTTGGCGAAGACCCCGGCACCGAGGCGCCCGAGGTTGCCGGTCAAAACCTGAAGCGCCATCGCGGCCCTGAGTCCGGAGCCACCACTGCGCCCTCGCTCAATGCCGTTGCCAACGGAGACAGCGACACGGCCAGCGGCCAGATAAGCCGTGACGAAGGCATCGAATTCGACACGTTTAATTCCGCAGATGCGCTCTACATCTGCGGGCGAATATTTCCTGGCTTCTGCCATGTAATGATCAAAGCCCAGCGCCCATTTGCCGATGAAGTCCTGATCAAACCCGCCCCTGCGCTCCATCTCGGCAGCCATTGCCAAGGCCAGAACCACGTCCGTACCCGGTTGCACCTGCAGAAATCGATCTGCCTGCGCGGCAATCTTTGTCTTCTTCGGATCAATGACGATCAGCTGCGCGCCTTTTGCGCGGGCCGTTTTGATGGTTCGCGCCAGATGCAGGTTTGAGACCGTGACGTTATTGCCCCAGACCACGATCAGATCGGCATGCTGTGCCTGTTCCGGCGCCATGCCCGGCGCGCCGCCGAACAGGCTGGTATAAGCCGTTCCACGCACGAGCCCGCACAACGGCCCGCGATTGAGAAGCGTTGCACCGAGCTTGTAGAAAAACCGCCGGTCCATGGAGCCGCCTGCCAGTTCGCCATGCGGACCTGCGTAATTGAACGGCATCACCGATTGCGGACCGTAAGCATCGATTGCTTTTGTAAAACCGGCATGGACGAGGTCCAGCGCCTGCGCCCACGATATCGCCTCAAACGCGCCGCTGCCGCGCGGACCGTTCGCCTGAGCGGCGTTGTCAGCCTTGCTGGCCCGTGCACGAAATCCGGGTAGGAACGCACAACCTTGTTGCAGATTGCCCCCGCCGTGTAGGGGTTCGCATCTGATCCCCTCACCTCAATAATCCTGTCATCAGAGACCACGGCCGTCAGGCTGCAGGTGTCCGGACAATCAAGCGGGCAGACGCTGGGGCGGTTTCAGTTTGTTGAGTGTCGGCCATGGCGGACGATCCTGTAAGCGCGGGTTACATGCAATATCTGACCTTGTATGGGTAAATGATAAGTGGCCCTAATGGCAGAGCCGATATCGACAAAAGGTCAGGGCCATTATACGCCGATACGCGCATGGCATCATCTGGGCGGGATTGAATACGTCCCTGTTGCATGGGCGATCAGATCGTCCGATCCTTCGGCGTATAGGTCGACCGCCATCACCGCCAGCCGCTTGCCGCACTTCAGCATGCTGCCCTTGGCAATCAGGTTGCGCGGCTCCGGCTTCTTCAGGAAATTGATATTCAGGTTGGTCGTCACCGCCAGTTTGACGATGCCTATTTCAGACAGCACAACCGCATACATACAGGCATCGGCGAGCATCATCATGGTCGGCCCGGACATGGTGCCGCCCGGCCGCAGCATCTTGGCATCATAAGGGATCATCAGGGTTGCCACTCCGGCACCGATCTCGGTGGCCTGGACACCCAACTCGAACGCCCACGGCAGTTCTTCTTCGACGATCACATTAAACGCTTCGACGGTAATTTCGGGCATGGCGATATCTTTCAGGTTCAGGCGCATCAAAGCGCCGACATGACTGTTTCATTTCCGTTTACGTTAACGTCAGTTTATTATCAGTTCAACGCACCATCCATATCAGGCCGTGGATGCTTCCTATGGCCTTGTTATTTTTGGGGTGGTTAGCGACACTCTGGGTGGGAGAAAGTCCATGACAGACGATACAAAAAACGAGGCATTGGTGCTGCGTTCCGACGCCGACGGCATCGCCACGCTGACCCTCAATCGCCCGGAACAGTTCAACACCCTGTCGACGCCCTTGATGCTTGAGTTACAGGCACATCTGGCGGCACTCGCCAATGACACCACTGTCCGTGTCGTCGTTCTGACCGGTGCCGGCAAGGCGTTTTGCGCCGGGCATGATCTGAACGAGATGCGTGCCGACCCATCAGAATCCGCAATGCAGGCGATGTTCGATCTCTGCACCGACAACATGATGGCGATGACGCGACTGCCGCAGCCGGTGATCGCCAAAATCAACGGCGTTGCTGCCGCTGCCGGTTGCCAGCTGGTCGCACAATCCGATCTGGCAATTGCTGTCGATACGGCAAAATTCGGCACATCCGGGATTAATTTAGGGCTTTATTGCTCAACTCCGTCGGTTCCCGTGACCCGTAATCTGGGTCGCAAGCAGGCCATGGAGCTCTTGATGACCGGTGACATGATCCCGGCTGCCCAAGCCACGGCATGGGGCCTGATCAACCGTGCTGTTCCAGCCGATGCCCTTGATGATGCCGTCCATGCGTTGGCAGCAAAAATCGCTTCGAAAAGCCCGGATGCCGTGGCTCTCGGCAAGGATTTGTTCTACCGGCAACTGGAAGAAGGCATGGACGCCGCTTACGTGCGCGCCGGCAAGGCCATAACCTGCAACATGCAGTCGGACGCGACCCGCAACGCCATCGAAGGCTTTCTCGGCAAACAACCCCTGCCCGACTGGCCGGACCGGAAGACCTGACGACAACGAGAAATCATTAAACCATCCAAGGAAACGCCTATGACCTCGACGATCATTTCCTGCGCCGTTACCGGATCAGCCCCGACGCCCGGCAAATGCCCCGCCGTCCCCGTAACCCCGGCAGAGATCGCCGCCAGCGCCATAGACGCCGCCAAGGCCGGTGCCGCCATCGTGCACATCCATGTCCGCGATCCCAAGACCACCACCCCCAGCATGGACCCGGCCCTTTACCGCGAAGTGACCGAGCGTATCCGTGACAGCGACACCGACGTCATCATCAATCTGACCACCGGTCCCGGTGCCCGTTATATCCCGCATCCCGAAATCCCGGGCCGTGCGTCCGACGACAGCACCATGGCAACGCCGGAACGACGCGTTGTCCATATCGAGGAAATGTCGCCGGAGATTTGCTCGCTCTGACGTCGCCACCATGAACTTCAACCAGCATGTATTTCTCAACCACCCTGACCATCTGGCGGTCATGGCGGATCGCGCCCGCAAGGCCGGCGCCAAGCCTGAGTTGGAAGTCTTCGATACCGGTCATATCGTGCTGGCCAAGAAGATGATCGAAGACGGCCTGATCGATGCACCGCCCTATTTTCAGCTCTGCCTCGGCATCAGTTACGCCGCACCGGCAACGGTCGAGAGCATGAAATTCATGCGCGACATGCTGCCCGAAGGCGCTGTCTGGTCGGCGTTCGGCATTTCACGCTTTCAGTTCCCGATGGTCGCCGCCGCCGTGCTGCTCGGTGGCAACGCCCGGGTTGGCCTTGAAGATAACATCTGGCTTGAAAAAGGCGTGATGGCACCATCGAACGCGGCGCTGGTCGAGAAAGCCTGCCGCATCGTCGGTGATCTTGGTGGCACCATCGCCAGTGTTGCGGAAGCCCGTGAAAGGCTTGGACTTAAAAAATGAGCACCCTCGTCTATGACGATGATCTGATCCGTCGCGTTCTCAAGGAGACCCGGACCCTGGCCATGGCCGGGGCCAGCCCGAACTGGGTCAGGCCGTCGAATTTTGCCATGAAGTATCTGCAGGGCAAAGGTTACCAGGTGCATCCGATCAACCCCGGCCATGCCGGCAAGGAAATCTGGGGCCGCCTGACTTATGCTTCTCTGACTGACGTGCCAGCGCCATTCGACATGCTGGATATCTTCAGGAATTCGGAAGCCGCAGGTGCGCTGGTCGATGAAGCGATTGCGCTTAAGGACGAAAAAGGCATCAAGACCATATGGATGCAGATCGGCGTGATCAACAAAGATGCCGCCAAACGGGCCGAGACCGCCGGCATGACCGTGATCATGGATCGCTGCCCGAAAATCGAATACGGCCGCCTGTTCGGCGAGCTTGGCTGGTCCGGCGTCAATTCCGGCATTATCTCGTCAAAGCGCCGCAAAGCCCCGGCCTGAACTGAGGGTCATGGACATGGGTATGGACATGAACGCAGGCCGGGTCGATATCCGCATTGACGATCTGCGGGGACCTGAGATCGCTGAACTGCTGCAGACGCATCTCGACCACATGCGTGCAATATCGCCACCGGAAAGCGCACACGCGCTTGATCTGGATGCGCTCAGGGTGCCGTCGATCACGTTCTGGACCATGTGGCAGGCAGACAGCCTGATCGGCTGCGGTGCACTTCGGGAGCTTGATCCGTCACACGGTGAAATAAAATCCATGCACACACCGATGGCCCAGCGCGGTCGCGGTCTTGGCAGGCGGATGGTGGCACACATTCTGGACGAAGCCCGCAGGCGCGGCTACAAGCGGCTCAGTCTTGAAACCGGTGCCACCGATGATTTCATCGCCGCCCGTTCACTGTATGCGGCATTCGGATTTAAAACCTGCCCACCGTTCGGTGATTATTTCGAAGACCCGTTCAGTACCTGCATGACCCTGGAGCTGGAAGACTGATGAGCAATAAAACCACCCCGCCACCCGAATACGGTTTTGCCACCCGCACCATTCACGCCGGCGCACAACCCGACCCGGTAACCGGCGCCCGGGCGACACCGATCTATCAGACCACGTCCTACGTTTTCGATGATGTCGAGCATGCGTCGGACCTGTTCAATCTGCAAACATTCGGCTTTATCTATTCACGTCTGACCAACCCGACCGTCTCGGTGCTGGAAGAACGTCTCGCCAATCTCGAGGGTGGCCGTGCTGCCGTCTGTGCCGGCTCTGGGCATGCGGCACAGTTCCTGACGTTCTTTACCCTGCTCGAGCCCGGCGACGAATTTATCGCATCAAGAAATCTTTATGGCGGCTCGATCACCCAGTTCGGTGTCAGCTTCAAGCGGCTGGGCTGGCATTGTAATTTCGTCGACTGCACCACGCCGGAAAACATCAAAGCAGCCATCACACCAAAAACCAAAGCGATCTTCATCGAGGTTCTGGCCAATCCGGGCGGCGTTGTGCTTGATCTTGAAGCCATCACCACGATTGCCAAAGACGCCGGGATTCCGCTGATCGTCGACAACACGCTGGCGACGCCGTATCTCTGCCGACCCATCGAATGGGGCGCTGACATCGTCTGTCATTCGACGACGAAATTCCTGCAAGGGCACGGCACGTCGATGGGCGGCGCAATCATTGAAAGCGGAAAATTCGACTGGACCTGTGCCAAAGGCGGCCCCGGCTTTCCGACCATGACCGAACCGGACCCGGCATACCATGGGCTGACGTTCTTTGAGACGTTCGGCGATTTCGGCTTCACCATGAAAGCGCGTGCGGTCGCGCTCAGGGATTTCGGCCCGGCGCTGTCACCGACCAATGCCTTCAATACGATCACCGGCACGGAAACCCTGCATGTGCGGATGGACCGGCATGTCGAAAATGCGCTCAAGCTCGCCAGTTTCCTGAAAACCACAAAGCCGTGGCATGGGTCAGTTATGCCGGTCTCAAATCCAGTCCGTATCACGACCTTGCCAAAAAATATCTGCCGAAAGGCGCCGGGGCGGTTTTCACATTCGGCCTCAAGAGCGGCTTCGAAGCCGGTGTCAAAATGGTCGAGAAGGTCAATATTTTCTCGCACCTGGCCAACATCGGCGACACCAGGTCCCTGATCCTGCACCCGGCATCAACGACCCACCGGCAACTGACCGACGAACAGCGTATTGCGGCCGGTGCCGGTGCCGACACCATTCGCCTGTCGATTGGTCTTGAAGATGCCGATGACCTGATCCGCGATCTTGATCAGGCGATGGGCTGAGTTACTCTGCCGGTTGCGGAACTGTCGATGACTTGCGGTCACCGGGCAACAGCAGCGCAGCCGTACACCCTGCCAGCGCAACTGCGGCCAGGACGCTGAACAGCATGTGGAACTCGCCGGTGGCGTTGAACAGCGAGGCTTCCAGTTGCACGCCAAGCGCCGCAAAACCGATCGCCAGAATGAATTTGAGGCCAAACGCCAGTGCCCGGCGCTGCGGCGGCATATAGCGTGCGAGAATGACGTTCTCTGACGGCAGCGCGGCACTGTTCGACGCCAGCGCCAGTATGGCGATCAAGATCACCATCGGCCCGGCG
Source organism: uncultured Rhodospirillales bacterium (assembly GCA_965284225.1). GTDB lineage: Bacteria > Pseudomonadota > Alphaproteobacteria > Rhodospirillales > Casp-alpha2 > UBA4479. The sequence continues at coordinate 212,544 of CBDIRN010000001.1, forward strand.
GCACTGGCCAGCAGCATCAACAGCGGTACCTGAAAAATAAACCCGCCGATATAGACATATTTCGGCGAAACCCGGTCGGCCAGCCAGCCGCCGACCATCTGCATCAAGCCCGACAAGAAGAATACAGCGGCAACCACCGTCGAGATTCCGAAGACACTGCCATCAAACATATCGCCAAGACGCATCTGGAATACTTTCGGCAACCCCGCCTGTGTCGCCTGATAAATGATACCGGTGCACAACATGGTTACGGCCATAACGGCATACACCCGCAATGCATCGCCGCTTTCAGCCGGCGGCATCGGCACACGGTCCGTCTTCATCTCAATGATGACGCCACGCACAACGTATATGATGAAAGCAACGCCGGTCGCCATGATCAAAGAGCGTCTGAATAACGAACACCGCGCGCCAGCCCAACAGGGTGATGATACTGCCCGCGGTCAATGCCGCGATGGCCGGTCCGAGACCGCCGAAAATACCGTTGATGCCAAGCGCCGTACCGCGATTGACGGCATTGCGGATCAACCAGGCAATGCCGACGGGATGATAGATCGAGGCGAACAGCCCCGTCAGTGCCATGCCTGCCATGATATGCCAAGGCTCGGTGGCAAGCCCGGTCAGGACCATTGCAGCCCCGGTCCCGAGGTAATACGCGATCATCAGCGGCAGCGTGCCCCAGCGGTCACCCAGCCACCCGGCAATCGGTGCGCCGAAACCGAACAGCATCCCGCCCAGCACCGCCAGTTGAATGGCCTCGCCATGGCTCAACCCCAACTCCCCTTCCAGGCTCAGCACAGCGACGTAATACAACGGCTGAAACAGATGACTGTAGGTATGGCCGATGCTGGAAAAAACCAGGGACAGACGGGCGGAACGGATCTCGCTGCTCATTTAACGGTTATCCTCAAGGATCAGTAGGCCCTAATACATAGTTCTTCAGGTCACGTCATCAAAGTGCCATTTCCGGCTAATTGACGGTTCATCCATTTTCTGTCACCCCGGCGAAGGCCGGGGGCCATCCTTCGAGACGCTTCGCTCCTCAGGATGAGGGCGTTGGTGTCTGGGGTGGCGTTCAACAAATGATTAAAAATCAAGAGAACGGATCACGTTCGAAAACTTATCAAGCGTATCGTGTTCGCGAACATGCTGGCCTTTGACGACCTGACGCTTGCCGCCGATCCAGACTTCCTGAATGGGCGATGCATTGCCACTAAAGACCATGGCATCAATCAGGCGGTCTTCGGACTTGCCGACCAGTATCGGGTTCTCTGCATCAAGCACGATGAAATCGGCTCGGTATCCTTCGGCAATTGCGCCCAACCTGCGCCCCGATACCTGTGCGCCGCCAGCCAGCGCATCGACATAGAGCCTGACACCGGTCGCGCCGCCGGGTCCGCCTGACGCCAGGTTACGCCGCCGTTTGATCAGGCGCTGGCCGTATTCCAGCCATCGCAACTCCTCGATCATGCTGACCGAGATATGGCTGTCCGAGCCGATCGCGATCCGCCCGTCTGCGTCCAGATACTCGATCAGGGGAAACAGCCCGTCACCAAGGTTCGCCTCTGTCGTCGGGCAAAGGCCGGCAACCGCGCCGCTTTTCGCCAACTGACGGGTTTCGGTTTCGGTCAGATGCGTGGCATGAACCATGCACCAACGGGGACCGATATCGAAGTGCTCAGCACTCCACTCGACCGGCCTGAGACCGGTAAATTCGACGGATTCCGTGATATCCTTTTCCTGCTCGGCCACATGAATGTGGATCGGCGCATCCGGGTTCAATGCTCCAAGGCCTTCAATAACCGCCTGCATGCCTTCCCGGGTCACCTGACGCGGACTGTGTGGCGCGACGCCGACACAGACCTGCGGATCCGACTTATGAATGGCATCAACCGTTTCGATGATATTCAGCAACTGCTCGGGCTTGCAGATAAACCGGCGTTGCCCGGGGTTCGGCTCTTTCCCAGCATAGCCACCGTTTTCGTACAGAACGGGTAACAGCGTGATGCCGATACCGGCCCGCGTCGCCGCCCGGATCAGGGCCATCGACATTTCCGCCGGATCATCAAACGGCTGACCACCCGGTGCATGATGCATGTAATGGAATTCAGCGACAGCTGTATAGCCGGCCTTGACCATTTCCGTGTAGAGCTGTGCGGCAACGGTTTCCAGAATTTCCGGAGTCACGACTTCGGCAAAGCGGTGCATGACATCGCGCCAGGTCCAGAAGCTGTCTTCGGCACCAGCACCCGAAGCGCGAAACTCGCTCAGGCCCGCCATTGCGCGCTGGTGCGCGTGTGAATGTGCATTTGGCATGCCGGCGATCACCGGCCCCGGCAATCGCGCCATCAATTCAGGCTCGAACGTGGCATCCGCATCAACGGCGTCAATGTCACCCCGCGCATTGATTTTGATCGCGACATTTCTGGCCCAGCCGTCGGGCAGCCAGATATTGTCAGCAAAAACTGTGATTCCGTTGCTCATCGTGTATCCATATCTTCAGTTGTCAGGCTGGCCTCTGGATGATCCCGTGATAATCTCTAAGTTACAGAGTGGCAAGGAGGTCGCATGAAATCGTTGAAACCGTTGATCGCGCCTGGATTATTGGCGCTGTCCTTTATCATGTCACCCCTTTCGGCATCGGCAAAATCAGATCTGGTTATTGGCATTACCCAATACCCCTCAACGTTTCATCCGAATATCGATTCCATGCTGGCGAAATCCTATGTGAACGGACTGGTCCGCCGCCCGATCACGACAATCGATGCAGCGTGGAACACGATCTGCAAGCTGTGCGAGACATTGCCGACGTTGGAGAACGGCGGTGCCGTTCTGGAAAAAACGCCGGACGGCAAGGACGGCATTGCCGTGACGTACACGATCGCCAAAGACGCCCACTGGGGCGACGGCACGCCGGTCAGCGTCGACGATGTGATCTTCACCTGGAAGTCGGCAAGCATCCGAAATCCGGCGTTTCATCGAATGAAGGGTATCGGCGCATTCTCAGCATTGACCGCATCGACGACAAAACATTCACCCTGCACATTGACCGCCGCACATTCGACTACAACAACATCTCGACCCTGGATCTTTTACCGGCACATATCGAACGTGAAAAATTCAAGGAACCGGAAGTCTACAAGACCCAGACTGCCTTCGATACCGATGCGACCAATCCGGGACTGTTCATGGGGCCCTACCGGATGACTTCGGCACAGACCGGCTCGCACATGGTATTCGAGCGCAATCCGACGTGGTGGGGCAAGAAGCCCGCGTTCGATAAAATCACCGTGCGCGTGTTTGAAAACACGACAACGCTGGAAGCCAATCTGCTGTCCGGCGGTATTGATATGATTTCCGGCGAGTTGGGTCTGAACGTCGATCAGGCCCTCGCCTTCGAAAAAAGGCACGGCAAGAAATTCAACATCGTTTACATGCCCGGACTGATTTACGAGCACATCGATCTGATGCTCGATAATCCGGTGCTCTCGGATATCCGGGTGCGGCAAGCTCTGATGTATGCCCTTGACCGCAAGGTGATCTCGGAAAAACTGTTCGGCGGCAAACAGCCGGTTGCGCATACCAGCATTAATCCGCTCGACTGGATTTATGCCGATGACATTCCGCATTATGAATTCAATCCCGATAAAGCCGACGCGCTTTTACGGGATGCCGGATGGGGCACGAAAAAGGACGGCATCCGCGTCAATCAGGTGGGCGAGCCGCTCCGTTTCGAGATCATGACCACGGCCGGGAACAGGACACGGGAGCTTGTCGAGCAGGTCCTGCAAAGCCAGTGGAAATCTGCCGGCATCGATATCCGGATCAAGAACGAACCGGCACGCGTGCTGTTCGGAGAAACCATAACCAAGCGCAAGTTTCAGGCGATGGCCATGTTCGCATGGATTTCATCACCCGAAAGCGTGCCCCGGACGACGCTGCATTCCAAAGAAATACCGACGCTTGAAAATAACTGGAGCGGGCAGAATTATACCGGATTCACAAACAAGGAAATGGATGCGCTGCTGGAGCAGATTGAAACCGAGCTGGACCGCGACAAGCGAAAGAAACTCTGGCACCGCCTGCAGCAGATTTACGCCACCGAGCTACCGGCACTGCCGCTCTATTTCCGCGCCAATTCATACATCATGCCGAAATGGCTGCACGGCCTCACGCCGACCGGCCACCAGTTCCCCTCCACGCTCTGGGTTGAGGACTGGGCGTTGAAACATTAGCCCCTCACCTGTCCTCTCCCCCACTTCAGTAGGGGAGAGGGACCCCGCAGTGATGCACAGTGCCAACCTCTCCCCCTTACAGGGGGAGAGGTTAGGTGAGGGGGTGAGGTTAATACGCACACACTTTCGTTTTCCGCTTACACGCCGACGATGCTAGGCTAGCACCATGACTGCCTTTCTGATCCGCCGCGCAATTCATTCACTGATCGTGCTGTTTGTGATGTCCGTCATCATCTACGGCCTGATCGGTTTGATGCCGGGTGATCCCATTGATCTGATGATCTCGGCCGACCCTAAAATAACCTCTGAAGATGCCGCTCGGCTGCGGCAGATCTACGGTCTGGATCAGCCCTTGTGGTCGCGGTATCTGAACTGGCTCGGCGCTGCGTTATCCGGCGATCTGGGGTATTCCAGACTGTATGCGCAGCCCGTATGGCAGGTGATTGTACCGGCACTTTCGAATACATTGGTACTGGTCGTATCTGCGCTTGCGCTGGCCCTGCTGATTGCCCTGCCGGCTGGAATTTTTGCAGCGACGCGTCCCTACTCCCTTGCGGATTACGGCATCAACCTCACCGCCTTCGCCGGGATTTCCATGCCGCCTTTCTGGCTCGGCATATTGCTGATCCTGGTCTTTGCCGTCGCACTGGGCTGGCTGCCGGCCGGCGGCACAGCAGAATCCGCCGGCGTCACTTCTTTCTGGGGCAAGGCACAGTATCTGATCTTGCCGGTAGCCAGCCTGACCATCGCCGGGATCGGCGGTCATACCCGGTTCATGCGTGCATCAATGATCGAAACCCTTCGACAGGATTACATCCGCACCGCCAGAGCCAAGGGCCTGAGCGAGCCCCGCGTTGTGCTCGGCCATGCGCTCAGGAATGCCATGATCCCCGTGGTCACGGTCATCGCACTTGATCTCGGCATGTTGTTTTCCGGCGCCCTGATTACCGAAACGGTGTTTGCCTATCCGGGCATGGGCAAGCTGATCTTTGATGCGATCATGGGTAATGATTATAACCTGGCGCTGATTGGTTTGCTGATGGCGACAGGATTGACGCTGATCGGCAACCTTTTGGCCGATGTCGCCTATGCGGGTCTTGATCCGAGAATTTCGTTCGGAGATCTGGACGCATGAGCACGACCGCTGCACTCACGAACCGGATGAGCGAGAACAGTGTGCTCGACCGTTTCATGCGTCATCGTCTCGCCGTTGTCAGTGCCGCCATATTGTTGGTGTTGATCGTGTTGGCCCTGCTGGCCCCTTTGATCGAAACAATGCTCGGCATCGATGCTGACGCCGTTGATCTGCTGGCTCGCTATAGCCCCCCCTCCGCCGCACACCCGCTTGGTACGGATGCGCTGGGCCGCGATGTTCTGGTCCGGCTTTTGTATGGCGGTCGCGTTTCGCTGTTTGTCGGTCTGACAGCGACGATAACCGCCGCCATAATCGGTACCGCAATCGGCCTGATTGCCGGATATGCTGGCGGGCGCACAGATGCCTTCGTCATGCGCGTCACCGACGGGGTCATTGCCCTGCCGGTACTGCCATTACTGATCGTGCTGGCGGCAGTTGACCTTGGCAAACTGGGATTGCCTGAGAGCATCGTCAGTGCTGAAAACGTCAGCCTCTATCGTATCATTGCAATCGTCGCACTGGTCGGCTGGACCACGGTCGCCCGGCTGGTCAGGGCCAGCACCTTAAGCCTCAAGACCCGCCCTTTCATCATGGCAGCGCGGGCGCAGGGGGCGGGTTCTGCCCGGATCATGTTCCGGCATATTTTGCCCAATCTGGCATCACCGATCATCGTTGCGACGACGCTTTCGGTCGGCAATGTGATCTTGCTGGAATCGGTGTTGAGTTTTCTTGGCCTTGGCATTCAGCCGCCACTGCCAAGCTGGGGTAATTTGCTGACAGGTGCCCAGGAAACTATCTGGGAGGCCCCCGGTCTTGCCTTATATCCGGGACTGCTGATTTTCGTGACGGTCATCGCCTTCAACTTCATTGGCGATGGGCTTCAGGATGCCCTGGACCCGCGGGCCCGTGACAGGCGGGCGGCAGAGCGGCAATAATCCGTTCTGCCTGCGCCTGACGATCGTTTTAGTGCGACATAAGAACTGCGACAGCGGATTGTTCGATCAACGTGTCGGTCACCCCACCCAGCAGCAATTCGCCCAGACGGGAATGCCCATATCCGCCGCTGACAATCAAATCCGCACCGCAATCGGCAGCTTCATTCAGCAACGTTGCCCCGACATCGCCGCCAACCGACTGGCGATGATCGGCTTCCGTCTTGACACCGTGGCTGGCCAGAAATTGTGCAAGATCGGCACCCGGCAGATCGCCGAGCCCGGCACGGCCCGGCTTCGGGTCAACCGCCAAAACTTTTACCGAGGATGCTTTTTTCAGGAACGGCAGTGCATCGCGCACGGCCCTTGCGGCATGGGCGCCACCATCCCAGCCGACCAGAATTTTGGTTCCTACGGTTTTTAAAGCCGGAACCGACGGCACGACCATGACAGGCGCACCGGCCCTGAGAACGATCTGATCGGCGATTTCCCGATCATGAGTTCCGTAACCTTTGCCTTCAGGTTGGGCGATCATCACCAGATCGGCATACCTGGCGTGCATGCAGACAATATCTTCGACCTGATCGCGCCAGTCCCCTTCCCGGTAATCATGTGAAATGCCATTCGCCTGGCATGCTTTTTCAAACAATGCGGCAGTTTCTTTGGCGTTTTCTTCAACATGCTTCTGATGTGATACGATAATTTCAGGTGGTAACTGCGCAACGACATAGCTCGGCATTTCATAAGGTACGCCAGCAAATAATCCGACCAGCCTTGCCTCGTGTTGCTGTGCCAGACTTATGGCTGTATCGATGACAGCTGCGCCGCCTTTTGTACCACTCAAATGCACCAGAATATCTTTGATCGCCATAACGAGGTTCCTTTCACACTCATGGTAACGTTCTGCCCCTATTGAACGCCTCAGTCGGATTTCTCGCCATGATCTATATCAATTCTAAATTTTGGCACTTGCGGCTCGGCGCCAGAAACGGCATGGGTAAGGAAGACCATGAGTAAACCAAGGCGTGGTGGCGTCATCTAACCCGGAGGAAATCATGACTGCGATCGGCAATTCGGCACAGGCGCGTGATATCGCTTATCACGTCCATGGCTACACCAACCTGAAGGCCCACGAGACCAAGGGGCCACTGGTGATCAATCGCGGTGCCGGTATCCGGGTATTCGACGACAGCGGCAAAAGCTACATCGAGGGCCTTTCCGGTTTATGGTGCGTCAGCCTTGGCTTTGGCGAACAGCGTTTGATCGACGCCGCCACGGAAGCGATGGGCAGACTCGCCTACTATCACGGCTTCAACCATCGGGCCGCCGATGTCGTTATCGATCTGGCCGAAAAACTTGTATCGATTGCACCCGGCAGACTGAACAAGGTGTTGTTCGCAAATTCCGGATCGGAAGCGACCGACCTCGCCGTCAAGCTGATCTGGTATTATCACAACGCCATCGGCAAACCGGAAAAGAAGAAAATCATTTCCCGGATACGCGGCTATCACGGCGTCACCGTGGCATCAGCCAGCCTGACCGGGCTGCCGCACCTGCATGGCGATTTTGATCTGCCGATTGACGGTATCCTGCACACCACATGCCCGCACTATTACCGTGAGGGGAAAGACGGCGAGAGCGAGGAGCAGTTTGCCACGCGTTGCGCTGAGGATCTGGAAAAGATGATTCTCGACGAAGGGCCGGAAACCGTCGCTGCCATGTTCTGCGAGCCGGTCATGGGTGCCGGTGGTGTCATTATTCCGCCGAAAACCTATTACGCAAAAATCCAGAAAGTGCTGAAAAAGTATGACGTGCTGCTGGTTGCCGACGAAGTGATCAACGGTTTCGGTCGCACCGGCAACATGTGGGGAACGGAAACGTTCGATCTCGATCCCGACTTCCTTTCCTGCGCCAAACAGCTGTCGTCCGCATATTTGCCGATCTCGGCGCTGATGATTTCCGACAAGGTTTATCAGGCGATGGTCAATCAGAGCGAAAAGCTGGGTATTTTCGGCCATGGCTCGACCTATGGCGGCCATCCGGTTGCCGCTGCCGTAGCCCTTGAAACCCTGAAAATATATGAGGAACGGGACATCGTCGGGCATGTTCGCTCTACCATGGGCCATTTTGGTGATCGCATGGCCAAACTCGGCAATCACCCGCTTGTCGGTAATGCCCGCTCGTGTGGCCTGATGGGGGCGCTTGAACTGATGAAGGACAAGGCCGCCAAGACCCCGTTTGAGGCGGCGAAAAAGGTCGGTGGCATTGTCGAAAAGGGCGCTGCCTCGACAATGGCCTGATTGTCCGCGCGCATCGGCGACAACCCTGGCGTTGTTGCCTCGCCCCTCATCAATACGACCGATGGCGGAAATCGAACGAAATTGCCGATATCGTCTGATGCGTCGCCGAACGAGGCAGAGGCCGCGAAATTGCAGGCGAGCAAGGCCTAGTTTATCGTCGATTGCTGATGAATCGTTCTCATGGACAAACGGCACGCATTGTGCGCCAGTATTGCCAAGGTGAACGGAGAAGTCAGCCATGGGTAACGCCGCCGATAACACGTTAACCCCGAAAGAAGCGACCCGGTTGTGTGCGCTTGGCATACTGGCCGATGGTCCAATTGCCTATGCCGAACTGGCATCCGGGGTTCGGCACTTCGTAACCCACGTCATGGGACCGTCACTGGATGTGCTGGGCACGTCGATTGAACTGCTGAAACATGAAGGGCTGGTCACACCGATTTCCGGCGACAAGGACAAGGCCGTTCTGAAAATCACCGATGAAGGTCTTTCTGAACTCCGGACCCTGCTGACGGCAAAGATCAAGACCGCCGAGAACGATCTGAACAAGCTCGTCATCGCCCTCAAATTCCGCTTCATGGACTTGCTGGATGCGAATGAGCGTTTGTTGCAGCTGGATTTGCTGTCTGACTCTGCTGAAAGTGAGCTGGCACGCCTTGAAGACCTGCGTGCGCATCATGCAGACGATTCAACGCACCTGACAGAATGGCTGGATCGTGAAATCGAAGATCTGGAACGCCGGCTGGATTGGCTCAACGCCAAACGCGAGCGGGTTTAAGCAAGTACGTCATTCCGGCGCAGGCCGGAATCCAGAGAAAGCAGCATGACGTCTGGCCCCCGGCCTGCGCCGGGGTGACAGAACATTTGAAATATCATTGACGATTAAGCCGCCAGAATCTCCGCATCCGTACAGCCGACAATCATCCTGAGCTTGCGCATCGGATCCTTGTACCCGGCAACGGCGCAGTGCATTGACTGACGGTTGTCGAGGATCGCGAGTTGCCCCTTCGACCATTTGTGCGTGTAGCGGAATTCCGGTTTCAGTTCATGCTCGAACAATTCTTCAAGCAGAGCGTCACTCTCATCTGACGTCATACCTTTGATACTCATGGTGAAACCAGGATTGACGTATAGAATCTTCTTTCCGTTCCTGGGATGAACCCGCACCACCGGATGCTCAACATCTGGTGTCTTCTTGCGTTGCTCATCGTTCAGTTGCGTTATCGCCTCACCGCCCCGGTAACCGTAGCGGTGAATCCCGACCAGCCCTGCGATCCGCCGCTTCATGGCATCGGACAGCCCGTCATAGGCAAGTTGCGTATTGGCAACCATTGTATCGCCGCCGTCAGTCGGCACATGCGTCGAGTAAAGCATGATCGCATCCGATGGCGTTGCCAGATAGGATTGGTCCGAATGCCAGAATGCTCCGGCCGGTTTTTTCGTCGTTCGGCTCTCCTGATTGCCCATGTTGGCAGTGATGATCGACATTTCGGACGAATTCGGGTGGTGGAACTGATCAAGGATATGGCGGCTGCGATTGCGTTTGAAGCCGCGACCGAGTGTCAGTAGCCAATCCGCATCCTCAGCAAGATCGTTGATGACGACTGCCGTATGCGCGGCCAATGCATCCTTGATCTGTTCGATATCATCCGGCGTTAACGGTCGGTCGGTGGAGACGCCCTTAACGACGGCACCAAAAGCTTCATCCTTAAGCGGAACAACTTCAATCATGGCTTCCTCCATTTTTTCTTATGCGGAAATCATATCAGGCAATCGTCACGTTCCAACTATCGTAACCTTGGGGGGCGGCAGCATATTCGCCATCCCCCACCCTCTTGAAATCACGCCATCGTCGTAACAAACCGTGTCTCGAGATAAGCCTCAACAGCGCCTGAGCCGCCTTTCGGTGCCATAGCCGAGTCCTTGATCCCGCCGAACGGTACTTCCGGCAGCGAAGGGCCCATATGGTTGATCGTCAGCATGCCGCTCTCAACCTGTTGACCCAGTCGCTGTGCCGTCTCGCCCGACGACGTGAAGGCATAGGCCGCAAGACCGAACGGCAAACGGTTGGCCTCAACGACGGCGTCTTCGTAGGTCGAGAATCGGTTGACGATGGCAACCGGACCGAAGGGCTCCTCGTTCATCATCGTCGCATCGGCAGGTACATCCGTGAGAACCGTCGGCTGGAAGAAATAGCCCTTGTTCCCGATGCGCTCGCCACCGCTGGCCAGATTGGCCCCTTTCGACTTGGCATCGCTGATCATGGCTTCGATCACCGGTATGCGGCGTTCGTTGGCCATTGGTCCCATTTCGGTGCCTTTATCGAGACCATTGCCTATCTTCGTTTTTTCCAAGGCCTTGATGAAGCCATCCGTGAACTGATCAGCAACTTTGTCCTGCACCAGAAAGCGTGTCGGTGAAATGCACACCTGACCGGCGTTGCGGGTTTTGAACGGTGCCATGATCCTGATCGCGTTATCAATGTCCGCGTCATTGAAAATCATGACTGGCGCATGGCCACCGAGTTCCATGGTCGCCCGCTTCATATGCAGCCCGGCAAGTGCTGCCAGATGCTTGCCGACCGGTGTCGAGCCGGTGAATGAAATCTTGCGGATCGTCGGATGCGGAATGAGATACTCGGAGATTTCGGCAGGGACACCATAGACGAGGCTGATCACGTTTTCCGGAACACCCGCATCAAGGAAAGCGCGGATCAGCTCCGCCGGCGATGCCGGGGGTCTCTTCTGGTGCCTTGACAATGATCGAACATCCGGTCGCCAGTGCCGCCGACAATTTACGGACGATCTGGTTGATCGGGAAATTCCAGGTGTAAAAGCTGCAACCGGTCCGATCGGCAGTTTCACAGTCATTTGCATGATACCGGGAGCGCGCGCTGGAATGACCTGACCATATGTGCGGCGTGCTTCTTCGGCGAACCAGTCGATGGTGTCTGCGCCGCGCATGATCTCGCCAACGGAATCGCCTAACGGCTTGCCCTGTTCACGGGTCATCAACCAGCCGATGCTGTCTGCACGTTCACGCAGAAGGTTGGCGGCCTTGCGCATGATCTGGTAACGATCAAATGCACCGACCTCGCGCCACACCTTGAAGCCCTTGTCTGCAGCATCCAGCGCTGCGTCGAGATCCGTGCGCGTGGCCATGGCCAGTCGGCCGATCTCTTCTTCGGTTGCGGGGTCGATGATGGCCATGGACTTGCCTTCTACGCCATCGCGCCATTGACCATTGATGAAAAGTTTAACGTCAGGATAACTGGGCATGGGATCACTTTCTTAAAGAAAATTGGGATAGGAAAAATCAGCCGGGATCATCCTTCGAAGCGACCCTGTGACCGCCCCGAAGGATAGGATTTCCAGCTCTACTCGGCTGCGTGAAGAAGCCGTTCGATCTGCGAAATATCACGCACGGCACCTCGGGATGCCGACGTCGCCATCAGTCCGTAGGCCTTGAGGGCCTGCGACACAACACGATTGCGTTTCGGCTTCCAGGCGTCCGCGCCCTTGGACATCATTGCATCGCGACGGCGCTGCATTTCGGCGGCATCAATCATCAGATTGACCTTGCGGGACGGAATATCAAATTCGACGATATCGCCTTCTTCGATCAGTCCGATGGCACCACCTTCAGCCGCTTCAGGGCTGACATGGCCAACCGCAAGTCCGCTTGATCCACCGGAGAACCGGCCATCGGTAATCAGGGCGCAATCTTTTCCAAGCCCCATCGATTTGATGTAGCTGGTCGGATACAGCATTTCCTGCATGCCGGGACCACCCTTCGGGCCTTCATAGACAACGACAACGACGTCGCCTTTCTTGATCTCGCCGCCGAGAATTTTGGCAACTGCCTCGTCCTGGCTATGGCAGATCTTCGCCGGCCCCTTGAAGGTCAGGCATTCTACAGGCACGCCCGCACTTTTGACGACACAGCCTTCCTCGGCGATGTTGCCGTACAGGATGCCGAGCCCACCGTCTTTCGAGTAGGCATGTTCAACATCGCGGATACAGCCCTGAGCGCGGTCCGTATCCAGCGAGTTATACCGTTTCGACTGACTGAAGGCCTCAACTGTACGGACGTTGCCCGGTGCCGCCAGATAGAACTTGCGGATGTCATCACTCGGATTGCGCATGATGTCGTAGGTGTCGATGGCTTCACCGATCGTCGGCGTATGTACCGTGGCACTATCGCGGTGCAGCAGGCCCGCACGATCCAGCTCGCCCATGATGGCCAGAATACCCCCGGCGCGATGGAAGTCTTCCATATGATAAAGATTGGTCGACGGGGATAATTTTGACAGGTGCGGCACCTTGCGCGACAGACCGTCAATATCATGAATGGCGAAATCAACTTCGCCTTCCTGGGCCATCGCCATCAGATGCAAAATGGTGTTGGTCGAGCCGCCCATGGCGATATCCACCGTCATGGCATTCTCGAAACCGCGACGGTTGGCGATATTGCGCGGTAACACAGACTCGTCATCGTTCTCGTAATAACGCTTGGTGATCTCGACGATGGTGCGCCCGGCCTTCAGGAACAGTTCCTTGCGGTCAGAATGGGTCGCCAGAACGCTGCCATTGCCCGGCAGTGCCAGACCAATTGCTTCGGCAAGGCAGTTCATCGAATTGGCCGTGAACATCCCCGAACACGACCCACAGGTCGGACAGGCGGAACGTTCGTATTTCAGAGCGTCAGCGTCGGAGGTTTCGGGTGCCGCGGCATGGATCATGGCATCGATCAGGTCGGCTTTTTGTACCTTGCCGTCGACATCCATCTTGCCGGCTTCCATCGGACCACCGGAAACGAACACGGCCGGAATGTTGAGCCGCATCGCCGCCATCAGCATACCCGGTGTGATCTTGTCGCAGTTGGAGATGCAGACCAGTGCATCGGCACAGTGCGCGTTGACCATGTACTCAACCGCATCGGCGATCAATTCACGCGACGGCAGCGAATACAGCATCCCGCCATGCCCCATGGCGATCCCGTCATCAACGGCAATCGTATTGAATTCCTTGGCGACCCCACCGTGCGCTTCAATCTCGCGTGCCACCATCTGCCCCAGATCCTTGAGGTGGACGTGGCCTGGCACGAACTGGGTGAAGGAGTTGGCAATGGCGATGATCGGCTTGCCGAAATCCTCGTCGGTCATGCCTGTGGCGCGCCAAAGGCCACGCGCGCCGGCCATGTTCTTGCCATGCGTGGTGGTACGTGAACGATAAACAGGCATCTCGGTCTACTCCCAAGGGTCGTTTTAATAAGGTTATGTACTGGAATCTAATGGACAGAGGCATGGCTTTCAATGACCACGCGCCTTATGTCCATGAATCAGGTGTGTTTTTCACCCCAGACTTTCAACGACTTGACGGCCGGGCCAAGCTCCCGCCCCTTGTCCGTCAGGCGATAATCGGCGCGCGGCGGGTGTTCGGAATACAGCTTCCTCTCGATAATACCCGCCGATTCAAGGGTTTTGATCCGGGCCGACAAGGTGTTTGGCGCGATGCCGGTCAACGAATCCTGGAAGTCCTGAAAGCGTCTGGGACCGAACAGAAACAGATCACGCAACACCAGCAAGGTCCAACGCTCGCCAATCACATCAAGGGCGCGCGCCACCGGACACTGGTCTTTCGTCGGATAATCCATGACCCGATAGTACTGCTTGCATCAAATAAATAAATAGTCACTATAATTTTTGTAGTCATTAAATGCATGGAGTCCGATCATGATCTCAATCACCCCCCTCTATCTCGCGATCGCCGTTGTCCTGTATTCAGCCATGGCATTCGCCATCATCGGCAACCGACGGAACCGGCGGATTTCCATTGGTGATGGCGGGCAGAATGATTTTGCGCACCTGATACGCGGCCACGGTAATTTTGCCGAATATGCCCCGATCACGCTATTCGCCATGGCGATGGCCGAATTGAGCGGTGTGCCGGCGCTGGTGCTCCATACTTCAGGTATCATGCTGATTTTGGGCCGGTGCCTCCACGCATACTGGTTTTTCTACAGACCTCAGGGCCTTATTAGCCGTGTAACGGGCATGGTTCTGACATTCTTTGCCCTGTGGGCGGCATCTGCTGCAGCCCTCGGGATGACGCTCGCCCGTTAATCCGCCCAGCAGCATTGCCACCGGTGCGAAGAGGCGCATAATCAGCCCATAATACTTAAATACAGAAACGGGCAGATAGATACGGGAGAGCGCCTTGTTCGGACGCAGTAAGGAAGATCCAAAACTCAACGTCGGTTTTTGCCGCGATCAATTCCCGACGCATTGCTGGGATTGGGCCTTTTTCGAAAACGCCGGTGGCAGCTATGTGCCGAAAAGCGTGATTGCCCGCATGAGCGCCTATATGAGCGAGTGCCAGGTGCAGCCCGGCGCCCCCTTCCCGGCCGCGATGCTCGCTCAACAGCGTATGGACGAGGGCCACAAGGCCATGGCCGATATGATCGGCGTGGACGTCGCGGAAGTCGTCATCGGGCCTTCGACGTCGGCGAACATTGATGTCCTGTCCAGATCCCTGCGTCCGTTATGGTCTGCCGGTGATGAAGTGATCGTCACCAATCTTAATCACGAAGCCAATTCCGGCCCGTGGCGCAGACTGTCTGACAGTGGCATCCGCATTGTCGAGTGGCCGGTCAATCCCGACACGGCAGCGCTGGACATCGACCTGCTGGATCGTCTGCTGACAGAGAAAACCCGCCTTGTCGCCCTGCCCCACGTTTCCAACATCACCGGAGACATCAACAATGTGAAAGAGATCACCCGGCGCGTACACGATACCGGTGCCATGGTCTGCGTCGACGGTGTTGCCTATGCCCCGCACCGGTTCGTTGACGTCAAGGATTGGGATGTCGATTTCTATGCGTTCAGTCTGTACAAAACCTACGGTCCGCATATCGGCTTGTTGTACGGCAAGCAACAACGCCTGGCAGAAGCCAAGAGCCAGCACCATTACTTCATCCCCGAAACCGCAACGTCATACAAGATGAACCCGGCCGGGCCGCAACACGAAATCATTGCTTCGCTCAGCGGTATTGCCGATTACATCAACGCCGTCGCCGCAGAACATCTGGATGATCTGCCGAACGATCTGTTTTCCAGGACCCGCGCCGTTTATGAATTATTCACCCGCCATGAAGCCGAATTGGCCGGTGTGTTTCTGAACTGGGCCAACGCCCGGGATGGCGTGCGGATCATCGGCGGAAACAGTGCTGCCGCAGGAGACCGCGCACCGACGTTCTCGATCATCGTCGAAGGCAGGAAATCCGAAGATATCGCGCTGGCCGTCGCTACGGATCATGTCGCAGTCAGACACGGTGATTTCTATGCCCGCAGGCTCGTCGAAGCTGTCGGCATTGACCCGGATGACGGTGTTATCCGTTGTTCCATGGCGCATTATAATACGGTGGAAGAAGTCGAACGGCTGGTCGCGGCACTGGACAAAGCCGTCTAGGTTCAGTTCCTGTCGCCACTGCTCATGACGCCTCGGCGCTTGTTGAGTTTCTTCAGCATCGCCTCGTATTCGTCGGCTTCGGCCCCGAGTTCCTTTTCCAGCCGTTTGATGCGTCGGTTCAGGCTTTCGATACGACCGAGGATTTCACGGCGCTTTTTCGCCTGACGGCGTTCCGACCAGCTGCGGAAGCGCCATTCACCAACCGCCAGCATGAGCAGAAGTCCAGCCAGCCCACAAATCACGGCACCGACCAGATATTCGATTTTATCCATACTCGTGACGGTGCCCCAGAAGCCGATGGTAATCATCGAGGCTGCTGCAACGAACAGGACCCTTTTCGATTGCAGCTCGTCGTGTTGCTGCGACATCTCTGCTTCGGCGACGGCTATGGCGATTTCCGAGCGCGCCATCTGCTTCCATTTGTCAAATGACATGCCCTGTTCATCCTTGCGTCCATCGCGGATAAACTGCTCCAGACGCGCAACGATGTAATCGGCGCGATCTTCTGCTGTTGAAACAGACGACATGGTTGGTGATTTTAGGGCTTTGTCCATCTAGCCATTATAGCATGAACAGCCTTACCAATTGGTTATTATCCGACAAAGTAAAACGGCCCGGCATTGCTGCCGGACCGTTCAGTTTTCTGCCCTGAAACCGGTTCAGGCTCAGGTGTTGCCTTCGTTGAACAGGTGTACATCGCGCTGCGGAAACGGGATTGAGCAGCCCGCACCCTCAACGGCAGCCTTGGCACCCTTGTTCAATGCCCAAAGGGCGTTCCAGTAATCGCTGGTACTGACCCAGCAGCGCAGGTTGATGTTCACCGAGCTATCGGCCAGCGCCATGACCATGGTCATGGGTGCCGGGTCCTTGAGAACCATGGCATTGCCTTCCATCAGGTCCTGCAGCGCCTTTTGCGCATCATCGATGCTGTCGTCATAAGCGATGCCGACGACGATATCGATGCGCCGCGTCGGGTTGCGGGCAAAGTTGGTGATGGTGGTGTTCCAGATTTGCGAGTTCGGTGCCATGATATAGATACCGTCACCGGTTTTCAGCTCGCTGGTGAACAAGCCGATCTCTACAACGGTACCAGAGAGCGACCCGGCGGAAATGAAATCACCAACTTTGAATGGCCGCAATAAAAGCAGCATGACGCCGGATGCAACATTCGAGAGCGTCCCCTGCAGTGCCAGACCGATGGCCAGGCCTGCGGCACCCATCACGGCGATAATGCTGGTTGTTTCGACACCGAACTGGCTGAGAACTGCCAGTATGACAAAAGCCAGAATGACCCAGCGCACGATGTTCGAGAGGAATGGGCGCAGGGTCGAGTCCATGTTCGGGACTTTGCCTAACCCGCGGTCGACGATTTTGTGAACCCAACCGGCGATCATCCAGCCGAAAACCAGTATGGCTATGGCACCAAGCACGTCCAAACCGTAAACAGTAATGACTTCAATTGCCTGATCGGTAATTGCCTGAATTTCTTTTTCCATCTTCAATCCCTCTGAAAAACTATCCACACCTTAGCAAAACTTAATCATTAACCGACAGCCAGCAAGCGGCTGTGCGCTTCTTCCAGCTTTTCGCGGACCTGCATTGCTTCAGCAAGGCGTTCCCGTTCGGTTTCAATAACATCTTCCGGTGCATTGTCGATAAACTTCTGATTGCCAAGTTTACCTTCAAAACGCTGGATTTCCTTGTCCTGCTTGGCGATTTCCCGCTCAAGCCGCGCCCGTTCTGCATCCAGATCGATAACGGCAGCGATCGGTAGGATAATCGTCGCCTCATCCAGCACATCCTGAACGGCACCACGCGGAACCTCTCCGCTTAATACTTCAGCAGTCTCCAGACGCGCCAGACGCAAGATCAGCTCCTGGTGCGTTTGCAATATTTCTTCGGCCCTGGCGCCCGGATCTTTCAGGAACATCGGTATTTTTGCCGATGGCGGTACATTCATTTCCGAGCGAACCGTCCTGATCTGGCTGATCAAGCGGACAACCCAATCGATTTCAGCGTTCACATCGGTATTGATCAGGGCTTCGTCATAAGTCGGCCACGGTGTCGCGATCAGTCGCTGCGAGCGGTCATCCGTGATCGATTGCCATAACTCTTCGGTAATGAACGGGATGACCGGATGTGCAATGACCAGTATCTGATCGAGCACCCATGCAGCAGTCGCACGGGCTTCGGCTTTGGCAGCCTCGTCCTCGCCCTGCAGGACAGGTTTCGCCAGCTCCAGATACCAGTCGCAGTATGTTCCCCAGGTGAACTGATAGATCGATGTCGCAACATCGTTGAAGCGATACGATTCAATCGACTTGCGGGTCTGCTGCTCAGCCTCGACGACTTTACCGATGATCCATTTGTTGATCGCCTGAGTAACAGTCGCCGGATCAAAACCCTCAACCGGCCTGCAGTCGTTCATTTCACAGAACCGCGCCGCATTCCAGAGTTTGGTGCAGAAATTCCTGTAACCCTCAACCCGGCTTTCGGAGAGCTTCACATCGCGTCCCTGTGCGGCGAACGCTGTCAGGGTGAAGCGCAAGGCATCAGCGCCGTATTTATCGATCAGCTCAAGCGGATCAATGACATTGCCCTTGGATTTGGACATTTTCTGGCCGTTCTCGTCACGAACCAGGGCATGGATGTAAACCGTATGAAATGGAATTTCGCCCATGAAATGGATGCCCATCATCATCATCCGGGCAACCCAGAAGAAGATGATGTCAAAGCCGGTGATCAGCACGTCCGTTGGATAATAGCGCTCAAGCTCCGGCGTCTGTTGCGGCCAGCCAAGGGTCGAGAACGGCCACAGGGCGGATGAAAACCAGGTATCCAGCACATCAGGATCACGGGTCAGTTCAATATCTTCGCCGACTGATTCCCGGGCAGCCTGACGCGCGGCTTCCTCGCTTTCTTCGACGAACACTTCCCCGTCAGGACCGAACCACGCCGGGATCTGATGCCCCCACCAGATTTGTCTGGAGATGCACCACGGCTGGATATTCCGCATCCATTCGTAATACGTGTTTTCCCAGTTCTGCGGCACAAACTTCGTTTTGCCCGTTTCAACGGCGGTGATTGCCGGTCCGGCCAGGGTTTTTGCATCGACGAACCATTGATCCATCAACCAGGGCTCGATAGCGACACCGGAACGATCTCCGTAGGGAATGGTCATCGGATTGTCGACGACCTTTTCAAGCAACCCGAGATGATCCATCTCGGCGACAATTTTGTCGCGCGCAGCAAAGCGCTCAAGGCCTTGATAGGCCTCGGGCACGTTTTCGTTCAGGTGCGCGTTGGCATCCATGACGTTGATCATCTTCAGATGATGGCGTTTGCCGACCTCGTAATCGTTGAAATCGTGCGCCGGCGTCATTTTCACGGCACCCGACCCTTTTTCAGGGTCGGCATAGTCATCGGCAATGATCGGCAGCTTGCGGCCGACGATCGGCAGAACGCAGTGCTTTCCGACAAGATGCTTGTAGCGCTCGTCTTCAGGATGAACGGCAATGCCGGTATCCCCCAGCATGGTCTCGGGGCGGGTCGTGCCGACGGTCAGAAATTCGCCATCGTTGCCCTCAACAGGGTATTTGAAAAACCACATTTTACCGACGGTTTCGCGCTGCTCGACTTCAAGATCGGAAATCGCCGTTTGTAATTTCGGATCCCAGTTTACCAGCCGCTTGTCCCGGTAGATCAGGCCTTCCTTGTAGAGCTGCACAAATACCTTAACGACCGCATCCGAAAGGCCGTCATCCATGGTAAAGCGTTCACGCGACCAGTCGCACGATGCCCCAAGGCGGCGCAGCTGCGACGTAATGGTGCCGCCCGATTCCGCTTTCCACTTCCAGACCCGCTCAATGAACTTGTCGCGGCCAAGATCATGGCGCGTAAGCCCTTCCTCTCCCATCTGGCGCTCGACAACCATCTGCGTGGCGATACCGGCATGATCGGTGCCCGGCTGCCAAAGGGCATCGCGGCCCTGCATGCGACGGAAGCGGATCAGGATATCCTGTAGCGTATTATTCAGGGCGTGGCCCATGTGCAGGCTGCCGGTGACGTTCGGCGGTGGAATGACGATGGTAAACGGGTCTGCATTGGCGCGCGAACCGCCGATGGCAAAATCACCATCACGTTCCCATTCTTCGTATTTTTTCCGCTCGATCTCTTCAGACCGATAGGTTTTTTCCAGCATTGCCGGAGACCTCCGATTTCGTCATGTCCTTGAAGCGCATGGTTTTAGCGCCGCCGGACGGACGGATCAATGTTTACAGTAATAATAGGGAGTTCTAGCTGTCGAGCCGTTCCGCACGGTTGATCATCTTATCGATCTCTTTCTTAACCAGACGCTCGATAAGATAAGGCAGGTTACGGTCAAGCCATTCACGCAGAATTGGCTTCAGCATCTCGCGAACCATGGTTTCAAGCGTGATATCGCGGCTACCGCCGACCGACAGGTCGCGCTGATCAAGGATCGCCTTGGCAAGCTCGGACAACATATCGGCGCCGGACTGGAACGTCGGCGAAGATACAAGTTCAGGTGCTGCCACCATATCCGGCGTCAGTTCAAGAATTTCTTCCATCTCCGACGGCATCGGCGGCGGGGGTGGTGGAGGCGGTGGCGCCATTACCGCAGGGGGCGGTGGTGGCGGCGGTGGCGGTGGCGCTGGTGTAGGTGGCGGTGGTGCGGCCATAACCGGTTCCGGCTCTGGCTCCGGCTCGGGTTCCGGCTCGGGCTCTGGTTCCGGCTCAGGTTCAGGGGCTGCCGCTACGGGCGCAGCTTCATCACCACCCTCTTCTTCCTCTTCCGCCAAAATACGGCGGATCGAGGCGAGGATATCCTCCATCGAAGGTTCGGCGCCGTCATCCTGCGCTGCATTGGCCTTGTCGCTCATGCGCGGGTCTAGCCCCCCGTTTAAGTTAACGATCTTTAGCAGATTGCCCTAAAGAGGGTTAACAAACCGTAATCAGAATGGAAACAGCAGAAAACCAAATTCCCCGCGATTCCGCCTCGTTATTTCACACCGCCGGAACTTGTACCGCCGAACCATTTGTCACGTACTTCATTGTAGTGTACGCGCGGATCATAGAGATCAACCGCCAGACCGAGATCCTTTGCGGTTAACCGGCCAAGAGCCGACATCAATTCATAAGCAGCGACCAGTTCGTCACGCTCGGATCTGACGTGTGACACGCGCGAGTCCAGAAGTTCCTGCTCGGCATCAAGGATATCCAGAACCGTTCTGGAACCGACAGCGGCTTCTCTCTGCACACCCTCAAGGGCGACAATGCTGGCCTCGATCTGGGTCTGAAACGCATCCACCTGCGCCCGTGCCGTAACCAGGCTTTCATAGGCCTGGGTGCCGGCTTCTGCGGCATCGCGACGTTCCGTATCAATAACCAGAGTGCTTTCAGCCGCGTCCTGACGGGCCTGACGCAACCTGGAATAAACTTCGCCCTGCTGATAAATCGGAATGGTCAGGTTGAGCAAAATCTCGTGCGTGTTGCTTCTGCTGCGTTCTGTTGTCGCCTGCAACGCGCGCGTGCTGCTCGCCGTCAATTCCAGTTCGGGTAACAATTGTCCCCAAACCTGATCAATGTTGTCCATGGATGAACGACGATCAAATTCTGCGGCAATCACACCCGGATTGTTGACGACAGCAATCCGCACGGCTTCTTCGGCGTTTGCCGGCAGGTCGGTGGTGCGGTTAGGCAGTCTCAATACTTCCGGAGAAGGCTCACCGACGATATTCAGGTAATTAGCCCTTGAGGTTTCAAGCGCCCCTGCCGATTGAATGCGATCCGCTTTTGAACGGGCAAGACGCGCTTCAGCCTGGTGCACGTCGGTTCGGGTAATTTCACCAACTTCGAATCGGTCGCGTGTCGCTTCAAGCTGACGCTGCAGGACCTCTTCGTTATTGCGGTTCAGCCGGAGTACGGCCTGATCACGGTAGACGTTGAGATATGCCGTCGCCGCCTGCAGCAGGATATTCTGCTCGGTTTCAAGCAAACGGGCGCGTGCGGCACGAATATTGTTTTCCGCTTCGCTGGTGGCAGCCAGAGTGCGACCGCCCCGAAACAGCGGCTGCGTGAGGGAAATGCCAATATCGACCGGACGCCGGCTTTGATTTCGGTCGGTTCCGGTCGACGTATTGTTGTTGACGACCTCGGCACCAGCGGAGGATGTCACCTCGACACTCGGCCGCCAGTTGGCCAGTGCCTGAGGAACACTTTCATCCGTGCTTCGCAATCCGGCACGGGTAGACAGCAATGTCGGGTTGTTCAGATACGCTTTTGCCATCGCATCTTCGATCGCCTGTGCCGAAACAGGCGTCGACAGGACCCCCGTCAGAGCCGCGGCAGCCAGCGAAGACATGATGTAAGTGGATTTATTCATAGCGTTCCAACCCTTAAAATTCAGTCATCAGGCGCCACTGCACCTGTCTTCAAGCTATGTGAACCATCAACATATAGCGGGCAATACTAAAGGTTCATCAACTATATAGGGGCCTGAACCCTGCAAGAAGGTCAAGCTACACGTTTTATTCCATGAATTCAATTACTTACTATGCACACGCATCAGTTACAGTGAGTAATAAGGGCGAATCGCTATTCAGAAATTGTGCCGCAATTCCATACCCTTGGCACAGATCAGAACGAGAATACGGCCTCTGTTTCAAAACCGGGCAGCATCGGTTCTGCAGCATCGAAGATTTCCCGCTTTGTAATCGAGTCACCATACCTGGTAATCAGGACACCACGACCGACGGTTTTGCCCGGTGCCATTTCGACACAAACAAGACGCCCACCCTCGGCAAGTTGCTCGGCGATCCCCTTTGGCACTTCGGGAACCGCACCATCGATATAAATCAAATCATAGGGTGCTTCCTTGGGATGACCGGCAGACAGTTTGCCCTCTACCACGGCGACGTTATCGAGACCCAGCGAACCAAGGTTTCGCTCCGCCTTGGTCCGCATCGACGCATCACTCTCGACCGCAATAACGGTGTCGACCAGTTTGGCCAGAATGGCAACGCCATACCCCGTCGCACAGCCCACGGCCAGCGCCAGATCGTGGCTGCGAATTTCAGCGATGTCCAAAAGTCTGGCCAGCACCATCGGCTGCATCAGATAGCGGCCATCTTCGATCAAAATACTTTCATCAGCATAGGCCAGAGAATGCCGGGCAGCCGGCAGGAACTTCTCCCTTGGCACCGCACCCATGGCTTCGATGACGTGCTCATCAGTAACACGGTTCGGCAGAATCTGGCTGTCGACCATGTTGCGGCGGGATTTGGCGAACTGCGCATCGTTCATGCGGGCAACCTTTATAGACCACGGGCCTCCGGGCACGGCGTGCCTTCCCGGCGTTTAACTTGATGAACGATTTATAGGTCTTAAGGGACCGGAAAACAACACCGTGCGGCATTCGTGATCCGTCAAAAAAATATGCCTGTAAAAATGCAAATGGATTGCTTGACCCTTGGCAATGTTACGTCTAATTTCCCGCGTCGTTGCAGTGCAGCCGTCTCTGGTCAGAGACTTTGTACGGTAACGGGGGGTCACGCGGTACGGCGCGGTGGCGGAGTGGCTACGCAGCGGCCTGCAAAGCCGTGAACACCGGTTCGATTCCGGTCCGCGCCTCCAGCACTGATCCGGTGTAGCTCAGTTGGTAGAGCAAGCGGCTGTTAACCGCTAGGTCGTTGGTTCGAGTCCAACCGCCGGAGCCAATCAGATCAAGGGGTTAGGTCGACAGACCTGACCCCTTTTTCATTCACTGATGGCTGAGAGTGACCGCCAAAACCTGCTTTCACCGGTCCACACTTTACGCATTCACGTGATGTCACAAAACTAGACAGCAACCATGCACTTGGTGCTAAATGATTTTTGACCCACTTGGCGAACGAGGGAGGTTATTTGTCCGACATCTACGTAGCCGATAAAATCTACCAGCGGCGGACCATCAATCCGGGCTATGTGCCTGAACAACCATTTGCCAAAACACTCTATGAATACTGGAATATGAAGCGTGGCCAGCGGGCTTTCCCGGCTTGGCGGGATATTGATTTGCTGGATCTCTGGCAGATCGCCCCCTGCCTCATCGTCAAGGATGTCATAGATAACGGTGCTGATTTCCTTAATCGTTACTGGGGGACACAGATCGCGATGCGGGCCGGTTTCGATGCTTCGGGACAGAGGCACTCAAGCATCTATAAAAATCAGCCCCTCGGGCCGCAGATGGATACGTACCGGGAAGTCGTTCTGGCGAAAGTGCCAAACGCCGTCTATCGATCCAGCTCGTTTATCGCTAATCGGGAATTCATCACCTATCACTCCTTGAATTTGCCGCTGGGCGTTACCGACGAAAAGGTCGATCATCTCATTACCGTGGTCGATTACGACTAAATCACAATACCCCTGTCGTGCATCCACCATCTTTCACCGGGACCGGTCAATGCGCTATCCTGTCTGGATGAAGAACCGATACCTCCGCATCGGCAAAGTTTGCTCGACCCTGTTTTTGGTCGGCACGGCTGCCTGTCTCATCACAGCACCGGCATCGGCTGCGGATTGTAGCTTTCCGGATAAACGCACGATTGATGTCCGCATTCAGCGGATGGACGGTCAGATTGCTGTGAATAACGAATACAGCAGGGACAACCTGCGTCAAATGCAGCGCCAGAGCGGCCGTGCCAATGCCTTCGGCTCAGCATGGACACCGGTTGGCCTGACCTTGACGGAATTGAAGTATCAGATGCGGCTGCAAATTGAAGCCCTGCCCATGCCTTCAGGCCGATATTGCGCACGTTTGACAGCGGTCAACGCAGAGCTTGGATACGACAAACTGAGCGTTTTCATCGCCCGGAAATTCCGCCCCGGCAGTTGCGCCTACAATTCCATCAAAAGCCACGAGATGACGCATGTTGCCGTTTTTCAACAAGCACTTGATGAGTTTTTCCCTCGCCTGCAACACCGCCTTGAGCGTGCAGCGGGACAGCTCCAGCCGATACAAAGTGCCAGCCCTGATCTGGCAGCTTCCTATCTGCGCCAAAGACTGGGCGCCAGTGTTCAGTCGCTGTTTCTTGAAATGAACAGAACGCTGGACCGCAATAACGCCCGTCTGGATACGCCAGAGCGCTACAAGCAAGAACAGGCGCTGTGCAAGGATTGGTAGCCGACCGTCCGATTACTTCGAGGTTGCGATAAATACGCCATCCCAATCGGGTGCAGGTGGATTGGCTTTGTATTCGGCAATCCGTTCATCGTAAAGATCGCAAAGGACATGCAGGTTCGCTTCGAGCTTCCATGGCTTGTTGGCATCACTGCCAAGATCACGGATTTCATCGAACATTTGCTGGGCATCATCCCATTGCTGCGCACGATAGGTTTCCTGCGCATCAAAAATGAGTCGCTGCAGCTTAACGAACTTGGGATCGGCGAGCACTTCCCCGTCCCCCATCAGGCCATAGATGTAGGTGCCCGTGGTTTTGCCCTTAACCGGATATAATCGAGATCGATGGTCGCCAGCCGGTCCTTGATCTCGTTTCGGGTATTCGGGCCCAGGACGACGTTCATGCCATAGCTTTTGCTCTGACCTTCAAGTCCCGCTGCCAGGTTGACCGCATCACCCAGCACGGAATAATCGAAGCGCATGTCCGACCCCATGTTGCCGACCACGCAAGTACCGGTGTTGAGGCCGATACCCACCTTCAACGGGATATGCTTGCGTCCTTCTGCTTCGGCTTCCAGCCTGAGGCGCTCGTTCAGCGGCTCCATCTCGCCCAGCATGGCAAGCGCAGACGTGCAGCCGTTGAATTCCTGATCATCATCATCAAGCGGCGCATTCCAGAAAGCCATGATGCAATCGCCCATGTACTTGTCGATGGTGCCTTTGCGTTTCAGGATGACGTTGGTCAATGGTGTCAGCAATTTGTTGATCAGAGCCGTCAGACCGACCGCGTCGAACTGTTCAGAGATCGTCGTGAAGCCGCGAACGTCGCAGAACAGCAGTGTCATCTTGCGCTGATCACCACCGAGCTTGAGCGCACCCGGATCGCCAGCCACACGCTTGACCATGTCCGGTGACAGATATTTCGAGAATGCATCTCTGGTCTGTCTCCGCTCAGCTTCTTCGCGAGCATACCCGGCATAGGTCATCGACGTGTACATGACGGCAATGCCGAACACCGCATAGGTCGCATCCAACAGGTACAGTTTTTCGGAAAACAGATACCATGACGTTCCCATCGAGCCACCGGCGACCAGGATGAACAGTACAGCCGTCCATTTGGCACCGACCCACGGCACCAGAATGATCATGATGATGCCGCCAACCAGCAAGATCGACAGCTCTGCCGCATCGGCATAGTTCGGTCGCACCAGATATTTGCTGTGCACGATGGCTTCAATGAGCTGGGCGTGCACCTCGACCCCTGGAATGTCGCGTTCCGTCGGGATTGATCGAATATCTCGAAGGCCCACGGCAGACGTGCCGACAATCGTCAGTTTGCCCTTGATCTTGGCCGGGTCTGCCGTGCCGTCCAGCACCTTGGCGGCGGAGACGTACTTGTCCCAGTCGCGTTTCGAGAAGTAGGGCCAGACCTGTCCGATCCGGTCGGTTGTTACCGTGAGACCCTTGGCAATGGCCGCTTCAACCATACCCGCATCATTAACTTTTGCCAGAATAGTCGGCCGGCCTGTGGCGATGCGCAGCATTTCGATGGCCAGGGCCGGGAAATACTGACCGTCATGGCCGAAGAATGCCGGTACGTTTCGCACGATTCCGTCTTTGCCCGGCACCACTGAAAAGATTCCATGCCCGCCGAAACGGCCTGTAGCCGCCTGTTCAATAACCGGCACATTACGAACCAGCGAAGGGAATTTCGGAATGAAGACATAGGGTTCCGGCGCTGACTTTGAAAGTTTCTGCACGGCGACGGATTTTTTCACCGGCGGGCCCTTAACGCCTTCGGTTTCACTCGGTCGTCCAGCCTGCCCCAGCACCACGCGAGATTTGCGGATAACGTCAGCGAATATCTGATCGTTACTTTTCAAACCCAGCAGCTTTTCCTTCGTAGCGTCATCCAGACCGACCAGCGTAGACGCCACACTGGACGGATTCATCCTGTCGGGTTCGGCAAAGACAATGTCGAAGGCCACTAGAACGGCGCCCATCTGCATTAGATTCTCGACCATTTGCGCGATAACGTTTCTGGGCCACGGCCATTGTCCGATGGTTTCCAGACTTTGTTCATCAAGATCAATGATGGTGACGGGCTTGTTTTCCGGCGTCGGCACTTCGCGCGGTTTGATTTCCTGATAGTAGTCGAAAACCTTGTTACGCCATGCATCCAGGAAGCCCACGCCGGTTTTGACGTCGACATAATACAAGCCGACAAATGCGCACAGCAAAAACATGCCGAGCGAGCGTTCAAAACTGAAAATGGTTTTAATGATCCGCAAAGGATCCCAGCTCCCCTATTTACCCCGTAATATCAGTCTACACATTTTCCGACATAAGGGGTCAAGCGTCTTTCGACATTTACCTATAGAGTATGCTAAAAGAACGGGCTGAGGGTGTTATCAGATAGTGTTTACAGAGTGTCCAGGAACGGTGAATGAGCGAAACTGACGGTCGCGAATGGCTTAAGCCGATTCTCAAGCCACTGAAGCCGATCTTCCGCGAGGTGATCGCGATGTCGGCGTTCGTCAACTTGCTGGCTCTCGCGACCCCGGTTTTCACCATGCAGGTCTATGACCGCGTCGTCGGCAGTGGCGGCCTCAGCACGTTGTGGGGCCTTGTTATCGGCATGCTGCTGGTTGTGTTATTCGATCTTACCCTGAAGCAGGCACGGTCCAAGATCATGCAGACCGTGGCGCTCAGAGTAGATGTGATCGTCGGTCGGCATCTGTTCGACAAGATGGTCAGCCTGCCACTTCATATGCTGGAGGGGAAACCCGCCAGTTACTGGCAGTCCCTGTTCCGCGATGTCGATACCGTGCGCAACACCCTTTCCGGCGCTTCGGCCATTTTGCTTTGCGACCTGCCATTCGTGGTCATGTTTGTCGTGCTGATTTCGATTATCGCGGCCCCGATTGCCTGGGTGCTGATGGTGATCCTGCCCATTTTCCTATTGGTCGCGTGGCGCTCAAGCGGCGTCATGTCCGAAGCCAACGCCGCTGAACGTGAAAGCACGCAGGGCCGCGATACCCTGATCGCCGAGCTTATTCAGGGGCGGACGACGATCAAGGCACTGGCCCTCGACCGCGCCATGCGGCCGTTGTGGGAAGAAACCCACGCCAATAACATTGCGCAATCGATGTACCGTGGCAGCAAAACCGATTTTTATACGAACTGCTCGCAATCCCTGACCATGGCAACGACGATTTTCATGACCTCCGTCGGGGCTTATCAGATCGTCAATCAGAACATGACCATGGGTTCTCTGATTGCTGCCAATATGCTGTCGGGGCGGATCATGGGGCCGCTCAACCAGTTGGTCGGGCAATGGCGCGCCTATAACGGCTTCAAGCAATCGGTCAGCCGGCTCGGCGATGTTTTCTCCTCCCTGTCAGACCGCCAGGAAAGCGAGATCAAGCTCGAAAAGCCGCGCGGTGAAATTCAGGTTGAAAACCTGACGTTCGGCTATTCCGAAAACACGAAACCGGTTGTCGATTCGGTGACGGTAAGCATCCACGCCGGTGGCGTTCATGCACTGGTCGGACGTAACGGGTCTGGCAAAACAACGCTGCTGAAGATGATCCAGGGGCTGTACACACCAACCAATGGCCGGGTGCTTCTGGATGGTGCTGATATTGCCCAGTTTACCCGTACGGAACTGGCCACCTGGATGGGCTACGTACCGCAGGAAACCGTTCTGTTCGCCGGTACCGTCCGCGACAATATCGTTCACCGATTCCCCGACGCTGATGACGACAAGATCATCGAAGCCGCGACACAGGCCGGCGTGCACCACTTTATCATTGACCTGCCTGATGGCTATGCGTCGGACATCGGCGAAGCTGGCCAGCGTCTATCCGGCGGTCAGCGTCAACGCATTGCCATTGCCCGGGCCCTGCTCGGCGATCCGGCCGTGCTTTTGCTGGATGAACCGTCAGCAAGTCTTGATCGCCAGGCGGAACAGGAACTGCGGAAAACGCTGGTCGAAATCGGCAAGACCCGGACCGTCATCATTGTCACGCACAGCCCGATCCTGCTGGCGGCCTGCGATGATCTGGTTGCGCTCGACAAAGGCAAGGTCGCACTGGCCGGGCCGTCGCGGGAAATTCTGCCAAAATTGTTTGGTCAGCAGCCATTGACGAAGGGCGATGCCCCGGACGCGCCTGCAGCGGCTGGCGCCGGCCCCGCCAAAGCGGCTCCGCCAAGATTAAGGGGTACGGAAGGGGCGCCAAAGGCCCCGCCACAATCAACCCCTCAGGCATCCCCTCAGGCTGCACCACCAAAACAAGCACCTGCAGCGGCACAAATGCCCCCTGCACCGCAGGCCAAGCAACCGCCCCAGCCTGCTCAGGCAGGCAGACCCACCATACCTACTCAGGCAGGGAAACCAGCCATGCCTCCCCAACCTGCACAGGGTAAACCGCCTGTGCCGCCGATGCCGGGTGCCGCCAAGGCCCCACCGGCAGCACAGCAAAACGCCGGTGGCGCTGCGGAAGCAATTGCTGAGCGGGCTAAAAAGAAGGCCGGAGACCGCTCAACAGCAGACCCGAGCGTTCCGGCCAGCAACATGTTCAAACTGGACGGCGATGCGAAACGATTGCTTGATGATCCATATGCGGATTTAATCAAGGGATACGAAGGGGATCGTAAGGCCGGACAAAAAGCGGACGCCGATTAGGAGTTTTCAAGGCAATGAGTCCCGACGCTTCAGGACCAGAACAGACACAAGCCAAGCAGCCGCCTGAAAAAAAGGCGGGGCCGAAGGCACTGACGTCTTCGGACAAGCTGGATATGATGCTCAACCAGAACCCCCTGCCGGGCTGGCGACTGCTGGCCTGGCCCGTGATGCTTTTGCTGGCCATCGGCCTCACCTGGGCAAACTTCGCGAAACTTGATGAAGTGTCCATCGCT
Organism: uncultured Rhodospirillales bacterium; assembly: GCA_965284225.1. Taxonomy (GTDB): domain Bacteria; phylum Pseudomonadota; class Alphaproteobacteria; order Rhodospirillales; family Casp-alpha2; genus UBA4479. The sequence goes on from CBDIRN010000001.1 coordinate 242,713, forward strand.
ACGGGTGAAGTGGTACCGGCCGGCCGAATCAAGGTCGTGCAGCACCTGGAAGGCGGCATCATTCAGGAAATCTACGTGCTGGAAGGCGATACGGTTAAGGAAGGGCAGACACTTTTGCAACTGGATCTGGCCTCAAGCGGCACCAACCAGGAAGAGCTGCAGGTCCGCCTCGACAGCAATGTGCTGGTCAAGGCCCGTCTGGAAGCTGAAGCAACCGGCAGTGAACTGACATTTCCCGAAGCCGTGGCCAAGCGTCGCGCCGCCATCGTTTCCGCACAGCGTCAGGCTTATGAAGCCCGTCGCCGGGAACTGTCATCAACCATCCAGGTGATGCGCGAACAGGTCAAACAGCGCGAGCTTGAGGTTGAGGAACTGACCGCCCGCTCCCGGGCTGTGGAAAGCAATTACAAACTGGCTTCCGAGCGGCTGAAGATGTCCAAGTCTTTGCTCGCCGAAGGACTGACCGCGAAGATGGAACACCTGCAGCTTGAAGCAGAAGTCGAAAATCTTGACGGTGAAATGAAATCCTTGCGGCCTTCCCTGCCAAAGGTTCTGGCCGCCGTTGAAGAAGCCAAGCAGCGTCAGCAGGAAACCGAGAGCCGCTTCCGCCGTGAAGCGCAAGATCAGTTGGGCAAAATCGAAGAAGACATCGCGCGCGTGACGGAACTGCTCAGCAAGGCGACTGAACAGGGTATCCGCGCCGAAATCAAAAGCACGATCAACGGTGTTGTTAAGAACATGCGCTATAACGCCGTCGGCAACGTCGTCAAACCGGGCGAGCCGATCATGGAAATCGTTCCAACCGGCGATCAGCTCGTCGTCGAAGCGAAACTGAACCCGATCGACCGTGGCTATGTCACCGTCGGACAGGCCGCGACGGTTAGAATTTCCACCTATGATTTTGCCAGATACGGCGGCCTGAAAGGCGAAGTGATCCGGGTTGCCCCTGACAGCAGCACGGACGAGGATGGCGCCCCCTATTTCCGGGTCGTTGTTCAGACGGACAAAAACTATCTCGGCTATAATGAGGGGGATCTCCCGATCACGCCGGGTATGCAGGCGACGGTGGATATCCATACCGGGAAGAAGTCCGTTATGGATTATTTGGTGAAGCCTGTTCTAAAATTGAGAGACGAAGCCTTCCGCGAACGGTAATTTCTCTCTAAATCGACGCAGAGGCGGTTGCTGCTAATTATTTCTTAAACATAAGAGATTCTTTATAGTAGCTGGATTCGCCGGGTAATACGTGTCACCGGTGTTCGCTGGGGAAATGACTGAGAAGCGGTCTATATGTCACTTGCAACGATATTCGGGGTTCTGGGTGCGCTTGGTCTGTTTCTTGGCGCCATTATCATCAGTACCGACAACTATGTCATTTTTCTCAGTGGCTCGAGCTTTATCATGGTCGCCGGCGGCACCCTGGCATCGACCTTTATCTCGTATGAGCCGCGCTATGTTCTGCTGTCCCTGAAACTGATCTGGCGGATTATCTTTTCGCCGAAGGTTGGTCGGAACGTTCTGAAAAGCGAAGTCGGTCGCATTATAAAGTGGGCATATACCGTGCAAAAAAGCGGCGTGCCTGCCCTTGAGGCCGAAGCGATGAAAGCCACGCGCGGGGACAAGTTTCTACGGTTTGGCGTAGAAATGGTGGTTTCCGGCTATACCGGCGAAGAAGTCCGGGAAATCATGACCAATACCATCGAAACCACCTATGGCCGGAATACCGTTCAGGTCGAAATCCTCAAAGGCATGGCGTCGGCGGCACCGGCATTCGGCATGATCGGCACGCTGGTCGGTCTGATCATCATGCTCGACAACATGGGTGGTGATCCCTCTTCGCTCGGCAAAGGCCTTGCAGTGGCCCTTTTGACAACATTGTATGGCGTGCTGTTTGCGCAAATCCTGTTCAAGCCAACGGCAACCAAAGTCCTGCAGCGCGAGCAGATCGTCAAATTCCGCAACTATCTTGTGGCCGAAGGTTTGTCCCTGCTGGCCGACAAAAAATCCCCCCGCTATATTCAGGACAAGATGAACAGTTATCTCGACCCATCCATCCACTTCAACATCGATAAGATGAAAGAGTAGAACGTCCGTTTAGACGTAGCGGAAGGCTGACCATGGCAGCACCAAAAAAAGTAGAAACCCCTGATGAAGCGGAAGACTGGCTCGTAACGTTCGCCGATGCCATCACGCTTCTCATGGCGTTCTTTGTCATGCTGCTGACCTTTTCGGAATTCGACATTCCGGCCTATGAAGAGTTGGCGTCGGCCGTGGCTGCCAATATCGGCGGAAAAAACACCCAGTCGACAACGCAAAGCCTTAAAATCGACGCTCAGGATCTTGTCTATGAAATGCAGGCCGATCAGGTCGTGACCGTCGGCGCCGATGAAAAAGGCGTCACGATCGAGTTGCAGTCGAATGCATTCTTTCTGCCGGGTTCCGCAGATATCGCCCCCGCCGCGATACCGGTTCTGAAGAAACTCGCAGAGAGACCCTCTCCTCTCCGAATTACGAACTCTACAATGTTGTCGTCGAAGGCCACACGGACGACGGGCAGATCAACACACCCAAATTCCCCTCGAACTGGGAACTGTCATCCGGCCGTGCATCAACCGTCGTCAGAATGTTCGAAATGAACAATGTCGCGCGTGAACGGCTGAAGGCCACCGGCTATGCCGATACCAGGCCGAAAGTGCCAAACCTTGATCTTGACGGCAATCCTATCCCCGAAAACCGGGCAACCAACCGTCGGGTCGTGCTGCGCCTGCACCCCATGTCACTCGACGAGCGGGACGCCTATATCCGGGCCCAGGAATTCAAGCGCCGGCTAGACGAAGCAAAAGCGGTTGCCCCGGCGCAACAATCACAATCGGCTGCAATGCCCCCTATTGAAGAGCGGCTGCCGATCCAGCCGGCACCTTCGGCGCTTGGCCCCAAGTTGCAGGAAACCAAGGCCATGCTTGATGATCTCAAGCGTGCTTTCATCGCCCAGTACAAAGCCGGCGAGCCTAAAAATATCAATGTGCTCGAGGAATGGCAGCTTAAGTTCGATAACCTGGGTGCCCGGCGTGATAACACTCTGATAAAAGATTATCAGCAGATCGAAACGTTCCTGAATGAAGAACGTCGGCGCCTGACGGCCAAACCGGCCAGCTGACACCTGACATGTATTCTCATCGGATCTGAGGCGTTACCGTCAGGGAGCCTGCTCAGTCGATGATGATTTCCATGCCTTCGCGGCTGACGAAATTGCCTTCCCAGGCTTCGGCGGCTTCAATCCCCAGCTTGTCCATGAACTCGTCATTATGGTCAGGGTCATGGTGGAAAATAGCCAGCCGTTTCACATTGGCGGCGCGGCATAAATTCATGCCCTCCACCCATGTGGAATGTCCCCAACCGACCTTAGCCGGGAACTCTTCTTCCGTATAGGTGCTGTCATAGATGACAAGATCAGCCCCTTCTATCAGGGCAAGAATGTTCTGATCGGGTTTGCCCGGTATATGTTCCGTGTCGGTGACATAAACAACTGAGTTGCCATCATGGTTGACCCGATATGCGGTCGCGCCGTTCGGATGGTTAAGTGCAGCCGTCTGGATATCGACACCCTTTGCCAGCGAGAAGCTGTCGCCGGCCTCGAAATCTTCGAATTTCAGGCTGGCCTGCATCGCCTCAAGCGGCACCGGGAACATCGGGTTGTGCATTTGCGTCGACAGAACGTCCTGCACCCCACCCTGGTTCTTCAGATGGCCGGCCATGATATGAATGGAACGCTTGGCATCGTAAGCCGGCACAAAGAACGGAAAGCCATTGATGTGATCCCAATGGGTATGCGTCAGCAGCAGATGGGATTCCTTGACGTCATCTTTAAGGAAAGCATTGCCGTAGTTGCGAATACCTGTACCCGCATCCATGACGAAACGGTAATCACCTGCTTCGACTTCGATGCAGCTGGTATTGCCACCATACTTCATATGGTCGGGGGTCGCGCATGCGATACTTCCCCGAACTCCCCAGAATTTTACACGAATCGACATTTATCCCGCTCGGTTTGGGCGAAGGTCAAACGATCAAACTCCCCAACTTAATATCTTAGCTTATACTAACGATGGTAGACGTACCACGTTGGTTTGCCAAATTATTCTACAGTCTTGTTTATTTCCCTGACAGTTTCCTTACGGAAACCTGACTGCCAATCTTGAGGTCCAGTAACTCGGCTGCATTCCCGTTATTAACGGCAATTTCCGCCAATCCCAGCGCATTTTCGTAACAGAACGTACAGCCCATTGGAACGTCTGAAAAGGTGCGGGCAAAATCAATCCTGTCAGGACCGATGCAAATTGCAGAATCCGGGCCTATCGATTCCCAACGAACACCAAGCATGCAGTTCCCATACCCATCAATATAGACCACCTGCGCCAGATCATCTGGCCATGCGGCATAGCCTCGGCGATCTGGTTCAAGGGGTCTGGCGATGGTTCTGACCGCTTCCAGGCCTTGTGCGGCAATCTTTGCTGCAACCGGCGCAAACAGGTCTCTGCCATGGAAGCTGGCCGACAGTGTTTCGGGCAGGTCGGTAATTTCCCACCACGCAACCGTATCCTTTGCACGCCGGGCAATAAGCTCGAATAAACCGTTATCTGGCCCAACGAACCAATACGCGTCGGCACGAAGGATGACCGGCAGGCGATCCCAGCCGACACCCGGATCAACGACAGACAGACAGACTGTGCCTGCGGCAAGCGGCTTCATAACCGCCGGCAGCAGATAAGCCGCCGCCTGAATATTGAAAGCGGGCACATCAACCATCAGATCGATGACTGGTACAGCAGGCGCTTCATGGTAAAGCGCTGCTCTCATCTGGCCCAGATAAGGCCCTTCAATGCCGAAATCCGTGAATGTGACGATCATGGAGAAAGCCTAGCATCCATCTGTGTTTCCTTCGAGTGCCAGAGTGACAAAGAAAGAGTGACAAAGAAAAAGGGACGCTCTTGCGAGCGTCCCTTGATCTTTAGAGTGACCAGTTGGTCTGGTAGCAGGTTGCAGAGGCTTAGAAGCCCATGCCGCCCATACCACCCATGCCGCCCATACCACCCATATCGCCGCCACCTAGCATTGATTCTTTCTTTTCGGGCTTCTCGGCGACCATGGCTTCGGTCGTGATCAGAAGGCCGGCAACCGATGCTGCGTCCTGCAGCGCGGTACGGACAACCTTGGCCGGATCGATAACGCCCGACTTGATGAGGTTTTCGTACTTGTCGGTCTGCGCGTTGTAACCAAACGCAGTGTCTTTCTGGTCGAGAAGCTTGCCAGCAACAACGGCACCATCGGCACCGGCGTTTTCAGCAATCTGACGCAGCGGCGTCTGCAGCGCGCGACGGATGATGTTTACACCGACCGTCTGGTCTGCATTTTCGCCTTCAAGACCTTTAAGAGCTCTGGTTGCGTACAGCAGAGCCGTACCACCACCAGCAACAATGCCTTCTTCAACAGCGGCACGGGTTGCATGCAGGGCATCGTCAACGCGGTCTTTCTTCTCTTTCACTTCGATCTCGGTAGCCGCCACCGACGCTGGATCACGGCAACACCGCCGGCCAGCTTGGCCAGACGCTCTTGCAGCTTCTCACGGTCGTAGTCAGAGGTGGTTTCTTCGATCTGCGCACGGATCTGGCGAGCAACGGCCTTCGATGTCTTTCTTCTTGCCGGCACCTTCGACGATGGTGGTGTTCTTCTTTGGTAATCGAAACGTTCTTGGCGCGGCCCATCATTTCAATGGTCGACGTTTTCAAGTTTGATACCGATATCTTCCGAGATCACCTGACCACCGGTCAGAACAGCGATGTCTTGCGAGCATCGCTTTACGGCGATCACCGAAGCCCGGTGCCTTAACGGCAGCAACCTTCGAGGCCACCGCGCAGCTTGTTGACAACCAGCGTCGCCAAAGCTTCGCCTTCGACGTCTTCAGCGATGATCATAAGCGGACGACCGGACTGAACAACAGCTTCCAGAACCGGCAGCAACGGCTGCAGCGAGGAAAGCTTCTTTTCGTGGATCAGGATGTACGGATCGTCCAGTTCGCAGGTCATCTTGTCTGCGTTGGTGACGAAGTACGGGCTGGTGTAGCCACGATCGAACTGCATGCCTTCAACGACATCAAGCTCGGAATGCAGCTGACTTGGCTTCTTCAACCGTGATCACGCCTTCGTTGCCGACGCGTTCCATGGCCGAAGCGATCATGTCGCCGACTTCGCGGTCGCCGTTTGCCGAGATCGTACCAACCTGGGCGATCTCTTCGTTGGTCGACACTTTCTTGGAGCGCTTCTTGATTTCGGCGACGACGGCGGTAACAGCCTTGTCGATGCCGCGCTTCAGGTCCATCGGGTTCATGCCCGCGGCAACCGCCTTGACGCCTTCGCGAACGATCGCCTGAGCCAGAACCGTCGCGGTCGTGGTGCCGTCACCAGCTGTCGTCGTTGGCTTTGCGAGGCGACTTCTTTGCACCATCTGCGCGCCCATGTTCTCGAACTTGTCGGAAAGCTCGATGTCCTTGGCAACCGTCACGCCGTCTTTGGTGATGCGCGGGGCGAACCGAAGGATTTATCCGATGACGACGTTGCGGCCTTTCGGGCCGAGCGTGACTTTCACCGCATTGGCCAGCGATGTCGACGCCCCTGAGCAGGCGGTCGCGGGCGTCAGATCGGAAAATTTAACATTCTTTGGCAGCCATTGTCTATTTACCTCCTGATTGTTGAGGCAGCTTTTTTCTTGGCGAGCGGATTACTTCTCGATCACGCCCATGAATGTCGGTTTCCTTCATGATGAGCAGGTCTTCGCCGTCGATCTTCACTTCGGTGCCGGACCACTTGCCGAACAGGACATGATCTCCGGCTTTTACGTCGAGCGGCGTCACCTTGCCATCGTCGGCCTTGTGACCGGTTCCAACGGCGACAATCTTGCCTTCCATCGGCTTTTCCTGAGCCGTATCGGGAATGATAATCCCGCCGGCAGTCTTTTCCTCCTGCTGGACGCGCCGTACCAGCACGCGATCATGCAAAGGTCTGAATCCCATGTCGTTCCTCCTATTTTAAGCGAACGGTGTGTGTTGATAAGATATTTGGCACTCTGATTGTTTGAGTGCCAAAGGGTATTTAGCCTAGATACCCGCTACGTCAAGGCTCTTCACGATGACAATTTTTTTGCCGATGCCGGGAGATTGGCAGCACTCTTCGCCTTTAGCTGCCAACACATTGATTTATAACATTTTTATTGAAAGTAAAAATGGTTGTGCGCAGAATTGGTAGTCCATAACGATTTAAAGGAGTTCCAATGGCGAACCTTTACAGTGGCCCTTCTGGACTATCGTTCCGCGACCAATTATCCGGTTACCGACTAACAACAGCACAAATCTTTTACCATCTGCCGGACTATCCGCAGCTTTTGCAGGAATTCATCTGGCAGCATCTGGACCTGGCACCGGAATTTCCACAACTGAAACAATTCCTGAGTTTCTGGGAGAAACGGATCGACGGCAAACTGCATTCTGTCAACATCGCCTCGGCGGCATTCATCAGCCCGGGAGAGCTGAGATTCGCCGAAGGTATTTATGCCATTAATTAAAAGGCATTTTTGACGTTAACGAGAAGGCATGATTGCCGTCGACTAACCGATTCACATGGCCGGGGCTGCCGCCGCTTCTGCGTGGATGAGCTTCTGCAGCTTGTCAAATGCGCGGACTTCCAACTGGCGAATCCGTTCCCGGCTGATTCCATACTCCATGCCAAGCTCTTCAAGCGTGACCGGATCATCCTTCAAGCGACGTTCGATCAGGATATGCCGCTCCCGCTCAGGCAGTTCCGACAGGGCACGCTCGAGCATTGCCGAACGGACGGACAACTCCTCCCGCTCACCGACCAGCGATTCCGGGCTGGGACGGTTATCAATCAGGCTGTCCTGAAACTCGGCTGCACCCTCATCGGTGTTCGACATTGGTGCATTCAAGGAGAGATCCCGTGAATACAGCCGGCGGTTCATATGCTGAACCTCGGTTTCCGTGACGCCGACGGCTTCCGAAATACGGCCGGCCTGCTCGTCACTCAACTCGCCGTTATCGTGGATCTTCAATTGACTCTTGATGCGTCTGAGCGAGAAGAACAGCTTCTTCTGCGACGCCACAGTCCCCATTTTGACCATCGACCAGGATTTCAGCACATATTCCGTGATCGAGGCTTTGATCCACCAGATTGCATAGGTCGACAGCCTGAAGCCGCGATCCGGATCGAATTTCTTGACGGCCTTCATCAGGCCGATGTTGCCTTCCGAGATCAGATCGGAAACCGGCAGGCCATAGCCGCGGTAACCCATGGCGATTTTAGCGACAAGGCGCAGGTGCGACGTCACCAGATCATGCGCAGCGCTGACATCACCCTCGTCCCGCAGTCGATAGGCAAGCATATACTCCTGATCCTTCTCGAGGATCGGAAACTGCCAGATTTCACGGAGATATCGCGATAATCCGCCTTCACTCGAAAGTGTGGGAACGTTCATGCTAGCCATTTTATCTAATTCCTCTTTCCTGTTCAGCTACGGCCTCTTGGAAGCACCGTTGATTCCTATCGTGATGTGAATTTGGCCGAGCCGGAGCACGAGCCGAAATCAGCTCACCGGCTACACAACAATTGCGGAATCATCAGAAAGAACTTCACGGCGTCATCCTCTATCAGAGCAACGTAGCCTTCGTTGATGAGTTCACTTACGTCGAACTCGCTCGAAGAGCCCCTTATGGGCACCCCTCATTACCCAGTCGTTATACCCGGACATACCCTGAATTGTCAAGAATATCCGTATTTCACAATCACGTGCGTCAGAGTTTTATTTCATTAATTCAGCATATTACCAGACGCATTAGACTTTTTATAAGGAATGCCTTTATCCAGCATTCATTCATACATACCAGAAAGGGTGTATGAACCGACACTTACAAATTTTTAATGTTATTATTGCGCCGAAAAGAGCGGGCCAGAAGGCCCGCTCAAGTCATGCCGAGACTTACTTTACGCCGGCGAGAGAACCGTTGCCGCTGGGCGCGAAATTGAGGTCATAATTGGGAATGGACGGCATATTCTCTTCACGACCGTTGGAAATCTCTGCCTGACGCTTTTGCCGATACAGGCTTCTGATCGCCGCGTAATAGTCGACAGAGGTTTTCTTGATCTGCTGAAGTTCATCAATCACGCCAGCGTATTCATCCAGTGCGGATACGCCAATGCGTGCATATCTCTCGGCATCCCGATCCGTATTCGACAGATAAAGCCCGAGCGGATCAAAGAACGGATCTACCAGATATTTGCCGATGGCATCGCGCGGGTTATTGGGGCCCAGGAGCGGCAGAACCAGATAAAGTCCTTCGCCAACACCATAAACGCCCAATGTCTGGCCGAAATCTTCGGTGTGCTCTTCAAGACCGATGCTGCTCGCCATATCGGCGATACCGCCCATCCCGCCGACCGTGTTTACAATAAAACGTGTGAACGTTGTCAGGGCACGGTGGAATTCCAATTGCAGCAGATCGTTCACGAACGTCACTGGCGCAGAAATGTTGTCGATCACATTGCTCAGCCCGGCACGAAAAGTCGCTGGCATGACTGAATTGTAGGTCTTGGCGATCGGCGTAAAGAGCGCTGCGTAAACGAACTCGTTAAACTCGAATATAACCCGGTTAACGGGCTCAAGCGGGTCATAGATGTCACTATCTGCGCCGGGCGCCTGGGCCAGCAACGTATACGGTACAGGCACCTGGGTTGCTGAATAATCTGCAATCTGGGTGTCGACGATGGCATGCGGATGCGCTGAACCGCCGAACGGCTCCAGCACGTCTTGCTGGTCTGCGGAAGCAGGTGCACTCAAAGCGAGTCCTGCCCCAAAAATTAATGCAAAACAATAATTAGAGAAATGAGACGTGCGCATTTAATTCCAGTTACCCAATCAGCCTGCTGACGCGGGGCTTCGCTCAGCACCTGCATCTACCCACTATTGTAGCTTTTTACCCGGTTCGATGCCCACCGGGCAACAGGATTGTAACCTTTTCCACAACACTGTGGCATTTTTGTCATCTTACATTGAAAACAGTATGTTAACGACAATCGGGAAATATGCTTAAATCACATATCGTATTGGGAGTTTACTGACGATGTGCGCTTCACGCCTTAAATTAAGCACGATTCTACTTCTCGCTATCATCATTTCACCGATGCAATCATGGGCCAGCTCGGCCGGAGACCACGTTGCCGCGTTTCAGACAGGCCTCCTGTCCGTCATGAAAGACGCCAAGACACTTGGCGTCAAAGGCCGATATGAGCGCCTGGAGCCCCTCATCAAGCAGTCCTTTCACTTGAGCCTGATGGCAGGCCTGTCCGCCGGCCCCTACTGGAGCAAGGCCAGCGAGGACCAGCAGCAAAAGCTCGTAAATGCCTTCACAACCATGAGCATCGCCACCCTCGCGACCTTGTTCAGTGGATATTCCGGCGAGCAGTTCGTTGTTACAGGCGAACGCCCGGGCCCGCAGGGCATCACCTTTGTCGACACCAGCCTGAAAATCCCCGGACGCGACAAGGACGTGCTGATCTCATACGTGACGCGAAAATTTGAAGGTCAGTGGCAAATAATCGACGTCATCGTCGATGGTGGCATCAGCGAGCTTAAGGTCAGGATATCAGAATACAGGCAGACGCTGAATACCGGCGGCATCGAAGCCCTGATTACCCTGCTCACCAGGAAGTCGAAAGATCTGCTTTCCTGATTGCCCTAATGCTGCCGTTTTTCAATGCTCTGATTGGCTTCATGCCAAAGGATGTGCCATGCGAGACATGATTCGCATCATGCTGTTATTGCTTGTCTTTTTGACAGCCTCGTCTGTCGCCGAAGCAAGCCCTGTGGAAACGGTTGAGACCTACCACAGCCAGTTGCTGGCGACCGTCTCGTCACCGGCCAGCACCAGTGACCAGGCGCGCTATGACAGCCTGTCCCCGACCATGGACGCCGCTTTCGACTTTGAAAGCATGATCAAGACAGCAGCCGGCACCTATTGGCGTGAAGCGACGCCCGAGGCGCAAGCGGCACTGCTCGCGGCGTTCCGGCGTGTCAGCATAGCCACATATGCCGACCAGTTCGCTGATCTGAAATCCGGTAAATTCAAGACCAACGGGACGCGGGAAGGCCCCCGCGGCCTGAAACTGGTCGATACCACCCTGATGACCGGCAACGACAATGTGGTGCTGACCTACGTCACCCGGCACAAAAATGATCAGTGGCTGATTATTGATGTACTGCTGAATGGCGGCATCAGTGAGTTGGCGGTACGCGCCTCGGAATATGCCAGCACCCTGAAAAAAGGGGGAATGTCGGCGCTGACGCAAGCCCTCAACGATCAGGCCAAAACCCTGCTGGCGCACTAATTCCCGTCGGGGGGTGTGCGCACGCTCTGAATTTCTTTCTGACTTGTCGGGTACGCCATCCAGGCCAGCAGGCCTAAAACGATCCAGGATAGCTCGCGTATGCGCCGGATGGCGGCGCAGGCCAGCCCAAGGCTGGGTGTCCCTGTTATGGCGCTGGAAATCAGTACGAACGCCCCTTCTTGCGCACCAATGCCCAGAGGGATGAAGAACACGGCTGAGCGAACCATTTGCGCCAGTGCTTCTATCATCCAGGCATCCTGCCAGGAGATCTCGTGACCCAGCAGCAGAAACGTCAGATAAATCTCGACGACACCCAACACCCAGTTGATCAGGGCCAGCAGCAGCGATGCCAGCAAGCGGGCCCTGTGTCGGGTATAAAAAGTGATGAACTGGTCATCCATATCCTCGATGACGGCAAAAGCGCCTGCAGCTTTGTCGGCCCAGCGTGCACCGGCGAAGCGCGCCATCAGCCATGAGGAAACCCGGTAACGCTGAATGGCGAACAGCAGAACCGTGCCGGTGCTGAGCAGAACAAGGCCGATGCTGGCCGTCAGTTTCAGGTTGCTGTCTATGGCTTCAGACACGGACATGAACAAAAACCCGACGATCAGAAACGCGATCAGGGCAATCATGTTTACCGTCCGGGCCATGACGATGGAGGCCGATGCGTCGGTATAGCTGATCCCGTATCGCGCCTTGAGAATGACGGCTTTGACCGGCTCACCGGCGAAGCCGCCGGCAGGCACAACGTTGTTGAAAGCTTCCCCGGCCATCCGGACAAAGAACGTCCGACGAATCCATGCCAGGCTGACCGGCAACGCGGTCAGGATCAGCAACCACGATATCGAATCACCCAGAAAACGCCCAGAAAATAGACAAATATGATGAGGCCCAGCGCCCGTAATGCCGACCCGCAGGATCAATTCGCCGACTTCCGTCAGATCGACGTTACCCAGAATCCAGAACAGAAGACCGGCACCCAGCAGCAACGAAAGGATTTTCAGCCCCCGCATGCCCTACTCCCGGTCCGTTTGCGGCATGACCAGATGCATCAATGCCGGCAAGAAAACCAAAATGGATAAAAGGCTCAGGGCAATGGCAATGCTCAGCAGCACGCCCATGCTGGCCGTGCCGGGATGACCGGAAAGCATGATCGATCCGAAGGAGCCGATCGTCGTCAATGCGCTCATCAGCACGGCGCGCGGTGTCGTTGTCAGCATCGGGTTCGCGTCACCGTGCCGCTGTCGCAGGACCAGATGCACCCCGTAATCGACACTGAGTCCGAACAACAGGGGCAGAACAATCACATTGGCGAAGTTGAAGGGAACATCAAACAGGACCGATACAGCCAAAGTCCAGAGTGCGGCAACAATAACCGGCGCGAAGACCAGTAGCACATCCCCGACCCGGCGTAATACCAGCCACAAGATAATACTGATCCCGAACAAAGATATGCCCAGCGCCTGCATGAAGGCATCGATCACGGCCCGCCCGGCCTCGACGATAATCACCGGCGCACCGGTCGCCTGCGGTGCCACGGACTGCACTTGTTGGACAAAACGCCGCAATTGAGACTGATCGCGCAGATCATGTTTCGGGATAACATCCAAACGCACTTTCCCGGCTTCGCTCAGATAGCGGCGCTTGAGCGTATCCGGCAACCCGTCAATATCGATCAAGTCGGGCTCCAGCGCACCGGCAAGCGCACGCAATCGCGCTGGAAGATAGGCAAACAGGGCATGATTGATGCGTGCCGCCGTTTCTGTATTGGTGCCTTCAAAGGCCGCCGCCAGCCGCTTGGCGGCTGATCCCAGCGTCTCGTTACTGGTGAGGTGTGCCAGTTGTGCATTGAGCTTTTGCACAGCCCGATCAAGCGCGTCCCCCGACAGGTCCATCCCCCCTGCCGGTGCGAAAAATGCCGGTCCCAGCAACAAGGCCATGCGGTCGATGATTTCAAGCTTGTCAGCCTGACCGGGCGGGACCAGGTCCAGCACACTATCAACTCCAGCGACACTCTCCAGAGCCTCAAGCCGGGCCATCAGCCTTTTTGCATCGTCGGGAGCTGTCGATCAGTATTTCCGCGGAATACGGATGGATCGTGCTGCCCTCTTCCCACAAATCGAGGAACAGCGCCTGCATGGAAGGAGCACCGGGATCCTTCGAATTCATGGGATCGAAATCGAAGTGCGTATCCTTGGCCAGCCATCCGGCAAGCAAAGCACTGATGATACCCGCCCCGACAATGGTCCGTGCCCATTTTCTGAGAAACGTATGCTCACCAGCTTTTACCGTCCCGGCATGACTGAACACAGGCGGTTTCAGAACAAACAAGCGCAGCAGGGCCGGCAGCACCGTCAGGTTGGCCAACAGGGCAACGAACATGCCGACGCCTGCGATCAGGCCAAGCTCGGCCAGTCCGACATAGGCCGTCGGCGCGAACGAGAAAAATGCTATCGCCGTGGTCAGCGTACAGATCAGCAATGAGGGCCCCAACGCCGCGCCCACCTTCGACGAGGGCATCACGCCAAGCATCCGGTGCCTGCATATGCTCGGCAACCCTGAGCGCGTAATGAATACCGAAATCAACACTGAGGCCAACAAACAGCACAGCGAAGGCCACCGAGATCAGATTGAGCGACCCCAGCATCAGAATGGCCAAAGCCGCCGTCGATAACAACCCGAACAGCAGCGTTGCGATCAGTGCGAGCATCACGCCAATGGACCGCAAGCCGACCCACAGCACGCCGATCACCAGCACCAGCGATATCAGCCCGGCCAGCCCCATGCCGATTTCAACGCTTTTCAGTTCATCACTTTCCAGCGCGGCTGACCCGGTAAGACGGAGCATCAAGCCATCAGTGTCCAAGTGCAATTCGCGAGCGATCTCATAGACGGCATCGTGGGCACGCGCCGCCGGATGCAACGTTGCATAATCAAGGTTTGGCTTGGCAAAGATCAGACGCCGGACCGGCGCTTTTTGCGGCTCCACACCGAGCAGGACTTCCGACCATACAAGCTTTCCGGAACCACCCTTGCCGACCCCCTCGGCAACATCCGCCATCCGCTCCAGTACGCCGTTCGCTTCGCCGAGTGTTTGCGTGTCCGTGCCCTCTGCCCGCCCCAGCAGCACCAGCATTTCGGCCAACCCCTCCAGATTGGGCGCTCGCCAGAGCGTCCCCAGAAATGGCTGTGCCGCAGCCAGTCGTGTCGCAAGCTCGTCCAGCTTCGCCGTATCCAGATACAGAAAACCGTTTTTCAGCAGGAACGGGTCGGTTTCTGCGGCAAACACGCTACCGAATATGGCCGGTCTCTGGCGCATGGCATCGACAAGCCGTCTGGCACCGTCATCGGCGGCGTCGCCATTCGGTGCCTCCAGAACGACCAGCAGATTGTCTTCAAGTATCGGGAATTCACGGTCCAGCGCGATGGCGTTCTGTCGAAACGGCAAGGATGCCGACAGCATGTCTTCGGTATTGGTGTCGATGCGGATGTTTTGCGCCAGATATACTGCCGCCAGCACGCTGATCAGCGCAGCAGCCGAAACCACCAGACCGGCGCGGCGCTGGCAGAAGTCCACCCACCCGGCAATGACGCCTGTTAATGTGCGATCGGTTTGCATATCAGTATCTGAAGGCACACGGCTCTCCCGCTGCTCACAGGACTTAAAAGACGGGGTCCAATCCCTGCAGGGCTTATACGGGGCGACATGCCCGCAAACAACCGTATCTTGACAGCAAAGCCCCAGGGCCACACCTTCCCGCCTGAATTGACAGGATGATCAACCATGGCCATGAAAGCCCCGCCATTCGATCAACGGATCGCCGCTATCATGGTGCGGCCCCTGGTCAATACACCGGTCACGCCCAACCAGATTTCCATTTCACCCTGATCCTTCCTCACCGGTGCCGGCATTCTGGCAACGGGCAATACCGAAACCGCGACCTGGGGCGCTGGCCTGTTCGTACTGGCCCGCTTTCTTGATCATTTCGATGGCGAGCTTGCCCGCCAGTCGGGCCGCACCTCGAAACTCGGCTATTATCTGGACTACATCGTCGGTTCCGTCGTTATGCCGCCCTGTTTTTCTGCATGGGCTGGGGTTTTATGGGCAGTCCGCTTGGTTTCTGGGCGGTGGTGCTGGGCAGTGGCGGCGCGGCGGCTGCGATCATTTCGATGTTCACCAATCTCGGCATCGATCAGCAAACCGGCGGCGATGTAACGGGGGATTCGGTTGGCTATCCGGGATATGCCGGTTTCGAGCTGGAAGACGGTATCTATCTTTATGGCCGGTGGACGTGGCTGAGTTTCGTATCTCGTTTTTATCGCAGCCGGGATCGGTGCGACGATCTATTGCTTATGGACCTGCATCACGTTGATGAAGATGCGCGCTCGTCCCTGAGCGCTTTTCTGAACAGAAAGATAAACAGCACGGCAAATGCCGGTGCACCGATACTGGCAGCCAGCAGCAAGGGCGATGACCAGCCGAGCAGGATGGCAATCGGCACCGCCAGCATGCCGTCATCCGGGTCAAAACCAAACAGACCACCGATTTCAGCTGCCCGGGCACCTTGCAGACGCTCGATGCGGATCACCAGCATCAGGATTGTCGCCACAGCAATCCCAGCAAGTGCCCCATCGGTATCGCCCACAACCCGTAATCGGATTCTCTGAGGCCAATCCCCAGACCGACAAATATCAGCGCATTGCAAAAGGCATCGGCAAACAGATCGTACGTATGCCCACCTGGGCTGGTGCGCCCGGTCAAACGCGCCAGATCACCATCGGCGCGGTCCAGGAGCATCGACAACATGAACAACCAGCCGCCAACGATTGACCACGAGGCATCCCCCACCGCCAGCGCCCCTGCTGCCGCGATGCCGGCGATGATCCGTACTGTCGTCACCTGATTGGGCGTAACGGCGGTCTTTGCCAGTGGGCGGACAATCGTCGCCCGGGCAATCTTGTGGATCCAGGTGTTATGCGACATCGATCAGACTTCTGCCAGAAACGCCTTGAAGCGTCTCGCCACTTCAGGCGGCTTCACGGTCGGTCGGCCCAACTTGGCGAGTGACCCCGGTGCGATCTTCATATGGATGAGGATCGGCCCGTCTTTGCTCAACGCTTCTTTCAAGGCGGCTTCGAAGCCATCGATGGAATCAACACGGATTCCCAGCCGATAGCCGGAGGCCACCGCAGCGGCGGCGAAATCAACACCGGCTGAAACCGTCGGCTGGCCGCCCGTTGAATCATACGTGCCGTTATCAAGTACCAGATGCACAAGGTTCCGTGGCGCATACGCACCAATCGTAGCCAGCGAGCCCATTTTCATCATCAAGGCACCGTCGCCATCGACAACGATGATCGGCTTCTCCGTATTCAGGGCAACGCCAAGGCCCATGCCCGCAGCGCAGCCCATCGATCCAACCTGGTAGAGATGCTGCTTGCGGTCTTCGACGGTGAATAATTCCCGGCCGGATTTGCCGGTGGTGACGATAATCCCGGCATTGTCCGGCACCACCCGCAGCATGGCCTCAAGCGTCACATAGCGACTTGGATATGCGCCATCTGTGCGATGATCGGCAATCGTGCCAACCGACTTGGGTGCGGGTGCTGCAGTATCTTCAAGGTCCAGATCCGCGACATCGCCCTTCTGCATGATAAACGCGGTTGGCAACTGGCTTTCCGCCATGCGCGCCTTGGCATCATCAAGCATCGGCTGGACCTGATCGGCTTCCGCCGGGAACAGATTGTAGGGGATGCGCATGACCTCAAAGAGGTCCGGCGTGATCTCACCCATCAATTCGTGCTGCGGCTCATCTTCCAGTCCCGGCCCGGCCCGCCACGTGCAGATCACCAGCGTCGGAATATGAAACGGATAGTTCAGCGAGGTCAGCGGATTGACCGCATTGCCGAGGCCCGAGTTTTGAAACATCACGACGGTTTCCCGGCCGCAAAGCCAGGCACCGGCCGCGATGGCAACGGCTTCGCCTTCACTCGACGCCGCGACATAACGAATGGCGCTGTCGTTCAGCACGCCATTGATCAGCGGCGTCAGAAACGAACACGGCACACCTGTATAAAAATCAAATCCCCTGAACTTGGCATGCCTGAGGAATGTATCAACGTCGATCAATGCAGTTCTCCGGCAGAAGCGTCAGCGTGGCCACCAAATGGCGGCACAATGTTCAGGTTCTGTGTCATTACACAATGCTAAGGTTATGTGTCATTACATCTGGCTGAACGGCGTAAAACAAACAAGTAATTTGTCTGAATTTTCAGAACATACGAACCGTGACAGCAGGCTTTCCGGGCGTTATACGAAGAATGCCCGTGCCCATTATCGAGGTCGATATGCTTACCACCCCCATCCTGACGAAAGACGATATTGCTGCTTTTGAGCGCGACGGTTTTCTGGTCAAGCGCGGCGGTTTTTCAGCAATCGACATGGCCAATATCGCAAAATGGACTGAAAGCGTGCTGGCGATGCCGGAAGTATCTGGGCGGCATTGGGTCTATCATGAAAAAAGCCGCAAGGATGGTGCCGATCTGATCAATCGTATCGAAAACATAGCACCTTTCCATGAAGGCTTTCAGACGTTGACGCAGGCGCTCAAGGCTCCGGTTGCGCAATTACTGGGAGAGGCAGCCGTCCTGTTCAAGGAAAAGATCAATTTCAAGATGCCGGGCGGTGGTGGTTTTGCCCCGCATCAGGACAGCCAGGCCGGCTGGGATACCTATGCCGATTTCTTTATCTCGGCCCTGGTCAGCATCGACCGCTCGACCCTTGAGAACGGCTGTCTGCAGATGGCTGGCGGACATCACAAGTCCGGTCTGGTCAAATCCTGGGAGCCGCTCAACGACGATGACATGAAAGGCATGTCTTTCCAGCCCTTACCGACGGAACCGGGTGATATCGTTTTCTTCGATTGCTTTGCACCGCACGCTTCCGAAGCCAACATGAGCGACCACATCCGCAGGATTTACTACGCCACCTATAACCGGGCATCAGCCGGCGATCACATGGCGCAGTACTACGCCGACAAGCACAAGAACTTCCCGCCCGACATCGACCGCGACCCGGCCAGGGAATACGTGTTCAGGGTCTGAGCGCGATCAAGGCAGCCCGTTGCGCCCATGACTGAGAAAAGCCGGACGCTCGCTGAGTAAAGCGTAATAGGCGCTGACAGCCGGCATATCGGGCCGCTCCAGACCATTCAGCATGAACCACCGGTTGACCACCAGACCTACGGCGATATCGGCCAGTGTAAACGTGCTGCCTGTAACATAGGGCCCGCCCTGGGCGAGGTGATCGTTCAGCAGGCCGATTTCATGGATCAGATCCTTGCGGCCCTGGGCGACGAACCACGGATTGTTCCACGGTGCCTCACCAAGCTGCCCGCCCAGGAATGCACCCCGCAAAGCGTGCGTGACATCATAAGCGACCCAGTCCATCCATTGCTCGATCTTCTGACGGGCAGGCAGATCGGATGGATAAATGGCTTCATCCCCTGCCTTCGCCGCCAGATAACGGATAATGGCATTGGATTCCCGCATCACGGTGTCACCATCGATGACGACCGGCACCTGAGCCGCCGGGTTAAGCGCCAGGAATTCCGGGCTGGTACAAGCCTTGAAGCCCCTTCCATAGTCCAAGCGCTCATAATCGATGCCAATCTCATCGCACGCCCAGAGTACCTTGCGCACATTGAAGGAATTGTTGCGGCCAAGAATGCGTAACGGGGTGGCTGCTGTTGCGGGATCGTTTACTTTCACTGAGGCAGACATTGATGCTCCTTGGGTACCGTTAAGGCGAGGCTACGATGTCAGCTTCGGCAAGATGACTTTGCGGGCACGCTCAAGGTCTTCGGGAAAATCGATTTCAATCCAGTCGAGATCGGAAATATCGACGATACCGAAAACCCCGGTCGGACCGCCAACGATCACATCCCTGATGGCTTCCTCGTAGGTAGACATCAGTTGGCCCCCCTCAATATAGTTTTCAAGGGATGAGGCGAGAAGATAGCCGGTTTCCGGAGAAACCTTCATAAAGCCCGGCCACTCGCCAACGGCATCGAACTGACCGACGATGCGTTTGCCAAAATCGACGACCTGACCATTGCGCAGGCAGATGCGGACCGGGTCATCCCCTTCATCAAGTGCTTGGTCGTAGACAAAGGCGCTGGCAGCATCGCTGCTGACCAGCCGTTCAAGGATGGCGGTATCGTACAGCACGTCCGCATCCATAAAGAGCACCGTCTGACCCCGGCGATAGGTTTCCCGTGCATACCACATGGAAATCAGGCTGCCGCCGCGATACATCGGGTTTTCAATGACTTCAAGAAATCCCGCAGGCGCGCAGCGCTCGGCCTCGGCGACCACCAGATCTTTCCTGTAACCAACGACCAGCGTCAGCTTTTCGATGCCGATGCCCTGCAGGTATTCGAAATGTCGGGACAGCAACGTCCTGTTGTCAAATTCGATAAGACTTTTCGGCGGCTGGGAACGGCTATCGCCGAATAGCCGGCTCCCGACACCAGCCGCAAGTATGATCGCGTACATTCCCAAATTTCCTTGTCATGCAAATACTCAGGAACCGCCCAGATACCCGTTTTCACGAAACCATGCAACGGCATCGGATAACGCTTCCGGGCCCGGTCTGTGCCGGTAACCAAGCTCTTTTTCAGCGCGCCCACTGGAGAAATACATCTTCTTTTTTGACATCCTGAGCCCGTCTATCGTGGCGAAAGGCTCTCCCTTGCCGCTCAATCGGCACCAAAGTTCTGCCCCCCAGGCCAGCGGGTAGATCAGCGCGCGGGGAATTTTAAAATAAGGCCGGTGCACATTGGCGAGATCGGTGACCACATTCAGTATGTCGCGCAGTGTCATGTCGTCGCCGCCCAGCACATAACGCCGCCCGGCCACTCCCTTCTGATAGGCCAGCAGATGCCCGGCAGCGACATCATCGACATGGACCACGTTCAATCCCGTATCGACATACGCCGGCATCCGCCCCAGCGCCGCTTCGACGATCAACCGCCCGGTCGGTGTCGGTTTGATATCAAACGTACCGATCGGCATAGATGGATTGACGATGACGCAGTTCAGTCCCGTTTCGGCTATCACGTCCTGCACGGCCTGCTCTGCCCGGAATTTGGATTGCTTATAGACGCCGATCATATCGTCGTAAGTGACAGCCGTTTCCTCGTTTGCTGGCTTGCCAGATGGATCAACGCCCAGCACGGCAACACTTGAGGTATAGACGGCGCGTTTGACGCCGGCGGCATGGGCGGCCTGCAAGATGGCGCGGGAGCCGTCGACATTGGCCCGGAACATCGCCGCGGGGTCACGGGTCCACAGCCGATAATCGGCTGCGACATGAAACAGGCCTTCACAGCCTTCGAGTGCCGGCACGAGGCTTTCAGGATTGAGCAGATCACCCTCGTGAACAATGACATCAAGACCGGCAAGGTTGCGGCGGTCGCTGCCGGGTCGCGCCAGAACCCGGACATCTGCCCCGGCGTGCAGTAATGCGCGCGCAACAGCAGAGCCGACAAAGCCGGTCGCACCGGTCACCAAGTAGGGCCCATTCGTCAAATCCACCGGCTTCTCCTCAAAAAGACTCTGCATAAGAAGCACTGAAATGCAGAGTTTTCCATGGAAAATCCTGGGTAAAGACGTTAAACAGCCATTGATGGGGTGAATTTTTCCCCCATCTTAATACAAGCGGTCCGCATGAATGATTGCGAACCACTGATTTTCAGGACTCCCGGGAATTATCCGTCATGAGCGAACCTATCGAAATCATACTTGCCAATCCGCGCGGTTTTTGCGCCGGCGTTGAACGGGCAATTGAAATTGTCGAGAGAGCACTCACCAAATACGGACCGCCGATTTATGTGCGCCATGAAATTGTCCACAACAAGCATGTCGTCGAATCGCTACGCGCAAAGGGTGCCGTGTTCGTCGATGAAATCGATGAAATCCCAGATGGCGCCGTGACGATCTTCTCGGCACATGGCGTCGCCGAAAAAGTGGAAGACGCAGCCAAGCTCAGGGATCTGCCCGTCATTGATGCCACCTGCCCTCTGGTTTCCAAAGTCCACAAGGAAGGCCAGAACCATGCCGGTCAGGGGCGTCAGGTCATCCTGATCGGACACAAGGGCCATCCGGAAGTTGAGGGTACACAGGGACGCATTCCAGGTGGCGTCCTGCTGGTGAGCGCGCCCGGCGATGTCGACAATCTTGAAGTCGATAATCCGGACATGCTGGCATACGTCACCCAGACCACACTTTCCGTCGACGAGACGCGCACGACCATTGATGCGTTGCGAAAACGGTTCCCTAAAATCGTCGGCCCGGATGTGAAGGATATCTGCTATGCAACGCAGAATCGCCAGCAGGCCGTCCGTGAACTTTCCGGCATCGTTGACCTGTTGCTCGTGGTTGGCGCCAAAAACAGCTCGAACTCCAACAGACTTGCTGAAATGGGTGGCGAGAATGGCACGCCGTCGTATCTCATTGATGACGCATCCATGATTCAGGATGTGTGGCTTGAGGGTGTCAGCAAAGTCGGCCTGACCGCGGGGGCGTCAGCGCCTGAAGAACTGGTCCAGGGAGTCGTCGAAAGAATCAGTGCTTTGCGGGGACCTGTTGATGTTCGCAACCATGACGGCGTCAAAGAAAACGTCGTCTTCAAATTACCCCGTGAACTGGTTGATCAGAAGCCGGTCAGCGCTGTCGGAGATTGAAATGGCTGTTCCTGTAATCCAGCAAATCCGCGTCGGCGCCTACATCATGAAACAGCGCATGAAGGGCGTCGAGAAATACCCGCTGGTGTTGATGCTGGAGCCACTGTTCAAGTGCAATCTGGCCTGTCCCGGCTGCGGCAAGATCGATTATGAAGATGATATTCTCGCCAAGCGGCTGAGCTTCGAGCAATGCATGGAGGCCGTTGATGAATGCGGCGCGCCGATCGTCTCGATCCCCGGTGGCGAGCCGTTGATCCACAAAGAGATCAAACAGATCGTTGAAGGCATCGTCCAGCGCAAAAAGTTCGTCTATCTCTGCACCAATGCGCTGTTGCTTGAAAAGCGCCTCGGTGATTTCACACCGTCGCCGTATCTGACGTTTTCTGTACATCTGGACGGGCTTGAAGAGCATCACGATCATGCCGTCGCCCAGAAAGGCACTTTCAAGCGTGCCGTCTCGGCGATCAAGGCTGCCAAAGCCAAGGGTTTCCGGGTCAACGTCAACTGCACCCTGTTCGATCAGATGACACCGGTCGAATGCGCCGAGTTCTTTGATTTTTGCACCAACGAATTGCAGGTCGAAGGGATCACCATCTCGCCCGGCTATGCCTATGAGCGTGCACCCGACCAGCAGCATTTCCTGAAACGCGGTAAAACCAAAGAATTGTTCCGCGATATCTTCAGGCTGAAGGGCGACAAGAAATGGCAGTTCAGCCAGTCGACCCTGTTCATGGATTTTCTTGTCGGCAACCAGCAGTACCATTGCCAGCCATGGGGTAACCCGACCCGCAATATCTTCGGCTGGCAGAAACCCTGCTATCTGCTGAGCGAAGGCTATGCATCCAGCTTCAAGGAACTGATGGATGAGACGCCCTGGGATCAGTACGGCACCGGCAATTATGAAAAATGCGCCAACTGCATGGTGCATTGCGGCTATGAGCCGACGGCCGTCGCCGATACCGTCAAACATCCGCTGAAGGCGCTTGGCGTGTTCCTGCGCGGCATCGACACGGAAAAACCGATGGCACCGGAAATCCCGCTCGACAATCAGCGTCCGGCGGAGTTCGTCTTTAAAAACCTTGTAGAGACAATGTCAGCCCGGCTCGAGCGCGAGAAAGCCGAAACCGGGACCGAGGGTTCGGGCCGCGCCGCTTAAGGCATCCATCGCCGATCTGTTGAAACGATTGAGATCCGCCAGACGGCCAAATGTCCACGGCTGCAGGCAGAGACCTGCAAGCACGGGCAGTATGCTGATGCTGCCATCGGGCCGAACCGTATCGAACACGTAAGCCGGCATTTCAAAATCGACAGGATCAACAATCGCACGCAGCACGCAAAACGGTATCCCCGCCTCGCTGGCCAGCGATGCCGCGATATGACTTTCCATATCGACACCGGCAACGCCGTATTGAAGATGCAAGTCTGACTTGGTTGCAGCACCTGCCACCTGATCAATACCGGCCATCATAACCGGTGACACGCCAAGAGCCGTCGAAAGTGCTTCCGTCCAGGCCTTGTCCGTTGCATATACCATGCCCGACGGATTCCGCACGCCCGCAGCCACCAGCAGATCACCGGGCTTCATGTCTGGCGAGGACGCTCCGGCGCTACCGAAACTCAGAATGCCGTCCACGCCGAGCGCAATCAGCGCCTGCACGCCGTTATAGGCGCGTCTGGGTCTTGCACCCGACAGCCTCGACATAAGGCGCGTTGCCGTGCCCCATAACGGGAGCAAGCGCCGCTTCTTCCGACTTAAGGCCGCTGATGATGCCGATCTGCGGCACCTGGGCTACATACCAAACTTGGGGGAGCGTTCGTTCGAGCGCGAGAGCCGGACATAACGAGCGAGTGTCCAGAGCGGAAAATAGGCGCAGTATCCGTGATAACGAAGATAGAACACCCGCGGGAAACCAACGGCGTTGAAATACTCTTCATCCCATTTGCCGCCTTCACGAGGCGCGTCGACCAGATACTTGATGCCGCCCTGTACGGAAGGTGAGTCTATTTCACCGGCAGCAATAAGCCCCATGACCGCCCACGATGTCTGTGACGGGGTTGATGTTTTCACTTCGTCGCGACGGTGCTGCCAATAGCTGGCGCAGTCCTCGCCCCAGCCACCGTCGGCACATTGCCGAGCCTTCAACCACTCTACCGCCTTGCGGATATAAGGGGCGTTCATGTCTTCACCGACGGCATTCAGGGCACAAAGCACTGACCAGGTGCCATAGACATAATTGTTGCCCCAGCGACCGAACCACGATCCATCGGGCTCCTGTTCACGGATCAGATATTCGACGCCGCGCCGCACACTCTGGTGCTCCATGCCGAGTCCGATTTGGGCCAGGAATGATACGCACCGGGCGCTGACGTCAGCAGTCGGCGGATCCAGCAGGGCACCGTGATCCGCAAACGGAATGTGCTGCAGCATGAAAAACTCGTTATCAATATCGAATGCACCCCAGCCGCCGTTCTTTGACTGCATGCCGATAATCCAGATTTCAGCACGTTTGATCGCTTCGCTATAGCGTTCCGGATCGGCGCGATGCAGAAGCATGCCGACGACAGCCGTATCATCCACGTCAGGGTAATAATCATTGTTGTACTGGAATGCCCACCCCCCCGGCGCTAAATCCGGGCGGTTTAACGCCCAATCCCTTCACATCGAGGATCTGACGTTCCGCCAGCCAGTCAGTCGCCGCCAGCAGGGCTTTCTCGCTGATATCCAGACCCGCTTCCATCAGGGCGTGACCACCCAGTGACGTATCCCAGACCGGTGACAGACACGGCTGGCAATATCCCTCGTCGTTCGAGAAAGTCAGTAATTTGTCGATTGATTCGCGGGCTATAACATAATCCGGATGATCGCGCGGATAGCCGAGTGCATCAAAAGCCATGACCGTATTGGCCATCGCCGGGAAGATCGCGCCCAAACCGTCCTCGCCATTAATGCGGGGGCCGATGAAGTCGAGGCACTTTCGGATCGCTTTCTTCTCAATGCCCGAAGGAAACAGTGGTTCAACAATCTTTGCGATGCGGTCTATGCCCAGGCATAACGCCCCAACCCAGTTACCAGTCGGGTTGATCATATAGTCGTCTTCGTCGTTGGCCGGGCGCAAAAATAATTCATGAATGCCGATGGCGCGTGGATTTTTCGCTTTGGGTTTGAGCACCGCAAGTATCAGCAGGGGCACCATGACGGTACGCGACCAATACGAAATCTTGTCGACATGGAATGGCGACCAGCGCGGCATCAATAATGCTTCAGCCCGCATCACCGGCACCGCACGCCAGGGCACCTGTTCGAAAAGCGCCAGGGCTATCCGTGTAAAGACGTTGGCTCTTGCCGCGCCGCCATGGGCAAGAATGGCCTCCCGCGCCGCCTTCATGTGCGGCGATGCCGGGTCGTCGCCGACCAGCTTGAGCGCGTAATAAGCTTTCACCGAAGCGCTGATATTGAAGTCACCGTCGTGATACAACGGCCAGCCACCGTGACTTTTTTCCTGAATACGCCGGAGATAAACAGCCAGCTTCTGCTCCACCTCATCATTCGGTTCGCCGAGATAATGATTCAGCATGATGTATTCAGCCGGAATCGTGGCATCGGCCTCCAATTCGAAAGCCCAATGGCCGTCATCGCGCTGTTCGCCCAAGAACCACTCACGCGATGTTTCAAGAACCGTCTCTGCCTGTTTCAGCGGATCCGTTCTCTCCATCGCTGCCTTAGCGCTGATTTCAACCAAGAAGTGTTATCCTTCGAACCGCATCCCGAAATGGGTAAAACGGATGTTAATCGGTAACGATGACTCTGAACGTAGCCTTGTGTCAAAAATAAGTCATTTATTCAAGGCTAACACTGCACTCAGGTGACCTGAACGAATGGCACCCTCGATTGTTGCCGGCAACCCCGTATCGGTCCAATCCCCGGCCAGCCAGAGATTTTTGAGCCTTGTTGTCTGAGATGACCGCAAACGGTTATACGCTGGGGTTTGCGCGATTGTCGCCCGTTTTTCCTTGAGAACCCTGTAAGATGGCATGCTGACTTGATCCATATTGAGAATGGGGGCGATTTCCGCCCAAATCCGGGCAGCGATCTCTTCTGAAGGCTGTTCTACCACAAGGTCTGCGGCGCTCACTGTGACTGACGCCACATCTCCGCGGACGAAAAGCCACTCAGCCAATCCGCCCAGAATGCCGGTAATCCGGGGCAAATCCGGGGCCGCTTTGATCCTGAAGTGAATGTTGACGATTGCACGGTAGGCATTCGGAACCGGTCCGATCGGCAGCAATTCGCCGGCCAGTGCCAGATGGCAGCACGCCGAGATCACGATATCACCCTCGTTCACCGCTACCCGCTCACCATCAAGTTCAATTGCTTTTACCCGGTCTTCACCGACTTCAACGGCACGACAACGGGTGCCAAGACGCACCGTGCCGCCGTGTGAGCGAAGATAATCCAATGCCGGATCGACAAAACTGAAGCCCAGCCCCCGCTGCGGCATGACCGGTTGGCAGGCCTTGCCGCCAAGCGCCATTGTTTCACGTATGACAGGCACCAGCAGTTGGGCCGAAGCCGCTTCCGGCTCGGTATTCAGGACAGCGATTGCAAACGGCTTCCAGAAACGTTCATAAAGCTGTCCGGTCTGTTGCAATGTTTCCGCAACAGTTGCGTCTGCATCGGCTTTCAACAAAGCCCTGCTCCGCCAGTAATCGCGCAGTTTTGTACCAGGCACACGATGGTGCGGGCAGAATATCCACCATGTGGAATACGCCCGGCCCCGAGCTTGATGGTCCAAGATAAATTCCGGGCGATATCCTTGAACGGAAATCGGGGCGGCAGGATATCGACCGTCCGCATCGCATCAATCCGCTGCAGATAGGCCATCGCATCCCGGTTGCCGCTCAACACCAGATGATTGCCGTTATCGATGTCGGTCCCGAGGTGCTTGTCGAAATAGCTGCGGCAACGTCCACCGGCCTGTGGCGCCGCTTCAATCAGGGTCACCGATTTGCCGGCCTCGGACAGGGCCGTGGCTGCTGCGAGTCCAGATAACCCGCCACCGATGATATAGGCAATCCCGTTCGTCATCCGAAAATCCCATAGCGGACGGCGATCATTATTTTTTCAAGCCTGGATGGCCCGACATCCTGCTCAAGGCTCTGCCAGCCGCGTTTTTGCAGTTTGCAAGTGAGGCGGTGGTAGACATGCATCATCACTGATCGGCGGGACGAGCCGCCACAGCGATCGGCTTTAGCGATAATCACCGCAGCACCATCAAAGTGCTGTTCGGCTTGGCTGCCAGCTTGTCGCAAAGCGCAGGCAGACCCGGCGCGGTGACGATATCTTCAACCCCATCGCCGCCAGCCCCGGCCAAAACCAACAGATCCGCCGGCAGATAGACCCGGTCTCTGGCCGCATCTTCAACGATATCACGCAGGATATTCGTCAACTGCAAGGCCTGACCAAGATCAGCGGAAAGCAGAATGCCTTCTGCATCACCAAGCCCGAAAATGCGTACGCACAGACGACCGACAGCACCTGCAACCCGATCACAATAGAGCGTCAGTTCATCAAGATCGGCTATCCTGACACGCGGATACGCATCCATTTCCATGCCATCGATGACAGCCAGAAAATCAGCCTTTTTCAGATCAAACGTCCGGGCCGGTTCGGCCAGCGCATGGCTGATCGGATGATGAGATGTCCCGCCGTACAGGCTTTCAATCTCCTGACGCCAGGCGTCCAGCAGGATACGCTTGCGATCCAGCGGCAGATCGCCGTCAGCGATATCGTCCACATC
Source organism: uncultured Rhodospirillales bacterium (assembly GCA_965284225.1). Lineage (GTDB taxonomy): Bacteria > Pseudomonadota > Alphaproteobacteria > Rhodospirillales > Casp-alpha2 > UBA4479. The sequence continues at coordinate 270,703 of CBDIRN010000001.1, forward strand.
ACGGCAGAATGCATAGACCGCAAATACGCCCTTTCTTCTATGCGCGGGTAAACGTCGCATAGCCCAGAAGAATGAAGTCCCGGCACGCTTGACCATTGCCTCGACATAGACGTCCGGCGACGTCGACGGCAGGCTGATATCGATAGGCAATGGCTCTGTCACAGTCATGGCGGCATGGATACACCACCCGCCCGCGCCCGTCATCTGTTAGCTGACGCCTGGCCTTCAGGGATAGGTTCGTCCCTTCCAGGCACCACCATGACCCGCATAGTGCCTTCGGGCGGAATCGATGGTCATCAGCGCATACAGAATTCCGGCAAAGGGCAGGCTGACGGCCCACAATACGTTGGCGCGATAGAGATCAAGGGTCGGCAGATACGTCCAGGCGATGATCAGCCAGATTGCCCCACCCAGAAGCACCAGGGTCGTGTCACCGATGATCAATCCGGCCATCAGGGCAAGCGGCGGCAACAGATATAGCAACGCCATGCCGATGATCGTGCTGACCAGCAGCAGCGGGTTGTGGCCCAGTTGCACATAGGCAGTGCGAGCCACCATGGTCCAGATCGGCATCAGTGCGTTGTAGGCGCGCAAACTTTGCGTTTCTTCAGCAAGACCAAGCCAGATCGGCCGGTGCGGTTTGATCAGACGCGCCAGCGCGCAATCATCGATGATGCGATTACGGATGGCTTCAATGCCACCCGCCTGCTTGAGCGATTCCACATGAACAAGCATGCATCCGCCGGCAGCGGCGGCGACGGGGTGTGCCGGATCGTTTACCAGAGCGAACGGATAGAGCTTTTGAAAGAAATAGATGAAAGCCGGGATCAGAAACCGTTCCCAGAATGAAGCACACCTGAGTTTCACCATCAGCGATACGAGCCCCAGATGCCCGGCTTCGGCTTTAGCGACAAGACGGCGGAGGTTATCCGGCGCATGCACGATGTCAGCGTCGGTCAGCAGTAAATAATCGACTTTTCCGGCAGCGGCCACGCCCTGAGAGACAGCCCACATTTTACCGACCCAGCCATCGGGCAGCGCAGCGCCGGTTAAGATGCTGAGCCGCTTTTCCTCACGCTTGTTGTTGGCAGCCGAACGTGCAGCATCTGCCGTGCCATCGGTGCTGTTGTCATCAACAACGATGATCCGGAAATCCTGTGCGTAATCCTGATCCAGCAGCGAGCGAACCGATGCAGCAATGCTTTCAGCCTCGTCTCTGGCCGGAATCACACAGGTAATGGAGGGCTTCGACCTGTTATTAACTTCATTCGCATTAAGCAATTGATCTGATTGCCAGAATTTACCATGAAACAGGCAGAGCCAGAGCCAGATCAGCAGTGAAAGGATGGCGAGGAGCGTTATCACGACACTCAGGCAAACAGGCCGGCGGCTGCCCCGCGCACGATACACGCGGCATACCCGGGCTTGGAGAGCACGACCCTGTTCAGCAATGGGTCGTGGTCGGCCAGTTTGCTGATCAGCGCATCCGCAATACGCATGATGGCAGCACTTTCCATCGCCAGCCTTCGGCTCCGGACCACGGATGGCAACGGTCTTGCCTCAACCATCAGGGCACGGGTCGCTTCCAGACAACGGTCCAGGACCACACGCAGGGGTGCTGCTGTTTCAGCATCGGCCAGCATACCGACATTGGCACCGGCATCGATCATCCAGTCCATCGGCAGATAAACCCTGTCCAGGGTCTGATAGTCGTCCTTGCAGTCCTGCAGATGATTGATCACCTGCAAGGCATTGCAGAGCGCATCCGAGGAGGCATAACCGTCGCTGGCCCCGCCTGTCAGATCAATCAGATAGCGACCGACCGGTGCCGCCGATCGCAGGCAATAGCCGATCAGATCATCCCAGTTGTTATAGCGGGTCTGCCGGGCATCCTGTTTGAAGGCATCGATGAGATCGAGGCAGTGCTGCAACGGCACGGCAGACTGCAACAGGCTGGCCCGCATGCGCATGCCGGCATCATAGGCAACGTCATCCGTCACCGCACCGTTGATGGCCGCAGCAAAACCTTCGAGGCGGTGAATTTTCTCATCCGGCGCAAGTGCCGGATTATCAGCTATATCGTCAATCGCGCGCGCATAGCGTGAAGACCGCAACATGCGGTCTGGCTTTGGGTGGCAACAGAAACGACCCTACAGGGAAGTTTTCATAAGCGGCATCCTTTCCGGACGGCGTTTCGATCGCCGCCGGTGGTGGTGCCTTCTGCTCGCTCACGATTTTCGGGCTGCCTCGTCAATGGATTTGGAACGTTCCGCACGCGTTGCCGCCAGACGGCCTTCCAGCGTATTCATCAGCGCATCGATACTGCCGCCATTTTCGCGCATGACCGAGGAAAATTCCTGACGCTGGGATTGTGCCATACTCAGCCCTTCCACCATGATATCGATGACCCGCAACTGCCCTTCCGTTTCACGAACCCGCCAGTCAACCAGCAACGGCTTATCCGCATTTGGACGTTGCAATGCAGTCTGCACGAGAACCTGCGTATCATCGATGATCCGGGTTGCGTTCACGACCATTCTTTCGCCTGAATAATTCTGGAATCGATGCGCATAAGTGGCAACCATCAGATCACCAAACAGGTCCAGATAACGTTTCTGTTGCGCTTCATCGGCTGCTTTCCAGTAGCGCCCGCCAAGTACCCATACGGCAATCGTCTTGAACGCGACATATTCCTGGACGATCTCCCGGAAACGCTTTTCCTGCTCGATGATCGTTATTTTCTTGTCAGTCAACTTGCTGATCGCATCATCGCCAAGCCTGACAATAAATGCTTCTGCCTTCTCCGCCAGGTTGGCGTCGGCTGCAGCCGGACAAAGCGACATGGCTTGCATAAGGACCCCCAGCAGTGCCGTCGCCATCACGCGCCGTACAAACATAACACCCCCTCCTCGTCATTCCGAAACAGCAGTTTATCCGATACAGACGCACACTCAAAGCAGGCTTGATGCGAAAACTGAACTTAACAACCTTTGATCGATATTTTTAATTCTAACCGGATGCTATTACAGTTAGCTGACACACCTGTTTTACAAGGCATTTACGGGAGATACGACGTGGTTTGCTGCCATCATTATCATTTACAGGCCGGCTGTGACGACGCTTTCAGGGTTGACGGGCAATCACTGGTTTTCGGTCCGGGGTGCCTTTCAGAAGCCGGCGCACACGCGGCAAGCCTCGGCATGAAGCGGGTTGCGCTTTTTACCGACAAGGGTCTGGCGGCATCAGATCACGTCAGGAAAGTCAGATCATCCCTTCAGGCTGCCGGAATGAATGTCACCGTTTACGACGATGTCGCTGTTGAACCGACGGACGACAGTTTCAAGGCTGCGGCAGCCTTCGCAACAGACGGCGCGTTTGATGGTTTCGTGTCGGTCGGCGGCGGTTCGGTGATTGATACCTGCAAGGCGGCCAATCTGTATGCTTCCCATCCCGCGGCGTTTCTGACGTATGTCAACGCGCCCATCGGTGGTGGTGTGCCCGTACCGGGGCCATTGAAGCCGCATATCGCCTGCCCGACAACATCAGGCACCGGTTCGGAAGCCACCGGCATCGCCATCTTCGATCTGCTGGCAATGAAGGCCAAGACCGGCATCGCTTCGCTGCACCTGAAACCGACCCTGGGGCTGGTTGACCCGCACGTGACCCACACCTGCCCAAAACGTGATCGCGGCAACGGCTTTTGATGTGCTGTCCCATGCATTGGAAAGCCTGACGGCCCGTCCGTTTACGGTGCGCCTGAAACCGGCCCAACCCGGTGCCCGCCTCTACTCTGCAGTGGGCCAATCCGTGGAGCGACCTGATCGCCAGAAGCCCTGGAAACTGGTCGGCGAGCATATGGTTGCCGCCGTGAACGATGCGGATAATCTGGAAGCCCGGGAATACCTGATGTGGGCATCATCGCGGCCGGGATTGCTTTTGGTCCAGGCCGGCTGCCATCTGCCGCGATGGCATGTCCTACGCCGTATCCGGATTGGTCATGGCGATTTCGAGACCGGACGGCTATCCGCAGGATGCCGCCATCGTACCGCACGGCATGTCGGTGATCCTGAATGCGCCATCGGTGTTCCGCCTGACCGGCCCCACGCGCCTGAGCGCCATCTGAGCGCTTATGCCTGCCTCGGCGGCACACGACGCAGGTCCGGCGGAAGCCGGCGATGCCGTGGCTGAGCACCTGATCGGCATGATGAAGGCAACCGGCATTCCGAACGGCCTCAAGGGGGTCGGTTACAGCGCCCGGGATCTGGACAAGTTGACGGACGGCGCGTTTCCCCAGAAACGGCTGCTCGGACTGGCACCGTGCGCCGTTGAGCGGGAAGATCTCTACAAATTATTCGAAGGTGCACTCAGTTACTGGTGATCAGCCAAAATGTGAAAATTCATAACACCAGCCGTATTTCACACCGCACATCGCTGAATAAGGTATGGCACACCCCCAAAACGGGGTGTTATGGTCACGGCGCAATTCTGGAGGAAGTACAGTGTCAATCAGCAAAACTCGTCGACGACATGGTCAATAACGGCATTTCGTTTGTGACCACCGTGCCCTGCAAACAGTTGGGTGGCGTTATTGAAGAAGTGGATAAACACCCGGATATCTACCACATCCCGTCCAACAAGGAAGACGAAGGCATGGGCCTTTGCGCGGGTGCCTTTATGGGTGGCAAGCGTTCCGCGATCATCATGCAGAATACGGCGCTTGGCGTCACGGTGAACACGCTGGCGACACTCATCCAGTATTACCGCATGCCGCTGCCGATGCTAATCAGCTATCGCGGCGAGTTGGGCGAGCCGGTGGCCTGCCAGGTTGAAATGGCTGTTCACACCAAAGCCATTCTGGCACAGCTCAACATTCCGACCTATCACTTCCACGATGCCGCTGACGCCGAGGAATTCGACAAAATCCTCAAGTACACCTTTATGTGCAACAAGCCGGTGGCGATCCTCACCGACGCCAGTTTCTGGAAGGGATATTGATCATGATACGCTCCGAAGTCATCAAAAGCCTGCTCCCAGTCCTGTCCGGTCAATTCGTGGTCTGCAATATCGGCCTGCCCAGTCAGGAACTTCACATGATGGGCGACCAACCGACCAACTTCTACATGCTCGGCACCATGGGCCTGTCGTCATCGATTGGCCTCGGCGTCGCGCTCGCGCAGAAACAGAAAGTCATCTCCATCGATGGTGACGGCTCCGTTCTGACGAATTTCGGCACCCTGCCAACCATCGCCAACAACGTCGCTGACAACTTCGTTCTGTTCATTGTCGATAACGGCAGTTACGGATCGACCGGTGATCAGCCGACCTATGCCGGCAAAAAGACCTCACTTGCCGCCGTGGCGACAGCGTGCGGTTGTGAAAATGTGGTCGAATGTCAGGCCGAAGATGCCGCGAAGACCCTGCAGGCCGCGCTTGATAGCAACAAAATGACGATCATTGTCTGCAAGTGCCAGTCCGGCAATATCAAGGTGCCGGTTATCACGATGGATCCCGTCACAATCCGCGATCGTTTCATGGGTGAGCTCAAGGCCCGTAACGCTTAAACAAACGCCACAACATCCGGATTAAAAAGCCGATGCTGTTTGATACCGAGATCCATTCATTCGCCGACGCCCGGCGTTTGGCCAGGCGTTATCTGCCATGGATGGTTTTCGATTACATCGACGGCGCGGCCGGAACCGAATTTGGCGAACAACTGAACCGCGATGCCATGAGGGACATCCGCCTGATGCCCCGCGTCCTCAACAATGTTGAGCAGCGGAGCCTCGGCGTTCAGGTGTTCGGCAAAGACATCGGCCTGCCATTCGGCATCAGCCCGATGGGGATGTGCAATTTATCAAGACCATGAGCTGCCGATCTGATGCTGGCGCGCCTCGCCAGCGTCCGTAAAATACCACAGGGCGTCTCGACCGTCGCCTCGACGTCGCTGGAAACCATTTTCAAGGAAGCACAAGGCAACGCTCTGGTTTCAGCTCTATTTCAGCGGCGACGAAGCGTCATCCATGAGCCTGATCCAGCGCGCAGAAAGGACCGGTTACGAGACCCTTGTGCTGACCGTTGATGTGCCGGAAGTCGGACGCCGTCTGCGCGAACTCAGGCGCGGTTTCAAAATGCCCTTCCGTATTGGCCTCAAACAATTTGTCGATTTTGCCCTGCACCCGCGTGGTCGCTTTCAAGCCTGTATTACGGCAAGCCAGATATGGCCAACTTCGGTGGCCAGCATGCAAAGTTTGACCGGCACGCCAGCCGTGCCGGGGCCGACTGGGGGCTGCTGGAGCGTATGCGCCGTGCCCGAAGGGAAAGCTCGTCGTCAAGGGTGTGCTCAATCCGGATGACGCTGTCGCCATGAAAGAACGCGGTGTCGACGGCATCATTGTATCGAGCCATGGCGGACGCCAACTCGACAGCGCACCACCACCGATTTTGATTTTACCGCTGATCCGCCAAGCCGTCGGTCCGGATTTTCAGCTCTTTTATGATTCGGGTATCCGCAGCGGAGAAGACGTCGTCAAAGCCTATGCGCTCGGGGCCAATTACGTATTTATGGGCAGACCTTTTCTCTATGCGATTGCAGCCGGTGGCGAGCGAGGGCTGCAGCAATTCGTCGATGTCACAGCAAGTGACATCAGTATCACCCTGGCGCAACTTGGCTTGACCAGCATGAGCGCCGTGAATGCCGATTGCCTTCAAGGTAAAATCCCGGGCGTTTGATTCGCCGTCGACGTTTCTATTTCGCCGCTTTCAGGCAGTTCGCCACCGCGTCGGCAATCATCGAACAGACACGGTCGTCGGCTTCAACTGTTCTGGCACCAGCGTGCGGTGTCAGGATCAGGTTCGGGACATCGGCAAATATATTATCGGCTCCGAGCGGTTCGGTCACAAATGTGTCCAGGAACGCACCGGCCAGCATTTTTGCGCGCAGCGCCGCAACCAGATCAGCCTCGTTGACGATGCCGCCACGCGCCAGGTTGAGCAGAAACGCATCCGGCTTCATTTCGGCGATCAATTTCGCATCGAACATATCGGTGGTTTCATCATTGAGCGGCACATGCACCGAAACCGCATCAGCCTGACGCACAGCAGCAGCCAGACTGGCTTCTCGGACAACCCCGTGTTCGGCCCAGATACCGGAATCAGCTGGAATATACGTGATCCCAGACAGCAATCCGCATACCGATCCTTAGCGCGCCAAGTCGGCGCCTTTGCTGATGGCACCACTAACCAACGATTGCCAACGTCTTGCCTGCGACTTCCCGGCCCATCATGCGCATGCGCGGCCATTGACCGGCGATCACTTCATCGGTGACATGATAGGCACCTCGGAACATGACATAGAGCCCGCCGATGGCAAGTTCGGCGACGGAGTCCGAGTTGGCACCGGTCGCCGGAAAGACGGCAATGCCGCGCCGCTCACATTCCGCCATATCGATATTATCAAGACCGACACCAAGTCTGCCGACGCATTTGATCTTGTCGGCACCGGCCAACGCCTGGCCTCTGACCTGGGTCTGGTTACGAACGATCAGACCGGGCACGCCCTTCATCAAGCGTCCGATTTCTTCGGGCTTGTTCCATAAGGCCTGATCATAATGAACATCGAATTCAGCTTTAAGACGCGTCAGGGCAGCAGGATCGATGAACTCGGTAATGACGATATCAGGCATAAGGGAATTTCCGGAAAAGTGAAAAAAAATCCGCCGCCAGCGCTCATCGAACCGGCGACGGGTATGTTCACGTTAAGCGCTGCGATGCAACTTGGTCAACATGATCTGTCAACCGGCGCCTGCAGGCTTTCTTGTTCAAGCGGCGGTGTTTTGCCGCTTGGCCCAAATCGCCTGCACGCCGTCGGCAGCTGTCTGATAGCCTTCCGACATGGAAGTGGCAAAGCGGCCCCAACCGGCAAGATCAACACCCTCTTTGACTTCGAATGCATCAAAGCCACAGCGCTGCATGAAGGCGTACTGATCACGCAGAACGTTGCCCGTTGCGCGAATTTCACCACCGAAACCATAACGCTGCCGCAACAGTCGCGCCTGTGAATATGCCCGGCCATCGGTATAGGCGGGAAAATTCAAAAAGACCGCATCAATGGCATCCAGATCATCAACGATCTCGGACGGTGACTGATCGTTCCTGATTGCCACCGCAACAGGCGCATTGCGCGACTTCAGCGTCTCCGCCTGATCCAGCCAGCGTTCAAGACTGACCACAACGGCCATTTCTTCCGAGATATCGACATCGTCGGTAACGCGCACCCATGCGTCACTGACGATCTGGCCATCTTTAAGCAGCGGCATTCTGTTTCTCCCCGAACAGCGCATTCTTGAAAGGTGTCTCGCCAACACGGCGATAGGTCTCGATGAACTTCTCGCCGTTGTTGCGCACTTTCAGATAGGTCTCGACAACAAGCTCAACGGCATCGACGATTTCTGCGCCGGAGAATGCCGGCCCGACAATCTTGCCGATGGATGCATTCTCGTCAGCGCTGCCGCCCAGTGTCAGCTGGTAATATTCCTCACCCCTGCGATCAACACCGAGAATGCCGATATGACCGGCATGATGATGTCCGCACGCATTGATGCAGCCGGAAATATTCAGCGTCAGTGCACCGATATCGAACTGCCGCTTGATGTCTGCGAAACGGCGCTGCAAGCGCTGCGCCACCGGGATCGAACGGGCATTGGCGAGCGAGCAGTAATCAAGACCCGGGCAGGCGATGATGTCGCTGATCAAACCAAGATTGGGTGTGCCCAGTTGAATATCATCAAGCTTCTTCCAGAGCGCATAGGCATCGGATTTCCTGACGTCGGCAAAGACCAGGTTCTGCTCGTGCGCGACCCGCAACTCACCGAACGAATATTGATCAGCCAGATCGGCTAGGGCGCTCATCTGCGCCGAAGTCGCATCACCTGGCGCACCACCGATCGGCTTCAGGGAAATGTTCGCGATGACGTAGCCGGGCACCTTGTGTGGTGCCAGATTGGCCCGTACCCAGCGACCGAACATCGGGTTCTCGAATTGCTTGACCTGGAACGTATGATCGTGATCGGGAAGGCTCTGATAAGCAGGGTCGGTAAAGTGACCGCGTACCCGCTCAACCTCGGCGTCAGGCAAATCAATGCCTTCATCTTTCATTGCCGACCACTCCGCCTCGACCATATCGCGGAGCGCTTCGATACCGGTTTCATGCACCAGAATCTTGATCCGTGCCTTGTACTTGTTATCGCGGCGACCGAGTTGATTATAGACCCTGAGGATCGCTTCCAGATAAGACAGCAGATACTTTTTCGGCAGGAATTCACGTACCGTACGACCGATCATCGGCGTGCGCCCAAGTCCACCGCCAACCAGCACTTCAAATCCGAGTTCGTCGTTCTCATCCTTTTTCAGGATCAGTCCGATATCGTGAAATTTGACCGCGGTGCGGTCATGCGGCGAACCGGTAACGGCTATCTTGAATTTGCGGGGCAGGAACGTGAATTCCGGATGCAATGACGACCACTGGCGGATCAGTTCCGCCCAGACGCGGGAATCATCAAGCTCTTCCGGGTCAACACCAGCGTACTGATCGGCGGTGACGTTGCGGATGCAGTTACCGGATGTCTGAATGGCGTGCATTTCAACAGACGCCAGTTCCTCGAGGATATCAGGGGTATCCTCAAGTCTGGGCCAGTTGAACTGAATGTTCTGGCGCGTCGTGAAGTGTGCATAGCCACGATCATAAGTGCGGGCAATCTCGGCCTGCTTGCGCAACTGACGCGACGATAGCAGGCCATAAGGAATGGCAACCCGCAGCATGTAGGCATGCAGTTGCAGATAAAGGCCGTTCATCAGACGCAGCGGCCTGAATTCTTCTTCAGTCAGCTCGCCGGAAAGCCGGCGGGCAACCTGTTCGCGAAACTGCTCGACCCGTTCAGAGACGAACGCCGCGTCATATTCATCGTATTGATACATAGCTCATATTCCGTTCATGAAGACGGCAGATACATCGGTGCTCGGGTCGAAATGTGACGGCACCATCTTTTTTGCAAAAGCCGGATGAATTGAGGGACCAAAGGCGCGGATCTTTTCGCGGTAGGTTTGTGGTGATACCGAGCGCGCCCCGCCTTCCGGCATGAGGATTTCGACATCGATCAGATAGGCGCCAACCACGGCAGGCGATTCTGCTGCTTCCGCCAGTAATTCGGCGACATCGTCCTCACGCTCGGCAATACGGGCGTCGTCAATATGCCGGGTCCATTCCCCGTCATAGCCCAGAAAAACCACGATGCCGTCCGTGAGACGATTGGCCGTTGCAATCTGTACCGTCATTAAAATTCTCCCCGGGAAGCCAAGATGGTCCCTATTACGTATATAAATGGGAGAAATTTCTTATATTGTCAATTGTTCTTGTTAAATATACACAATACACAATATTTTTATGTTTTATTATTTTCAAGCCTTTATATTTGAGATTCCGAGGACGTGCGCACTGCGTCTGGGGATTTTGCTTTTATCGGGCAGGATCGAAATATCCGGCACACAACGGTCAAGCATACCAAGGACAACACCGGCATCCGCCGGGCGATCGGAACGCTTCTTGTTCAGGCAGGTATCGATAAGCCGGGCCAGTTCTTCCGGGATATCAAAACGGCCCCCACGCATCGGTGCCCTGCCCTCCACCGGCAGACGCCCGCTGAGCATACGGTACATCAACACCCCGGCAGAATAGACATCCGACCGCGCATCAACATCGGTCGCGCTTTTCCGTTGTTCCGGACTGATATATTCAAGGGTACCAACCCAGATCCCCGAACGGGAGCCGGTACTGTCCGGTACCTTGACCATACCGAAATCGCCTAGCTTCACACGACCCCGTGTTTTCGTCTCCAGTAATACGTTTGGCGGCTTGATATCCCGATGCACCAGCCCTGACCCATGCAAGGCGGCAAGGGCATCCAGAACCTGACGCCATATTTCCGTCGCCCGACGCGGCGATATCGCCCGCGGGCGCCATTTTTCCGGCAGCTTCGCGATGTCTTCCGGGGTTTCAGCATCCTCGCCGATTTCATAGAGCAGATTGGCTTCCATGAACGGCATCACGAAATAGGGCATTCCCTCCGGCGTAACATCCGTATCCAAAGCCTTGATGATACTTGGGTGATCAAACATCGCCAGAAGCCGCGATTCCTCAACAAACCGCTGACGCCAGAATGCATCGCCGTATTTCGCGTTTTCGCCGGTATTGTTGCCCTTCGGATGGAAAATTTTGACGGCAACGTACGCGTTCGTTCCCGGGTCCTTGCCGATATAGATGTCGGAGAACCCCGTTGTCAGGAGTTCTTCCACAATCTCGTATTTTCCAACTTTATCCATTCCGCAAAGATGCCAAACCCTTGGCCGACGCGCAAAAGGAAAGGGCCCGTGTCTTCACGAGCCCTTTCACATACCCATTCAGTGCGCAGAGATTACCATTCGAGTTTTTCGACACCCTCGAAGGTCAATTCGCTGCCGTCGGCAAGCTCGATCTTACCGGACGCCTCACTGTCGAAGACAATGCCGTCCTCGGTTTCAGTGTAAGTTGCGCCGTTATCAAGCTGCATGGTCCAGCCGCTGTCGCCACCCGGACCGCTGCTGATGCCATCAAGCTGGATGGTATCAGACCAGCCGCTGCCGCCTTCAAAGTAATCGGCCCCATCGCCGGCACCAAAGATGAACAGATCATCACCCTGGCCGCCGATAGCCACATCGTCTCCGGCACCGCCGTCAAAGATGTCATTTCCATCGCCACCGACCAGCGAGTCATCGCCGTCGCCGCCGATCAGCGTATCGTCGCCATCACCACCATACAGCGTGTCGTCGCCGGCTCCGCCATACAGCGTGTCGTTACCATCTTCACCGCTGATCGTGTCATTACCGTCGCCACCGTCGATGGTATCGTCACCGCCGCCGGTCCAGACCTGATCATCACCATCGCCGCCCAGAATGGCGTCTTCAGATGTGCTCGAGAAGTCATTGTCGAAGGTATCGCCGCCGTCATCCAAAGCCACAAACGACGTGTCGGATGAGGAGTCATCAATACCGGCAATCGTCGTCACCGTATTGGTACTGCCGTCATCTTCGGTCGCCGTTGCACTGACAGTGAAGGCAAAGTCACCGGTATCCGATGGTACGGAAATCTGCAGGCCGTCAATCTGACCGCTTGTCAGCGTGAACGCCCCATCCGTGCCTGTGATTTGGTTGCCACTGGCGTCAAGCAGGATGGCGCCTTCAGGCAAATCGGTCAGGGTTACGGACAGAGATTCGGAGCCATCCGTATCTGTCAGGTTGGTCGTGATATCGACCGGATAAGTGATGATTTCATCATCGCCACCACCGGCCGCCATCATGTCCTCGACACCCAGTTCATAAAGATCCTGGATCTGCTCGTCAGACAGCGGCGTGTCATAGATGGCGATATCGTCGATGTGACCATCGAAGAAATCTGCCATGTTGTTTGCAACGTTGTCGCTGCTGCTCATTTGCGATGCGCCGAACGTCCAGGGGTTCTCGTTGCCCTGCAGACCACCGGTATAGCTCGGGTCAGAAGCGACCAGTTCGCCGTTCTGGAAAATCTTCATGCCGCCCTCGCCCCAGGTCACGGTAACCTGGTTCCAGTCACCCGAACTGACGCTGCCGCCGGAAATGGTGTGCGAGCTATTGCCATCCTGCATGCGCAGTTCCAACTGGCAATTGGAGTTGATCGACAGGTTGAAGTGACCGCCACTGTCGTAACCGGATGAATCAGAGGACGCCAAAGTGCCGTCATTGCTTTCATCGGAATTGAACCACAGCGTCAGCGATCCGCTGGCCGGCTTCAGATCGGCACTGTGCGGGACCTCGATATACTGTCCATCGTCGTCCTTGAACTCAGCCGAAGTGTTGTAGCTGCTGTCGACGCTACTGTCATTCATATCCAGATCGTGCTTCGACCAGCTCGCCGACGGAATGACCATCGTGGTCGCCGATCTGGTCATTCATGGTGGAACCGCTTGGTTTCATCCAGATTCCAGTAAGCCACCGGTGTCGGGTTACCGCCGCTCACCGTGCCCTCACCGAGGGATACGGAAAGCGCCGGCGCGTCTGCCACACCCGTGACATCGACACTCAGTGCGTCGCTGTCGACGTCGAGGTTGCACCCGTTTCAGTTTCCGTCGTCGTTGCTGTAACCGTCAGATCGAAATCGGCACTGCTGTTTTCAGGCGGTGTGATCGTCAGGCCTTCGAGCTGATCCTGCGTCAGTTCAGCAGCCCCATCGGTAATCGCGATCTCGTTGCCGCTGGCATCAAGCAGCACGGCACCATCCGGAATATCCGAAATGGTGATCGACAAGGTTTCCGAACCATCACTATCGACCATATCGATATCGATATTGAGGGCTATCGGCCCATCTTCGAAACCGGCTGCATCGTTTTCGGTAATCGTCGCACCCTGTGCCGAGATGTCGACAAAGGGCACAGTCACGGCGAATGTTGTCATCGTCGTCGCCGTATTACCGTCGTTCTCTGTCGCGGTTGCCGTCACGGTTACGTTAAAGTCTTCGGAACCCGAAGGCACGCTGATCGTCAGGCCTTCAATATCGTCCGCATCCAGCGTCCAACTGCCGTCTTCGTTCTGTGTTCCGGCGGAGAGAACAGCGCCATCCGGCAGATCGGTAATCGTTATTGTCAGTGATTCCGACCCATCGATATCCGTCAGAGCCGACGAAATATCCAATTCGGCTGAGAAGCCGAAACCGTCACCGGCACTGACCGTCTGCGTCGCCAGCACATCGCCGTCTTCATCGGCAACTGTCAGCGTAATGTCGTGCGGGCCGCCGTCGCCTTCAGCCAAAGTGACCTGAAGGTTATTAACGTCATCGGCATCCACCGTCCACGTACCATCTTCATTTTCGGCACCAACGTTCAACGTCGCGCCATCCGGCACACCGGATACGATCACTGTAACTTCGCCGCCACCAATTTCATCGGGGATCGAATAGTGACCATCATTCTGCAGGACCACACCTTCGGGTGGGCTCGAGTACAGATCGTCACCCGAGAGGGTCTCGCCGTTCATTTTGACCTGCAGAACCTGATCGCCGCCGTTTTCCCAATAGGTAATCTTGATCGGGTAAAGCCCAGGCTCGGTAACGGTGAACGATCCGTTCGACGTCGCCGATCCACGGTTGCCGTCATGTTGAGAAATCGTGCTGCCGCCGACCTGCAGACGGAACCCGTCATCGGTCGTCGTTGCGAAGGAATGCGTGCTCAGGCTCCAGGTAAACAAAACCGGTCAACTGCACGGCGAACGTCTCGGCGCTGGCCGACAGGCTGGCATCGGCGCTGGATGCGTCATTGCCAAGGAACCCGCCGATTGTACTGCCACCGGAATAGTTGACGTTCGTCGACGTGAAGTTTGCCGTCGGCTGGTTGCCGCTCACCAGAGTATCGATTTGCGACAGGTTGCTTAGGCTGCTCGACGTATTGTAAACGGCACCAGACAGTCCGGAACCACCCGGCAATTCGTACGGTTGCGATCCACCACTCTCGATTGCCGAGGTGATATCCTGGGACACATCGATATCGATCGTCTGCTGCACCGCCGTTGCCGAAACGTCTTCGGCTTCAAGGGTCGGCGCGTCGGCCACACCAACAACATCAACATCAATGCTTGCCGTCGTTGTCGACGTTTCGCCGGTTGATTCTTCGGTTGTCGTCGCTGTTACCGTAAGCGAGAAGTCCTCGTTTGAATTAGCCGGCGGCGTGATCGTCATGCCTTCCAGCTGATCGGCTGTGACATCTGCGCTACCGCCCGTGATCGTAATCACATTACCACCGGCATCATGCAGAACGGCACCATCCGGGATATCCGAGATCGTGATCGTCATGCTCTCGGAGCCGTCTGTATCCAGTTGTGCAATATCGATATCAAGGGCGATGGCCGTATCTTCTGAGCCGGTGACATCACTGACTTCAACCGTTGCGCCTTCTGCTGTGAAGTCAATGGTTGGCACATCAACCGAAAGCGTTGTCGATACCGTATTCGTATCACCGTCGTTTTCTGTCGATGTCGCTGAAACATCAAGATTGAAATCGTCGGCACCGACCGGCACCTGGATCGTCAACCCTTCCAGTTGGCCCGCCGTCAAGTCAGCCGAACCATCCGTGATCGTGATTTCATTACCGCTCGCATCAAGAAGAACAGCACCATCAGGCAGATTGTCGATGGTGATCGACAGGGATTCCGATCCATCGGTATCTTGCAGCGATGACGCGATATCCAGATCAAACGATATCATGTTCGGCTCAAGATCAACGTCGACCGTTTCCGTGGCCAGCGTCGTTTCCCAGTCATTCCCGGTAACGATCTGGAAGTTATCGACATACATGCCTTCGTTGGCCGTGTCGGTCACCTGCACATCCATCTCCACCTGAACCCGGCCATTCTCATCCAGTGTTACCGTGAATGATTTACTGCCTGAACTGGTCGAAGTATTGATCTTCTGTTCGCCGTTCGCCGAGACCATGAAATTATCCTGGGACGAGCCGCTTGTTTCCCAGCCACCGTAGGACTGGGTATCAAAGCTGATCGTCACCGTCTGGCCGGCGTGTTCTGGACCGAAGTCAAAGGTCTTGGTCGGATTATCGTTATGATCAATCTGCATCTTGCCATCGACGCAACTGCTTTCACCGCTCCAGCCGTTGGCATTGCTGTTGAAGTTTTCCGTGACCAGCGTTGCGCCTGCACCGCCCTGCCCTTCAACGGTAAACGACAATGAAATGTCACTGCCGTCTGAACCGTCGGCCGGTGTAATGGTCAGACCATCAAGATCGTCGCCATCAAGCGTCCATGTCCCGTTACCGTTATCGGTACCACCCGACAACGTCGCACCTTCCGGCACGCCGGTGACCGTCACCGTCGCCCCAGAGGTATCCGCCGCATCAAGCGTGTTTTGCGACAAAGTGACGGCGGTTTCACCACCAACCGTCGTTGCCTCGCCGATACTGGCGCTTAATGCCGGCGCATCAGCCACACCGACAACATCAACATCGATACTTGCCGTCGTCGTTGACGTCTCGCCGGTTGATTCTTCGGTTGTCGTCGCCGTTACCGTGAGCGAGAAGTCTTCGTTCGAATTTGCCGGCGGCGTGATCGTCATGCCTTCCAGCTGATCGGCTGTGACTTCTGCACTGCCGCCCGTGATCGTAATTACGTTACCACCTGCATCATGCAGAACAGCACCATCCGGGATATCCGAGATCGTGATCGTCATGTTCTCGGAACCGTCTGTATCGAGTTGCGTCACATCGATATCAAGGGCGATGGCCGTGTCTTCCGAGCCAGCAACATCATTGACGTCAACAGTCGCGCCTTCTGCCGTCTGGTCGATTGCAACACCTTCAGATGTCAGTGTTGTCGTAACTGTGGACGTGTCACCATCATCCTCGGTCGACGTCGCGCTGACCGTGAAGGTAAAGCCGTCGCCGGCATTATCTCCGCTGAGCGTTACCGTCAGCCCTTCGAGATCATCAGCACTCAAGGTCCAGCTGCCGTCTTCATTTTCAACGCCGGCACTCAGAACAGCGCCGTCCGGCAGATCGCTAATGCTGATCGAAAGGCTCTCGGAGCCGTCTATATCTGTCAGATTCGATGTAATATCCAAAGGATACTCGACACTCGTCTCTCCGCCCACAACCGTTGTAAAGTCGATCGAGTGAATCAGGTAGTCGTCGTTCTCACCCGGTGCCGAGAATACGATCTGGTCGAACGAACCGCCGTCGTCAGCTGTCAGTGTGATCGGCGCGTCGACGTTATCGGTGACACCCGTCACCTGGCCTTCGCCGACCTTCACGCCGTCACGATAGATTTCATATGTGGCATCTTCCGAGTTGCTCAACCATGCAAACGACACGTCCGCAGAAGAAACATCGTCATCGAACGACACGACGATCTGCTCGGAGACACCCTCGTCCGCATCGTAGCCGAGTTCCGAGCCGGCGGCGTCCGGCGTATCACCGGCAACGCCGAAACCGCCCGGGCTTTGATTATAGGTCAGGTTGTCCGTTGATGCATCAGACAGGGAACCGTCCGGGTTGACGCTACGGCCAGCGACCGTAAAGCCGGAATCGGTGCTCATGTAGTTGTCCGCGCCGATCGTGACTTCGACTTCCTCGCCACCGGTTATCGTCACCGTAGGCTCGCCCAGTTCTGCGGTCAGGGTCGGCGCATCGGCGACGCCGACAACGTCGACATCGATGGTGCCGTCGACGGTGACCGTCTGGCCGTTCTCTTCGGTCGTGACCGATACACCAAGCGTAAAGTCGGCATTGGAATCGGTCGGTGGCGTGATCGTCAGGCCTTCCAGCTGATCCTGCGTGACTTCTGCCGAGCCGTTCGAGATCGTGATCGCATTACCGCCGGCATCGTGCAGTACGGCACCGTCCGGGATATCCGTCAGTGTGATCGACGTGATATCATCGACACTCGAGACATCGATATCGAGCGCTATTGCCGTATCTTCCGAACCAGCCACATCATTCGCCGTGATCACGGGCCGCATCGTTGACCCCGTCAACGGTGATGCTCACCGTCGCCGTATCCGTCCCGCCCGCACCGTCCGAGACGGTGTAGGTGAAGTTGGTCTCGCCGTTCCAGTTCTCGTCCGGCGTGAACGTGAACGTGCCGTCATTGTTGTCGACAATCGTGCCGTGTTCCGGCTGCTCGAAGGCGCTGATCGAGAGCGTATCCCCGTCAACGTCGCTGTCGTTGCCCAGAAGATCGGCAGCCGTGAACGTGATGGTCCCGTCTTCCGTCCCACTGAGGCTGTCGTCAGAGGCCACAGGGCCGTCGTTCGAGCCTTCAACCGTCACCGTCGCCGTTGCCGTCGACGTGCCGCCCTGGCCGTCCGAGATCGTGTACGTGATCTCCACCTGCTGGCTCTCGCCGACGCCCAGGTTCTGATAACCCGCACCCGGATCAAAGCTGATCGAGCCGTCCTCGTTGATCGTGACCGTCCCTTCAGCGCCTTCCGGCAGCGTGGCTTCCGTCACCGTCAGCGTATCGCCGTCCAGATCCGTGTCGTTGCCGAGCACGTTGATGGTCACCGCACCGCCGTCTTCCGTTGCGCTCGCCGTATCGTCATTGGCAACCGGGCCGTCGTTGACCCCGTCAACGGTGATGCTCACCGTCGCCGTATCCGTCCCGCCCTCACCGTCCGAGACGGTGTAGGTGAAGTTGGTCTCGCCGTTCCAGTTCTCGTCCGGCGTGAACGTGAACGTGCCGTCATTGTTGTCGACAATCGTGCCGTGTTCCGGCTGCTCGAAGGCGCTGATCGAGAGCGTATCCCCGTCAACGTCGCTGTCGTTGCCCAGAAGATCGGCAGCCGAGAACGTGATGGTCCCGTCTTCCGTCCCACTGAGGCTGTCGTCAGAGGCCACAGGGCCGTCGTTCGAGCCTTCAACCGTCACCGTCGCCGTTGCCGTCGACGTGCCGCCCTGGCCGTCCGAGATCGTGTACGTGATCTCCACCTGCTGGCTCTCGCCAACCCCCAGGTTCTGATAACCCGCACCCGGATCAAAGCTGATCGAGCCGTCCTCGTTGATCGTGACCGTCCCTTCAGCGCCTTCCGGCAGCGTGGCTTCCGTCACCGTCAGCGTATCGCCGTCCAGATCCGTGTCGTTGCCGAGCACGTTGATGGTCACCGCACCGCCGTCTTCCGTTGCGCTCGCCGTATCGTCATTGGCAACCGGGCCGTCGTTGACCCCGTCAACGGTGATGCTCACCGTCGCCGTATCCGTCCCGCCCTCACCGTCCGAGACGGTGTAGGTGAAGTTGGTCTCGCCGTTCCAGTTCTCGTCCGGCGTGAACGTGAACGTGCCGTCATTGTTGTCGACAATCGTGCCGTGTTCCGGCTGCTCGAAGGCGCTGATCGAGAGCGTATCCCCGTCAACGTCGCTGTCGTTGCCCAGAAGATCGGCAGCCGTGAACGTGATGGTCCCGTCTTCCGTCCCACTGAGGCTGTCGTCAGAGGCCACAGGGCCGTCGTTCGAGCCTTCAACCGTCACCGTCGCCGTTGCCGTCGACGTGCCGCCCTGGCCGTCCGAGATCGTGTACGTGATCTCCACCTGCTGGCTCTCGCCGACGCCCAGGTTCTGATAACCCGCACCCGGATCAAAGCTGATCGAGCCGTCCTCGTTGATCGTGACCGTCCCTTCAGCGCCTTCCGGCAGCGTGGCTTCCGTCACCGTCAGCGTATCGCCGTCCAGATCCGTGTCGTTGCCGAGCACGTTGATCGTGACCGCACCGCCGTCTTCCGTTGCGCTCGCCGTATCGTCATTGGCAACCGGGCCGTCGTTGACCCCGTCAACGGTGATGCTCACCGTCGCCGTATCCGTCCCGCCCTCACCGTCCGAGACGGTGTAGGTGAAGTTGGTCTCGCCGTTCCAGTTCTCGTCCGGCGTGAACGTGAACGTGCCGTCATTGTTGTCGACAATCGTGCCGTGTTCCGGCTGCTCGAAGGCGCTGATCGAGAGCGTATCCCCGTCAACGTCGCTGTCGTTGCCCAGAAGATCGGCAGCCGTGAACGTGATGGTCCCGTCTTCCGTCCCACTGAGGCTGTCGTCAGAGGCCACAGGGCCGTCGTTCGAGCCTTCAACCGTCACCGTCGCCGTTGCCGTCGACGTGCCGCCCTGGCCGTCCGAGATCGTGTACGTGATCTCCACCTGCTGGCTCTCGCCAACCCCCAGGTTCTGATAACCCGCACCCGGATCAAAGCTGATCGAGCCGTCCTCGTTGATCGTGACCGTCCCTTCAGCGCCTTCCGGCAGCGTGGCTTCCGTCACCGTCAGCGTATCGCCGTCCAGATCCGTGTCGTTGCCGAGCACGTTGATGGTCACCGCACCGCCGTCTTCCGTTGCGCTCGCCGTATCGTCATTGGCAACCGGGCCGTCGTTGACCCCGTCAACGGTGATGCTCACCGTCGCCGTATCCGTCCCGCCCTCACCGTCCGAGACGGTGTAGGTGAAGTTGGTCTCGCCGTTCCAGTTCTCGTCCGGCGTGAACGTGAACGTGCCGTCATTGTTGTCGACAATCGTGCCGTGTTCCGGCTGCTCGAAGGCGCTGATCGAGAGCGTATCCCCGTCAACGTCGCTGTCGTTGCCCAGAAGATCGGCAGCCGAGAACGTGATGGTCCCGTCTTCCGTCCCACTGAGGCTGTCGTCAGAGGCCACAGGGCCGTCGTTCGAGCCTTCAACCGTCACCGTCGCCGTTGCCGTCGACGTGCCGCCCTGGCCGTCCGAGATCGTGTACGTGATCTCCACCTGCTGGCTCTCGCCAACCCCCAGGTTCTGATAACCCGCACCCGGATCAAAGCTGATCGAGCCGTCCTCGTTGATCGTGACCGTCCCTTCGGCCCCTTCCGGCAGCGTGGCTTCCGTCACCGTCAGCGTATCGCCGTCCAGATCCGTGTCGTTGCCGAGCACGTTGATGGTCACCGCACCGCCGTCTTCCGTTGCGCTCGCCGTATCGTCATTGGCAACCGGGCCGTCGTTGACCCCGTCAACGGTGATGCTCACCGTCGCCGTATCCGTCCCGCCCTCACCGTCCGAGACGGTGTAGGTGAAGTTGGTCTCGCCGTTCCAGTTCTCGTCCGGCGTGAACGTGAACGTGCCGTCCTCGTTATCGACAATCGTGCCGTGTTCCGGCTGCTCGAAGGCGCTGATCGAGAGCGTATCCCCGTCAACGTCGCTGTCGTTGCCCAGAAGATCGGCAGCCGTGAACGTGATGGTCCCGTCTTCCGTCCCACTGAGGCTGTCGTCAGAGGCCACAGGGCCGTCGTTCGAGCCTTCAACCGTCACCGTCGCCGTTGCCGTCGACGTGCCGCCCTGGCCGTCCGAGATCGTGTACGTGATCTCCACCTGCTGGCTCTCGCCAACCCCCAGGTTCTGATAACCCGCACCCGGATCAAAGCTGATCGAGCCGTCCTCGTTGATCGTGACCGTCCCTTCAGCGCCTTCCGGCAGCGTGGCTTCCGTCACCGTCAGCGTATCGCCGTCCAGATCCGTGTCGTTGCCGAGCACGTTGATCGTGACCGCACCGCCGTCTTCCGTTGCGCTCGCCGTATCGTCATTGGCAACCGGGCCGTCGTTGACCCCGTCAACGGTGATGCTCACCGTCGCCGTATCCGTCCCGCCCTCACCGTCCGAGACGGTGTAGGTGAAGTTGGTCTCGCCGTTCCAGTTCTCGTCCGGCGTGAACGTGAACGTGCCGTCATTGTTGTCGACAATCGTGCCGTGTTCCGGCTGCTCGAAGGCGCTGATCGAGAGCGTATCCCCGTCAACGTCGCTGTCGTTGCCCAGAAGATCGGCAGCCGAGAACGTGATGGTCCCGTCTTCCGTCCCACTGAGGCTGTCGTCAGAGGCCACAGGGCCGTCGTTCGAGCCTTCAACCGTCACCGTCGCCGTTGCCGTCGACGTGCCGCCCTGGCCGTCCGAGATCGTGTACGTGATCTCCACCTGCTGGCTCTCGCCAACCCCCAGGTTCTGATAACCCGCACCCGGATCAAAGCTGATCGAGCCGTCCTCGTTGATCGTGACCGTCCCTTCAGCGCCTTCCGGCAGCGTGGCTTCCGTCACCGTCAGCGTATCGCCGTCCAGATCCGTGTCGTTGCCGAGCACGTTGATGGTCACCGCACCGCCGTCTTCCGTTGCGCTCGCCGTATCGTCATTGGCAACCGGGCCGTCGTTGACCCCGTCAACGGTGATGCTCACCGTCGCCGTATCCGTCCCGCCCTCACCGTCCGAGACGGTGTAGGTGAAGTTGGTCTCGCCGTTCCAGTTCTCGTCCGGCGTGAACGTGAACGTGCCGTCATTGTTGTCGACAATCGTGCCGTGTTCCGGCTGCTCGAAGGCGCTGATCGAGAGCGTATCCCCGTCAACGTCGCTGTCGTTGCCCAGAAGATCGGCAGCCGAGAACGTGATGGTCCCGTCTTCCGTCCCACTGAGGCTGTCGTCAGAGGCCACAGGGCCGTCGTTCGAGCCTTCAACCGTCACCGTCGCCGTTGCCGTCGACGTGCCGCCCTGGCCGTCCGAGATCGTGTACGTGATCTCCACCTGCTGGCTCTCGCCAACCCCCAGGTTCTGATAACCCGCACCCGGATCAAAGCTGATCGAGCCGTCCTCGTTGATCGTGACCGTACCTTCAGCGCCTTCCGGCAGCGTGGCTTCCGTCACCGTCAGCGTATCGCCGTCCAGATCCGTGTCGTTGCCGAGCACGTTGATGGTCACCGCACCGCCGTCTTCCGTTGCGCTCGCCGTATCGTCATTGGCAACCGGGCCGTCGTTGACCCCGTCAACGGTGATGCTCACCGTCGCCGTATCCGTCCCGCCCGCACCGTCCGAGACGGTGTAGGTGAAGTTGGTCTCGCCGTTCCAGTTCTCGTCCGGCGTGAACGTGAACGTGCCGTCATTGTTGTCGACGATCGTGCCGTGTTCCGGCTGCTCGAAGGCGCTGATCGAGAGCGTATCCCCGTCAACGTCGCTGTCGTTGCCCAGAAGATCGGCAGCCGTGAACGTGATGGTCCCGTCTTCCGTCCCACTGAGGCTGTCGTCAGAGGCCACAGGGCCGTCGTTCGAGCCTTCAACCGTCACCGTCGCCGTTGCCGTCGACGTGCCGCCCTGGCCGTCCGAGATCGTGTACGTGATCTCCACCTGCTGGCTCTCGCCAACCCCCAGGTTCTGATAACCCGCACCCGGATCAAAGCTGATCGAGCCGTCCTCGTTGATCGTGACCGTCCCTTCAGCGCCTTCCGGCAGCGTGGCTTCCGTCACCGTCAGCGTATCGCCGTCCAGATCCGTGTCGTTGCCGAGCACGTTGATCGTGACCGCACCGCCGTCTTCCGTTGCGCTCGCCGTATCGTCATTGGCAACCGGGCCGTCGTTGACCCCGTCAACGGTGATGCTCACCGTCGCCGTATCCGTCCCGCCCGCACCGTCCGAGACGGTGTAGGTGAAGTTGGTCTCGCCGTTCCAGTTCTCGTCCGGTGTGAACGTGAACGTGCCGTCATTGTTGTCGACAATCGTGCCGTGTTCCGGCTGCTCGAAGGCGCTGATCGAGAGCGTATCCCCGTCAACGTCGCTGTCGTTGCCCAGAAGATCGGCAGCCGTGAACGTGATGGTCCCGTCTTCCGTCCCACTGAGGCTGTCGTCAGAGGCCACAGGGCCGTCGTTCGAGCCTTCAACCGTCACCGTCGCCGTTGCCGTCGACGTGCCGCCCTGGCCGTCCGAGATCGTGTACGTGATCTCCACCTGCTGGCTCTCGCCAACCCCCAGGTTCTGATAACCCGCACCCGGATCAAAGCTGATCGAGCCGTCCTCGTTGATCGTGACCGTCCCTTCAGCGCCTTCCGGCAGCGTGGCTTCCGTCACCGTCAGCGTATCGCCGTCCAGATCCGTGTCGTTGCCGAGCACGTTGATGGTCACCGCACCGCCGTCTTCCGTTGCGCTCGCCGTATCGTCATTGGCAACCGGGCCGTCGTTGACCCCGTCAACGGTGATGCTCACCGTCGCCGTATCCGTCCCGCCCGCACCGTCCGAGACGGTGTAGGTGAAGTTGGTCTCGCCGTTCCAGTTCTCGTCCGGCGTGAACGTGAACGTGCCGTCATTGTTGTCGACAATCGTGCCGTGTTCCGGCTGCTCGAAGGCGCTGATCGAGAGCGTATCCCCGTCAACGTCGCTGTCGTTGCCCAGAAGATCGGCAGCCGAGAACGTGATGGTCCCGTCTTCCGTCCCACTGAGGCTGTCGTCAGAGGCCACAGGGCCGTCGTTCGAGCCTTCAACCGTCACCGTCGCCGTTGCCGTCGACGTGCCGCCCTGGCCGTCCGAGATCGTGTACGTGATCTCCACCTGCTGGCTCTCGCCAACCCCCAGGTTCTGATAACCCGCACCCGGATCAAAGCTGATCGAGCCGTCCTCGTTGATCGTGACCGTCCCTTCGGCCCCTTCCGGCAGCGTGGCTTCCGTCACCGTCAGCGTATCGCCGTCCAGATCCGTGTCGTTGCCGAGCACGTTGATGGTCACCGCACCGCCGTCTTCCGTTGCGCTCGCCGTATCGTCATTGGCAACCGGGCCGTCGTTGACCCCGTCAACGGTGATGCTCACCGTCGCCGTATCCGTCCCGCCCGCACCGTCCGAGACGGTGTAGGTGAAGTTGGTCTCGCCGTTCCAGTTCTCGTCCGGCGTGAACGTGAACGTGCCGTCCTCGTTATCGACAATCGTGCCGTGTTCCGGCTGCTCGAAGGCGCTGATCGAGAGCGTATCCCCGTCAACGTCGCTGTCGTTGCCCAGAAGATCGGCAGCCGTGAACGTGATGGTCCCGTCTTCCGTCCCACTGAGGCTGTCGTCAGAGGCCACAGGGCCGTCGTTCGAGCCTTCAACCGTCACCGTCGCCGTTGCCGTCGACGTGCCGCCCTGGCCGTCCGAGATCGTGTACGTGATCTCCACCTGCTGGCTCTCGCCAACCCCCAGGTTCTGATAACCCGCACCCGGATCAAAGCTGATCGAGCCGTCCTCGTTGATCGTGACCGTCCCTTCAGCGCCTTCCGGCAGCGTGGCTTCCGTCACCGTCAGCGTATCGCCGTCCAGATCCGTGTCGTTGCCGAGCACGTTGATGGTCACCGCACCGCCGTCTTCCGTTGCGCTCGCCGTATCGTCATTGGCAACCGGGCCGTCGTTGACCCCGTCAACGGTGATGCTCACCGTCGCCGTATCCGTCCCGCCCTCACCGTCCGAGACGGTGTAGGTGAAGTTGGTCTCGCCGTTCCAGTTCTCGTCCGGCGTGAACGTGAACGTGCCGTCCTCGTTATCGACAATCGTGCCGTGTTCCGGCTGCTCGAAGGCGCTGATCGAGAGCGTATCCCCGTCAACGTCGCTGTCGTTGCCCAGAAGATCGGCAGCCGTGAACGTGATGGTCCCGTCTTCCGTCCCACTGAGGCTGTCGTCAGAGGCCACAGGGCCGTCGTTCGAGCCTTCAACCGTCACCGTCGCCGTTGCCGTCGACGTGCCGCCCTGGCCGTCCGAGATCGTGTACGTGATCTCCACCTGCTGGCTCTCGCCAACCCCCAGGTTCTGATAACCCGCACCCGGATCAAAGCTGATCGAGCCGTCCTCGTTGATCGTGACCGTCCCTTCAGCGCCTTCCGGCAGCGTGGCTTCCGTCACCGTCAGCGTATCGCCGTCCAGATCCGTGTCGTTGCCGAGCACGTTGATCGTGACCGCACCGCCGTCTTCCGTTGCGCTCGCCGTATCGTCATTGGCAACCGGGCCGTCGTTGACCCCGTCAACGGTGATGCTCACCGTCGCCGTATCCGTCCCGCCCTCACCGTCCGAGACGGTGTAGGTGAAGTTGGTCTCGCCGTTCCAGTTCTCGTCCGGCGTGAACGTGAACGTGCCGTCATTGTTGTCGACAATCGTGCCGTGTTCCGGCTGCTCGAAGGCGCTGATCGAGAGCGTATCCCCGTCAACGTCGCTGTCGTTGCCCAGAAGATCGGCAGCCGAGAACGTGATGGTCCCGTCTTCCGTCCCACTGAGGCTGTCGTCAGAGGCCACAGGGCCGTCGTTCGAGCCTTCAACCGTCACCGTCGCCGTTGCCGTCGACGTGCCGCCCTGGCCGTCCGAGATCGTGTACGTGATCTCCACCTGCTGGCTCTCGCCAACCCCCAGGTTCTGATAACCCGCACCCGGATCAAAGCTGATCGAGCCGTCCTCGTTGATCGTGACCGTCCCTTCAGCGCCTTCCGGCAGCGTGGCTTCCGTCACCGTCAGCGTATCGCCGTCCAGATCCGTGTCGTTGCCGAGCACGTTGATGGTCACCGCACCGCCGTCTTCCGTTGCGCTCGCCGTATCGTCATTGGCAACCGGGCCGTCGTTGACCCCGTCAACGGTGATGCTCACCGTCGCCGTATCCGTCCCGCCCGCACCGTCCGAGACGGTGTAGGTGAAGTTGGTCTCGCCGTTCCAGTTCTCGTCCGGCGTGAACGTGAACGTGCCGTCATTGTTGTCGACGATCGTGCCGTGTTCCGGCTGCTCGAAGGCGCTGATCGAGAGCGTATCCCCGTCAACGTCGCTGTCGTTGCCCAGAAGATCGGCAGCCGTGAACGTGATGGTCCCGTCTTCCGTCCCACTGAGGCTGTCGTCAGAGGCCACAGGGCCGTCGTTCGAGCCTTCAACCGTCACCGTCGCCGTTGCCGTCGACGTGCCGCCCTGGCCGTCCGAGATCGTGTACGTGATCTCCACCTGCTGGCTCTCGCCAACCCCCAGGTTCTGATAACCCGCACCCGGATCAAAGCTGATCGAGCCGTCCTCGTTGATCGTGACCGTCCCTTCAGCGCCTTCCGGCAGCGTGGCTTCCGTCACCGTCAGCGTATCGCCGTCCAGATCCGTGTCGTTGCCGAGCACGTTGATGGTCACCGCACCGCCGTCTTCCGTTGCGCTCGCCGTATCGTCATTGGCAACCGGGCCGTCGTTGACCCCGTCAACGGTGATGCTCACCGTCGCCGTATCCGTCCCGCCCGCACCGTCCGAGACGGTGTAGGTGAAGTTGGTCTCGCCGTTCCAGTTCTCGTCCGGTGTGAACGTGAACGTGCCGTCATTGTTGTCGACAATCGTGCCGTGTTCCGGCTGCTCGAAGGCGCTGATCGAGAGCGTATCCCCGTCAACGTCGCTGTCGTTGCCCAGAAGATCGGCAGCCGTGAACGTGATGGTCCCGTCTTCCGTCCCACTGAGGCTGTCGTCAGAGGCCACAGGGCCGTCGTTCGAGCCTTCAACCGTCACCGTCGCCGTTGCCGTCGACGTGCCGCCCTGGCCGTCCGAGATCGTGTACGTGATCTCCACCTGCTGGCTCTCGCCAACCCCCAGGTTCTGATAACCCGCACCCGGATCAAAGCTGATCGAGCCGTCCTCGTTGATCGTGACCGTCCCTTCAGCGCCTTCCGGCAGCGTGGCTTCCGTCACCGTCAGCGTATCGCCGTCCAGATCCGTGTCGTTGCCGAGCACGTTGATGGTCACCGCACCGCCGTCTTCCGTTGCGCTCGCCGTATCGTCATTGGCAACCGGGCCGTCGTTGACCCCGTCAACGGTGATGCTCACCGTCGCCGTATCCGTCCCGCCCGCACCGTCCGAGACGGTGTAGGTGAAGTTGGTCTCGCCGTTCCAGTTCTCGTCCGGTGTGAACGTGAACGTGCCGTCATTGTTGTCGACAATCGTGCCGTGTTCCGGCTGCTCGAAGGCGCTGATCGAGAGCGTATCCCCGTCAACGTCGCTGTCGTTGCCCAGAAGATCGGCAGCCGTGAACGTGATGGTCCCGTCTTCCGTCCCACTGAGGCTGTCGTCAGAGGCCACAGGGCCGTCGTTCGAGCCTTCAACCGTCACCGTCGCCGTTGCCGTCGACGTGCCGCCCTGGCCGTCCGAGATCGTGTACGTGATCTCCACCTGCTGGCTCTCGCCAACCCCCAGGTTCTGATAACCCGCACCCGGATCAAAGCTGATCGAGCCGTCCTCGTTGATCGTGACCGTCCCTTCAGCGCCTTCCGGCAGCGTGGCTTCCGTCACCGTCAGCGTATCGCCGTCCAGATCCGTGTCGTTGCCGAGCACGTTGATGGTCACCGCACCGCCGTCTTCCGTTGCGCTCGCCGTATCGTCATTGGCAACCGGGCCGTCGTTGACCCCGTCAACGGTGATGCTCACCGTCGCCGTATCCGTCCCGCCCGCACCGTCCGAGACGGTGTAGGTGAAGTTGGTCTCGCCGTTCCAGTTCTCGTCCGGCGTGAACGTGAACGTGCCGTCATTGTTGTCGACAATCGTGCCGTGTTCCGGCTGCTCGAAGGCGCTGATCGAGAGCGTATCCCCGTCAACGTCGCTGTCGTTGCCCAGAAGATCGGCAGCCGTGAACGTGATGGTCCCGTCTTCCGTCCCACTGAGGCTGTCGTCAGAGGCCACAGGGCCGTCGTTCGAGCCTTCAACCGTCACCGTCGCCGTTGCCGTCGACGTGCCGCCCTGGCCGTCCGAGATCGTGTACGTGATCTCCACCTGCTGGCTCTCGCCAACCCCCAGGTTCTGATAACCCGCACCCGGATCAAAGCTGATCGAGCCGTCCTCGTTGATCGTGACCGTCCCTTCAGCGCCTTCCGGCAGCGTGGCTTCCGTCACCGTCAGCGTATCGCCGTCCAGATCCGTGTCGTTGCCGAGCACGTTGATGGTCACCGCACCGCCGTCTTCCGTTGCGCGTGGCCGTATCATTGTTGGCAACCGGGCCGTCGTTGACCCCGTCAACGGTGATGCTCACCGTCGCCGTATCCGTCCCGCCCGCACCGTCCGAGACGGTGTAGGTGAAGTTGGTCTCGCCGTTCCAGTTCTCGTCCGGCGTGAACGTGAACGTGCCGTCCTCGTTATCGACAATCGTGCCGTGTTCCGGCTGCTCGAAGGCGCTGATCGAGAGCGTATCCCCGTCAACGTCGCTGTCGTTGCCCAGAAGATCGGCAGCCGTGAACGTGATGGTCCCGTCTTCCGTCCCACTGAGGCTGTCGTCAGAGGCCACAGGGCCGTCGTTCGAGCCTTCAACCGTCACCGTCGCCGTTGCCGTATCGACGTGCCGCCCTGGCCGTCCGAGATCGTGTACGTGATCTCCACCTGCTGGCGTCTCGCCAACCCCCAGCGTATCTGATAACCCGTCACCCGGATGCAAAGCTGATGCGAGCCGTCCTCGTTGATCGTGACCGTCCCTTCGGCACCTTCCGGCAGCGTGGCTTCCGGTCACCGTCAGCGTATCGCCGTCCAGATCCGTGTCGTTCGCCGAGCACGTTGATGCGTGACCGCACCGCCGTCTTCCGTCTGCGCTCGCCGTATCGTCATTGGCAACCGGGCCGTCGTTGGTATTGTCGACAGTGACAGTGATGATTGCAGTATCAGAAACGCCGGCCGAATCCGAATTCTCAGCTTCGGTTGACGTTGATGTCACATGCAGATCGAAGCTGCCGGTGAAATTATCCGGCGGCGTAATCTTGAGACCCGCAAGATCGGACGGGTCAATATTGGCAACGCCCTGGGTTACCGTGATCACTGTGCCGCCGGTCGTCGTCAGCACGGAGCCGTTCGGAATATTTGAAAGCGTAACGGACAAGGTCTCAGAACCATCCGTATCGGTGAGTACCGAATTGATATCAAGACTGATGGCCGAATCTTCAACGCCCGTTGAATCGGAAACGCTCAAGGTTGGATCATCGGCAACGGCTTCAACGGCAACATTCAGCGTATTTGTCGTGGTGTTGGTGCTGTCGCCATCGGTTGTTGTCACCGATACCTGAAGCGCAAAATCGACATCGGAATTTTCCGGTGGCGTAATGCTGAGACCATTTAACTGTTCAGCGGTTAATGATACAGAACCATCTGTAATTTCAATAGCTTGCGTATTACCCGCTGCATCAACAAAGGTCAGTTGCGCACCACCCGGGATGTTATCGATGGTGATGGAGACATCTTCGGATGCATCAGCCGCGGAAACATCGATATCCAGCGGAATAACCGTATCTTCAAAGCCGGATGCATCATCGAGTGTCACCGTCGCGCCATCGGCAACCGCCGCCACGTCAACCGTGATCGAGCCCAGCGTCTCGGCCGTGTCGCCACCATTGGCTTCCGTCGAGGTCGCCGTGACATTCAGATCAAAGGAACCGGCATAATCGTCCGGCGGCGTGATCGTCAGGCCTTCAAGCTGACCCTGCGTCAGCGTCGCCGAACCGTCCGTTATCGTGATCGCATTACCCGCACCGTCCGTCAGCACAGAGCCTTCCGGAATATCGGAAATCGTGATCGACAGGCTCTCCGAGCCATCCGTATCCGTCAGCGCAGAGGCAATGTTCAGCGCAATCGCACCGTCTTCCGAACCGCTCGCATCGCTCAGATCAAGCGTCGGCGCATCCGCATCCGCTGCCACGTCGACGTTCAACTGGCCGCTCACCGTATTGGTGTCGTCGCCGTCGGTCGTCGTCACAGCAACGTCCAGCGTGAAGTCACCGTCAGAGTTCTCGGGCGGCGTGATCGTCAGCCCTTCAAGCTGTGCCGTCGTCAGCGTCGCCGCGCCATCCGTAATCGTGATCGCATTACCGGCACCGTCCGTCAGCACCGCACCGTCCGGAATGTTCGAGATCGTCACCGAGACGGATTCCGAGCCATCGGCATCGGTTGAGGCTGCCGTGATGTTGAGCGGGATCGCCGTGTCTTCCGTCCCTGCCGCATCGCTGACCGTCACGTCCGCCGCATCGGCAACCGCCGCCACGTCAACCGTGATCGAGCCCAGCGTCTCGGCCGTGTCGCCACCATTGGCTTCCGTCGAGGTCGCCGTGACATTCAGATCAAAGGAACCGGCATAATCGTCCGGCGGCGTGATCGTCAGGCCTTCAAGCTGACCCTGCGTCAGCGTCGCCGAACCGTCCGTTATCGTGATCGCATTACCCGCACCGTCCGTCAGCACAGAGCCTTCCGGAATATCGGAAATCGTGATCGACAGGCTCTCCGAGCCATCCGTATCCGTCAGCGCAGAGGCAATGTTCAGCGCAATCGCACCGTCTTCCGAACCGCTCGCATCGCTCAGATCAAGCGTCGGCGCATCCGCATCCGCTGCCACGTCGACGTTCAGCTGGCCGCTCACCGTATTGGTGTCGTCGCCGTCGGTCGTCGTCACAGCAACGTCCAGCGTGAAGTCACCGTCAGAGTTCTCGGGCGGCGTGATCGTCAGCCCTTCAAGCTGTGCCGTCGTCAGCGTCGCCGCGCCATCCGTAATCGTGATCGCATTACCGGCACCGTCCGTCAGCACCGCACCGTCCGGAATGTTCGAGATCGTCACCGAGACGGATTCCGAGCCATCGGCATCGGTTGAGGCTGCCGTGATGTTGAGCGGGATCGCCGTGTCTTCCGTCCCTGCCGCATCGCTGACCGTCACGTCCGCCGCATCGGCAACCGCCGCCACGTCAACCGTGATCGAGCCCAGCGTCTCGGCCGTGTCGCCACCATTGGCTTCCGTCGAGGTCGCCGTGACATTCAGATCAAAGGAACCGGCATAATCGTCCGGCGGCGTGATCGTCAGGCCTTCAAGCTGACCCTGCGTCAGCGTCGCCGAACCGTCCGTTATCGTGATCGCATTACCCGCACCGTCCGTCAGCACAGAGCCTTCCGGAATATCGGAAATCGTGATCGACAGGCTCTCCGAGCCATCCGTATCCGTCAGCGCAGAGGCAATGTTCAGCGCAATCGCACCGTCTTCCGAACCGCTCGCATCGCTCAGATCAAGCGTCGGCGCATCCGCATCCGCTGCCACGTCGACGTTCAACTGGCCGCTCACCGTATTGGTGTCGTCGCCGTCGGTCGTCGTCACAGCAACGTCCAGCGTGAAGTCACCGTCAGAGTTCTCGGGCGGCGTGATCGTCAGCCCTTCAAGCTGTGCCGTCGTCAGCGTCGCCGCGCCATCCGTAATCGTGATCGCATTACCGGCACCGTCCGTCAGCACCGCACCGTCCGGAATGTTCGAGATCGTCACCGAGACGGATTCCGAGCCATCGGCATCGGTTGAGGCTGCCGTGATGTTGAGCGGGATCGCCGTGTCTTCCGTCCCTGCCGCATCGCTGACCGTCACGTCCGCCGCATCGGCAACCGCCGCCACGTCAACCGTGATCGAGCCCAGCGTCTCGGCCGTGTCGCCACCATTGGCTTCCGTCGAGGTCGCCGTGACATTCAGATCAAAGGAACCGGCATAATCGTCCGGCGGCGTGATCGTCAGGCCTTCAAGCTGACCCTGCGTCAGCGTCGCCGAACCGTCCGTTATCGTGATCGCATTACCCGCACCGTCCGTCAGCACAGAGCCTTCCGGAATATCGGAAATCGTGATCGACAGGCTCTCCGAGCCATCCGTATCCGTCAGCGCAGAGGCAATGTTCAGCGCAATCGCACCGTCTTCCGAACCGCTCGCATCGCTCAGATCAAGCGTCGGCGCATCCGCATCCGCATCGACCTGCACAATGAGTTCAACCGGTTCTCCATCGTCGGCGCGGACTGAAAGTGTAAAGTCTTCATCAGAATTGGCCGGCGGTGTAATCGTCAGCCCATCAAGCTGCTGGCTTGTCAGCGTCCACGTTCCATTCCCGTTATCGGTACCCGCAGAGAGCACGGCACCATCCGGCAAGTTGGCAATGGTAATCTCTGAAGCTGTTCCCGCATCAATGACAAGGCTGATGGCCAGGTCTTCAGTACCAACCGCGTTCTCAACATCCAGTCCAGGGACGATATCAACGTTAAAGGAACTGACATCAATACCGCCGTCAGTGGAAATCGCCGTCACCTGAACTGTAAACGTGCCTTCGTAATCCAAAGGCGGTGTCATGATAAGCCCGGAGATTTCGCCCGCACTCAACGACCACGTACCATCACCGTTATCGGTACCCTTGTTGAGATGCGCGCCTTCAGGAATACCGCTGAGGATCAGCGTATCTACTGACTCCACAGCACCCGCATCCATGAATGCCTGAATCTGCAGTTCCACATCATTATCTTCAGTGCCGGAGACGTTTTCCGTTTCCAGTGTCGGATTATCGACGACAGCTGAAACGGTGACGCCGAACGTGGATGTCACGGTTGCCTGATCACCACCGTCTGTTTCCGTCGACGTCGCGCTGACCTCAAGATTGAAGTCACCGTAATAATCCCGAGGCGGGGTAATCGTCAGATTATCGAGCAGATCAGCATTGTTGGCGAAATCATCCGCAGAAATGGTCCACGTGCCGTTACCATTGTCCGTACCGAAGTTCAGCGAAGCACCATTCGGAATATTGGAAATCGTCAGCGAAAGTGTTTCCGACCCGTCGAGGTCAATCAGCGAAGCGTTGATGTTGAGTGGTACGGCCGTGTCTTCGCTGCCGGTTACACTGCCGGTTTGCAAAGAGGGATCATCCGCCTGGTCCGTAGGCGACGTGGGCTCAGTACGTCGGTGGCATCCGTCGCTTCGGTGGCTTCGGTCGCCTCAGTGGTTTCGGTCGCCTCGGTGGCTTCGGCCTCTGTCGCCTCGGTACGGCTGGTAGCCTCCCCTGTCGTCTCGGTGGCCTCGGCGCGTCGAGCGGCGGTCGCACCAGTCGCGTCGCAGTGGCTTGGGTCGCTTCCGTTGCCTCGGTGGCTTGGGTCGCTTCCGTTGCCTCGGTGGCTTGGGTCGCTTCCGTTGCCTCGGTGGCTTGGGTCGCTTCCGTTGCCTCGGTGGCTTGGGTCGCTTCCGTTGCCTCGGTGGCTTGGGTCGCTTCCGTTGCCTCGGTGGCTTGGGTCGCTTCCGTTGCCTCGGTGGCTTGGGTCGCTTCCGTTGCCTCGGTGGCTCGGGTCGCTTCCGTCGCGCGGAGCGGCAGCCGGGCCCTGAATTTCTTCGTCGAGCTATCGGCAGGGCGGCGCTCTTCAGCATTCTCTTCAGGAACAACTTCTTCATCTGGAGTATCTTCCGCATCACCTGCCGGTCCTATTGGCTGCTGGTCCTGTCCGCCCGTCTCATCGGGGCGGCGGTCATACTGGGGATCATATGCCGGCGGCTGGATAACTTCCGGGTCAGCGCTCGGTTCTTCCTGCAGGGCAGACATTTCACCCAATGGGTTGAGCACTTCGCCCGTCGGCGGAAGCCCCGCCAGAATTTCTGCATTGGTCAGCTGGCTACCGGTATGGATCGTCGACATGGATTGAGAAAGGGCTGGCTCCGGATTGTCGTCATCTCCACCGAAGGCATCAACCTGATCTTCGACATCTTCGAGAGGGGCTTCGCCATCGCCGAATTGCGTCAGTTCATCAAGGATTCGCTGCTCTTCTGCAGACGTTGCCTCGTTGTCCTCTTCTTCGTCTTCGATGTCGTCCGGACGCGGGTTGATGTCGTCTTCGGCCATAATCATTCATCCATTCATTAGGCACGTGATCAGCCATACTACTGAACACACGCGTTGCCAGCCTTTCTGGCATACGGAGAAACCTGTCAAAAGTCATTGAAAACCGGCGTTTACGCCGACTAAGGTCAGCTTGGTGCCCTTAACTGCCCTTTCGGGGCGTCAAAAGCGTATTTTGCCCGGAAAACCAGGCCTGAATCGGCCATGGCGGCATATTCTTGATGGCCCCGCCAACATGCACTTTGCCGGGCAGGCGGCAATAGGGTGGAAAGTCGTCGGCACCCCTGAATCGAAAAACACTATCGTGGACCCTGGCACGATCCCGGATCAGCGGCCAGACGACATCACGCAGGAATTCCTGATCATGCCACTTGTTGCGGTTATAACGCATGGCGATCACCGCTTGCTCCCGGATACTGGGCAACACCCGCGCCACCCCGCCCCACATGCCGGCCAGCATGACTTCCATGTGATAGGGATGATCGCGCATCACGTGAAACGGTTGTCCGGACGTGATCCAGTCATCAACGGCCACGGCCTCCTGCGCATTCAGTCGTGAGTCCGCATCTCTGCAGATGAAGCGATCAATGGATTCGTCATCAGAGACGAGAAAGCGCCACAATGGTTTCAGCTCTAGCAGTTTCGGGTCACGGACTATATGGATCTCGGATCCCAACCTGCGCAGCTCGTCCAGGATCGGCCCCGGCACGCTGTCATCACAATAAAACCGGCAGCGCCAGCTGGCATAGATGTGCGGCGCGATCTGGGCGTTGACGATGGCACCATGCGTATACACCGGATCGTTACCCCAGAGGCTGAAGGCGATAATGTTTTTGGCGCGGTCGGCCGGATTGAACGGCGCTTCGCGTTCGCTCAATGCCAGACCAAGGGCCATCTCCCGGGCTTGATGCGTCGCCAAAGCGTCCTTCATCTCGAGCGCAATCTTGCCAGCCAGCAAGGCTTCAGCATCGTTTCCGGCCTGATAATGGGTGATGACCAGCGCATTGCGCATGGTGATATCATCCGGGTTCAGGGCAATCGCCTTTTCGATGGCGGACACGGAAAAATCGAACTTTTTCAGGCGTCTATAGCTGACACCGAGCAAACTCCAGGCGAGCGCATTGCGGGCACCGATCTCGGTTTTCAGATACCAGTTGAACAGCGGCACGGCCTCAAGATCGTGGCCCATTTCCTGGGTGACGACGGCCAGCTGATACTTGGCCCGGGCATAATCGGGGTCGGCCTTGATGGCATTTCTGAAGCTGACAGCGGCTTTCTCCGAGCTTGCCAGATCGCGGTAGCACATCCCCTGCAGGGTCCATAGATCAGCCCGCTCCGGCGCGCCGGCCAGAACGGCATCCAGAACCGGCACCGCATCGCGCTGCTTGCCCAGCTTCCTGAGCGCCATCGCCAGAACCAGGCTCAAACTGTTTTTATCTGCACAATCCTGCATGCTTTCCCGTGCAGCCTGCACAGCACCTACCGCATCCCCCGCCAAATAGAGCGAAAATGCCGATTTTACGGCCAAATCGGGTGAGTCCGGTTCGAACGTCCGATCATCCATCACTGAGAAGACTCCAAAACACCGATCATCGTCACCATCTGCACCTGGCGACAGCCAAGCGCAAAATCGGCAATCGGGACATCTCGCAAATTCAAATGCCGGATGTTAAGGTCCGCCAACATTTTTATGGGAGACAAGACGAACATGGTACGCATTCTCGGCCGGGCAAATTCCATCAACGTGCAGAAGGTCATGTGGATCAGTGCCGAAATCGGTCTCGATGTTGAACGCAGCGACATCGGCGGCGCATTCGGCGGTAACGACAAGGCCGACTATCTGGCGATGAATCCGAACGGTCGTGTGCCGACCCTCGTCGACGACGATTTCGTGCTTTGGGAATCCAATGCCATCGTCCGCTACATGGCAGAGAAGTACGGCGCCTCGCCGTGGCAGCCGGCAAAGATAGAAGACAAGTTCCATGCCCACCAGTGGATGGATTTTTATATCACGACCCTGCATGCATCGATGACGACCTTGTTCTGGACGCTGGTCCGCACGCCGCCCGAGAAGCGCGACAATGCAGCCTTTGACAAGGCGCTGGTCGAAGCCGGCAAGGCCTGGACAATCGTCGATGCCCACCTAGCCGATAATTCGTTCATGACCGGCACCGCACCGACCATGGGCGATGTGCCGCTCGGCTGCGCTGCCTATCGCTGGCACAATCTCGACCTTGCGCGGCCGGACCTGCCGAACCTGAAACGCTGGTATGACAGCCTGGCCTCGCGTCTGGCCTATCAGCAGCACGTCATGCTGCCGCTTACCTGAACGAACACACGAACGAACACTCAGAAAGAAAACGGACCAATGACAGACACTAAAAGTATATGGCGACTTCACCCAGGAACAACTCGACTGGCAGTACAACAACCGCGAGCGGGTGCCGGGAAGCGTCGGCATCATGGAATCCTACGCGGCCCGCGGCGAAGCCTTCATCAAGGATGCACCGCATCACTTCAATCTTTCGTTCGGCAGCACCCCGGCCGAGGTCGTCGACGTTTATCCGGCGTCCAACACCAGCGTACCTGCACCCGTCATCATCTACTTTCACGGTGGCTACTGGTTCTCCCGCCACAAGGATGATTTCCGCTTCATCCCGGCCGGCCTGGCCCCTGCCGGTGCCATGGTCGTCGTCGTCAACTATGCACTGATCCCTTCCGTCGATCTTGCCGAACTGGTCCGCCAGTGTCAGGCCGCCGTCGGCTGGACCTACGAACGCCGCCACCTACGGCGGTGATCCCGAGAAGATTTATCTGACCGGCCATTCCGCCGGCGGCCACGTCACGGCGATGATGTATGCGACCGACTGGGATGCCTGGGGTGTGCCTGCGGATGCCATCAAGGGCGGCATGGCGATTTCCGGCCTTTATGATCTGGAACCGATCCGGCTCAACTTCATGAACCCGACGCTGGGCTTCACCGAACAGACGGTCAGGGATTACAGCCCGATCAACCTGAAGCCTAGTCTGAACGCGCCGTTGATCTTTGCCGTCGGTGGTGCCGAGACGCCGGAATTCCTGCGCCAGAACAAGTTGCTGCTGGGCCCATGGGGCGAAGCCGGTCTGGCCACCGAAGAGCTGGTTGTGCCTGACCTCAACCACTTCACCGTGCTCGAGAATTTCTCGACCGAAGGCAAGCCGCTGAATACCCGCATCCGTACCCTGATGGGGCTCTGATGGTGGACGGCATGACAGCGCGCCCGGCGCCGAAAAAGGGCAACTTTTCATTTGATGTTTTCTGGTCGATGCGGAGTCCGTTCTGCTATCTCGCCCTTGATCGCCTGATCGAGGTCGACCGGAATTTCGATGTCACGGTCAACATCCGTCCGGTGTGGCCGCTGGCCATCCGCACGCCCGAGTTTTTCAGGAACGTCAATCCGAAGTACCGCCAGTATCACACAGCCGACTGCACACGAATGGCCGAGTATCTGGGGATGCCCTTTCGCCGCCCGCCGGTACCGGACCCGATCGTGCAGGACGAAAAAACCTACGAGATCGCCGCCGACCAGCCCCATATCCGCACCCTGACATTATTGTGCGCAGCGGCCCAGACACAGGGGACGTGCCTGGCATATCTGGACGGCGTCATGCGCTTGCTTTGGGACGGCCGCACCGACAACTGGCACAAGGGCTCGCTTATGCTCGACGCCATGAACGCCGCCGGCCTCAATGGTCATGCGCTGATGGCCGATATCGAAGCCGACCCCGAACGCTACGAGCAGGTCGTCGCCGATAACGAAGCCGCACAGGACGCATCCGATCACTGGGGCGTGCCGTTGATGACGTACAACGGCGAGACGTTCTACGGTCAGGACCGGATCGAACTCCTGCTGTGGCGGATGATGAAGGACGGCCTGGCGGAACGGTCGGTGTAGGAATAGGTCATCCACTTTTTGCGTCATTCCCGCGCAGGCGGGAACCCAGCCGTTCCGATATTCATCTGGGTCCCCGCCTGCGCGGGGATGACGAAGAAAAAAGAATAACCAGCGCCCCCTACTCCGCAATTTTCTCCGCTTCCGGCAGCATCGCGACGAGGACGTTGGCGACGAGCATGGTTGCCGCCAGCATGTAGAACACGGCGCCGACGCCATACAGATCGGCGATATATCCGCCCAGTATCGGAATGATCAACGACAGGCCGGACTGTGTGCCGA
The DNA here is from genome assembly GCA_965284225.1 of uncultured Rhodospirillales bacterium. Taxonomy (GTDB): domain Bacteria; phylum Pseudomonadota; class Alphaproteobacteria; order Rhodospirillales; family Casp-alpha2; genus UBA4479. The sequence goes on from CBDIRN010000001.1 coordinate 308,881, forward strand.
ACAGGGCGCTGGTGGCACTGCCGTGCATCGCAGGCGGGGTCAGGTCCATCATCCAGCTGTGAATGACCGGGCGGATCGCAAACAGCACGAAGCCGAGCGCACTGACACCGGCGATGAACAGGTATTCGCTTTGCGCCACGGCAAGAAACGCCACGACCAGCGTCGTGCCGGTCGCAGCGCCGAGCACAATCGGACGGCGGCCGATTTTATCCCGACCATGCACCGGCAATCGGCCCGGCAAAGAATCCACCGCATCTGCATGGCGAACATGCCGACGCCGGTCATGAACGGACCGACCTTGAGGACGTTGGCCAGATAAATCGGAATGAACATCAGGAAGGCCGTTCTGCGTCATCGACCGGAAACCGGCCATCAGACACAGGCCCATCGCGGCACGGTCCGTAAACATGACCTTTGAGGCCGGAAAATATTCGCCGACCGTAATTTTCTTCGTGACCTGACCGTCGGCGTCTTTGTCCATTCGGGCGATGCTGAGCATGATGATCGCAGCGATGGCGATCACCGGCACCGTGCCCCAGAGCGCCGTGTCACGCCATGATAATACGCTCAGCAGCGCACCGATACAGATCGGTGCCAGACTGTCACCGAGCGATGCGCCCAGCGTGTGAATCGACAGCACATAGCCCCGGTTTTTCGGATACAGCCCCGACAGAAACGAAATCGCTGCCGGATGCCACAGGTTGTTGGTGCCGCCGATCACCACGACCAGCGCCATCAGCACCACCAGCCCGGCAGCCCAGCCGAACACCATCATCGACGCCGCGCCGGCCAGCAGGGACACCGCCTGCACCAGGACGCGACGACCAAGCACATCGACGACCATGCCCGAGCCGAAGTTGGCAACAAACGAAGAGGCATGGAAGGTGGAAACCAAAAGGCCGGCTTCGGTGTAGCTGAGGCCAAGCTCGCGGGTAATGTAGGGCAGCAGCAGATAGAAAGTCGCCGCGATCCAGTGCGTTGCACCGTGCCCGGCCGAGACGATCCAGGCCGGTGCCTGTTCGCGCATACCGAGCCCCGTCAGCTTTTCAAAGCGTGCAATCATGTTTCCACCCGACTTTATTTTGCGGCGATTATCGGGCGGCATTCAGGGTCTGACAAACGCAAAGGCATGGTTCAGCGGGATTGCTGTCTCGGTTTTTGTAATTCCGTCACTCCAACCAATGCTTCGAGACACTCGCTTCGCTCGCTCCTCAGCATGAGGTTGTATTATCATCCTCATCCTGAGGAGGCCGCAGGCCGTCTCGAAGGATGACAAGGGTGGCAAAAGGTCTTCGAATTAAATCCTGGGAGGCGAAACACCCCACCCCTTGCCCGAGGCCCCTCAGCGAGCGACAATGCAGTCAATCTATCAACGTTTATTACCCAAGGAGACTGCCATGCCGGATGCCGGTAACGATGCCCCTGTGAAACGCCTGATCGTCGAGAAAGACGGTCCCATTGGCCGGATCAAGATGGACAACCAGACCCGCCGCAACGCCATGACACTCGGCATGTGGCAGGATTTAGGGACCGCCATCGAAGATTTCGCGGCAGATGACAACATCCGCGTCATCATCATTTCAGGTGAAGGCGGCAAGGCATTCTGCGCCGGAGCCGATATTTCCGAATTCGAGAAGAATCGCTCGTCCGAAGACAGCGTGAAAATCTACAACGAGTCCGTCGAACGCTCGTCCGAGTTGTTGCGGACCATCGACAAGCCGACCATCGCCAAAATCGAAGGTTTTTGCGTTGGCGGCGGTGTCGGCATTGCGACCTGCTGCGATATGCGCCTGGCGACGGACGACTCGATCATCGCCATCCCGGCCGCCAAACTGGGCCTCGGCTATCGGGTCGACGGTCTGAAGCCGCTGGTCGATATCATTGGCCCATCCTATGCAATGGAGCTGTTCTACACCGCGCGCAAGTTCACCGCCGACGAAGCCGAGCGCATGAGCTATTTCAACCGGGTTCTGCCCCGCGCCGCGTTTGATGCCTATGTCGAGGATTACGCCAAAACCATAGCCGGCAACGCACCGCTGACGATCAAGGCGGTCAAGGTTGTGGTCAAGGAATGCCTGAAGGATGATTCAGATCGCGACCATGCGCTCTGCGCGTCCATCGTCGACGATTGCTTCAAGTCCGAAGATTACATCGAAGGCCGTCGCGCCTTCATGGAAAAACGGACGGCCCAGTTCAAGGGGAAGTAAAAATGACTGAAGCCGTCCTCCCCATGAGCCGCTCAGTTGCTGCTGCCCGGTCGGTACCAGCATGAGCGGGCCCAAGCTCGGCTTCATCGGCTTTGGCGAAGCCGGATCGAACATCGCTGCGGGACTGCTAGAGAAGGGTCTCTCGGACATCACTGCGTACGCGCTGGAATGCCGAACCGTCGACGGCGTCACGGAATGCGCCGATGCGAAAAGCGCCATCGCCGGCCGTGACATCGTCATTTCCGCCGTCACTGCCTCGGTGGCGCTGGAGGTCGCATCCATGTGCGCACCGCTGCTTGGCCCGGACCAGATTTACATCGACATCAACTCGGTCTCGCCCGGCAAGAAGAACGACATCGCCGCCGTCATCAATGGCGCAGGGGCACGTTTCGTCGAAGCCGCCGTCATCGGTTCGGTGCCGGGACCCAGACACACGGTGCCGATCCTGCTCTGCGGTGCTGCAGCCGGTGACACCATCACCGCCCTTGCACCCTTTGACATGAACATGACCGATCTCGGCCCCGAATACGGCCGTGCAGCCGCCACCAAAATGTTCCGCTCGGTGATGATCAAGGGGCTGGAAGCGCTGTTGCAGGAATGCGTGCTGGGGGCCTCAAAATATGGTGCTGCCGAGCAGGTGCTGGAATCCGTCGGTGAGGGCTACCCCGGTGTCGACTGGGTCGAGCTGGCGCATCACATGCTGGGTCGCACCGCAATCCATGGCAAGCGCCGCGCCGACGAGATGGACGAGGTTGCCGCCACGCTCAGCGAATTGGGCATTGAGCCGATAATGGCGTCAGCGGCCTCGAAACGGATCCGCTGGGCTGCCGATCACGGCCTCAAGGCAACGTTCGCCAACAAGCCGCCGACAAGTTTCTACGAAGTACTGGCGATCATCGGCAAGGACTAGCCCCTCACCCTCCCACGCACTGCGTACGCGGGCCCCCTCCCTCTCCCAAGGGAGAGGGGTGGTCATCCGTGCGTTCCCTCTCCTCGGAGAGAGGGTCAGGGTGAGGGGCTAACGGTTATTCTTTAATCTTCGCCGCCACCGCATCACCAAACATTGCTGTTGAGCCTTTGCCGCCGAGGTCGGGCGTGCGGACCGCTGCATTGGCCAGGGTATCGGCGATGGCCAGTTGCATCGCTGCCGCCGCATTGATCAGGTTGTTCGAGCTGGTGCGACCGCCCATCCAGTCCATCAGCATGGCGACAGAGACCATCAGCGCTGACGGGTTGGCCTTGCCCTGCCCGGCGATGTCGGGTGCCGAGCCGTGCGCCGCCTGAGCGATGGCGACCGTATCGCCGGCATTGATCGAACCGCCGAGACCAAGGCCGCCGGACAGCTCTGCGCATTCGTCTGAGAGAATATCGCCGTACATGTTTGTCGTCACCAGCACGTCGAAGTCGGCCGGACGACGTATCAGGTGCGCCGTCGCGGCGTCGATGATCAGCTCTTCAAGTTCGATATCCGGCCACGCCTTTCCCTCTTCCTTCACTTCGTGCAGAAACAGGCCGTCGGTAACCTTGAGGACGTTGGCCTTGTGCACCACTGTGACTTTCTTGCGGCGGCGGGACGCCAACTGAAACGCCTGTCTGGCGATACGCCGTGAACCCTGACGGGTGATCTTCCGAACCGACAACGCCACATCCTCGGTCGGCATGAATTCGCCCGAGCCCAGAAACATGTTGCGATCCGCATAGAAGCCTTCGGTGTTTTCGCGGACCACGACCATGTCCATGCTCGAAGCCATCGACGGCACGCCAGCGTAGGTTTTCGACGGACGGATGTTGGCATACAGATCGAGCTGCTTGCGCATGGCGCCGGACGGATTGACGCCCCCTTCCGCCAACGGTGGATAGACGTAGGAATCAACCGGCCCCAGGATCGTTCCAGAGGCTTCCTTGCACTCGGCAATCACGTCATCTGGCAGGGTTGATCCGCGCGATGCCAGCGAGACCAGACCGATGTCGCGGGTTTGCAGATCGAAGCCCAGGCCATAGACATCATCCAGTGCCCGCACCACCTTGAGCGTCGCATCCATTATCTCGGGACCGATGCCATCACCCGGCAGGACCATTATTTTCATAGTAACTCTCTCCAATGTCATTCCCGCGAACGCGGGAACCCAGATTAAAGGATGTGCCGGTACCCTGGTTCCCCGCGTGCGCGGGTTGACGGGGGGTGTCAGTCGTAAACCTTGAAGTCGGTGGTGCCGTCGCGTTCGATCTGGGCCACGAGGTTCACCTCCCAGCTGAGATACTGTTTCATCGCGCCTTCCTGTGCATCGTCCATATCGTAAGGGCGATACCAGACATCGACGCTGCTATCGAGGGCGTTGTCGAAGCCGCCCTTCATCGGCAGCCCGGCCGCTTTCCAGGCAGCGGTGCCGCCCTTCAGCACCATGATCTCGCGCTTGAAACCGGCGGCGATCAGATCGGCTGCAGCATAGGTGGCAATAACGCCGTCGCTGGACGTCAGCACGATCGGCCGGTCATCGCTGAGTGACGCCAGGTTTTCCGGCATATGTGCGCGGATCGCAAAGCGCGACCCCGGAATGTGACTTTTGCGGTGTGACAGCGAATTGGCGAGATCGACGACATGGGTCTGGATCATGCGCGCCGCCAGTGCCGTCGCCTCAATCAGTGGGGACTTCCGGCACGGCCGGCATTGGCGGCGTGTGCGTCCCCGTCTCGGACATCTCTGAGTGCACCCGGCGCGAGCACGACGGCTTCCCAGCCGATCTGCACCAGCCACGACGCGGTCATGGTGGCACGGACACCGTTATCATCGACGCAGACAATCCTGGCACCCAGCGTGCCGACATAGCGGTCGGTGGCCTGCACCAGCTGTCCACCCGGTGCCGGTCTTGAACCCGGTACGTGTCCGGCTGCGAATTCTTCCGGATCGCGAACGTCGAGCAGATAGGTGCTCCGTGTCCTGTCCGCCTGCCATTCGGCCAGCGTCACGGCATCAATCGTGCGGACACCGAAACGCTGGCGCACATGATCGGCGCAGGCGGTGGCCCGCTTCAGCCCCTCGGCGGTCAACGCGCCATAGCGCTGCTCGTTGCCGTATTCCAGTTTGAAGCCGGCCAGATGCCAGCCCATGGTGCCGTTTTCCAGCGCCACGACCTTGTTCGGGATCCCGGCGTTCCTGAGCGACTGGCAGCCGATGATCGAACGGGTCCGGCCCGCGCAATTGACGACCACGGTGGTCGCGGGATCGGGTGCAATATCGTGCACCCTGAGTGCCAGTTCGGCACCCGGCACATCGATTCCCGTCGGAATATTCATGGCGTGGTATTCCGACATCGGTCGGGAATCCAGAACCACCATATCCGCACCTTCATCGATCATGCGCTTGAGCTCTTGGGCCGGAATGCGCGGCGTGTCGTAGCTGTGCTCGACGAATTCTCCGAACGCCTTGGACGGCACATTGACGCCGGAGAAAATCTCGAACCCGGCAGCGCCCCAGGCCACGACCCCGCCCTTGAGATAAGCCAGATCGGTATATCCCATCACGGCCATCTTGGCGGCAGCACGCGATACAATGCCGTCATCCGCGTCATAGCCGCACAGCACCACCGGCGTATCCAGACGCGGCACACGATCAAGGATTTCAACCTCAAGCGTGGTCAGCGGCACCGAGTTCGCCCACAAAAGGTGCGCATCGCCGAAGGTGCCGCCGGGCCGGACATCAAGCACGGCAACTTCCGACTGATTGCGGTTAACAACAAGCTGGCGGACGGTTTCGGGCGTCAGTGCTTTTGCGTTGGTGACAGTCATTTTTGAGTGATTCCTCTTTGAAATTCCGCGTGATCGTCGCCAGTGCCCCCGGCCCTGTCAACCGCACCCGGTGGTTTGTTCACATTTTCGCGAATTTGACGACTTCCACTTGCTTTTAGCCGTGGATTTAAGCGAAACTTGAGCATGAACCGCATTTGGATCCTTTTTGGTACTGTGACGGCTTTCGTGGTGGCAGCCGCCGCCCCTGTGCATGCAGCACCTCAGGTTCTCGCCGTCATGGCGTCGCTCGGACCGCAAACCATGCATTGCAGCGGTGCCATCTGCACCACATCACTCAGCAGCTATTGCCTGCAGAAAGAACGCGACCTGCCCATCACGGGTCAGCGCTATCTGCCGGCCAGCAAGGACCAGTTCCAACTGGTCGTGGTCGGTGAAGACGGCAACGAGACCATCTTGCCGGCCGGCGATCACATGACATTCCGCAGTGCGCGGGGCTATTCCGCAGTCAATGCCGTGATTTCAAGGGACGCGCTGGCCAGGCTCGGCGGCGTCAACGCCAGGATCATTGTCGCTGAACGCGCCGCTCTGGTGCCGGAAGCCGTCGCCGGCGATCCGAACCCGATCAGCGAGCAGGAACTGGCCTATGCCGCCCGCTCGCTCCGCGATCACGGCAATGACGTGGTCGACACCAAACCCGACGCCGAAGCGGCATCACTGATCAACCGCATGGCGGCAACCATAGTTCCTGGCGATTCCTACAGCGACAAGGGCATGGAGCAGTTGTGGCACGACGTGATTGACGGCATGGGCTCGATTCGTCCGGCCGGCGCCGAGGGCATCCGCCGCGCCCGCGACATTTATGACTGGTGTCAGGGCCGCACCTCCTACCATTCGATGGGCGGCGTCAAAGTCTGCCTCGAATTCAAGCACGATTCGACGATTATGAAACTTAACGGTGATTATTGGGATAGCCAGCCCGGCTTCTGATTGTCTGTTTCTACCGGCGCTGTTCTTTTCCGCTTTTGGAGGGGTCTCACGCTATGAAACGTCACTTGGTTCTGGCTATCGCTTGCGCCGTATCGCTCTCTTTCACGGCCAACAAGGCATACGCTGCTCCGCAAATTCTGGCCGCCCTGCCGGCCGAGAACGGCATTGCCCTGACCTGTACGCAAGGGATCTGCTGTTGCTGAACTGTCCACTTACTGTCTGCAGCGGGAACGCCCGGCACCGAGCATGGGCACCGCCTATGTCCCGGCCAAGCCCGAGCATTTCACGCTGGTTCTGGCCGATGACAAAGGCGGCGAAGTCAGGCTGCCGGCCGGTGAGCATATGCGCTTCACCGAACATCGCGGCTTCATGGCGGTTGCTGCATCCGTCGAGCTTGGTCGACTGAAAGCACTCGGCGCACAGTCCGCCAAGCTGGTCGTCTGGCAGGAAGCGTCACTGCTCCCCGTGCCTGAGGCAAACGATCCGAACCCGCTCAGCGATGCAGAAATCGCCTTCGCAACGAAGTCGCTGCGCGCTCACGGTCAAAGCTATGTGGACAGCAAACCGCAGGCAGCGTCGGCACAACTGCTGGCCAAACTGAATGCCGCCCTGCCCGCCGACGGCCCCGTCCACGGCAAAGAATTTCGACGGCATGTGGCAAAACGCCATTGGTGACAGTGATCTGCTGTCGGCGAACGATCAGGGACTGAGCGGTGCCAGAGATGCTTTCAATGAATGCGCCGGCGGTAAAAGCACGTACCGTCTGAGCGGCCTCAAGCGCTGCCTCGAATTCCAGCACGATGATTTTCTCAGGAATCTCAACATCGACTACTGGCAGAACCAGCCCGGCAGCTGAATATCTCCGGACGTTAACCGAGCCCGAAGCCTATTGGCTTCGGGTATAGAGGGTTGTGATTCGGGACCCAGTTTTTAGCACAACCTCCTTTTCCGGATAGAAATGGGTCCCCGCTTTCGCGGGGATGACGATATTTATATCGGCTTCAACGACAATCTCTAGTCCCCCGCCGCCCTGTCCGTTAAAGTGCTTTGCAACGGCAAATCGCCACAAAAAACTTGGGAAGGAACAGGTGTCATGATCACATCACCGAATGATACTGTACGGCTCGATATCAAGGGTGCCATCGCCACCATCACCATCAACCGGCCCGATAGCCTGAATGCCATCAACGACGATGTCGTAACGGCGCTGATCGACATCACCGGCGCCCTCAGAGATGCAAAAGACGTCCGCTGCGTCATCTTCACAGGTGCCGGGGATCACTTCATGGCCGGAGGTGACGTCAAGCGCTTCAAGGGCAAGTTTGAGGAATTCGGCGACGACGAAGACGCGGCCCGCGCCTGGTTCAATTCGATCCTGGGCCGTATCCATATCATCGTCGATAACATGCAGGCCCTGCCAATGCCGGTTGTCGGTGCCGTCAAAGGTGCGGTCGCCGGTGCCGGATTCAGCCTGATGCTCGGCTGCGATCTTGTCATCGCGCAGGAAGGGGGCATTTTCACCCTTGCCTACTGCCATCTCGGCACCAGCCCGGACGGCGGCTCGACCTGGCATCTGCCACGCACGATGGGCATGAAGCACGCAATGGAAGTCGCCCTGCTCGGTGATCGCTTCGGACCGGAAAAGGCCCTGGAATGGGGACTGATCAACCGTGTTGTGCCACCCGCTTCATTCAATGAAGAAGTGCAGGCCCTGGCAACCCGCCTCGCCAAGGGGCCGACTTTTGCCTACGCACAGACCAAACGGTTGTTGCTGGACAGTTCCAACCGCACCATGTCCGAGCAGTTGAGCGCCGAGACCGCAGGCTTCGTCTCCTGCGCCATGAGCAAGGATTTCAAAAAAGGCGTTACCGCCTTCGTCGACAAACAGAAGCCGGACTTCACCGGCGAATAAGGAGAGTTTTTTATGAGCGAACAAAAACTGGCAGGAAAAGTTGCCCTGGTCACGGGCAGCGCACGGAACATCGGTCGCGCCATTGCGCACAGGCTGGCCGACGACGGTGCAGACATCGTCGTCAACGCCGTATCGGATCAGGCTGCCGCTGATGCGGTTGCGGCTGAAATCAGGGCCAAGGGACGCAAAGCCATTTCCTGTCTCGCCAACGTCACCGATGCGGACGCCGTCAAGGCGATGGCCAAACGCGCCAAGGACGAACTGGGCGGCATCGACATTCTGGTCATCAACGCCTCTGCACGCGGGCAAGTGCCGTTCCTCGACATGACCTTCGAGCAGTTTCATGGCGTGATCGATATCTCCATCGACGGTGCGTTCCACCTGTCGCAAGCCTGCATTCCGTTCATGAAGGACAAGGGCTGGGGCCGGGTCATCACCCTCGGCGGTGTATCCTGGCATGTCGGCACACCGACCCGGGTGCACAACCTTGTCGCCAAAGCCGGTCTGACCGGCTTTACGCGCGGCCTCGCCGCCGAATTTGCCATGGACGGGATCACGTCGAACAGTGTGTCGCCCGGCTTTATCGATACCGTGCGTCCGGCATCCGCCGGTGCGTTGCCGAACCGTCCCGTCAAGGCACCGATCGAACGCATGGGCACATCCGAAGAAGTCGCCTCGATGGTTCATTACCTGTGCCTGCCGGAAAGCGCCTACATCACCGGACAAACCATGCACGTTAACGGCGGCATGTATCTGGGCGGTGCATGAGGCTACGTGCCCATGCTTCGAGACGCTCGCAAGCTCGCTTCTCAGCATGAGGGGGGTTATTCGCTCCTCAGCATGAGGGGGGTTATTCGCTCCTCAGCATGAGGGGGAATATTCAGTCCTCATCCTGAGGAGGCCCCAATTTTTGGGGCCGTCTCGAAGGATGCGTCTACGTCCCCGGCCCCAGCAGAAGTCGCAGGGCTTCGTATACTGCGGATTCGTTGCCCGTCTTCAGATCCTCGTCCTTTTCGTTCGAGGCGCCGAAACAGGATTCAGGCTGGGCATGGCCACTGTCGCCGGGTTTTATACTCTGCAGCAGTGACGGTGCCGGCTCGGCGGCGAACGCCGGTGCCGGGAGCGCCGTCAAAGCCAACATCATCAAAACCGTGATTATCCGGGACATGTCCATGCCGTCTCCTCGTCCAGAGGATACACCGGACGGGGCAGTTCACGCCACGAGAAGTTACCGAGGACGGGTGAGGTCAGGCCCGGACAGTCGATTTCGAGCACCTGTTCGGGCGGAAAATACTCATCAAATCCGGCCCGGAAATGTCCGCGCGATTTGACGACAACGGTCCTGAATGCGGCGATATCCAGACCGAACTGTTCAATCATGGCGGGATCGGCGCATTGCTTGCGATTAGATGCAACGCCGATTTTAACGCCACCAGCCGACAACAGGGCGCAGGGCCCAAGCTCGATTGAGCGTCCTTTCAGCAATCCCCGCCGTCCGGCAAAGGATCCGTTCGTCAGGGTATCGACGCTGACTTCAAGGCTCAATGCTTCGTCAAATTCGGTTCTGGGCGTTGCATTAAAGCTGGCCGTAAAGCTGCCGCCGACACCGACCTTATGGGCCATCGCGGCGACTGCAGGATCGATCAGCAGGCCGATGAAAGCGCCTTCGACCCCGGCATCGGTAAAGGCCCTGGTAATGAACGTCGTGCCACCACTGCCGCCACCGCCCGGGTTATCGGCGACGTCGGCCATGATGGTTGCCGGCAGCGAAGCATCCCGGCCAAGGGCCAGTGCAATCTCTGTCGCCTTTTCAAGGGGGGTCAGCTGTTTCCGGAAACGGCCACGATCCGCCCACGCACGGTTTGCGATATCGGCAGCAAGCGCAGCCGCGGGAGCCGGTGTATGACGCGACGTGACGATGACCGACATGCCACATTTCGGACTGTCTGAATAAATAAAACCGGCCGTGATCGAGACATTGAGGATGTCATCGTCAAGCTGGGTCTGACCATAGGCGATCAGGTCCGCATAGGGGCCTTCCGCCGTCAGCAAGGTGACCGTCGGCGCGGTAATCGGCAGCTTGATCATGTACTGACAGGGTTTGATGCCCTGCCACATCTCGAGCATGATGCGGGCAGCCTCAGCGGCGCGTTCGCGTTGATCAACATGCGGATTGGTCAGATAAGCGACCAGCACATCTGTCAGCTCAGTCATCCGGGCTGAAACGTTGGCGTGCAGATCAAGGGTTGCGATCAGCGGTACATCAGGGCCGACCGCACCCCGGACCATTTCATAGATCCGGGCATCTGGGTCCCATTCTGCGGTTGCCCGCATCGCCCCGTGACTGACGACATAAACACCATCCAGCGGGCCGGCATCCCGCAGATACTTGTCCATCAGTTTCAGGGTGGCCTGAAAAAAATCCTGATCAATCGGGCCACCGGGTTCCGCGTCGGCAACGACAATCGGCACCAGTTCCCAATCAATACCAAGCCGGTTCATCTCGTGGCAAAAACCGACAACCTCGGATGGCAACCTGGGGACGTCCTGCTTGAGTTCAGTGGTGATCTCGGCGCCCTGCAGATAGCATCGCTTGCGGTAATCAGCTTCGGTGGTGACCGGAGAAAATCGATTGCTTTCCAGCATGAAGCCGAGAACGGCGACGCGTTTTGTCATGATTTGCCTCAATAAAATTACGAAAGGTTAGAATAGAAAAAGGGCACCCTGAAAAACAAGGTGCCCTTTTTTATCAGATCATAACAGGTTTTAGCGGGAGCGCAGGCGCGGATCGAGCGTATCGCGCACCGCATCGCCAAACAGGTTGAAACCAAACACGGCGAGCGAAATCGCGACACCGGGCCAGATTGCGACCCAGGGTGCGCTTTCCGCATATTCCTCGGCACCGCCCTGCAGCATCAGACCCCACGCCGGGGTCGGCTCCTGCACGCCCATGCCGAGATAGCTCAGCGAGGCTTCAAGAAGAATGGCCTGTCCAACGAAAGCCGTGAACAGGATCAGGAACGGAGCCATCACGTTTGGTGCCATATGGCGCAGGATGATCCGTGCATGCCCGAAGCCGAGTGCGCGCGCGGCATCGACATAGGGAATTTCACGGATTGCCAGCGCATTGGACCGCACCACCCGCGCGCATTGCGGGATAAACGGTATGGTGATGGCGATGATCACGTTCTCCGTCCCTGGTCCGAGCGTGGCGACCACGGCCAGTGCCAGGATGATCAGCGGGAATGCCATGAAAACGTCCATGACGCGCTGGAAGAACAGATCGAATGCACCGCCGAAGTAAGCAGATGCAACCCCCAGAACCAGGCCGCCGACGGCCCCGATCGAGGCCGCGACAAACCCGACAAACAATGCCGTCCTGGCACCATAAATAATGCGGGTCAGAATATCCCGGCCGAACTGATCCGTCCCGAGCCAGAATTCCCCTCCGGGCGAGGTGAGGATGAACTCGTACTGGTTATTCACCGGATCGTACGGCGTCAGATACGGCGCAAAGATTGAGGCGAAAATCATCAGAATAACCACGGACAGTCCGGCGACGCCGACGGGCTGCTTGCGGGCCATTTTGACCGCGGAAGTCCAGAAGGGTTTCTTCTCAGCCAGCGCTTCAAACTGGGTTTCAGCTGCCGTTTTTGTTGTTGTTGTCATTTCATCACCTCAGCTATACCGAATGCGCGGGTCAAGCCACGCGTAACACAAGTCGATCAGGAAATTGACAACCACGAAGGCCAACACCACAAGCATCACAAGCGCCTGAACCATCGTGTAGTCATGGTTGCTGACACTATCGACGAACAGCTTGCCGATACCGTTCAGGTTGAACACCTGTTCCGTCACGACGAGACCGCCGATGAGGAACGCGAATTCGATACCGATGATGGTCACCACCGGCAGCATCGCGTTCTTGAGGGCGTGACGGTTGATCACGATTTTCTCAATCAGGCCCTTGGCCCGTGCCGTACGGATGTAGTCTTCGCGCAGCACTTCCAGCAAAGTCGAGCGGGTCATCCTCGTGGCCACAGCAGCATACCGGTAACCGGTCGCCACGGCAGGCCAGATCAGTTGTGAAATATTATGCACCGGATCGACCCAGATCGGCTTGTACTGGATCGGCGGCATCCACGGGATTCCGGTGATCTGCTGGGTTACGATAAGCAAACCCAGAATGATCATGATACCGAGCCAGAACGAAGGTATGGCGATGCCGGCAATCGAGAATATCCGCACCGCATAATCCAGCCATGTATCCTGTTTGATCGCCGAAATCGCGCCGAGAGGAATGGCGATGACCGTCACAACGATGGTTGCCATGATCGCGACCTGCAGGGACAACTGGAAGCGCAGACCGATCTCTTCGGTAATCGGCTTGCCGGTCCACATGGAGTCACCAAGATCAAACGTGACGAAACCGTAGAGGAAATTAAGAAACTGAATCGGGACAGGAAGATTCATGCCCAGATTTTCACGGCAAATATCAATCTGCTCTTGATCGACTGCGAGACCTGTACTCGCCAGGCGCATTTCACAAAGATCACCCGGGATCAACCGCATCAGGAAAAACACGAGAATTCCTGCGCCGATCAACGTCGGGATCATCAGTAACACGCGTTTGAGAATATACTTAGACATGAGGCCTCAACCGTTTCCCAATCAAATCATTGTTATTTATGACGGTATCCCGTCTGCCACAGACGCGGCAGACGGGAACCGATTTTCTTAGTGGACTCGATTACTTGTCGAGCCAGACGGGGTCCAACTGCTGCGCCAGATAGTGCGACGGAGCAATCTTCCAACCCTTAACGTAGGAACGGTGTACGTTGATCTTGTACCACCACAGCGTGATCATGCTGCTCGTCAGATCGCTGAGTGCACGGGTCTCATACTTGCGAATGAGGGCACGCAGTTTGGCATTATCGCCTTCTTTTTCGATCTGAGCATAGATGCTTTCAAGTTCAGCATCTTCGAAGTCAGCATAGTTGCTGCCGGAAGACGGCAGGAACTTGGTGATGTCAGCAACCGGGTCGATAACGGCCTGGCAGTTGAAATCGATCGAAACGTCGAAGTCTTTGGTTTTACGAAGCGTGTCGTAGAACGGACCCGACGGCTGAACGCGCTGATCGGCGGTGACGCCAATTTTACGCCACTGATCAACAAGCCACGTTCCCACAACCTTGTAGGGCTGATCAACGCCACGGTTCGAGAAGCTGATCTTCATGTCGGAGTGACCGGCATCAGCCAAAAGCTTCTTGGCTTCAGCACGCGAAGCTTCGATGTCTGTGCCGTAACCCTTAAGCTTCACCAGTTCTTCTTTGGTGGCAGCCAGCGGGTGGCTTGGGAACACAACACCACCAACGGTTTTCACGATGGCGATCTGCGACAGGTACTCGGACCCGCCCCAACGATCGACGCCGAGCGTCAGAGCCTGACGAACCCGCTTGTCGGAAATCCCCGGACGCTTGGTGTTCGGCGTTGCCAGCAGGTTGCAGTTCCAGTCGCTTTCCTGAACCGTGACTTTGTCACCAAGTGCTTTGACAAGATCGTCACGTGCTTTCGGCGGGAAGCCACGGAATTCGATGGCCGCACGGTCGCCACGAATAGCCTGCAGACGTACAGCCATTTTCGGGGCAATGATCGAGCGGAAACCATCGAGGTACGGACGGCCTTCCATGTAGAAGTCTTCGTTCCGAACGCCTTCAACAAAGGCACCCGGCTGGTACTGAACGAACTTGAACGGACCAGAGCCGTTTACGTTCTTCGTGTGCCATTCCATGCCGTGTGCATCCAGATCCTTCTTGGAATAGATCCAGTTGTACGGGTTGGCCATGGAAGGAATGAACGATGCCGATGCGAACTTCAAGTCGAAGACGATCGTATGATCATCCGGTGTCGAAATCTTATCGACCATCCGGTAATAGGACTTACGTGCCGACGGCACACCTTCCGGTGGGAAGATGATCTTGTCATACGTCGCCTTGACGTCAGCTGAAGTCAGCGGCGTACCGTCATGGAACTTAACGCCCTTGCGCAGCTTGAAGGTATACTTCTTGCCATCGTTTTCCGGCGTCGGAACTTTACCTACGCAAAGATCGCATTCGAAATCTGTCGGGTCACCCGGGTTGGCCGGGTTAACACGAATCAGAAGGCTATAGATCGGTGCGAGCGGATGAATAACACCGAATGTCGTTTCACGGTGACCGTCAAATGATGGCAGATCCGAAGCAACGACGAACGACAGAATGCCGCCCTTTTTTGGCGTTTCCGCCTTGGCAACACCCCCGCTGACCGCCAGGCCGAGGCCTACCGCTGCGGCGAGAGCAAGTCTCCCAGTATGTTTGAGCATTAGATGTCTCCTTCCCTAAATTGAAGAATTGACGGGATTACCCACGTCATGTGCCACGCTGTGCCCACAGCGTATTCACACCTCTGAACAGGCCACCCAATGGCCTGGTTTTACTTCCCGTAACTTCGGGATATTTTTAGTGCAGCCATCAACAGCCATTGGACAACGGGGATGGAACACACACCCCGGCGGCGGGTTGATCGGACTTGGAATTTCACCCTTGATGATTTCGTGCGCCCGTTTCTTTTCGATATCCGGATCCGGAATCGGCACGGCGTTCAGCAAAAGCCGCGTATAAGGGTGCATCGGGTTTTCAAACAGCTCATCGCCGTCTGCCAATTCCACAAGATTGCCAAGATACATCACGGCAACCCGGTGGCTGATATGACGAACCACGCTCAGATCATGCGAAATGAACATGTAAGTCAGATTGAACTCATCGCGCAGGTCTTCGAGCAGGTTGATCACCTGCGCCTGAATGGAAACGTCCAGCGCTGAAACCGCTTCATCGCAGATGATGAATTCCGGATCCATTGCCAGAGCCCGGGCGATACCGACCCGTTGGCGCTGTCCCCCTGACATTTCGTGCGGATAGCGGTCTGCAAATGCAGAAGCCAGACCACAGACGTTCAGAAGATACAGAACACGCTTTTGACGTTCCGCCGGGTCTGTGATGATTTTGTGGACATACATCGGCTCGCCGATGATCTCACCGACCTTCATGCGCGGGTTAAGGGAACTGTACGGATCCTGGAAAATCACCTGGATTTTCTTGCGGACGTCGATCATTTCCTTGGGCGAATACTTGGTGATGTCATTCCCGTAGAAAATGATCTCACCAGCCGTCGGCTTTTCCAACTGCAGAATGCAACGACCGGTCGTGGTCTTGCCACAGCCGGATTCGCCAACGATGCCAAGGGTTTCGCCCTTGAAGATCTGGAAGCTGACGTCGTTTACCGCCTTCACATGTGCGACCACCTTGGGAATAAAGACCCCTTCGGTGATCGGAAAATACATCTTCAGATTCCGCACATCGACGAGAACTTCATCAAAGCCCTCGGAACTGCCCGTACGCGTTTCGCGTTTGGTGCTCGAAACGTTGCTCATCCCACAACTTCCTTCACTTCTTGTGCCAGATTTTCTTTTTCGAAGCATGCGGATGTATGTCCGGGCTCGATTTCCTCAAGCACCGGGAAACTTTTCGCGCACTGATCCGTTGCAAAGCGGCAACGCGGCCGGAATGAGCATCCCTCATCCAGCTTGGTCAGATCAGGTGGTTGACCATCAACAGGATCAAGCTTGTCCGTACGCTGACGATCCATGCGCGGCACGGATTTCAGCAGCGCCAGCGTATAAGGATGGCGCGGACGGTGATAGATATCGCTGGCTTTGCCGGATTCGATGATGCGCCCTGCATACATGACGTTGACCCGGTCCGCATAACGCGCAACCACACCCAGGTTGTGGGTGATGATAATCATGGCCACACCCATATCACGGGTCAGGTTTTTCATCAGTTCGAGAATTTGCGCCTGGATCGTCACGTCAAGTGCGGTCGTCGGCTCGTCGGCAATGATCAGCTTGGGATCGCAGGCCAGTGCCATGGCAATCACAACACGCTGACGCATACCGCCGGAAAGATGGTGCGGATACTGGGCCAACCGGCGCTCAGGTTCGGAAATACCGACCAGACCGAGCAAGCTTACGGCCTTGGCCATCGCCTCTTCTTCGGTCATCTCCAGATGCGCGATCATCGGCTCGGTCAGTTGCATGCCGATTGTCAGCACCGGATTGAGCGATGTCATCGGCTCCTGGAAGATCATGCCGATATCGCGACCGCGTATCGAGCGCATTTCATCCTCGGTGAGCGAAAGCAGATCCTGACCATCAAACATGATCGAGCCGCCGACAATCTTGCCGGGAGGCCACGGAATCAGCCGCATGATGCTCATGGCTGTAACAGATTTGCCCGACCCGGACTCGCCCACAACAGCAACAGTCTCGCCTTGCTCGACAGTGTACGAAACACCATCGACAGCTTTTACAGTCCCAGCTGACGTAAAGAACTGGGTCTGGAGATCTTTGATTTCCAGAAGAGCCACGATTCCTCCCTATACATAACCAACTATTATTATTGTTATCGACAAACCTAGTGGTCGCTTTGAACAGTGTCAATTCAATAGACAATCCCGGTATTTAATCTTTCCTGTCCAGTTTTTTCATATTAGTGATTCATAACGCAGATTAGAATAACTCATGCCTGACAAAACATAAATCAAAACAGACAGGCCAAGACAAATCGGAAATTCATATCTGAGCTTGATCCTGCTTGCCGAATAATTATGTGGTTTGCATAGTTGCCCGTCTTAAAACCAACTCTGGAGTGAAAAAAAATATGTCATCGGAACAATTCGAACGCGGCCTTAAATGCCGAAAAGATGTCCTTGGCGAAGCTTATGTCGAGGCTTCGCTCAGCAAGGCTGACGACTTCAACCGTGATTTTCAGGAAATCGTCACCGAGTATTGCTGGGGTGGCACCTGGGGCCGTGGCGTCCTGTCGAAGCGCGATCGTTCGATTTTGAACCTTGGCATGTTGGCCGGACTGGGCAAGAGCCACGAATTCAAACTGCATTATCGCGGCGCCATCACGAACGGTCTCACGCACCAGGATCTCAGGGAAATTCTGATCCAGATCGCCGTCTATTGCGGCATCCCTGCCGGGATCGAGGCATTCCGCCTGGCCCGTGAAGTGTATGCCGATCTCGGCATCGACGTATCCAACATGGACGGAGGCAAGTAACATGACCGCACCATCCGTAATCGGTTTCATCGGCCTCGGCCAAATGGGCGGCCCGATGGCCACAAACATCACCAATAAATGCGGCAAGGACGTCATCGTTTATGACAAGGCCGGCACCGCAGAACGCGCACCGAAAGGCGCCAAACTCGCCAACTCTCTGGGCGACGTGCTGAGCAGTGCCGACACCGTCTTCATGTCGGTGCCGGATGGCCCGATCTCGATCGCGCTGGCCAAGGAAATCGCCGCAGCAGAAGGTCGCAAGGCGAGCGTCATCATCGACCTGTCGACCATCGGCCCGGACGCTTCGAAGGAAGCTGGCGACATCCTGAAAGCAGCCGGCGTCACCTACATCGATGCACCGGTTTCCGGCGGCCAGTCAGGCGCCATTGCCGGCACGATTGCCATCATGTGGGGCGGACCCAAAACCGTACTCGACAGCCACATGGACGTCATGAAGACGTTCTCGGGCAATGTCATTCACTGCGGCGAAAACCCCGGCCATGGCCAGGCTGTTAAAATTCTCAACAACTATCTGTCAGCCGCTGCGTTTGCAGCATCCTGCGAAGCCGTTTCCTACGGCATGTCCCAGGGTGTCGAGATGAAGACCATTCTGGATGCGGTCAACGTATCGTCGGGCCGCAACACCGCGACCATGGATAAATTCCCGAACAGGATTTTGACCGAAACGTACGATTGCGGCTTTGCAACCAAGCTTCAGTCCAAGGACATGAACCTGTTTTTGAAAAACGCCAAGGCGGCCGGTACCCCGCTCGCCGTGGCGTCAGTCGTCAATGCGATCTGGAACGGCTGCAACGCCGCCAAGCCGGGCAGCGACATCTCGAGAATCTTCGATTACATCCGCGAAACCGGCTGACGCACCGCTTACTCTTCGAGACGGCCCCATCTTGATGATGGGGCCTCCTCAGGGTGAGGCGAATTAAACCCCCTCATCCTGAGGAACGAGCAAAGCGAGTATCTCGAAGGACGCGGGGATGACGAATTATTTTTCAATAACCCTCTTCAAGCAGCGGGAACGCCGATAGCGCGTGCGGCTTGCAGACAGCGTCCGGCTCCTGTGCCAGATAGGTGCCATCAAGCTGATCGTAACTGGTCACGCCGAGCAGCCCCAGACAGGTCTGCACTTCAAGTTCCAGCAGCTTCAACATCTGCACCACACCTTCAATACCGGCAGCCGCAAATGCCAGTCCCTGCAGGCGTCCGATGCCGACTGCATCCGCGCCCATTGCCATCGCCTTGACGACATCGGTGCCGCGCATGACACCCCCATCAAGAACGACCTTGGCCCGCCCATCGACAGCGGCAACAACTTCAGCCAGCACATCGGCGCCACCCCGTCCATGATCGAGCTGGCGGCCACCGTGATTTGAGACATAAATCACATCGCAGCCTTCGGCGGCAGCAATGTCGGCATCCTCGGCCGTCGCGATTCCCTTCAGCATCAGCGGAATATCGTACTTGTCGCGAATCCTGCGGAAATCATCCCAGCAGAACGTGCGCTGGTATTCTTCGCCCTGTGCCTGTGTCTGTCTGGAAACGGAAATGAAGCCCTTGGCCTTGTCACGCTCGCGGCGACCGTAATGATCCAGATCGATGGTGAAACAGAAACCCATATATCCATTGGCGATAGCCCGGTCGATATGATCTTCGACCCACGCCGCATCACCGCGCACATAAAGCTGGTAGATACGCGCCGCATCCGGAGCCGCCTCGGCAACCTTCTCAAGACCGGGCTTGCACACGGAACTCAGCATGTGCGCAACGCCGAACATGCCGGCGGCCTGCGACATCCCGGCCCCACCCGCCGCATTGAACTGCTGCAGCGAGCCGATCGGTGCCAGAATGATCGGCAGCCGCAAGGTCCGCCCCAGAAACGAGGTCGTGGAATCAAGCGCCGAGACGTCGCGCATGACCCGCGGCCGGAATGCCAGGCGATCAAGCGCCAGACGGTTGCGTTTTTGCGTGGTTTCGGTTTCGGCACCGCCGACCAGATAATCCCAGGCACCATCGTCGAGATTCTGCCGCGCTGCCGGCACGAACTTGTGCAGCACCGGGAATTGAGCTTCGACATCGTTTACGGTGTTGTGATCTTCAGCCATTGCTCAATACTCCCTCAGCCGCCGTGAATTGGTTTTTTACAGACGATAACCGCATCCAGATCGGCATAGATATAATCGCCCGGATTGATGACCACGCCGCCGAACTTCAACGTCACATCAGCGAGGCCGATGCCGTCGGTCCGGGGCCGCATGGCGGTGCATTTCAGGGCCTTGGCACCGAAATCCAGCTCAGCGAATTCATGGGTGTCGCGAACGGCGCCATTGAAAATCAGGCCCGCCCATCCCTGCGCGAGGGCTTCGGCTGCGATATTGCCGCCACACAAGGCGCGGCGCATGGAACCGCGTCCATCAACGACCAGAACCTTGCCCTTGCCGCCACGACGCAGCACATCAAGGATTCCCTTGTTATCTTCATAGGTTGAAAAAGTTACCGCTTCGCCGTGGAAGCAGGCGCGCTTGCCATAATCGTGAAACATCAACTCACAAATTTGCGCGGTCGGATCGTCGTCGCAGATGTCAGCACACCTGACGATTTCATAATCGGTCATTTTGTTGGAGTCTCCAGAATTGAATTATAAATTTTTTCTACGCAAACACTACGAAGTCTTGGGCTGGGGGTCCATCGCCATTACATTGATGTGAAGACAATCATAATTTTTTCCCAGAGGAGACTTCAGGTGAGCAAATTTGCCATTTTCGTTACCATCAAAGTCAAGGAAGGCAAAGTCGACGAATTTCTGAAATTCGCCCACACCAATGCAACGGCCGCCGTCAGCGTTGAGCCGAACTGCCATCAGTTCCGCGTCATGCGCAATCAGGCCGATCCGCAGACGGTGCATTTTTTCGAGGTCTATACCGAAGCCGCCAGCCTCGACCTGCACCGGGAATTCCCGCATTACAAAACCTACGATGCCGGCACCAGGGATCTGATCGTCGAAAAATCAATCGTCAAAGTCGATCTGCTGCAGTAATCCCGTCCCCTGAGCGCCGGGGCATTTGTCCCGGCGGCTCAGCGATCCTTGTCGCCGCCTTCCTTGAAAGCAAACATCAGCAACAGTGTGCCGGCCAGAACGATGCCGGCCGTGGCCAGCGCAGGCAGCGTCGAAGCCGCCCCAGTTATCCACAACCCAGCCGAACATGATCGGGCCGAGCATACCGCCGATGTGGACGCCGACCATGTTGACACCGATGGCCGAGCCGGCGAGACGCGGCTCAACGGCTTCAACCACAACCGCCTGAGCGACCGGTGCGAACGAGGCGATGGTAATGCCCAGACCGATCGCCAGCATCAGGCCGAGATAGAGTCCCGTCCCCGGTCCGACAAAGGTCATCAAGGCAAACAGCACAGAAGCAATCGTACAAATCAGAACAATCAACTGCGCACGCCGGGTCGAGAAACGCCGGTCTGACAGCACACCCCAGCCGATCCGGGCAAAGGCGCTGACCGTTTGTGCCAGACCGATCGACAGTCCGGCAAGCTCCTGACTGGCTTTCGCGCTTGATGTCAGGAACAGCGTCAGGAAGGCGAAGAAATTGGTCTGACCGACATTCAGCAATCCGTTCACAAAGGCATACAGGCTGAAGTTTCTGTCCTTCATCACATCGCCGAGATTGGCCAGCATACTTTTGCGCTGATCTGCCGCTAGCGGAATATGATAGCGGATCAACACCAGACAGTATAAGCCGTTAAGCGCGATGATCGCAGCAACACCCCACATGATCGACTGCCACGCCATATAAGCAGCCAGTGCACCGTTACCGGCGGCAATGACACCGCCCAGCGGCACGCCGACCTGCTTCAGGCCCATCGCCGTGCCGCGCCGCTCGCGCGGGAACCATTCAAGCACGCCGCGCGCCGTCGACGGGTTATTCATCGCATAGCCGATACCCATCATGAACATCGCGCCGAGACACTGATAATAGCCATCAGCGATGGCCAGCGTTACCGCCGCCATGAACATCAGCACGTGGGCGAGGACAAGCGTCCGCCCGACCCCGAAACGGTCCGTGATGGCGCCGGCCGGAATAGACGCACAGGCTTGTGCTGCATAATACGCCGACACGAATGCACCGAACTGGGCCGCGCTCAAATCCAGATCAGCCGAGATCACCGGTGCCATGGCCATCACTGAAACCACGTTCACCGTACCGACCACATGCGACAGGATCAGTGCCGGCAAGCGGCTGATCCAGGGGTTTCCGCTATCAGCAAACAGGTTCAAGATTGCAGCGCCCGTCCATCCATATCGTCCGAGACAAGGCCAAGATGCCGCATTGCGGTTGGTGCTATGTCGACGGCTGACGTCTTGTCGAGCAGGTGACTGCCGGGGGCGAATCCGGCACCCGCACAGATCAGAAACGGATTGAGCTCGTAATTGCCGAGCCCGCCGTGCTGCCCGCAGCCGACATTGTTGGGAATTTTCAGATCGCCCTGAAAGGCGATCCCGGTCCCGGGCATGCCATCGGCGTTCGGCTGGTCACTGACACGACCGACGGCAATGATGTCGATGCCGTCATTGGGATCAAGACCGAGTGCAGCCATCTCTTCACCGACATAAACGCTGCCGATACGCGGATCGGCACCAAGGACTTCGGCGATTTTCTGACGGCGGCCTTTTGCTGCGTCCGAAAGATAGATCGTCGCGCTAAGACCTTGCGGCGCAATCGCCACGTCCGTCGATCCGGGCCCGTCCTTGAGACCGGCCTCGATCAACATGACTTCAAGATCGACAACCTCTGTAATGGTCTCGTGACCATGATCGGAGGCGACCATCAGCAGCACGTCGCCGTTGTCGATATCGGCGCGGATATTATCAAAGACCCGGCCAGCCTGTGCATCGGCGGCACGCACCACATCAAGATGTGCAGGCGAGCCAAGCGAGACGCTGTGCTGTGTGTGATCCGGCTCGCATTGCCAGATCAGCGACAGCGCCGGTTTCCGATCATGCAGCACTTCATCAATGAAACGCTGCGTCAGTTGTGCGTCGCCAGCGGCATCGTGGCCGACGCCATGAGGCTCAAGAGCGATGCGCCCCGGTCCGGTCGCCATGTCGCGGTGGATCATGTGACCGTGGCCGTCAGGATCAAGAAAAATGCCGGCACCGGGCGATGCATTGGCATAGATGATCGCGCCGCCGCTGTCCTTCACGCGCTCGGACATCGTCGGCACCTTGAGGGTACGCCCCCGCGCTGCCTGCAGCTTGTCACGAAATCCCGGCGGGCCGACGGAATAAACCTTGAGGCCTTCGCCATGATCCAGCGCGATGGCGTTGCCCTGCAACCCGTGCCGTCCCGGCAGGCAGCCGGTGGCAATCGAGGCCGCCGTGGTTCGCGTTGTCGACGGAAACACCCCACCGTGCCTGCCGCACAGCATACCGGACCGGGCGATCCGCATCAGGTTGGGGGTCGTCACCTCATTGACCATGTCGGCACGCAAGCCGTCGCAGATCACAATAACAACACGTTTCATTTTTAAATCGCCCTCACCCTTCAATGACCAGTCCGTCGACGGCTGTCACGCCGCCCCCTTCCGGGCCGACGATCAACGGATTGATCTCGGCATCCAAGGGTGGTTCGGCGCTGTTGGCAAGCGAAGAGATTTTGACCAGCGCATCGGCCAGCGCCGCCAGATCACCCTTCGGCAAATTCCGGTAGCCGCGGATCGGGGCCAGGCCCTTGACCTCGTCAATCATCGCCATCGCTTCGGCCTGATTGACCGGCGCCAGGCGGATCGCACTGTCGCCGTAGACTTCTGCCAGGATGCCACCCGGCGACAGAATAACCAGCGGCCCGACCTGCGGATCGACGCGGAAGCCGATCAGCACTTCGCCGACACCCTTGATCATTTCCTCAACCAGAAAGCAGCGGTCCAGCGTCAGCGCCGGCTTGACCGCCGCCACGTTGGATTTGATCGCATCGATGGCCGCTGCCAGCTCGACCTTTGATTTTATGCCGAGCTTGACCGCACCGGCTTCGGTCTTGTGCGGCAGGTCTGCCGACAGCGCCTTGACGACAAGCGGACAGGCAAGATCAACGGCATCGCCTGCACCCCTGACGATCTGATGCCGGGCGACCCGGATGCCGATGCTGTCGAACAAGGCCAGCGATGCGGCTTCATCCTTCGAGACGACGCTTCGCGTCTCCTCAGGATGAGGCTTCTCACTCGATGCATCCTCATCCTGAGGAGGGCCGAAGGCCCGTCTCGAAGGATCGGCATCCATGCTCGGCGTCTGCCATTCAAAAAACGCCCGCATCGCATCGGCGCAGGCTTCCGGCGTGCGGAAAGCGGCGATACCGGCATCGGCGAGCAACCGGAGCGAGGCATCGGCCTGCGGCACCATGAAGGCGGCGACCGGCTTCGCCGATCCACCTGGCCTCTGCGACAATCGGTGCCACCGCCAGTTCGGGATGGAACTGCGCCGACGAGCCGACGACACAGACCACCGCATCGCAGGCCTCGCTCGCCAGCAGGGCGTTCAGCGCAGCACCGTAAACACCGTCCCGGGTCCCGGCCATGGTCAGATCGATCAGCGGGCCGCGACCAATCGTCAGATTGAAATCCTTGAGCCGCTCATGCACCGCCTCCGGGGCCGGAATAACGTCGAGCCCGACCGCACCCAGACGGTCGACCACCGTCGAGGCGCCGCCACCGGTGGTCGTCATGACACCAACCCGGCGTCCCGTCGCAGGCTTGTGTCCCATCAGCAGTGGTGGTGTCTCGAACAACCCCTCACGGGTTTCGACACGGACAATGCCGTGCGCCCGAAAGAATGCATCGACGGCCTTGTCCTCGCCGGCGAGGGCACCGAGTGCGACAGCGCAACCGCTTGCCCGGCCTTGGAACGGCCAAGCTTGTAGGCGATGACCGGTTTGCCGGCAGCAAACGCCCGCCTCGAAGCTCTGGCCAGTGTCGGCGCATCGCGGAGCGCTTCAAGAAACAGCAGGATTGCATCGGTCTTCGGATCATCGACCAGCACGTCAACCAGTTCGCCGACGCCGACATCGGCCTCGTTTCCGACCGACAGCATGCGCGAGAATCCGATACCCCGCGCCGCCCCCCGGGACAGCAGCGTGCCCAGGATGGTCCCGCTTTGCGACACCAGACCGATCCGACCGACCGGCATGTCGTTCATCTCAAGCACCGCATTCACCGACAGGGTCAAATGACTGGCCGGGCAGATCACGCCCATACTGTTCGGGCCCAGAATGCGGACACCGCTTGCACGGGCAAGATCAATAAGCGCCGCCTGTTTGGCCTGCCCTTCAACACCGGTTTCGGCAAAGCCATCGGAATAAATGGTCGCGACTTTGACGCCGATGGTGGCGCAGTCCCGGATCGCATCCGGCACATGATCGGACGGCACCATGATAAAGGCCTGATCACAGGGACCCTCAATATCAGCGACGCGTTTGAAGGCCGGCAATCCCTGCACCTCGTCACGCATCGGATTGACCGGGTAAATGGCCCCCTGATATCCATGTGACTGCAGATAGCGCTGCGGTCGCCCGGTGTTTTTCTTCGGGTCCGCAGATGCTCCGACCAGCGCGACACCTCTGGGATTGAGCAAGGCCTGAACGAGATCACTCATGCCGATTTGGGCGGTCGTTGTGAGAACCGGCGCTCAAAGATGCCCTCGGCGATGCGGTTCATCATCATTTCAGACGAGCCACCGGCGATCATCCAGCCGCGTGTCCGGCGGAAGCAGTATTCGATCAGACAGTCCTGCGAGTATCCGGCAGCGCCCATGATCTGCATCGCCTCACTGGCGACCTCGTGTCCGGCCCGGTTGCAGGCCAGCTTTGCGAGCGCCGTGTCATCGACCGACGGAAATCCCTGATCGGCCTTGGTGGCGGCACGCATCAACAGTAACTGGGCGGATTCCAGTTTCAGTTTCATTTCGGCGAATTTCCATTGCAGTCCCTGAAATTCACAGAGCGGACGGCCGAACTGGATGCGTTCCATGGCGTGTTTGCGCGCCATTTCAAAAGCATAGAGGCCGAGGGCAACAGAGCGAGACGAATTACCGAGGCGCTCGACATTGAAACCGGCGATCTGGCGCTTGAAGCCGCCTTCGCGCAGCAGGATGTTTTCCGGCGGCACATAGGCGTTTTCGAAATAGATCTGACACCATTCCTCGCCGCCCAGGTACATCACCGGCTGACCGCGGCTGACGCCCCTGGTATCGGGTTCAACCAGGACCGAGCCGATGCCATCAACACCGGGGCCATAGCGGCAATAGACGAGAAAGAGATCGGCTTCCGGGCTGTGCGTCGAAAACACCTTGGTACCGTTCAGATGCACACCTTCATTTTCAGCGGGTGTTGCCGTGGTTTTCAGATCGGTCAGTGCCGAGCCGGCTTCCGGTTCCGACATCGCCACCGATATCACCTTGTCGCCGGCCAGAATCGGCTTCAGATAGCGTTCCTTCTGATCCGCCGTGCCGTATTCCGCCAGCACACGAATGGCACCGAAATTCCCGGCCTGCACCACATCGGCACTGCGCGGGCAATGTTTGGCCACCGTCTGGATCGCAATCACAGCATCGGTCAGCGTACCGCCCTGCCCGCCATCTTCCTCGCGCATGGTGATGCCCAGCAAGCCCTGCTCCGACATCATTTTCGCGATGTCCTTGGGAAATCCCCGTGCATGCGCCCGACGCAGGGCCCCTTCGGCGAGATTGCGTTCGGCAAAACCGTCAACGGCGTCCATGAACATCCGCTGTTCTTCGTTGTAATCGAAATCCATTATTTCCTCCGTATGGGATGCAGAGAGTACAACCGTCACCGGGAATTTCAACGCATCCGGAACATGTTTTCCTGACCTTGTCCCGGTTCCGCTCGAAGATTAAAGTGCGTCTGACATATGTCATGGTGGGGTATGCACCAGATTGTTTATTTACACCACCAACCAGACATATTTGTTAGCCGGAGATATAAAACCGATGGATTACCAGCAATGCTTTCGCGCAGTCGTCGACGGTGTCCGCCAGGATGGGCGCTACCGGGTGTTTGCCGATCTGAAGCGCGAAGCCGGCCGGTTTCCGCATGCCACCAACTTCCGTGATGGCCAGGAATATCCGGTCGTCATCTGGTGCTCCAACGATTATCTCGGCATGGGACAGAACCCTGTAGCCATCGAAGCCGCCCAGAAAGCTGCCGAGACCTATGGCGTAGGCTCCGGAGGGACCCGCAATATTTCGGGCACCACGCATTTGCTGGTCGAGCTGGAAGCCGAACTCGCCAATCTGCACAGCAAGGAAGCGGCGTTGCTGTTCACGTCCGGGTTTGTATCCAACGATGCGACGATCTCAACCGTCGCCAGGATGCTGCCGGGCTGCATCATTTTCTCCGACGCCATGAACCATGCATCGATGATCGACGGGATACGGCATTCCGGTGCTGAAAAGCGCATCTTCCGTCATAACGATATCGCGCACCTTGAAGAATTGCTGCAGGCAGCCCCGATGGGTGCGCCGAAGATGATCGTTTTTGAAAGCGTCTATTCCATGGACGGCGATGTCTCACCGATTGAAAAAATCTGTGATCTTGCGGATACCTACGGCGCCATCACCTATCTGGACGAGGTCCATGCGGTCGGCCTTTACGGCGAAACCGGTGGCGGCATTTCCGAACGCGATAAAGTCGCCGACCGGGTAACCATTATCGAAGGCACGCTGGCCAAGGCTTTCGGTACCATGGGCGGTTATGTCACCGGTTCGGCAGCGCTGATTGATGCCATTCGCCTGACCGCAAGCGGCTTTATATTCACATCGACCCTGGCCCCGCCGGTCGCCGCAGCAGCATTGGAAAATGTCCGCTATGTCCGTGCCCATAACGCGTTGCGCGTGCAGCATCAGGAACGCGCTGCCTGTCTGAAAAAACGCCTGATCGCCGCTGGTCTTCCGGTCATGCCATCCGACACCCATATCGTGCCGCTGTTTGTCGGTGATGCCGTACTCTGCAAGCAGGCAACGGACGTTTTGCTGACCGACCATGGCATCTACATCCAGCCGATCAATTACCCGACAGTGGCAAAGGGAACAGAGCGGTTACGCATCACACCAACACCACTGCATGACGACGCCCTGATGGATCAACTGGTTCAGGCGCTGGTTGCCGTCTGGCGATCACTGGATTTGCAGCGGGCGGCCTGAGACTTGTTCCTCATTCCTCAGCCAGGGATTTCGTCAAGTCATAGATACCCTGCCTGACGTTGCTGTTCTCTATACCGTTGAATGCCCGGATCAGAGTCAGCACTTCTTTCAAGCGGGCCGGGTCATCAATGGCGACCGGGATTTCTTGCAGGCTGGATTTGTTCACATCCAGCGTTTCAAAAAAATAATCGACACTGACACCCAGAATACAGGCGAACTGATACAGCCTGCTGGCACTGATCCGATTCGCGCCGCGCTCATATTTCTGCACTTGCTGAAAGGTCAAGCCGACGGCTTCGGCCAAAGTGATCTGGCTGAGGCCCAATACTGTGCGGCGTTCACGCAAACGGGTGCCAACCGCTGCATCGACAGGATCAACCTCACCACGGGATGATTTTACCATACGTAAACCCTTATAGCGCCTAAAGGATGTATATTTTATACCATACAACTTTAAGAATTTAAATGCTGTTGATCACGCTTTGGTGTCGGGCGCGCCGTGCTATAAAGCTCGAAACATCAGGAAGGAATGACAGTGACACGCGTAGACGATCTTAAAACGGATACCCTGGCCATCTCTCGGGCCGGTTCGGATATTCTTGTGGTCAGCCTCAACCGTCCCGAGGTTGCCAATGCTTTCAATACGGCCATGGGCAGAGACCTGCTTGAACTCTGGAGCATGCTTTACCGCGACCCGAAGCAGTGCCGCGCCATCGTTCTGACCGGCAGTGGCAATCGTGCATTCTGCGCCGGCGCGGATCTGAAAGAGCGCAACGGCATGAGTGACGATGACTGGCGTCAGCAGCATGCCATGTTCGAACAGATGATCCGCGCCATGATAGACTGCCCGGTGCCGATTATCGGTGCCGTTAACGGTGCAGCCTATGCCGGGGGACTCGAGATCGCACTGAATGCGGATTTTCTCTATGCCGTACCGACCGCCCGCTTTGCCTTCACCGAAGTCACCATCGGCATCCTGCCCGGCGCGTCCGGAACACAACACCTGCCCCGCGCCATCGGCATCCGGCGTGCCAAGGAGGTGATCCTGTCAGGCAAGCCGTTCAACGCCGAACAGGCCGAAGCCTGGGGGCTGGTCAACCGGCTTTGCACGCCCGAAACCCTGATGGCCGAAGCTCTCGAGACGGCCGAAGCGATTGCCGCCAATGCCCCGATCGCCATTCAGCAGGCCAAACGGTCAGTCAATGCTGCGGAATCGATGGACCTCAAGAACGGCTACGATTTCGAGATCGCCTGTTATCAGGGCGTCATCAATACCAAAGACCGGCTGGAAGGCGTCAAAGCATTCAACGAGAAACGCAAACCCGTATTCAAGGGAGTGTAGTCATGCTTGCCGTGATCTTTGAAGTCTGGCCGGCAGAAGGTCGCGCCGACGATTACTTCAGCCTCGCCATGTCATTGAAAGCGGATCTGGAAAAAATGGACGGATTTATTTCCGTTGAACGTTTCGAAAGTGTGACGACGCCCGGAAAATTTCTGTCCCTGTCCTTCTGGCGCGACGAAGCGGCGATTAAGAACTGGTACGGGTTTGGCGGTCATGCCGACGCCCAGGGTCAGGGACGCAGCGGTATTTTCAAGGACTACCGCATCCGCGTCGCCAGTGTCATGCGCGATTATGATATGGCCAAAGGGCGACCGACCGTCGCCGGTTGAACGTGTTCTCAGTCTTCAGTTTTTGCAGGCATAAACAGATCGAACGTTGTGCCGCCTCCGGATGCCGGCGACGCCGTGACCGTGCCCCCATGCAGTGTCATGACTTTGCGAACGATAGCGAGTCCAATGCCCGTCCTCTGCGTATCTCGATCAGGATTCAAGCGCAGGAAAATCTCAAAAATACGCTCACACTGTTCGGGCTCAATACCGATGCCGTTATCTGTTACGCTGAGCGTAACCCCTTCTGATGTTCCGGATGCAGCAATGCGAATTTGCGGTGGCGTACTTGCTGCGGCGAACCTGAGCGCATTATCCAGGACGTGCTGAAGCGCCAACTCGAAGCCGGCCCGGCTGATCAGCGCATCCCCCAGCGGCTTATCGATGTCGATCAAGGCGCCGCTGGCGTTGATCTCAGACGCCATCCCGGCTGTAACAGTGCTGACAACGTCATCCAGGCTTTCCATGGCGCATGACAATGGACCGGCACCCAGTCGATTGTAGACCTGCAGCGCGTCGATCATCCTGCTCATCGATTGTGCGCCATCGGCAATGTAGCCGAGGTATTCCCGACCGGTATCGTCCAGTACGTCAGCGTAGTCTTCGCTAAGAGCCTCGGAGAATGTACACATGGCCCGCAAGGGTGCCTTCAGGTCATGGCAAAGCTTCGAGGTGAATGCCTGATTGTCCTGTTTTGTGGCGAGCAATGCCGCTTCCAGGCTGAGCAGCCTTTTGTCGCGTGCGGCGCGTTCGCTGTCATCAGTCACGGCATCATACTTCCGGATTATAACGGTCGCCGAAAACATACGTTTGTGTTTTCTCGAGCAGATATCGGGATTCCCGGGTGACGACCGCATACAAATCCCTGATCGAGACAACACCGACCGGACGACCGTCCCCATCAACCACCGGCAGATGCCTATAGCCGCGAAGTTCCATCAGTTGGAGCGCTGAAAAAGCTGAATCATCGGGTCCCACCGTATCGGGTGACGGCGTCATGATGTCCGCCGCCGTCGTCGTTTGCGGATCAACACCGAGGACAACGAAGCAGCGGGTGAAATCCCGTTCGGTCAGAATACCGATCAGCTTGCCGTCGTCTCCGATGACCAGGATCGATGAAATTTTTCTTTCCACCATCGCCCGGGCAACGGTTCTGGCATTGTCCTCCGGTTTTGCCACCAGCAGGTTCTGGTCAGAAATAACGTCGGGCATAATTCTCATGGCTTCACCTTGTTTTCCTGCTCGATCGATTGGGCTACGGCCTCAAGCTGCTTGAGAAAATCAGCAACGTTGATGACCTCGCCACTGTCTGTCGTCTGTTTGTCCCCGGGCGTGATATTTTTTGGGTCGGCATCCGCTTCGATCGGCCTTCTGCCCATCACGGGGCTGTGGATTTCCTCGCCCAGAACGTCGTTGATGGTCTGCACAAGCGATACCCGATCAATTGGCTTGGTGACGCACGCGTTCATCCCGGCAGCGATATAACCCCGGATATGTTCCTCCATGGCATCTGCCGTCAGGGCGATGATCGGGATGTCGGCCAGACTGTCACTGCGCGAACGGATCGCACGGGTCGCTTCCGAACCGCTCATTTCAGGCATGCGGATGTCCATGAGGATAAGATCAAAGTCGCCCCGGCTGACCTGTTGCACCGCCTGTTCGCCGTTTTCAACGACTAAGGCCTGATGGCCGAATTTTTCCAGCGTCGCCACGATGATACGCTGGTTCAGCTTGTTGTCTTCGGCGACAAGAATTTTCAATGCACGGTTTGTGATGAAGTTCTGTACGCCGAAATGCCGCGCCACGTGGGAAACATCGGATTTCGCTTTCTGATATGGCAATGTGAAAGAGAACGTACTGCCGACACCCTCTTCGCTTTCAACCCGGATTCTTCCACCCATCAATTCAACCAGACGTTTCGAAATGGAAAGTCCGAGTCCGGTGCCTTCGTATTGCCGTGAAATGGATGAGTCCGCCTGGGAAAAATCTGAAAACAGATTGCGGGTGTTCTCCTTTGAAATACCGATCCCGGTATCAATGACCCGGAATTCTATGGTCTGGTCCGGTGCCTTTCCGATCACTGTGGACTGGATGGTGACGCTGCCGGCGTGCGTGAACTTGACGGCATTGCCGACCAGATTGATGAGAATTTGGCGGAACCGTGTCGGATCACCATACATACCGATATATTTTTCTTCGGGATAGTCGACAAGCAGATCAATCTTTTTGACCCGGGCGCGCTCACGGACCAGATCAAGCACTTCATCGATTGCCGTTTTCAGATTGAAATCCAGATATTCAATATTGAGCCGGCCGGCCTCGAGTTTGGAAAGGTCGAGAATATCATTAATGATGCTCAGCAAGGATTGCGTCGCACCCTTGATCTTGATGACCTTTTCACGGTCATCGGGGGCCAGATTGCTGTCGAGCAGCAGATCGGCAAAGCCCATGACCCCGGTCATTGGCGTCCGGATTTCATGGCTCATCGATGCCAGAAATTCCGATTTTGATTTTTCCGATGCCTCGGCACGATCTTTTTCGATTGCAAAGCGTTCGGCCATTTCGGCCATCTGCGCCGTGCTCTCTTCAAGATGCTGCCGGGACATTTCCAACTGTTCGACGTTTCGGTGCAACCGGGCTTCACTGTCGCGTAAGCGTTGCTGTGCCGTTTCTTCTGCCGTGACGTCCCTGCCACTGCCCCTGTATCCGGCAAAAACACTGTCTTCATCAAAAATCGGCTTGCCACTGATAGAGAAATATTCTGCGCCGCCGGTTTTGATCGTGATTTTGTATCGATAATCCATAAAGGCGCGATGCTCCTGTAGATCGCTCAGATGCTTGCGCCATTCCGGTGTTGCTTCAAAGTCGTTGATACCCGCGGCTTCGGTGCGGGTGCGGCCAATGAACAGCTTTCGGCTGAGGCCGGTGACCTCTTCAAACCGTTCCGAGAGGAATGTGAAGCGAAAGTCGCTGTCCATTTCCCAAAACCAGTCAGCGGATATTTCCGCCATATCGCGAAATCGCTGCTCGCTGTTTTCAAGAGCGTTGGTTCGTTCTGCGACGAGGGCGTTGATCCGTTTCTGTTCATTGAAACGGCTATAAACGTAATAACTCAACAACAGCGTCAGCATTATCCCGATTAATAAAACGGAAGCGGCGGCAACATATGGCGTTCTGTTCAATTGATACAGATTGACCGCCATACGGATCTGGAAAGTGCGCTGTGCCAATTCCAGGGCTCGCTCGATGATCACCGTCGAATGGATAAATGATTGATCCTCGGCAGCGCGGAATTTGGGGAAATCACCCGTTTGAAACAGAGAGACACTTGTCCCATTTACAGGCTGGTCCAGAATTTCGATGCCGATACTGTTCGAGCGGATAAATCGATCCAGTGAGCTGGTTGAGATTGCGAAACTGATCGTTTCTTCCAGATCAAATATGCCGAACGCTACGCCCAGAACGTTTTGCTGACGCTGCTTGACCAGAATGCTTGTGGTCCCTTTTTGGTATTGCGGATAAAACGCCATCACGACAAGTTTTTCTGACCCCGTCGTCTGCCAACGCAACGGATTGCTGATCTGAACTTCATTGTGCTCGATGCTATTGAAAAGAGCATCTTCAACCTGCGGCATCGTCAGCAGATCGGCATGCATCAGAAGACGGTTTTTTTCTTCCGGCACCATGAGCACAACGGGATAGGACGCCACCCTTGAGTTGCTCTGCTGATCCGGCGTGGTCTCTGTTAATGTCGGCAGCACAAGTCTTTTCGGCGCCCAGCCATAAGTGATCGAACTGTGTTCGGAGGCGTGGAGGTTGTTGATGAAGTCGCTGTATTTCTCCAGCGAAAAGCCTTCTGAAACATCAAGATAAGCACGGAACGAGCGTAGCGATGCGAGTTGCACATTAAACTGGGTTTCAATGTTCCCGACCAGATCGGCCAATCGGCTTTGCACTTGAGCGATTTCGGTTTTTTGAAGCGCTTGCAGAACGTTTGCCGAAAGGATCAACGACACAACGATACCCAAAAACCCGATGCCGCAGAGCATCATCCGCAAACGAGATCGGTCCGAACCGGCAACATCTTGATGGATGATCGGTGCACTATCCGACATGGCAACAAATCTGGGTCCTGTGCATTTGCATTATTATTAATAAGCCCACGCCATCAGCGCTGAAGCTAACATTAAATCAATTTCTCGGACATGTCCGCATTCGTATCTCAAGGATTTCAGAACCGGTCCACCCTGAACGGTTCAATCGGCAGGTTGGTTCGGCCCTCTTCCATGATTTCCGCCATAATGCGGCCGACAACCGGGCCCAACTGGAAGCCATGCGCAGAAAAGCCAAAGGCGTGAAAGGCCCCGTCTGCCGACTTACTTGGCCCGATCACGGGGATCTGGTCGGGTGTCACCCCTTCCAGCCCGGCCCAGCTTCTGGCGACCCTGACGTTTCTGATCAGCGGGAAGGCATCGCTGACGGTTGCCGCCGAGATCGCCATCTTCAGCGGATCCGGCTCAGCGACACCCAGTTCCCGATCGGCATAGCCCAGATGCGCGCCGCCGATCAGCAGTGTGCCTGACGATGTCTGCTTGAAGGAAAGTTTGCGCGAAGCCAGACCGACGACCGGGTTCAGAAAAGGCCGAACCCTCTCTGTCACCATCATGGTCAGGGCATGTGCCTGCAACGGCACCGGATCACCAAGCATGCCTGCGATCTGATCGCCCGAGACCCCGGCACAGTTGACGACTTTATCGGCAACAACGCTGCCCTTGTCCGTCTCAATGGTCCACCTGCCACGCACACGGGAAAGCCCCCTGACCCGTTCGCCCAGGCGAAAGACAACGCCCAACGAAAGCGCCTTGCGATAAAAGGCCTGGGTCGTCCGCATCGGATCCGCCGCCCCATCACCGGCACACCACAGCCCGCCGACCGCACGCGGATGCACATCCGGCACCAGCGCCAGAAGAGCGTCGCGGCCGATCAGTTGTTCATGGTCATAGCCAAGCTCTCTGACCATACGGGCACGATCCTCGAGCTTGGCCATGTCCGCATCCGATTCCGCGATCTTCAATTGTCCGCAGGCATGAAAATCACAATCGTCATCGACCAGTGCGGCAATATCGTTCCAGATTTCCATCGAAGCGTCCGCCAGGGGAATTTCCGCCGGATTGCGTCCGAGGCGTCGGACCCCGCCGGCATTGACGCCGGACGCGAACCGCCCCGGCGTATGCTGCTCAATCACCGTAACGCGGCGTCCGCGCATCGCCAGATGCAACGCTGCGGAGCAACCGTGCAAGCCGCCGCCGATCACGGCGACATCCGAGCCGCCGCCGATCACGGCGACATCCGAGCCGCCTCCGATTACGGCGACATCAATATGGCTGCTGTTCACGTTGGATATTTATCCTTCAGTGCGGCGACCTGCTGATCCGACAGGAAGCGCGTTTTCGCATCCTTCAGCATCAAGAACAGCTTCGCCGTTTCTTCCAGTTCCTCGGTCGCATAGACCGCATCCCTGAGTGACTTTCCGGCAACCACCGGCCCGTGATTGGCCAGCAGAACCGCATGATGATCCGAAGCCATTTCACGCACGGCACGGGCCAGATCCAGATCGCCCGGCGGGAAGTACGGGACCAGCGGCAAGGTGCCGATCTTCATCACATAATAGGCGGTGATCGGCGGCAGCACGTCTTTCGGGTTCACGTCCGCCAGACAGCTGACTGCCACCGAATGGGTCGCATGCAGATGCACCACCGCCCCCGCCGTCGCCCGCTGTTCGTACATCGCCAGATGCAGAAACGTTTCCTTGGTCGGCTTGTCGCCGGAAATGTGCTGACCTGACGGATCAAGTTTTGCTATCCGCGCCGGATCGATTTCACCCATCGAGACGCCGGTCGGCGTCATCAGCCAGCCGTCTTCGCGTTTGACGCTGATATTACCGGAACTGCCGAACGTAAGGCCACGCTCGTACATCGACTTGGCCAGTTTGGCGATTTCGTCGCGGGCGGCAGTCTCGTTCATGGCAGCATACCCAATGATTTTTCGAAGAAGTCCTCGGCGCCGAAATTGCCGGACTTGAGCGCCAGTGCCAGCGGCACACCGCCGATCGCTTCCGTCCACGGCACGCCGGGATCAATTTCCGGGCCGATCCGCAAGGCCCGGACATCCAGCGCCTTGACCACCGCCCCAGATGTTTCACCACCGGCGACAACCAGACGGTTAACGCCAAGGCCCATCAGACCACGCGCGACATTCCCCATCGTCTGCTCAACCATTTCGCCGGCGCGTTCACGGCCATATTCGTTTTGTATCGCCGTCACATCGCCGGGGTCAGCCGACGAATAGATCAATATCGGTGCGTCATCTGATTGTGCCCCGGCCCATGACAGCGCATCCGAGGCAACGTCCTTGCCTGCAGCAATGGCCCGGGGATCGACATTGAAGCTCGGCCACAGTTTCACGGTTCTGGCAATCTGTGCCCGCGTCATCTTGGAGCAGCTGCCGGCGATCACCGCCGAGCGCCCCTTGATATCCGGCAGTGCCGGGGCAAACTTGCCCGTCAGATGCCCCCGGGCGCGAAAATTATCCGCGAGCCCCATGGCAATCCCGGAGCCGCCGGTGATCAGCGCCATACCCGAAACCGCATGGCCGATTTCCATCAGATCGGCATCCAGTACCGCATCGACAATGGCATGACGGACACCGGCTGCACGCAATGCATCAAATTCAGCCTGAATGGCGGCGGCACCCTGACGCACCGCCGCATAACCGACCAGGCCGACTTTGTGCGGTGTCTGGCGGCCCAGAACGCGGACCAGATTGGGATCGGTCATCGGGTTGAGGGGATGGCTTTCCATCCCCGATTCCGAAAGCAGCCCGTCACCAACGAACAGATACCCCTTGTAGATCGAGCGACCGGCTTCGGGGAATGCCGGACAGGCGATGGTGAAATCAGACTGTAGCGCATCCAGCAGCGCATCGGCGACGGGGCCGATATTGCCTTTGTCGGTTGAATCGAACGTTGAGCAGTATTTGAAAACGATCTGCTCGGCCCCTTTGGCCTTCAGCCAGGCCAGCGCCTCCAGGGATTCACGGATCGCATCTGCGGCCGGGTTGGTGCGTGATTTCAAGGCGATGACGACGGCATCGGTCTCGCCGACATCCATCGACGCATCGGGGACGCCGATACTTTGAACGGTATGCATACCGGATTTGACCAGCGTGTTGGCCAGATCGGTGGCACCTGTAAAATCGTCTGCTATGCAACCCAGCAACATGCCTTCAACACCCTCGCACCTTCGTTTGTTATGAAACTTTCAGATCGGCGCTCTATTCACCGTAACGGATATATTCGTCCCACGTCCGCTCCAGCTTGCGGAGCATTTTCGCCGCTTCCTCCAGCGCGTTGCTGTCGCCAAGCCCGTCCTGAAATTTAACGCCGTTCTTTTCTTCCATGGCGCGGATGCCGGCCACGACCTTTCTGCCCTTTTCCGTCAGCTTGACGGTAATCGAGCGCTTGTCGTGCTGGGCGCGTTCCTGCGCCAGATAGCCGTAATCCGTCAGCTTTTTGATGTTATAGGAAATGTTCGAACCCTGATAATAGCCCCGCTCGATCAAGTCCCTGATCACCACCTCATCTTCGCCGATATTGGTCAGGATAAGGGCCTGCACGCCGTTGATATCGCGCACACCGATACCCTTGAGCTCGGTCCGGAGCACATCCAGAAACCGTCTGTGCAGACGTTCGATCAATAAAGTCAGCTCGATATACTGCTTTGACACGTGGACCCTTTCTTGCCGCCCGATATCACTGTAGCCTATTGCAATATGGGCATAAACCTTAAGTCTTTATCACATTTGCAGCCGGTCTTAACGAGCATTTTCGCTTTGCCGAAGCTTGGCATGTCCGTACGCCTGATGCTGATCGCCCTTATGCTGTCGTCATGCAGCGGTCAGGTGCCGACGCAAAAGGAAATTGATCAGGACATTCTGGAAAGCCGGGCGGCTCAGCTGGTACGGGTCGCCGACACCACACGCACCGGCGGCGATCTGGCCAATGCCATGCAGCTTTACCGCCGCGCTGCGACCATGCGGCCGGACTGGCCAGTGCCCCTGCTGCGGTTGGGTGAAACGGCACTTGGCGCAGGGCTCTACGAAGATGCCTACAATGCCTACCAGTCCGCTTCGGCACTGGCGCCCGGGGAAACCCTCGCGCTCAACGGCACAGGCATTGCCCTTGATCTGATGGGCCGTCACGAAGAAGCACAGGAACGTTATATCAGTGGTCTGGAAAAAGCGCCCGAGAACATGGTGCTCAGAAACAACCTCGGCCTTTCGCTGGCACTCGCCGGCAATTTCAAAGAAGCCACTGATCTGCTTGAGGCCGCAGCAACCAATCCCAAGGCCGGCCCCAGAACACGTCACAACCTGGCGCTGGTCTATGGTCTTGCCGGTGATGACACCAAAGCCCGGCAAACCGTAGCCAACGACCTCAGCCAAGCCGAAATCACCAACAATCTGGCGTTCTATGCCAGACTCAGGGCGATGTCTCCTGACCAGCAGAGCAAGGCCGTGTTCGGCACACTCCGCTGATTTCAAACCAGCCGTCACATTCTTATAAGATTATCGAGGGTTGATAGGACGGCGGGTCCGATCAGCACGACAAACAGCGACGGCATGATGAACAGGATCAGCGGCACGGTCAGTGTTGCCGGCAGTTTGGCCGCCTTCTCTTCCGCCTTCATCATCCGCTCGTTCCTGAATTCGGCAGCCAGCACCCTGAGCGACTGAGCCAGCGGTGTGCCGTACTTCTCGGTCTGGGTCAGCGTGTTGACGACGCCGCGAATGGCTGCGAGTTCGGTTCGCTTGTTGAGATTTTCCAGTGCCTGGCGACGGTCCGGCAGATAGCTCAACTCAATCGCCGTCATCTGGAATTCATCGGCGATTTCAGGCGACGCCTTGCCCATTTCATCGGATACCCGCTTCAGGGCCGCATCCAGCGACAAACCGGCCTCGGCACAGATCACCAGCAAATCGAGCGCATCGGGCAGGCCTTTGCTCAGAGCGAGTTGACGCTTTGCCTGGGCGTTGCGGATATAGATATCCGGCAGATAGGCACCCAGCACCGTCAGCGCCAGCGCAATCAGGGCGCGGACCTGCAGATCAAGATTGACCAGCGGCAGCAAGAACAGAAAGACCACAGCCAGCGTGCCCAGACAGAACGGCAGCACGGTCTTGATAAAAAGATACAACACGATGTGATCGCGCGAGCGCCAGCCGGCCCGGGTCAGGGTCAGTTGCACCCGCTCGGCATGATTGCTGCGCAACAGATTAAGCCGCTCGACGATACGCCTGACCAGACCACCGTTTCCCAGCATGGCGCGCGCACGGTTTTTTTTGGTGGCCGCCAATCCGGCCTGCAGCGCATGGCGATGCTTCATCAATGCCTTTGCTCTGCCCGCCATCGGGTCTCTGACCACGAACGATGACCAGACCGCATACAGCACCAGCATCACCGCAGCACCGGACAGCAGCGCCGCCGATGTTTCCGGATCAAGGCCCGGTAAATATGTCGCCAGCCAGTTCATGGTGTTCCCTGCAGCATCCTTCGAGACGCCCCCCATAAAATATATGTGCCGCTCCTCAGGATGAGGTTTGGACTTTGCGCCTCATCCTGAGGAGTGAGCAAAGCGAACGTCTCGAAGGATGAAAAGATCCACATTCTCATATCTCGAACTTGACCATCTTGTGCATCACGCCGCAGCCCATCGCCATCATGCCGAGTGCCACGCCCAGCATGATGCGGCCACGCATATCGGTGAACAGGATCTGCTCATAATCCGGGCTCATGATGTAGATCAGGGCGAACATCAGGAACGGCAAGGAACCGAGGATCATGGCACTGGCCTTGGCTTCCGATGACATCGCCTTGATCTTCAGCTTCATCTGCTTGCGCGAGCGCAGGATGTCCGACAGCTTGGCCAGCGTCTCGGCAAGATTGCCGCCGGTTTCACGCTGCACCGACAGGCTGATGACGAAGAACTTGAACTCCGGCGTATCCAGCCGTTGCGCCGCGTCCCAAAGCGCGTCCTCCAGATTCTGGCCGAGCCGGACCGCATCGGCGATCCGACGGAATTCAGGTCCGACCGGGTCGCTCATTTCCCGGCCACTGGCCGTAATCGTTTCTGTCACCGGCAGACCTGAACGCAAGCCGCGCACCATCAGATCAATGGCGTCCGGAAAAAGCTTCGTGAACCGGGTCAGCCGTCGCGCCACCATCCAGCCGACCGTTATATGCGGCAGCGCCAGCCCGGCGATGATGCCGCTTGCCGCACTGACGTACCACGGCAGTTGGATCAGCACGTGGCAGATGCCTGCGGCGAACAGACCGACCAGCAGAGACAAAACAAAATACCGGCCCAGCGAAACCTGACGCCCGGTCTTTTGCAGCCGCCGCCGCAGTTCATCCGGATTGGGCAGGATACGCTTGGCCAGTCCCTCCAGAAACGGAGACGACGTTTGCGTCTTCAGTTTCAACTGACGCAGGACGCGTTCTTCGCTCGTCAACGGTCGCGCCCGCTCACCGATCCGCTCGACCCGGGCATTCAGTCTGCGTTGCCGCCCGAGCACGGTTATCGCGAGCCAGCCAAAGATCAGCATCACCGCCAGCGCGCCTGCGAAAATGACGGCGAGATCGGTCACGCCATCGCCTCCATCAGGGCCTTGTCGAGACCAAAATACTTGGCCCGGTCCATGAAGGCCGGCCTCAGCCCGGTCGAGTTGAAACTGCCGAACAGATTGCCTTCCTTGTCTTCGCCTTCAAACTGGAAGGTGAACAGATCCTGCGTCGTCACCACGTCGCCTTCCATGCCGATCACTTCCGTCACGTGCGTGATCCGCCGTTTACCGTCGCGCATTCTGGAAATCTGCACGATCAGATCAACGGCACCGGCGATCTGCGCGCGAACCGCTTCGTTGGGCAGTTTGACGCCAGCCATGGCGACCATGTTTTCGAGGCGGGTCAGAGCTTCGCGGGGCCGGTTGGCGTGGATTGTGCCGAGGGAGCCGTCATGCCCGGTGTTCATCGCCTGCAGCATGTCGAGCGCTTCACCGGCA
Organism: uncultured Rhodospirillales bacterium; assembly: GCA_965284225.1. GTDB lineage: Bacteria > Pseudomonadota > Alphaproteobacteria > Rhodospirillales > Casp-alpha2 > UBA4479. The sequence goes on from CBDIRN010000001.1 coordinate 349,912, forward strand.
CGGATTTCGCCCAGAATAATCCGGTCCGGGCGCATCCGGAGCGCATTCTTGACGAGTTCGCGCTGGGTGATTTCACCGTCCCCTTCCAGGTTCGGCGGCCGCGTTTCAAGACGCACAACATGCGGCTGCTGCATCTGCAGTTCAGCCGCATCCTCGATGGTGACAATTCGTTCACCCGCATCGATCATCCGGGACAGTGCATTCAGCAGCGTTGTCTTGCCCGACCCGGTGCCGCCCGAAACCAGAATGTTGAGACGCGAACGGGCGGCGATCTTGAGCACCGTCGCCATCTCCGGCGAGATATTGCCCTGCCGCTGCATCACATCCAGTGTGATCTTCTTTTTGGAAAACTTGCGGATCGAGATGGTCGGCCCATCAATCGCCAGCGGCGGGATGATGATGTTGACGCGTGAGCCGTCCGGCAAACGCGCATCGCAAAGCGGCGAGGATTCATCGACGCGCCTGCCGACACCGGAAACGATCCGGGATGCGATCTGCATAACGTGGCGGTTGTCCCGAAACACGACATCCGACAGCACCAGCTTGCCGCCACGCTCGACATAGACCTGATCAGCACCGTTGACCATGATGTCGGTGACCGCCTCGTCGGCCAGCAACACTTCCAGCGGGCCGAAGCCGAGCATGTCATTGAGCAGCATGGTCACGATCTCGCGCTGCTCGAGCATGTTGAGCTGTATTTTATGTTCGTTGAGGATTTCCGCGACGATATCGCCCACTTCCTGAGCCAACTGCGCACGCTGCATTTCGCCGGCCTCGGTGACATCGATCCGGTCCATCAGGATCGGCTGCACCAGTGCCTTGGTCCGCTCGACCAGCGTCGCCTGCTCCGGCTCGCTCGGCCGCGTCGGCCCCGCCGAAGTCAGGCGGTTCATCACGGCAGTCACGACATCACGTCTTTCTCGCGGTGACAGACCACCCGGCACCAGATCGGCACAGATCGCCGCATCAAACCGCTCAGCCAGTTCCTTCCTGGATAAACGCGACGGATCATCTTCTCCGAGAATCTCATCGCGTCGTTCGTAAGTTTCATCGGCCGTCGTCTGAATGACTTCCGTGCGATAGGTTTCCGCCGCACCGAGCATGGCTGCGTGCATCAGGGCTTTGCTGCCCTCGTCACCAGCCAGATTGTTGATCGGCTTTACGGTCGGGCGGGCGCGATGCGCATCAATCGGAATGACGTCAGGTGTTTGCCGTTTACCGAACATTTCAACCTCGCTTCCGGGATTCCATTTTTTTCGGGACACGTCGGAACAGGCCAAGCAGACTTTTTGATTTCACCTGTTCGGTTCCGGCGATGATTTCCGAAACCGCGATCAGGGATTTGCCAAGCTTGGTCCGGCGCGCTGTCTGTAACACGCATTTGCCGCCGGCCTCGGCGCGCATGGCGGTTTTCGGATCGAATGGCATCGACGCCGTAACCTTCAGGCCCGAGCCTTCCTCGAATGTTTTAAGGCTCAACTCTTCACGGGGAGCGATGCCGACGCGGCCAAGGATCACCGATACCTGTGCCAAGGGATTGATGCCGCGGATCAGTGTCGCCAGCCTGACGCTGTCGCGCATTGCCGCCAGACCCGGCTCGGCGATGAGCACAATGCGGGTGAACGGCTCGATGATGCCCGGATGTGCAACCAACAGGCTGCGCGGCACATCGACGATCACCAGTTCGGCATCATCACGGACGTATTCGAGCAATCCCCTGAAGGCTTCATCATTGGCAAGATCGCCTCTGGATGGATCGGTCTCGGATGCCATCACGCGGAAGCGGTCATTCAACTTGACCGACGCCCTCTTGACGAACAACTCGTCCATGCGTCCGGGCTCGCCCATGGCATCGCTCAACCCGCCGCCGGGATCAACATCCAGGATCAGTGCCTGCGTGCCGAAGGTCAGATCCATATCGATCAGGGTCACGGACTTTTGCAGCGCATCGGCGATGAACCAGGCGGCATTGGCAGCGATGGTACTGGCGCCGACGCCACCCCGGACACCGATCACGGCTACCGCATCGGATTGCGTCGCAGTTGCGGGTTGAGACGCTGACTGCTGGTCGGGTTTGCTGGCAGGCCGCGAACGCTCAAAGCTTGATTGCAGATCCGCTGCGGTGAATGGCTTGACCAGATAATCGGTAACCCCGGCATCAATCATATCACGGTAAATCCGCAAATCGTTGACCACGCCAAGCAAGATGACCCGGACACCGGCATCGCAGACTTCCGCGAGACGCCCGGCATCGCCCATGATGTCAGCTGACTCTCCGAGATCGACCACCAGTAGCGGCGGCGTGGCAATGCCAGCCAGGCCTTCGATAGCATCATCCAGCGAACCGATAACGACCCCATCGTCTGCCATCCCCTCACTTTCCGTGACCCGGGAAACGATATCCGCTGTTTCCTGATCGGCAACGAACGCAAGAAAGGGATGGCTGATACCGGCTGCCACCGGGGCATGTTCTTTTCTAAGCGCGATCATTTGTTCCCCCCACCACCCGATGATCCTTTTTCACCGTGGCTATCCGCCGTGTTGGTCGCATCGACATCGAGCGCGCGGGTTTCCCCGGCCCGGTAGCGCTGGATACCGAGCACCATCGCTTCACCGTCGGCCAGCGTATCGCCGCGGCCTTTCTCAAGGTCTTTGGGCTCAGCAATCATCTGCGCAAAATTGATGGCATTGGCGCAGCCCCAGTTGGAATGCGGGCGATTGTCAAATGTGCGTCCGGCCCGGGATGTGAAATCAGGACAGCCCGGCATCGTCAGCAGATAGCGCCTGACGGTCAGGTTGATTTCATGTTCGGCAATATGCGCGACGTTGGCGCGGACTTTGACGCGGGCCGGATCAAGTCCGGCGGTGCGCACCAGTCTGGCAATCACCGTCCGCCGCGCCAATGCCAGCTCAGTTGTCTCAACCATCAGGCCGAAATCTACGAACACTTCATCCGTGCGCTCTGTTGCGCGTCTTTCCAGAAAGCCGAGCGCCGCACGCTTTTCCGGATCGGACAGGTCTGCCTGACCTGATTGGAAGCGAAGCGCGAACGAGGTTTCGCTGGGGACGACCTGAACGGTCTTGGTTTCCCGGGGCGGCATCTCTTGCTGCAGGTTCAACGGATCGTACCAGGCACGTCCGGCATGGCTCTGACAACCGGCCAAACCGGCCACACATGCGACGGCGAGAATTTTTCTTATGGTTCTGTTCATGGAACGGGTCCTTTTATTTGCCGGCAGCAGGTTGTTCGAGCAGGAAGCCGACCGGGCCGATCAGGGAGCGCGAGCCAGGGGTCACGGGGCTGCCGGCGGTTGCCTTCTGGCGATGAGTGCCGCCGATCATCAGCCGTTCTGCATCATGCGGGCTTTGCAGTCCGTCGGTCGGCGACGCCAGTTTCGGACGTGAAACCGGGCGCACCACATAGGGCGTGACGATGATCACCAGCTCACTTTCCTCTCGCTGGAAGCGGTCGGATTTGAACAGGTTGCCCAGAACCGGCACATCGCCCAGCCCCGGAAACTTCGAGATATCGTGCGTGACGTTGTTCTGGATCAGTCCGGCGATGGCGAACGATTGACCGGAGCCGAGCTCGACTGTTGTGTCCGCGCGTCTGGTCGTCAGCGACGGTATCTGGAAATTGTTCAGGGTCACGGCGTTGGTCGTGGAGGCTGACTGACTTCGGGCCGGACGTGCAGATTGACCCGGTCCCGGCCCATCAGGGTCGGCGTGAAGCTCAACGATACACCGAACTTCTTGAACTCGATGGTCACGCGGCCATCGGAATCCGGCACCAGGATCGGGAACTCGCCACCGGCAAGAAAACTGGCCGCCTCGCCCGACAAAGCCGTCAGGTTGGGCTGGCCAGCACCGAAATCAGCCCCTCTTCTTCAAGCGCATCGATAACCGTGTTCAGATCAAAGCCGCCGATGTTCAGGCCACGGACCGACAATGTGTGCTGCGTCACCGAGGCATTGAACGGATTGGCCGTCGCCACGCCAAAGGCAATCCCGGCAGCCGAGCCGGCAATCGACCAGTTAAAGCCGAGCTGTTTGTCGACATCACGGGAAACCTCGGCGATACGGACCCTGAGGTTGATCTGCGTCGGCGCATCGATACCGACCCGCATCAGTACCTTGGCCGGATCACCGACCGCACCGGCAACGACCCGGCGGATATTTTCCGCCGTCGAGATGCTGTCGACTACGCCATCCAGTACCACCGCGTCACCGACACTTGAAACCGCGATATCCATTTCCGGATGCAGCTTCTGTATTGATGCCCGGATCCGTTCGACATTGTGACTGACGTGCAGATCAATACTCGCCAGCACCTGTTCGTTCCGGTCCACGGCGAATAACGTGGTTTCGCCGGGGCCTTTGCCGAGCACATAGACAAGGGTCGGGCTTTTGATCTGTACATCGGCGATGGCCGGGTCGGCGACGAACACGGTTTGCGCCGGCGCTCCCAGTTTGATCAATTGCCCCTTGTGCACCTCGAGCACCATTTCCCGATGGCCGCGTGAAACCACTTCCAGCGGCTTTCACCATGGCGATCGCCAATGGAAATCATGGTAATGGCGAGGATACCAAGGATCGCCAGTATCTTGAGGATATCAAAATTGCGTAGCATGATCTGGCTCCTCAAAATGTCTGGACTTGTGCATCACTGCCGCGCAACACATTGACGTCGTTGTTGGCACCGCGTTTCGGAAACAGGCGCGGATCGCCCAACATGTTGTAAACATCGGAATCAAGGGTGTAGCTGCGCTCGTCGTTGCGCACCATTTTCGGATCGAACGGTTTTTCACCACCAAGCAGGCGTTCTTTAAAAACCGTCTCGCTTTCAGCCTGGCTCAGGCTGTTCAGGCTGAGTGACAGGCGGCCCATATCAAGAGCGATGATGACGCGCTCGGCTTCTTTCGGTGTGACTTCAACGGTTGCCGTCTTGGCAACGGCGGCCGATCCGTCCTTCTTGTCGACATGCTGATCAATGGCCAGAATCCTGATCCGCTTCAGAACCGTTTGTGAGAAATAACGCTGCTGCGCGGCACCATCGCGCTCGTCACGTACTTTCATGGTCATCAGGATATCGACCCAGTCACCCGGAAAGATGAAACCGGCGATCCCGGTCGTTGCATCGACCGGCAGCGAGACCGCACGAAAACCCGGCTCCAGGACTGCCGCGAGAAATCCGCGTTCGCCCGGATGCACGACACGGGTTCTGGTGATCGGCTCACCGGCGCTGAGTTGCACCCGTACCACCGCACCACCCAGTTCACGGATCGGATCTTTTGCTTTGTCATTACCGATATCTTCGGCGTTTCGGACGATGTGGGACTTGTGAACACCGTCTTCCGGCCAAGCCTGCCACTCGATATTTTCGGGCTTCAGGAATGTGCCGGGCTTGAGGTCAATTTTCGCAACAAGCACCTCGACCGCTGCCGTCTTGATGATCTGTATATCTGTTTTCTGTTCCGACGCCATACGCGTGCGTTCGGCTTCCAGCCAGGATTTGACGTAGAGCGCGGTGCCCGCTGCAAAAACCAGCGCCACACATAGCAGCAGAATGTTACGGAGCGACAGCATGGCGGTGCCTCCTCAGGGGGCCAGATTGAACAGAACGACCAGACCACCGGCAGCAATAGCCACGCCATAGGGCAGCTTGGCAGCGAGTGGATTGTCGTTGGTGCCGGACGGACCGGCATGGTCGAAGCCGAGTGCAGGCACGACATGAAAATGTGTGATGTAGATGAGTGACAGAACTCCGCCCGCCAGCGTCATGACGACGACAAAGTCATCCAGGAGCACCAGCCCCGCCCATAGCGCGATAACGCTCATCAGTTTGACGTCGCCACCGCCCAGTCGCTTCAGCGCATAAAACACGATTGCGACGGCAAACACGATCACCGCTGCCAGCAAGCAACTGGTCACGCTTATGGCGACCGGCGACAGCCAGACATGCAGCGGGAATAACCCTGCCAGCACGACACTGTAATAATTGGGGATACGATACGTTCTGACGTCGCTGAGCGCCGCAGATACCATCACCGCCCCCGCAATGGTCAGAATAACAACATGAATAGCGTATTGATCGGCCATCGTCCTAACACCTCCTCTGCTGTTAAGGACTTCGCCTTCCCCCTGTTGCACGAGCCTGTCGCGCGAATGACTTCTCTTGGTCTTTTATTGGGCCTTTTATTGGGTCTTTTATTGGTTTTCTGGTTTTTGGACTTTTTGCTTTCCGGAACCTCCGGTGCGCATGACCTTGAAAGGTCTGCCGAGGAGGTGTCGTCCAGAACACAAGCGAACCGATCCAGGCCGCTGCATCACCGGAGGTTCCGGAAAGCAGCCGGCATGTTGCCGACTGCTCTCGCGTATGACCGTATCAGGTGCCGGCAACGGCATTCGTGAGAATGGTCGCGACGCTTTCAAACATGGTGTTGAGCGCATCGCCCATTGAACCAAGCGCGATGATCGCGGCAACCGAAACGAGTGCAGCAATGAGTCCGTACTCGATGGCGGTGGCGCCGCTTTCGTTCTGGAAGAATTTTTTAAATGTGGCTTTCATGGTGGCCTCCTGTCTTGTTCGTCCGGTCGTCCCACCCCTCGTGAAACAACAACGGAGAGCACGAAAGTGCTGGAGGTCATTTGCTTACGTTTTACTTAATTGGTCAAAATTTACTTTCAACACTATTTTGATAATATTATTTAATTACTATTTATATGTTTTTATATAAAATTTTATCTAATTTATTCTGACTATATATGCATTCGTTTGTTTAGAATTCTCCTGATTGATTGCGTATTCTGACCGCCGGTTCATAGCGGCCGGAGATACATCATGCGGCTCGGCATTTCACAAAACTTCAAGCGTGTCGCCAAAGCAGACGATGGCTCGACACTGCTGGAGTTTGCCTTCGGTGCACCGATCCTGTTGACCGTAGTGCTGGCCGCCATGGAATTCGGTGTAATCATGCTGACCGGCACACTGATGGAAAGCTCGCTCCGTGAAGCGGCCCGGTTCGGGATCACCGGGCAGCAGCCTAACGGCGTCACCCGGCTCGAGCGGATCATCGAGATCATCGATGCGCGCACGCTCGGCCTGATCGACATGAGCCAGGCCGAGGTCAATATTCTTGTGTACCCGAGTTTTTCCGATATCGGCCGCGGCGAAAGTTTTATCGATGGCAACACCAACGGCGCCTATGACCTGGGTGAAACCTTTACCGACGAAAACGGCAATGGTGTGTGGGATGCCGACATCGGCACTGCCGGCAGCGGCACATCCGGCGATATCGTTGTTTATCGCCTGCGTTACAACTGGCAGACCATGACCCCGTTCGCCGGCTACTTCATCGGTAATGACGGCATCGTCGGCCTCAATGCCAGTATCGTAGTCCGCAACGAACCCTGGGACGGACTGGGGACCAACTGATGCGCGCATCCCTTTATAAAGCGTGCAGAAAGTTCAGGCGCGACGAACGCGGCCTTTCCGCCGTCGAGATCGCCATTGTCATTCCGTTCGCGCTGGCCCTCAGCCTGAACGGGATCGAGATGACCCGCTATGTGCTTTTGCACCAGAAGACGGAGCGCGCGACGATGACCGTCGCCGATCTGGTCTCGCAGGGCGAAGTCCTTACCGTGAATGACCTCAACAATATCTTTCATGCCGGCGCGCTGATTACCGAGCCTTTCGATTTTGCCGCTAATGGCGCGATGATCGTTTCCAGCGTCGTCGGACAGGCGTCCGGGCCGAATGTCGAATGGCAACGCGCCTATGGCCAAGACCCGCAGTCCAGCGGCGTCGGCGGTCAGGGCGGCATGGCAACGCTGCCGACAGGCTTTGTCGTCGCCGAAAGCGAAAGCGTCATCATGGCTGAAATTCAATACCGCTACACACCGATGTTTCCGGGCAATCCCATTCTCGGCGGCATGATCGGTGGCGGCATTGTCTACAACTATGCGATCTTCCGGCCGCGCTATACCGTCAAGGTCCGGCTCGGCTCTTAGCCCTCCTCGCGTCATCCCGGACATTAGGTACCGCCCAAAAGCGAAGATTTTGGTCCGATCATTATGATCCGGGACCCATTGAAAAATCAGACGCAGTTGCATGCTTGGGTCCCGGATAGCGACCTTTCATAACCAAATCAAAGATTTGGAAGAAAGGTGCTTCCGGGATGACGAAAGTATGGGGAAACTCACATTACTTGGAAAGTCTGAGCTCAGACAGATCGTTGGCGATCTCGCGGAACACGGCTCGCAGTGCTGTTTCGTCCGGTGCATAGTGATAGAACGGCGATGCCGGGCCACTCGCCACTTCCCTGAGCAAGGTCTGCAGGTCCGTGCCGTTGTTGGCGAACTGGATGACATACAGCACCACGCCCGAGCTTTTGATGTTCGTTGCCAACAGACGCAGACGGGCATCCATGCCGTTGGCACCCGCATTGCTGCCGCTACCGAAGACACGTTTGTAACCGTCACCGGGGCCACCGTAGTTTTCACCGTCTGTCAGCAGAACAATGGCGCGCTGCAGTGCGTAGTCAGGATCGGCAACGGCTTCGGTAAACGGCGCGGTCGGCATCAGCACCCGCCAGGCCCAGCCAAGCCCTTCCGGAATGTTGGTGTTGCCATCAGGATTGATCAGATCATCAATGGCATCGCTGATGGTCGTCTTCTGATTTTGCAGTGGCGTGATGCCGCGATTGAGACAAGGCGTGCATTCCCCATGTCCGCCTGATGACGAGCAGGTACCACCGCTGACCGGCTCGCCCTCGGTGCCGACCGGCTGCCATGCCGGCCAATCCGCCCCTGCCAATGTTTGCGGCCCCAGGAGTATGTCCGCGTCGTCATCCGTGCTGGCGTTGTGGCGATAACGGGCATAGACGCAGCCGCGCCAGTTTGATGGCGGGGCAGATAGCAACGGCACGGGCGAGTTATTCACCTGATAAACCGTGCTCTGCGCTGCTCCGGTCACAGGGTTGGTAAAACCGGTCACACCAATGGCATTGGTCAGCGCTGAATTATACACGCTGCCTTCGAGCATCACATTGACCTTGGCATTCCAGGGGACCAGCCCGATCTGCAGCAGATCCTTGCTGCCATTATCGCCGAACAGGATATCGACCAGATCCTTGGCGGCCTGACGGGCAGCGCCGATCCGTGTCGTACCGCCGCTGGACGAGTCCATCGAGCCCGACATATCCATGGCGATGACCACATCAAGGGCCTGCATCTGACGGGTGATCTCGGTCGCTGCCGAAACCGACAATGTCTCGAAGCCGAGAATTTTCATCAAGGTGGTCGGGATTTGTGCTTCTGCCGTCAGGGTCAGCTTTTCCGTCAGCTCATCGACGACGATGTGCGGCCCGCTGACGCTTGCGTTCATGTAGCCGGGCGGAAAGTTGGCGTTGAAGAACATCTCGATCTCGGCATCGCGGGTGGGTGAGAAGAACCGGCGACCACCGGCCAGACCGGCGGCATCAAGTGCAGACGACATTCTTGATTTCACCAGATAGGCGCGGGCCGTATCCGTCCCCATGCCGACGAAGGCAACCATGGGTATGGTGGCCAGTGCGAACAGCACGATCGCTGCACCCTTTTCATTGCGCCCGAAGCTGCCAAGCTTTCGCGCCCATACACCGAACCAGCTTTTCATTGAATGCATCCAATATCTCACGACAGGATGCCCGAGGGTGGCGCAGGACGCGCGTCGGGCGCAAATCTATAATTTGCGCAAGTAATTGATATAAAATAGATAAACTTTTATGGATTGAACCGGGTGAATCCGGCCCTGAGCATATTGACCCGAAAGCCGGATTACTTTCCGGTCGGGACGGGCGGTAGCGACGGCATCACCAGCGTCTGATCAGGGACAGGTTCACTCACCACGCCATGAGTGGGTAATTCTTCGGCGCTCTCGGCCACCAGTTCGCTTTCTTCACCCAGTGGTTCCAGATCGTTCCGCGTCCACCAATACCAGAAACCTTGCGAGCGCAGCCATTTTTCAAGCCGGTCCAGGTTCGACCATTCCCGGCCCGCACCTCTGGCCGAGTAGATCCTGGCGACCTGTCCATCGACATAAACCAGCACACCCCACGTATGCGGGTTTTTCGCCTGATCCCCGAAACCGCCGCCGGCCTGCTCGCGCCAGACCCGATAAACCACGGCATATTCACCCAGTCTGCCGACCGCCCGCAGATACGGCAGATCGGCCTGGGAGATGGTCATCGTCACGCCAAGCGCCAGGTCCTGCTGGGCAGCATTTTGATGAATTGTTGTGCCGACATCTTGGGTCATGGTGATGATGACATCTTGTATCATGTTGTTGACAAGTTGAAGGTATTAAGTTACACCATGATACATGCTGTGCATCGATTCGGCTAGACTTTAATTGGTCGATTTCACAGCGACGACTTTCAGGGAGCGTAATCGCCCCCACCAAACACAAATGTATTCAGGAGACTCGTACTATGGCTAAAAAAGTTGCTCCGGTGCCCAAGGGCTACCGCACGGTTACACCGTATCTCGTTGTTCGTGGCGCCGACGCCGCGCTGGCCTATTATGCCGATGTATTCGGTGCTGAAATTCTTTCCCGCATCTACGCTGATGACCAGTTCACCGTTCTGCATGCCGAGATGAAAATCGGCAACTCGATCATTATCGTTTCTGACGAGATGCCGGCTTTTGGCATTTACTCGCCGTTCGCCTATGGCGGCACGGGCGTGTCACAGCATCTGTATCTGCCGGATGTTGATCTGATCTGGGAAAAAGCGGTTGAAGCCGGTTGCACCGTTCTCGTGCCGCTTGCCGACATCCACTATGGCGAGCGTTTCGCCAAGGTCGCCGATCCGTTCGGTCATGTCTGGTCGATCTCAAAGCGCATTGCCGTGCAGAAACCGATCGCTGCCAAAGGCCAAGCCGAAGCTGAAGGGTTCTCGATTTACGAGCCTGTCGGACACCGTGCCGACCAGCCGTACCCGACAGCGGATGGCGCTTCGGATATTACCGGCAGCAAGGCTGCCTGACGGCTGATTACAAAAGGGCGGCCTCGCGGTCGCCCTTTTCCAGCAAAAGCTCTATAGTGTTGATCGCAACAGGAGTTGAATAAATGGCTGACAACAAATCACTTGAAGCTCGCCGCACTGCCGCAACACCTCGAGGTGTCGGCGTCGCCACCCAGGTTTATGCAGACCGTGCCGAGAATGCCGAGTTGTGGGATGTCGAAGGCAAGCGCTACGTCGACTTTGCCGGCGGCATTGCCGTGCTCAACACCGGCCATCGCAATCCGACGGTCATGGCGGCTGTCGAAAAGCAGATGCAGCGCTTTACACACACGGCTTATCAGGTGGTTCCCTATGAGCCTTATGTCGAGCTGGCCGAAAAGCTGAACGAGTTGGCACCCGGCGACACACCGAAGAAAACCCTGTTCGTGACGACCGGTGCCGAAGCCGTCGAAAACGCCATCAAGATCGCCCGCGCCCACACCGGTCGCCCGGCGGTTATCGCCTTTGCTGGTGGATTCCACGGGCGCACCATGATGACCATGGGCCTGACCGGCAAGGTTGATCCCTACAAGCGCGGCTTTGGGCCAATGCCTGCCGGTATCTATCACCTGCCGTTCCCGATGCCGATGCACGGCGTCACGGCACAGGATTGCATCGATGCCCTGCACCGTCTGTTCAAAGCCGATCTGGAACCCGAGCAGGTTGCCGCAATCATTCTTGAACCGGTTCAGGGCGAAGGCGGTTTCTACATCGCGCCGAACGAGTTGATCCATGAACTGCGTGCTGTTTGCGACAAATACGGCATCTGCCTGATTGCTGATGAAGTGCAGTCCGGCTTTGCCCGTACCGGCCGCATGTTCGCGTCCGAATACTGGGGCGTCGAGCCGGACCTGATCACGACCGCCAAATCCCTCGCCGGCGGCTTCCCGCTGGCCGGTGTCATCGGCAAGGCCGAGATCATGGATGCCCCGGCACCCGGCGGACTTGGCGGCACATACGGCGGCAGCCCGATTGGCTGCGCCGCCGCACTCGGCAGCCATCAAGGCCATCGAAGAAGAACAACTGCTTGGCCGCAGTCGCATTTCTCGGTCAACGCATCACCGATCGCGTAAAGACTTTCCAGCAGCGTGATGATTTGCAGCCCATCGGCGACATCCGTGCGCTGGGTGCCATGATCGCGTTCGAACTGGTGACCGAAAAAGGTACCAACAAACCCGACGCGGATGCGACCAAGGCCTTGTGCGCGAAAGCACTTGAGAATGGCCTGATCCTTTTGTCGTGTGGTGTCTATGCCAACACGATCCGTATTCTGGTGCCGCTGACGGCATCGGACGCGATTGTCGACGAGGGACTGGACATCATCGAACGGTCGCTGGCTGAAATTCGGGCAACGTCCGTCGCTGCTGAATAAGGCATAACCCGGTCTTTCCCGGACAGGAGAGACCGGGCCTAACTTGACGGTTGGCGGTCACCGCGCAACCATTGGCCATATATGCAAGAATAAATCTGGAAAGGCTGTTGATTTAATGACTCCCTTCGCGATCGCCGGCGTACAGATGCATGTCTCCGCCACCCGTGAAAACGTTACGGCCATGTCGCATCGTATCGACAACGTGATGGCACGTTTTCCTGTAGTTCAGATGATCGTGTTCAGCGAGTTGAACGCATATGGTCCGCTTGCCCAGCAATCATCCGGAAAGCATCGAAGCAACCCTCGACATTTTCCGCGAAGCGGCACAACGCCATAACGTCTGGCTGCTGCCGGGATCGATGTTCGAAAGATCAGAACATGGTCTGTACAACGTCGCCCACGTCATCAACCCGGAAGGCGAGATCATCCGACGCTACGCCAAGATGTTTCCGTTTTTGCCGTATGAAGCGGGTGTACAGGGCGGCACCGAATTCTGTGTCCTCGATGTCCCGCACGTCGGGCGTTTCGGCGTGTCGATCTGTTATGATATCTGGTTCCCGGAAACCACCCGGACCCTGGTCTCCATGGGCGCGGAAGTGCTGCTGCACCCGGTCCTGACCGGCACCATCGACCGCGATATCGAACTTTCAATCGCCCGCTCAACAGCGGCAATGTTCCAGACGTATGTATTCGACATCAACGGTCTGAGCTCTGGCGGTTTCGGTCGTTCCTGTGTCGTCGACCCGTCCGGCACGATCCTTTATCAGGCCGCCGGTCAGGAAGAAATCATCCCCATCGAAATCGATCTCGATGTGGTCAGACGCCAGCGTGCCGTCGGTCTGCGCGGTCTTGGGCAGCCTGTGAAAAGCTTCCGTGACCGCAGCACCTATTTCGGCACTTATGATCCGACGACTGCGGACCAGACTTATCTAACGAGTCTGGGGCCGCTCACCATGCCGCATCAGGGAACACGGGACGGCCTGAATGTGCCGCCGCCCGCTGAAGTGACAGGCTCACTCATCGAAGACAACGTGGCCGATCTTGCCATGCATAAAAGCGCAAAAGACGCATAAAAATGTTAAATCACAGGGAGTTTAAAAATCATGCCGGACGACGGAGCCAAAAATAAAGGGGTATCCCTTGGGCGTTATTACAACCAGACACAATCACGTGTTGATACCTGGAACCAGCTGAAGAACATTACGCTCCGCCTTGTCGAAGGCCGTGAGCGCCCAGATGATTTTGCCAAATGCAAGGTGCTTCTGGATGAGCTGGCACCGTTCGAGACCTATTGGGCGTTCCCGGGCAATCAGGATTTCAAACAACTCTACACCCTGCTTGAAACACGCGATATCCGCACACTGGGCCGCGCCGTATCGCGCATCGTCGGCGCCATGATGAGCGGCAGCTACCGACGCAAGCACATCAATCTCGGTCTGCATGGCGAAGATGAACATTCGGACGATGATGACATCGAAACCATCGAAGAAAAAAACCGTCGCCGCCCGTACTTTGAAGTGTTGTTTGTCGACCAGATCTCACCGTCACAACAGCACCAGCAGCGCGAAGGCCTGAATGCCATGCGCCGCGAGGAAGATGCCTTTACCTATGAGCCGGTTTTCGTGCCGAGCTTTGAAGACGGGATCATCGCCACCCTTTTCAATCACAACATCCAGGCCGTCGTCATTCGGTTCGGCTTTCCGTTCAAATCACATAACGAACTGCATGTCCTCGAACGCTATCTGAAAATGGCGCACTGCGACAACGTCGACGATCTGGAGCCGCAGGATTATGGCGTGGTGCTGGCCGACGTCATCGGGCGGATCAGGCCCGAGCTTGATCTGTATCTGGTGACCGACCAGAAGGTCGAAGATGTGGCCGGACGGATCGGTGAATCCTGCCGCCGTATTTTCTATAATCAGGAAGACTTTCTGGAACTGCACCTCAACATCCTGCGCGGCGTCGATCAGCGTTATCAGACACCGTTCTTCACGGCACTGCGCAATTATGCCAAGCAGCCGACGGGTGTATTCCATGCCCTGCCCATCTCTCGCGGAAAATCCATCACCAAGTCGAACTGGATCCGCGACATGGGTGAATTCTATGGCATGAACATCTTTCTGGCCGAAACATCGGCGACATCCGGCGGTCTGGATTCCCTGCTCGAGCCGCATGGTCCGCTGAAGAAGGCACAGGAACTGACGTCACGGGCATTCGGCTCGAAGAAGTCGTTCTTTTCCACCAACGGCACATCGACCTGCAACAAGATCGTCGTGCAGGCGATCGTCCGGCCGGGCGACATCGTCCTTGTCGACCGCGACTGCCACAAATCGCACCATTACGGCATGGTGCTGGGGGGTGCGCATGTCGTCTATCTCGACAGCTATCCGCTCAACGAATATTCCATGTACGGTGCCGTACCGCTCAGGGAGATCAAAAAGGAACTGCTGGAGCTTAAAGCCGCCGGCAAGCTCGACAAGGTCCGTATGCTGCTGCTGACCAACTGCACCTTCGATGGCCTCGTCTACAACGTCGAACGGGTCATGGAAGAATGTCTGGCGATCAAGCCCGATCTCGTATTCCTGTGGGATGAAGCCTGGTTCGGCTTTGCCCGTTTCGGTCCGACATACCGTCAACGCACCGGCATGTATCAGGCGGAAAACCTGCGCGAAAAATTCCGCTCGGAAGAATACCGGGAACAGTATGCCGCCCATAAGGAAGAAGTGGATGCCGCAGGCGGCGATATGGAGACGCTGCTCAACATGCGGCTGATGCCAGATCCCGATCAGGCGCGGGTGCGTGTCTATTCGACACAATCGACGCATAAGACCCTGACCTCGCTGCGTCAGGGATCCATGATCCACATTCACGATCAGGATTACGCGTCCAAGGTTGAATCGTCATTCCACGAAGCCTTCATGACCCACACGTCAACGTCGCCGAACTACCAGATTCTGGCGTCACTGGATGTCGGCCGGCGTCAGGTTGAACTTGAAGGGTTCGAACTGGTTCAAAAGCAGGTCGAAATGGCGATGGTGCTCAGACAAAAGGTGCGCACCCATCCGCTGTTGTCGAAGTATTTCAAAATCCTCACGGTCGCCGACATGATTCCGGAAACCTATCGGCAATCAGGCATCGAAAGCTACTACGACCCGGAAAAGGGCTGGAACGATATCTGGGAAGCCTGGGCCGGTGACGAGTTTGCCCTTGATGCCACCCGGATCACGCTGCTGGTCGGACAAACCGGGCTTGATGGCGACACCTTCAAGAACGCCGAGTTGATGGACAAGTACGGCATTCAGATCAACAAGACGTCCAGAAACACCGTGCTGTTCATGACCAACATCGGCACGACCAGAAGCTCGATCGCGTATCTGATCGAGGTGCTGGTCAAGATCGCCAATGAACAAGATGAGCATCTTGAAGACATGAATGCGCCGGAACGGGCCGCGCATGAAAAAAAGGTCCATTCACTGTTGCACGAACTGCCGCCGTTGCCTGATTTTTCACGTTTCCACAATGCCTTCCGTCCAGACCCGAAAGGGCATACCCGCGAAGGTGTGATCCGTGATGCCTACTTCCTCGCTTATGATGAAGCGCAATGCGAATACCTCAGTCTGGAAGACGGCACACTGGACAGCGCGATGCAGTCCGGCCGCGAAGTGGTTTCCGCAACCTTCATCATCCCCTACCCACCCGGTTTTCCGATCCTCGTGCCGGGGCAGGTCGTCAGCGATGAAATCATCGGCTTTTTCCGGGCACTGGATGTAAGGGAGATTCACGGCTACCGGCCCGATCTCGGGCTGCGCGTCTTCACCGAAGTCGCACTGAAGGATCGTCTTTGAACACACCGAGCAGATACATATGCAACGATTAATTCTGAACAGGGAGTAATTAAAATGGCTAAAGCCACCACAAAAAAGACAACCGCCAAGAAGCCTGCAGCAAAGAAAGCACCGGCAAAAAAAGCCGCCGCAAAAAAGGCACCCGTGAAGAAAGCGGTTGCCAAAAAAGCTGCGGTAAAAAAGGCACCGGCGAAAAAAGCAGCGCCAAAGCGGGCCGCAGCGAAAAAGTCACGCCACAAGAAGCTGAAGAATATTTCGGAAATCCGTCGTTTCTTCCATCGCAACGAAGACCCGATCTTCTTCATCAGCGCCACCAACTTCAACCTGCTCGGCCTTGACGAGTGGTGCCGCAACTTCAAGTACATCAATTACATCGATTGTTATGACGGACGTCATCCGAACGTGTTTGTGCCGAATGAAGCAGCACACCCGGAATTCGAATCCATCGAAGACATCGTTGCTTATCTGCTCGAGCACAAGGAAGTGATCGACTATGTGAAGTCGAAGGGCGGCAAGCCGAAGGCCGTCTTCCTGATGTTCGACAAGCGCGTTGAAAAAATCTGCAAAGAGCTGGGTCTTGAAATCTGGTTCCCGAAAGCTGCACTGCGCGAAGCCATCGATGACAAGATCGAAACCGTTCGTATCGGCAACAAGGCCGGCGTGCCCAGTGTGCCGAACGCGCTCGGCAAGATCGACAGTTGGGCCGATCTTCAGAAAATGGGCAAGCCGCTCGGCATGGACCTGGTGCTTCAGTCAGCCTTTGGTGACAGCGGACACACGACGTTCTTCATCAAGAACGAAAAGGACTACCGCCGTCACGCCCACGACATCAATGGTCAGGGCGAAATCAAGGTGATGAAGCGCATCAACTGCCGCGGCTCAGCCATTGAAGCCTGCGCCACGTCAAAGGGCACCATCGTCGGCCCGCTGATGACTGAACTGGTCGGCTTCAAGGAGTTGACCCCCTATCGTGGCGGCTGGTGCGGAAACGAGATTTTCCCTGAAGCATTTGATGCGAAAATCCGCAAAAAAGCCCGCGAATACACCTTCAAGTTCGGTAACCAGCTGGCCAAGGAAGGCTACCGCGGGTATTTCGAGCTCGACTTCCTGATCGATCAGGATGACGGCAGCATCTATCTGGGCGAGTGTAATCCCCGCGTCACCGGTGCCAGTTCCATGACCAACCACGCGGCCTTTGCCCACGCCGATGCGCCGCTATTCCTGTTTCACCTGCTTGAGTTCTCGGGCGTGCCGTTCGACATCGATGTGAACGAGTTGAACAACCGGTGGGCGGACTCCGACAATATCGACGGCTGGTGCCAGATGGTCATCAAACACACCGAAGATAACGTCGATTTCATCACTGGCGCACCGGAATCCGGTATCTGGAAAATGAACAACGACGGCAGCATTTCCTATGATCGTTTCGACTATCACCGCCGTGCCGTTGAAAGCGAACGGGAAGCGTTCTTCCTCAGGATTTCGAACAAAGGGGATTATCGCTATGAAGGCGCTGATCTCGGCATCCTGATCACCCGTGGCCGTGCCATGGACGACAAGTTCCGGCTGACCAAGCGTTCCAAGCAATGGATTGCCGGAATCAAGAGCCACTATACGGCAACGCCGCTGCCGAAGGCTCAGGAAGTGACCATGTCGGATCCTGCGTTCAAGATTCTTTGACCATCGCCGCATATAGGCGTAACCAAGACGAATGGACCTCGTATTCGAAACCGTGAGCGAAACCAAGGCTGGCGCCAAGTGGCAGTCTCTGTTCCAGGCCCTTTGGCCGGCTTATCAGAAGTGGTTTCTCTCCGACGGCATTGAAGCCCGCCAGACATATCTGGCGGGCTACCGTGCCTTCAAAAAATACATGCCGGAACTGCTGCCGACGTATGAACACCTGTGCGGGCTTGCCGGCGGGGATGATCTGTCGGCCCGTTTCCTAAGCTCTATTGCCCGCCTGCGTACCTCAGCGGCTGCTCACAGGCGATCTGGCAGGGCGACGAACCGATGCTGGTCCGCAACTACGATTATGCACCGGCGCTGTGCGACGGCATGATCCTGCACACACGCTGGAACGACCGCAAAGTCATGGGCATGTCAGACGGCATGTTCGGACTGGTCGACGGCGTCAATGATCGCGGCCTCGCCATCTCGCTGACGTTCGGTGGCCGCACCATCGTCGGCATCGGCTTCGGCGTGCCGATCATCCTCAGATACATCATGGAATGCTGCGACACCACCGCCGACGCCATTGAGGCGCTGAAGCGGATTCCCAGTCATATGAGCTACAACGTCACTGTCGTCGACAAGCACGGCAAGTACGCAACCGTTTATCTGTCGCCTGACCGCAAGGCGCAGGTCACAGACCAGCGGGTCGCCACCAACCATCAGGAGCATGTGGAATGGCATCGCCATGCCCGTGCCACGGCGACGGTCGAACGCGAACGCTTTCTGTTGCAGCGTCTGACCCTGCACAACGAACCCGCCGACCGTTTCATCAGCGCCTTTCAGAAGCCGCCCCTGTATTCGACAGCCTTCGGACGCGGCTTCGGCACGGTGTATACCGCCGTTTACTGGCCGAAGCGTGGGATCGCCGAATACCACTGGCCCGGCGTGCAGTGGAGCCAGTCCCTCAGAAGCCCGAACGAAGGACAGCGGCATATCCGTTTCCCGATGCCCGGGCAGGCTTTAGCCTGATATCACATTAAATTAATAAATTTCCGGGCCAAGCATGTTGGTATGGGGCACCTCTAATTGTCACAACGGGTCAAGCAGTGAAAAAGATCTACGAACATATCTTCAACGGATTCAACGCGCCGGTTGTCAACCTCGACTGCGGCCAGAAATGCAGCCATCTGAACGGGGGCAGTCCTGTCTGCTGCGATGTCGGGAATGCCGTTCCGATCATGGACAAGAGCGAGTTCAAGCTGCTGCGCGCGCGCTCTGATCTCTGGCGCAAGTACAAGCCGGAATCCGAGCATGGCAAAGAGCTTGCAAACTCGCTGCACAAGGACTGCATCGCCGCCGAATGCAAGGGCGCCCAGTTCTGCGAACGGAATAACCGCTCGCTATCGTGCCGCGCGTTTCCGTTCTTTCCCTATATCGACAAGCACGGCGAATTTCTCGGCATGGCAACCTATTGGACGTTCGAAGACCGTTGCTGGGTGATCAGCAACATGAAGAAGGTCACCGCCGAATTCATCGAGGAGTTTTTTGTGACCTACGCATATCTGTTCGAACAGAAACCGGACGAGTATCAGGTCTTCAAGGATTACTCAGCGACCATGCGCCGTGTGTTTTCCCGCTGGAAACGGCCGATCCACATCATCGCCCGCGACAACACTTTCCTGGCCATCCAGCCCAAGGGTGCCGGCATGCACCCGGTCCGCAAACGCGATCTGCCGAAATTCGGGCCTTATGCCGATTAATGTTCCCTCTCCTTGGGGAGAGGGTGGCGCAAAGCGCCGGGAAAAGGGCGCTATGCCTTGAGCTTGGCGTAAACCGTCTCGAGCGCCTTGCCGACGGCATCGATCACTTCGTCGACCTCATCGTTGGTAATGCAGAACGGCGGTGCGAAGCCCAGCATGTCGCCGTGCGGCATGGCGCGGGCAATGACGCCGTTCTCAAGGGCTGCTGCAGCCATCTGCGGACCGACTTTCAGGGCCGGGTCAAAAAAGGTTTTGCTGTCCTTGTCGGCAACGAATTCAATCGCCGCCAGCAGTCCCTCGCCCCGCACTTCGCCAACCATCGGATGATCCGAGAACGCGTCCCTGAGCTTTTCCTGGAAATAGGCGCCGACGGTGCGCACATTGCCGATCATGTCTTCATCTTCGATCAACTGCAGATTGGCGAGCCCGGCTGCGGCACAGATCGGATGCGCCGAATAGGTCCAGCCGTGGCCAATCGGGCCAATGGTTTCGGAACCCTTGTCCAGGATTTCCACCACCCGTTCGCTGAGGATCGATCCCGACAGCGGCGCATAAGCACTGGTCAGGCCCTTGGCGATGGTGATGATGTCGGGCTTCATGCCGTAATGATCGGAGCCAAACCAGCTGCCTAGACGGCCGAACCCGGTCACCACTTCATCGGCGATCAGCATCACATCATATTTATCCAGAACCTTCTGGATGGCCGGCCAGTAGCCTTCGGGTGGTGGCACCAGACCGCCGGTGCCCATGAACGGCTCGCCGATGAATGCGGCGACGGTATCGGGGCCTTCGGCCAGGATCATCGCTTCCAGTTTATCGGCGCAGTCATTGGAAAATTCAACTTCGCTCATGCCCGGTGCCGCAAACTTCCAGTAATGCGGACACTGGGTATGCAAGACCTGCTCAAGCGGCAGATCGAAAGCTTTGTGGAACAGCGGCAAGCCGGTCAGGCTGCCGGTCATCAGACCCGAGCCGTGATAACCCCGATCCCTGGAGATGATCTTCTTTTTCTCCGGGCGGTGCAGCACATTGTTCATGTACCAGACCAGCTTGATATTGGTTTCGTTGGCATCCGATCCGGAAAGACCGAAATAGACCCGGCGCATATGCTCAGGCGCATGATCGATGATCTTTGCCGCCAGCCGGATCGAAACCTCGGTGCCGTGCCCGACATAGGCATGATAGTAAGCGAGCTTGTGTGCCTGCTCGGCGATCGCATCGGCGACTTCAGTGCGGCCATAGCCGATATTGACGCAATAAAGCCCGGCAAAGGCATCTAGGCTCTTCTTGCCCGTGCGGTCGGTGATGTAGACCCCCTTGCCTGATTCAATCACACGGGTCGGCGTGGTGCCGTTGGCATGCCCCTTGATATCCGAAGACGCATGCAGAAAATGCGCTCTGTCCAGCGTTTCCAGCTCATCCATGTTGCGTCGTTCCGTCATATCACGTGCTCCTTTGCCCTGCGATCCAGTCGTGTGATAACCGCTTCGCCCGAAGACTAAAACCCCTGTTTGAAGATATTTCCCGCGTGTGGCATCTATGGTCCGGTAAGATGTACAACACCCCACCTATGGCACCTTGACGGAGAAAAATAATATGGGAGAAACACGTCGCACTGCACTGATTACCGGTTCAGGACGCAACATCGGCCGGGCTTCTGCGCTCGCTCTGGCCAAAAACGGCATCAACATTATCGTCAACGGATCCGCCAATCGCGCCGCCTGTGACATTGTCGCCGACGAAGTGCGCGCACTCGGCGCAGAGGCACTGGTCGCCATGGGAGATGTCGGCAAATTGGCTGATCTTGAATCCATTGTCGCCGCAGGACTGAAAACATTCGGCCGCATCGATATTCTTGCCAATAATGCTGCCGTGCGTCCGATCAGCCCGTTTCTGGAAACCGGCGAGGACGAGTGGGAACGCATTCTCAATATCGATTTTCATTCGGCGCGTCGCCTCGCCAAACTGTGTCTGCCCGGCATGATCGAAGGCGGCTGGGGGCGGATCATCAACTTCGCCGGCATGAACGCCATTCAAGGCTACAACGGCCGCGCCCCGGTCAGCGTTTCCAAACACGCATCCTGGGGTCTGACCAAATCCTTGGCCAAGGAATTCGGCAAGCAGGGGATCACCACAAACATCATCTCGCCGGGTCCGATCCAGCCTGACGAAGCCGATCCCGAAATGCGGGCACACATTGAAGGTATGGTCGGCCGCGTGCCGATTGGCCGGATCGGCAAGAACGAAGAAATCGGCGCAATGGTCGCCCTGCTGGCATCCGACGACGGTGCTTTCATCAATGGCCAGTTGCTGCAGGTCAACGGCGGCGCAGAGACCTGAAGCTACGCCGTCGCCCTTAATTTGATGCGGTATGCATGATCTGATGCTTCGAGACGCTCGCTCATGCTCGCTCCTCAGCATGAGGATTTATTTTATCCCTCATCCTGAGGAGCGAAGCGTCTCGAAGGATGGCCCCCGGCCTTCGCCGGGGTGACGATGAAAACCGTCAGCACTCCGTCACGTTGACGGCAAGGCCGCCCTGCGACGTTTCCTTGTATTTTGACAGCATGTCGACGCCGGTCTGGCGCATGGTTTCAATTGCGCTGTCCAGCGGCACGAAGTGGGTGCCATCACCTCTTAGTGCCAAAGAAGCGGCATTGACTGCCTTGACGGCACCCATGGCATTGCGCTCGATACAGGGCACCTGCACAAGCCCGCCGACCGGATCACACGTCATGCCCAGATGATGCTCGATGGCGATTTCAGCCGCATTCTCGATCTGCGCGTTGGTGCCCCCCAGTACCGCGCACAAACCCGCCGCTGCCATCGCGGCTGCCGAGCCGACTTCACCCTGGCAGCCGACCTCGGCACCTGAAATCGATGCCTTGGTCTTGATGATGCCGCCGATTGCCGCAGCGGTCAGCAGGAAATCATCGACAATATCTTCCGAAGCCCCCGGGCAGAATTCCAGATAATACCGTATGGTCGCCGGAATGACCCCGGCGGCACCATTGGTCGGTGCCGTGACGACGCGGCCACCGGCGGCATTTTCCTCGTTGACGGCAATGGCATACAGGCTGATCCAGTCCATCACCGTATGCGCATATTTGACGTTTTTGGTCTTGTCGGCCTCAAGTGCCGCCGCAATCTGGCGGGCCCGGCGCTTGACCTTGAGCCCGCCCGGCAGTTGGCCTTCCGTGTTGATACCCCGGTCCATGCAGTCCTTCATGACCGCCCAGAGCTTGTCCAGTCCGGCCCGCACATCGGCTTCCGGTCGGCGCACAATCTCGTTGGCCCACTTCATTTCGGCGATGCTCTTGTTGGCCGTCTTGCCCATTGCCAGCATTTCAGCCGCATTCGTGAACGGATACGGCACATCCGGATAGGCAACACCCTTTGCCGCGAAATCGGCAAACTCGGGCTTGCTGACGACAAAGCCACCGCCGACCGAGAAATACGTCTCGCTCAGGATGCCCTGTCCGGTGCCGTCATAGGCCACAACCAGCAAACCATTGGTGTGTTCGGGCAGCGGCGCGTCAAAATCGAAAATGATGTCCTTCTGAAAATCAAAGGGCAGCGACGCGCCTGCAGCAAGCTTGATCGATTTGTCGGCAATGACCGTATCGACCAGACTGTTTACGGCAGCGGGATCAATACTGTCAGGCTTCTGGCCCAGCAATCCGAGCACAACGGCCCGATCCGTCCCGTGCCCCTTGCCGGTATAGGCGAGCGAGCCATAGAGCGTGACGACGATACGTGCCACATCTGCAGTTTTGCCGGTCTCTGCAAGCGTCTGCATGAACCGCCCCAATGCGACCATCGGGCCAACGGTATGCGAGCTGGACGGGCCAATGCCGATTTTGAAAAGATCGAAGACGCTGAGAAACATGTGAACCTCTATTCATTTTGGCGACGGTACGTCCGCACCCCGACACCCGCAAGTGGTGCCACGACAGGAAATATCGACCATGCGACGTCACCCGGGCGATTTTCGAGACAATTTAAAGGCTTAGGTGAATGGACAGGATACCAGTCAGTTGATAGTTTGGCACAGTGCGCTGCCAAGGCGGTGCTTCATCCCGTGTGGAGGAAAGCTGATGATATCGATGCCCGTCGTCAAACAGACGGCGCTGACCCTCATGGATAAAGCGGCCATCGAGATTCCCGACGACTATCTGAGCGGGCTTGAGAAAGCTGCCAGTGAAGAAGACGGTGATCTGTCATCGTTCGTGCTGCATGCCATGCTTGAGAACTACAAGGCCGCCAAGGAAGACCGTCGCGCCATGTGCGCCGATACCGGTGTGCCCCGGTGGTATGTCAAGATGGGCAACGAAGCGGTGCTTGAAGGTGGCCCGGTGGCACTTGAGGAAGCGCTCAGGGGTGCCACGGCCGAGGCCACCAACGGCGTGCCGCTCAGGCCCAACCGCGTACACCCGCTATGGCGCACCGATCACAACAATAACGTCGGTCTGAACGCGCCCGAAATCGAATATTCGTTCGAGCCGGCCGGCGACTGGATCGATATTACCACGGTCCACAAGGGCGCGCCTGTTCGGCACCGATTACCGGATGCTGTTCCCGGGCGACGGTATCGACGGCATCAAGCGGTTCTATCTGGATTGTCTGGTTGCCTTTGGCAAGCGCGGCCTTGCCTGTCAGCCGGCAATCATCGGCGTCGGCCTTGGTGGATCAAAAGATATCACCATGACGCTGGGCAAGCAGGCGGCGTGTCTGCGGACCGTCGGCAACCGCAATCCCGATCCGAAAGTTGCCGCGCTGGAGCTGGAATTGATGGAGCTCGGCAATTCAATCGGTATGGGCGCCATGGGTTTCGTCGGCAAGTCGATGGTCATCGATTGCCATATTGAATGCGGCTTTACGCACACCGGCGGCATGCCGATGAGCGTGCATGCCTTCTGCCTGTCATCCAGGCGCGCCGTTGCACGCGTGCATGCAGATGGCCGGGTCGAGTTTCGTACCGACCCGAATTGGTTCACCCCTTACATGAGACGGGAAACGGTCGGATGGGACTCGAGCACGGAAAACTTAAGACAGTCAGTCTGACCCTGCCGGTCACGACCGAAGACTTGAAGCAGGTCGAAATCGGCACGGTGGTGTATCTGAACGGCGTCGTCTATACGGCGCGAAGGTGTGTATCAGAAAGTGATTGCCGACGGCGAGCAGTTGCCGGCGCATCTGGCGGAAATCTCCAACGCCAACTTTCATTGCTCGCCGGCCGCGCGGCAAAACCCGGACGGCAGCTTCACGATCTCCGCCATGACCGGCACCGCATCATTCCGCTTTTCCAAGTGGCCTCGACAAGTGGTTCACGGTGTCGGGCGCCAAAATCATCATCGGCAAGGGCGGCATGTCGTCGGCCGATTACAAGAAGTACTTCGTCCCGCATGGCGCCATCTGCCTGACCACGGTCGGCTATGGCACCGGCGCGTTGCTCGGACGCGGCATCAAGAATATCCGCGACGTGCACTGGTTTGATGAGCTGGGCGTGGCACAGGCCATGTGGATGGTCGAGGTGGAAAACTTCGGCCCCTTCATCGCTGACAGTGACCTTGCCGGCAATTCGCTGTTCGAACGCGAAAACGCCAAGATCAAACCCGGCATCGACAAGATGTACGAAGGCACCAAATCCCCGGCCCTGCACCGTTACGGTGAAACAGACGACCGCAGCGAAGAGGTTATCTAAACCTCTCAAGCATTGTTAATCCCCCTCACCCTGGCCCTCTCCCCAGGGAGAGGGAAGTATGCAGGTGTTTCACCCTCTCCCTGGAGAGAGAGTGGCGCTTGTCCCGGACCTGATCCGGGACGGGCGCCGGGTGAGGGGTCCCGTCAATATTCCCGGCCCGGTCTGGCTTTGTAGGACGGCAGCGACAAGCCCTTGACGATTCCGAGTGCGCGTAACGAGAAACCGGCGGCCATGCCGACCATCATGGATATTTCGGTGCTGACACCCAGCGCCGAAATCCCGATATGCATCGCCGCAGCCAGTGCGGCGGCGGTAACATAAACTTCCTTGCGGAGAACCAGTGTCATCTCGCCGCACACGACATCGCGCAGCAAGCCACCGAAGGTGGCCGTCATCATCCCCATGACAATCGCGACCAGCGGGCCTGCGCCGCTTTGTCGCGCCAACTCAGCGCCCATCACGCCATAAAGCGATATCCCGACGGCATCAGCCCAGAGCAGCACCGGATAACGGCGTTGCACCCGATGTGCCGTGAAGAACAACAGCAGGGCGATGGCGAGGCATATCCAGATGGCTATCGGATCGGCAATCCAGAACACCGGCCTGGACAGCAGCACATCCCTGAGCGTGCCCCCGCCGACACCGGTCAGGCAGGCCATCAGGCCGAAACCGATCAGGTCCATTTCCTTGCGGCTGGCGACCAGTGCGCCGGTGGCGGCAAAGACCATAACACCCATGATGTCGAGGACGCTGATGAATGTATGCATACGCTCCTCCTCCTCCGGGTCGACAGTGGCCGTTCAGTCGGTGCTTTTCATATCCCGTTCGCCGGCGAACTTGATCAGTGCGCCCAGCCGGTAGACCGCATGCACCATCTTGCCATAGGGGAAGGTGACGAACATGCCGAGCACGATGCCGAGGTGGATCGCCAGCAGGCTGCCCATCAGTGCCGTTTCCCGGAATGCCAGCAGGGCCAGTCCGGTCACGCCGGTCCAGATCAGCAGCCACAGGAAAGCGATATCCATGCCCCGGCGTTTGGTATCCTGCGGCGCGGTGTCGGCTTTCTTCTTGATCATCAGCAATCCGATCGGGCCGATGACGATACCGATGCCGCCGATTGTGCCGAGGATAACCGGGATTGAGAAATAGTCGTAGGGTGCTTCCCAGCCGAAAGCGTAGTGATACAGCGTCGCCACCGAGGTTGCCGCGAAACACAGCAGGAAACCCCACATGGTCATCTGGTGCGCATGCCGGCGTGCCATCGAGAAATTATCGTCCGGGTAATTGCAGCCGTGCCCGCCACCGGCCATGTACTTCATCTGACCGGCATCTTTAAGGGCCTGCAAGACGAGGCCAGGATTGACCAGATCGCCCGGCTTGGCGCCGATGTCCTTCCAGAATTTCAGCAGCCCGACGACAAAGGCCAGAATCGCAAACAGGAACGGTGCACTCGCCACATAGACGATGACGTCATGCGGAATCACCCGATAGAACGCACCGGCCCCGGTATGGACACCACCGACCACATCGGCACCCTGCACGAAAAAGGTCAGCGCCGTGACCAGCACGGTCAAGGCCGCAACAATCACGGCCACCCAAGTGCCGTTGCCCTCGAACAGTTTCTTGAAAATACCGGGCCAGGCGTAGTCGTGATAGGTCTCGGCCCTGAGCTCGGCGAAGGTCTTCGGTACGTTGACCGCGAATTCGTGCGGCGGTGCGTACTGGCAGGCGTAATAGCAGCCCTGACAGCCGTGACACAGATTGGCGAGATAGGTGACGTCGCCATCTGAAAACAGCAGCCGTTTGGTCATCGCCGGAAACACGGCGCAATAGCCTTCGCAGTATCTGCAGGCGTTGCAGATCTGCATGATGCGCTTGGCTTCTTCGAGAGTCTCAGTTGCGGGCATGACGTGCGGCCTCCTCACCGGCGATGCGCCCGAACACGACGCCGATCGCCATCCCGGTGCCACCGGCATAGCCCTGCCCCAGTATATTGCCTGCCATGATTTCACCCGAAGCCCAGATATTCTGAGCCGGTTTGCCGTCGTTCATGATGACTTGCGCCTTTTTGTTCACTTCAAGACCGAGATAGGTGAAGGTGATCCCCATTTTCACCGGATAACCGTAATAGGGCGGTGTATCGATCCGGCGTGCCCAGTTGGACTTTTTCGGCTCCAGCCCTTCGGTGTGGCAGCCATCCGGCTCCGTCGCGTTGAACGTGCCGGGCTGCACCGCGGCATTGAATTCGGCAACGGTCTTTTCCAAGGCCGCCGCATCGACACCCAACTGTTCGGCCAGTCCGGCCAGCGTATCGGACTGGACCGGCGCGTAGACCGTCGGCATGAACAGGCCCATCGATTTGCTGTCGATAATGGAATAGGCCACCTGATCGGGTTGTTTGGCAACCAGTCGGCCCCAGATCGCATAGCGCTTCGGCCAGATGTCCTCACCCTCGTCATAGAACCTGACACCGTTCTTGTTGACGACGACCGAGAAAATCACGCAATCGATCCGGGTCGAGATACCGCCGTCGAACTTCGGCGCGCGACCATCAATCGCCACGGCGTGGCATTGATCGGGTGCGCCGATAGACTTGGCACCGTTATTCAACATGGCGCGCAGGACTTTACCTGTGTTCATCGGCGAGCCACGCACCAGGAAGTTGTCGGCGATCTCGCCCCAGCCTTCCTTGAGCCATTCGATGTTGGCTTCGAAGCCGCCGGAACCGAGCACGACGGTGCGCGCCTCAATCCGGTGCATCTGACCTTCGTGACGGACATGCGCGGCAACAAAACGGCCGTCCTCAATATCCAGATCCTCAACCTCGGTTTCATAGGCAACGTCGATGCCGAGCTTCTCGCAGGCCTTGAAATAACTGTTCATCACGGCCTTGCCACCACCCAGAAAGAAAGCATTGGTGCGGGCCAGACCGAGCGTGCCGCTGAGTGGCGGCTGGAACTTGATGCCCTGCTGGATCATCCAGTCTGCGGCATCTTCCGACGCCTCGATCATGAACTTCGTCAGTTCCTCGTTGGTGTTGCCATCGGTGACGCGCATCAGATCGGCCATGTATTCCTTCGAATCATAGGCGCCGGTGACGTAATCCGTCGCTGCGTTATGGGCATAGCGGATGTTGCGGACATGGCGACTGTTGCCGCCACGCAAATCCCGATTGGCGCTTTCGATCATCAGCACGCTGGCGCCCAGCCGCCTGGCCGTCAGCGCTGCAGACATCGCCGCATTGCCGGCACCGAGAACAAGCACGTCATAAGGTTTCGAAAACGCGATGGGGGGCACGGTGAACTCCGTCGGATGGCTAAAAGTCGATACACCCAACATAACGAGCGATGGCACGCGCTTCAAAAGAATTAAGCGCCCAGGAATACTTTATGGGTGTCAGGACAGCCCCTCATCCTGTCCTTCTCCCAAAGGGAGAAGGGACTCTCGGATCAAAAGTGGTGCTTGTCCTGGACTTGATCCGGGACAAGCACCGGGTTAGGGGCATTCAGCCTTTGAAAATCGGTGCCTGACCTGACGGCAGGCCAACCTCGAAGGCGTTCAGGATATGCGAGATGGTCGCGTAGTAGCCGGCCAGGAACACCAGTTCCGTGACGCCTTCAGCACCCAGCAGATCAAGGGCTGCTTTATACGTCGCATCGTCGATCCGCTTCTTGGTCTGCAGATCGCTGACAAAGCGATAGACCGTCGCCTCTGCGGTATCTTGCGGCATCTGCTGGTTCATCACACGGTCGATGGTGTCGTCGGAAAGACCTTCCTTGCGACCCACGGCCGCGTGTGCCCACCATTCGTAATCAGCCTCGAAGTGACGCCCGACCACGAGGATCGCCAGTTCCCTGAGCGGCCCCGGGATAACACCTTCGTAGCGCAGCTTTCCGCCCAGCTGCTGCAGCAGATCGCCCATTTCCGGCGCATACAGCATGGCATTGAAGGGGCCACGCAGCGCCCCCTCCTCGTTCAGCATTTCTGCCGGGTTTCCTTTGGCACGCGGGCCGCCGGTAATGCCGTCAAAGACGCGGCGTTGCGTGTCGTTCATGGTGTCGGTCGGGATCGGGCCAAGTCTGCTCATGATTTACCTGCTGCGGCTGCTACTTTTTCAGGGGGTGGCGGATTGCCCGGCACCGGTTCGCCGGACATGGCCGGATGCGAACGCTGATACTGCGGCGGGAATGCGGCATGGGCGCGCAACGTTTCGGCGGCATCGCCAGTGATCCAGCGGGGATCATACAGCATCCCCCGAGCCAGCGAGACCATGTCGGCCTGCCCGGATTTTATGATGTGTTCAGCCTGGATCGCATCGGTGATCTTGCCGACGGCCATCACCGGTATACCGGTTTCCCGGCGAATATCGGCGGCGAAGTGTGTCTGGTAGCCGGGACCGACCGGGATCTGCTGTTTTGGCGAATTACCGCCCGACGAGACATCGACAAAATCGCAACCCAACGTTTTCAGGACCTTCGTATAGGCAATGCTGCCGGCAATGTCCCAGCCGCCTTCAACCCAGTCCGTCGCCGAGATACGCACACCGACCGGAATATCATCGGGGACAACGGCGCGGACCGCCTCGAAGATTTCCAGCGGATAGCGCATGCGCCCTTCCAGCGAGCCGCCGTAGGAATCGTTGCGGCGATTGGAAATCGGCGACAAAAACTGATGCAGGAGATAGCCGTGCGCGTTATGCAACTCGATGGCCTTGAAGCCCAGACGGACCGAGCGTTTTGCCGCCTCGACAAAACTGACCCGCACCCGCTCCAGCGTCTCGTCGGTCATCGCTTCAGGGACATGCCAGCCTTCTGCATAGGGTTCTGCCGAAGGCCCGACGGTCTGCCAGGCACCATTGTCCTTGGTGAGCGGCTTGCCGCCCTTCCAGGGCAGATCGATGGATGCCTTGCGTCCGGCGTGGGCCAGTTGAATACCAATGGGCACGTTACCATAAGCATTGCAGAAATTCAGAACCCGCTTCAGCGCGGCTTCGTTTTCATCGTTATAGAGCCCGACACAGCCCGGCGTTATCCGGCCTTCAGGTTCCGTACCCGTTGCCTCGACGAACAGCAGGCCAGAGCCTGATACGGCATACTGGCCCAGATGCATGATGTGCCAGTCGCCGACCGTGCCGTCCTTGACGGAATACTGGCACATCGGCGCGACAACAACGCGATTGGGCATTTCCAGCCCACGCATCTGGAAGGGTGTGAATAATTCGCTGCTCATGAAATCCCCCGGCATGTTTGGTGAGGAACATATGTGGCCACTCAAGGCCGTTCCGTCAACATGCCACGGGAAAATGGCGATTTTAAGCGGCTGAGCGCTGCGCCGTGGCTGTTTTCAGCCTCGTCACCCTCGATCAGAACCTTATGCAGCACCCGTACGGCTTCGTCGTAGGTACCGTCGGCCATCATGAACTGAATATCGACGCCGCGCCCCGATGCGTGTGACGCCAGCACGTCAAGCTTGGCAGCATTGAGAGCGCTCAAGGCCGCCGGCAGGATCTCCGGATCGCGCATGTTGGTGCCGATGGCCGAAACGATGTCGACCTTGCGGGTCTTGATATCGGCTTCCGGCTGACGCTTCAGTATGACATCAATGACGCGACGCACCTGCTTCAAGGGGGCTGCGACATAGAACGTCATGGTGTTGGCATTCAGGCTCCAGCTGATCAGGGGCAACTTGAAACGACGAAAGGCCGCCAGCGCATCCTCGCCGGCACCGGGAATGCCGACCATATCCTGATCGAACACTTCGACCTCGATGGCATTTTCAAGTCCGGTCACGATTTCAATGCGCGGGTCTTCCGGCTTCCAGTCTTCGTCAATCACGGTACCCGGGTGATCGGGCTCGAAGGTATTGACGATACGCAGCGGTATCCCCTGCTGACGCAGACCTTTGGCAGCGCGGGGATGAATCGCTTCCATACCCATGTTGGATAATTGATCGGCGACGTCATAATTGGTCCGGCCAATCGGTCGCACCTTGTCGAGCCCGACAATTTTCGGATCGCCGCTCGAGAGATGATATTCCTTGTGAATGATCGCTTCGGCGGCACCCGTGACACAGGCAACAGCCGAAAACGTCACTTCCGTGTAGCCACGGCCATAAATACCCATCAGACCGTTCGAGGCCTGGGTGTATCCGGTAACAATCGGCAGGACGCGCGTCAGATCAATTTCACTGAAGCCGTCGCGAATACGCTCTTCAAGGCTCAGGCTTTCGCTTTCGCGCCACCCCGACAGATCAACGAATTCGGCATTCACGCCCCGTCGGCGCAGCAGGAGCATGGTGTTGTGCGCACTGTGCGCCTCACCGATCCCGCTGATCAATTCGCGCACCGTCATCAGGTGCTCGTCCAGCTTGAAGTGGCCATAGCTGCAGATCCGTTGCAGATCGATCAGGCAGTTACGCACACCTTCGACACGTTCAAGCACGAAACGATCAGCGAGTTTGCGATCCGCTTCATCGTCGAACGCGCCTGCATTGATGGTCAGCATGTGGCTCTGCACATTGCTCAGCGCATCACCCCAGGCCCAGTCGTTTTCTTATCCGGCATACAGTCCATAGACGCCTGGCTCAGCAGACTTCTTGTTCTCCAGCAGCATGTCGGTAACGCCGCCATAGGCCGAAACAACGATGATCCGGTTATACAGATCATCCCCGCTTCTGGATCCGATCAGGATGTTGTCAAAGACCGTGTCGATGTCAGACATCGACGTGCCGCCGATCTTGTGAACGGTATGCGTGCCATTTTGAGCCGCCGCATCGTCTGGCATTGTATCAGAGATCATGGTGTTTCCTTCGCGAGCCAAATTCAGGCCTCGACCAGCGCTTCTTCATTCAGTTTGTAGGCGCCGTCGGCATCATGGACTTCCCGCCCGTTGAGCGGCGGATTGAAGGCGCAGGCAAGCTGCATGTCCTCGGTGCCGCCCCTGAGCAGATGGCTGTCGTTCTTATCAAGAATGTAAACCGTACCGGGTTCGATCTTGTAGACCTTGCCATCGGCGACGGTTTCGATCTCGCCGTTACCGGTCATGCAGTAAACGGTCTCGAGATGGTTCTTGTACCAGATCGGCGTTTCTGTACCGGCATAGATGGTGGTGATGTGAAACGAAAAGCCCATCTTGTCGTCAGCCAATGACAGGCGGACGCTTTTCCACGTATCGGTGCTGACGGTCCGATCCGACTTTTCACAATCTGCAAGGGTGCGAACGATCATTAAATTCTCTCTCTTCTCAATTCTGTATTTAAGCAGGCTATGGTTACTCGGCGGCGATCGAGGGGGCCGCCTCGCCGGCCGTCGCGACAGCGAATGCCTGCTCAAGAATGTCCAGACCCGCTTTCAGTTGCGCGTCGGTGATGGTCAGCGATGCCAGGCATTTGACAACCTCGTCATGAGCACCGGACGTTTCGATCACCAGACCACGCTTGAAGGCTTCGGCAACGATGCGGCCGGCGAGATCACCGGACGAGACAACAATACCGCGCATCATGCCACGTCCCCGCAACGCGATAACGTGATCGGCGTATTTGTCCTGAATGGCTTTGAAGCCCTCCAGAAGAATTTCACCTTTGGCGCTGACGGACTTGCCGAATGCATCGTCGGCCCAGAACTGTTCAAGGGCGACCGTGGCTGTCACGAAAGCGTGGTTGTTGCCCCGGAACGTGCCGTTGTGCTCACCCGGCTCCCAGTGATCAAGGTCCCGGGCGATCAGCGTCACAGCGAACGGCAAACCAAAACCTGATAGTGATTTTGACAGCGTGACAATGTCTGGCTTGATACCTGCCGGTTCGAAACTGAAGAACGTCCCGGTGCGACCGCACCCGGCCTGAATATCGTCAACGATCAACAGCACCTTATGCTTGCGGCAGACTTCTTCGAGGTTCTTCAACCACGACATGCGGGCCGCGGTCAGACCGCCCTCGCCCTGCACGCATTCAACGATGACCGCTGCCGGGTGGTCGACACCGCTCGACGGATCGCCGAGCACTTTGTCGAGGTACTCCGTAGTATCCACATCATCGCCCAGATAACCGTCATAGGGCATCGGCGTCGTTCCCGGCATATCAACGCCGGCGGCACCGCGATGGTGTTCGTTACCGGTCGCAGCCAGGGCGCCCAGCGTGACACCGTGGAAACCGTTGGTGAAGGTGATGATATTGCTGCGACCTGTGACCTTGCGGGCCAGTTTCATCGCGGCTTCGACGGCGTTGGCACCGGTCGGGCCGGTGAACTGCAGCACGTAATCCATATCCCTGGGGGTAAGGATGTATTGATCAAAAGCACTGAGGAATTTTTCCTTGGCTTTGGTATGCATATCCAGGCCGTGCGTTATGCCGCCTCTTTGCAGATAGGTGATCAGCGCATCGCGCATCACCGGGTTGTTGTGGCCGTAGTTGAGACTGCCGGCACCGGCCAGAAAATCAATGTAGTCGCGACCTTTTTCGTCGCTCAGGATTGCGCCTTCAGCCTTGTCGAAGACGACCGGAAATGACCGGGCGTAGCTTTGAACCTGTGATTCGCGTTTTTCAAAAATAGTCATCGTAACCTCGCACTTATCGTCGGTTAATCGGGCTTCGGATATTCAGCGTCGTCAAAGGTCATCGACCGATGCGCCGCTATTGATCCGATGTATGAAAGAGTGGGCGTGATTTTTCGGATCAGATCCGGATCAGGCGGCGCTCACCAGTGACGGCATCAGGCTGGAACGCTTGAACGGGGTCCGATGCTGTGCACGAGAACTTCGGACTTCTGCTGACCGTCAGAATGCTCTTCTCTTGTCGAACAGCCAGCGTCTGGTCGACTGGCGTTGAGCACAATGCGGCGATTGAATTGAAGACACCGTGTGACGCCTTGTTGTCGGGCGTGATCGTGGTCTGGATATTGCGGACCCGGCTTGCCCCCGGACGTCTCAGGATATCAAGGACCATCTTCTTGGCCAGGCTCAGGCCCCGCGCTTCGGGGGCCACGGCCACCTGCCAGACGAAGAGCGTGTCTTCCTGTCCGGGCATGATGTAGCCCGACACGAAGCCGCCGACATCGCCGTCGAGTTCGGCTACGGCACTGGTCTCACTGAAATGCGAGCACTGCAGCAGATTGCAGTACACAGAGTTTTCATCGAGTGGCTTGCACTGTTCGACCAGTTCATTAACGGCGACACCGTCTTCGGGTATCGGCCGACGCAAAATCAGCTCAAGGTCGTCGTGATCAAGTTGTCGAGATTTCGTCATCAGTTCGGCTTTTCCTCAGTTATATCAATTTTATATGTATTTTTATTGCGTATGACATACCCAATCACGGGGAAGAGGTCAACTCGGTCACCATAATTTCATGTTTTTGTTCAATTTATTCAAAATAGCGCAAGATAATTAGGGAGACTCCATGTTTGACGAACATATATTTATATTGAATATCAATTTAATTGGCGCTACCCCATAATCATGCACGAAGAACTGTCATTTCCGGAGTATGCTGTGGTGTCAGGTCGGGCCGGCCGATATCAGGGAACCACAACTTTGGATCAATTAAATCAGGCGCTGGTATCGATTCGCCGAATATTGCGGGCGACGGAAATGCACGGCAAAGCGCTCCGTCAGGCAACTGGCCTGAAGACGTCGCAATTGCTGGTGTTGCAGGCATTGGAAGAACAGCACGAACTGACTGTCGGCGGCATTACGGCGGAAGTGCACATGGCACAGGCATCGGTAACGATGATCGTCGCCAGGCTGGAAACACTCGGTTTCGTCAGCAGGAATCGTGGCACGACTGATAAAAGAAACGTCTTTGTCACGTTGACGGAGGCCGGCCGCGCTATCCTCAAACAGGCGCCTGAAGCGCTTCATCAGCGCTTTGCCGACGCTTTCGAGCCACTTGAAACGTGGGAGAAGACCATGTTGATCGCATCCCTGCAGCGCGTTGCTGCCATGCTTGATGCTGCAGACCTCGAGGCTGCACCGATCTTGCAATTCGATGCGACCGATCAGCACGATCACACGGAAAACCGGGAATAATCCCTACAGCACTTCCCGGAGCGCATCGCCGACATGCACCGGGGTCGAGAGGACGTTGACACCCGCTGCCTCCAGCGCTTTCTTCTTTGATGCATACGTTCCCTTGTCGCCCATGACGATAGCGCCGGCATGCCCCATCTTTTTACCCGGCGGTGCAGCACCACCGGCGATATAGGCAATCACGGGCTTTTTCATGGACTGGGCGTATTCCGCCGCATCTTCTTCCATGGCGCCGCCGATCTCGCCGACCATGACGACGGCCTCGGTGCCGGGGAATGTATCCAGCGCCTCAAGCGCGTTCCGGGTCGTTGTCCCGATTACGGGATCGCCGCCGATGCCGACGAAGGCGGTCTGGCCGAATCCAGCCGAAACGATGTTCTGACACAACAGTGTACCGAGCGAACCCGAACGCGACAGGACACCAACGGTCCCCTTCCTGAATATCCGCTGGTTGAAGGCCGGCATGAAGCCCATGAAGGTCTCGTCGACCGTCACGCCGCCCGCCGTATTGGGGCCAACGATCTGGGTGCCGGCTTCTTTGCCGCTGCCATCATGTACATGATGTCGTGAACAGGCACATGCTCGGTCAGACAAAGGATCATTTTCGCGCCGGCCTCGATCGCATCCAGCGCCGCCGCCTTGACGCCCAGGGGCGGAATAAACAGCAGGGTCGCATCAAAGCCACCGTTCTTTTGCGCATCGACCGCAGAGCCATGCACCGGCACGCCGCAATGTTCGGTACCGGCTTTGTTCGGATTGACACCACCGACCACGGTGGCACCGTATTCCTGCATCCGTTCCGTCCAGAATGTGCCCTGCTTGCCGGTGATGCCCTGCACCAGAATGCGTGTTTCCTTGCGGGGAATAATCATGTCATGCACTCCCTTTTGCGGCTTCGACGGCCGCTTTGCAGGCCGCGCTCATATCCGGCAGCGGATCCATGCCGAGCTTGTCTTTCAGCATGCGAATCGCCTCTTCATCACCCGTTCCGGCAATCGAGAAGAACACCGGGATATCGGGTTTCAGTTCGTCCCACGCACCAAGCAGCCCTTCCATCATCACATCGCAGCGCGCGAAGGCACCGCAGAAGTTGACGACGAGGCTTTTGATCCCTGGCTTGGCCAGCACCATTTCCAGTGCGAATTTGGCCTTGGTATAGGCCTCGCCACCGATCTCGCAGAAGTTGGCGGGCGCACCACCGTGATGGCGGACCACGTCCATGGTCGTCATAGTCAGTCCCGCGCCGTTGGCCAGCACGCAGACATCACCTTCCAGTTCGATATATTTGATACCGGCAGATTCACCGCGGGCTTCCAGTTCGGTCAGCTTGTCCGGCGTGCCCTTGGCGGCCAGTTCCTGCTGACGCTTGATGGCGCTGTCGTCCAACGTGAACTTGCAATCAAGCGCCACAACCTCGCCTGAACCGGTAACGATCAGCGGATTGATCTCAAGCAGCTCGGCATCGTTGGCGATGTAGGCGGCATATAGCTTCACCAGCGTATCGGCGACACCGGCCTCCGCACCTGAAAGATCAAGCCCGGCGATCAACGCCTGGGCGTCGGCAAGATCGAATCCCTTGCGGATATCAACCGCATGGGATTTCAGCTTTTCCGGTGTATCAACGGCGATTTCCTCAATGTCCATACCGCCTTCGGTCGAGAACATGACCATCGGCCCCTTCGAGACCGGATCGTTGAGAACGGCCGCATAGAATTCGCGTCTGATATCCGATTTTTCTTCGATCAGCACTTTCTGGACGGTGTGAAAGCCGATCGTCATGCCGAGGATCGCTTTGGCATGTGCTCTCGCTTCGTCAGGGCTGTCCGCGAGCTTGATGCCGCCCGCCTTGCCGCGCTTGCCGGTCGGCACCTGCGCTTTGACGACACACCCGCCGAGCTTCTTCGCAGCGTCCGCTGCCGCGTCCGGATCATGCACCAGAATGCTTGCCGGGACCTTGATCCCGCTTGCCGCCAGCAGCGGCTTGGCTGCGTATTCATCGAAGTTCATTTGGATGGTTCCCTCTCTGCGGCGTCCTCTCCCTTCGAGACGCTCGCAAGCGCTCGCTCCTCAGGGTGAGGACGTTATGTTGAACCTCATCCTGAGGAGCACCGGACACATCCGGTGCGTCTCGAAGGATGAGGAATGCCGTTACTTTCCGAACTTTTCCCAATAGCTGCCAAACAGCGCTTCTTCCGAGGGCTTGTCTTCCGGGATTGTTTTGACGAGATGCGTGATGTTGATGAAATGCGTGTAATTCAGGTTATCGGAGATCGAGTTCCCAGCCCAGGTCCCGCCGCCCATCGACAGCGTGAAGTTGAGGCCGTTATTGAAACCGCCGCCGTTCCCGAACGTGTGCGCCTGATTGACGAGGACGCGGACCACGTCGATTTCTTCGGCCAGGCGCGTCGCGTGTGCGGCGTCCTTGGTGTGGATACCAACGGAATGCCCTTTGCCGCAGACATTGAGGATCGTGTTCAACTGAGCAATCACATCATCCATGTCTTTGGCGCGATAGACGGTCAGAACCAGCGACAGCTTCTCGTCGATAAACGGGCTGTCGGCATCGGCCTTGGCTTCTTCGACCATGAAGAACTTGTTGCCCTTGGCCTGTTCGCCAAGACCAAACACATCGGCCAGCACGTCTGCGTCCTTGGCGATGACGTGGCGGTTGAGGTGCCCGTCGACCCAGAGATTTTTTTCGACCTTGTCTTTTTCCTCAGCCGAGCAGAGATAGCCGCCGGCTCTTTTCAAAGCCGCCATGGCCTCGTCATAGACGCTGTCGAGAATGATCAGGGAGTTTTCTGACGAACATGAAGTCGAATTGTCGAAGATCTTCGACATGGTAATTTTTTCGGCTGCATCGTCGAAATCCGCGCTCTCGTCGATGATCACCGGCACGTTGCCGGCGCCGACACCAATGGCCGGCGTGCCGGACGAATAGGCGCGCTTCACATTGTTCTGTGAGCCGGTGACGATGACCAGATCGGACTGGTTCATCAGTTGCTGCGTCAGTTCCTTGTTGACGGGTGCCGGCAGGACCTGCACCAGATCAGCAGGCAGGCCGATCTTTTCAAGTTCGGCACGCATGTAGTTGACGGTTTTCGTCGTCGTGCCGATCCCGGCCGGCGACGGTGCAATGATCACGGCGTTGCGGCCCTTGATCGCGAACATGGCCTTGTTGACAGGCGTCGCAGCCGGGTTGGTCGACGGCGTTACCGCAGCGACGACACCGACCGGTTTGGCGTATTTGACGAGACCCTTTTCAGGTATTTCCTCGATGATGCCGACCGATTTGACGCGCAGCAGATCGCGCAGGCAGCCAAAGGTCTTGCGGGTATTCTTGGTGATCTTGCTGTCGACGTTGCCAAGCCCTGTGTCTTCAACCGCCAGCTCAGCCAGCTCTCTAGCGCGACCCGGCTCATAGATTGACCACGCCAGTGCGGTGACGGCTTCGTCAACACGGGCCTGATCAGCGTTGGCGAACTGCGCCATGGCGGCGCGGGCCTTGGCGACAAGGCCTTGAATGATTTCTTTTTCAGGACCCTGCTGGGGCGATTTGGCGGCGGCTTGGGTGCTCATGATGTTTCCTCTCGGCGTCATTTTGGGACCGATTATAGAGACAATCATACACCAAGATAACCGCGCATATCAACAATTAATGAGATTTATCGTCCCATATAATGGGATCATGACACATTACAGGCCCATTAATGGGTGCTTGAGCGCAAAAGCCCCGATCAGGAGCACAATACCAATCGACAAAATGACGGCACCCCCTGCTATCGCCAGAATATCGACGGCATAATCGGCATACCCGGTTTTCATCCAGGCAATTGACGTGAGGCCGTTTCGGATCGCTACGGCAAAAATCGCCAGGGTCGCGACGGTTATGGACGTCCCCAGTGACATGGCGATGACGGCGCCAATGCCGGCCCAATGCAGCGAAGTCAGATTTGCAAAGACAAGCACGATCACCGCCCCCGTGCAGGGCCGGATACCGACGGAAAGAACAACGGCGATGGCTGATCGTAAATCACCGACGGTTTCAGCCTGAGCTGCCGTCGGCATATGGGTATGGCCGCATCCGTCTGCATCATGTCCATGGTGATGCGCATGACCGTGTGCATGAGCACTGCCCCGGATGCGCGCCCAAAGCTTGCGCAACGACCTGAACATCAGATAGCCACCGAGCAGGGCGACCATGGCGAAACTGGCCCGCTCGCTCATCGTCACGGCTGTTTGCGTATCGCGGGGCAGGAACCCGACCAGACCGGCCAGGCCATAAACGATACAGATCGCAACAAGCCTACGGCAAAATGCAGAAGCAACCGACAACGCGATACCGCGACGCATGGTCTGGTGATGTGACAGCAGGTATCCGCTGACGACGGCCTTGCCGTGCCCGGGTCCGGCAGCATGGAACACCCCATAGAGAAAGCTGGCCGTCAGCAGCGACAGAAAGACAGTCCAGTCACGATCCTTGCCGGCAAGCAGACGAAGATAACCCGTCAGCTTGCGGTGAAAGTTGCTCTGCTGCGTCAGTACCCAGACTGTGAAGCGATCAACCAGACTGACATCGGCACGATGCTGGTCATTGGACTGTGCAACGTGCTGTGTTGCTTCGCCGCCCTGGGTCCGGGAGAGTTGCGCAGACGCGGCACCCGTGAGCAGCACCAGCACGCACAGCACCAGACCGATCAATCGCATGTCAGGCTTACGTCCTCGGCGAAGAATCGCCCCAACCCGTCGCCGGCGCTTTGCGTTCTATCGAGCGACGCTGCCAGCATGATCTGCTCTGGGTCCGGATTGGGTTGCTTCATTGCTGCCCGGCAACCGCTCGGCGCATTGACGAGCGTGATGGCCTGATCCGTTTCCGCATGCACCATTTCGATGTAATACGTCGGATCATAAATTGCATAGTGCATCGGCATGTCCCGGATCGAGACTGGCGCACTTAACGGCAAGCGAAAGGACATTTCCAGACGTTTGTCGACAACACGGGTCTTGGCATTGATTGCTTTTCCCGTCGCAATGCGCGCATCGCCGCTCATCACTTTGGTAAAGTAGTGATAGGCTTCAAGGTGCGACATGTTTTCTGCCAGCACTTCATCCAGCGCTTTCTGATCCGGCGTGCCGTCACTGTTCTGGCCTGCACCGGATGTGACAAAAACAGAATAGAATTCATCAAACAGCCAGTGCTGATCAATCGCATAGACCTGCCCCATCTCGTCAAACTGCACCTGAACCCTGATGTCGGCATAGACGTGCGGATGCGCGATGGCGGAAACCGACATCAGGATAAAGGCAATGGACAGGATTAATCGGGTAACAACGCGTTTCATTTAGCTATTTCATCCGACCGGCTCTGGCATGGTGCGCAATGGCCACGCAGTTCAACCACCGTACGCTCGGTAACGAAGCCGCTGTTTCCAGCCAGCGCGCCTATCGTCCGGGCCGCTTTCGGAACCGGAATTTCGTTGACCTGCCCACAGCCGTCGCAAATAGCGAAGGCAATGGTGCCATGATGGTGCCCGGCCTCGTCCTCGGTGTGTCCATGCGCACAGGCAACGAATGCATTCATGCTTTCGATCCGGTGCACGGCGGAAGTTTCCTGCAAATGTTCCAGCGCCCGGTAAACCTGTACCGGGGCGCGAATTCCCTGATCGCGCACCTGATCGAGAATGTCATAGGCCGTCAGCGCCCGACCGGCTTTCTGCAGACACGCGAATACGGCCTGTTGATTCTTGGTCAATTGCTTCTGGTTGCTCATCGGTCAGTCTCATGCGGCAAATTGTGACGGCCCAGCCAACCCGGCAATAAACTGAACAGAAATATCAGGGCGGCTGCAACAGCAATACTCGGACCCGATGGCGTATCCAACGACAGCGAACCGACCAGCCCGCCGATCACGGCGAGCGCACCCAGCAGTGCCGCAATCACCGCCATCATTTCCGGACTTGCGGCAAACCGTCTGGCCGCCGCCGCCGGAATGATCAACAGCGACGTAATCAGCAGAATGCCAACCACCTTCATGGCAATGGCAATGACGGCGGCCATCAGCAGCATGAAGACAAGGCGGGCGCGTTCCGGGTGCAAGCCTTCTGCTGCCGCCAGCTCGGTGCTGACGGTGCCGGCCAGAAGCGGCCGCCATATCCAGCAAAGCAGCCCGATCACGACTGCCCCACCGCCA
This sequence comes from uncultured Rhodospirillales bacterium, assembly GCA_965284225.1. Taxonomy (GTDB): domain Bacteria; phylum Pseudomonadota; class Alphaproteobacteria; order Rhodospirillales; family Casp-alpha2; genus UBA4479. The sequence goes on from CBDIRN010000001.1 coordinate 391,512, forward strand.
TAGATCACACCGATATCCAGCCACGAGACGGCCAGAATATCGCCGAACAGGTAAGCCATCAGATCAATCCGGAGCCACGGCATCATGGCGACGATGACGATGCCGAGTGCCAGCGTTGAATGCGACAGGATACCCAGCAGCGCATCGCTCGACAGCGGCGCTCTCCGCTGCAGGGCAATCAGCGCCACTGCACCAAGGGCTGCAATGACAAACACGCTGCCGGTGATCGACACATCGAACAGCACCGCCAGCGCCACGCCGAGCAAGGCTGAGTGCGCCATGGTGTCACCAAAATAAGCCATCCGGCGCCAGATAATAAAACAGCCAAGCGGCCCGGCGATGACGGCAACACCGATCCCTGCAATGACGGCGCGGAGCAGGAACGCATCAGTCATGATCATGCTCCGGATGGGTGCAGGCGCTGTGATCATCCCCCTGCCCGGCATGCACAACACTACCGTCTGAAAGATGCTGATGATCATGGTGGTGGTGATAGATCGCCAGCGTTTCAGCGGCGCGGCTGCCGAACAGGGATCGATACTCCGGACTTTCGGAAACGGATTTCGGACTGCCGGAACAGCAGACATGGCCATTCAGGCAAATCACCGTATCGGTCGCCGCCATGACGATATGCAGATCATGGGAAATCAGCAGGATGCCGCAATCATGGCGACGGCGTAGATCGGCGATCAGCTCATACAGTGCGATTTCACCTGCAGCGTCGACGCCCTGCACCGGCTCGTCCAGCACCAGCAAATTCGGCTTGGCGATGATCGCCCGGGCCAGCAGCAATCGCTGAAACTCACCACCTGACAACACCTGGACTTCCCGCCCGGACAGATCGGCCAACCCGACTTCATCCAGCGCGGCGTCGATTGCGTCTGCCGGATGCCGTCCGGTCAGCGTCATGAAACGGCGCACCGTCAGCGGCATGGTTTTATCGATGCTGAGCTTTTGCGGCACGTATCCGACTTTGAGGCCGGGCGCACGATGGATTGACCCTGTATCGATCGCCAAAAGGCCAAGCAGCGCACGGACGGTCGTGCTTTTGCCGCTGCCGTTCGGTCCGATCAGGGTAACGATCTCGCCGGCATGGACAGCAAGATCGACATTTTCAATCAGCCAGCGCGTGCCACGGCGCACACCGACTCCCCTGGCAGAGAGCAGTGGCGTGGTCTGCATAAATTCCTGTTGTCCGGCAAAATTCATAATGTTATATCATAACAAATTCTGTTTCACTTACACAAGGCGAAGAAACACATGCATATCCAGTTCCGTTGCGCCCTTGCCATTCTTTGTAGCGGTTTGCTGTTGCACTTTGCAACGCCGCTCAAGGCCGACAGCCTGCGCATCGTCGCCTCGATCAAACCGGTGCATTCACTGGCCGCCATGGTACTTGAGGGGATATCGGATCCCTATCTGATCGTGAAAGGCGCCAATTCGCCGCACGGCCATGCCATGCGGCCTTCGGATGCCCGAGCCATCGCCGAAGCGGACGCCATTTTCTGGATCGGGCCGGCGTTGGAAACGTTCATGGTCAAACCGCTCAGCGCCCTGACCGGCAAGGCCCGCATCGTCGCCCTTGGCGAAGAAGAACCGGGCGCAGCGGCGCATCAAGCCCACAAGCACGCCCCGTCCGATGGCCATGATCATGGCGGCATTGATCCGCACGTCTGGCTCGACCCGGCACACGCGCAGGAAATGGTCGAACACATTGCCGAAACCATGCTCGAGATTTTACCGGCAGAAAAGGATCGTATCGTGCAGAACAGGGAACGCGCACTGGCAAGCCTGCAACGGTTGGAAGCGGACATGCGCCGCACGCTTGCACCCTACCGGCATGAACATGTGGTGGTGCTGCATGAAGCCTATAGTCACTTCACCCGGCATTTCGAACTGGAAGACTTCATTGCCCTGACGGTCACCCCGGAACATAAGCCCGGCCCGGCCCGGGTCATGGAGATCCGCAAGGAAATTTCCGAGCACGCTGTGCGTTGCGTGTTCGCCGAGCCGCAGTTTCCCGATACCTATGTCAAATTGCTGGTCGAAGGCACGGCCGCCAAAGCGGCAACGCTGGATCCGGTTGGCGCGACGCTTGAGCCGGGCCCGGCAATGTATCTGAAATTAATGGAGAACATGGCCGGATCGCTGAAGGAATGCCTGGCCGGCACGTCCTGATCAGTCGCCAGCAGGATACGCCGGCAGCCCGTCGTTGATGTCATAATAATCACCGGCATCGGCGACGTAGATATGCGACGCCATCTTCAGGCCCGTCGGCGCATCCAGCATACCGGCCATGATCGAAATGCTGTCGCTGCCGATCACACGCCAGAAAAGATTACCACCGCAGCGGTTGCAGAATCCGCGCTCGGCCTTATCCGAAGACCGGAACCAACTCAATGTTGCATCGGCTAGCAGTTCCAGTCCTGCATTCTTGGTTCTGGATGCCGCAACATAATGACCGGAAGTTTTCCGGCACTGCTGACAATGGCAGGCAACCACCGGGCGCAAGTCACCACTCACCCGGAACGTCACACCGCCACACAGGCAACTCCCGGTGACGGTCATAACGGGACGCGCGCGAAGGTGCGGACCTCAATCGACCGCCTTGGCGGTGCATCGGCCGGCGTATCCGGATGCTCGAAAGCTGAATGCGGCGTAAACCGGGCCCGGCCATCTTTCAGACTGTCATAGCCCTTGATCATGATCGCTTCTGATTTGGTCATTTCCGGAAAATAGAACCACCGCTGTCCGTCACGATGGGCAATGCTGTAAATGCCGCCAACCCTGCCTTCCTGGCGTTCGTTGATGATCCGGGTTTCGATAAGGTCTTCGGCATTGAAGCTGGATGCATCAAGCAGCGCCAAGGGCATTCTGAGTACCGGCTCAGTGATCGGTCGCCAGACGTTGATCTGCACAACCCGGTCCCGCATCCAACTATCGGCGCGATCCTTACCGATCATGTCCGGCAAGCCTGTGCGGGCCGGACGTTTCCGTGTAATCGTTGTGCGCATGGCTGGCCGGACGCCGGTAAGCGGTTTTCGGATCGGTAACGCGGATCGTATGATCGAATATCTCAACCTCGTCGGCACCGGTCGCGTCGGCAACAAGCTTTCGAATTTCGGCGTAGTAGACGCGTTCGATCTCGGCATTATTCTCAAAATCGGCAACGGCGCTCGGCTGGGTGACCAGGGCAAATCCTTCCCGGTCGATGGAGAACATCGCAGCGTTCTCCCGACCACTGGCAATCAGAACCTCACGCGGATCAAGACTGCCCCGGCGCTCAGTTCCCTTATCGTCCTTGGGTATGATAACGGTCGGCGGCTCGCCGTTCGGATCTGCAAACAGAAGGCTGGAACGGACGTGCGCTGGGCTGACGGTCTTTTGAAGTGCTTTGTTCATCGTGCATCTCCCTCATCTGGAGCATCAGCTTATTACATTCATAGAAATCATCAATTATGCTAATTATTCCAAGTCTTATTCCATATGGGAATGAATAGATAATAACATATTTATCCCGTGGTATCTAATATTCTACCGATCAACATATCATTGACTGTGAATGTATATGGAAATGGCCCGGAAATTCAGCTATAGTGCATTGCAGCAAATGAGTCGCGACGTCTAAACGGCGATTCCCAAGCAAAGGATTTGCTTATGATCAACGAAGCCATGCTCGCCGGGGCATCACAAGCGGCAGATTTTCTGAAAGCACTCGGCAATGAAAACCGGCTGCTGATCCTCTGCCACCTGAGCGAAGGCGAGATGTCCGTGTCCGAGCTTGAAACAGCGCTTGGCCTGCGCCAGCCAACCTTGTCGCAACAGCTTGCGCGCCTCAGGGATGACAATCTGGTGGCCACCCGTCGGGATGGCAAGACGATCTATTATTCACTGGCCAGCGAAGAGGTCACCAAGCTGCTCGAATTGATGTACAGCCTGTTCTGCTCGGCGGAAGCCAGAGAAGCGCGCGAGAAGATGGTCGCAGCACGTAAAAACGCTGCGGCCTGAAATCAACAGATAAACCCCCGGATTACTGTGCGGTCGCCTGTTTCAGATAGGCAATCAGGTCACGCACGTCTTCTTCCTTGGAAATGCCGCCGAACGCCATGCGGGTATTAGCCTTGTCCTTGCCGATAATGTCCCCGAGATAGCCCTTGGGATCAGCAACAAACCCGGCAATCGTTTCCGCGTTCCAGACCAGCCCCTTGCTCGCCACAGTCTGAAAATCCTTGGAATACTTGTAGCTGTCATTGCTGGCGGCGGCACGGCCAAAGATACCCTGTAGCGAGGGCCCGACACGGTTCTTGGCACTGTCGGTGACGTGGCAGCTTTTACATTTGTTGAATACCGTGCGCCCGGCCGCCGCATCACCCGTCGGCGCCTCGGCCACTTTCGCTGCGGGCTTTGCAGCCGTAGCCTGACCGCTGCCTTCACCAGATCCGGCTTATCCCTCGGCACCGGTTTCCGGCGTCACATCGAGAACTCGCGCCCGACCGAGGACCTTGATCTCTGACTTGCAGTCTTTCATGCAAGCAGGGCCATCCGGTTGTGCATCCGGTCTTGTATCATCGGTGAAATTCATGACGTTCGGCATCTTGATCTTGCCGATACTGTCTTGTGTGACGGCAAAATCCTCGGCGATCACATCATTCATAAACAGCAGATAAGCGGTCAGCGCATACACTTCGTCATTGCTCAGGCTTTGCGCATCACCGAACGGCATGGCCCGCTTGATATAATCAAATACTGTCGAGGCATAGGGCCAGTAACTGCCGATGGTCTTTTCCGGTCGCATGTCCTTGAGGGAACCGTGACCGCCGATCAGCACCGGATAACGACCGCCGCCTTCACCGAACTCGCCATGGCACGAAGCACACTTGACGAGATAGACCCGTTCCCCTTCGCCCGCCGTGCCATGACCTTCGGGCGCACCCTGCCCGTCCGGCCTGACGTCGATATCCCAGCTTTTGATTTCCTCAGCCGTCGGCGTCTTGCCGATCCCCGTGAACTTTCGCTCCGATGCCGAAAGCGCACCCGAAGCCACACCGCTCAGCAGCAAGGCGCATAACAGTGATTTAAGCCAGACGGACATTTTCAACCTCACCGGTTTGGGTGATGAACCATGTTTGAATGGCATTGTTGTGATAGATCGAATTGACGCCCTGTAGCTTTCTGCAATTCCGTCATTTGCGGCTGACGCACGCCGGTGTCATCGATGGCCCGGCTTTGCATGTAGACCGGCTCGCCGTTCCACGACCAGCCGTCGAGATAAAACCGGGTCAGACACTTCGGCAGAACAGGCCCCTCAAGCCGGGCCTGGGTCCAGTTCTTGCCCCCGTCCAGCGAAACATCGACCCGCTTGACGCTGCCGCGCCCAGACCAGGCGAGGCCGCTGATCACGTTCGGGCCTTTCTGGGCAACAGGGTTTTCCGGGCATGGGCTGGTGATGACCGACTTGCAGTCCATTTCCCAGGTAAAGCGACGGGCCCGGCCATCCGGCATAAGGTCCGTATATTTCGAAGTTTCCTCACGGGCCTGCCACGACTCGTCGCCGACTTCGATGCGCCGCAGCCATTTGACCCACATGTTCCCTTCAAAACCCGGAACAACGAGGCGCAGAGGATAGCCTTGCTCGACACGCAGACGCTCGCCGTTCATGGCAAAGGCGACCATGCAGTCATCCAGAGCCTTATCCAGCGGGATTGAACGGTTCATGCCGGCGCTGTCGCCGCCTTCTACCATCAGCCACTTGGCCTTCGGTTTGACGCCGGCTTCTTCCAGCAAGGTCCTGAGCGTTACACCGGTGTACTGGACACAATGGATCATGCCGTGGGTGAACTGCACCCCGTTTAGCTGCGCATTCCGCCATTCCATGCCGCCGTTGGCGGCACACTCGAGAAAATGAAACTTTGATACGCGCGGCAAACGCATCAGGTCGGCCATGGTGAACAGCAGCGGCCTGTCGACCATGCCGTGGATCATCAGGCGGTGCTGTTCCGGATCGGCGGCAGCGGCACCGCTATGATGACGCTCAAAGCAGGTCCGTTTGGAGTCACAAAGCCTTCAGCGCATACAGAGGGGTAAAGTTGATCGAGGATTCCCGGGTCGCCGTCAGCCATTCGACGCTGCGACGGATAACCGTTGATTCATAGGACGACGGCTTGCCGTAAGGCGCATCATCGACGCTGGCACCAAGCTGTCGGCTCCAGTCCGGTACGCCGAGCCCGGTTGCCGAAGCGCTGCCGATTACGCCTGTTGCAGCCAGTGCCGTCCCGGCCAGACCAGCCTGAAGGAACTGCCGCCGCGGCAGAACTGCGCCCGCATCAACAATGTCTGATGAATTTTTTTTTGCCATACTGAAGCCCTCCCGGAGCCGCTTGTCCGGCCCGCATCATATTCCGTTTATTCATTATATAAAATGTGAATATGATGTCCAGCGAGGGTTGCGTTATTTTATGCTTTATCCTGAGGTTTTCGCGCGAACGTACTCGTGGAATTTCTGCCTGGTATAGGCCTTTTCCTCAACGTAGCGGAACATCGCCAGAAAATGCGCCGGTTTGAAATAGCCGGGGATTCTGGCGACTTCATTCTTGTGGCCATCCCTGCCCTTTGCCGCGTCGACATCGTCGGTGAAAAACTGGATGGTTGGTGTGAATTTGACCTGCCACTTGCGGGCCAGTTCCTTCTCCGACAATTCTTCGCCGTCGAAGTCGGTGACTATTCTGGAGCCGATGATGTTCAGCTGCAGGATCGAGAAATTGGACTTCACGTATTTGAGAATATCCGGCTCTGCCAGATTGACCCGGTGCGTTTCCTTGCAGTACGGGCATCCCTTCAGTTCCCAGAAAACGACGAACCTTTTGTCGTGCGCTTTGGCATCGGCAAGATCTTCCTGCAAGATCAGAAACGACTCAACGAACCACGGCTGCATGATCAGGCCATCGTCGTTATACTTCAGCTCGTCAGCTAGGAGCTTTCCGGGCCATGTGCCCAGCACGCCCAATGATGCGGCCAACGATCCCGCAAGGCCAAGTTGCTGAAACCTGCGGCGAGAAAGTAAATTGTCTTGCATGGAAACCTCTATACGTATTCTTTTTATTGAATGTGTAGTTTAGCCCGACACATGTTATCAGCCAAGATGACAATTACGCATTTCCTGAGGATTGAACAAACATGATCCGTAAAACGCTGGCCCTGTTCGTATTGATTTCACTACTTTGGGCTCCGGCCACGCCACGCGCCGATAATCTTGAAAGTTTCAACACGGCTGTCGGTCAGGCTTATGCAGCATACCGGTCTGCGTCCAATTATCTGCGCACGGGAAACCCCGGACTGGCGTCTCTGGAGATTGCCACTGCCCTGGATACCTGGAACGGCATCAACGCGACATACGTGCCGAACCCGCCTGCTCCTTTCAAAAATGACCCGGCGTTTGCAGCGGACCTTGCCGCCATTGATATCGCGCTGAAAGCAGCTTTGCAGGCTGCCGAGAACGAGGCCGCAAAAAAATCACTCAAATTGCTCGAGCCAATCCGGGATCGTCTTTATGTGCTGCGCCAGCGTAACGGTATTCGGCTGTATGCGGACTGCATTACCGAGCTTAATCTTGCCATCGAGCCGCTCTATGTGCATCGGCACAAAATCCCCGATCTCGGCATTCCGCAGATCCGTGCGCAAATGCAGCGTGACGGGCAGATTTATGCAGACCTGCTCAAGGACTGCCGAACGATGGCACCGGCAGAGCTGACCAGTGACCCCGAATTCACCCGCCTGTTCGACGGTACGGCTGATTCGATTCATTCCATCTTTCCCGCCATCAAAAGCGGCAACCCGGAACGTGTCATCAATGTCTTGCGGGAATTGCGATCCTTTGACCGGATTATCTACTTCCGTTTCGGTGGCTAGGTCTCAGCCGACCTTGCCCAGCGACGGAAATGTTTCCAGAAGCCAATAAGCAATATCGGCGACATTACCGGTCAGGAACAGCAGACCGGTCAGGATCAGAAACAGGCCGATCACTTTCTCGACCATGCCCATGTGCCGGCGGATACCCGGCATCATTCTGAGAAACGGCCCAATGCCCAGTGCTGCAATCAGGAAAGGCAACCCGATCCCTGCCGCATAACTGGCCAGCAGTGCTGTGCCGTGGGTCACAGAATCCTCGCTTCCGGCCATCATCAAAATAGCCGCAAGAACCGGTCCGACGCAGGGCGTCCAGCCGAACGCGAACGCCAGCCCCATCAGAAACGCGCCGACCAATCCGACCGGCTTGGCCGGTCCCTGGAAGCGGGCTTCACGGTACAGCAGCGGGATTTTGACGATCCCCAGAAAGTGAATACCCATGATAATGATCAGAACGCCGGCAAAACGCCCGATCCAGATCATGTTTTCGGCCAGCAACTGGCCCAGGAACGATGCGGTCGCGCCGAACAGGATAAAGACCGCAGAAAAGCCCAGGACAAAGAACAGGGCGGCCTGAAAGACACGCCGATTGGCACCCGGTGGTGGCCCGGATTTATCAGTCATCTCGGACAGGCTGACACCGCCGATAAAGCACAGATACGGCGGCACCAGCGGCAAGACACACGGCGACAGGAAGCTCAGCAGGCCGGCAATGAACGCACCGGCAAACCCGATATCAAGACCAGCCATCTCGTCTCCGATCAGAAACCTTCACGCGTGAACAGTATCAGGCACCACGAATTTTGACGTTCTGATTTTCCGGAATCTTAACCGTCTTCTTCTTGGCGATATAATTGGACACCAGATCATATGCCGGCGGTCCTTCGGTGCCTTCGTTAACCGAAGCCCACCCGGCAACCACATAGTTGCGGTTCGGATCGATCGGCTTGCCGTCCTTGAGAGACACCAGATCGGAAATGCGCGAGCCGATTTCCTTGTCGATATCGATGGTATAACTCATGCCGCCGACACGCACCATGTCACCGCCCTGTTGATAATAGGGATCGGTATTGAAAAGATTGTCGGCAACGTCTTCGAGGATTTCCTTGATGAAGGAGCCCTTCATTTCATTCCGGTAGACGTTCGGATAGGTGATCGCCGTCTGGTGAAAGACGTCTTCGACCGTGATCTGCTGACCCGGCAGCAGACTTGATCCCCATCGGAATCCCGGCGAAAGGGCAATCTCGGCATCGCGCTCTTCCAGCAATGCCTGACAGATCAGATCATCAGTACCGTGAAATTACCCGGCGATACAGTAGCGACGGTTTCAAGCTTGGCCTTGTGCGGGGCGCGAATTTTATCGACCAGAGCCGACATTTCCGCATCCGGTTTGATGACGTCGGAAAATACCGGGATCAGCTTGAACCTGTAGGCACTGACCTTGCCGCCCTGAACATCAAGATCAAGGCGTGACAGGAATTTCCGTAGCTTACCCGAGCGTAGCAGTATTGCCGACCTGCTCGACCTTCAGCGCATCATCAGGTATAGCGGGTCAGAATCCACATCGATCCCCAGCCTGCCAGCAGTTTCCGGTCAACATCAAAGCCGTTGTGCGACAGCAGCACGATCAGCCCGGCACCGCTGGCGCGGGCCTTCTCGACATGCCCCTGCACAATATTTTCATTAATGCCAAACGACCAGTTGGGAATCAGATAGCGCGGGTTGGCGACTGGCGTATAGGGGAATGCCTGCCCGATGACCGCAATCTTGACACCACCGCGTTCGAAATAGGCGGTCGATTCAAAGACCGCTTCCTTCCATTCCGTATCCGTGACGTTGCCGGCCAGAAACGGGAAATTCAGCATATCCTTCAATTGACCGACGCGTTCCGCGCCATAGGTGAATTCCCAGTGTGCCGTCATCGCATCAAGGCCAAGTGCATTTTGAATCTGCACCATATCTTCGCCCTGGGTTTCGAGCGACGTATACGACCCCTGCCAGGTATCGCCGCCATCCAGAAACAGGGTGTTGTTCGGACGCTCGGCACGGATCGCCTTCACCAGCGTCGCCATGCGGTCGATCCCGCCGACCCTGCCATATTCCCTGGCCAGTGCCGTAAAGTCGTTGCTGGTCAAAGCATAGGCTTCGGGGCTATCGGCCTTGATCCCGTAGCGGCCGAGAAAATCCCTGCCGGTAACGTGTGGCGGCAAACCCTCGGCCTCGCCGACACCCAGATTGACCGATGGTTCACGGAAATAGATCGGCGTCAGCTGCGCGTGCATATCTGTAAAGTGCAGCAACGTCACCTGACCCAGTGGATCGAATTCCAGAAGCTTGGCCTGGTCAATGCTTTGGCTGGCCATGGCCCGGCCGAACGGCATCAAGCCCCCAGCGACGCTGGCAGTGGCTGCGGCAAGATGGAAGAACTCGCGACGAGATATCACGGTGCTGACCTCAATTAAAACGGCAAAAAAGAAAAGGCGGGGGATGTATCATCCCTCCATGTCTTCTTCTTCAGTTGCGGACAGACAGTTATTGCTTCGGCCATGCAGCCCGCCATCATCCAGCTCAAGGTTCGTCATCCTCTATCCAGCCACCAGCGCAGGCCGTCGCACGGTTATCGGGGTTACCGCCCGCGGAAGCGGCAATTAAAATTTTGTACCCATTTCAGACTGATAGGTCGGAAATCCGTTGCTGCCCTTGTGACGGGGCAATGGCCCGGATCAGTGCCGCAGGCGCCATCATCATGGCAGTGCTTGCAGGCCAGATCGAGTTGGCCGCGACGTTCTGCGTAGAACGCCTTGCCTTTTTCGAACGACTCAGCCGCCGGTCCATCGATTTTGACATTGACGGGCATGCCGAGCGACTGATTGCTGATGAATGCCGTCATCGACAGCATCTGGTCGGATTCCCACTTGTATGGGCTCGCTTCCATCCGCGTCTCGAGGCAGTAATTGATCTGCTGCTCGATGTTCTGCATCTTGCCGACATTCTGATCATATACAGGATACTTGGCTGCACAAGTTAGATGCTGATCTGAGTGGCATGAGGCGCAGGACTTTTCAGCCTTGCCATCAACCTTGCCCCACAGCTCTGCACCTTGTTCAACCCACAGCATGCCGGGGTTTTGAAAGTTATCCTTCTGCATGGCACGACTTTCATCGGTCATGTAAGTATAACCGCTGCGGCGGTCTTCAACCTGATACGCCCCCCAATCTGCGGCATCGGCGGAACCGGCGAACGTATTCACGCCGAGGGCCATTGCCGCAGCGAGAAACGTGATCTGTTTCCAGTTCATTCTCATTGATGTTTGCCTCCCCAAATTATTTTTATCCGCTTCAAGAAACGGTGATCGAAGCCTTGCTGTCGTAAACGGAGCCATCGTCATCGACCCACTTGAACGCGAACTCCCCGCTCTCATCCACTTTGGCAAAGAACGACATATAGGGGTTCGCTGAAATCGCTGGCGCCCAATCCGCACTGAAAACAGGCTTGCCGTTAAAGGTGACGGAAAACTTGTTGATGATGCTTCTGGGGATCAGTTTGCCGTCCTTACCTTTGCGACGACCCGATTCCATGTTGTGCGAAATCAGGGTTTTGATCTCGATCACTTCGCCTTTCGCAGCCTTACTCGGGACACGAACGCGCGGTTTTACATTACTAGCCATAATCTTTTCCTTTTCCTCGCGTCAGCCGCCGCAGCCGCCGATGGTGACTTTGACTTCCTGTTGGGCACGGAACACGCTGCCGTCGCTCATCTCGGCGACTGCAACGACGTTCTGGGTTTTCGCCAGACGCATCCGCGTTGCCGCCGATGCCTTGCCGCTCATCGGCGTGAAGTGCAGTGTTGCCACTTCCGGTGCCGGGTTGCCGTCGGCGAACAGGTGAACCGATTTGACGTAGTCTTTAGCCGTCATCGGGCTATCGATTGTGACGCCGACCGGGACCGTGTTGCCGTTTTCGGCGATCTGCGGCAGATCAAAGGTGATCTTTCCTTCTGCCGGTTTCTTGTCGCCGATCAGTTTCATGACCGCATCGTCGATCATTTTCTGATCCGCGTGCGCAGTGCCGCTTTTCAAAACGACACCACCGGCGGCAACGATCGTTGCTCCGGCAGCCAGCAACAGTGCCTCGCGGCGCGTCAATGCTGAGAGTGCTTGTTTCGTGGACATGTCAGTTCCTCTTGGTTTTCTTATTTGAGTGTTTTCAGGTAGGCGACGACATCCTCAACCTGTTCGGCGGTCAGGATCGGCTTCCCCTCAAATTTATCGAGTACCCGGTGCAGACCATCCGTACGATAAAACGCCGGCATGATGGTGTCGGGGTTCACAACCTTGGCATTGACCACCTGCATACGGAGCTGTGCTTCCGAATAGCGCCCGGCAACACCGTCAAGGCTTGGTCCGATTTCGCCGTGGAATGGCTGTTTGGCCAATGCGGTGACCTGATGGCAGGCCAGACAGTTGCCAAGCCTGCGATCGGTGAAGGATTTGACGCCTTCTTCCGCATTGCCGGGCTTGCCTGTCAGGGATTGTGAAATGGCATTGTCGACGGCCTTGTATTTCACAAGGTCATCGGCGACGACCGAACCTGCCAGCAAAAGCACTGCAGCAAGGGCCGGGACGAAAATCGTCATTTTTGACATAGGGCAATGGCCTCCCAATTATAGTGCCTCATTAATGGAGCGATCATTCCCCTTTGACGGAACCACAGAGTGCCAATGGCAATGTGTGATCGTCGCTCCCCTCCAATAATCATATTCAAAAAATACTATATATCAACTATGAATATGACTCTTGTCTCTCCGACTGTCAGTTTGGACAACCTTGGGGTAGTTTGACAAGGTGATCTGCCAAAAGCGGCCAGAAAAAATCCTCGCCCGGATAACCAACCATGCGGGAAATTTCGACACCGTCATGCACCAATACAAATGTTGGCGTAAAAACGATTCGACCGATGTCTTTGAGATCATCCGGCCTTGGCGCATTGATATCGACCCGTCTGAGCGGCGCGCATCTGGCTTCACTTGTGTTCGGATAAATCGGGCCGATTTCCTGATGCCAGCGGACGCACCAGCTGCAGGTTGTGCTTTCAAACATAACAAGTTCCGCGCTTCTGGCCGGATTTGCCGTCAGGGCCGCGAAAAGACAAAGCACCATAGCGATTGCGAAACCGCGCCATGCCGATAGGATTGAATGTGTACGCACAATATGCATATAGCAGCTTACATCTTTATTTTCACCGACTTTGCTGCACGATGGAGCATTCAGCGACATGAAGCGTCCCGACCCCACCCGTCGATCCGTCTTAAAGGGCAGCGCAGCATTGATTGCTGCAGCGATGACCCCTGCCTTCGCTGGCGGGCCGGGCAGCGCGACCGCTCAGATACGTGCACACATCGTTGTCGTCGGCGGCGGGTTTGGTGGTGCCGCAGCAGCCCGTGCCGCCCGCTCCAGAATGCCCGAAGCGCAGATCACCCTGCTGATCGACCAGCCCCGATACTGGATGTGCCCCGGCAGCAATGCCGTGATCGCCGGCCACCAGGCCCTTGCCGCCATCGAAGTTGGTTACGACAACCTCAAGGCCCTTGGCATTGCCGTCCATCTTGACCCGGCGCAGGGAATCGATCCGGCCGGGCGCACGATAAAGACCGAAAGCGGTCGCACGCTCCGTTACGACAAACTGATCCTGTCACCCGGGATTGCCTTTGATTACGACAGTATCGAAGGAATCTCCCACGAGACAATTGAACGCGTCCCCCATGCCTGGAAGGCAGGGCCGCAAACCGACCTGCTGAAGCTCCAGGTGCAGGCGATGCCGGATGGGGGCCTGTTCGTCATGACCATGCCGCCGTCGCCCTATCGATGCCCGCCGGCACCGGCAGAACGCGCCTGTCTGGTCGCCCATTATCTGAAAATGCACAAGCCCCGTTCCAAGGTTTTGATCCTTGATGCCAAGGATGAATTTCCGTTTCAGGATCTGTTCACCGAGGCATGGGAGGGTTTGTACAAGGGTATGATCGAATACCGTTCAATCGCCCAAGACGGGATGGTGCGGGAAGTTGACCCGGCAACCCTGACCGCGTTTACCGATTTCGGTCAGGCAAAGGCCGACGTTCTCAACGTCATTCCACCCCAGACAGCGGCCCGCATTGCCATAGACTGCGGTGCTACAGATGCAACCGGCTGGTGTCCGGTCGATATCACGAGCTTTGCCTCAACGCTGCTGCCGGATGTTTATGTCATCGGTGATTCCGCGCTGGCCGATCCGTTGCCCAAAGCCGGCTCAACCGCCGCCAGCCAGGCTCTGGTCGCCGTCGATCACATCATCGCCAGCCTGACCGGCAACCCTGCGCCGACGCCATCATGGATCGCCAACTGCTATTCGCTGGCCGCGCCCGATTACGGGATCAGGCTCGGCGCTGCCTATGCTTTTGAAGACGGCCATGTCACCCGTCCCAGTACGGATTTCTCCGAGATGGGTGCGGCTCCGGAAAAGCGCATAGCCGACGCCCGCTATGCCGAGGACTGGCTGCAACGGATCAAGGGTGAAATCTGGGGCTAGAGCATCCCGGTTATTCGAATTCCATCTGCACAAAGACACGGCCGGCGTTACGCGTTGCCAGTTGTTCAAACGTATCCAGATGCTGATACGGCGACTGGTCCACGTAATAGGCTTTGTCCAGCCCACCGCCAGCCGCAATATGTTCGGCGATCTTGCCCCTGAGATAGACCAGATAATCGCGGGTATAGCGGCGCACCTGCGCCATGTTGGTCGGATGGCCGTGACCGGGGATCACATAGGTTGCGCCAAGTGCCTCGAACGGGCCTTCCCAGGTTTCGATCCAGCCCTTGGTGCTGGTGTCGTCAAAGATTGGCGGCATCCGTTCGTGAAAGGCCATGTCGCCCGCAATCACCAGCGACTGTTCGGGCAGCCACACCTGGATATCGCCCGGGCTGTGCGCCGGTCCCAGATGCAAAACCTCGATTTTGAAGCGTCCCATGGCAATCGGATGCTTGTCCGTGAAGGTCTGCGTCGGCCCCTGAATTTTGGTGCCGTCAGCGCGATCCTTGAGGCTAGCCTTGGCCGCATCGATAATTTGTCTGGCCCTGTGATCGAATTCCTTAGCCGCATCGACATGCGCCAGGATCGGGACTTTCTGCTCAATCCAGTAACTGTTGCCGAGCATGGCATGGCCCTGACCGTTTTCATTAATCACCAGCTTGACGGGCTCGGACGTGATTTTCTTGATCTCGTCATGCAGTGCCTTGGCCAGCAGATAAGCACCGCCACCATTAATCACGATGACGCCGTCACCGGTGACGATGAAACTGAGGTTGTTGTTGTGGCCGGCATTCTCATAGGTCGCCGGTGCCGTCGCCCCGATCGCCGACCAGACATGGGGGATTACTTCAACAGGCTTGGAATACAGCATTGATGCCGGATATTGATCAGCGATGTCCTCGCTGGCGCTGAGCGGGCCAGCCAGGAAACCGATGCAGAACAGTGTCAGAATGATACGCATGTTTTACCTCCCGTCCGGGAAGTATGGCGTAACAATTAAGAAAAATCGAATATGAATTTCAGCTTATTCGGCAGGCTGTACTTCGGCGACGCGTGTCGTCAGTTCCCGGCGTACCAGAAAGTCCCCGATCATGGCGCCAAAGAATATGGAGCCAACCGCCAGGATTGAGCCGAAAGACAATGTGCTGAGGCCGGACAAGCCTTCACCGATCGTGCAGCCTAAGGCCAGCACGCCGCCAAACCCCATCAACGCAGCGCCCAGCGTGTAGCGCAGCAACTGGTGCGGAGTCTCGAACCCCTGCAACGACCACTCACCCTTGATCATGGTGACGGCAAAAGCGCCGAGAATAACGCCGGCCACGGCAAGGATGCCGAAGTTGGCGGATGCCCCGGTATACGTCATCAGATACTGGATCGCGTTGCCGACAGGCACCGTGAAGGTCAGGGATTCTGTACGAACCGGCTCGAACTCATCGAAGCCCAGAACGCCGGTGACATACCAACCGGCGGCGATCAACGCGCCGACGCCAAGCCCGGTCAAGACCGGCGTGATCCGCCTCTGAATACCGGATCTGAGTGCGACGGCCAGTGCCAGCAGAATGAACAAGGCCGTCATCAGCAGCGGCACGCTTTCAGGATGACCGCTGAGCACGCCGAGTGACTGCGAAGTAAACCCGAGCGTTTCCAGATTTACAGTGCCGATGCCTTCAAGTGCCGTCCTGGGCACGGCCAGAATTCCCCTGAGGGTCATGTAAGCGACGATGCCGAGAACGGAAATCACGACGGCCGAGCGAAGATTGCCTGTGGCAAGCAATACAATATGCCGGGCACCGCAGCCCCGCGCCAAAATCATGCCGATACCAAACAGGATACCGCCGACGATCAGGGTCAGCCACATCAGGCTCGACGAGAGATAAATGCTCCCGGAAACATCAATGATCCCGAGCAAGACCATCAATTGCGTCAGTCCCACTGCCGTGGCGATAGCCACTGCCCAGGCCCGTGCCTGAAAGCCGATGCGGTGGGACAGCAACTCAAGGACGGCCGAGCGGAAGCAAAATGCACTGATCCGGGCGATCACGCCAAAGCCGACGCCGATGACGAGGGCGCCGATCAACAGGGCTGTACGGGGTTCTAATTCACTCATGTTTCATTGCTCTCATCGTCAGAATGGAGTTTTAACAAAATATATTCATAAAATGCAATATAAAACTTTATATAAGTGTTAAATATGTTATTTTACATTTTTACTATGTTTAATATGCTTCCTTGACCTGATGCCCCCTTACCCATTCCATACAAAGGGCCACAAAAGGGTTCGCATTTAAAGGAAAGCCGATGACCGAAATACTCCCGGAAATTGCCGTTGCCGAGGCGGACCCGGATACCAGGCACATCTACGAACGCATCATGACGCTGACCGGCGTTGGTTCGCCGGCTCTGATTTACAGACATTTCGCTGTTTATCCTGGGCTACTGGACTGGGCCTGGAAATTGATCGGCCCCGAACTCGAAAGCGGTCGTGTTTCCAGCCATGCGCTGGCGGCGGTCAGGAAAACGCCGGTGGTTGCCCTTCCGGCGGTCAGTGAAGCGGCATTTCAATCATGTGGCGTCGATCATCAAAGTCGGCAAATAATCGACGGCATGCTGGCGACCTATAATCGCATGAACCCGACCAATATCGCGCTGATCACCTCGATCCGCACACTGATCGACCCGGCTGCCAGCACACCCAAGCCCGCAATGCTGCCTGAAATCGCGCCAGAAATAGCACCTGAGCCCATGCCAGCAAACCCGTTTCCGCTACCGGCACCGCTAAGACTGGATGAGATGACTGACGATGTGCGTGACGTTGTGCTGGCGTTGAGCGCGGCCATTCCCAGCCCGGGCACGCAGGTGATCCCGACCCTTTACCGGCATCTGGCGATCTGGCCGGCGTTTCTTCTGCATCTCGCCCCCGGCTTGTTGGCGGCCATGCAGCGGGGCGCGGTTGATGCCGGCATGCGTGATCTGACGAACGCCATGACACCGTTGATCCTGAGCGTAACGGAAAAAGCGCAAGCGCGTGACATCGGTGCACCGCCGCTCAGCGACCCACAGGCGATGCTGAAAACCCTGGACGCGTTTCTTTATACGATCCCGCAACTGGTCGTCGTCGGCACCGCACTCAGGGCTGCCATTCCCGTTTATGAAGCGCGTGCTGCCGGTTGAGGCCGACGAAACGTTGACGGATCAGAATTGCGCCAGTGCATGGCGTATTCTTCCGGACAATCATCACGCAGCAATTGTCCCTCCTCCAGCGCCACCATTGACGTGCCGCTCAGATGCGGCTCGCGAAAATTGATCATATTCAAGGTGATCTCTTTCGGCGACTTGAGGCCCATCGCCCCCAGCATCTCGGCAAATCCTAGCAGCGTATTGCCGTGGAAGTTGGCAACCCGTCTGGCCTTGTCGCCGACATGCAGACCTGACTGACGCCAGGGATCCTGCGTTGCGACACCGGTCGGACACCGGTTGGTATGGCAGGCCCGGGCCTGGATGCAGCCGATCGAGAACATGAAGCCGCGTGCGGAATTACACCAGTCGGCACCGAGTGCAAAGGCTCTGGCCATATCCGCGCCGGAGACGATCTTGCCGCTGGCACCCAGTTTGATTTTATCCCGAATACCGGCACCGATCAGTGTCATGTTGACGAAATGCAGACCGTCTCTGAGCGGCAATCCAAGACTGTTCGAGAATTCGACCGGCGCTGCCCCTGTGCCGCCTTCCTTGCCGTCGATGACGATGAAGTCGGGATAGCATTTACGCGCGAGCATCGCCTTGATGATTGCCATGAACTCGCGTCGATGGCCGACGCACAGCTTGAAGCCGACCGGCTTGCCGTTCGCCAGCTTGCGCAGTTCGGCGATGAAATCGATCAGTTCAAACAGGGTGAAAATGCCGAATGTGAAGATGGCGAGATGCAGTCGACGCCGACCGGAACGCCCTGGGTCTCGGCAACTTCGGGCGATACCTTGGCACCCGGCAGCATACCGCCGTGGCCGGGCTTCGCCCCTTGTGACAGCTTGACCTCGATCATCTTGATCTGATCATCTTTGGCTTTCTCGGTGAATAATGCGGCATCAAATTTGCCGTCGCTGGTTCTGCAGCCGAAATAGCCCGAACCGATTTCCCAGATAATGTCGCCACCGTTGGCACGATGATAAGGCGAGATCCCGCCTTCGCCGGTGTCGTGCGCAAAGCCGCCCATCGCTGCCCCGCGGTTCAGCGCGGCGATGGCATTGCCGCTGAGGGCGCCGAAGCTCATTGCCGAGATGTTGAACAGCGAACAACTGTAGGGGTGCTTGCAGTCCGCTCCGCCGACCGTAACCCTGAGTGCATGCGGGTCAACATGCTCGGGCAGAACGGAATGACTGAAAAAGGTGTAATTCGGCGCATAGACATCCTGCTGCGTGCCGAACGGAATGGTCTGCAGGTCGTTCTTGGCACGCTGGTAAACCAGCGAGCGCTGTTCGCGGTTGAACGGGAAGGCGTCGGCGTCGCTTTCAATCAGGTACTGGCGAATTTCAGGGCGAATACCCTCGAACAACCAGCGCATATGGGAAATGACCGGATAGTTGCGCCACAGGGTATGTCTGGTCTGCAATAAATCGTAGACACCAAGGGCTGCCAGCGGACCGGCAATGCACAGGAACCAGATACCGACGTCGCTGCCGACCAGAAGCAGAACAACACCAACGACGACACCGATACCGGCGCCGATCAGAGCGAAGAACCTCCCCATTAGCTTTTCTCCCCTAGAAGCTTATTGTCCGATGATAGGACTCAATCTACACGATACGAACTATATAGTGCTTCCGGATGAAGAATGTCTAAATCTCAATAGGCCCGGACACCGCCGTCACTGCGCGGATCACAGGCACCTTCCAGCACACCATCGGCATGGCGGACAACGGCTCCGGCATGACCCATGATCGAGGTGAAGGGTGCGACCAGTTCAACGGCATGTCCCGCTGCCTTCAGTGCTTCCACAACGACCGGGTTGAACCGGCTTTCAAGTTTCAAGGTCGTGCTGTTCTCAC
The DNA here is from genome assembly GCA_965284225.1 of uncultured Rhodospirillales bacterium. GTDB lineage: Bacteria > Pseudomonadota > Alphaproteobacteria > Rhodospirillales > Casp-alpha2 > UBA4479. The sequence continues at coordinate 411,020 of CBDIRN010000001.1, forward strand.
CCCAGGTGCGACCAAGCAGCCAACGCGGTGCCGTGACCGATTCCTGCAGGGCCTGCCCGAACATCACGTACCGGGAGTACACAGCCGCCTGCGTCTGGGGCTGACCCTCGCCGCCCATGGTGCCGTAACTCATGATCCGTCCGTCATCAAGCCGGGCCATGGCCGGATTCAGCGTATGGAACGGGCGCTTGCCCGGAGCCAGTACGTTCGGGTGACTTTGATCGAGCGTGAAGCCGTGTCCCCGGTTCTGGAACAAAACACCGGTTTCCGGCACGACGACACCGGAGCCATATTCCCAATAGATGCTCTGGATAAATGACACCGCACAGCCGTCGCCATCAATCGCCCCCATCCAGATGGTGTCACCGGGCTTTGTCGGCTGCGGCCAGGGCAATGCTTTTTCAGTGTCAATATCGGCTGCCAGCCTGTCGAGGAATTTTCCGTCGAGCCAATCGTTTGGATCGACGGTCATCGCCGTGTGGTCAGTCAGGTGCTGGTTTCTGAGTATAAACGCCTGCTTGGTTGCTTCCACAAGACCGTGCAGATGATCATACGCTTCTGCCTTCTTAACACCCAGCCGCTCAAACAGAGCCAGAATCATCAGCGAACTGATGCCCTGCGTCGGCGGTGGCATGTTATAGACCGTGCCTTGTTTCAGGCGCACCGCGAGCGGGGATACCTTTCTTGCATGAAATCCCTCAAAATCACCCAGCCTGAGCGGGCTGCCGACTTTTTCCAGAACCGCTGCATTCAATGCGGCAATGTCGCCGCGGTAGAAATCATCGAGACCGGCCTCGGCCAGACGTCTCAGGGTTCGGCCAAGGGCCGCCTGCTTCAGCACCGACCCGGCCTTGGGTACTTCGCCGTTGATCAGATACTGATCGGCAAACCCGGGAACATCCTTGAGTTCAGCAAGCTTTTCGCGGGTCAGGTCTTCCTGGCCCTGCGTTACCGGAACCCCCGCCTCGGCATGAGAAATGGCGTCTTCAAGTATCGTATCCAGCGACAGTTTTCCGGGCACGGCCTGCAATGCCCTTGCCCATCCGGCGATGGTTCCGCCGACGGTCAGCGCGGCATGCGGCCCTCGTGCCGGTATCGTCTCAAGGCCCTTTTCGGCGTAATATGCCGGCGTCGCCAAAGCCGCACTCCAGCCGGCAGCATCAATACCGATGGGGGCCTTGCCGGGCTCGGCAATCAGCCAGAAACCGTCTCCGCCGATCGCGTTCATATGCGGATAGACAACCGCAACCGCCGCCGCTGCAGCAACCATGGCTTCCACGGCATTGCCGCCCTGCCTCAAAACCCGCAACCCGGCTTCGGATGCCAGGTGATGCGGCGCAGTAATCATGCCGCGCAATGCGGTCGGCGTATGTAACATGAGGACCTCTTGCCCGGTGAATTCCTGAACGGGCTGCTGGGTGTTTCGATGCCTGTGCCCGGCATACTTGCGGATGCGGCTGAAAGCATCAAGCGCATCTGGTTGCGTTAACGCTAAAATACCATTGATGAATTTGATATTTTAAGTTCTAGCTTGCGATGGTTGATCCAGTATTGTGGAAACAACTCAGGAGGAACTGCATGATTCGTACCGGTGATGCGAGCCGCCTTGAAGCCTTTCAGGAGGGGAAGCCATGACGTTTTCGATCATTGCACGCTGTCGCAACAGCGGCATGTATGGCGTCGCCGTCGCTTCTTCCAGCCCCGCCGTCACCTCACGCTGCGCCTTTGCCGAAGCCGGTGTCGGCGCGGCGGCTTCACAAAACGTCACCGACCCGTCCCTGGGCCCGAGGGCACTTGGCCTGCTCCGCGCGGAAGCGGACTCACTGGAAGCCATCGAAACCCTGCTGGCCAGTTCCAAGCACATGGAATACCGGCAAATCATGGTCATCGACCGCAAGGGCGATACGGCAATCCATACGGGTGCAAAAGCGCTCGGTGTCTCAGCCGATGCGGCAACCAAGAACGCGGCTGCGGCCGGCAATCTGCTCGCCAAACCATCCGTCCCCCGGGCCATGATCAATGCCTTCGAAGAAACCGAAAACGCCGCCATGCATCTTGGCGACCGCCTGCTGGATGCGATGCGTGCCGGTTTGGAGGCTGGGGGTGAAGCAGGACCGATCCATTCTGCCGGCATGAAAGTTGTCGACAGGGTTTCCTGGCCGATTGTCGATCTGCGCATCGACTGGACCGACGAGTGCCCGATTACGGAACTCGACAAATTGTGGGCGCGCTTCAAGCCGCAAATGGACGATTACGTGACCCGCGCCCTCGACCCGTCCGCCGCCCCCAGTTACGGCGTCCCGGGGAACGAGTAGGTCTTCATAAATCATGTATTTCCCGGACCGCGGCACGCCGATCCGGGATCCATCGAAAAATCCGCCGCATTCCCGGAATGGGTCCCGGCTCAGGGCCGGGAAACGGCAATGCGATCAAGACCTCAGTCCTTCAGGATCACCGGTTCCGGCGGCTCTTTGCCCATGATCATATCAGCAGCTTTTTCGGCGATCATGATGGTCGGTGCATTCAGGTTTGCCGACGGCATCATCGGCATCACCGACGCATCAACAACCCTGAGCCCTTCCAGCCCGTAAACCCTGAGCCGATCATCGACAACCGCCGTCGGGTCCGTGCGGGGTGCCATGCGGCAGGTGCCCATCGGATGAAACGTCGTCGTGCCGCGTTCCTTGGCGACCTGCAGCAGTTCGTCATCTGACTGCACATCCTCGCCCGGATAGATCCAGTGATCGAAATAGGGCTTCATCGGCTCTGTCAGGATCATGCGTCTGGCCAGCTTCATCGCAGCCACCAGTACCTGACGGTCGGTTTCGTGCTCCAGATAACGCGGTTGTATCACCGGCTTCTCAAACGGGTCGGCTGACCGCGCCCGGACGTAACCGCTGCTTTCCGGGCGCTGCTGCCACGATGCGATGGTCATGCCCGGAAATTCATCCAGTTCAGACTGCACGCCTTCCTTGTAGCTGGCCGGCGTGAAGGTGAATTGCACATCGTTGTTGTCGAGATCCGGATTGGACCGCCAGAAGCAATAAATCAATGTCGGACTGAGCGAGAGAATGCCCTTCCGTGTCAGTCCCCATTTAGCGATTTCACCCAGCAATCTTATGCCGCTGGCTTTCTCATTCAGGCTGTCGATGTTTTTGACCCGGGCCGTGAATCTGGGTGCGTAGTGATCACGCAGGTTTTCTCCGACACCCGGCAGCGCATGGCGTACTTCGATGCCCAGCTTCTGCAGAAGGTCGGGGGCACCGATGCCGGAAACCTGCAGCAGTTGCGGTGAGTTGATGGTGCCGCCGGACAGGATGACTTCACGGCTGGCCCGGACCTGCAGCGTCTTGCCGTTGCGTCCGCCCTTTTTGTATTCGATCCCGGTTGCGCGCTTGCCCTCAAGCAGAATGCGCGTGGCATGGGCATTGGTGATGACGCGGACATTGCCGCGTTTCATGGCCGGGCGCAGGAAAGCCCTGGCTGCGGACATGCGACGGCCATTGGCAATCGTGCGCTGCGAATACGTCACCCCTTCCTGTTTGGCGCCGTTGTAATCCTTGGCTTTCGGAATGCCGATGGTCTGAACGCCTTCGATGAAGGCATCCGTCAACGGGTGCGACCAGTCGATGTCGGTGACGGTCAGCGGCCCCTCGCGGCCCCGGAAAGTGTCATCCCCCTCACCGACCCGGCTCTCCGAGCGGCGGAAATACGGCAGCACATCGGCATACCCCCACCCCTGGTTGCCGCGTTGCGCCCAGCCATCGTAATCCATGCGGTTACCGCGGGTATAGATATGCCCGTTGATCGAACTGGAACCGCCAAGGGTTTTGCCGCGCGGTTGCTGGATCGCGCGCCCTGCCGTCCATTCGGTCGGCTCGGTCTCGTACAGCCAGTTAATCTTCGGATCCTTGATGGTGTAGATGAAACCGGCCGGAATATGGATAAACGGGCTGAGATCGGCAGGCCCCGCTTCCAGTACACAAATGCGAACAGAGGGGTCTTCGCCGAGCCGGTTGGCCAGAACACTACCCGCCGAGCCCGCGCCGACGATGACGTAATCGAATGTTTCCATGTTACTCCCAAGCACGCCGATATTTTTGGCATTTCCAAAATACTACGGTTGAGCGGTTCGCTTGAAAAGCATCAACAGCGTCTGCTTGGCTAACGCTGACCGGCAATCGGGTGATCCTCGAAGCGCTCCAGCTTCTGCAGCCCCGTCAGATCGACGGGCTTTGACGGGTGGCAGCAGATCAGGCTGAAGGAATAGATACGCTCGAATATGTTCCGGGCATTACCGGCAAGATTGTCCGGCCGGAACAAAGGCACCGGATGCCACCACACCGCATAGCCCATTTCGCGAACGGCTTCATAAAGACTTTGCGACAGGGCCGTCCGGTCGTCTTCGAGATAGAGGATCGGCTTGTGAGCTGCGATCAGCGATGCCGCCCCCAGAATGACGTTGAGCTCCATGCCTTCGGCATCGCACTTGATCAGGCTGACCGGAAAGCCGTCACCAATCATGTCATCAAGCCGCACCACCGGTGTCTCGCCATGCCGGACAGCCGATGCCTGCTTGATCTTGGCCTGTTCCACGCCGATACCGCCGAAATTAAACTGTTTGCTTGGGTCGATATCGGCCATCCGGGTGCTGCCTGCAGCATTGCCGACTGCCATGTTGTAGGGCGTTATGTTGATGCAGTCATTGTTGATGGCGTTGGCGCACATCATCTGAAAACAAAGTCTTTGCGGCTCGAAGGCAATCACATGCCCATCCGGAACATGCTTCGCCAGCGGCACCGTATGGGCACCGATGTTGGCACCGACTTCGACGATCCTGGCATCCGGGGCAAGCAGTCCGGACAGCAGGACGATTTCGCCATATGACCATTCACCGTACGCCTGCAACGATTTGCCGATGTACTGATCGTTGGGATTTGTTATCCAGCGATAGCCGGCAATTTCAGTATGTGCGAACTGCATGGCCCCTCACCCGGCATTTCAGAACGATCCAGGCCACTGCCTGTCACAGACACAATTAGAGCAGCCATTCCCGGAATCGAAAAGGCCCGAGGCGTGATGCCCCGGGCCAGATCATTACTTTTCGATCCTTGCGAACGGATCGGGATCAGGCACCCTTCTGCGGGTGCATGTCGGCTGGATTGATACCGGCGACTTCAACCGGTGCCTTCATGGCGTCACGACGGAACGGCTCGCCCAGTTCCTGGTTCAGAACCACTTCGATAAATGTGGTGACGCCTTTGTTCATCTGCTCGTCAACCGCTATGGCAAGTTGCTCGGTCAGTTCACTCATTGACGTAACCTGGACCCCCTTGAGGCCGCAGGCTTCGGCGATCTTGGCGTACTGCACTTCAAGATTGAGCTCGGTGCCGACAAAGTTGTCAGCATACCACAGCGTCGTGTTGCGCTTTTCCGCACCCCACTGATAGTTGCGGAAGATGATCATCGTGATCGGCGGCCACGGGTCGCGGCCAATCGCCGTCATCTCGTTCATGGAGATACCGAACGCACCATCACCGGCGAAGCCGATAACCGGCATATCCGGGCGTGCGATCTTGGCACCGACAATCGACGGCAGACCATAGCCGCAAGGCCCGAACAGACCCGGTGCCAGATAACGACGGCCCTTTTCGAAGGTCGGATAAGCGTTACCGATGGCGCAGTTGTTGCCGATGTCGGAAGAAATGATCACATCCTTCGGCATCGATGCCTGAATGGCACGCCATGCCATACGCGGCGACATGTGCTTGGGCTTCGCTTTGCGGGCACGCTCGTTCCAGGTGGTGCCCGGATCGTCATCTTCGTGATCCATCGATGACAGTTGCTGCAGCCACGCCGAACGGGTCTGGTGGATCAGCTTTTCACGGTCGTCACGACCGGCGTTACCGGCCGTTGCCGAGAGTTGCTCAAGCAGGCTTTCCGCAACCAACTTGGCATCGCCCTGAATGGCCACGGTCACTTTCTTGGTCAGACCGATGCGATCGGCGTTCATGTCGACCTGGATCACCTTGGCCCCCTTCGGCCAGTAATCGATGCCGTAACCCGGCAGCGTCGAAAACGGGTTCAGGCGCGTACCCAGTGCCAGCACGACGTCGGCCTTGGAGATCAGTTCCATCGCTGCCTTGGAGCCGTTATAGCCGAGCGGCCCGGCGAACAGCGGGTGCGATCCGGGGAAAGCATCGTTGTGCTGGTAGCCGCAGCAAACCGGTGCGCTGAGCTTTTCGGCCAGCGCTGCGGATGCCGGAATACCACCCGACAGCACCACACCGGCACCGTTGAGAATGACCGGAAACTTCGCCGACGACAGCAGTTTCGCCGCATCGGCAATTGCCTGGGCGCCGCCTGCAGGCCGCTCCAGCGTGACGGTATCGGGAATTTCGATGTCTATGACCTGGGTCCAGAAGTCGCGCGGCACGTTGATCTGTGCTGGCGCACTGCCGCGCCAGGCCTGTTCGATGACCCGGTTCAGCACTTCGGCGATGCGTGTCGGGTCACGCACTTCTTCCTGATAGCAGACCATCTCTTCGAACAGCTTCATCTGCGGAATTTCCTGGAAACCGCCCTGACCGATCGTTTTGTTGGCCGCCTGCGGCGTCACCAGAAGCAACGGCGTGTGGTTCCAGTATGCGGTTTTGACCGGCGTCACGAAGTTGGTGATGCCCGGGCCGTTCTGCGCGATCATCATGCTCATCTTGCCGCTGGAACGCGTGAAACCGTCTGCCATCATGCCGGCATTGCACTCATGTGCGCAGTCCCAGAACGTGATCCCGGCCTTCGGGAAAATATCGGAAACCGGCATCATGGCCGATCCGATGATGCCGAACGCGTGCTCGATGCCGTGCTTCTGCAGCACTTTGACGAATGCTTCCTCAGTAGTCATTTTCATGTTGGTTTTCCTTGTTACCCGAGTTTCCTGCGGTAACGACAATTGCCAAAATAGCCGCCGTTACGGTTAATCCTGTATCTCTATATTTATCAAAAATAATCATTAATGAGACAGTATGTCCTAATTTTTCATATTTTTGCTTTATCGTCAACGATTATCCTGCGCCCGGCCATTCCACGTTCTTGCCGTTCGACTTCAAGGCTAGGGCTAAATCCCTTTTAGCCTCCGAGTAAGGGCCAGCAACCGATTGATGGTGGTACCAGCACAGCCGTCAGCCGTGGAAAACGTATAAAAAAGCGGCGTCTGCGAGCGATTTGCCAACAGACGCCGCCTAGGTGACGGTCAAAGTCCGCCAGGGATCAGCTTTTTGCAGCCCGGTTAGCCTCCAGGCGCTTGTTCACCAACGCGACGGTTTCATCAACCATGTTTGAATACATGCCGATACCGTCCGACAGGGTTTTGACCAGCAAATCGAGGCGCTCGATGTTCGGCGCACCGGCAAACAACGCGCGCGCCGCAGATGACGGCTTCGACAGGCCTTGCGCGGCATTGGCATATTTCTCGAACGGCACCATGTCGGCAGGATCAGCCCCCAGGGTCTCACAGACCTTGTGAACCCAGGCATACACCTCTTTCGATGCCTCAAGGTTTGAATGCACGGCTTCCTTGATCGAGCGGGCCTGATCTTCCTGCACGCAGCGATAGTTGCCGGTCATCAGCATCGCCCACTTGGCCAGCGGCACGAAGACGGAATCATACACTTTGAGCTTAACCGGCAGTTCGATCGGCTTGCCGTCGCCCGGATCAAAGCGGATATCCATGATATCCTGTTCGATCTGGCGCAACATGGCGGTGTGCTCGTCGGAAACGAAGCGCGCGACCTTGAAATGGTCGGCAGGCTGACCTGCAGCACGTTGACGGGCTCTTCCGGCGGGCGGAAGGCCTGTGGATCTGGGCTGGCAAGGGTCATCAGATCGCTGTCGAACGCGTCCCATACCGTCGGATCGGTATAACAATGGCGGATGGCATCGGCCTGAATACCGGGCAGTCGCAGCAGATACGGCAGCGGCGGCATGTTCATGATCGACATACATGGCACGCCTGACTTGGCGACGGCTTCCAGCAATTCCCGAACACCCGGCGAACGGTATTGCGGCTCCTGCATGGCCAGCGCCACCAGATCGAAATTCCTGGGGTCGACATCGCCGGGGCCGGCAGCTGCCAGCTTTCCGGGTGCATTGGCAGAATGGATTTCAACCAGATCGTCGCGACCACGAACCGGCATGCGAACGTGAATGCCGTCCTTGTTAATCAGATCCGCCTCAGCCGGCAGACAAATCAGTGTGGTGTTGTGCCCCGCCAGCAATAATTTGGTTGCCAGCAACGAGCCATAAGACGCGCCCAATATGAGAACGTTGTACTTTTTATCAGCCATGTTTCCTCCCTGGATACCCGACTGCGGCAGCGCATCTTTTTAAAAGCGTCTTACTCGCAGTGCGGTGACTGTTTGTTGGAATTTTTCTAGATTTCTAAGCCGCCTCCAGAATGCCAGTGATCAGAATAGCAATCTATTCATGACTTGGGTATTCAATTGCCATGTTCCAACAGGAAATTGCATGGCAGCCATTATTTTCTTCAAAAGCGATGCTGCTCTGCGACGACACATTATTGGTGGTTTCCACCTTTCATCAAGCGAAGCGGTGAAATAAACTCCATTCCCACATTCAGAAAGCGGCTTCCCGCCCGATACAGGCGTTATCCCCGCACAACAGTTACACCCACTGTTCAGACTTAAAAGATCGGCTCTGAAATCCATGACCCAGCGCGCCGCACAGATTTTTGACGTCATTGTCATCGGCGCCGGCGCTGCCGGCATGATGTGTGCAATGACCGCCGGCGCCCGTGGTCGCAGCGTGCTTTTGCTGGATCATGCCGATGCGGCCGGGAAAAAGATCCTGATTTCCGGCGGCGGGCGCTGTAACTTCACAAACATCCATTGCCGACCGGAAAATTTCATTTCAAGCAACCCGCACTTCGCCAAATCCGCACTGGCCCGCTATACCCCCGAAGATTTTATCAACCTGGTCAACAAGCACGAGATTGCCTGGCACGAAAAGGCCCTCGGTCAATTGTTCTGCGACGGCAGGGCCGGCGCGGTTGTCGAGATGCTGCTTCGGGAATGCCGGCATACCAAAGTTGATATCCGCCTCAATCATACTGTTACGGATGTTTCCCGCGATGACCGGTTTCGGGTCGTCACCGATAAAGGTGGCTTTGAGGCCCCGTCTTTGGTCCTGGCAACCGGCGGCCTGTCCATTCCGAAGATGGGCGCCACTGATTTTACCCACCGGATCGCCAGACAATTCGGCCTCAAGCAGACAAACGTGCGCCCGGCTCTGGTGCCCCTGAAAGTCGGTGCGGAAGCCCTGCAGTTGATGCAACCGCTCAGCGGTGTCTCCATGCCGTGCATCGCATCGGTCGGCAAAAAATCATTTCGGGAAGCCATGCTGCTGACACACCGGGGCCTGTCCGGCCCGGCGATCCTGCAGATTTCGTCCTACTGGCGTGAGCGCGATCCGATCGCGTTGAATATCCTGCCCGATCTGGATGCCACTGATTATCTGCTCACCCAGAAAAAAGAAAATCCGAAGATGAAGGCCAAGAACATTCTAAGCCGCATCCTGCCCGGACGGCTTGCCGACGCCCTTGCCGAGGCACACCTGCCTGATCGTCCCGTCAACGAAATCACCGACCGTGATCTCAGAGCGTTCGGCAGCAAGCTGAATGCCTGGCAGCTCATTCCCGTCGGCAGCGAAGGGTACGCCAAGGCCGAGGTTACCCTGGGCGGCATCGACACCGATTATCTGTCGTCAAAAACCATGCAGGCCAAATCCGTGCCGGGCCTGTTTGTGATCGGGGAAGCGGTCGACGTGACCGGATGGCTCGGCGGCTATAATTTCCAATGGGCGTGGGCTAGCGGCTATGCCGCAGGCGAAGCCGCGTGAGTGTTTCCTGAATTTTTGAAAGCGCTATACTTTCGAAAACATAAACGGGAGGAAGTGTAATGCCGAAGGCACAGGTCATCCACACGCTCGGTCCACCGAACGTGATGACGTGGCAGGACTGGGGCGTGCCGGACCCGGCACCGGATGAAGTCCGCGTCCGTCACACTGCCGTCGGCGTCAACTTTGCCGATACGTACCACCGGGGTGGCATATCGCATCCGTGGCCGGTACCACCGACACCCTGCGTCATCGGCTTTGAGGCAACGGGCATCGTTGAAGCGGTTGGCGATACGGTCAGCGAATTCCGTCCGGGCCAGCGGGTCGCATATGGCATTCCCCCGTTGGGGTCATATGCCGAGGTCCGCAACTATCCCGCCGACAAGCTTCTGCATCTGCCAGATACGCTTGAAGACAAGCAGGTCGCGGCACTGCTGATGAAGGGGATGACGGCGCACTATCTGCTGCACCGGACCTATGCCGTGCAGCCCGGCGACACGATCCTTGTCCATGCGGCTGCCGGCGGCATGGGCCTGATCCTCTGCAAGTGGGCCAGCGCCCTTGGCGCCACTGTGATCGGCACCGTGAGCACTCCGGAGAAAGCCGAAGCTGCCGCCGCAGCCGGATGCCACCACCCAGTCGTCCGTTCGGAGCAGGATTTCCTGACCGTGGTCCGCGAGGTTACCGATAATGAAGGTGTTGCCGTGGTCTATGAATCCATCGGCAAGGACACGCTGCAAAAATCCCTCGACTGCTTGCGCCTGATGGGGGTGTGCGCTGCCTATGGCCACGTTTCCGGCCCACCAGACCCGGTTGATATCATTCAGGATCTGGGCCGCCGGGGATCTCTGTTCATCACACGCCCGGCGATCATGCATTATGTCGCCAAGCGCAGCGATCTCGTAGCTACCGCCGATGCCCTGTTCAAAGCCATTGGCGATGGCATCCTTGATGCCAATATAAATTACGAATACCCATTATGTGATGCCGTCGCGGCACACGAAGCCATAGAAAGCGGCACCACCCTTGGGGCAACGGTACTCATGCCTGAAAGGGGAGAGACGGGAGAAAACCATGACGAAAGATTGGAAATTCAGCCACAGCAGAGCTGCCGATGCGACCTGGACGCCCGGTCTCAGGGATATCTTCGATTACCGTGATCTCGGCGTCAAAGAGTCCACCAACGGTGACTATGTGGCGCATATGATCCGCGCCAACGGACGCAAAAATCCGGACGAGGTCCAGCAATGGCACAGACATCTCTGTAGCTTTCAGGTCGTTCTGGTCATCAACGGCTGGGCCGAATTCGAGTACGAAGGCGAAGGCATCCACCGCATCGAAAAAGGTGATTTCATCAACCAGCGGCCCGGTATCAAGCACCGGGAAATCGCCTGTTCGGAGGACTTCGAAGTCCTCGAAATTGTCTCGCCAGCCGACTTCAAGACGGAATTAGTCGACCCGCCATAATATAAAGGTCACGAACTTGTTACGCGCGTGAGGTGCACAAAGCTGTTCAATCAGTCTATTCTGCCACACCGCTTGTGAGGACACGATATGCCGACGTTGCAGACCCAAGGCCGCACGAAACTGAGCCACGATGAAATCTCCCGGCGCTACGCTCTCGTGCGCGAGCGGTCAGTACAGCTGGCAAATCCGCTCAGTGCAGAAGATCAGTGTATCCAGTCGATGCCCGATGCCAGCCCGACAAAATGGCATCTGGCGCATACCACATGGTTCTTTGAAAGCTTCATTCTGAAGACCTTTGCTGATGGGTATGCCGAGTTTGATCCGGCTTATAATTACCTGTTCAATTCCTATTACGAGCAGATCGGCGCCCGCCATGCCCGTCCGAAACGCGGCATGTTGACCAGACCGCCGCTCTCGGACATTCATGCCTATCGCGTCCATGTCGATACGGCGATCAAGGCGCTCCTCGCATCTGCGCCATTCATCGATGTTCTGAAACTGATTGAGCTTGGCCTCAATCACGAACAGCAGCATCAGGAATTACTGCTCACCGACATCAAGCACGCCTTGTCGGGGAACCCGCTATTCCCCGCCTATCACCGCCCCCGTCCGCACGACGCAACGCGCAATCGTGAAAGCGCCTGGATTGCACATCCGGGCGGCTTGCTCGAAATCGGTCACAAGGCTGATGCCTTTGCCTTCGATTGCGAAGAGCCCCGACACAAGGTCTGGCTTGAGCCTTTCCAACTGGCGACGCACCCGGTGACGAACGGCGAATACATTCGCTTTATCGAAGACGGCGGGTATCAGAAAGCAGAACTCTGGCTGTCGGACGGCTGGGCGAAATGTCAGGAAGAAGACTGGAGCAGCCCTGAATACTGGCTCTACGATGATGTCGGCACTTGGAAAATCTTCACCCTTTCCGGCCTGCGTCCGGTCGATCCGGATTCACCGGTTTGCCACGTCAGCTATTACGAAGCCGATGCCTACGCCCGCTGGGCCGGGGCCAGACTGCCCAGCGAAGCGGAATGGGAAGTCGTTGCCGCCGATCTGGTGCCGCAAGGTCACTTTGCCGATGCAGGGGTGTTTCATCCCATGCCGGCCCCTTCAGAAGGGCTGGCGCAAATGTTCGGCGATGTCTGGGAATGGACGCAAAGCTCTTATAGCGCCTATCCGGGGTTCTCCATCGCCGAAGGGGCGGTTGGCGAATACAACGGCAAGTTCATGTCCGGACAGATGGTGCTGCGCGGCGGATCATGTGTAACACCGGAAGACCACATCCGCGCCAGTTACCGGAATTTCTTTCCGCCCTGGGCCCGCTGGCAATTTTCCGGCATCCGTCTGGCTGCGGATAAGGCGTCGGTGTCTGCATTCGCTCTCGATGGCAGCAAGGCTGAACCCGGCACATTTTTGGGTGACGTCTTGCAGGGCCTTGGCACCCGACCGAAAAAACTGCCACCCAAATATTTTTATGATGCCGAAGGGGCGAAGCTGTTCACCGAAATCTGTACGCTCGATGAATATTATCCGACCCGCACTGGAAATCGGCATCCTGACCGACAACGCCGCTGACATTGCCCGTCAGCTGGGGCCGGACGCAATGCTGATCGAATACGGCTCCGGCGCACTCGACAAGGTGCGTATCCTGCTTGATGCCCTTACCGATCCGGTATCGTTGTGCGCCATCGATATCTCAGTCGAACAACTGCAGGCAGCCACCGATGAAGTCCAGCGCGCCTATCCCGAGTTGGAAGTGCTGGCCGTCGAAGCCGACTTCACGAAAGCCATCAGATTACCGCTGCCGAAACGGAAAGCGGCGACACGAGTTGCTTTTTTCCCGGGCTCGACAATTGGCAATTTTGAACCTGCAAGCGCCCGCTCGTTTCTTGACGGCATCAGACAGACCGTCGGCATGGACGGCATGCTGCTGATCGGTGTCGATCTGAAAAAGGACATCGGCCGTCTGGTATCGGCTTACGATGATGCCAAGGGCGTCACCGAAGCCTTCAACAAAAACCTGCTGCATCGGATCAATCAGGAACTGGGTGGTGATTTCGATCTGTCACTGTTCCGCCATGTGGCCAGATACAACAACAAACTCGGGCGGATCGAAATGCATCTGGAAAGCTGCACCGATCAGCTGGTGCATGTCGGCCGGGAGCCGTTCTGGTTTGCCGCCGGGGAAACCATCCATACCGAAAGCTCATACAAGTTCACACCGGACGAATTCTGCGCGATCGCCGGCGATGCCGGTGAAATCCGGTCTGCATGTGGACGGATACGGATAACCTGTTCGCCGTGATGCTGTTCAGAGTGTCTGCCACCTGAACTTCACGCCGCGTTAAAATCCTCAATCATGCGGTCCCAGGCCGGAACCAGATCCATCAGGCCGTCCCAGAACGCCTGTGGCCTCCGCATGTTGAAATCTTCGACGCTGACGCCCTGCTGCTCGACCCACGTGTAATAGCCGAGATTGAAAATGCGTTCCCTGCCGAGCCGGTCCAGCTCGATCATGTGGTCGGTGCTGCATCCAAGCAGATAGCGGCCGAAGGTTTCCGCAGCGCCCACCTCGTCCAGGCCGTTCGGGAAGAACTTGCGCTCGGCCAATCCCAGCTCGGTCTCATACAGTGCCGCCCCGTCGGTTGCCACGGACAGCACCACATCATCAGGACCAAGCTTGTTGTATTTCGCATACTTGATGGCGCCCAGAATGTTGGCGATGGACGACAGGCCCAGATTGCCGAGAGATGCCAGCGCCTCCTGATTGAGCCCCCGTCTGGATGACAGATAACGGCGCCCGACGGTCGTGTTGTAAACGGCGTTCAAACCATCCGTCGCATGATCGGAAACACCGATGACGTAATCCGTACCCATGACATTGTGGATGAAGGCGACATGCTTGTCGCCGATGCCCTGAATATTGTGATCACCGAACCCGTTGTACAGCAGGGTCGGACATTCCAGCGCTTCGACAACGCAGGTGTCGGTGCCCAGTACCGCCTTCAGGTGATCGCCGGCGGCCAGCGTGCCGGCAGAACCCGCCGCCGAAACAAAGGCCCGGGCCTTCAGGGTGCCGTCTTTGTTGACGTCCTCAAAAATCCGCTGCAGGGCAGGGCCTGTGACGGCACGGTGAATGATGTAGTTACTGAATTCTGCAAACTGATTGAGAATGACGTTGTTCGGATCTTTGGCAAGATCATGGCAGGCGTCATAGATTTCCTTCACATTGCTCTCGGTGCCGTGGGTGCGAATGATATCCGCGGGATCAGCAACCCACCGCTCCAGCCAGTTGAACCGTTCGGCGCTCATCCCTTCCGGCAAGACGGCAACGGAACGGCAGCCCAGAATACTGGAGATCGCCACCCCGCCCCGGCAATAGTTCCCGGTCGATGGCCATACCGCGCGGCTCGTCTCCGGATCGAACTTGCCCGACATCAGTCTCGGCACCAGGCACCCATAGGCAGCCAGGACCTTGTGCGCGTTGATCATCGGAAAGCGGTTGCCGAGTGCCAGCACGATTTTCGCATCAACACCGGTCAGCTCGGACGGCACAACCATATAACCCGGCACATCGGCAAGCCCCCGGCGATCCGCTGCGTTATACCAGTGGACCCGGAACAGGTTACCGGGGTCAGCCGTATCCGGATCAATCCCGGCGATTTCGGCACTATATGATTTCAAATGGCGCGGCGGATCGGCCAGTTCGGATATCGTCGGCAGACGCACGCCGCGTGATTTCAGATGCCGGACACTCTTGTCATAAACAGTGCGGTCAACGATGTCCCGTTCAAGGCCGAATGTCATATTTGCTCCTAAGCTCGATTGGGCGCTGATACATCCGGTGATGCCGGCACCATGGGCCAATGTCAGCAAATGCAGGCTTAAGGGCTGACAATGCGTGCTATGCCCCAACGTTGTCCCGTATCTGGCTGGCTGGTTCAAGGGTCGATGTGATAAATCGGCGTTGTCAGAACCACCTCTCATGTCGCACTCTACGGCGCAACACTGGGAGACGGGACCAACCCCGCCTGGATAACGTGAAAAATCTGCTTAATCCCCTCGCCACACTCGTCCTGACCGCTGCCTTGTCCACTGCGCTGTGGTTCTGGCTCGGCAAGCCTGTCGATGTCGTCGCCGTGCCGGACGGACGCTTCGACTGCCTGTCCTATGTCCCGACAACGCCGGATCAGCACCCGCACGTCAGTAACGATTATAAAGTGCCGGTCGCCCTGATTGAGTCCGACCTCAAGGCCCTGCTGCCGTTTACCCAATGCATCCGTACCTATTCCTCATATGGCATTCAGGGCAAGGTCCTGCCGATTGCAGCCAAACTGGGCCTCAAGGTTCTGCTCGGCGTCTGGATCGGCGACAACGACAAGCGCAATAATGTCGAGATCGATGCCGCGCTGAGTGTTGCCGCGCAATACCCCGAAGCCGTCAGGGCCATCGTCGTCGGCAACGAGGTCATGCTGCGCCGGGAAATGTCCGGAGAGCGGCTGGCCGGGATCATCAAATCAGTCAAGGCCCGCACCAGCCTGCCTGTCACCTATGCCGATATTTACGAATTCTGGCGCCGCAATCCGGTCATCGCCGAGTCTGTCGATATGGCGCTGGTCCATGTGCTGCCCTATTGGGATGACCCGACACCGGTATCGATTGATGACGTGCAGGTTCAGGTTCGCAAGGTCGTCGACCAGATGCGCGCGAGCTTCCCGAACAAGGACATCGAAATCGGTGAAATCGGTTGGCCGAGCGCCGGCCGGACTCGCGGCTATGCCGTTCCGAACCCGGTCAATCAGGCGCGTTTCATGCGCGAGTTCACGGCTCAGGCCGGCGCGCTGGGCATGCGCTATAATCTGATCGAAGCCATTGACCAGCCCTGGAAACGCGGACCGGAAGGCACCGCTGGCGGCTATTGGGGTGTTCTTGATCAGGACCGGCAGTTGAAGTTCTCGCTCTCGGGATCTGTTCGCGCCTGGCCGGATTGGCAACAGGCCGCTTTATTCTCGTTTTCCCTGTCAGCGCTGTTTCTGATCTTCCTGCGCTTGCTCTGCCCTGCCCCGGACATGCGGCAGTCGCTGGGCACAGGCATCATCGGCGCGCTCACCGGAACGGTACTGTGGATGCTCTATGCCCAGGTGCAAACGCTGGCTGTCGGTGTATCCGGCATGCTTGGCACGGTCTATCTGGTGGGCATTGCGGCTGGCGGCGGGTTTCTGCTGGCGGCTTTGTGCGCAGGGATTTCCGGCAACTGGGCCAGGACACCGGCTTCGCTGGCATCGGTTATGGATGGTCTCAAAAACAGATCCCTGACGCCGGAACAGGTCCATGGGCTTCTCAGATGGTCGGTCGTGCTGCCCGCCGTCATGCTGGCTGTGCTGATGGCCGTTGATGGCCGGCACCGTGATTTCCTGACGCTGGCCTTTCTGCTGCCGTCGGCAGCGCTGGCAGTTCAGTTCTGGCGCACGGATCGCAACCAGGTCAGCAGCGCACCGGAAGACGCATGGGTATGCCTGTTGTTACTTGTCTCGGCACCTTTGGCCATCGATGTGCCCGGCAATCTGGAAGCGCTCGGCTGGACGATGGCGTGCCTGTTGCTGGCTGTTCCGGGCCTGCCTGCACTGGCGGCTGAAATCAGACGATTAAGCCGCATCCTTGCGCCGGCTGGCGACAAGTAGCACGGCCAGGACCAGTGCGGCTGCCGAAAAGCTCGCGTTATACAGAACCAGACCGGCGCCGCCGAAAACGAATGTCAGATAAGCCGCATGCTGCCTGAAGCGTTCCACCGGCAGAAACATCGCGGCGGCACCCAACAGCGCCACAATGCCGAACACATTGATTTTCGTTGCCGTGATCAGGGCGGCGCGGGGTGCACACCACCAGAGGCTCCCCTGCTCGCAGGCGTTCCCCATACTTGCCGGCTCAATGAAGCTGTAACGGGCCCACCAGGCCAGCAATGCCACGATCAGGGCAATGATCACGCCCCCCAGCGGCTGCCCCTTGCGGAAAAGCAGGTCTGTAACCCTGACACATAAATGCTGCGACATGCCGGACTCCCGAACGGATTGAGGGCGGATACAGAACGATTATGCCGGGTCGGGGCTGTTTGCAACGCCCATCCGCTAAAAGGCGCCTTTGGACCAAAGAAAGTGTCGCCGCTTCGATTTAATTGACATTAATCTTGCGCCATAAGAACAATATTCACCAATAGTGCGAAGTTGAATGGGCCAGGCCTGAAGTTCAACCGGTTGTATTCTGCTTTGCTCGAATCCTTGCCATTGGAGTGCACCTGAAATGAAAAAGATCGTTGGACTTGCGATGCTGGCAGTCCTTGCCGTTGCCCAGCCCGTCGCGGCGGAAGAAAAAACGCTGAATGTCTATAACTGGAGTGATTATATCGCCCCTGATACCGTCGCGCGTTTTACCGAAGCGACCGGTATCAAGGTCAATTACGACGTCTATGACTCGAACGAAATTCTGGAAACCAAGCTGCTGGCCGGACAATCCGGCTACGACGTGGTCTTCCCGTCCGCGCTGCCTTTCCTTGCCCGGCAGCTCAAGGGGAATATCTATCTGCCGCTCGACAAGGCCAAACTCCCCAACATCAAGGATCTGGATCCCGGTGTGGTCGCCAGTTTGTCCAAAACCGATCCGGCAATCGTCGCCCATTCGGTGCCTTACATGATCGCCGGTACCGGCGTTGCCTTTAACGTTGCCAAGATCGCCCAGTTGGCACCGGGCGCCCCGACCGACAGTTGGGCCCTGCTGTTCGATCCCAAGTGGTCGAAGCTCTTGAAGGCCTGCGGTGTCAGCCTGCTTGATGACCCGTCCGAAGTCTTCCCGGCGGCGCTTGCCTATCTTGGCAAAAATCCCGCCTCCAACGATCAGAAGGATCTCAAGGCGGCCAGTGCCGTGATTGCAAAAATCCGTCCGAACCTGCGTTACATCCACTCATCGAGCTACATCAACGATCTGGCCAACGGCGATATCTGTGTCGCACACGGCTATGGCGGCGATCTTATTCAGGCGCGTGATCGGGCCGTTGAAGCGAAGAACGGCGTTGAGCTGAAGGTTTTCCTGCCGAAAGAAGGTGCCCAGGTCGTCATCGATGTCATGGCCATCCCGAAAGATGCACCGCATCCGGATAATGCCCACGCCTTCATCAACTTCATGATGCGTGCAGATGTGGTCGGGCCGATCACCGAAGCTGTTGGATACGCCAACGCCATCAAAGGATCGGAAGCCTTCGTTTCCAAAGAACGTCTGGACGATCCGGTCATCTATCCACCGCAGTCGACCCGTGATAAGTTCTTCACCCAACCGCCCAAGCCCCAGGACTATCAACGCGCGTTGACCCGGGAATGGACGCGACTGAAGACCAATCAGTAACCGGCGGGGCCTTTCCGTCCGGAACCGGGATACCGGAATGACGAACACGCGGGCCCTGACCCTTGGTTCAGGGCCCGTCGTGCTTGGCGAGAGAATAAAGGAGCACGTTGATGACCGTTTCTCGTAGTAACGCCCAGGGATCTGAACCCTGGACCGACCCGGAAGCGCCCCCTTTCATCCGTCTCGAAAACATCACCAAGACCTACGGTGGCGAAGTTGCCGTCAACAACGTCTCGATTGATATCTACAAAAAAGAACTGTTCGCCCTGCTCGGCTCGTCGGGCTGCGGCAAGACGACCTTGCTCCGCATGATCGCCGGCTTTGAGGTCCCGAATGCCGGCCGCATCCTGATCGACGGCATCGACATGACCCATGTCCCCCCATACGAGCGTCCGGTCAACATGGTGTTTCAGTCTTACGCCCTGTTCCCGCACATGACCGTGGAGCCAGAATGTCGCTTTCGGTCTCAAGCGCGAGGGTCTGCCCAAAACGGAAATTCTGGACCGGGTCCGTGCCATGCTGGATATGGTGGAGCTTGGCCATCTGGCCGGGCGCAAACCGCACCAGATGTCGGGCGGCCAGCGGCAGCGCGTCGATGCTCGCCCGATGCCCTGATAGCTGCCCAAGGTGCTTGCTGGATGAGCCGCTGGCCGCACTGGACAAGAAGCTACGCGAAAAAACCCAGTTCGAACTGGTCAACCTGCAGGAAAAGATCGGCATCACCTTCATCATGGTCACCCACGACCAGGAAGAAGCCATGACCATGTCCGGGCGCATGGGCGTCATGAATGCGGGTTCCATGCTGCAAGTCGGCACACCGTCCGAAATCTATGAGTACCCGACCAGCCGCTTCGTCGCCGACTTCATCGGGGATGCCAATTTCTTTGAAGGCGTGTTGCAGAAGGATACCGATCAAGGGGCCGCCATCCATTGCCCGGAACTTGGTCATACCATCATTGCCGGTCGCAATGGCATGGCCGCCGAGGGTGCGCCGGTTACCGTTATGATACGGCCGGAAAAAATGCGGATCGTGACCGGGGATGCCGTTAACGATGCCCCCAACATGATCCGGGGCACCATCACCGACATCGGTTATCTGGGCGATATGTCCATTTTTCATGTGCAGCTGGAAAGCGGACGGATCATAAAAACGTCGCAACTCAATTTCCAGCATACGCAGGAACGCAAGTTCACTTATGGGACGACGAGGTCACGTTGAACTGGCATCCGGATGACGCTGTGGTGCTGGTCAATGAAGACAGGCGCGGCATCACTTCAGGACAGGTTGGGCCGCATTGTCGTGCTGGCGGTTCCCTATCTCTGGATGGCTGTCTTTTTCCTGCTGCCGTTCCTGATCCTGCTCAGGATCAGTTTTTCTGAAACCCGGATCGGTATTCCGCCGTATACCGAAGTCTTCAATTGGCTGGGTGGACTGGCCTTCGAATTCCAGGGCACGCTGTCCAACTACGCCTTCCTGTTCACCGACAGCCTGTATCTCGCGGCCTATGGAAATTCCGTCAAGGTTGCCGCCATTTCAACCCTGCTGTGTCTGCTCATCGGCTACCCGATGGCGCTTGGAATCAGCCGGGTCAAAGGGAGCTTGCGCACAGTTCTGCTGATGATGGTGATTGTGCCGTTGTGGACGTCATTTCTGATCCGGGTTTATGCCTGGATCGGCCTGTTGAAACCGGAAGGCCTGATCAATGCGATGCTGATCTGGATCGGCCTGATCGATCAGCCTCTGGCACTGCTGCACAGTTCCTTTGCGGTGTATCTCGGGATTACCTATTCCTATCTGCCGTTCATGGTGCTGCCACTTTATGCAACACTGGAAAAGCAGGACCATTCCATTCTGGAAGCCGCGGCAGATCTGGGGGCCCGTCCGGTCGTCACCTTCTTCACCGTGACCTTGCCGCTTTCCTTACCCGGCATCATCGCCGGTTCCATGCTGGTCTTTATACCGGCCATCGGCGAGTTCGTTATTCCCGACCTGCTGGGCGGATCAAGCACGCTGATGATCGGCAAGGTGTTGTGGAATGAATTCTTCCAGAACCGCGACTGGCCCTTGGCCGCAGCCGTGGCCATTCTGATGCTGGTGATGCTGATCGTGCCGCTGGTCCTGTGGCAACGCCATCAGCAGATATTTGAGGACAAGGAGCAATGAGCCGCCGCCTGCGTCCGCCCGGATTCGTCTTCACGGCAATGATCTTTGCCTATGCTTTTCTGTATGGGCCGATCGTGTCGCTGGTCATTTATTCCTTTAATGAATCGAAGCTCGTTACTGTCTGGGGCGGTTTTTCAACCAAGTGGTACGGGGAGTTGTTGAAGAACGATGCGCTCCTCAATGCTGCTTTGCAAAGCTTCAAGATCGCGACGCTGTCGGCAACGGTCGCAACGGTACTGGGGACCCTTGCCGCCATTGCACTGACGCGGTTCGGCAGGTTTTTCGGACGGAGCTCGATGCAGGGAGTCCTGATGGCGCCGCTGGTCATGCCCGAGGTTCTGCTCGGTTTGACCATGCTGTTGTTATTCGTCGCCATGGATCAACTGATCGGCTGGCCGCATCAGCGCGGGCTGCTGACCATTTCCATCGCCCATACAACCTTTACCATCGCCTATGTTGTCGTGGTGATGCAGTCCAGATTGAAAACCGTGGATCGTTCACTGGAAGAAGCTGCGCTCGATCTGGGCGCACGACCGGTGAAAGTCTTTTTCCTGATCACACTGCCGCTGATCACGCCAGCTCTATTATCCAGCTGGCTGCTCGCCTTTACCCTGTCCCTTGATGATCTGGTCATCGCCAGCTTCACCTCGGGCCCGGGCTCGACGACGCTGCCGATGATTGTCTTCTCGTCGGTTCGCCTTGGCGTCAATCCACAGATCAATGCGCTGGCCACCGTACTGTTGCTGTCGGTGATAAGCGGCATTGTTCTTGCGACCTGGGTGACCAGAAAAAAGTCTCCCTGAACGGTCACATAGACTGGTCAATTAGACTGGGCACAACGCGAAGGTGATCACGCCATCGGCATCAGGTCGTCAGGATGCCAACGCATCCCGTGTTCGAACCGGGCACCAGTCAGCAAAAACCCGTCAGACCATTGATCTGGCGGGCTAGAGCTTTATTGATGTCGCACACAGCCCCCTTTAAATGAATTCAATGCGCAAGCAAAAGGGTTTGCCGCCGTTACTTTCTAGTAAACCGAGGTTCTGGCGACGATTGCCTTTTGTAAATTTTGAACCCACCCATTGTAATTCGAGTGAATACTGGTGCCGTCATAATCAAGATTGGTGCTGTTTTTGTACATGATCGAGAACTGTTTGGTATCATGTGTGATGTCGATAATAGCGACATGTGTTCTGATCGGCAGCGTCCCGATCAAGTGGCCAGGCTTGTCCTGCTTGATCTGCCAGCCCAAACCGGCACCCGCCAATTTGATTGTTCTCTCGGCTTCGGCAAGTGATGGTGCCGTCGTTGTAAACTGATCGTTAACGACATTATAGACGGCGGCGGAACGGCAGGCGATGAGGCCGCCGGTGCCAGAAACCTTATCTCTAAGTGGCACATAGAAAGGGGGCTAGACAATAGATAGAGCAATAATTCGAAGCCGTATCCCTTTTCAAAGAACATTCAATACACGGGATCTGTACATACGAGGGTAAAATCACAATTCATATGGCAAAAGCCCACAATCGGATAAAGAGGTAAAATGATATTAATTAACGTAATACGATAATTAATATCCTTTTGCTTGTTCTTTGCGTCACTCTGAATGCCCCCTGGCATCAGAGACATCTTCTGCCCAGATTTGAAACAAGGAGGCCTTGGTAAGTATACAAAGGATTTTCACGGTGTTTTTAACCAGGAGTTGCTTGGTTAACCTGCTATTTTTTCTGAAAGACCGCCCATAACTTCATGAGCTGTCCCCGTCGCCACTAACTGCGTTGAACCAGCCCACTTATTCGGTTTTTTCAGGCCCCTTTATTTAAATTATTTAATCCCATCTGGTAGCCCCAAGGTAGCCCTGCTGACTTTGTGGCGATATGATCTAGGCAGCAAAAAGCCCCTAACCTGTTGGGTTAAGGGCTTTTTATTTGGTTGCGGGAGTAGGATTTGAACCTACGACCTTCAGGTTATGAGCCTGACGAGCTACCGGGCTGCTCCATCCCGCGTCAGGATAGTCGACGCGTTTTTATCTCATGTCCGGTCGGTCATGAATGTTTTGTCCGGCCGGCTGTGAGAAGAGTAAGAGGAACGATTTTATTTTGTTTGCCGTACGGTTGCGTACGGGCACGCTTTACATACGCTTCGAAGACCTGGCGGCGACCTACTCTCCCACACCTTAAGATGCAGTACCATCGGCGCTAAGGGCTTTCACGTCCGAGTTCGGGATGGGATCGGGTGGGACACCCTCGCCATGACCACCAAGTCGTCGAAGCATATGCGCGTGTGCCGGTTTTGTTACCGGCGCGTTTCTGTCTGGTTTGTGTGCGTTTGAAGTATATGCCGCTCTACGATGCGTAAAGCGCGCCCAGACATTGAGTATGGGCAAACATATTGAGTTAATACAGGTTCCGTTCGTCCGTGCGCATGAGCACGTTCTGAAGCCTATCGAGCTATTAGTACTGGTCAGCTACACACATTGCTGCGCTTCCACACCCAGCCTATCAACGTGGTGGTCTTCCACGGCTCTCAAGGGATACCTTGTTTTGAGGGGGGCTTCCCGCTTAGATGCCTTCAGCGGTTATCCCTTCCGTACTTAGCTACCCTGCTGTGCCACTGGCGTGACAACAGGTCCACCAGAGGTACGTCCACCCCGGTCCTCTCGTACTAGGGGCAGCTCCTCTCAAGTATCCAACACCCACGGCAGATAGGGACCGAACTGTCTCACGACGTTCTAAACCCAGCTCACGTACCACTTTAATCGGCGAACAGCCGAACCCTTGGGACCTGCTCCAGCCCCAGGATGTGATGAGCCGACATCGAGGTGCCAAACGATCCCGTCGATGTGGACTCTTGGGGATCATCAGCCTGTTATCCCCGGCGTACCTTTTATCCGTTGAGCGATGGCCCTTCCATGCGGGACCACCGGATCACTATGACCGACTTTCGTCTCTGCTCGACTTGTCAGTCTCGCAGTCAGGCAGGCTTATGCCATTGCACTCAACAGCCGATTTCCGACCGGCTTGAGCCCACCTTCGCGCGCCTCCGTTACTCTTTAGGAGGCGACCGCCCCAGTCAAACTACCCACCACAGAGGGTCCCGGATCCCGGTTCAGGGATCGCGGTTAGATACCAGAGAACAAAAAGGCGGTATTTCAAGGGTGACTCCACTGAACCTAGCGGCTCAGCTTCAAAGTCTCCCGCCTATCCTACATAGTCATTCCCTAGTACCACTCTGAAGTTGTAGTAAAGGTGCACGGGGTCTTTCCGTCTAACCGCGGGTACTCCGCATCTTCACGGAGAATTCAATTTCGCTGAGTCGATGTTGGAGACAGTGGGGAAGTCGTTACGCCATTCGTGCAGGTCGGAACTTACCCGACAAGGAATTTCGCTACCTTAGGACCGTTATAGTTACGGCCGCCGTTTACCGGGGCTTCGATTCAAAGCTCTGCACCTCTCCTCTTAACCTTCCGGCACCGGGCAGGCGTCAGACCCTATACGTCGTCTTATCCGACTTCGCAGAGCCCTGTGTTTTTAGTAAACAGTCGCTACCCCCTGGTTTGTGCCCCCCGCCGATGGTTGCCCATCAACGGGGCCTCGCTTCTCCCGAAGTTACGCGGGTATTTTGCCGAGTTCCTTCAACATCGTTCTCTCAAGCGCCTTGGTATGCTCTACCAGTCCACCTGTGTCGGTTTAGGGTACGGTCTATACGGTGGTGTTATTTCCTGGAACGGTTTCACAGCCCCGGCAATCCGATAAGCCAGAACAATTTACACCATCCGTCACATCCACCAGGCCCAGGAATATTAACGTGGTTCCCATCGACTACGCCTTTCGGCCTCGCCTTAGGGACCGGCTCACCCTCAGCGGATTAGCCTTGCTGAGGAACCCTTGGACTTACGGCGAGAGGGTTTCTCACCCTCTTTGTCGCTACTCATGTCAGCATTCTCACTTCCGATACCTCCAGGACCCCTCACAGGTATCCCTTCGCAGGCCTACGGAACGCTCCGCTACCACTTGATCAAAGATCAAGTCCACAGCTTCGGTGCACGACTTTAGCCCCGATACATCTTCGGCGCAGGACGGCTTGTTTAGACCAGTGAGCTGTTACGCTTTCTTTAAAGGATGGCTGCTTCTAAGCCAACCTCCTGGTTGTCATGGCCTTCCCACATCCTTTCCCACTTAGTCGTGACTTGGGGACCTTAGCTGGTGGTCTGGGCTGTTTCCCTTTTGACGACGGACCTTAGCACCCGCCGTCTGTCTGCCATGCTCATACTCGTCGGTATTCGGAGTTTGGTTAGGTTTGGTAATCCTGTGGGGACCCCTAGCCCATCCAGTGCTCTACCCCCGACGGTAATACATGACGCTCTACCTAAATAGATTTCGCGGAGAACCAGCTATTACCCGGTTTGATTGGCCTTTCACCCCTAACCACAAGTCATCCCCGTCTTTTTCAACAGACGTGGGTTCGGTCCTCCAGTACGTGTTACCGCACCTTCAACCTGCTCATGGCTAGATCACCGGGCTTCGGGTCTAATCCTACGAACTAAAGCGCCCTATTAAGACTCGGTTTCCCTACGCCTACACCTAACGGCTTAAGCTTGCTCGCAAAATTAACTCGCTGACCCATTATACAAAAGGTACGCGGTCACCCCTCAAGGGGGCTCCCACTGCTTGTAAGCATTCGGTTTCAGGTCTCTTTCACTCCCCTCGTCGGGGTGCTTTTCACCTTTCCCTCACGGTACTGGTTCACTATCGGTCATCGAGGAGTACTTAGGCTTGGAGGATGGTCCCCCCATGTTCAGACAGGGTTTCTCGTGCCCCGCCCTACTCGAGGACAGTATCTCTTTCTACCCGTACGGGGCTATCACCCACTATGGCCCGACTTTCCAGACGGTTCCGGTTCTTAAGATACTGCCACTGGCCTGGTCCGCGTTCGCTCGCCACTACTAACGGAGTCTCAATTGATGTCCTTTCCTCCGGCTACTGAGATGTTTCACTTCGCCGGGTTCGCTTGCCTAACCTATGTATTCAGTCAGGCATGACGCTAATGCGCCGGGTTTCCCCATTCAGAAATCCACGGATCAAAGGGTGCTCTCCCCTCCCCGCAGCTTATCGCAGAGTGCCACGTCTTTCATCGCCTCTCGATGCCAAGGCATCCACCAAATGCTCTTAATTTGCTTGAGAACGGCCCATGCAACACGGACCAACGGAACCACAAGGGATCCGGTAATCCATGCAGATCAATCAGGGCGGCCTTTTGAAACCCGCCGCAACCGATCCAACCCCCACAAGCCGAAGCCCGCGGGAGACACACAGAACCTTATATTAAACTCAACGCGATACAGTCTTCCAGGATCCCCGCTGGTCTCGATGTCGGCACGCCAGAAGGCGTACGTGACTCCAACAGGGATGAATTCCCAAAAGGTCTGTATCTATGCCGGACACACAAGCATGCGCAAACGAACGTGTTCGCGCACTCCTGGAATACTGTGCAAGTCTTCCAGCGTATCCGGCGTTGCCAGACAGAACCTCGTGGCAAACACACCAAACTTGATGTGATCGTCCGAGGATCGTTCCTCTTTACAATGTTCATTCAGCCATAAGGCTGATTATCTGCCCGAAGGCAGATATTTCAGAACAGACCGCTGTTCTAAAATATCAGTCTTCGTTTTTATTAACGCTCAAGCGCCGCTCCGGCCCTCCGGGCCTCGGCTAACGGGCTATCGCCCGGCGTCCCTTGGACGCTCTGCAGCTGCGCTGCAGGATCAGCTGCACACCAAAGGCCGCAAGGCGACCCGAAGCTTGCTTCGTTAGCCAGCGCCGAAGGCGCGTAACGGCACCGCAGTTGCATCAACAAGAGAATGGTGGAGCCGGACGGGATCGAACCGACGACCTGAAGCTTGCAAAGCTACCGCTCTCCCAACTGAGCTACGGCCCCCAAACTCGATGGTGGGCCTGGGAAGACTTGAACTTCCGACCTCACGCTTATCAAGCGCGCGCTCTAACCAACTGAGCTACAGGCCCTCACTCGATTGCACTGGCGATTGCACTGGCGATTGCACTGGCTATTACACTAGTTATTGCACTGGCCTCAATCGCCCGGACCCATAACGTAACACCAAGCCCGACCGGACAAAGCGCCGGCGGCGCCAGGCTTAATTACTTTGGAAGAGATACGTAGACGGCGGCAAGCCGCCGATTAAGAACTGTTTGATCGTATTATGAAGGATTAGTCATATCCGCTCCGTGATAAATCACGGACCGAACACAATTAATATCCTTGAAAGGAGGTGATCCAGCCGCAGGTTCCCCTACGGCTACCTTGTTACGACTTCACCCCAGTCGCTGACCTGACCGTGGCTGGCTGCCTCCATAAAGGTTAGCGCACCATCTTCGGGTCAAACCAACTCCCATGGTGTGACGGGCGGTGTGTACAAGGCCCGGGAACGTATTCACCGCGTCATGCTGATACGCGATTACTAGCGATTCCGACTTCATGCTCTCGAGTTGCAGAGAACAATCCGAACTGAGACGACTTTTTGAGATTAGCTCGCCATCGCTGACTTGCATCCCTCTGTCATCGCCATTGTAGCACGTGTGTAGCCCAGCCCGTAAGGGCCATGAGGACTTGACGTCATCCCCACCTTCCTCCGGCTTGTCACCGGCAGTTTCCATAGAGTGCCCAGCTTAACCTGATGGCAACTAGGGATAGGGGTTGCGCTCGTTGCGGGACTTAACCCAACATCTCACGACACGAGCTGACGACAGCCATGCAGCACCTGTATCCAATCCAGCCGAACTGAAGGAAAGTGTCTCCACTATCCGCGATTGGTATGTCAAGAGCTGGTAAGGTTCTTCGCGTTGCTTCGAATTAAACCACATGCTCCACCGCTTGTGCGGGCCCCCGTCAATTCCTTTGAGTTTTAACCTTGCGGCCGTACTCCCCAGGCGGAGTGCTTAACGCGTTAACTACGTCACCGAAGCGCATGCGCCCCGACAACTAGCACTCATCGTTTACGGCGTGGACTACCAGGGTATCTAATCCTGTTCGCTCCCCACGCTTTCGCACCTCAGCGTCAGTATCGGACCAGGTAGCCGCCTTCGCCACCGGTGTTCTTCCAAATATCTACGAATTTCACCTCTACACTTGGAATTCCACTACCCTCTTCCGAACTCAAGCATATCAGTATCAAAGGCAGTTCCTAGGTTGAGCCCAGGCCTTTCACCTCTAACTTAATATGCCGCCTACGTGCGCTTTACGCCCAGTAAATCCGAACAACGCTAGCCCCCTCCGTATTACCGCGGCTGCTGGCACGGAGTTAGCCGGGGCTTCTTTACCGGCTACAGTCATCATCTTCACCGGCGAAAGAGTTTTACAACCCTAAGGCCTTCTTCACTCACGCGGCATTGCTGGATCAGGGTTTCCCCCATTGTCCAATATTCCCCACTGCTGCCTCCCGTAGGAGTCTGGGCCGTGTCTCAGTCCCAGTGTGGCTGATCATCCTCTCAGACCAGCTACTGATCGTCGCCTTGGTAGGCCGTTACCCCACCAACAAGCTAATCAGACGCGGGATCATCCAAGAGCGGCCGAAGCCTTTCCCCCTCAGGGCGTATGCGGTATTAGCAGTCGTTTCCAACTGTTGTTCCCCACTCCAGGGCAGATTCCCACGCGTTACTCACCCGTTCGCCACTAGGCACCCGGAGCAAGCTCCGGACCTCGTTCGACTTGCATGTGTTAGGCATGCCGCCAGCGTTCGTTCTGAGCCAGGATCAAACTCTCAAGTTGATTTGCCAATGCAAGCATTGGAAACCGACAAGAGCTGTCCTCGCACAATCGTGGCTGTTCAATACCGGCACCCATAAATGAGCGCCGCCAAAAAACAGTTCCGATACGTGAGAAAAACAGCTCCGTAAGTTGTCCTTAAACAACAACAAGCCGCCGCCCACGTATCTCTTCCATATCTACAATCGTCATCAGCGTTTGCGTGAGCGCTAGAGGCTCAGCAACACGAGAAAGCTTCAAGAGAGGCACTCTCGTGTCTCGCGGGGCGTCGGAAAATGTCCCAACGCCCCGCGAGAGACGGGGTTATAGGCCTTCTGGCTCTGCACTGTCAAATCTTTTTCATATACCGGCAATGAATGCGCAATGCATTGATATTAAAATAAAAAATGCCTCTACATGTGGCATTTACAAAGCGTGCCCCGCCAAAATAATTAAAAAAAATCAAAAACATTCCGGACAGAGCATCAATACCACCCTTCCAAACCGGGCCAATCTTGAAACTGTTTATTAACGACCCACCGATATTGTTGATTCTATTGAAAGAATCGCTTTGATTGCACTTGACAGCAAAGCGGCAGGCAGGCCATTTTGAAACCGAAGCGAAGGCAGGGCCCTGGGCAACAGATTTTCAGTACGGTCCTTAATATATAAAACAGAAACAAGCCGCCCCGATGGGGCGTCTGCAGGGATTCTTGAGGACGCGACACAAGCATGACGAACCGTGGTATTTTCATCCTCAGCGCCGTCTCAAGTATCGCCTTGGTCGTTGCCCTTAACGTTCTGCAGGTCGATATCAGCGACGAGCTGTCCGATAGCGAAACAATGGCCATGGCGCCAATCTCGCTGGGCAACCCGGCAGCTGCAGCGACCTTGCAGACCCGCCGCCCGGTACCACCGAAATCCACACCCCCGACCATATCCCAGCCCGCCGTCTACCATCAGCGGATCGAAGTCGGCCAGGGCGATACGCTGGCCGAGTTGCTGGTCAATGCAGGGGTCGATCGGACCGAAGCCCATTATGCCATCAAGGCACTGTCTGAATATTATAACCCGAGACGCATCCGCAACGGGCAGGATCTGACGCTGACGTTTGAAAGCGCACCGCTCGCCGTCGACGCCCGCACGCAAACCGAATCCGATACCTTTATCGGCATGGCGCTTGAGCCTGATTACAAAACCGAAGTCCGCGTCGCCAAGACGGCGGATGGTAATTTCCAGGCTGAACAGCTTGAGAAAGAACTGCAGCGCAAACCCGTTCATGCTGCAGGCACCATTGAAAACAGTTTATATGTCGCCGGACGCGACGCCGGCGTTCCTGCCGTGGTTATTGCCCGGATGATCCGGCTGCTGTCCTGGGATGTCGACTTCCAGCGGGATATCCGAACCGGCGACGGTTTTGAAGTCATGTATGAGCGTGTCCTCGATGCCTCCGGCAAAGCGGTCTACAACGGGGCGGTAACCTATGCGGCGCTGACGCTCAGCGGCAAACGGATCAATGTCTACCGCTACACACTTGATGACGGTACCGTTGATTACTTCGACGAAGCCGGCAAGGCATCCCGCAAAGCCCTGATGCGGACACCGATTGACGGCGCGCGCTTGTCATCGACTTTCGGCAAGCGCCAGCACCCGATCCTCGGCTATACCCGCATGCACAAGGGCGTCGATTTCGCCGCACCAACGGGCACACCGATTTACGCCGCCGGTAACGGCACCGTTGCTTTCGCCGGCCAAAAGGGCGGATACGGAAACTATCTCCTGCTCCGCCACAACGGCACATATGAGACGGCCTACGCTCACTTGAACGGCTATGCCCGTGGCATCCGCACCGGTAAACGGGTCGAGCAGGGTCAGATCATCGGCTATGTCGGCACCACCGGGCGCTCGACAGGGCCACACCTTCACTATGAAGTCTTGATGGGCGGCAATCAGGTCAATCCGCTGCGCGTCAAGATGCCCTCAGGGCGCACCCTTGAAGGCAAGGAACTGGTCGGCTTTCAGAAGTTCCGCGCCGAACAGGATCGCCAGCTGGCCTCCCTCAAAGGGACAGAGATCGCCGCCACCAGCAGTAAATGACATTCGGATGAGCGCCCTTCCCCTCTCCGTTAGCGCGCTTGGAAGCGGCACGCCTGTCCTGATCCTGCATGGCCTGTTCGGGCGCAAGCGTAATTGGCAGGCCATCCAGAAACGCCTCGCCGATGATGCCCGGATCATCACTGTTGATCTGCGTAATCACGGGGACAGTCCCTGGGACGAAGCAATGAGCTATCCGGCAATGGCCGAAGATTTAGCCTCATTGATCCGAAATCTTGATGACGGTCCGGCGATCGTTGTTGGCCACTCGATGGGCGGCAAGGCAGCCATGACGCTGGCCCTCACCGATCCGGAACTGGTCCGGGGTCTGATGGTCATCGACATCGCACCGGTCCCCTACGAGCACGAATATCAACCCTACATCGATGCGATGCGGCATGTCCCGCTGGCAGAACTTGAGCGTCGCAGCGAAGCCGAAAAGTATCTGCAGGACATCATTACCGACAGTTCCGTCAGGGCATTCCTGTTGCAGAACCTGGGCCAAACGGATCAGGGCCTCGTCTGGCAGGTCAACCTTGAGGCGATCCAAAGTCACCTGCCGGAAATACTGGGTTTTCCTGATGATATCGGCAGCCCGTATGATGGGCCTGCGTTGTTTTTACGGGGTGGGAAGTCGGATTTCGTTCTCGACCAGCATCACGTGCGCATCGACAGCCTGTTCCCGATGGCGACTCATGAAACCGTCTCCGGTGCCGGACACTGGGTTCACGCCGAAAATCCAGAAGATGTGATCCGCCACATTCGTGACGTCATCACCACCCAGGCTTAGCCGTCGTTCATCACCGTCGTGTCGCAGAACTGACGCCGCTGCTTCAGTTGTGTGCAAAGTGATTTCGCTTCGTTAACCGATGGCAAAGGCCCTGCCTTCAACCTGAAATACGTTCCCTTTGAACCCAGTGTCACCTGGCTGACTTCATGATCAAGGTTGCCCAGGACATTACCGTGCGCACGTTTGATCTGCAGCCAGCCGCTTTCCGCCTGTTTCGCAGAGCGGTAAGAAGCCAGATGAACAGCCGGTTGTGGTCCGGCAGGTTTGGCAGGTTCCTTGGTTGCGACAGGCTGCTGTGGTTGCGCCTGCGGCTGAGCCATTGCCGTTGCCGTTCCCGTTGTCGGCGCTGCCGGTTGCGACGGTGTATTGTTGGCTTGTACTGAAAGCTCTATCGCCTGACGCTCGCGTGCATATTCTTCAGATGAAATGTAACCGGCATCGCGCAATTTTTCGAGACGGCGGACAGCGTCAGCGCCTTCCATCAGGCCACGCGGCTGCGGTGCCGGATTGGCAACCATGACCGGTGCCGACGGCATCATCGCATCAAGGATCATATTGCGTTCGGCGGCATGTTGGGAGACTGAGATCGCCCGCATTTCAAGCGCCCGACCGATCGCCCGCAAGCGGGCTGAAATCTGTTCGGTGGTCGGCACAGGCCGATCCAGCCCTGCGGCCGGCGGTGGTGAGGTCAGCGGCAGCAAGCCGCCGATGTTCGACTGCCGACGTTGTGAAAATTCATCCTGCGTGATCAATCCCTGATCGCGGAGCGCTTTCAGCGTTGCAAAGCGCGACATCATATTGGCTTCGCCGCCATGAAACTTGGCAATCTGAGCCGGCGATTCCATCGTCATATTATTGGGATTGGATGGCTCGGCCATCGGCATCGGCGCTGAGGCCACTTCACTGCTGGCACGGCCAAGCATGACGTCACTGCTGGGGGCTCCGCCAATCGGCACCCCGGTGCCCATCGCCATGCTCGCCTTCGCAGTGCCACCGGTTTCAAGAAGGGACAGATTGACGCTGGCAACCTGAGAAGCCGGCCTCGTCGTCAACTGATTCCATGTCATGAACTGTTCGCTGTCATCAGGCCGGATGGCCAGAACCGCTTCGTACATTTCCCGGGACTTCACAAGCTGTCCGGTATTCTGATAGAGGATTCCTGACCCCAGCAAAGCATGAATGTCGCGTGAATTCGCCTTCAGGGCGCGCTGAAAAAAACCTTCTGCTGTAACGTAATTGCCTTTCGCCAGCTCGGCGATACCAAGCTCGGCTTGATCATTCTGCTTGAACGGACTGGATGCCCAGAAGGACTCCTGAAAGAGATTGCCGTCCAGGACCGCGCAGCCGCTGAGCAAGCCAGCAGCGACACAAAGGGGCACCACCTTCCTGAAAAAGCGTCCTGTTCTCTTGGTCATGCCGCCCCCTTTTGTATTTTGCGGGATGTCAGAGCCTATGCTTAACTCGACCATCTTCCACAACACATAGCGGCCTCCACCATATGTTGGTGTTAAGGCCTGTCCAAAATACTAATCTTTGGTTAAAAAATCACAAGAAAAATGTCAAAATCGCCGACTTTCCGTACATCAGGCGATTAATGTGCTTTTTTCTCTTCCGGCTTGGGCTCGTTCTTTTCAAGCTCGGCACAACCAAGCAAGCTGGCGAACGGCAGCTTTGAAATCGCCCCGCCGCCCATCTGACGTGTTCCCTTGATGACCAGAATATCCGACACCAGCGCTTCACCGAGTGCCGTGTTAATCGCTGCAATCAGGCGGCTATCCTCAGCTTGTTGCGCTTCCGTCTTGGAAATACGGTAAATTTTTTCGGTTAACTTATCGGGATCAAAGATATAATCCAGCGTCATCGGTTCCCCATACCACGCCTGCAGCAAGGCATCGCTGATTCTCGGTCCAAGCTTACAGACATGCCCGACCATATCTTTGGCGACCACTGTCAACACCGGTGTTACCGGGATACTCACCGTAGAGCGGGTATTCTTGCTGCGCCGGACAGGGGCCAACATGGAGCGCATCTGAACATGCGATTCGCCATCCCCCCTGAGGCCGAACGAACGTTTAAGCTGCAATTGTTCGCTGGCATGAGACATCGGGCTTTCCGCCAGTA
Organism: uncultured Rhodospirillales bacterium; assembly: GCA_965284225.1. Classification (GTDB taxonomy): domain Bacteria; phylum Pseudomonadota; class Alphaproteobacteria; order Rhodospirillales; family Casp-alpha2; genus UBA4479. The sequence continues at coordinate 444,715 of CBDIRN010000001.1, forward strand.
ACAGGGCTGAAAAGACAAACGTAAATCCAATTGCACGCAGCAGAACCGATGGCATCATTTAAACATCCTCAAAGCACATTGCGGCAATTTCATGTTGCCGTTCGTTAATTCGTCAAATCTAGAGGATTTTTTCCATATACACCACGCCCGGAAGCGGGTTTTCATAATAAGGTGCCATTTCTGTGAAACCCATACGCACGTACATCGCTTTCGCCGTCATCAGATGCGGTAAAGTATCGAGGACCATTTTGCGGTACCCCGCGTTTCGGGCAAAGTCGACTGCCAGTTCGGCAAGTTGCCGCCCGAGATTCTTTCCCCGCCAGTCTTCCCGCACATAAAGCCGCTTCATTTCAGACGTTTCCGCCGAGATTTTTGCCAATCCCCGGACAGCCACAATACCGGCGACCTGTGCGCCTGAACGGGCGATATAGATTTCCCCGCCGGGCGGTGCATATTTTCCCGGAAGTTCGGCAAGCTCGGTGTCAAAATCCTGAAAACACAGATCAACGCCGAGCCACTGCTGATATTCGCGGAACATTTCCCGGGCGACATTTATATCCGCAGGCGTTCTGGCGGGTTTGATATCGAACGGCAGCGTATTCACAGCGTGAATGTTCCTTCAACAACGAGCCGCGCCATGCCCCCTATGAAGACACGCTCACCAGCCAGCCGGCAGTACAGATCACCGGATCGCTTTGAGACCTGTCTGGCATGTATTTCGGATTTTCCGAGCCTGTCTGCCCAATAAGGCACAATGGTGCAATGCGCCGAGCCGGTTACCGGATCCTCATCAATACCCGCGTGCGGCGCGAAGTAACGGGATGCGCAATCCGTGTCGTCACCAGGCGCTGTGATGATCAGCCCCATACCCTGCATGTTCTTTATATAATTAAAGTCAGGCACGACCGCCCGAACCGCAGCTTCGTCTTTCAGGACAGCCATGTTCTTGACCGCACGCAGAAACTTGATGGGCGTGACGCCAATGGCATCGGTGAAGCCGTCCGGCAAGGGTGTTTCACGTGCCGGGAGCGCCGGAAAATCCATCACCAGCAGTTCCCCTTCACGGGCCACCGTCAGTCGACCGCTCAGGGTTTCAAAGGCAACGGACGCCCTGCCCGGCTGCAGTTTGTCCAAAATCAGCGACGCCGTCGCCAGCGTTGCATGACCGCAGAGCGGCACTTCCACGGCTGGCGTAAACCAGCGCAACCGGTAACCATTACCCTCCGGCACATAGAACGCTGTTTCCGACAGATTGTTCTCAGCCGCAATCGACTGCATCACATCGTCAGGCAGCCATGCATCGAGCGGACACACCGCAGCCGGATTGCCGCCGAACGGGCGGTCGGTGAAAGCATCCAACTGGTAAAGCGGGATTGTCGTCATCAATCAGTTCCCCAGTTCTTCCTCAAGGGCGCGGCACATTTCTTCGGTCGAGGCCTTGCCACCCATATCGGGCGTCTTCGGCCCATCACCCTTGAGCAGGTTTTCAATCGCACGGATCATATCGGCAGCGGCTTCGGTATGCCCAAGATGATCCAGCATCATCGAGGCGCACCAGACGGTGCCGATCGGATTGGCGATCCCTTTGCCGGCGATGTCGGGCGCCGAACCATGCACCGGCTCGAACATCGATGGATGCTCGCGCTCGGGATTGATGTTGCCACTGGGCGCAATGGCGATGGTGCCGGTGATGCCCGGTCCGAGGTCCGACAGGATATCGCCGAACAGGTTTGAGCCGACCACGACATCGAACCAGTCGGGATTGGTGACGAACCGCGCGACCAGAATATCGATGTGGAACTTCGCCGTCTCGATGTCCGGGTATTCTGCCGCGATCGCCTGAAATCGTTCGTCCCAGTAAGGCATCGAATGGATGATACCGTTCGATTTTGTTGCTGACGTGACGTGCTTGCGGGGTCTGGTCTTTGCCAGCTCGAACGCATACCGCATGATCCGGTTGGTGCCTTTGCGGGTGAAGATCGATTGCTGCGAGACGAACTCGTCTTCGGTGTCGCGGTACATGCGCCCGCCGATTTCCGAATATTCGCCTTCGTTGTTTTCGCGCACGATCACCATGTCGATGTCGCCCGGCGTGCGACCGGCGAGCGGGCACGACACACCTTCGAACAGGCGCACCGGGCGCAGCGAAACATACTGTTTGTACTGACGGCGGATCGGAATCAGCAGTCCCCACAACGAGATGTGATCGGGCACCCCCGGATAGCCGACAGCACCCAGCAAGATACTGTCATGACCACCGATGTCCTCAAGACCGTCTTCCGGCATCATCGCGCCGGATTTGTGAAACCGCTCGCAGCTCCAGTCTTTCTCATCAAAGCTGAATGCAATGTCGTGCTTGCGGCCGACGGCTTCGAGAATCCGGCACGTCGGCGGCACCACTTCGTTACCGATACCGTCGCCGGGAATAACTGCGATTCTATAAGCGTTCGTGCTCAATGTTCTCTCCCTTGAATGTTTTTTATCTGTTTATGGATTAACCAGAAGCACATTGATGCGCCGGTTATGTTTGCCCTTGTTCTCGATCTTGCCGACGCTGAGCGTACCGATCTCGGACGTGTTTGCGACATGCGTGCCGCCGCACGGCTGCAGATCGACACCGCCCGCAATCTCCATCAAGCGGACCCGGCCTGCACCCATCGGTGGCTTGACCGACATGGTCCGGACCAAATCTTCATTGGCCATCATTTCTTCATCGGTGATCCAGCGGTGGCTCATCGGATGCGCCGCCGTGACGAGTTGATTGAGCTTCGCTGTGATGGCGTCCTTGTCGATGTTGGTGTCCGGCAGATCGAAATCAAGCCGGCTTTTGTCTTCGCCGATCTGGCCGCCTGTGACGCCGCCATCAACCACTGCGCACAACAGATGCAGCGCCGAATGCATGCGCATCAACCGGTAACGTCGATCCCAGTCGATGCTACAGGTTATCATGTCGCCGACGCCGGGCATCGGCGATCCCTCGGCGGCAATATGCAGATGCGCGCCGCTGTCCCGGTCCTTGATCGTATCGGTAATCCGAAGCACACGACCATCGGCCATCGTCAACGTGCCGGTATCACCGGGTTGCCCGCCGCCCGTGGCGTAAAATATCGTCCGGTCCAGCACGATCCCCTGTTCGCCGACGGCCGTGACGGTTGCTTCACAGGTTTTCAGATACGCATCTTCACGGAACAGTTCTTCGGTCATTTATTTTCTCCGTCGGCTCTCATCATGAGCCGGGAATATTAAGCGTCAGACTTAGGGGCTGCAATCGCCAGCCATTGCGTCCAGAAACTGCGCCTTGTCGGCATTGCCGCCGCTCAGGATGACGCCGACTTTCTTGCCGGCCATCGCATCCTTTTCCTTGAGCAGACCGGCCAGCGGCCCGGCCCCCGCCCCTTCGGCGATATTGTGGGTATCGAAAAAATATGCCCGCATCGCTGAGCGGAATTCGTCTTCTGAAATGCGGACAATCCGCTCGGCCCCGGCATTGATGATGGCGACCGCCTGCGGGTCCGGGCTGCGACAGGCAACGCCATCCGCAAAGGTCGCCGCATCATTGGTTTCCACTGGATTGCCAGCCTCGAACGACAGCGCATAGGCCGGCGCCTGGTCGGCAACGATACCGACAATTTTGGTTTTCAGGCCAAGTCCGTCGCGGGCCGAAATCAGGCCGCAGATTCCAGAACCCATGCCGACCGGCACATAGATCGTATCCAGATCGGGATGGGCCTGCATCAGCTCCAACCCATAAGTGCCGACACCGGCCACCAGATGCGGGTGAAACGGCGGGATCATGTGCAGCCCCTGTTCGGTACCAACCCGGCCGGCTTCTTCCGGCTTTCCTGAAAATCGTTGCCATGCTCGACCAGTTCCGCCCCATAGGCACGCATCGCCGCATTCTTTTCCGGATTGTTGCCATGCGGCACATAGATGACCGAACGGAACCCGACCGCCGACGCTGCACGCGCCACCGACTGACCATGGTTGCCACGGGTCGCCGTGATGACACCGGGGCAGTTCGGCTCGGCGTCCTGCAATCGCTTCATGTAATTCAGGCCACCGCGAATTTTGAAGGCCCCTATCGGTGTGTGGTTCTCGTGCTTGACGATAACCCTGGCGCCGGTCCGTTCGTTCAACAAAGGCCAGGATATTTCAGGCGTTGGCCGCATATGCCGATGCACCACCGCCAAAGCCGCTTCGATTTCCGCCAAGGGAATTACCGGCATTTTACTGTCTCCTGGTCTTAACTTTCTTCTGGCCATCTTCTGGCTGTCTTTGGTCAGGCCGCTGCCGGTCTGCGTTGTGCCCGGCTGGCCAGAACAATGCCGCCGATAATCAGCGCCGTGGAAATCGCAATCGGTGCCGTGATGGTCTCACTCAGCAAGACGACGGCAAAAATCAGGCTGACCACCGGCTGCGCGAATTGTATCGGTGCGATTGTTGTCACAGAGCCGCGATTGAGTGCCCAGTACCACGCCGCATAGGCAAGCACGGTTGCGAACATCACCAGATACAAGGTCGAGCCCCAACCGACATAGGTCAGTTCAGACCACGCAACGTCCGATGACAGCCAGATCAGCAACGGCACCTGCGCCAGACCAACGATGGCGACGCCCCAGAACGTGGTCGACCAGGTGCCGATTTTTGCCGTTGCACGGCTGCCGGCGACATAGCCCGTGCCTGAAATGATTGCAGCGGCGATGCACAACAGATCACCGGATATCGTCGCCACGCCGGAGCTGTCCCGGGACGTGATCAACACGGCCTCTCCGACCATTGCCACAGCTGCGCCGATAAACCAGCCACGGCGCGGCATGCGCTTGTCTAAAAGTGCAGCCATCGCCCCCGATACCACCGGCATGCAGGCCAGGATCAGCGCCGCATGCGACGTCGCGGTCTTGGCGACGCCCATGGTGAAAAGTATGGGGAAGCCGAAAAAAGCCGAAAAACCGCCCAGCAACAACCAGCCCCAGGTCGTCCTGTCTGAGGGCAAGCGCAGTCGCAAAAGGGCGATAAACAACAGTGCTGCCGGCACCGCAAACACGGACCGCATGATCCCTGCCTGCAATGCCGGAATTTCCGACACCTGAAACGCCGTCAACGCCGGCGTGATACCCCATGAAAAAACAGCAAAGGCGGCAAGCCCGTAGGCCGCCGCCGGGACATGATCAATTTGATTCGCCACCGTCATGGTGCAATCAGACGCCATTTAGACAAACCAATCAATGTCGGGATTCAAGGTCTCGCCGCACATCACTTTTTCCAGAAAGGCTTGGCTGCCTCGGCTTCAACTTGTGTACGGCTGAGACCGATATCATCCAGAATATTGTCATCAAGCCTTATCATCCGCTGCCGCATCTCGGCACGGCACTGCCACGCACACAGCGTTGCGAACTGAACCATCGCTGCATCGGCGAGCGCCGGAGCGACCCGTTGCAGCATACGCCAACCGGCATTCTCCAGCGGCAAGGCAGGGGTCAGGATTGTCTCGTTACAATTTGATGCGCTCATCTTTTTGTTCCTTTACTTGAAGCATATTGTATCTATAATATTGACTCATAAATTGATACAATAGTAACATTGTTCTCATGACAAATTGGCTCCCCGATATCTCCGAGCGCGCCGGCGCCAAGTACCTGCGGATCGCCGACGCCATTGGCGATGCGATCAAGCAGGGCGAACTTGAACCCGACAGCAAGCTGCCGCCGATGCGTAACCTCGCCTATGATCTGGGCGTCACGTTGGGCACCGTGTCCCGTGCCTATCAGGAAGCCGAGCGGCGTGGTCTGGTCGGTGGCGAAGTCGGGCGCGGCACTTTCATCAAGGGGGATGGTCGATACCCGCAGCCACAGACTCCCCGGACTTTTGCTTACGGTGGCTCGCGCGAGAATGGCATCAACTTCAGCATGGCCGTGCCACCACTGGGTGATGGCGGCAATTATCTTGCCAAAACCATCAGGGAAATCTCCGAAGACCCTACCCTGTGCGGTGAGTTGATGGACTATCAGGCGCATTCAGGTCTGCCCAGGCATCGTCAGGCCGGCGTCGACTGGGTTTCCCACATGGGGGTTAAAACCGATGTTGATTGCCTGACCCTGACCAACGGGACCCAGCACGCGATCCTCGTAACCATGATGGCACTGACACGGCCCGGAGACACAATGCTGGTTGAAAGCATCACCTATCCGGGCGTGATCCACATCGCTGCGCAACTCGGCGTTAAACTGGTGCCGGTCGAAATTGATGATGAAGGATTGTGCCCCCAGGCATTTGAGGCCGCCATTATCGAACACCGTCCGCGCACGGCCTATCTGGTGCCGACGGTACAAAACCCGACGACAGCCGTGATGTCTCATGATCGCCGAACCCGTATTGCCGCCCTGCTCAAGAAACATAGCCTGCTGGCAATTGAGGATGACGTCTGGGGTTTCCTGCCGAAAGGCCGTGCCCCGGCACTGGCCGCTTATGCACCCGAACAGATCATCTATGTGACCGGGCTTTCCAAGGCGATGTCGCCGGGATTGCGAATCGGCTATATCGCCGCCCCGCCGGGTGCCGTTGATGCCATCCGCTCCGTTGCCCGCATGTCGAGTTGGATGACGCCGCCGCTGATGGCCGAAGTTGCCAGCCGCTGGATCAATGACGGCTCGGGCGACGAGATGATTACATGGCAACGGGCCGAAGCCGAAGCGCGTATGAAAATCGCCGTTGATGCGCTTGGACCATTCAAAATACGTGGTCACGAACACAGCTATCAGATATGGCTGGAACTGCCCGAGCCATGGCGTGCCAATACCTTCCGCGATCAAGCCGCCAGGAAGGGCGTGTATTTTCTTTCCGGTGATGCCTTCGTGGTCGGCAGGCAAGCAGCGCCGCACGCGATCCGTATCTGTGTCGGCAGCTGCCGGACCCGCGATGAAGTCAGACAAGGGGTTGAAACGATCAGAGACATCCTCAACGGACCGACGACCGGTTCACCCGTGATTGCCTGATGCTGAAGTCAGCCGTTGAATTCCGAAACCGTGACCGCATGATTGAGCGGGCCATGACCTTGCCCATAGCCGGGGTTGGTACGGATCGCCAACCGGACATAAGCGCGGGCCCGCACCACGGCGTCTCTGACTGAAAGCCCCTGTGCGATGCCGCAGGCGATGGCAGACGCCAGCGTGCAACCGGTACCATGTGTGTTGGGTGTATCGATCCGGGCATCTTCAAAAACCTCACGCCCACCAGAATTGTTCAGCAGGCAATCGGCAACCCTGGCCCTGTCATTCAGATGCCCGCCCTTCACCAGCACGGCACCCGGCCCCATCGCCAGCAAGACTTCCGCCGCAGCAGCCATATCTTCCAGATTCTCAACATGCAGCCCGGACAACACTTCGGCTTCCGGGATATTTGGTGTGATCAGACTGGCCACCGGCAACAGACGCGATTTCAGGGCATCGATTGCAGCATCGGCCAGCAGCGACGCGCCCCCTTTTGCGATCATCACCGGGTCGGCGACGATCGGCACACCCGGCGCATGTTCCTGCAACATGTCGACAACCGCATGGATGATTTCGGCCCTGTGCAACATGCCGATCTTGATGCAATCGGCACCGATGTCGGACAGCACCACGCGCATCTGTTCCCGGACAAAGTCCGTCGGCACATCATGAATACCGTGAACGCCCAGAGTGTTCTGTGCAGTCAATGCGGTGATTGCGGTCATCGCAAAACCGCCGAGAGCCGTTACCGATTTGATATCCGCCTGAATGCCGGCACCGCCACCGCTGTCTGAACCGGCGATGATCAGAACACGGCCTTTCATATCAGCCATGAAAGCCTCTAGACCTGTTCGGCAATCGCCGCGCAAACACCGTCGACGATGGCTTCGACCAGAACAGGATCCTCACCTTCCGCCATGACGCGGATCAGTGGCTCCGTGCCGGAGTTGCGGATCAGCAGCCGTCCATTGCTTTTGAGACGCTTCTCGGCATCGGCAATGGCGGCTATGACGCTTGCAGCCTCAAGCGGGGAACCACCGCTGTATCTGACGTTCTTGAGTATCTGCGGCAGCGCTTCGAATTTGTCACATACATCGCTGGCCGGCTTGCCTGATGCAACCAGCACCGCCAGCACCTGCAATGCGGCAATCAGGCCATCGCCGGTCGTTGCATAGTCATCAAAAATAAGATGCCCGGACTGCTCGCCGCCCAGATTATAGGCTTCTGCACGCATCGTTTCCGCAACGTAGCGGTCGCCGACCCGGGTCCGCTTCAGATCAAGACCATGCTCGTTCAGAAAACGCTCGAGGCCCAGGTTCGACATCACCGTCGCCACCACACCGCCGCCGCTGAGCCGACCCGTCAGGTGCCAGTCTTCGGCGATCAGTGCCATGATCTGGTCACCGTCAATGATACGCCCGTTCTCATCGCAAACGATCAGCCGATCCGCATCGCCATCGAGCGCCAGCCCGATATCGGCACCGGCAGCTACCGTTTGCGTCTGCAGTGTTTCCAGATGCGTCGAGCCGCATTCCCTGTTGATATTGGTACCGTCAGGACTGACGCCGATCGGCGTGATCTCTGCACCCAGTTCCCACAACACTTCCGGTGCAGCCTTGTAGGCGGCGCCATTGGCGCAATCGATGGCCACCTTGAGGCCGTCCAGTCGCATACCCTTCGGGAATGTCTGCTTCACATATTCCGTATAGCGTCCGCGCGCATCATCCAGCCTGCGCGCCCGCCCCAGCATCGCCGCCGGTTCCAGCGCTGCAGCAAGATCGCTGTCCATCTTGGCTTCGATTTCAGCCTCGACCGCATCCGACAGTTTGTAGCCGTCGGGGCCGAACAGTTTGATGCCATTATCTTCAAGGGATTATGCGAGGCCGAAATCATCACACCGATATCCGCACGCAGCGAGCGGGTCAGCATGGCAACAGCCGGCGTCGGCATCGGCCCGACCAGAACCACGTCCATCCCCATCGCGACGAACCCCGACGTCAATGCCGGTTCGATCATATAACCGGAAAGCCGGGTATCCTTGCCGATCACCACACGGTGCCGGTGGTTACCGCGACGGAACTGCAACGCTGCCGCCATCCCCAGTTTCAATGCCACCTCGGCGGTCATCGGGTAGGTGTTGGCGCGGCCGCGAATGCCGTCGGTGCCAAAGTAGTTACGCGTCATTGCAAGCCCGTCCATATTCCTTCATGGCTCCCCTGCCCTCATGTCATAATCGATTATTCTGCAATGAAAAGGGTTTCCGAAGGGTTTATGACGATGCAGAGGCGAAAATGCCTATAAATCCTCGGCTTCTTCAATCGCCCGCCAGACGGCCAAGGCCTGCCGGGTCTCTGCCACATCATGAACACGGAAAATCTGCACGCCCCTGTCCCAGCCGGCAATCGCCGCTGCAATCGACCCGGCGACGCGGTCTTTCGGATCGGCTTGACGGTCAATTTTCGAAATGAAGCTTTTCCGGGATACGCCCAGAACCAGCGGCACACCAAGCGCGTGAAAGGCATCGATGTGCGACAGAATTCGCAGATTGTGCTCAAGGTTCTTGCCAAACCCAATGCCGGGATCAACGGCAATTCTTGTCGTCGGCATGCCCGCCGCCTGCAGTTCCAGCAGCCGCGCCTGCATATAATCGACGATATCCAGCGCCGCATCATCATAATGCGGATTGTCCTGCATGGTGCCGGGCTCGCCCTGCATGTGCATCAGGACGACATCCACACCAGCCTCGACACAAACCCCGATACTTTCCGGATCACCCGTCAACGCCGTCACATCGTTGACGATGTGGGCACCCGCACCAATGGCCAGACGCATCACAGCGGCATGCCGTGTATCGACGGAGATCAGGGCGCCGGCATCAACCAGCCCTTCGATCACCGGCAAAACCCGACGGCATTCTTCATCTGTTGAAATGGGTTTGGACCCGGGCCGGGTGGACTCCCCACCGATATCAAGAATATCGGCACCGGCTTCGATCAGGGATTTACCGTGTCCGATCGCGATGGATGGATCCAGAAAATCGCCACCGTCGGAAAAGCTGTCAGGCGTCACATTGACGACACCCATCAGACGGGGGCGGTCAAGCAACAGGCCGGCAAACGTTAATGGTGCAGGTTTCATTGACGGCAGCCCACATGCGTCACCCCCGCAAATGCGGGGGCCCGGAGAACAGACACTCTAGGTTCCCGTTTGTGCGGGAATGACGGGATAGAACACGTGCACCGGCTTATTGCCCCGGTTGCGGTTCCGGATCGATGTTGCCGGCAGCACCCGGATCTTTCTTCGGGCGCGTTTTGCCACCGGTCGGGATCGAGGTACGACGCTGGGAATCCGCATTGGAACCCCCATCATGATCGCGGTGAATGTCCTCGCCTTTCAGCAACGCCGTCACTTCAGCACCGCTCAGCGATTCGTACTCGAGCAGACCCCGGGCGATGATTTCAAGTTCATCCATTTTTTCGCTGATGATCTTGCGCGCACTTTCCTCCGCTTCCTCGATCAGACGACGGACTTCATCGTCGATCAGGGTCGCCGTCGCATCGGACACATTCTTGTGGCGCGCCACCGAATGGCCGAGGAAGACTTCTTCCTCGTTATCGGCATAGCGCAGACGGCCCAGTTTATCAGAGAAGCCGAATTCGGTGACCATGCGTCGGGCCATCGACGTTGCCTGCTGGATATCATTGCCGGCACCCGTCGTAATGTTTTCCTTGCCGAAGATCAGCTCTTCCGCGATCCGTCCGCCATACATCACAGCCAGGCGCGACAGCAGTTGCCGTTCCGACATGCTCAACTGATCACGCTCGGGCAAGCTCATGGTGACACCCAGCGCACGACCGCGGGGGATGATCGTGACCTTGTGCAGCGGATCGGTTTTCGGCATGTAGATACCGACCAGGGCGTGACCGGCTTCGTGATAGGCGGTCAGCTTCTTTTCTTCTTCGGTCATGACCATGGAGCGGCGCTCGGCGCCCATCATGACCTTGTCCTTGGCTTCCTCGAAATCTTCCATGGTGACGACACGCTTTGATTTACGTGCGGCCAGTAGTGCCGCCTCGTTCACCAGATTGGCGAGATCGGCACCGGAGAAACCGGGCGTGCCACGGGCGATGACATGAGCATCGACGTCGGGCGCCAATGGCACCTTGCGCATGTGCACCTTGAGGATTTTTTCACGACCGAGAATATCCGGGTTCGGCACCACGATCTGACGGTCGAAGCGACCGGGACGCAGCAACGCCGGATCAAGAACGTCGGGACGGTTGGTGGCGGCGATCAGGATCACGCCTTCATTGGCTTCGAAGCCGTCCATTTCGACCAGCAACTGGTTCAGTGTCTGCTCGCGTTCATCATTACCGCCGCCGAGACCGGCGCCGCGATGACGACCGACAGCATCGATTTCGTCGATAAAGATGATGCAAGGCGCATTCTTTTTGCCCTGCTCGAACATATCGCGAACCCGCGATGCGCCGACACCGACGAACATTTCGACAAAATCCGAACCTGAAATCGTAAAGAACGGCACGTTGGCTTCGCCAGCGACGGCACGGGCAGTGAGGGTCTTACCCGTACCCGGAGGGCCAACCAGCAGACAGCCTTTTGGAATGCGTCCGCCCAGACGCTGGAATTTCTGCGGGTCCTTCAGGAATTCGACTATTTCCTCAAGCTCCTGCTTGGCTTCATCAATCCCGGCGACATCGTCGAAGGTGATACGGCCCTGCTTTTCGGTTAGCAGCTTTGCCTTGGACTTACCGAAGCCCATTGCCTTGCCGCCACCCGATTGCATCTGGCGCATGAAGAATATCCACACGCCGATCAGAAGCAGCATCGGGAACCATGAAATCAGAATGCCCCAAAGGGTCGGTGAGCCATCTTCTGAAGGTTCCGCACGGATTTGCACGCCCTTGTCCTTCAGGCGCTGTACCAGTTGCGGATCGTCAGGCGCATAGGTCTGGAACCCGCCGCCGGACTGATATTGTCCGAAAATCTGATTGCCCTTGATGGTAACGCCTTTGACATCCCCGCTCTCAACGCGGCTCAGGAAATCCGAAAAGGCCATTTCGTTAACACCCGGCCGCTGCGTCGTTCCCTGAAACAGGTTGAAAAGCGCCAGCACCAGCAAGCCGATAATAATCCAGAGGGCAATATTCTTACTGAAATTCACAGATTTTCTTCCTTTCGGCGGTGCCTTTCGCAGGCTCCCGTGCCGGAACCAATCGTTTTCCGGCTGTTCTATGCGCTCACACCAACATATCTACCCTAGAAATAGTGCTTTTGCACGCTTACGCAACGGTAAATCCACCGCCAGACACAGGCATTGTTGGCTGAAAGTGGATTGAGACGCCATTGTTATCTGCCGAGCCCGGTTTCGGCACCCAGAATGCCCCTGCTGACCCGATCACCGGCAACCCGGCCCGGGCCATCCCGGGGAGCGCTTTAAGCCATGCAGGTTTTGTCTCTTCAGGCCACTGCCGGCTGAGTGCTTTGGTCCAGGGCTGGATCGGCACCCCTGCCATCGACGCATCGGCCTTGATCATAAAACGGTCATCCCAGCGACTTGAACCGGGCAAAAGCGCACCGGCTGCGGGCAGATTGCGTTGTTCCCGGAAGATACCGATGCGGTCGCCCAGCAAAACGAACCGGGCGGAACCCAAGGTTGCACCCTGGCCGCCGGCAAGAGTCGCCGCCAGCCGCTCCAGCGCAGCGATCTGCAATGGATATGTTCTGCCGCCAACCGCCATCGCCGTGCGACCGATAACGCGCAAGCGAATTTCTTCATCGACGCGCTGAAACGCTCCCTGTTCAAGAATGATAAATCCGGCCTGATCCAGAACAGCGTGACGGGCCAGCCAGGTGGACGTGTGGCTTTCCAGTGCTGCCCGCACTCTGGCGTAACGTCGTGTCGCCTGAACGATCCCGACCACATCTGCATCGGACGCCGTCATCGTCTGGCGCACCCGGCTGCGGGCATACTTCGGATCAGTGTTTGAAGGATCTTCAACCCAGTCCACGCCCTTTGCCCGAAGCGTTGCCTGCAAACGAACCTTCGGAAAATCGAGGAGCGGTCGCAACACCCGGCACGCGGTGAGTTCACGAACAGCTGCCATCGCCGCCAGTCCGTCCGGCCCGCTGCCCCGGCCAAGCCGCATCAGGAAGGTTTCCGCCTGATCGTCCGCATGGTGACCGGTCAGGAGGTGTAAAACTCCCCGGGTGCGGCACCATCGATCCAGCAAATCATAGCGGGCCTGACGGGCCGCCGATTGCACACCGGTCTTCGGTTTCTGACCGGTCCAGGCGAGGATGTGCGATTCGATTCCAAGACGGCCGAGCCTGGCTGCCGTCAGCGTCGCTTCTGCCGCAGATTCAAGGCGCAATCCATGCTCGACGATAAGCGCGCTGATACGGCCCCCCTGCGCTTTGCACCAGCCATCGACAAGCACCGCAAGCGCCATGCTGTCGGCACCACCGGAAACGGCCACAGCAAGGTGGGGCTGCTGCTCGAAGACCCCGAACAGCCGCATCGCGGCATCAAATTCATCTTTGTGGATCGGCACAGTTGGCATCGTCACCGCCGTTCGGGAAGGTCTGTTCCAGAGGTGTTAGACGCAGCCGTTCTTTTGCCATTCACGCTGCAGGGTGCTTTTCAGACCGGCCGGCGCTTCGGGATAGTCAGCGCGGAGTTTCTGAAAAGCGGCGCAGGCTTCGCTCTTCTTCTCAAGGCTGGACAGCGACATGCCAAGTTTCAGCAATGCATCCGGCGCTTTGGGACCCTGCGGGTCGGCCTGATATCCTTCAAGAAAGGTCTCTGCCGCTTCAACGAACGACCCCCGGACATAATAGGTTTCCCCAAGCCAGTAACGGGCATTGCTGGCCAGTTTGTCGTTCGGATTCTGCTCCAGAAACAGACGTAGCTGGGCAGAAGCCTGATCATATTTCCCCTGACGCAGCAGGCCAAAAGCCTGCATGTATTGATCGCGCGGCGTTCCGCCCGTCAAAGCGGCGGTTTCACTTGCCGGTGCCGCCGCCGGTTGTGCCGGCTGGGCGCTGGCCGCTGCCGGACTGGACGCTGCGGGCTTCGGCGCTTCGCCGGTTAATTGCGCCAGCAAGGCATCGGCTTCGCTTTTCGGCTCACCGACAGGTGCCGCAGCCGGTTTGTTTTTGCTCAGGTCATTTGCCTTGAGGGTGCCCAGAACCTGTGGGTTCGGGTTTGCCTTCTGTGGAGCCTGAGCCGCCTGGGCAACATCGGCCGGCATCGGGCTCGCCGCAATCGTGCCAGGTGCCGTCGACATCTGCTGGCCCATCAGGGCATTGGCATTGGGTGCCGGTTGGCGCATGGCACCAGACGCATCGCCCTCCAGCCGGCCCAGTCGGAATTCCACGTCTGTGACCAGCTTGCTCATCTGCTGGGAAACCTGATCGATTTTATAGGTAATTTCTTCGAGCCGCCCGGTCACGCCCCTGAGATCATTTTCAACCTGCGTGACACGGGTACTGAGACGGAGATATGCCGGATCGGCACCATCGCTTGACACGGCACCCGACTGCGTAACCGCAGATGACCCACCACCAGCGCCTCTGGCGATTTGTACGTTGAGCGTACGGATATCGCGTTCCAGACGTTCGATTCGATCCATCAATGCCCGCGCATTCGTGTCTTGCGCAACAACAGGCTGGGCAACCGTCAATAATGCGGCACACACAACTACACCGAGCCACGGCTTGAGCATTGTCATCGTTCTCTCCGGATCATCCTTCAACAAAAGGCACACGACACCCATCGGTACCGGTACCTAACCACACTTTCACGGACATATTAGGCAAAAATAAGGCGCTTGCCCATGCGGCGTGAACCGATGAGCAAGCGCCAAATAACGCACTATGTCGAAAGATCAGCTACCGGCGCTGTCGACAACCGTCACGGAGCGACGATTTTGTGCCCATGCGGATTCATTGTGACCAAGAGCAGCCGGGCGTTCCTTACCATAAGAAATGGTTTTGACGCGCGCCGGGTTGATGCCGAGAGCAACCAGGTAATCCTTGGCAGCGTTTGCGCGGCGCTCGCCAAGTGCAAGGTTGTACTCACGGGTGCCACGCTCATCGCAATGGCCTTCAAGAACGACGCGGACGCCACCGAATTTCTTCATCCAGGCAGCCTGCTTTTCGAGAGCTGCACGGGATTCGGCCGTGAGGTCTGAACTGTCGAAACCGAAGAACACACGGTCGCCGACGTTAACTACCAGATCTTCCTGGCTGCCAGCCGGGATTTGCACGGCCGCCATGGACGAGCCACTGGAACTTGATGTCGTCGACGAGCCGCCGGACGACTGGGCGTTACCACTCGATTCCGGCGCTGTTTCACAGGCTGCAAGCAATGCAACCGCGGCCAGCACACTTAAAAAATTGTAACGCATAGGAACTACTCCTTAACGGGTGATATCGCTAAAACCAGCTTAGCCGAACAGTCGGCACAACTTTGCTCAGACGTTTTTTAAAACGCTGATTGGGGGTATCTTTAAAGAGTGACGCGGTTGATTCCAAGCACTTTTTTGGAGAAACACCCCCATTTCAATGGTTTTTGATCGAATTTTGCCGCAGTGCGGCATTTTATTCACGGTATCAGGGGTGACCACGCTGGATCGGAAGCCCCGACGGGCGTAATAATCTCGCGTTCGTTGTATCCTGTCAGGTCAATGGAATACAGCCGGGGTTCGCTGACCTTCTCGCCTTGCTTCGATTGGCGAAAATAGATCAAAACCCTGCCATTCGGCGACCAGGTCGGTGCTTCAACAAGGTAATCCTGCGCCAGGAGCCGTTCTCCGGTTCCGTCAGGGCGCATGACCCCGATGTAGAATGTACCCTTCAGGATTTTCGTAAAGGCAATCAAATCCCCTCGGGGTGACCAGACCGGCGTTGCATATTTGCCCGAACCGAAGCTGATTCGCCGGGTATTTTTACCGTCCTTGTCCATCACGTATAGTTGTTGCGACCCGCCCCTGTCGGAATTGAAGACGATCTGCGCCGCGTCGGGCGCAAAACTGGGTGAGGTATCAATAGCACCTGAACGGGTCAGTTGCCGGTACTGCCGGGTTCGGAGATCCATGACATATATATTGGTATTGCCGTTCTCCGACATACTCATGATCACGCTCTGACCATCCGGTGAGAAGCGGGGCGCAAACGTCATCCCCGGAAAATCACCCAGCAGTTCCTGCCGGCCGGTATCAATATTGAAGATATAGACCCGGGGTGTGTTGCCCCGATAGCTCAGATAGGTGATTTCCTGCAGGGTCGGCGAGAATCGGGGGGTCAGGACCAGTTCCGAGCCGTCCGTCAGGAAGCGGTGGTTCTCGCCATCCTGATCCATGATTGCCAGCCGCTTGATGCGGCGGCGTTCCGGGCCACTTTCAGCGATATAGACAATGCGGGTATCGAAATAGCCGTCTTCACCGGTGATCCGCTTGTAAATGGCATCGGCGATGATGTGCGCGACCCGGCGCCAGTTATCAGGCACGGTGAAATAGGCAAGACCGACCATCTGCTGCTCGGCAAATACATCCCAAAGCCTGAATTCGACACGCAAGCGTCCGTCCGGCACCATTTCGGTGCGGCCCTGAACCAGTGCCTGTGCGTTGATGATCCGCCAGTCGCCGAAACGGGGCAATGAGTTCATGGCACTGTCGGCCTGAATGAAGGCACGCTTGTCGATTGGCTTGAACAAACCAGAGCGCAGCAAGTCGGCGGCGATCACGGCGGCCATATTCTGGCCGATGCTGGCTTCCTGGCTGGTACTGCCAAAGAAGTCGGTGACGGCAATCGGCAACGGCTCGCCGCTGCGTGATATCGACCTTGAGTTCGGCC
Organism: uncultured Rhodospirillales bacterium; assembly: GCA_965284225.1. GTDB lineage: Bacteria > Pseudomonadota > Alphaproteobacteria > Rhodospirillales > Casp-alpha2 > UBA4479. The sequence continues at coordinate 461,577 of CBDIRN010000001.1, forward strand.
TGCACCACACCCGCCATCAGCACGGTGACAAGAAAAGCCATAACCATCGGGCGCATCGTCATTGGCAGAAACATGAGGGCTCCTTACAGCAACTCTTTCGGATCAAAATTGATCAATATCTCGCGCCATACCTGATACTTGTCAGGAGGCAGTTTGATAGGATTGCAACGCGGATTCAATACGGCACGCTTCGCCGCGTCGGCGGCGGACTGATAAAATGTATCGGTATAATACCGGCTTTGGTCTTCGATCGACGCCGACTGCACACTACCGTCCGGGTTCATCGCCATGCGGATGACCACGGCCAGATTGGCCGCCCCTTTCGAGCCGGGGTTGATATTCCAGCACGGTGTGATCTGAGAAATGACCTGCCTGCGCATGGCGTCCAGTTCCGTCATCGTCACCTTTTTGTTCGGATCCGAATTCTGCGCCGCAGACTTGGTGTTGATGGCATTGCGCATCTGTGCTGCGAAATCGACCTTCTTCTCTTCTTTCTTTTCTTCCGGCTCGGCCTTCTGGGTCTTCTTGATTTCTTCCAGCGTTTTCAACAGCGCGTTGAACGCCGAGCTGAGCAGGCGGTTTCGGTTTTCTGAATCTGGGCCTTGGCCGCAGTCGCTTTCGGCGGCTCTGGCTTGGGTTCTGGCTTGGGCTCAGGCTTAGGCTCCGGCTTTGCTACCGGCTTGGGCTTCGGTTCTGGTTCGGGTTCCGGTTCCTTTTTCGGCTCCGGCTCCGGTTCTGGCTTCGGCTCTGGCGGCAATGCGGCGATTTCCGGCTCCGGCTTCGGCGCTGGGGGCGGCAGTGTCGGTTTCGGCTCCGGCTTGGCCTCTTCAACAGGCTTCGGCGGCTCCGGCTTCTTTTCAGGCTCCTTGGCAGGTTCAGGTGCCGGGGCCGGCGCATTGCGCACCTCGTCGATTTCGACCATTTCAACGAATATCGGCGTCTCCGCAAGTGTCTCAGGCGGCGGCAAAAGCGGCAGACCAAAATAGCTCAGCGCGACAATCGCCGCGTGAAAAGCTATCGAAATGGAAAAACCGTTTTTCATGATACCTGATGAATTCCGTCTGTTGCGCTGTTAGGGCGACTTTTTCTTTTTCGGGTCGGGGGTACTGGCTGCTTCGCCTGTTCCCCGCTCCGCGTGATCAGGGCGACTTTCCTATAACCCGCCTTGTTGATCGTCCCCATCACTTCCATGACACGACCATAATTGATGGCGGAATCACCCCTGACAAAAATCCTCAAGTCCCGGTTCTCGCCGGTAATCGCCGCCAGCCGGGGCACAAGCGTCTCCAGCGGGACAGACGTGTCTTGCAGGAAAATCTCGCCGCTTTCGGTAATCGAGATCGCCAGCGGCTCATCCTTGCCCGAAATGGCACCGGCCTTGGTTTCCGGCAGATTGATCTCAACACCAACGGTCAGCAGCGGTGCCGTGACCATGAAGATGATCAGCAAAACCAGCATCACGTCGACAAACGGTGTCACGTTGATTTCGCTCATCGGCCTGCGGCTCTGTCTGGAGAACCGGCCACCGCCGCCCGTGCGTTGCGTCATGATTGCCATCGGCTGCTCCTAAGTGTCCATCTCACGTGACAGGATCGCCGAGAACTCGCCGGCAAAGCTGTCCAGACGACCGGCATAGCGATCAAGATCACGGCTCAGCTTGTTGTAGGCGACAACCGCCGGAATTGCGGCCAGCAGACCGAGCGCGGTCGCGAACAGGGCTTCGGCAATACCGGGTGCGACCACGGCCAGAGACGTGTTTGAGGAAATCGCGATGGACTGGAAGCTGTGCATGATGCCCCAGACAGTGCCGAACAGGCCGATGAACGGTGCCGTCGCCCCGGTCGTCGTAGGAACGTCATGTATTTTTCGGCGCGGTCCATTTCCCTGTTCACGGTAATCTGCATCACCCGATCGATGCGCTCACCGAGCCCGACCTTGATGCTGGATGAGCCGCTACCCGATACCCGTCGCCATTCCCGCATTGCTGCTGAAAATACCGCTGCCATCGGATCGCGCGGATTACTGGCAACCCGGTCGAACAGGTCGTCCAGAGACTTGCCGGACCAGAAAGCCTGCTCAAACTCGTCGGATCGCTTGTTCAGGCGGCGCACCGTCAACAGCTTTTCGAAGATGATCGCCCAGCACCAGATCGAGGCCAGGATCAGCATCACCATCACGGTCTTGACGACGATCCCGGCGCGCAAGAACATCGACATAATGGTAAACTGATCAGCACCTATCGATCCGGCCATCATGGCGGCGTCTACTGCTTGATTTTCCATACCTTACTCCGCTCGTCCCTTCTAATTCACGTCTTTCTCAAGACAGTTTCACCGGTGCCCCGATACAGTCCCGGACGATTGCCGGAAGCCGTTTGGGCGTACCATTGTCGATATCCATACAGGCCAGTCTGACCGAAATCGAAACCAGCACTTCGTTGTCCCGCAACACGTCCTGACGCATCCGCATGCTGGCACCGGCCACTTCTTCGACACGCGTTCTGATTTCCAGCAGATCGTCGAGCTTGGCCGGTTTCCGGTAATCCGCATGGCATTCACGGACCGCGAACGCAACCCGATCCGTCTGCATCAGCAAACCGTTTTCAATGCCGTTCGCCCGCAGCATTTCTGTGCGCGCGCGCTCGGCGAACTTCAGATAATTGGCGTAATAGACGATACCGCCGGCATCGGTATCCTCGTAATAGATGCGGACCGGATGCACGTGGGTTTCTGTGCCGGACTTGTCAGGCATCATCACCTCCCCGGGCATCGTCGGCGATCAGTTCCAACTGGTTAAAGGTCGCCGGCGGCTTCAGACCCAGATGCTTGAAGCCATCTGCGGCCAGGGCCCGACCACGCGGTGTGCGCATCAGAAAACCCTGCTGGATCAGATAAGGCTCGATCACCTCTTCAATGGTATCGCGCTGTTCGGACAGGGCTGCCGCCAGCGTCTCGACACCGACCGGGCCGCCACCGTAATTGTCAGCAATACAGCCGAGATAGCGCCGGTCCATGGAATCCAGGCCGCGCTTGTCCACATCCAGCCGGTTCAGTGCCGCATCAGCGGCTTCGGCATTGACCGGTGATTTACCGGCGACGGCGGCGAAATCCCGGACCCGACGCAATAGCCTGCCGGCAACCCGGGGCGTACCGCGCGCCCGGGTAGCGATTTCACGGGCGCCGTCATCGGTCAGATCCATGCCCAAAAGGCCGGCCCCTCTGGAAATGATCTTCTGCAGATCATCAACATTATAGAATTCAAGGCGCATCGGAATGCCGAAGCGTTCTCTCAGCGGCGTCGTGATCAGCCCGGACCGGGTCGTTGCGCCGACCAGAGTAAAGCGAGGCAGATCGATGCGCACCGACCGCGCCGCCGGTCCTTCGCCGATGATCAGGTCGAGCTGAAAATCCTCCATCGCCGGGTAAAGGATTTCCTCAACCGCCGGATTGAGACGGTGAATTTCGTCGATGAACAGCACATCGCCGGCTTCCATGTTGGTCAGGATCGCCGCCAGATCACCGGCCTTGGCGATCACCGGACCCGACGTGGCGCGAAAACCGAGACGCCCATTTCCTTGGCACCACTGGAGCTGCGCAGGGCGGTTTTGCCAAGCCCCGGCGGACCGGCAGAACAAGGACATGGTCCAAAGGTTCGGAGCGGCTGATCGACGCTTCGACAAAACCTTCAGATCAGCTCTCGGCGACCTGCGGCTGGCCGACAAAAAATCAGCCAGTCGCTGCGGGCGCAGCGCCACATCCGGGGCGTCCCCCGGCAGGGTCTGGGTCGGTCAGAATGCGTTCCGCCTCGGCCGGTCGAAGCGGCGTGCTCCGGCACGGGTATCGGCGGGCGCCAGTTTGACGAGTCTGCGGCTTTGACCAGGGCACCAACGCTGGCCTCGGCACCGATTTCACGCGGCCGCTTCGGCAACAACACCGAATGCCTGTGACGGGCTGTACCCAAGATTGACCAACGCCGAGACCGCATCGGCGGCAGCACCGGCAGCCGGATCGAGGGCCGCCTTGGCAGTATGGCCAGCATCAACCTTGAGCGCCTGACCGAGCGCAATGCCGCTCGACGTTGTCCACCGCGCTCGCGCGGTGATGCGCTGCCGCGAGGGTCGGCCTCGACCACCGCGGCGCCCGGGCGATCGCTGCCTTGTCGCCGGATCGGAATGGCACGGGTGATTTCATCGGTGCTCAATACGCCCTGAAGGGCCAGGCCGACCTTGGCACCGACACCCTGCACCGTCGTCAGCAGCTTGAAGTGAACTCTGCCCGACGGCATCGGCGAGGCCATAAAGGTGGACACGACCTGCGCGTGCTCCTGCGGCCTCGATAAACAGCGTTGCCGCCGCGCCGGCAGCCAGCCGGCATTGCCAGGGTGCGCCCGAGGGCGAAGACCAGATAACCAACGCCCGCAACATCAATCACGACCCAGTCGTCACCGATTTCTTCAACAATACCTTTAAGCCGGGCGATCATGTCGCGGCCTTTGCCAGTGTGCGGACCCGCTCTGCCGTGCCGCGGTGATGCGCATGGCAGATCGCCACGGCCAGCGCGTCGGCTGCATCGGCACCGGTAATCTTCGCGCCCGGCAGCAGGGTTCTGACCATCATCTGCACCTGTTCTTGCGGCGTGGCCTGAACCGACCACGGTTTTCTTGACCAGATTGGGCAGATATTCCGCGACATAAAGTCCGGCCAGCGCCGGCACCAGCAGAACAATGCCGCGTGCCTGGCCGAGTTTCAGTGTCGATACCGGGTTCTTGTTGACGAAGGTTTCCTCAACAGCGGCTTCTTCCGGGGCATATTCGCGGATCACCTCGACCAGACCGGCATGCAGTTCAACCAGTCTTTCCGAAAGCTGGGCTTTGGGCGACGTTGTGACGTGCCCATCGGCGACATAGCTGAGCCGGTTACCGACCGCCTCGATGACGCCCCAGCCTGTTGTCAGCAATCCCGGATCAAAACCGATCAACCGCACGTATAGCTCCTTAAAGCCGTTCTGCACATTGTCTAAGCGCTCAATTGCGCCAGGATTTCGTCGGACACGTCGAAGTTGGCAAACACCGTCTGCACGTCATCATTGCCTTCCAGAACATCGATGAGCTTGAACAGGGTCGCCGCAGTATCGGCATCGACCTCGATGGAATTAAGCGGTTTCCATTCAAGACCGCCGCTTTTCGGATCGCCGAACTTTTCCGTAATCGCATCCCGGACATCAGCGAAATCATCAGGTCCGCAGAACAGCGCGTGTCCTTCTTCATCGCTTTCGACGTTGTCCGCACCGGCTTCCAGTGCCGCTTCGAACATGTCGTCCGTGCTGGCGACCTCGACCGGATAAACCAGTTTGGCAACGCGTTCGAACATGAAGCCGACGCTGCCGGTCTCGCCAAGATTGCCGCCATGTTTGGCAAAAGCGGCGCGAAGTTCCGATGCTGTACGGTTGCGGTTGTCGCTCAACGCCTCGACGATGACCGCCACACCGCCCGGGCCATAGCCTTCATAACGGATTTCTTCGAGGTTTTCGCTATCACCACCGACGCCGCGCTGGATCGCCCGCTTGATATTGTCGTTCGGCATATTGTCTGCGCGCGCGTTGGCAATCGCCAGACGAAGGGCAGGATTGAATCCCGGATCTTCGCCGTTCCGTGCGGCAACGGAAATTTCCTTGGCAAGCTTGGCAAAATTCTTCGCCCGCTTGGCGTCCTGCGCACCTTTGCGGTGCATGATGTTCTTGAACTGTGAATGGCCGGCCATGATCTCTATTCCAACTCTGTTTGCACCTTGAAGCAGCGGACCCCTGATGTGATCCGCGAATCGCTCCATATTACCTTTGAGGCGAGTAAATGAATACCGCGCCAAGCCATCTGCAACATCATTCATGCGCAATATGTCAAGATTTTGGCGGGAATATCATAATTTGACCCTGATGAGAGGCTCAGAATCCCGTTCCGGACCTGTCAGGGCTTGGGAATGTACTCCGCAAGACGGGCGCCAACGCGCACCGGCTCTATCCTTTTAGCCAGTCCGGTCTTCTCGTCGAGCACCACGAAGCAGCCACACATCGCACCATCACCGGCAGCCGGCTCGAGCCGGATTCGCTCACCCTTGGTAATGAAGCGCTGCACCGAGAGGTCCTTTTTCATGCCGATCACCGAATCATAATCACCGGTCATGCCGAGATCCGTCTGATAGGCGGTGCCGCCCGGCAGTACCCAGGTGTCGGCCGTCGGCACATGCGTATGCGTGCCGACAACAACGCTGGCGCGGCCATCAACATAATGTGCGATGGCCTGCTTCTCGCTGGTTGCCTCGCCATGCACATCAAAGACGATGACATCCACATCCCGCCCGATCTTGAAGCGTTTCAACAACGCATCGACGGCCTGAAATGGATCATCAAGGAGTTCCATGAACAGTCGGCACATGATGTTGGCGACCAGCACCCGCTTTCCGTCACCGGTCTTGTAGATGCCGAAGCCCCGGCCCGGCGTGCCCGGCGGATAATTGATCGGGCGCAGGATTTTCTCGTCCCGCTCCATCTGTGCCAGCACATCGGTTTGATCGAAGGCGTGGTTGCCGGTGGTGATGCAGTCCGCACCGGCCTGATACAATGTATCGCAGATGCTGCCGGTAATGCCGAAGCCGTGCGCCGCGTTCTCGCCATTGACGATGACGAAATCGGCTTTCAGGCGCTGGCGCAGTGCCGGCAGGTTGGCATTGAGTACGGCCCGTCCGGAACTGCCGACGACATCGCCGATGATCAGAAGTCTCATGTTGATCCCTTGTATATTCCTAATTATTCCCTTGGCACCGTTATCAGGGTGAATCGCTGCCAATACGGATTAATCCGGTTTCCGTGGCGACCCAGTCAAGCGGCTGGTCATACGGCCCGCGGGCCACGGTGTCTACCTGTTGCGCTGAAAAAGCAATACCCACAGCCAAAGGCTGCACCCCGCCCGCGGCCCCGTCGGCGCAGCTTTTCAAGCGTCCGGTCATAAAAACCCCCGCCGTATCCAAGCCGGTATCCGGCCTTGTCGAACGCCAACAAGGGCACGAACAGAATGTCGGGGGTAACCGTTTCGGCTTCCGGAACCGGGATCGAGGTCCCGAAACCGCCATCGGCCAGGGCCTCGCCCGTGCGCCAGGCACGAAAGGTCAGCGGCTGGGCCTTCGCCACCACCACCGGCAGCGCTGTCCGGTGACCGGCTGCGCCCCAAAACTACGGTCAAGCAAGGGCCGGGTATCGATTTCCTGTGCCCATCGACCAGAAGGCGTACACGATATCCTCGGCGGCACGCTTCCAGAAGGCCCAATGCACCGGCAGAAGCCATAATGTGGTCGGCGAGCCTGAAGCCCGCATCCGGGCAACCAGCATGAATCTGATTGCGGCGCTCGACAGCGATCTTCCGGTCGTTGGATTTAATAGCCTTGAGGTCTGTCATGGATTAACGTCCCAACGCTGCGCCGCAACGCCGAGCGAAAAGAAAAAGCGGAGTATGGCGGGCCGCCTGAGCCGTTGACGCTGAGATCCTCCGTGGCCAGGTCTAGCAAGTGGGTGCCATATACCGGTCCCAAGAGACCGACAGGGACAGCTCCCGTACGGTGGATTTAGGCCCCTGGGATAACGTTGGTCTGACGCACTCCGCAGCCCGCCACATAACAAGTTAGGCTTGTTCAATGCTCTCGGCAATGCTTTCGATGCGAAGTGACAGTTTCTCAAGGGTCTCGCTCAGCCGTCCGTCTGCTGCAGCCGCCGCAGCGGCCCCCTTTCCGCCTGATTTCAATGTTTCCATTTCGGCGTACGCATCGGAAAGCTCGTCGGCGACCAGCAGCGAAACCATAACCAGCAGCTTGGCGTCACCGATTTGCCCGACCGCTGCAACCAGTTCACTCACCCGGCGGTCAACGTAGGCACCCAGTCTTGCCAGATGCGCTTCCTGACCATCATCACAGGCAATGTTGTAGCGGCGATCATTAATGGTGACGGTTACTTGTGCCATGTCCGTAAATCCGTCAGTCCTGTAACAGGGAATCGAGGCGTTTGATGGTGCTGGCCAGACGATCCGCAGCGGCGCGGTTCAGGTCCTTCAATGCGGCATTTTCCAGGCGCAGCCGATCAACGGTTTCGGTTTCGTCGCCCCCGCTCCGCTCAGAAGCTTTGGAGGTCAGTGCCACGTCCAGTCGGTCAACGGCTGCTTCCAGCCTCTCGAATGCACGTTCGACCCTGGATGCCTTGGCAATGGTCGAAGTCGACACCGGATGTTTCTCCCTGTTAAATGCGACGATTGATCAGTCGTTGGCAGCAATGGCAGAGGCGACCCTAATCCTGTTCTGGATTAAGGTCAATTATTACCTGAGAAATTTCCCCTGAAGAATGAGATTACGTGGCATTTTTGCATTTTCGAATTATATTTCACGTGTCAGCCCATCAACCAGGCGCATGACGTTTACCCTGAAACCCGTTTTTTTGCCCCGGAAACATCAACATTAACCTAAAGCCGCGCCTATATAACCGGCAGCGGCAAACTCAGGAGGAAGCAATGGCGGTACGTGTTGCCATTAACGGTTTCGGTCGGATTGGTCGTCTGGTTCTGCGCGGTATCATCGAAAGTGGCCGTAAGGACATCGAAGTGGTCGCCATCAATGACCTCGGCTCGGTTGACATGAACGCGCATCTGTTCCGCTACGATTCCACACACGGGCGCTTTCCCGGCACCGTAACGTCTGACGACAGCAGCATGGACGTCGGCACCGGGCCGATGAAAGTCACCGCCGAACGCGATCCCGCTGAAATTGCCCTGCGGGTTGAACTCGGCGTTGATATCGGCTTTGAGTGCACCGGCCTTCTTCACCGACATCGCCACCGCCGGCAAACACATTGAAGCCGGCGCCAAGAAGGTACTCGATTTCAGCGCCCGGCAAGGACGTCCACAAATCCATCGTGTAGCGGCGTCAACCACGAGGAGCCTGACCGCCTCAAGACACCATCGTTTCAAACGCTTCGTGCACGACCAACTGCCTGGCCCCGGTCGCCCATGTCCTGAACCAGCTGGTTGGCATCGAAAAAGGTTACATGACGACGATCCACGCCTTCACCGGCGATCAGCGTACGCTGGATACCCTGCATTCCGATCCGAGACGTGCGCGTACCGCATCGGCATCGCTGATCCCGACATCGACCGGTGCGGCCAAGGCCGTTGGCCTGGTGCTGCCGGAACTCGCCGGCAAGCTCGACGGCACTTCGGTCCGCGTGCCGTCTCAGAACGTTTCGCTGATTGACCTGACCTTCATCGCCGGTCGCAACACGACAGCCGAAGAAGTCAACGGTGCCATGGAAAAGGCCAGCAAGCTCTGGCCCGCTGAAGGGCGTTCTCGGATACAACACCGAGCCCCTGGTCTCGATCGACTTCAACCACAACCCGAACAGTTCAACCTTCGACGGCACGCAGACACAGGTCGTCGGTGGCAATTTTGTCCGGGTCTTGAGCTGGTACGACAATGAATGGGGCTTCTCCAACCGCATGCCGGATACGGCAATGGTGATGGCCGGACTTTAATGACCGGACGCACGGGTCCATCCGATCCTGGTCCTGTCGTCATTGTTCATCACATCCAGCACGTGCGACGCGCCGTAGCGGCGGCCGTCGCCGCTGAACGACCGGTTACCCTGTTGAGTGCGCCGGATGCCGCTGCGGCTATCGGTCCTGCTGTCTTTCAAAGCATGATCGAAGCCGTGCTGGCGGAAAATCCGCCGATGTCGACCGGGATTGCCACTGGGATCAATGCCGTCATCGATTGTGGCAGCGATCCCGGGCACGCCCTGAAGGCATTGCGCGAAGGCTGTACGCGCCTGCGCATTGACGCCGATGATGCTCGTCCTGGCGAAACTGCGCGACATGGCCGGCGCTGACGGTCTGGTCCTGCGGGTGATCCTCTGTCCGCGCTGGATCTGTCCGATCCGCTTGAACACCGACGCCGTCCTGCTCGACTGGTCCAGAAGAACCCTGCCGCAAGGCACCGAACTGGAAAACACCATGGCCTCCTCGGCCAAAGACCCAAGCTCGCAAACTCTATCTCTCGACACCCGCAGCAATTGAAGCCGTCAGCTTTGCCGATACCCTGAAACGGGCCATCGACGCGGCGCCGGAAATCGTTGGCGCTGTGCAACTGCGGCTGAAGGATATTTCTGACGACGATTTCAAACGTGCCGCAGAGACATTGCTGCCGGTCTGTCACGCCGCGATTCGATCTGCCGTTAATCATCAATGACCGCTCCGGACATCGCAGCCAGCATCGGCGCCGACGGGGTCCACATCGGCCAGGACGACACCGATTATGCAACGGCCCGCGATATGCTCGGTGCAGACGCGATCATCGGCGTGACGTGTCATGCCAGCCGTGATCTGGCCATCGAGGCCGGTGACAAAGGGGCTGGATTCGAGGTTGCCTTCGGCGCTTTCTTTCCCAGTGCCAGCAAGGAAACCAAGCACCAGGCGGATCCGGAAATCATCGAAATCTGGTCATCGATGACCATCGTGCCCTGTGTCGCGATCGGTGGCATCACGGCTGAAAACTGCCCGCCCCTGGTTGCTGCCGGGGCCGATTATCTGGCTGTCATCGGTTGCATCTGGTCGCATCCGGATGGCCCTGAAGCCGGTGTCAGAGCGTTTGTAAAGGTCTTGCAGACCGATTGATATGAATCCGGCCTGCGCAATCAGGAGGGTAGGATGATCACGATCAACCCCAATGGAATTTGGTCACCGCGTGGGCGCGGTTTCAGCATGGGCGTACTCCAGCCGATCGGTCAGGTTATCCACTTCACCGGTCAGGTCGCGTGGGATGAAGATGAAAACATTGTCGGTCCGGGAGATGTCAGCGCACAAACCCGCCAGGCATTTCTAAACATTGAAACATTGTTGGCCGCCGTCGGCGGCACTCTGGCAGACCTGATATCCGTTACTACCTATTTTATTGATCGCGATCACCTACCGATGATCCAAAAGGTGCGCGCTGAAATGCTCGACCCGGCCGCACCGCCGGCAAGCACATCAGTCATGGTTGCGGGTCTTGGCGACCCGGCATTTCTTGTCAAACTTGCGCCAATTGCCGTGATTCCTGAAGATCGCTTTGTCAGGCCATAGACATTTTCGGTGACAGCCCCCATGCCTAACTGATAGAACCCGCGCCGGGCTTGACCCGTGACATTTTGATTTCAGGACGCGATCGATATGAAGATTGACGGAAACGCCATTCGCCCAGGGATGGTTATCGAACACCAAGGCCGTATCTGGTACGCTATAAGAATTCAGCATACGCAACCCGGTAAAGGGGGCGCGTATCTGCAGGTTGAATTGAAGGACGTCCGTGACGGCACGAAGCTCAACGAGCGTTTCCGGTCATCGGAAAAGGTCGAGCGGGTTCGTCTGGAACAGACCGAATACCTGTTCCTGTTTTCCGACGGCGACATCCATACATTCATGCACGTCGAGACGTACGAGCAGATCACCCTGTCGTCCGAAATCGTTGGCGAAAGCAATGTGGCTTTCCTGCAGGACGGCATGAACGTCATGATCGAGACTTATGATGAAGAACCGCTCGGCGTCGAATTGCCGGCACACCTGACGCTGCGGGTCGTCGAAGCCGATGCTGTGGTCAAGGGCCAGACGGCATCATCTTCCTTCAAACCGGCCTTGCTCGAAAACGGCGTCAAGGTTCTGGTGCCACCGTTCATTGAATCGGGCACCCGGATCGTCGTCGATACCCGTGACGTGTCTTACGTCGAGCGCGCCAAAGATTAGCATCGGTAAACTTCCAGTATGTCCAATCGCCTGACCCCGCTTCTGACCGTAATGGTGGCCGCCACCCAAAAAGCGGGACGTGCGCTTCGCCGGGATTTCGGTGAAATCGAAAATCTGCAGGTTCTCAAGAAAGGGCCTGCCGATTTCGTCACCAAAGCCGACACCAAGGCAGAAAAAATTCTTGTTGAGGAACTGCAGAAAGTCCGCCCGGCTTACGGTACTTCCATTCTTGAAGAAGGCGGCGTTCTCGAAGGGTCAGACATGTCGCAACCGCTGGATCATCGATCCGCTGGACGGCACGACGAACTTCCTGCACGGCATTCCGCATGTTTGCAATTTCCGTCGCCCTTGAGCGCGACAAGCGTATCGAGGCCGCCGTCGTCTACAATCCGATCACCGATGATCTGTATTATGCAGAACGCGGCAAGGGTGCGTTTCTGCGCGATTCCCGCTTGCGGGTTTCAGGACGCTCTGACATCAGGGAATCGATTTTCGCGACGGGGATCCCTTTTCTCGGACGTCCGGGTCACGAAACGTTCATTTCCGAGCTTTCGACCGTCATGGGCACGTCATCGGGCATTCGCCGGTTTGGCGCAGCATCCCTGGACCTCGCATTCGTCGCCGCCGGGCGCTTTGACGGCTTCTGGGAGCGCGGCCTTTCGAGCTGGGATATGGCCGCAGGCATGCTTTTGGTGCGCGAAGCCGGTGGAATCGTCTCGGATTTCAAGGGCCGCGACAAGATGCTGGAGACAGGTGAGATCATTGCGACGAACGGTTCGCTGGATCAGGAATTCCGCAAATTATTGAAGAAGGCAGCGAAAAACGCGTAAAGCGGTTGAGGCCGGGCCTTCTGTTCGGTATTTTCTTTACCTATCATTCAGCGTGCACAAGCGCGTGGCTCTTAGTGGGCAATGGAGGCTTCCGCGTATCGCCGACCGGAATTATAAATCCAGTCTTGCTCCCGTACCGGCTCTGCTTCTGGTGGCGCGGCGGCTGGCACTGACGGAGTTCGTTTGCGCAAGCGCCGTCATGGCGTAGCAGCGACATCGTCCTATCAACCGGCAACGGATAACGTCCAGATCAACTGGAACGCTCTGAACGGTGGACGCGGCACCGTGTCGTCACCCGTCACCCCTGCCCCTTACGCCATGTCGGTTGCGCCGATGTCCAGCAATGGCTTGCTGATGCCGGGAACCGAAATACCGCGTTCGGTCCTGCACGTGGCACCCTGAAGGCAGTGATCCTGCAACTGCGCAATCCGGCAAACAAGCCGCAGGTTGCCGCTGCACAAAAAGCACCCACCCGGCCCCGAGACCGGCCGTAGCCGAGGTCGCCAAACCAAAGCCCCCGGCACCGGCGCCGGCAACAACAGCCCCCAAGCAACTTGCCGAAAAGAAAACACCACCGCCGGCACCGGCACCTGCGCCTGCCAGTCCGGTAAGCGCAGCGCCACCGCCAGCACCACCGGCTCCGGAAATTGCCTCGGCACCGCCGCCGCCGCCGATGCCATCTGCTGCGCAACCCGCACAAACGGTTGAAAAGAAAAAGGCCGCGAGCGTACCCCCGCCGGCCGCCCCGCAGCAGGCATCGACGACTACCGAAACACCGGCTGATGGTCCTGTTAAAGTCATCTTCAACAACGAAGACACCAAATTGTCGGCGGATGGACAGTCGGCACTTGAGAGCGTTCTCGGCAAGCTTGCCGCATCGGATAACCTTCGTGTGCAGTTGATGGCTTATGCCTCCGGCGGTGATCTGACATCGAGCAAGGCACGCAGGATATCCCTTTCACGGGCGCTGTCCGTACGATCGTATCTGATCGAAAAGGGTGTCCGTTCCACGCGCATTGACGTCCGTGCGCTGGGCGACAAAGGCGAAGGCGAGCCCAAAAATCGCGTCGATGTTAATTTGATTGAGCGCTGAGGCCCTGCCCCTCGCTCGCCCTGCCCCGATATCCGGGACAGGCTCTCGGCCCGAGGATAAGTACGTATGACCCGCCCCGCCGTTTTTCTGATTCGCATGATCGTGTTTCTCGGCTGCGTCGGCGCCGCCTGTTTTTTCGTTTTCGAACCCCTGCAACATGCCTTCATGGCGAATGCGACCCTCAACGGTCTGATCCTTGGCGTCCTGCTGCTCGGTATTTTTTATAACTTCCGCCAGGTCGCCCTGCTGTACCCGGAAGTGTCCTGGCTTGAGCGGTTTCGCGATACCCTGGCCGAGACCGAAGCCGGATTGCAGATCCGCCTGCCTGAAAGCAACGACGACCCGAAGCTGCTGGCGCCCATGGCAACGATGCTGTCGGATCGCAGGGGCAGCCGTTTCAGCCTGTCCGCCCTTTCCATGCGCTCGATTCTTGATGGTATTGCCGCCCGCCTCGACGAAAGCCGGGAACTGTCGCGCTACAACATCGGTCTGCTGATTTTTCTGGGGCTGCTCGGCACCTTCTGGGGGCTGCTCGAGACCGTCAGTTCAATCGGGCTTGTGATCGGCGGCCTGAACGTGGACGGCGGCGAGACAGCAGCCCTGTTCGAACGCCTGGAGGAGCGGTCTTGAAGCGCCCATCACCTGGCATGGGCACGGCGCTTCTCGTCGTCCTTGTTCGGTCTTGCCGGCCCGCTGGTGCTGGGCTTCCTCGATCTGCAGGCGGGGACAGGCGCAGAACCGCTTCTTCAACGATCTCCGAGGAACGGCTGCTGCCCAGCGTCACCAGACCGTCGATGCTGGCGCGCTTCGGCTCCGAGGGCGAGCAAGGTGTGCCGGCTTATGTGCAGGCCCTGCTGGAGCAGACGGCAGAAAGTCTGGAAAAATTTGCAGGTCATCATTGCGCGCAGTGAAGAAGGCAAGCATGGCGTCAACAACTCGCTGAGCGAGCTTGCCAGCAGGGTTGAGACATTGACCGACCATATGCGCACCGAACAGGCTGTGATGCGCAATCTTGCCGAAACCCAGGTCGAGATGAAACCGATCCTGCAGAAGCTGGCCAACAACACCGGCTCTGGCAGCGGCAACGATGAAGCCATGAATGCGCATCTGCGCAATCTCGACAAGAACATGCAGAGACTGATCGACGAGAGCGTGCTGTCGAGAAACGAAATCACCGACGCGCTGCGCCGTGAAATTCGTCTCCTTGCCCGGACCATCGCCGCCACCGGTGAAGGCAGTTGAGAGAGTAGATGGCCTCAATAAGCCGCCGCGAACATCGCTCAAGCGTCATCTGGCCGGGTTTTGTCGATGCCCTGGCGACGCTGTTGATGGCCATCGGCGATCCTGTGGATGATCTTTGTTCTGGCGCAGTTCTTTCTGGGCCAGGCGCTGTCCGGTCGTGACAAGGCGCTGAGGGCACTGGAAAACGATCTCAGCGCTCTGTCCAAAGTGCTGGCACTGACCAAAACCGAGAACGAGCAGTTGCAGCTTGGCGCCAACAGCCTGCTGCGATCAGCTATCCGCCTCGCTGGAATCCCGCGCCAATCTTGAACAGCAGCTGGCCGGCCTCAGAGCCGACTATGCCTCGGCCCAATCCGAGCTTTCATCGCTCAAATCCCGCTCAGCCGCCGACAAGGAAGCGATCGACAGACAGCTCAAGGAAATCGCTGATCTGAGCGGCGATGTGGCGGCGCTCAAGGCGCTCAAGGAAGAACTGGAGAAAGAGGTTTCAGCGCTGTCATTCCGTGCCAGTGAAGCGGAAAGCAAACGCGCGGAACTGGCGAAGTCCCTTGAATCGGTGAAAACCGAACGTGACGGCCTCGCAGGTCGGGCTTGCCGAGGAAACAGGAAATTGCTGATACCGCCCGGGCCCAGCTGGCATTGATGAACAAGCAGATGGCGGCTCTGCGCCAGCAACTGGATCAGTTGAATGCGGCACTGGACGCGGCCGAAGTCGAGGCCAAGGCGAAAAACGTGCAGATCCAGTCACTGGGTCAACGCCTCAACGCGGCGCTTGCGACCAAAGTGCAGGAGCTGTCCCGCTATCGTTCTGAATTCTTCGGTCGTTTGCGTCAGGTCATCGGCAACCGCGACGATGTCCGTATCGTCGGCGACCGCTTCGTGTTGCAGTCGGAACTGCTGTTTGCAAAGGGTTCGGCAGATATCGGAGAGGGCGGCCAGCGTGAACTGGCCAAGCTGGCAACGACCCTGCTGGAAATCGCAGTCACAATGCCCGGCGACATCGACTGGATCTTGAGCATCGACGGCCACACCGACATCGACCCGATTGCCACGCCGAAATTCCCCTCCAGCTGGGAACTGTCGACGGCCAGAGCCTTGTCCGTATTGCATCAACTGACACGCGAAGGTATTCCCCCCAAACGTCTGGCCGCGACCGGGTATGGCGAGCATTACCCGATTGCCCCCGGCAGAAGTGAAATCGACAAAGCCAAGAATCGCCGCATCGAATTCAAGTTTACCCAGCGCTGATTGATGCCGGTCCTTTTTCTCATCGTCGTGGTCGACCTCATCGGGTTCGGGGTGATTATCCCCCTGCTGCCTTTTTATGCGGAATACTATCAGGCATCGCCGGCAGAGGTCGGGTTGCTGATGGCGATCTATTCCGCCGCACAGTTTCTGGCAGCACCCTTCTGGGGCCGGTTAAGTGACCGCATCGGCAGACGGCCGGTGCTGCTGGGCACGATCGGTGCCGCGGCCCTGTCCTACATCCTGCTGGGGTTTGCCGAATCCCTGTTCATGCTGTTTCTGGCCCGTGCCATCGGCGGCCTGATGGCCGGCAACATATCAACCGCATTTGCCTGTCGCCGCATGACGTTCACGACCAGCTGGCAAACCGTCGCCAAGGGCATGGGCACGGCTGGCGCCGCATTTTCCATCGGCTTCATTATGGGGCGGTTGCCATCGGCGCATTCTGGCTGAGCTCTGACCCGCTCAGCGCGGATTTCAGAACGCCCAGCTTCGTCTGCCGCACGGATTATCCGCGCCGGCTTTTTCTCTGGGCCTGTTCGACGCGCAAGGAAAGCCCTTCTGCCGCAGCCAGAGCCGAGATCAAAAAGCAGACGCAGCGTCTGGCCGGATGCAGGCGCTGACCAACGGCCTGCAAAACGCCGGGAACCGGTATCCCGCTGATCTCGCCCGTTCGCTTTCGACACTGGTGTTTGCCGGACTTGCATCGACGGTCGCCACGCGGTCGGAGACGCCTGCCCGGATGGGGTCCGGAACAGAACGGCTATCTGTTCGCTTTTATCGGCGTGCTGGCGGCTGCCATTCAAGGCGGTCTGATGGGGAAACTGGCCGTCAGGTACGGTGTCGAGCGGCTGATTCTCGCAGGCGCACTGGCCCTGACGATAGGCCTGGCCCTGATCCCCTTCGTCGTCACGGTGCCGCAACTGGTCGGCGCAATGACCCTGGCAGCACTTGGCTTCAGCATCATCACGCCGGCCCTGAATACGGCCATATCGGTGCGCGGCGAGGCCGATGTGCAAGGAGGCCTGATGGGCGTGACCCGCTCGGCATCCACCTTGTCACGGATGATCGGCCCGGCCATCGGCGGTGCTACATTTGGATTTATCGGTATCCATACCCCCTATATTTCGGGGGCGATTATCATGGTTGCGGTCGCTTTCCGGGCCTATATGCGTGCCGCTCCGCCCCCGGTCGAAAAGCCCTGCAGTGGCGTTGACGGCACGTCGCATCTTTTCCAATAAGGCTCAGAACTGCGTGCCCAAACTTCACGGACTTGAAACCCGCCCAGTCGATTCGTTATGTATAAGCATGCTCGCCAGAAGTGGAGCGTAAAGCCATGCAGGCAGCACCTGCACCCGGACTACCATGAAATCACGGTTCAAATGACCGGGATGGTACGACATACACTACGCGTTCGACCTGGGGCAGCCCCGGCGACACCCTCAAGCTCGACATCGACCCGACGTCGCACCCGGCCTGGACCGGTGTTCACCGTCTGCTCGACAGCGGCGGCCAGTTGGCAAAATTCAACAAGCGTTTCTCGGGCATCGGCCTCAAAAACTAACTGTCCTCTACACGCAAGTTTCAAACGCCCCTTTGGCAATGTCGAAGGGGCGTTTTTCATGCAGAGCCAGACATTTGAGCTGGCATTTTGCATTGCAAAATCAAATTGTTATCGGATTCCCTTTTTGTTATTCTAAATGCAGGGAGGCAATCGAACTGCCGGAGGGCGGTACGATTGTGTATTTATGTGCGATTGAAACCGGGGTTTTGATCGTGAGGAGGTAGGGCGTGCCCGGGATTACTCAATTCGAGGTCCAGGTCCAGCAGGGTCAGCGGTGGAGCATCCACGCGCAGTTCGGCTCCTTTCAGAAGGAAGCCGCTGTTGAGGAAGCACGCAACCTTGAGCGCATGCCCGGCATCAACGCCGTCAAGGTGGTGCGCGAGGTATACGATCCCGACCGCGGCACATCCCAGGAATTCGTCATCTTCAAAAGTGCGGGTGTCTCAAATCTCGACCCGCACGAAACCGATGCCACGGACGTCAAGAAAACCAAGGCCGGCTGGGCCAGGGAAGAGGAAAGCCACGAAGACGAAGAGCTGAACTCGACCTTCGCTTCCCTGACTGATGACGACATGCCGAAGCGCTTCTCCAAAAAAGGCGGTAGCGCGCGCAGAAGGAAAGCACACTGACCCTTGTCTTCGTCAAGTTGCTGATGGTCGCCCTGATCAGCCTGACGATCGCCGGCTTCTTCACCTTCATGACGTCGAGCCTGATCGGCGACAAGACGCTGTTCGGCATCCGCATGGTCGGCAATGCAGAATCCAACGTGTTGTTCGTGGTCTTCGTCGGCACCTTCCTGCTGTCGGCACTGATGATGGCGACAAGCCTGCTGAAGAAGACCAGCATCAAGGAAAGTAAGCCGCTGTTCTCTGCCAAGGCGGCAGCCCAGTCCGCCCCCCGCAAGGTCAAGAAAGTCAAAAAGAAGCGCAAGAAGAGACCTGCGCCTGGACGGGATCTGAAGGAAAGCGATGCGCGCAAAGCCGGCTCGTCCGACGAAGACAATGCCACCAATGAGCGCCTGCGCGGCGAAATGGGCGGTGACAATGCCGATAACGGGGGTAGCGTGCCGCCGGGCGACAATACTGTTGGTTCGACCGGCCTGAACGCCAAGGAAGAAAAACAGAAAACCTTCATGATGAAGGCATTGGGGACTGCCCTTGAAGGGTCCAGCTTCAACAAGGAGAAGCTCGACAACTTCAACAAGTTCGGCGTCAACCTGTGGGTTGCCGGTGCAACCGAGGCTTTGATGCAAAGCCGTGGCATCGATCAGAAAGCCGCCAACAAGATCCTCAGCGACAGCGTCCAGGTGCTTGGCTATAAAAAATCCCACGCCGAGAACTTTGCCGGGAAATATGAAGAGTACCTGTTGCAGGACAGCCGCTACATGCAGATGTTTCAGGCCGGCCGCAACGCCATGAACACCTTCATGACCGATGAAGGCCATATTGCACGGCATATGGATACGGCGCTTGAGGAATGGAACAAGCCGAAACAGAAGGAAGAGCAGCCGCGCGTCATTACCGTGCTGTTTACCGACATCGCCGGCTCAACAGCCATGACACAGGCCCTGGGCGATGCCGGTGCACAGGAAGCCGTGCGGGCGCAACAACAGGGTTGTCCGGGAAGCCCTGACCCAACCCCGTGGCCGCGAGGTCAAGCACACCGGTGACGGCATCATGGCCTCGTTTGAGCAGGCCTCAGACAGCGTCGAGGCGGCGATCATGATGCAGCAGGGTGCCAATACGCATACCCAGGGCAATCCCAACCTGCCCCTTTATCTGAAGATAGGGATCAAGCCGGCGAGCCGATCCAGGAGGACAACGATCTGTTCGGGTCCACTGTTCAGATGTCCGCGCGTATCGTCGACAAGGCGCAGAAGAACGAGATTTTCGTCTCTGACGTGGTCAAGGGCATATGCTCGGGCAAGTCTTACCGTTTCGTCAACCGTGGCGGTTTCGAAATGAAGGGCTTCGACGGCCCGATCACGCTCTGGGAAGTCGATTGGCGTCGCGCGCAAGCCGCAGAATAACAAGCGCGCAAGCCGCAGAATAACAAGCGCGCAAGCCGCGGATAGCCTCTCAAGCTTCCCTTTCCCGAACCATCCTTCGAGACGCTCGCCGGGGCTCGCTCCTCAGGATGAGGGTGGGCAATATCCTCATCCTGAGGAGCGGATTGAGCGAAGCTCAAGCCGCGTCTCGAAGGATAATTTTTTTTCACCCGCACCCCTTGCGAGGCAATTCCTCCTGACTATCTCAATTCCGGAAAGAGCGGATGCCATATGGGTCTCGCCTCATAAACGGAGCCCGGCTGGGGCCGTAACTGACCGCTCAGGCGGGCTCATTTTTCAAATCGCTCAAAGGAGGATTTGCTATGCGTACGATTGATTTTTCCCCTCTTCCGTCACTCCGTCGGTTTTGACCTGTATGCAGCGCCTTATGGATGCTGCCGCGCAGACTGACCAGAACAACGCCTACCCGCCCTATAACATCGAGCAGTTGGGCGAGAACGGCTATCAGGTGACGCTGGCCGTCGCCGGGTTCTCGGAAGACAACATCGACATCACCATGACCGACCGCTCGCTTGTCGTTTCCGGCAAGCTGAACGACAGCGAAGTCGAACGCACTTTCCTGCATCGCGGGATTGCCGGTCGCGCTTTCGAGCGACGCTTCGAGCTGGCGGATCATATCCATGTCAAAGGCGCCAGCCTTGAGAACGGGCTTCTGCACATCGCGCTTGAGCGCACCGTGCCTGAAAGCGAGAAGCCGCGCAAAATCGAGATTGCCAATATTGGAACGGCAAAGTCGATCGAACAGAAAGCAGCCTGAACCAGCTCGCTTTAATCAAACAAGGGACGCGTCCGCATTGCGGGCGCGTCTTTGTTTTCAGGCATGTTTCTCGATCAGGGCGCGGATCGGGTCCGGAATATAAACGGACTTTTGGCTGACGCTGTCGATGAAGACGTGCACGAAATGTCCGGTCGATGCCGGCACATCATTCTCTTCGCCGAACAGGGCAATTTCGTACGTCACACTGGTCGAACCCAGGCGTCCGGCGCGAAGGCCTGCCGTAATGGATTCCGGAAACGACAACGGGCGATGGAACCGGCACAGGGATTCGACCACCAGCGGATAACACGGGTCCTGCTTCCAGTCTATCTTGAGCGGCCCCATGGTGAAGCGCACGACAATGGTCTCGATCATCCGGTTATAAACGACATTGTTGAGGTGGCCGAGCATATCGTTATCGCCCCAACGGGTCGGAATGACCGTCTGATAGGGGAAGTCCGCAATGCGCCAGTCGAGATACCCGCTCATGATCCTGCCGCCACGTTGATGGCTGCGAGTGCATCGCGGATCGGTTTTGGAATAGGCACCGGCTGGTTGCTCTGACGGTCAACAAACACATGCACAAAATGGCCGGCTGCCGAGGCATCGGCTTCACCATTACGGAAGATGCCGACCTCGTAACGGACCGACGTATTCCCGAGATGCCCGACCCGAAGGCCGCAATCGATCAGATCAGGGTAAGCGACGGAGCGGCTGAAGTTGCAGTGGCTTTCGACGACGACGCCGATTTTGTCAGCCTTGTGGATATCGAGCCCGCCCTTTTCGATGAGAAAGTAATTCACCACCGTATCGAAGTAGGAATAATACGTGACGTTGTTGACGTGACCATAAAGGTCGTTATCCATCCAGCGCGACTGAAGGCTGAGAAAATAACGGTAATCGTCCCGTGTTTCGGATTTTGGTGGTGCCATCTGTCCCTCGTCTTCGCTTGTCGCACATAAGTTTGGGGGCCACCGATTTCCGGTAGCCCCCATATTTTTTTGCCTCAACCCTGTAAAACTCGCCAGCAAACTTTTTATTGTGACAGAATTAAAGCGGTCCTCTTGCTCCACGTCAAGCGGGTCTTTTACTTGAATTTTCCTCATGAATGTGCACAAAAAGACCGCCCCCGGAGGGGCGGCGAGTTTTACAGGGAGGCGTCAAAGTGTGAGCCGAATAATACGGCGTCACCCTGCGAGGGTATCTTGCAGGCGTTAATTTTGATTTAATATATTACAGTTAGGGAAATGCGATTCCCGGCCTGTCGGAACCGAAAGGGGCGGATTTGTTACCAGTTTGGCTTGCCTGGGCGATTCTTCTGGTCGGTTTTATCCTGCCCCTGACCCATATTGCATTCAGCCCCTCGGCAGGCCCCTGGCGGATGCCGCCCGGATCGCGCTGTCCGTTCAGCCCCCGCATCGGCTGGCTCGTGATCGTGCTGTTTTTAGGTCCTATAGGTTGGATCATGTTCATGCGGCGCAGGCGACCCTGAGCGATCCGCCTGATCATGCCTGCCCCGCCGCTCTTGCACGGTTATTTCTTGAAAAACGCCTCTGCGCCCTGACGCGCGGCCTGCTTCTGGCTGATGGCCCCCCGGGCCCGCTCGATTTCCGCCTGCAGTTCCTCTATGTATTCGTGCAAGGCTTCGATCGACATGACCTCCGGGTCCTTTTTCGGTTTGGCCTGCTTTTGCGGCTCCAGATCGTCGATATCCATGTGCCCCTCCCAAACGTTGACGAGGGATGTTAAAAGAGACCCTACCCTTTAAACAAGGTTTGCCTGACCGGCCGACCCCACTAAATAGTCAGAGAAACAACACCATGACGCTCCCAACCGAAATGAAATGCATCGAAATCACCGAACCCGGCGGGCCTGAGGTTCTGAAAGCGACCACTCGCCCGGTGCCCCAACCCGGTAACGCAGAGGTGCTGATCCGCATTCAGGCCGCCGGCGTCAACCGGCCCGACTGCATTCAGCGTCAGGGTCATTACGCACCCCCGCCCGGCGTAACCGATATTCCGGGCCTGGAAGTTGCGGGCACGGTCGTCGCTCTGGGCACGGGTGTTACAGGTTTTTCCATCGGCGACAGCGTTTGTGCGCTGGTTTCCGGCGGGGGTTATGCCGAGTATGTGACCGCACCGGTGCAGCAGATACTGCCGGTACCGCAGGGCCTAACGATCATGCAAGCCGCAGCTCTGCCGGAAACCTGCATGACGGTATGGACCAATGTGTTCGAGCGGGCGCAACTTTCGCCGGATGAAACCCTGCTCATTCACGGCAGGTTCAAGCGGCATCGGCACGACAGCGATCCAGATTGCATCGGCGCTGGGATCAAGGGTTCTGGTGACGGCCGGCAGCGACGATAAATGCCAGGCCTGTCTCGAACTCGGTGCCGAACGCGCCGTAAACTACCGAAATGAGGACTTTGTCGCCGCCGCCAGGGAATTCGGCGGTGGTAAAGGCGTTGATGTGATCCTCGACATGGTCGGCGGTGATTATATTGAAAAAAACATCAAGGCAGCAGCACCGGATGCCCGTATCGTCAATATCGCCTTCTTGCGGGGTGCCAAGGCAGAGGTCAATTTCATGCCCTTGATGCTGAAACGCCTGACAATGACGGGTTCAACCTTGCGTTCACAAACGATTGAACGGAAAGGTGAAATCGCCAGACAACTGAAGAAAACCGTATGGCCGCTGATCGAAGCCGGACGCGTCAAACCGGTGATTTACAAGGAATTCCCGCTCGGCGAGGCCCGGGCCGCGCACGAATTGATGGAATCCAGCGCCCATATCGGTAAAATCATGCTCAAGGTCGATTGATTTTGCTGTCATAAATCCCAGATGAGGCTTTGACCCAGACCCAAAGCAGGCGTTATAAAGGCGCCGTATTTAACCGGAGTGCCATCCGGTCAATCCCTGAAGTTTGAGAGGTATGAGTTATGGCGCATCCATTGATGCCTAAGGGCACCGCCGTTTGGCTGGTCGATAACACGACCCTGACGTTCAATCAGATCGCCCAGTTTTGCGGTCTGCATGAGTTGGAAGTGCAAGCAATCGCTGACGGCGATGTGGCAATCGGCATGCAGGGTCTTGACCCGATTAAGGCCGGCGCCCTGACCGCCCAGGAAGTTGAGCGCTGCGAAGGTGATACCAATGCCGTGCTGCAGATGGTCAAACCGAACATTCCGCAGCCAAAGGTTCGCCAGAAAGGGGCCCGCTATACGCCCGTCTCAAAGCGCGGCGACCGTCCGAATGCGATTTCCTGGCTGGTCAAGAATTACCCGGAACTGTCCGACGCACAGATTTCCAAACTGATCGGCACCACCAAGCCGACGATTGCATCAATTCGTGATCGTTCGCACTGGAATGCGCCAAACATCAAGCCGGAAAATCCGGTTGGCCTCGGCCTTTGCGCCGCCACCGATCTGGAAAAATCCGTCGCCGTGGCCCGCGCCCGCTCCAGAACGGTTCATGCACCGAAAGCCGCCGACCCGGCACCGGCTGCAGGAGCCGCACCGGTATCAGCGCCCCCCGCCATGGGCAATACCGGCGAGAGCTGACGCCTTAAGCGTTCAAGACTGTATCAAACAAAACGGCCGACAAATCGTCGGCCGTTTTTTTGTCTGATCTCGCTTAAGCTTCAGTGCTTTTTCAGATACTCGATGACGGCTTTACGCTCGCCTTCGTCTTTCAGCTTGAAGCCCATCGCTGAACGCTCACCGGACTTATCTTTGGTATAAGCCGTAGGGTCTTCCAGATAGGCCATCAATTCGGCTTCGGTCCAGATCCAGCTTGCGTCTTTCAGGCCTTTGTAGCGTTTGTAGCCTTCAGCCGTACCGGCCTTGCGCCCGACCACACCGGCCAGTGACGGTCCAACCTTGTGCTTGCCGACTTCGAGACCGTGGCATGCCGAGCATTTCTTGAAGACGGCTTCACCATCAGCAGCCATGGTCGCAGCCGGCAGCATGCCAGCAAAAAGAGCCGCAGCAGATAAACATCCAAGTAGAGTTTTCGTCATTTTCATTGTTCTTACCTTTGTTTGATCATTCAGTAGAGCCGAAACTCACTGCAGAAAGTCTTCACATTTTAACGGGACCGCCCGGCATTATAAAGAATTGCCGCCCGGAACTTATATTAAGTTATCCCTGCATCAGTTTTTTCGTGCAAATTTCCTCAATCGCCGCTGTCAGCACCGTCATGGCGATCTTGATTTCATCGACACTCGGCAAGGTTGGGGCAATGCGGATATTGCGATCATGCGGATCCTTGCCATAAGGGTATGTCGAACCCGCCGGCGTCATCTTCACGCCTGCATCAGCACATCGCTTGATCACCGCTGATGCACAGCCATCCAGCACATCAAGGCTGACAAAATAGCCGCCTTCTGGCCGGGTCCATGTGGCCAGCCCGGTACCGCCGAGATTTTTCTCAAGCGCATCATTCACCGCAGCAAATTTCGGCGCGACGATTTCCGCATGCTTTTTCATGTGCGCCAGAATGCCGTCCATGTCCTTGAAAAAACGGACATGACGGAGCTGGTTGATCTTGTCCGGCCCGATCATCGCGTAATTGATCTTTTCCAGATGATCTTTGACGTTGGCCGGGCTCGACGCCAGCATCGCCACACCGGCACCTGCAAGCGTCAGCTTCGACGTTGAACCGAATACGATCGCCCGGTTCGGATTTCCAGCCTTTTCGCACGCCTTGAGAATATCGCTCAGCGATGCCGGACCGTCACCCAGATGATGGACCGCATAGGCATTGTCCCAAAGGAGAAGAAAATCAGCCGCAGCGGCAGGCATGGACGCCAGCGCGTCAACCGTCTCGGTCGAATAGGTCTCGCCTGACGGGTTGGAATATTTCGGCACGCACCAGATACCCTTGACCGACGGATCATCCTTCACCAATGCCTGAACCGCATCCATGTCAGGGCCCGTTGGTGTCATCTCGACGGTGATCATCTCGATGCCCAACCGCTCACAGATGGCGAAGTGACGGTCATAGCCCGGCACCGGGCAGATGAATTTGGGCGACTGATCGCGCCATGGGCCATTACCGCCCGGCATGCCATAGGACATCGCGTTCGACAGCACATCCCACATCATCGCCAAACTTGAATTGCCGCCGACCACCACCTGCTCCGGTTTGGTGCCGAGGTATGCCCCAAACAGGCGGCGCGCTTCCGGTATGCCGGCAAGGCCGCCATAGTTCCTGAGATCGGTGCCGTCTTCGCCTGTGGTGTCGCCGGGCTGTACGGCGATCAGCAAATCATCGCTGAGGCTGAGCTGTTCTGGCGACGGTTTGCCCCGCGTCATGTCGAGGCTCAGATTGCGGCCGCGCAGTTGTTCCATGCGCGCCGCTGCGGCGTCGTGATGCTTGCGAACGTCATCCGTGTTCGCGGTCGTCAAATCCATAGCTTGGTCCTTCTTAAAGTGATTTTTTTCAGTCAGCGACATCAACCGGATAATTCTGCGGAAGCCGTCCACCATCGCAATAGATCGTCTCGCCGGTAATATAGCTGGCGTCGTCTGAAGCCAGGAACACACAGACGGCGGCGATTTCGTCGGGCTCACCCGGGCGCCCCAGCGGCGTGCGGGACAGCACGCGCTTTCTGGCTGCGTCATTCGACATCATGATCTTGCCCATGTCAGTGGCAATGGTGCCCGGGCCAACGGCATTGACGCGGATACCATGCGGGGCCAGTGACAGCGCCATCGATTTGGTCAACTGCAACACACCGCCCTTGCACACCGTGTATGGCGTTGCCGTCGGGATCGCGACAACGGCATTGATCGAGGACATGTTGATGATTGTACCCGAACCCTGCTTGAC
Organism: uncultured Rhodospirillales bacterium; assembly: GCA_965284225.1. Lineage (GTDB taxonomy): Bacteria > Pseudomonadota > Alphaproteobacteria > Rhodospirillales > Casp-alpha2 > UBA4479. Next base: position 488,010 of record CBDIRN010000001.1, read on the forward strand.
CATCTGCGCCGCTGCCGACTGCCCGGCATAGAAAAACCCGGTCAGATTGACGGCGATGGTCTTGTTCCAGTCATCCTCCGTCAGATCGAGGAAATCCTTGGCGACAAGCACGGCGGCATTGGAGAGATGCACATCGACACGGCCAAAGGCGTCGACGGCAGCAGCGATCAGGTCATCGCAATCGGATTTCTTCGAGACGTCACAATCGACGTAGACAGCCTCACCCCCCCCATCACGGATCGCCTTGGCAACAGCCTCGCCCTTGTCAGACTGAACATCCGAGATGACGATTTTTGCCCCTTCACGGGCGAACCGCATCGCGCACGCTTCACCGATGCCCTGTGCCGCGCCGGTGATGACGCAGACCTTGTCTTTCAAACGCATGCCATAGTCCTTTTGCCGTTTTGCCCGTTGCTGAGATTATTCTTTCCGCGCCTGACCATAACCAACAGCTTCGAGCGCCGTTTTGATTTCATCCAAAATCACCGGATCGTCAATAGTCGCCGGCATTTTCCAGGCCTTGTTGTCGGCAATCGACTGCATGGTGCCACGCAGAATTTTGCCTGAGCGGGTTTTCGGCAGGCGCTGGACGACGGTTGCCTGCTTGAAGGCGGCAACCGGGCCGATCTTCTGGCGGACCAGTTGCACCACATCGGCGACGATATCTTCGGCCTCGCGGGTGACACCGGCCTTGAGCACCAGAAAGCCGAAGGGCAATTGCCCCTTCATCTGGTCTTCGACACCGATGACGGCGCATTCGGCGACATCCGGATGCGAGGCCAGTACTTCCTCCATACCGCCGGTCGAAAGCCGATGCCCGGCGACGTTGATGATGTCATCAGTTCTGGCCATGATCGAGATATAGCCGTCGGCGTCGAACATACCGGCATCGGCCGTTTTGTAATATCCCGGAAACTCCGCCAGATGCGCATCGATATACCGCTGATCCGCATTCCACAGTGTCGCCGCAGGCTCGACGGCGGCATCGGCAATTTGACGCAGATCGCGCCGATATCGCCGGTCGGCACCGGCTCATGGGTTTCCTCGTGCAGAACCTGGACATTCCAGCCCGGCACCGGTTTGGTCGGCGAGCCAGGCTTGATCGGGTATTCGTGCAGACCCAGACAGTTTGATGCGATCGGCCAGCCGGTTTCGGTCTGCCACCAGTGATCAACGACCGGCACCTTGAGAACATCGATGGCCCAATGCAGCGTATCCGGGTCGGTTCGCTCACCGGCCAGAAACAGGGCTTCAAAACTGCCGAGATCGTATTTCCCCAACAGTTCGGCTTTCGGGTCTTCCTTGCGGATGGCCCGGAACGCCGTCGGCGCCGTGAACAGGGTCTTGACTTTGTGATCGGCAATGACCCGCCAGAAAGCACCGGCGTCCGGCGTGCCGACCGGCTTGCCTTCATAGAGGATCGACGTGCAGCCGTGCATCAGGGGCGCATAGACGATGTAGGAATGGCCGACCACCCAGCCGACATCGGAAGCCGCCCAGTAAACGTCACCCGGATCGACACCGTAAATGTTCTTCATCGACCATTTCAGGGCGACTGCATGGCCGCCGTTATCACGGACCACACCCTTCGGCTGGCCGGTCGTGCCCGAGGTATAAAGGATGTAAAGGGGATGCGAGGATTCCACCGGCACACAATCAGCTGGCGCGGCGGCTGCCGCCGCTTCTTTCCAGTCGACATGTTTGACCGCCGTGATCCTGGCTTCGCACTCGGGGCGCTGGACGATGATGCAGGCATCAGGCTTGTGGCTTGCCAGTTCAATCGCTTCGTTCAGCAACGGCATGTATGCGAGGACCCTGTTGACCTCGATCCCGCAGGTCGCCGACATGATTACCTTGGGCTTGGCATCGTTGATGCGCACCGCCAGTTCGTTCGAGGCGAAGCCACCGAACACGACGGAATGGATCGCACCCAGTCGGGCACAGGCCAGCATGGCAATCGCCGCTTCCGGGATCATCGGCATGTAAATCACGACCCGGTCGCCCTTTTCAACGCCTTCCGCCTTCAAAGCCCCGGCGACGTGCGCAACCTCGTCCAGTAATGCCGCGTAGGTGTATTTTCTGACTGTGCCGCCGGTGACCGGGCTGTCATAGATCAGCGCCGTCTGCTCAGCGCGCCCGCCTTCGACATGGCGGTCCAGGCAGTTGTAGCAGGTATTCAGCTCACCGCCGGCAAACCAGCGATAAAATGGTTTGTTGGAATCATCCAGCACCTTGTCCCATTTTTTTGTCCAGGTAATGGCTTCCGCCGCATCGCCCCAGAACCCTTCCGGGTCGTCCATGGAGCGTGCGTAGGCTTGTTCAAAGGCGTTGGTCATGGTGCGGTTCTCCCCAGGCGGCGTGATCTTGATATTAATCACGCTCTTTAACTTGTCTCATCCGTTCGGCATTATGCAAAAAAACACACGCGCATGCACGTAGCAAACATGCGTTTTCAGGGAGCTAAACCATGAGCGACGTCAACATCTATGACATTGATCTGGATCAGACACCGGCCAACTACACGCCCCTGTCGCCACTGACTTTCATTCGCAGAACAGCCGCCGTTTATCCTGACCTGACCTCGGTCATTCATGGTGCCAGACGCTACCACCTGGTCAGAGACCTATGCCCGCTGCCGGCAACTGGGTTCGGCTTTGGCAAAACACGGCGTCAAAAAGGGCGATACTGTCGCCGTGATGGCATCGAACACGCCTGAAATGTACGAATGCGCGTTCGGGCCGGCCATGATCGGCGCCGTCGTCAACACCCTTAACGTCAGGCTTGATGCGGATATCATCGCCTTTTCGCTGGATCATGCGAACAGCAAGGTGCTGATCACCGATACGGAATTTTCGCCGACCATCAAGGCAGCGCTGGCCAAGATCGGACGCGAGATTCTGGTGATCGACATTGATGATCCTGAATATGACGGTCCCGGCGAAAAACTCGGCAAAATGGATTACGAGGCCTTTCTGGAAACCGGCGATGCACACCTTGAATGGAACTTGCCCGACGACGAATGGCGGGCGATTTCCCTGAATTATACCTCCGGCACCACAGGCGATCCCAAGGGTGTGGTCTATCACCACCGGGGCGCCTATCTGAACGCGGTCTGCAACGTGCTCGGCTGGAATATGACGCACCACCCGGTCTATCTGTGGACACTGCCGATGTTCCATTGCAACGGCTGGTGCTTCCCCTGGACCATCGCCGCCATGGCCGGCACCAACGTCTGTCTGCGCCGGGTCAATGCGAAGGAGATTTTCAACGCCATTGCCGATCACGGAGTTTCGCACTTCTGCGGCGCACCGATTGTCCTCAATTTCGTCATCAACGCCACCGACGAGGAACGGAAACCGTTCTCCCACCAGGTCGACATCATGACCGCCGCCGCCCCGCCGCCATCAACGACATTGGCAAAAATCCAGGCCCAGGGCTTCAACGTCACCCATGCTTACGGCCTGACCGAGACGTATGGTCCCGCCGTCATGTGCGCCTGGAAATCCGAATGGAATGACGAGCCGATTGAAAAGCAGGCGTACCTGAAATCAAGGCAGGGCGTGAAGTATCATATGCTGGAAGACCTGATGGTGATGGACCCCGAAACCATGCAGCCGGTCCCGGCCGACGGCGAGACCATGGGCGAGGTGATGTTCAAGGGGAACATCGTCATGAAGGGGTATCTCAAGAACGCCAAGACCACGGCCGCGTCGCTGAAGGGCGGCTGGTTCCATTCCGGTGATCTTGGCGTCCTGCAACCGGACGGTTATATCCAGCTCAAGGACCGCTCAAAGGACATCATCATATCAGGCGGTGAAAACATCTCATCCATCGAAGTGGAGAGCGTCCTGTTCAAGCATCCGGACGTCATATCCGCCGCCGTGGTCGCCAGACCAGACGACAAATGGGGCGAAACACCGTGCGCCTTTCTGGAGATGAAAGCCGGCTCGACCGCGACGCCGGAAGACGTCATCGCCTTCTGCCGTGACAATCTGGCGCATTACAAATGCCCCAAGACCGTCATTTTCAGCGAATTGCCGAAAACGTCGACCGGTAAAATCCAGAAGTTCAAGCTCAGGGAACTGGCGAAAGAGATTTAAGGCATCGGCCATTGATGTCGCAATACTGTGTCATGCCCGCTTTCGCGGGGATAACGGCTACAGGATTGGCCGATCGCTAAAAAACAACAAGGCCGCCCCTCGCGGGATGCGGCCTTTGTTGTTTCAGCGTGTCACCAGAATACTCACGCGACACCAATGCTCAGTAATTCGTCTTTGATTCTCAGCTTTTGTTTCTTGAGTTCGTGAATGGCAACGTCATCAGGAAGGGATTTTTTTTCTTCGTCCTCGATTCTGCTTTCGAGCTTGTTGTGCTTCATCATCAGGGCATCAATCCGCTCTGGTTTTCCCATTATAATTCCTCCTTTTCTGATTAGTTACTGTTATCTCTTTCCATCTCATTTCACACACGTTGTCATGATACCGTAACTGTTGTTAATTTTCTACAGGGAACGTGTCCACAGACGATGACAAATTGTTAATATTGGTGGGATCAATCACCCATACAGGTGCCCAGCCCCCGAGCGGCAAGCATCCGTGACCCCTTGAGATTAACCGGTTTTTCCGCATTGACGACGTCAGCAAGGGCGACGTGGCGGATTGAGCCGTCCCACCATGACACCATCCGCCCGCTCAGCCCTTCGGCCAGCAGATTGACCGCATTGACGCCGAATGTTGAGGCCAGCAGCCGGTCAAAACTTGATGGTGCGCCGCCGCGCTGAACATGGCCCAAAACCGTGACCCGGGTTTCAGCCCCGGTCGCTTCATGAATTTCCTGGCCCAGGCGGTGGCCGATACCGCCATACACCGTCCGACCCGACTGTTTGACGAATTGGGCCTGACCATTGCCTGCGCGGCCGCTTCGGCGCAGACGATCAGGGCGTGATTGCGGCCTTCGGTCTTGCGGATATCTTTCAAGCTTGTCCGCAATGCGGCCGATATCATAGGCGATCTCGGGGATCAGAATAACATCGGCGCCGCCGGCGATGCCCGCACTGAGGGCAATATGACCCGCCTGACGACCCATGGTTTCCAGAATCATCACCCGGTGGTGACTGGCCGCGGTCGGCTGCAAACCGTCGAGTGCTTCCGTCGCCTTGCCGACCGCCGTGTGGAAGCCAATGGCGAATTCGGTCAGCGGCACATCGTTATCGATGGTTTTGGGAATGCCGATAAACGGCACCTCGGCCATTTCCATCAAGGCGTGCAGGATTCGCATGGAACCATCTCCGCCAATGCCGATCAGCCCATCAAGACCGAGACCGTGAATGGCGCTGACAACGCTGGCGGAGCGATCAAGGGTGCTGCCGTCCGGCATCGGATAGCGAAACGGATCGCCCTTGTTGATGGTCCCCAGCATGGTGCCGCCACTTCTGAGCACGGCACCGGAGAACACCTCAAGGCTGAGCGGCATGGTACGCGGCGGGTCAGCGAGCAGACCTTCCGTACTGTCAAGAATGCCAACGACCTCGCAACCAAATCCGTGTATACCCCGCATGGTGACGGCGCGGATTGCCGCATTCAGGCCCGAGCAGTCGCCGCCGCTGGTCAGAACGCCGATCCGTTTCAACCGATGTGTTTTCAGAGGAACCTCCTGTTGCAGATGCGCCGAATTTGTTATCCACTATAACGACAATCTGAACTCACAGGCACCATGAACGATTCTTCTGATCCCGACGCATTGAAAAAGCAGCTGGATAACCTCCAGTTGGAACACCGCGATTTGGACGATGTCATCGATCATCTGATCGAAACGCGGCCGTTCGATCAGTTGCAAATCCAGCGCCTGAAAAAAAGAAAGCTCGCGCTCAAGGATCAGATCAGCAAACTGGAAAGCCGGTTGCTGCCCGACATCATCGCCTGAGATAACCCACTTAAAGTTTCCGATTACGGTCCGCAGCCCTGATCGCCGCTTCAGCGGAGACACCTGCGCTTAATTCCGCAGTTCCGCTCATAATAACCGGCGTAATGGCCATCCCCTGCTCATTGAACGGTGTTTTGGCCAGCGTCGCCACGATCCCGGCAGCCCGCTCACGGGCAAGTTGAGAGCCGGCTCCCAGCAATATGACGGCAAAATCATTGCCGCCGAGATTGCTCAGAATATCTGTCGGTTGCAGGGTTCTGCTGACCGCGTCAGCCACATGTATCAGCATCCTGTCCAGGGCATCACGGCCATATTTGCGTCTGACCTCGTCGGCATTCGAGACATGCAGCAAGACCAGTGACGGCATCGACGTCAACTCGCCCAGATGGTTGAGCACATGGTTGAGCTCGCGGATAAATTCGCGCCGTCCCGGTACCGGCAGGAAGGAATGACGCGCCAGATCCTCGCGCAGATTCTGTTCGCGCACCTTTGCCAGTTCAAGCTGCCGGCGCAAAGGCTCTATCTCGGCCGCCAGCGAATCGAGAACGCGCTGCGCCGACGGTGTGATCTCGGCGGCCAGGCCGTTGATCTCGAAGGCATCAGTTTCCCCGCTGCCGTCATCCGCTTCAGGGAGGACAGCCGGTTGTTCTTTCTGAGGATGCTCGCGACCGCCACTGCCGCCAGTATTGTTGGCAACAGGGGCAATCCCATGGGCTCGGTTAACGTCCATCGACATAACCCCCACTTTCAGCTGTTCAAAAGTATAACACAGAACGTTAAAGGTGTGTTGACGAAGCTTGCACAGTGCCCAGCCAGACCTATAATGCCGCGCTTTCCCGCTTCAGCCATAAGGGAGAGACATCCATGGCGGCGCAACAAAGACCGGACGTTGGTATCATCATGGGCAGTCAGTCTGACTGGGAAACCATGAAGAATGCTGCGGATACCCTGGAAGCGCTCGGCGTTTCCTTCGAAACCAGAATTGTTTCCGCGCACCGGACCCCGAAACGGCTCTATGAATTTGCTGAAAATGCCAAAGCTCGCGGCCTCAAGGTCATCATCGCCGGTGCCGGCGGTGCCGCCCACCTGCCCGGTATGGCTGCCGCGATGACGACCCTGCCTGTGTTCGGCGTACCGATCGAGAGCAAGGCGCTGAAGGGCATGGACAGCCTGTTGTCGATTGCCCAGATGCCACGGCGTGCCCGTCGGCACACTGGCCATCGGCAAGCCCGGTGCGATCAACGCCGCCCTGCTGGCAGCCGCCGTCATCGCGCTCAACAACGCCGATGTCGATGCCGCATTGGTCCAGTGGCGCAAGCGCCAGACGGATGCGGTCGCCGACATCCCAACCGACGGCGCCTGAAAAGCATGAAGAACACCCACCCGCTCGCACCCGGCAGCACCATCGGCATCATGGGCGGTGGCCAGCTTGGCCGCATGACGGCACTTGCCGCCGGGCAATTGGGCTACAGGTGTCATATTTATTGCCCGGACGCGGACGGCCCCGCTTCGCAAGTCTCAGCCGCGACGACGCTTGGAGCCTGATGATGATATCGAGGCGCTCAGGCGGTTCGGTGAAGCGGTCGACGTTGTCACCTTCGAGTTTGAGAACATTCCGCACGAAAGCGTTCAACTTCTGTCGGAATACGCCGTTGTCCGGCCCGGCTGGAAAAGTCTGGCCGTGGCGCAGGACCGGCTGGTCGAAAAGGAATTCATCAACAAGATTGCCGAGACGACGCCGTTCCGTCCTGTCACGTCACCCGCTGAACTTGAAGCCGCCGCCGGCGAGATTGGCCGCCCGGCGGTCCTGAAGACCGCACGCATGGGCTATGACGGCAAAGGGCAGGTGCTGATTGCACCGGATTGCGATTACCAGTCGGCCTGGGACGAGATGGGGGCGGATATCGGTATTCTCGAAGCCTTCGTCGATCTGGCCCGGGAAATATCGGTCATCGTCGCACGCTCGCCGGGCGGCGGCTGGGCGACCTATCCGCCGGTCGAAAACCGCCACGTCAATCATATCCTCGATACCACCATCGCGCCTGCCGTGATGTCGCCGGAAATGGCCAGGGAAGCGGTCGACATCGCGCACGCCATCGCCGACGGGCTTGACTATGATCGGCTGTGCATGGGCGGTCGAAATGTTCGTTACCTCGGTGGCGGCCTGCTGCTGGTCAACGAGATCGCGCCGCGCGTCGCACAATTCCGGACACTGGACCGATGGCATGCGTGCACCGACTCAGCCAGTTCGAGCAGCACATCCGCGCCGTCGCCGCTCTGCCGCTCGGGTGACACCGTTACGCCGCATCACGATGCGGAAATGAAGAACCTGATCGGCTCGGCAGCCCGGGGTTGGGCGGATCTGATGTCCGACGCCGGTGCCCGGCTGCATCTTTACGGCAAGAAGGAAATCCGTGAAGGCCGCAAGATGGGCCACGTCAACCGGCTGTACCCCAGGGGTCACTGGAAGTAGTTCTTTCCGACTTTCCCCCGTGCGCCTCCGTCTTTCCCGTATCCTTCCTTTGTCATTCCCGCGAAAGCGGGAACCTAGACCTGATCAACAATTAGGACTGGGCCCCCGCATGCGCGGGGGTGACGAGAAAGCGGGTGCGGGGATGACGGGGCAATTAAGCCGGAAAGCTACATTACGCTCTGGCGCAGCCCGGCTTCGATATCGCTCATCGACAGGCGGTTCTGCTTGAAGGTCTCCAGCAGTTCGATTTCGACCACCACCGATGGTTCCAGTTCGGCCATGATCAGGCCACGCACAAAGCTCATCAGCTCTTGCGACTGGCCGGGATAGACGAACAGATTGGTGATCAGTTCCCGACGGATCAGCGGCGGAAATTTGACGGTTTCAACCGCCAGCAGCTTCTTGATCTTCATCGGAATCCGGGGATTGCCGAAAATCCGGTCGAGACAGAAGCTGTAGATGCCGAAATCCAGCTTGCCGGCGACGGCACGGGTAAACTCGCGGAATTCATCAAGAAAGGCCGGTGCGGAAATCTTGTTCTCCAGCAATTGCCGGACCACGCCCAGAAATGCCCGGTAGCGCAACCGGGCCGGGCTCAGCTTGTCGCCAAGTTCGGCTTCGATGGCCTTGATTTCGGCTTCGCGAAAATCATGGCGGAGGATATGCGCGGCTGATTTGCTGACACCGGGATCAAGGGCCTGCGCTTCGATCAGAGAGAAAAGTTTCTCGTAGGAACGGCGCTTTTTCGGATTGATGCCGCCGTTACGACCGAGCGGCAACAAAGCCGCCTGCGCCACCAGCGGGTCACGGGAATAGATCGAGGCAATCGCGGCAGCTGCCGCATTGCCCATGTCATTTTCACGGTAATCATCGGTAATCACGAAGCGGCTGCCGTCATGCACGGTCAGATACCGACCGAGCTTGTTGCAGATCATGAAGTGGTCGGCGAGATCCATCGGGGCTGGTCCTGATTGCGCACGTGTCTGCAGCATTCTCGTCTCCGAAATACCATGGAAATCATAGCCGACGCCGACCGGTCAGGCGAGTCATCCTGTTGAAGTACTGTTCCAGCTTGAAAAACCGGGTATGGCAACGGCCTCCGGTGCAAAAGAATCGCCCTCGACCGATTCTCTGGGACCCGCCGCACGATACTCACTAAACCGTGTACGGCTGTGATTGGTATTGTACAGGGATCACGGCGATAATCCCATGATGCGATGAAATATCTCGCTGCCGGGATCCCCCCCTCTCGGCTTCGCGCCACAAAAAGCGTGATCTCACCCCAGATGCGGGGCACGGTGCCAAAACGCTGTGCCCCGTCATCTTTTTTGGGTTCAGGCCGTCCTTTTGAGAATGCTGAGTGGGTTGGGCAGACTTTCCAGGCGCTTCCTGAGGCGCGCCTGATAGCCCGGAATCTTCATCACATCGGCGATGCGCCTGTCCAGATAGCCCCAGGTATCCTGACTGTCTTCCGAAGAATCACCATGCCAATACAGCACGGTGGTCGTATAGACCGGGAACAGCAGCCCGCGCTTGGTGTAGTAATTGAAATCCGTGGCCTCGTCACCGGCGGCATACCAGATGCGGTTGCACGTCTCCCAGGCAAGCCGGGCTGCCATCAACTTGTGGGTCGGCAGCGCCAGATAGGCGAGCAGACGGCGATGCGCCTCCTTGTAGGGTGCACAGGCCTCGATGCGGGCGCGGACACCGGCACTGACCTTTTCGCGGACCTTCATCGACTGCAAATCCAGCTGATCCAGACGCGCCAGCATGCGGCGGTCAAAGTAATCGGACGCATGCGCCGCCATATCAGCCAGGCCGCCCGGAAAGGCCCGGTAGGCCGCTCCGGCGCCCAGTCCCGGTGCATCTTCACCCGCCTGGAGTGCCCGTTCCGACCAGCCATCGAACGGCACATGCGCCAAGGCTGCTTCCAGCATGCGGTCACGCAGAATGACAAAGTCGTCTGCGACTTTCTCGTGCTGTGTCTTGCCGACTTTACGGGTCATCGCGAGTTCTCCTTCGGTCGGTTATAGCCTATTCCGCGTCTTTCGTCATTTCCTCGACATAACCGAAGCTGGCGAGATCGTCCATGCGCATCGGATAAAGCACCCCGTCCAGGTGATCGCATTCATGCTGCACGACCCGGGCGTGATAGCCTTCAGCCTCGTAATCGAGCGTATTGCCGTCCAGATCAAGGGCCCGGACGCGGATATGTCTGGGCCGTGCGACCTTGCCCATCATGCCCGGCAGCGACAGGCAACCCTCAACGCCCGTTTCTGCCGTTTCGTCCAGAACGCTGATTTCCGGGTTGATCAGCACCGTCAGCGCATGCCCCGAGCCGTCTTCGGTACGGCTTTCCGGGACCATATAGATGACCATACGCAGCGGCACATGCACCTGCGGTGCGGCCAGCCCGATTCCCGGCGCATCGTGCATGGTATCCAGCATATCGGCTGCCAAACGCCTGATTTCCGGGTCTTTCGGGTCTAAAATCGGCTGGGCTTTTCCCATCAGTACCGGGTGCCCCATGCGTGCAATCTTCAAAACCGCCAATTTATGCCCCTTTTCAGCCGTTTAACCATTCCGGAGACAATTGTCGCAGAAGTTAAAAATAACACAATTCGCCCTTCACAGCGCCCTAAAGCTTTGATATAAGGCCCCACTCGCGGGGATGACCGCGCGAGATCGTTTTTGTGCCCTAACGTTCCCTAACGTTATAGATACTTGGAAAGAGATAGTCGCCCGTGCAAGTCACCGTACGTGATAACAATGTCGATCAGGCCCTGAAAGCGCTCAAGAAGAAGATGCAGCGCGAGGGTATCTTCCGTGAAATGAAACTGCGCCGTTCGTACGAAAAGCCGTCCGAGCGCCGTGCACGCGAAAAGGCTGAAGCCGTTCGCCGTGCCCGCAAGCTTGAGCGCAAGCCGCGTCGAGCGCGAAGGTTTCTGATCTCAGCTGACGACCGCCCTCTGGGCGTATCTCCATTGACGAACCGCCCAAGCTGATCTCTGGGCGGTTTTTGTCGTGTTTATGGACGCCTATTCTCGACGGAACAGCTTCAATTTCTGATCAGGATTATTACCATCGAAACGAGAGACCCTTCTCCCTTTTGGAGAAGGACAGGATGAGGGGGTGGCTGATATCAGCACATACCGTGCCACCACTTCCCCTCACCCGGCGCAAGTGCGCCACCCTCTCCCCAGGAGAGGGTAAATATTCCAGCGCGCCGACGATTTCTTCCGTCATCTGTTTGGCATCGCCGAACAGCATGATGGTGTTGTCTGCGTAGAACAGCGGGTTGTCGACGCCAGCATAGCCCGGGCTGAGCGAGCGTTTGACGAACAGGATCGTGCCGGCCTTCTCGACATCAAGAATCGGCATCCCGGCAATCGGTGACGACGGATCGGTCTTGGCGACCGGGTTGGTGACATCGTTGGCACCAATCACGTAAGCGACATCGCAGGACGAAAACTCGTGGTTGATCTCTTCCAGCTCGAACACCTCGTCATAAGGCACGTTGGCTTCGGCCAGCAACACGTTCATGTGCCCGGGCATCCGGCCGGCGACCGGGTGGATCGCGTATTTGACTTCGATGCCTTCGGCTTTCAGCTTGTCGGCCATTTCACGGACCGCGTGCTGCGCCTGGCCAACCGCCATACCGTAACCCGGCACAATGATGACCTTGGATGCATTACCCATGATGAACGCCGCATCGGCAGCTGCGCCTGATTTGGCCTGCTTGTCCGGATCGGAAGATGCACCCGGGCCACCGGCCGCACTGTCACCGCCAAAGCCGCCCAGCAGCACGCTGAAGATCGAACGGTTCATCCCCTTGCACATGATGTAGCTGAGGATCGCACCGCTTGAGCCGACCAGCGCGCCGGTGATGATCAGCGCGCTGGTTGTCCAGCGTGAAGCCGATCCCGCGGCCGCCCAGCCCGGAATAGGAGTTCAGCATCGAGACGACGACCGGCATGTCGGCGCCGCCGATCGGCACGATCAGCAGGAAGCCGATGGCAAACGACAGGATCAGCAGCCCCCAGAAAGCGGCATAGCTCTCGGTGCGGCAGAAGTGTACGAGCAAGGCCAGCATCGTCAGGGCAATCACCAGATTGAGCAGATGCTGCCCCTTGAAGGTGATCGGATTACCCGACATCAGACCGCGCAGCTTGGCAAAGGCGATGATGGACCCCGAGAACGTGATCGCGCCGATGGTCATGCCGAGGCCCATTTCAAGCAGGCTGCCGGCCGGCAACGCGCCCTTGGAGCCGATGGCATAGGCTTCCGGGTGGTAAAGCGCTGCCAGCGCCACCAGCACCGCGGCCAGACCGACCAGCGAGTGAAAAGCGGCGACCAGTTCCGGCAAGGCCGTCATTTCGATCTTCTTGGCAACGACGGTACCGATCGAGCCGCCGATCAACAGTGCAATGATGATCCAGCCGTACGAGACGACATCCGGCGCGGCGATGGTCGTGATAATCGCGATGGTCATACCGATCATGCCGAGCATGTTGCCGCGGCGTGCGGTTACCGGGCTGGACAGCCCCTTCAGCGCAAGGATGAAGAGAACGGCAGAAATAAGATAAAGAAACCCGACTACTGTGCTGCTCATAATCCCGTTCCCTTACTTCTGCTTCTTTTTGAACATGGCGAGCATGCGTTGCGTGACGATGAAGCCGCCGAAAATATTGATCGACGCCAACAGCACCGCGAAAAAACCCATGACCTTGGAAAAGTCCAGCAGCGCCGGACCGACCGCCAGCAGACCACCGACGATGATCACCGACGAGATGGCATTGGTGACGCCCATCAGCGGCGAATGCAGTGCCGGGGTGACGTTCCAGACCACGTGATAGCCGACGAAGCAGGCCATCACGAAAATTGTGAACATCGACAGGAAATCAGCGCCGCCCTGGGCTGCTGCCACGTCACCGTGCGCCACCACCACCTGGGTTGCAGAATTCGCCAGATCTCCGGCTTGCTGGGCCAGTTTTTCAAGACCCGTCGCAAGTTCTGCCGCCTTGTCCGCAAGGGTTGATTTATCCATGCTCAGGCCCCCTTCTTGTCATCGGTTTTTACATCGTCTTTCGCTGCAGGCTTGCTTTTTGGTGCCGCCTTGGCAGATCCAGCCGCTTTCAGCGCATCGGCAACCCGCTCGTTGGCGATCTTGCCGTCCTTGCAGACCAGCGTGCCCTGAACCGTTGCATCCTCTTCGTTAAAGACAAAAGTGTCCTTTTCCTTGTCGAAGTGAGGCGTCACGAAGTTCAGCAGGTTCTTGGCGAACAGCGCCGATGCGGTTTCGGCAAGCCGGCTCGGCAGGTTGAGCCTGCCGTCAATGATCACACCGTTCCTGGTGGTGATAACCTCACCGGGCTTGGTCAATTCGCAGTTGCCGCCGGCTTCGGCTGCCATATCAACAATCACAGCACCGGGCTTCATCGCCTCGACCATGTCCTTGGTGATCAGCTTCGGTGCCGGGCGTCCCGGGATCAGTGCCGTGGTCACGACGATGTCCTGTTTCGGCAGATGCTCACGGACCTTCTGTTTTTGCTTCTCGAAATATTCTGGCGGCATTTCCTTGGCATAACCGCCATCGGTCTCCGCTTCCTTTTCCATTTCCGGATCGACATCCAGGAACTTGCCGCCAAGCGAGGCGACCTGCTCACGCGTCGCCGGACGCACGTCGGTGGCGCTGACAGCAGCCCCCAGGCGTTTCGCCGTGGCAATTGCCTGCAGACCGGCAACGCCGACACCCATGATAAAGGCGCGCGCCGGCGGGACGGTGCCGGCGGCGGTCATCATCATCGGAAAGGCGCGGCCATACAGTTCGGCAGCGTTCAGAACCGCCTTGTAACCGGCAAGGTTGGCCTGCGACGACAGGGCGTCCATCGACCTGGGCCCGCGAGATCCGCGGCATCGAGCTCCATGGCGAAGGCGGTGGCGCTGGCTCCGGCCAGGGCACGTCGATGCCTGGCTCCTATCGGTCAATGCCGACAAATGCGCACAGACGACATGGGTTTTGGAAAGCTTGGAAGATTCGGTTTTATTGGGAGCCGTGATTTTCCAGACCATACCGGCATCCTTGACGGTTGCGGCAAAATCCTTGGCAATCGACGCGCCGGCTTTCTTGAAGGCGTCGTCGGAAATCGATGCACCGTCACCGGCACCCGCTTCAACGACGACTTCACAGCCAAGGCCGATCAGCTTTCCGATAACTTCGATGGACGCGGCAACACGGTCTTCACCCGGTGTGCGTTCCTTCGGTATCGCTATTCTCATGGCTTCCTCTCTTCCGAACGATAGGTCTTTTTTTATCATGAGCCCCACCAGATGCCTGCAGGCATCTGCACAGGGAGTTATGACGGCTCAGCGTTACTTGCGCAAGGTGGCCCTGCCATTCCGATGATTCAAGGGGCACCGCGTAATTTTATTGCGCCGCCTCAGTCTCGGCCCTAGAACGGATGAGGATGTCAGGGGGGCAACATGAACGAGCTTGAAGATATCATCGTCATTCAAAACGGCGAGCGGGTTCCAAACACCTTCCCCAAAGCAGAATACGACCGCAGGCTCGGCCTTTTGCGCCGGCATATGGCGGGAGCTGACATCGATGTCGCGCTGTTTTCGTCTTATCAGTGCATCAATTATTACTGCGACTTTCTGTTTTGCCATTTTGGCCGGTTTTTTGCCCTCGTCGTCGATCAGGAAACGCAAACCTCGCTCAGCGCCAACATCGACGGTGGCCAACCCTGGCGGCGCACCGTTGGCGATAACCTGATCTATACGGACTGGACGCGCGACAACTACTTCAAGGCGCTGCAGCGCCTGATCAAAGACGGGGGCAGGATCGGTATCGAATTTGATTTCATGGCCGTGCAGAACATGGAAAAGCTGAAAGCGGCGTTTCCGAACAGCACGTTCGTCGATATCGCACCGGCCTGCATGCAGATGCGGATGATCAAGTCAGACGCCGAGATCGCACTCATCAAACACGGCGCCAATGTTGCCGATATCGGCGGCTGGGCCTGCACAGAAGCCATTGCTCCGGGCGTCCCCGAACACGAGGTCGCCCTGCATGCCACCAACGCCATGGTTCGCGAGATCGCCAAACGTTTTCCGGATTCAGAACTGCGCGATACCTGGACCTGGTTCCAGAGCGGCATCAACACCGACGGCGCACACAACCCGGTCACAACGCGAAAGATCGAGCGTGGCGACATCCTGTCACTCAACTGTTTCCCGATGATCGCCGGTTACTACACGGCGCTGGAGCGGACGTTGTTTTGCGAGCACGTTTCCGACGCCCATCTGAAATACTGGCAGATCAACGTCGCCGTACATGAGCGCGGAATTGAACTGATCAAGCCGGGCATCCGATGCTGCGATATCGCCCATCAGCTGAACGAGATATACCGCGCACACGGCGTACTTGACCGGCGCACGTTCGGGTATGGCCATTCGTTCGGCGTGCTGTCGCATTATTACGGACGCGAAGCTGGCCTTGAATTGCGCGAAGACATCGAAACCGTGCTCGAGCCCAACATGGTCATATCGATGGAGCCGATGATCATGATCCCGGAAGGCTTACCCGGTGCCGGCGGTTACCGGGAGCACGACATCCTGGTGATCACCGAGGATGGTGCAGAGAATATCACCGGCTTTCCGTATGGCCCCGAGCAGAACGTTATTTGCAAGTAAAGATACTTCTTACATCGTCATCCCCGCTTTCGCGGGAATGACGTCATATTGAAAAACTCACTCCGCCCGTTTCGCGATCATATCGATCTCGACCAGCGCGCCCCGGGCCAGGCCGGTGACGCCGACGCAGGTGCGGGCCGGCAGGCGGTCAGCCGGAAAATAACTTTTATAGGCGTCGTTCATCGCCGCGTAGTCGCGTTCAAAGTGCGTGATGAAAATCCGTGCCGACAGCACATGCTCGAGCCCGAGGCCCAGTTCACCCAGAATGATGATCAGGTTATCCATGACGCGCCGGGTTTGCGCTGCAACACCGTCCGGCAAGGGTGCCGCATCATCGTCAGGATCGGTCGGCATCTGACCGGTCAGCTGGATCCAGCCGTCGCATTCGACGGCGTGTGAGAACGGGGCGACATGGGCCGGCGCCGCGGCAAAATTATGAAAGATCGGTCCACTCATGGTGCTTTTTTCTCCCGTATGACATCGGTCTCGCGGAGCGCGTTCATGCGCTTGTCCGGATGTGATTTGAAAGACTGGCGAAGGTCCTCGATCAGGGTATCGATCTGCTTCAGCTTTTCGAGGCCTTCCCGTGTCTGCTGGTCTTCTTCAAGGCGGCTCAGATACAACCGGAACCCCTGAATGTGAAACTGCATGGCATTGATGTAGTCGGTCAGCGAACGGGCACGACGCATGTACGACTGATGTACGCTCCGCAGGTTGTTGACGAGAATTTTCATCAGGGCCTTGATGAACGGATCGGCTTTTTTCAGTCTGGCGTCCAGAACCGCCGACGGGATCACAATGACCACGCTTTCTTCCTTGGCCATTGCGTGGGCCATCCGATTTGAGCCGTCGACGATTGCCATTTCGCCGAACAATTCGCCGGGGTTGAGAACCGCCAGTTCGACTTCTTCACCCTCAACGAGCTTATAGATGCCGATGGCGCCACTATCGACGATGAAAGCGGCCTCGCCGGGTTCTCCATCGTTAAACAGGACTTCACCTTTTTGGAGGAATTTCTTCCTGGTGCCGCCGCCTTCGACGAACATGAACGATCCCTTCAATGCAGTTGATGATCTGAGTGTAATCAGCGCATCCCGGGTCAACAAGCGGCGCTGCGTCAAACGGGCTCCGGTAGTCCGGCAGCCTTCAGGGCTTTCGATTGCCGCTTGGCAAGGGTTTCCAGATCAAACCCTTCGATCAGCTCATGGAAGGTGCGGTGCCAGTTGATTTCGGCACCCAGATGCGTGAAGACGCTGCCGAGACCGATTGCAGCGCGGTCCATCAGCACGAATTCACGCGGCGGCGTGACCCCCCCGACTTTCTTCAATTCGGCATGAACCTTGGCGGCAACACCGGCACCATACTGTACGCCGCTTTTTTCCTGAATGCTCTGCACCTTGTCTTCGAGCAACGGTGCATACAGGAAATGCGCCCACTGATTGAGAATACCGATCACGTGTTTATCGAGATTCCTGAAGCCCCAGGTTTCATAGGCATGAACCGCCAGGGCTTCGTCATCATTGAGCAGCGCGAAATACAGATCGATCACCGCGCCGACGAATGAGGGTGGAAAAATCCGGATGCAGCCGTAATCAAGCAGATTGATCGAGCCGTCATCGCGGGTCGAGTAGTTGCCCAAATGCGGGTCGCCGTGGATGACGCCATATTTGTAGAACGGCACGTACCAGGCCTTGAACATGCTGAGCGCCAGCGCATTGCGGTGTTCAATCGGCGCTTCCCGGCTGTCCAGCAGGGGCTGACCATCGAGCCAGGTCATCGACAGCAATCGCTGCGTCGAGATATCGGCCAGCGGCTCCGGCACATAAACGCAGTCTTCGTCTTTCAGCATCTGGCGATACAGCAGCATGTTCCGGGCTTCGCGCTGATAGTCCAGTTCTTCCCTGAGCCGCTCCGACAGTTCCAGATGGATTTCGCTGGGATCAATAGACTTGTCGTACTGCCGATACAGCGAGAAGACGATCTTGAGCTGGCTCAGATCGGCCTCAACCGCAGACGCCATATCCGGATACTGGATCTTGCAGGCGATATCACGGCCATCCAGGGAACGGGCCCGGTGCACCTGCCCCAGCGATGCAGCCTTGCAGGCATCGTGTTCGAACGTCTCGAAGCACTTCTGCCAGCCGCTGCCCAGTTCAGCCATCATGCGGCGTTTGACAAAAGCCCAGCCCATGGGCGGTGCGTTGCTCTGCAGCTTGATCAACTCGGCCGTGTATTCTTCCGGCAGCACATCCGGGATCGTCGAGAGAATTTGCGCCACCTTCATCAGCGGCCCTTGAGACCGCCCAGCGCCTGCTGGATATCTCTGGCATGGGATGCCTTGTCGATTGGCAGGCCGAAGACACGACCGCCGACCGCCCTGGCAGCAACGCCACTGACGGCGCCGCCAACCCGGGCATACCGTCGTATGCGGCCGCCAAAGCTGTTATTTTCACTCATGGGAAATCAGCTCTTTTCGTCTTCGCTCCACAAATTCTGATCCTTGAGCCATATGGCGATATCCTCAGCGACGCGTTGCCAGCCGATTTCCAGCATCATACCGTGTCCCATTCCCTGGTATATATGGGCACTGCGGCCGCAAATGGAACCCGTCCAGTGGACATGCGCCGGCGGGATCAGCGGATCACTGCCCGCACCCAGCACCAGGATCGGCGTCCCCCATACCCCCATGACATTCGGCATGCGGGGCGTATAGAGGCCGGCAACGGCGTTGCTGCTTTCACTCTGAAAGCGGCTGATGTAACGCTGGGCGACCTCGATCGGCACGGCATCGGAAAAAAGCGTCGCGTGCAGGGTGTCAGCGCGCGCATCACCCCCCGCATGAACCGCCGCCACATCCATCGCCAGTCCCGGATTGCTCAACATCAGTTGCATCGCCGGGGCTGCCAGTCCGGTCGGTGGCACCGGTGCCATCATGACCAGGCGGCAAGATCTTTCGTCTCGCAGGCCCGCCACGCCAGAAAGCCGCCCATCGAGTGACCGACAACAATCGGCGGCTCATCGAATGAATCAATCGCCGTATAAACGGCATCCTGATAGTCGCCGATGGTGAAATCCTGCAGTTGGGCATAATCCGGTCTGCCGCGCCGGCCGGGCAGATCGATGGCATAGGTATCGAACCCCTCGCCTGCGAACCACGGCATGAAAAACTCGTTCCAGCACCAGGCACCGGAAAAAGCCCCGTGAATGAACAGGATCGGCGGGGCTCCGTTTGGCTTCTCAGGCTTTCTGTTCAGCATGTGGACGCCTTCGACGCCACTCATGCGCTAAGGTCCGCTTCCAGCTCGTCAATGAATCCGGCGATCACATCAAGCCCGCGGGTCCAGAAGGCCGGATCAGACGCATCCAGCCCGAACGGTGCCAGCAGCTCACGATGACGCAAGGTGCCGCCGGCTGACAGCATCTGGAAATATTTTTCCTGAAATTTCGGGTGGCCATCCTGATAAAGCCCGTACAGCGCATTCACCAGACAATCGCCAAAGGCATAGGCATAGACATAAAAAGGCGTGTGCACGAAATGCGGGATATAGGCCCAAAGCGGGCGATAAGCGTCATCGATCTCAATCGCCGGCCCGAGGCTTTCTCTCTGCGTCTCGAGCCAGATTTCGCCCAGCCGGTCAGCCGTCAACTCGCCCGAGCGCCGTTCTCCATGCACCCGCGTTTCGAAGTTATGGAATGCAATCTGGCGCACCACAGTGTTGAGCATATCCTCAACTTTGCCGGCCAGCAGGACCCGGCGCTTGGCCGCATCAGGCTCGGCGTCAAGGATTGCCCTGAAGGTCAGCATCTCGCCAAACACCGACGCCGTCTCGGCCAGCGTCAGAGGCGTGTTCGACAGCAACGTCCCCTGCGGTCCGGCAAGCACCTGATGCACACCGTGGCCAAGTTCGTGAGCAAGCGTCATCACGTCGCGCGGTTTGCCGTAAAAATTCATCAGCACGTACGGATGTGCAGATGGCACCACCGGATGCGCAAAGGCACCCGAATTCTTGCCGGGTCTGGGCGACGCATCGATCCAGCCTTTATCGAAGAAGTTTTCTGCCGTCGCTGCCATTTCCGGTGCGAAGCCGCCATAAGCGCCAAGCACGGTATTGCGGGCCTGATCCCAAGAATAAGCCCGCTCCGGCGTTTTCGGGAAGGGAGCGTTGCGATCCCACCAGTGCAATTTTTCGACACCAAACCATTTGGCCTTGAGGCCATAGTAGCGGTGGCTCAGGCGGCCGTAATTCGTACTCACGGCACCTGCAAGCGCGTTGACGACGTCATCCTCGACCTGATTGGCAAGGTTGCGACTGCTCATCGGGTTCGGAAAGCTACGCTTGGTATCTTCGATTTCCTTGTCCTTGGCGATGGTGTTGGTGACCAGCGAGAACAACCGGATGCGCGACGTCAGGCCCGCCGACAGGCTTTGCCCGGCCCGTGCCCTGACCCCGGAGTCACTGTCCGACAGCCGGTTCAGAACTTCGCCCAATGTCAGTTGCTTGTCTTCAAACGAGAACCGCAACTCGGCCATGGTCTCGTCGAACAGGCGTGACCAGGCGGCGTGGCCGGTCACCGACTTGTCATGCAGTAGCTGCTCAAGATCATCCGCCAACTGATACGGGCGCATCTGCCGTTCCGCCTCGATCCACGGGCGGTAACGTTTCACGACAGGGTCTTTCAGCTTGTCCTCAAGCATTGCATCGTCGAACCGGTTCATTTCCAGAACGAAGAACAGCAGCGCACCGGTGATGTCGTTGATCCGTTCCTGGCAGGACTGATGAAACTTGGCGATGCCCTGATCGACGGTGTCGGCGGCGTGCAACAACTGAGCATAACTGATGACCTTGAAGGCGCGCTCCAGAATGGCTTCGTATTGCAGAACAGCCTTGCCGAGATCGGCACCGCTCAGGCCTGCAAGTTTTCCGGAATAGGTCTTCTGGAAAGCCTTGGATTCACGTTCAGACTGGCCGAGATCAGCATCAATCGCCGGGTCATCCGGGCTGGTAAAAAGGTCATTTAAATTCCAGACCGGCGTTTCCGTGGCTTTATCGGTTACTTTTTCTTTGCTCATCGTGTTTGGATACCTGCCTTAAAGAATTTATAACGTGTGTAAAGCGGTGACGAAACGTCACGAAACACCGATGTTGGGTCAACCGCAAGGGAGGACAAGAAATAAATGACCATCGAGCAATGGCCAAATCTGGTTACCATGTTTTTCGAGCAAGCCGCCACCTACGGCGAGCAGCCCTTTCTTTGGAAAAAACGCGACGGTTACTTTCAAAGTCAGACCTGGTCGGACGCCAACGCCCGGGTCTCGGCGCTGGCCCGCGGACTGATTGCGCTTGGCGTCGAAAAAGGCGACCGGATCGTTCTTGTTTCCGAAAACCGCCCGGCTTGGCCGATTGCCGATATCGCCATCATGGCAGCAGGCGCGATTACAACACCTGCCTATACGACCAATACGGCTGCCGATCATCACCATATTCTCAACGACAGCGGTGCCAAAGGCGTCATCGTGTCGACTGCAAAGCTGGCTGAAAAGGTCATACAGGGCGCTAAAGGCCTCAGTGATCTCGCCTTTATCATCGTCATGGAGGATGTTCCGCCCCGGAACGGCCCCCCCCGCGTCCTGCGCATGACCGATGTTCTGGAAACAGGTCAGGCACGCCATGAAAACATCGTCCGCATGGCCTTGGATATCGAGCCTGATGAAACCGCCTGCATCATCTACACATCGGGAACCGGCGGCACACCGAAAGGTGTGATGCTGCATCATGCCGCGATCCTGCATAACTGTGCGGGCGCCCTGGAAGCCCTGAACGATCTGGGCCTCGGACGCGAGGTCTTCCTGTCGTTCCTGCCCCTCAGCCATTCATACGAGCATACCGCCGGACAGTTCTTCCCGATCGCTATCGGTGCTGAAATCTATTATGCCGAAGGCGTCGAGGCCCTTTCCGCCAATATGCTCGAAGTGCACCCGACGATCATGACTGCGGTACCCCGGCTGTATGAAGTGCTGTATCAGAAAATTATCACGGGGATCGCCAAATCCAGTGACTTCAAGAAATGGATGTTCGACAAGACCCTGGAACTTGGCCGTAAACGCTATCACCAGGAAGCCTTCGGTCCGGTTGACTGGTTGGCTGACAAAATTCTCGACAAGCTGGTCAGGGACAAGGTTCGTGACCGCTTCGGTGGCCGCCTGAAAGCGCTTGTGTCCGGCGGAGCCCCACTCAATCCGGAGATCGGCATGTTCTTTACGGCGCTGGGCCTGACTATTCTGCAGGGTTACGGCCAAACCGAATCAGCCCCGGTGATTTCGGTCAACCGCGCGCCGGATGCCAGAATGCACACGGTCGGCAGACCGGTTCGCAATACCGAAGTCCGCATTGCTGAAGATGGCGAAATTCTGGTGCGCGTGCAGCCTCGCCATGCAGGGAGGCTGTGAACAACGAAACCGCGACCCGTGAAGCCATTCGCGATGGCTGGCTGCACACCGGCGACCTTGCGCGCATTTTCGACGACGAACGGGCGCCGGCGGACTACCGACCGCAAGAAGCGACATCGGTGTCGGCTCCGGGGGCTGTCAACATCGCACCGCAACGGGCCGAAGGCATGTATGAACGCCGAGCCGGAAATTTGTTCGAAATCCATGGTCTATGGCGACAAGCGCCCACACCTTGTTGCAGTCGTCGTGCCCGACCCGGACTGGTTGACGCTCTGGAAACGCGACAATCGCAAAAAAGGCGACCTCGCCGATCTCGCCCATGACAAGGATCTGCACACCGCCCTGGCACCCGCTCTGGGTCGCGTCCAACAAGACGCTCAGCAACATTGAAAAAGTGCGCCGCTTTATCATTGCGCGTGAGCCGTTCACTGTGGACAACAACCAGATGACGCCGACCATGAAAGTCCGCCGCCATATCGTTCGTGAGGTCTACGGCGAAAAACTGGAAGCACTCTACAAATGATTCTGAAACCCCGCAGTATGTGGTGACGATGAATACGATCCTGATGATGGGCCTGATCGGCAGCCTGTTGGCCGGGCTATGTACCTCGATCGGTGCGATCCCTGCCCTGCTGTTCGGTCGGCCCGGTGAGCGAATCGAGACCCTGATGCTCGGGTTTGCCGCTGGCGTCATGCTGGCGGCGAGTGTGTTTTCCCTGATTATTCCGGGCCTGGATGCCGCCAGTGCCGTCTTCGAGAACGAATATGCTCAGGCGCTGTTGGCGGTCGTTGGCATTCTGATGGGCGGCGCAGCCTTGTGGCTGATCCACCGCTTTTCGCCACACGAGCATTTCATTACCGGCCCGGAAGGGGCTGATCCCAAAGACCTGGCCCGCCCCCGGCTTTTCGTGGTCGCCATCGCGCTGCATAACCTGCCCGAAGGCATGGCCGTCGGCGTCGGTTTCGGCGGTGGTGACTTCGAAAACGGCCGGGCGCTGGCTATCGGCATCGGCATCCAGAATATCCCGGAAGGTCTGGCCGTGGCGGCGGCCTTGCTGACACAGGGGTATTCCCGCATTCAGGCTTTCATGGTGGCGTCACTGACGGGGCTCGTCGAGCCGATCGGCGGCCTGATCGGCGCCAGCGTCGTCAGCTTTTCCGAATACCTCCTGCCGTGGGGGCTGACCTTTGCTGCCGGTGCGATGCTCTGGGTTATTTCTGACGAGATCATTCCCGAAACCCACCGCAAAGGTGTCGCCACCTTCGGCACCGTCGGCATCATGATCGGTTTCGTCACCATGATGTTCCTCGACGTGACACTCGGATAAGACGGTTGCCTATCAGAGGGTGGCGATATCCCTGAGCGTCTGTTTGCGCTTGCGTTCCCGAAACGAAATATAGACGCCTGTGGCGATGATCACGGCAATCCCGGCCCAGGTCAGCCGATCCGGCAAGTCATCAAACCACAGATACCCGAACGTCACCGCCGAGATCATCTCGAAATAGCCGAACGGTGCCAGCAGCGATGCCGGCGCACATTCATAGGCCTTGATCAGCAGCCAATGGCCGATGACCGCTGCCATGATCATCAGCGTCATCAGCTCCATCGCGTCACCATCCGGCATTCGCCAGTTGGCCGGCACAAATACGGCCAGCACCACGGTACCGACAATGGATTGGTAAAATACCGTCATCCACGGATCGCTCATGCCCGTCAGTCGGCGGGTCAGTACATTGAACAGGGCAAAACAGACGCTCGCTCCCAGCACGTAATAGACGCCGATGGGAACCACCTGAAACCCCGGCCGGATGATCAGCAGTGACCCGGCAAAACCGATCAGCACCGCCAGAAAACGACGAATACCGACTTTCTCGCCAAGCAGCGCCGGGGCCATCAGGGTGATCAGAAACGGATAAATGAAATAGACCGCCAGCGCATCGGCCATGGGCATCGTCTGCAACGCTGAAAAGAACATCACCGTCGCCAGAGCCAGCATGACGGCCCGTATGATCTGCATACCCGCCCCAGCACCGGCCATCTGCCGGATCGCTCCCCGGCGCAATAAAACCGGCAACAGCACCAGCGTCGACAAGGCAAACCGCCCCCATGCCGCCAGCACAGGAGAGTAGCCCTGCGCGATCAGTTCCTTTGCCGACGCATCCATCAGCGGAATGACAGAAAAGCCGGCGATCAGAAATGCGGCGCCGCGCAGCAGGTCGCCGTCACCGTGACCAGCCTGCACTACGCGTCCTCGTTCAGGAGCTTCCGGGCCCAGGCAATAACCTGTTCCGGCGCTTCTTCAGGGATGAAATGGCCACTGGTTTCTATGCCGGCACCGCTGACATCGGCAGCACACCAGTTGCGCCAGATATCGAGCGGGCTTTTCGATTTCGGCCCGCCCTTTTGCCGGGCGCCACCCCACAGGCAGACAAGCGGGCACTGAATTTTCCGACCGGCTTTGAAATCCTGCGCATCGTCTTCATCGTCGCAAGTGGCACCGGCACGGTAATCTTCACACGTGGCCCGGATCACATCCGGATTGCGATAGGCGCGTTTGTATTCGTCCATGGCCTCGGCCTCGAACGTGAAACCGGGGGCTGCCCAAGATCGATGCAGCCATTCGATCCACATATCTGGATCATGGCCGATCAGGGTTTCCGGCTGCGGTGCCGGCTGCGCCAGGAACATCCAGTGAAAGCTGCCGAGAGCACTGTCCTTGTTGGTCTTGATCCACATTTCATGGGTCGGCACCACATCAAGCGACATGAAACGGGTAACGTGCGCCGGATGATCCAGAGCCAGCCGATAGCCGACCCGGGCACCCCGGTCATGACTGATGACAGCGAATTGCGTGAAGCCCAGTTGGTTCATGATGCCTACCACATCATTGGCCATGGTTCGTTTCGAATAGGTCCTGTGGGCATCATCGGACGGCGGACAGTCACTGTCGCCATAGCCGCGTGTATCCGGCACAACCACCGTGCGGTATGCAGCCAGTGCCGGCGCAATGTGACGCCAGATGATGTGGGTTTGCGGATAGCCGTGCAGCACGACGGCGGGCCCGGCACCGCGCCGACCCGGACGTTCAGGCCAACCCCGTCGACCATCACCTTGCTTTGGCTTGAACCCTTCGAACATCGTCAATCTCCCCTTAGTCCCGGCGGTATTCATAGCCGACCCCGGCAGGCCGTGTCAGGGCTTAATCTGAATTGTTGCGTTATCGGGACCGACTGCGGTTGGCGACAAAAATCCCGAGCAGGATCAACAGCAGTGCAGCTATGGCCTGCAGACTGATATCTTCGTCCAGCAAAAGCGTGCCCCAGAAAACACCGAACACCGGCACCAGATAGTTCTGGAATGCAACGAAGGACGCCTCCCGCTCGCTGAGGAGTTTGAACAGGATCAGCGTCGCCAGCGCCGTCGACAGCAGCCCCAGATAAATCGCCGGCCACAGTGTTTCGAACGTCAGGACCGGTAAAGTCCACCCTGACAGCCAAAGCGCGACCGGTACGGTCTGAAGTGCTGCGAAGATGAGCGTCAGCGATGCCCGGCCCATCAACGGTGCCGGCGGCATCCGCTGCACGATGATCACCGAAATCGCATAACAGATCGCCCCTGATGCGACCGCCAGCTGATGCAACAGGCTTCCGCCCACCCCTTGCAAAGCTGCCGGACCGACCAGGACGACGACGCCCGCAAAACCGAGACCGATCCCGATCAGTTTTTGCACCTTGAGCCTGTCACCGGTGGAGAAAAAATGCGCCAGCAGCAGCGTTGCCAGAGGCATCACCGCCATCAGGATTGCCGCGCGTCCACTGGCGATCCCCTCGATCCCCCAGGTGATCAGAAAGAACGGCAGACTGTTACCGAAAAAAGCCAGCGCAAAGCAATAAATCCAGGATTTGGTGCCAACGGGATAGTGGCTTTGCAGAAAGAAACAGGCCAGCACCATCGCCAGTGCGGCAGCGATCAGGCGGATCGCGGTCAGCGGCAGCGCCGGAATATGCTGCACACCGATTTTCATGACCAGAAACGACGTGCCCCAGATCATCGCCAGAGAGAGCAGAAAGATGATATGTCGTGGCAGGACCGGACCGAATTGCCCCTGCACAGGCGCTTCAGCCATGGGTGTTACCGTGATAACGGCGATACCATTCGATGAATTTGGGAATGCCGTCCCTGATCGCGGTGGTCGGCTCGAACCCCAGATCGCGGCGACTGGCTTCGATATCGGCAAAGGTTGCCTGCACATCCCCCGGTTGCATCGGCAGCTTGGTGATGATGGCTTTCTTGCCAAGCGTGTCCTGCAGGATATCGATAAAGTCGGTCAACTTCTCGGCACGATGATTGCCGAGATTATAAACCCGCTCAGGGACCGCGCTATCCGGCACATGATCCAGGGCCGCCAACACGCCCCTGATGATATCGTCGATAAAGGTGAAATCGCGCAGCATATCACCGTTGTTGAACACTTCGATCGGCTCACCGGCGAGAATTTTACGGGTAAATATCCAGGCCGCCATATCCGGTCGGCCCCACGGTCCATAGACCGTAAAGAACCTGAGCCCGGTCGCCGGGATGCCGTACAGGCGGGAATAACAATGCGTCATCAACTCGCCCGCACGCTTGGTCGCGGCATACAGCGAAACCGGCTGATCGACCCTCTCCTCGACGCTGAACGGCAACTGATCGTTGGCACCATAAACCGACGACGACGAGGCATAGACGAAGTGTTTGAAATTCTTCAGGTGCCTTGCCATCTCGAGCATCACCAGATGCCCTTCGATGTTGGAGCGGGTATAGGCATACGGATTGACCAGCGAATAACGGACCCCGGCCTGCGCCGCCAGATTGATGATGCGGTCGATCTCCGGATGCCGGGCTGCCAGCTTTTCCATCTGCTCGCGCTCGGCGATATCGGCCTGAATAAATGTAAAATTCTTGTGTTTGCCAAGTTCGGCCAGACGCGCCCGCTTCAGATCAGGGTCATAGTAATCATTGACCAGATCGACCCCGATTACGCGCTCACCCCGCAACAGAAGCGCTTGCGACGTATGGAAGCCGATGAAGCCGGCGGCGCCGGTAACGAGTACAGTCATTGAAGAATCACACTTTCCGTTCAAATCGTTGCACCGGTATAGCCGCTGACGTCCATGAAATCACCCCGAATTATATTTATCCGCCAGACCCCTTCGGCGTAATTTTCAAACGACCACTGACCAGATTAGAGCATTTTTAT
Source organism: uncultured Rhodospirillales bacterium (assembly GCA_965284225.1). Taxonomy (GTDB): domain Bacteria; phylum Pseudomonadota; class Alphaproteobacteria; order Rhodospirillales; family Casp-alpha2; genus UBA4479. The sequence continues at coordinate 515,788 of CBDIRN010000001.1, forward strand.
TGTCTTTTTAGGTCAGCAATAATGACCTATTGTTACGGACGCCCATCCGCACTACCTTGAGGGTACAGGGAAAAGGCTGAAGCCATGTCACTTTTACGCGCGACCCTTGATGACAAGTATCTGCTGGAGAGCGGCCGGGTCTATATGACCGGCACGCAGGCACTGGTTCGCCTGACCATGATGCAGAAAAAGCTCGACCGGATGCATGGCAAAAACACTGCCGGCTATGTTACCGGCTACCGCGGCTCGCCGCTGGGCGCGCTCGATCAGGAATTTGGTCAGGCCCGCCATCATCTTGATGCGCACGACATCAAGTTCCAGCCTGCCGTGAACGAGGACCTGGCAGCGACCGCGCTCTGGGGATCGCAACAGCTCAACATGTTCGAAGGTGCCAAATTCGATGGCGTGTTCGGCATCTGGTACGGCAAGGGCCCCGATGTCGACCGAACCGGCGACGTTTTCCGCCATGCCAACATGGCTGGCACCGCACCCAATGGTGGCGTTCTGGCGCTGGCCGGCGACGACCCGGCCTGCAAATCCTCGACCGTACCGAGCCAGAGCGAATACGCCTTCATGCAATGCGATGATCCGTTCCTGCACCCGGCCAACGTCGAGGAAATCCTGCACCTCGGCCTGATCGGCATCCAGATGTCGCGCTACTCGGGCCTGTGGGTCGGCCTGAAATGTATCACCGACAACATCGACACTTCCGCATCCGTCGATATCGGCCCGCATCTGTATGACTTCGTCATGCCTGAAGATTTCACCATGCCCGAAGACGGTGTGCACATCCGCTGGCCCGACCAGCCACTGGATCAGGAACGCCGCCTGCACCGCCACAAGATTTACGCAGCACTGGCCTTTGCCCGCGCCAACAAGTTGAACCGCATCACGCTGGACAGCCCGAAGCCCAGGCTCGGCATTTGCGCGACCGGCAAATCCTATATGGACGTGCTGCAGGCGCTGGACGATCTCGGCATCGACGAAGCACACGCCGCCGAGATCGGCATCAGGCTTTTCAAGATCACCATGCCGTGGCCGCTGGAGCGCGATTCCGCAAGGCACTTTGCCGAAGGACTTGAGGAAATTCTGGTTGTCGAAGAAAAACGCGCGGTCATCGAAAATCAGCTCAAGGAACAGCTCTATAACTGGCGTGAAGATGTCCGTCCCCGGGTCGTCGGCAAGTTCGATGAACTGGGTGAGTGGATACCGCCATCCGCCGGTGAGCTGACGCCGGCCATGATTGCCCGGGCCATCGCCAAGCGGATCGAAAAATTCCACACGTCTGAGCGGATCAGGGATCGCCTCGCCTTTCTGACGCAAAAAGAACAGTCACTGGCGACCGGCAAGCCGAACATGAAGCGGATACCTTATTTCTGTGCCGGGTGTCCGCACAACACGTCTACGAAAGTACCGGAAGGGTCCCGTGCGGCAGCGGGATCGGCTGTCATTACATGGCGATCTGGATGGACCGCGAGACCGAGACCTTCACGCACATGGGCGGCGAAGGCGTCAACTGGGTCGGACAGGCTCCGTTCACCGAGACCGGGCACATCTTTGCCAACATCGGTGACGGCACCTACTTCCATTCCGGTCTGCTGGCCATCCGTGCAGCGGTATCGTCCGGCGTCACCATGACCTACAAGATTCTCTACAACGATGCGGTCGCCATGACCGGCGGGCAGGCCCACGACGGCGCCCTCAACCCTGCGATCATAGCCCAGCAGATTCGTGCCGAAGGTGTTGAGCGGATCGTCGTCGTCACCGACGAGCCCGACAAGTATCCGATCAATTACGGCTTCCCGCCCGGCGTCGATATTTATCATCGCGAAGAACTGGATCAGGTGCAGCGGGACATCCGCACCGTCAAAGGTGTCTCTGCCTTGATCTATGACCAGACCTGCGCCGCAGAAAAGCGCCGGCGCAGAAAACGCGGTCAGTTTCCGGACCCGGCCAAACGGGTCTTCATCAACGAGGCCGTCTGTGAAGGCTGCGGCGATTGCGGCGTTGCCTCGAACTGCGTCGCGATCACGCCGAAGGATACGGAACTTGGCCGCAAGCGGGCCATCGACCAGTCGGCCTGCAACAAGGATTATTCCTGCCTGAACGGTTTCTGCCCGAGCTTCGTGACCGTCGAGGATACCCAGCCCAGAAAACCGAAAGCCGTCGGCGACGTGCCGTTCCCGGCCTTGCCCGAGCCCTGTACCGTCGATCTTTCCGATCCCTACAACGTCGTCGTCACCGGCATCGGCGGCACCGGCGTCGTCACCATCGGTGCCATTCTCGGCATGGCCGCGCACCTTGAAGGCAAGGGCATTTCCGTGCTCGACGTTGCCGGGCTGGCGCAGAAAAACGGCATGGTCTATTCGCACCTGCGCTTCGCCGCAGCGCCGCATGATATTCACGCCGTCCGCATTTCCGCCGGTGGTGCCGATCTGCTGATCGGTTGTGATCTGGTTTCTGCCGGTGATGCCGAGACCCTGGCCAAACTGCGCGCCGGCAACACCGGGCCGTGGTCAACGAGCACCAGACCATGACCGCCGACTTCACCCGCAGCCCCGACATGCTGTTCCCGGAAGCCGGGTTCAAGAAATCCCTGACCGACGAAGCAGGCAGCGATCGCGTGGCCTTTATCGAAGCAACCGACCTGGCCAAGCGGCTGCTTGGCGATACCATCGCCGCCAACATGATGGTCGTCGGCTATGCTTATCAGTCAGGCCTGCTGCCGGTATCCGCCGAAGCCATCGAACGCGCCATCGAATTGAACGGTGTCGCCGTTGCTTTCAACAAACAGGCGTTCCTGTGGGGCCGTCGCGCTGCCCATGATCTGGGTGCTGTCGAAAAAATTATCGGCCGCAATGACAGCAAGCCGCAGCCGTTCGAACTGGACGGCTTTATCAAACGCCGCATTGATGATCTGACCGCCTATCAGAACGCTGCCTATGCAGATCGCTACCGGGTATGGGTTGATAAAATCCGCAACGCCGAAGCTTCCGTGATGCCCGGCAACACCCAACTCAGCGAAGCCGTCGCCCGGAGTCTTTTCAAGCTGATGGCCTACAAGGACGAATACGAAGTGGCCCGGCTCTATACCGATGGCCGCTTTGAGCAGGCCGTCCGGGAAACTTTTGCAGACGGCGGTCGCATCAAGTTCCATCTGGCACCGCCGCTGATCGCCGAGCGCGATCCGACCAGCGGTCATCTGAAAAAGAAAGCCTATGGTGCCTGGATGCTGTCGGCATTCCGCATGATGGCTGGGCTCAAGGGTCTGCGCGGCACACCGCTTGATCTGTTCGGCTATTCGGATGAACGGAAAATGGAACGCCGGTTGATTGCCGATTATGAGGCGCAACTTGCCGAAATCGCCGACAAGCTGAACACCGAAACCATGCCGCAGCGGTACAACTGGCCGCCCTGCCGATGCGGATGCGCGGCTTTGGTCACGTCAGGAAGCCAACGTCAAAGCCGCCAAGGCGTGTGAAGCCGACCTGGTTGCGACCTTCCGCGATCCGTCCAGAGCGCCTCAGGCGGCTGAATAATTCAGTTGATCAAGGCCCACAAAAGGACCGGCAATGTCGCGAACGACATCATCGTCGAGATGATCACCGAACCGGCAACGGCGCGACCGTCGGCACCGTAGTTTTCAGCCAGCAGAAATGTGATCACCGCCACCGGCATTGAACACATCAGCACCAGCGTGCCATATGCCGCACCCTCGAAACCGAACAGTATGGCCGTTGCGAAGCCGACCGGAATGCCGATGCCGAGCCGGCAGACGGAGATGAAAAAGGCGCGCTTGACGTTGACGATCTGCAGGGTCGCCAGTGAATAGCCGAGCGTGATCAGCATCAGAGGGATCGAAAAATTACCCAGCAGCTTGGTTGTCGACAGGACAGCCTTCGGCACTTCTGCATCACTGACCATGAAGAAAGTGGAGGCCAGCACGGCATAAAGGAATGGCCGTTTCAGTACGTCGGCCAACCGGTACTCGTTGGAAGCAACGGCAATGCCGATGGTCAGGAGCAAGATCACGTTGATGACGAAATAGGCAATGCCGAGCGCCAAGCCCTGATCACCAAACGCTAACAGACACAAGGGCAATCCCATGTTGCCGGTGTTGGCGAAGGCGATCGGGTTCAGATACGTCCGTTGCGGCAGACCGGTCGCCTTGAGGATCGCGAATCCGACAGCAAAAAAGAACACACTGGTCAGCAGTGCCGCAGCGGCCATATCAAGGAATATACCGTCATCGAGATCGACCGTGACCAGCGTCGAGAAGACCAGCGTTGGCACGCCGACATTGGACACAAGCTGGGTCACCATCTTGCTGTCGAAGGGCTGCTTCAATCTCGCCCAAAAGAAACCGATGGCCGCACACACCGCGACCGGCGTGACAACATCAAGCATGATCCTTGCCAGATCAGCGATCATGACAGACTCCTTTTTCGACCCATAAAGGTATCGACAGAATAGATGGCCAGCGCCGTCCAGATCAGCGCAAAGGTGATCTTGTGAATATCCGTGAAAGCCTCGCCATAGACGAGGACGGCGAGAAGAAATTGCAGGGTCGGCGCCAGATACTGGTAAAAGCCGACGGTGGCATATCTGAGTCGACTGGCGGCAGCAGCGAACAGGATCAACGGCACGGCCGTGACGACACCGGCAAACACCAGCAGGAAATCATAGCCGAGCGAGATCGTTCCCATGGCCCCCTGCCCGCTCCAGCCGAGATAGAGTAAATAGACGATTGCCGGTATGAAGACGACCAGGGTTTCAACGAACAAACCCGATATCGCGCCAACCGGTTTGGTCTTGCGGACATAGCCATAGAAACCGAACAACAGGGCCAAAGACAGGGCGATCCAGGGGAACTCCCCAAGACCGATAGCCAGCACCGAGACGGCAACCACCGACAGTCCGACCGATACCCATTGCAGACGGCTCAGCCGTTCGCTCAGCAGCAAAACCCCGAGCACCACGTTGACCAATGGATTGATGTAATAGCCGAGACTGCCCTGCAGCATATGCCCGTTGGTGACGGCCCAGATGTACAGCATCCAGTTGCATGACAGCAGCACTGACGACACGCACAGCCAGCCGAGCAGCTTCTTGTTGGCGAGAATGACGGCAACCTCGCCAAAACGACCGATCAATTTAAGCGCGATGCCGACCAGAAAAACGGACCAGACGATACGGTGCGCCAGGATCTCGACGGGCGGGATATCCTGCATGTATTTGAAATAAACAGGCAAAAAGCCCCAACTGCCGAAGGCGCCCAGTGCGCACAGGCCACCGACCAACCCGGCTTTATGCGGACCCGCACGATCAGGCAGCGGCGGGATTACGCCGCCAGCAGCTTCGGTGGAATTGCTCACGAAAGAACCTATTCAACCCAGGCGATACGGAGAATGTTGGTCGCACCGGGGGTTCCGAACGGCACGCCGGCGGTAATCACAATCGGATCACCGGGCTCTGCAAAACCTTCGGTCTTGGCCGCATGGAGCGCTTTCGTCACCATTTCGCGGAATGTGTGACAATCCTGCGTTTGCACGGAATGCACACCCCAGATCAGCGAACTGCGTCTGGCCGTATCAAGGCGTGGCGTCAGACCCAGAATCGGCACCACCGGCCGCTCGCGGGCGGCACGCATGGTGGTCGAGCCTGTAGTGCTGAAGGTAACGACAGCAGCCGCTGAAATGGTATCGGCAACCTGACGGGCGGCAGCCGTGATGGCGTCGGCAGCCGTTGCTTCCGGTGCCCGGCGCTCGGCTTCGCGCATTTCCCGATAGAGCGGATCCTTTTCAACGCGGATGATGATGCGTTCCATCATCGCCACGCTTTCCTTGGCAAATTCACCGACCGCCGTTTCCGCCGACAGCATCACCGCATCGGCTCCGTCATAAATGGCTGTCGCCACGTCAGAAGCTTCGGCTCGGGTCGGCGTCGGCGCGTGGATCATGCTGTCCAGCATCTGCGTCGCCACGATCACCGGCTTGCCGTCACGGCGGCAGGCCCTGAGGATACGTTTCTGAATGCCCGGCACATCTTCCGGCGGCACTTCGACACCAAGATCGCCTCTGGCCACCATGATGGCATCGGAAAGTTCGATGATTTCATCCAGTCTGGTCAGCGCCTGTGGCTTTCCAGTTTGCTGATGACGATGCGCCCGACCGGCGATCAGTTTCTTTGCCTCGGCAATGTCTTCCGGACGCTGCACGAAGCCGAGGCCGATGAAATCAACCCCGAGTTCGAGACCGAAGCGCATATCGACGATGTCTTTTTCAGTCAGCGGGCTGACATCAAGAATGACACTGGGGACGTTCAGGCCCTTGTGGTTCGACAGATCGCCGCCGGTCAGCACTTCGGTATCGGCCCAGTCGTGGCCATGATCGAGAACCTTCCGGCGCAGCCGTCCGTCATCGAGCAAAAGATCGGTTCGAGCTCAAGCGCATCGAACACTTCCGGATGCGGCAAGCAGAGCGCGCTCTTTGGTGCCCATGCAATGCTTGGCTTCAAGGCGGAACCGCCGGCCGACATCGAGAGTGGACGCTGCCACCCTCAAAATCGCCAACGCGGAGCTTGGGGCCTGCAAATCGAGCAGAATACCGACGGAACGGCCGAATTTCTGCTCCAGACTGCGTTCAATATTGTAGCGCTCACGGTGTCGCTTCATGGGCACCATGGGAAAAATTCATGCGGAACACATCGACACCGGCCTCGAACAACTCGGTAATCTGCTGTTCCGAGCTGCTGGCGGGACCAAGCGTGGCGACGATTTTTGCGTCTCTGTTTCTTCTCATGGTTCTCACTCTAGGATGCGGCCTCAGGTTTTGGCCAGCGGAGATCAGCGTTTACAAGGAAAATTCACAGTCTTACCGTTACGGATATGATTCGTCGGTGCAAGTTTGTTTTACATGCGCCCTTATACTGAGATCGAGGCATTAACGCCATGGCCGGCAATTTTATGAAGCGCGCGCTGCTCTCCATCTTTATCGACAAGAATGCCCGCAACAAGCTTGATGCCATCGAAGCCGCCAAACGCGGTGGGCCGGCCAAGCCGCCGCCGGCGCCGGCAAAACCCGCCGATGATGATCTTGAAGTGCTGCCGGAAACCCTTGTCAGAAAAGCAATCGAGAGCGCTGCCGCCGAACTGGATCGTAAAAAGAATCTGCCGCCCGGGCGTCAGGCCCTGATCGAGCAGGCGCTGTCGATCCATGACGAGAAATCAAAGCTGCTGGATGACTTGCCCGATGACCAGCGTGAAAAATTGATCGTCATGGCCATGCACACGTTCGGCTCGTCGTTTGATGAGCGCGCCGCTGCCAAGACCGGCAAATCGACCAAAAAGCGAAAGAAGCCGTGAGTGACACCGAAGATCTGATAACCGGCGTCAAATCCGGCAGCAGACGTGCGCTTGCCCGGCTGATCACACGGATTGAATCGACCCGTAGCGATCACCGCAAGCAGGCCGCCGAAGCGATAGCCGCGCTCTTGCCAGAGACCGGAAAGTCGCTGCGCGTTGGCATTTCAGGCGTACCCGGTGTCGGCAAATCATCATTCATCGAAACCTTCGGTCTGCATCTGATCGCGGAGGGGCATCGGGTTGCCGTTCTGGCCGTCGATCCGTCGAGCCCGAAACACGGCGGCTCGATCCTGGGCGACAAGACCCGCATGGAAAATCTGGCGCGCCATGCGGACGCCTTTGTTCGCCCAACCCCTTCCGCAGGCTCTCTCGGCGGCGTTGCCAGACGCACACGCGAAACCATCCTTGCCGTCGAAGCCGGTGGGTTCGACGTGGTTCTGGTGGAAACCGTCGGCGTTGGCCAGTCCGAATACGCCGTAGCCGATCTGGTCGATATGTTCGTCTTGCTGGTCGCCCCCGGTGGCGGCGATGATCTGCAGGGGATCAAGAAGGGCATCGTCGAAATGGCCGATCTTCTGGTTGTCACAAAAAACGATGGCGACCTGACGCAGGCTGCCAGCCGCGCCTATCAGGACTACAAGTCAGCAATACACATGCTGAATACCGGGAATGAGGTATGGCGGCCGCAGGTGCTGCGCTGCTCGGCCCATACCGGGGCCGGTATATCCGAGGTCTGGGACAAGATGGTCGAATTCAGGGATGCGATGCAGGGTGCCGGACGGATCGACAGCAACCGCGCCGAGCAAGCCGCAAGCTGGATGTGGGATGAAGTGACCCAGACCCTGATTGATGCAGCCCGCAAAAAGGTGGCGTTGGCGAAAAAATGGAAGCCGAAGTCCGTAAAGGCGCCAAAACCCCTGCCGATGCTGCCCGCGAGATTCTGAAAAACTTCAGCGCCGATACCCTGAAAACCTGAAATATCCGCCGCCCCCTTGACGTCATGGGTCTGGTCAGGCAGAAAACAGTCCGCCCACCGTTCATCGGGCTTGATGCAGATTTGTAGATCATCAGGAGTTTGAAATGCGCCGCCTGTTAGGCATTGCCACCCTCGCGCTCTTCGCAATCATCGCCATGACCCAGCAATCCTCCGCCGCCGATCCTGAAAACACTCTGTATCTGGAATTGAAATCCGGTCGGGTGGTCATTGAAATGCGGCCTGATATCGCGCCAAAGCACGTCAAGCGGATCAAGGAACTGGTGCGCGAGAAATTCTATGACGGCCTGAAGTTCCACCGGGTGATCCCGGGCTTCATGGCGCAGACAGGCGATCCGCGCGGCGACGGTACGGGCGGCTCCGGCCAGAACATCGCGGCCGAGTTCACCGATCTTGAAAGCTTCTATCGGGGGACCGTCGGCATGGCCCGCTCGCAAAACCCGAACAGCGCAGACAGCCAGTTCTTCATCACCTTCGCACCGAGCAAGTGGCTTGATGGCCAATACACCATCTGGGGTGAGGTTGTTGACGGCATGGAAAACGTCGATGCCATCAAAAAGGGCTCGGAAAGCGACAACGGCCTGGTTTCAGACCCCGACAAGATCGTTACGCTCAGGGTCGCCGCCGACGTCAAGAAATAACGCGATATTCCTGCTGGTATCATTATCCGTCATCCCGGACACGATTTTTCTCCGAACCACAGTTCGGCCAGAAAAATCAGTGCTCCGGGACCCATCGCGACGATTATACCAGTGCCTGAAATGGGTCCCGGCTCTTCGCCCCGGATCAGGTCCGGGACTTCGGCCGGGATGACGATAAAAAACTAGCGCGATAACTCGCGCATCGCCTCCTCGAGACCGGAAAGCGTCAGCGGGAACATGCGGTCTTCCATCAGGTCGCGCACCATGCCGACCGATTGCGTGTGTTCCCACCAGTCGCGCTTGACCGGGTTGAGCCAGACCGTTTTCGGATAGACCTGCAGCAGCCGCTGCAGCCAGACTGCCCCGGCTTCCTCGTTCCAGTGTTCGACACTGCCGCCCGGAACGACGATCTCGTACGGGCTCATCGACGCATCCCCGACAATGATCACCTTGTAGTCGTGCGGGAAAGTGCGCAGCACATCCCACGTCGGCATAGTGTTTGAATGACGGCGGCGGTTGTCGCGCCACACCCGCTCATACATGAAATTGTGAAAATAGAAATATTCCAGATGCTTGAACTCGCCGCGAACCGCCGAGAACAACTCTTCCATGGTTTTGACGTGCGGGCTCATGGAGCCGCCGACGTCAAAAAAGATCAGGACCTTGACCGCGTTGTGCCGTTCCGGCCTGAGTTGCAAATCAAGATACCCTTTGCGCGCCGTGCCGCTGATGGTGCCGTCGAGATCAAGCTCGCTGGGCGCCCCTTCGCGAGCGAACCGGCGTAACCGGCGCAGCGCCACCTTGATGTTGCGGGTACCGAGTTCAAGGGTATCGTCGAGGTTCTTGAACTCGCGTTTGTCCCAGACCTTGACCGCCGAAAAATTGCGGTTGCCGTCCTGACCGATGCGCACCCCTTCCGGGTTATAACCGAAGGCACCGAACGGCGATGTGCCGCCGGTGCCGATCCATTTTGAGCCGCCCTGATGGCGCTTTTTCTGTTCTTCCAGGCGTTTCTTCAGGGTCTCCATCAGCTTGTCCCAGCCGCCCATCGCCTCGATCTGCTTCTTTTCCTCTTCGGTCAGGATTTTTTCGGACAGTTTGCGCAGCCATTCTTCAGGAATCTGATGCGCCGGACCATCTGCTTCTGCCGGTGCCTCCAGCCCCTTGAAGACATGTCCGAAAACGCGGTCGAACTTGTCCAGATGCCGCTCGTCCTTGACCATCGCCGCGCGGCTCAGATAGTAAAAGCCTTCGATGTCGAACTCGGCATACCCGCCATCAACGGCTTCGATCAGGGTCAGGTATTCCCTGAGCGAGCACGGCACGCCACCATCACGCAACTTGAGAAAGAAATCGATAAACATCAGTCCTCCCGGTCAGGCTTTTCTTTATCAACCAGACTGACACGCAGCGGTACAGACGATTTGATATGCAGATCACGCTGCGCGAACGGAAACTCGACGCCTTGTTCGTGATACAGGTTCCACACATTCAGCAGAACATCGGACTGCACGTTGGCAACCCCCTTTGCGGATCGTTGATCAGATGCGCAATTCCAGGTCGACCGCGTCCGAACCGAAATTCATCAACCGGCAGACCGGAGCCGGGCTTTTCAGAACGCGCTCGACATCTTGGGCCGCCTCGACGGCCAACTTCATGGCCAACGGCACATCGGAATCATAAGACACGCCAATCGGCAGCTTGAGACGGATCAGGCTATCGGAATAGGACCAGTTCTCGACCCGCTGCGAGATAAGGTCCTCGTTCGGGATCAGATGTTCGATGCCGTCACGGGTGATCAGAGAGACATATCTGGCGCTCAGGCGATTGATCCAGCCGAAGGTATCATCGATGGCAATCACATCGCCTGGTTTCACGGATTTATCCATCAGCAGGATCACGCCGCTGATCAGGTTCGAAATCACCTTCTGCAGGCCGAAGCCGATCCCGAGGCCGACGGCACCACCGAATACCGCCAGCGCCGTCAGATCGATACCGATGCTTTCCAATGCCGCCAGCACGGCGATCACGATCAGCATGACCTTGATGAATTTACCGAGCAGAACCCTTGCTGACGGCGACAGGCTTTTTGAGTTGTCGAGACGGTGTTCGGCGACCCTGGACAACGCACCGGCCAGCCACAACAGCGCCATCAGCACCAGACCGGCCTTGATGATCCCCAGCACCGAAAGCCGGACGTCGCCTAATGAAAAGCCCATGCTTTCCAGGGTGCTGATGGTCGGTGTCAACAGACCAACGAGATTGAGCGCCGCCACCGACCAGGCGATGATGGCCAGCGTTCTCGCCCAGCCCGGGTCACGGACGAAACCGGACGCAAAACGGATCACCACCCAGGCCGTCAGCAGCGACACCACGCTTTCCATCAGCCGGTGCGGCCATTCGGCACCGGTCGCCGCGATGACGGCGAACCACTGCACCACCAGCCAGACGAAGGCGAAGCAGAGCGAAGCCTGAGCGCGGATTTGTGGCGCCAGCCAGTGCGGCACACGCGGGTGCGCCGCTAACCGCTCGATATAGCCGGCCAGACGCGGTGCCAGGATGCGGGCCAGCAGGATTGCGGCCAGTACGATCACCGCCTGCACCGCTACGGGCCAGGTTAAGACATGATCAAGCAGCCAGCCCCAGGCCTCGAGGCCCAGACGCTGCAACTCAGCGGGATCGAGATATTTTTCCATGCACCCTATCAGATCACGACTTTACAAGAAGGTCACGGATCACGTGGTCGCGATCAGACAATCGCAATACGTCTTAAGGGCCCTCACCCTGGCCCTATCCCAAGGGAGGGGCCCGCGTGCGTCAGCGCTGGGGAGGTTGAGGGGGCGTAGCCTGTGACTACCGCCCTTCGCGGCGGTTGAGAAATGCCAAGCGTTCGAGCATATGCACGTCCTGCTCGTTCTTCAAAAGTGCGCCGTAAAGCGGCGGGATCAGGTCTTTCTGATCCTTGGAACGCAGGGCTTCCGGCGGAATATCCTCGATCATCAGCAGCTTGATCCAATCCAGCAACTCCGACGTTGACGGGCGTTTTTTCAGGCCCGGCACATCGCGCAGTTCGTAGAACACTTCCATCGCTTCCTTGACCAGACGTTTTTGCACGTCCGGGAAATGCACGTCGATGATGGCCCGCATGGTGTCCTGGTCCGGGAACTTGATGTAGTGGAAAAAGCAGCGGCGCAGAAATGCGTCCGGCAGATCCTTTTCGTTGTTCGACGTGATCACGACAATCGGCCGGTTGGTGGCGCGGATCGTCTTCTTGGTTTCGTAGACGTGGAATTCCATGCGGTCGAGTTCGAGCAGCAGGTCGTTCGGAAATTCAATATCCGCCTTGTCGATTTCATCGATCAACAGCACCGGGCGCTCGGCACTCTCGAAGGCTTCCCACATCTTGCCCTTGACGATGTAGTTGGCAATGTCGTGAACCCGGGCATCGCCGAGCTGGCTGTCGCGCAATCTGGCGACGGCGTCATATTCATAAAGCCCTTGCTGCGCCTTGGTCGTCGACTTGATATGCCAGGGGATCAGCGGTGCGCCCAGCCCCAGAGCGATCTCCTCGGCCAGCACCGTCTTGCCGGTGCCGGGCTCACCCTTGACCAGCAAGGGCCGTCCCAGCCCGACCGCCGCATTGACTGCAATTTTCAGATCGTCGGTAGCGACATAGTTTTTGGTGCCGTCAAATCGTTTGCTCATCTGTCTTCCATTTTGCCGGTGGCGTCATTCGGCCGGTTGCGGTTTGGCGAGAATGCGGAAGATCAGTGACTCGTTACCAGGCTCCGGATCCCTGGGGATCAGCATCGCCAGCACGAGCGAGACCGCAGCCATCGCCGTTCCCGCTAGGAAAACATACGCAGGCGCAGTAAGCCAGAGGAACCCGAACGCCGCCGGAATAACTATCGCGACGATATGCGAGATGGTGAAGCTGACACCACTGGATGACGCGATGTCGGCCGGATCGGCGATCTTCTGGAAATACGTCTTGATGGCTATCGCCATGGCAAAGAACACGTGATCGACGATATACAACACGACCCCGACCCAGGCTTCGGATGCGAACGCATAGCCCGTGAAGACCACGACCAGGCCGGTGTATTCGATCAACAGCACGCGTCGTTCGCCAATCCGGGAAATCATGCGGCCGATCTTCGGCGCCAGATAGATTGTTGCGATCATGTTGGCCAGAAACATCAGGCTCATCTGGCCGGCAGTGAAACCGAACTTCTGCACCATCAGCAGGCCTGCGAAGACGACGAAAATCTGCCGTCTGGCGCCGGACATGAAAACCAACGCGTACCAAAGCCAGTAGCGTTTGCGGATCACGATCTGCTTGGATTGCTCGACCGTTGCCTTATAGCTTGGAAACGCTGCCAGACAATATATGGCGATCAATACAGTGACCCCGCCGCCAATCATGTAGACCCATTTCAGATCAACATGGAAGGTATCGAGCATCAGATAGATCAGCGCGAAGGACACCAGTGCAGCGATCGAACGGGCACTGACGATCTTGCCGAACACTTCGGGCGCGGTTTTCTTGTCGGTCCATTGCAGGGCCAGTGACTGGTGCAGGCTTTCGAAGTAATGAAAGCCGACAGACATCACGAAGGTTGTGATCATCAATCCCCAGAACGACGGATAGAAACCGGTGATCATGGTGCCGACGCCGAGCAGCACCAGCGACCACAGCGTAAACGACTGCTCGCGAAACCACACCAGCAGCAAGATAACAGTAAAGCTGAGGAACCCCGGCACTTCACGGAACGACTGGATGAAACCGATTCCGTCGCCCTGCAGCGACGCCGTGTCGTGGGCGAAGTTGTTGAACAGTGCCTGCCACGTGGAAAAAGAAATCGGCATGGCAATCGCCGTCAGGACAAGAAACATTTCCCGGCTTTTCCAGCCGTCCTTAAAAAAGCCCTGCAACATGGTCATGATCGGTCGTCCCCGGAGATGATGCGTTATTTTCATGAAACACAGGCACTTTACCAGCCGTTAAATACGGCTAATATGGGCTATTATGCCAATAAATAGCGAGATAATGACAGCCCGCCCTCCGCTGGCATCAAGGATTTTGCCGTCGGTCTCGGACGTCGATCAGGGACCCGGCATCGTCCTCGCCCGCGCCCGCGAATGCCCCGCCGATCACATCATCGACTGGCATACACACGAGCGCGCCCAATTACTGTATGCGGTAAAGGGCGTGATGCGGGTGACCACGGCAAACGGGGTCTGGGTTGTCCCGTCGCAGCGCGCCGTCTGGATACCGCCCGGCATCTCACACCATGTTCAGGCGCAGGGCACACCCCTGTCGCTGCGTTCGCTGTATATCCGGCGTGACGCGTTGAGCGCGCTGCCGGATAGCTGCTGTGTCGTCACCGTATCGCCATTACTGCGCGAGTTGATTATCGAGACTATGCAGCTTCCCGACGACCCGCCTGCGGGCAGTGCCGAAGCCCGTCTGATCGCGGTACTGCTGGATCGCATCGAAGGGTTGCCGGTGGCCCCACTGTATCTGCCGATGGCGAACGACCGCCGCACCCGGCGCATTGTCGAAGCGCTGCTTGATGACCCCGCTGATATACGGACGCTGCAGGACTGGTCGCGGGAGTTGGCCGCGAGCGAACGCACACTGGCCCGTATTTTTACCCGCGAAACCGGTATGACTTTCGGGCAATGGCGCCAGCAGGTGAAACTGCTGGCGGCGCTGACCAGACTGGCACAGGGTGCCAGCGTCACCGAAGTGGCCTTTGATCTCGGCTATGCCTCACAAAGCGCGTTCATCGCCATGTTTCGCAAAGCGCTCGGCAAGACGCCCGGCCGGTATTTTTCCGAATAAATTTAAAGCGTCATCCCGGAACCGAGGCACCGCCGAGGTATTCGGGACCCATTTAAATACAAGGGATATTGTGTGGGATGGGTCCCGGATCGCTGGCTTTCCTGGCGCAAATCGCAGTTGCTGAAAAACCCGCGTCCGGGATGACGTTTAGTGATACAATATTGTTACTGGATCGCCGCCTTGATCGCTGTCAGTGCGTCGCCAACTTTGGTCACATCCGGGCCACCCGCCTGCGCCATGTCAGGACGGCCACCACCGCCCTTGCCGCCGACCGCCAATGATCCGGCCTGCACCAGATCAACGGCGCTGTGGCTTGCTTTCAGATCATCCGTGACGCCGACGACCAGCGAAACCTTGTCATCGGCCTTTGAAATCACCGCAACGATGCCCGAGCCCAGTTGCTTCTTGATATCATCAACCAGACCCTTCAGTTCCTTGGCCGGCACATCATCAAGGATGCGGCCGGAGAATTGAATACCGGCAACGGTTTCGACACCAGCCCCGTCATTGTTCTGGGCAGCACCGCCGCCCATCGCCAGCTTCCTGCGGGCATCGGCCAGTTCGCGTTCCAGCTTGCGGCGGTCTTCGACCAAAGCCTTGACCCGGGCCGGCACATCGGCGGGCTGGGACTTCAGTTCACGCGCGACTTCCTGCAATGTCTTTCGGTTTCAGCAAAATAGGCACGCGCCCCGGCACCGGTCAGCGCCTCGATCCGGCGCACACCGGAACCGACAGCCGTTTCCGACAAAATCTTGAAGACACCGATATCACCGGTCCGCTTGACGTGCGTACCACCGCAGAGTTCGGTCGAGAAGAAACCGTCATCGGCGTCGGTCCCCATGGAAACGACCCGCACTTCATCACCATACTTTTCACCGAACAGCGCCATGGCCCCGGCTTCAACCGCCGATTCCGGATCCATCAGGCGCGTCGTGACCGCAGCATTGGCGGCAATCTGCGCATTGACGTCGGCTTCGACGCCGCTCAGTTCGTCGTCGTTGACGGGTTTCGGATGGGAGACATCAAAGCGCAACCGGTCGGGTGCGACCAGAGAGCCCTTCTGTGTCACATGGTCACCAAGATGGCGGCGCAGGGCTTCATGCAGCAGGTGCGTAGCCGAGTGATTGGCGCGGAGCCGTGAGCGGCGCTCATGGTTGACCATCAGCCGGGCTTCGTCACCGACGCTAAGGGTGCCGCTTTCAACGAGACCGATATGCACGTGCAAATCATCAACGCGTTTTTGTGTATCGGAAACAGTAACGCTGGCCTCACCCTGTCTTGATGATGCCGCTATCCCCCATCTGGCCGCCACTTTCGCCATAGAACGGCGACTGGTTGAGGACGATGGAAACCTGCGTGCCCGGCGCAGCACGGGTGACCGACTTGCCATCGACAACCAGCGCGGCAATGCGGCCTTCGGCGCTTTCCGTATCGTAACCCAGAAAATCCGTGGCTCCGACACTGTCGCGCACCCCGAACCAGACCGCATCCGTCCCCGCGTCGCCGGACCCGGCCCAGGCCTTTCGGGCCTCGTCACGCTGCCGCTTCATGGCGGTGCCGAAACCGGCTTCGTCGACGCTGATCCCCCTCACCTTGAGCGCATCTTGCGTCAGGTCGAGCGGGAAGCCATAGGTATCGTAAAGCTTGAATGCGGTTTCGCCGTCGAGGGTTGCACCGGCATCCATGTCACCGGTCGCTTCATCCAGCAGCTTGAGACCCCGCTCCAGCAACTGCTTGAAACGGGTTTCTTCGAGCTTCAGGGTTTCACTCACCAATGGCTCGGAACGCTTGAGATCCGGATAGGCATCACCCATCTCGCGGATCAGTGCGGGCACCAGCTTGTACATCAGCGGATCGGTGCAGCCCAGCATGTGCGCGTGACGCATGGCACGGCGCATGATCCGGCGCAGCACGTATCCCCTGCCCTCGTTCGACGGCAGGACACCATCGGTGATCAGGAACGTAGACGCGCGCAGATGATCGGCGATGACCCGGTGCGATACGCTGGCAGCATCGGTTTTTGATGTTTCCGCAGAAGCACGGATCAATGCCTTGAACATGTCGATTTCGTAGTTGTCGTGGGTGCCCTGCATGACGGCGGCGATACGCTCAAGGCCCATACCGGTATCGATTGAAGGCTTCGGCAGTTCGACCCGTTCTTCCAGCGTCAACTGCTCGAACTGCATGAACACCAGGTTCCAGATTTCGATAAACCGGTCGCCGTCTTCATCGGGCGAGCCCGGCGGGCCACCCGGAATGTGATCACCGTGATCGTAGAAAATCTCCGAACACGGACCGCAAGGACCGGTGTCGCCCATCGCCCAGAAATTGTCAGACGTCGGGATACGGATCACCTTGTTATCGGAGATACCGGCAATTTTCTTCCAGAGACCGGCCGCGTCCTCATCCGACGAATGGACCGTAACCAGAAGCTTGTCCTCATTCAGGCCGAACTCACGGGTTACCAGATTCCAGGCCAGCTCGATCGCCTGTTCCTTGAAGTAGTCGCCGAACGAAAAATTGCCGAGCATTTCGAAGAACGTATGATGGCGCGCGGTATGACCGACATTTTCCAGATCGTTGTGCTTGCCGCCGGCGCGGACACACTTCTGCGACGTCACGGCCGCGGTTGTAGGGTCGCTGTTTCGTTGCCGGTGAAAACGTTCTTGAACTGCACCATGCCGGCGTTGGTAAACATCAAGGTCGGGTCATTACGGGGCACAAGCGGCGACGACGGCACGATCTCGTGGCCGTTGGCAGAGAAATAATCCAGAAACGCCTTACGGATATCGTTGACTGTCTGCATGCTCTTGCGTCGCTCCGCAACTGATGACCACCTCCCGAGAGATGGTGATTTCGCCGAGCAACGCAGGTCTAGCGGCTTGGAGAGGGTCTGTCGAGGCGCAGGTGACTGGCCATTCCGCACATGCGTCGTCCCGGTCGACGGCAATGCGAGCTGGACCCATGCAGCACGCTAAAGACGCCCATTATGGGTCCCGGATCGAAAAGACCGCCAACGAAACCTGCCGGTTTCGGGCGGCCCTAACGTCCGGGATGACGGAAAGAAGAACTCAGTCTACGGCGGCTTCTTCCCCGCCTTCTGCGGCAGCCGCTTCGTCGGGGGTATCCGGACCGGTGATCATATCTTCGGCGATCAGGCCGGCGTTCTGACGGATCAGCATTTCAATGCGCTCGGCAAATTCCGGGTTCTCGCGCAGGAAGGTTTTCGAGTTCTCGCGACCCTGGCCGATACGCTGGCTTTCGAACGAGAACCAGGCGCCGGATTTCTCGACGATGCCGGCGGTGACACCGAGATCGAGCAGTTCGCCCATCTTGGAAATGCCTTCACCGTACATGATGTCGAACTCGACCTGCCGGAACGGCGGCGCGACCTTGTTCTTGACCACCTTGACGCGGGTCTGGTTGCCGACCACCTCGTCGCCGTTCTTGATGGCACCGATGCGGCGGATATCGAGACGGACCGAGGCATAGAACTTGAGGGCGTTACCGCCGGACGTGGTTTCCGGGCTACCGAACATGACGCCGATTTTCATGCGTGATCTGGTTGATGAAGATGACCATGCGTGTTCGGAGCGTCGACACCGAGGCGGTCAGTTTCGCGCAGCGCCTGGCTCATCAGACGCGCCTGCAGACCGACATGGGTATCGCCCATCTCGCCTTCCAGCTCGGCGCGGGGCACCAGGGCTGCGACACTATCGACCACCAGCACGTCGATGGCACCGGAACGGACCAGTGTATCGGCGATTTCCAGTGCCTGTTCACCCGCGTCAGGCTGTGAGATCAGCAGTTCCTCGACATTGACGCCGAGCTTTTTCGCATAGCTTGGATCAAGCGCGTGTTCGGCGTCGACAAAAGCACAGGTGCCGCCGGTTTTCTGGGCTTCGGCAATGACATGCAGGGCCAGCGTGGTCTTGCCGGAGCTTTCCGGGCCATACACTTCGATGATCCGGCCCTTCGGCACGCCACCGATGCCGAGTGCGATATCGAGACCGATGGAGCCGGTCGAGATGCTGGCGACCTGCATGACTTCGCGCTGTCCAAGACGCATGATCGAACCCTTGCCGAAGGCCCGTTCGATCTGGCTGACAGCGGCGTCGAGCGCCTTGTTTTTGTCCACGTCGCTATCCTTGTCCACTACACGTAAAGCTGCGCTACTCATTTTCGATCTCCGTTCTGGCACACACACTGGGGTGAAACAATGCAGTCATTTGTACGTATTTTGTTCTCATTGTCCAGTAATTTTTTAAACTACTGAAATTATTATATAAATTATAACATATTCCAGATTTGTTCTCATAATATCCGGCAATATCATAACGGTTTCGTTATAAATTGATTCGCCGATTCGCCCTTCGAAACGAGACTCGCCATCGGCCCTTCACACAGGCCTATGCAATGCTTAGGGATATTTTTCGTCCAGTATCACAATTTAAATTACCGGCACCCCCAGCGCGCGTCAGCACCAAGGGTGCGTAGAGCCTGTGCACCGGCATTTTACGGGATACAGATTAGGTTCGGATTGGCGGTCCGTCGGTGTGACGGATGGCCGGGAATGCCTAACCCTCAAGCACTTCCTT
Organism: uncultured Rhodospirillales bacterium; assembly: GCA_965284225.1. Lineage (GTDB taxonomy): Bacteria > Pseudomonadota > Alphaproteobacteria > Rhodospirillales > Casp-alpha2 > UBA4479. The sequence goes on from CBDIRN010000001.1 coordinate 535,232, forward strand.
GACCTTGGCGGCGAGGCCACGGAGTGTGAAAGGCTTGCCGAGGAAGGCGATGTCCGGGTCCATATCGGGGCCGTTGCGGAACACATCTTCGGAATAGCCGGACATCAGGATGGTCTTCACGTTGTCCAGTTCCTGACGCGCCAGATTGACCAGTGTGTGCCCGTCCATGCCCGGCATGACGACATCGGAAATGATCAGATCAATCTTCTTGTCGGCGCTGGCGATGACGTCGAGGGCGGTTTCACCGTCGGATGCTTCCAGCACTTCGTAGCCCTTGTTCCTGAGCGCGCGGGCACCGAACAGCCTGACGGCGTCTTCATCCTCGACCAGCAAGATCACGCCCTGCCCGGTCAAATCGCCTTCGGCTTCCTGTTTGACAGGCGTTCGGACTTTGGCTTTTGCGCCGGCTTCCGTCTTGTGTACTGGCAGATACAGGGTGAATGCGGTTCCCTTGCCGACGGCGCTGTCGACGAAGATATACCCTTCCGCCTGATGCACGATACCGTAAACTGTCGACAGGCCAAGCCCGGTGCCGGCGCCGACTTCCTTGGTTGAGAAGAACGGCTCGAAGATGCGTTCCAGATTTTCCTTGGGAATGCCGGTTCCGTTGTCGGCGACGGTGATCGTCACATAATCACCATCCGGCAGGATTTCGTGCCCCTTGGGCGTTGGCTGCGTCAGTTTTTCGGGCTTGGTCGAGATCGTGATCTTGCCGCCACCCGGCATGGCGTCACGGGCATTGACGCAAAGATTGATGATGACCTGGTCGAACTGTCCCTTGTCGAACAGCACAGGCCCCAGATTGCGACCGTGATTCATATTCAGATCAACCCGCTCGCCGATCAGCCTGCCGAGCAGGCTCGACAGATCGCCCAGCGCATCGGTGATATCCATGACCTCGGGTTCGAGCTTCTGTTTCCGCGAGAACGCCAGCAACTGCCGCACCAGATTGGTGGCGCGGTTTGCATTCTGCTTGATCTGCATGATGTCGGCGAAATCCGGATCGTCCGGGCCGTGTCGCATCAACAGGAGGTCGGAAAAACCGATCATCGCCGTCAGCAGGTTATTGAAATCATGCGCGACGCCACCGGCCAGTTGGCCGACCGCCTGCATCTTCTGTGATTGCGTGAACTGCACCTCGAGATTGCGATGCTCGGTGGTGTCGATGAAATGCATCACCATACCGATGGTCTCGCCGCTCTGGTCGCTGACCCGGGCCGCACTCAGGCTGACCGAAAGATCCCGGCCATCGGCCCGATCGAGACGGGTTTCCATATGCGCGCCATGGCCAATGCCCATGATGACCTTGGACAGTGCGCCCTGCACGTCGTCACGATCTTCACGGATGATCAGGTCAATAAAGGGTCTGGCCACCGCTTCATCGGGTTTGGTCCCGATCAGGCGCCGGAAAGCGACGTTCGTGCCATGGATGACCCCATCCATATCGACAAAGGCAATACCGACCGGCGCATCATGGTAAAGCCAGCGCAACCGCTCGGTCAGCATCGTGGTCTCGGTCTGGTCGGAATCGCTCTCAGCGTCCATCACCGGCATGGCCGCGTTGTCTGCCTCCGCATCAACCGCAGCATCGACAGCAGCGAGATCAAGGGCGACGTCTCTGATCAGCAGTGAGCGTGGTACTGCGCCCGCGATCCATCCCTTGTCATCTTCGCCGTCTGCATCAGGGTTGCGACGAACGGTTCACCCTCTCCGTTCGGCTGCAGCGTGACAACGCCCATGCTGACACCGCCAAGATCGCCGGAATCCTGCCCATCGGTAATAAATTCGCCCAGGGAACGCCCGATCAGCGCCGCCGGTGTCTCGCCCAACCAACTGGCCAGCGTGACATTGCAGCGGTCTATCAGGCCGTCGCCATCGGCGGACAGGAAGCCCAGCGGCATCAGATCAAACACATCCTGCAGCACCGTCATTTCGCGTTGCAGCTCGGCATGTCCCTTGATGATCTCGGTGACGTCATCGAGTTGCCAGACCCGACCGCCGAGTGCCCCCATGCGGCGGGTCCGCCAGCGCAAGACCTTGCCCGATAATCTGGCGAAGCCGGCATCCTGATCGGGACTGGCAGACAGGCCCAGTGCATCAAGCACACGGCCTCTTGTGAAATCGATTTTGAAGTCCTTGAACAACTGTCTGGCTGAGCGGTTCATATGCCGCACGTGCCCATCATCATCGGTCATCAGGATCGCCGCCGATGTCAGCTCGAACCCGGTTGCCCTGAGATCGGTTCCAGCCCGCTCGGCGCTGCGCCGCCCAAAGCACCAGGCCGAGAACAGCAAGAACAGGCCCGCCGCCAGCGCCAGCGCCGGGCTCGCCGTTGACCGGTGGGCCGGCACCTCGAACCAGATATAAGCGGCTGCCGCCAATGAAGCTGCGGCAAAGACGACAAACAGCAGGCCGGGCGGCGTTCTTCCGCCATCCGGAGATCCAGCATGATCCTGCTCTTTGATATCGTCGCCAGCCGTCACGTCAATTTCCGCCTTCAATGCAGCGTTTTACCCTTCAAACGCATAACGTAACCGATAACTTCGGCTACGGCGATAAAGTGTTCGGGCGGAACTTCTTCGTCCAGCTCGACCGCAGCATGCAGAGCCCGGGCCAGCGGCGGGTTTTCGACAATCGGAATGTCGTGTTCCTCAGCCACTTCACGAATACGCAGGGCCAGGAATCAATCCCCTTGGCGACCAGCTTCGGCGCTGACATCGTCAATCTTGTATTCCAGCGCGACGGCATAATGGGTCGGGTTGGTGATGACGACGTCGGCATTCGGCACATTCGACATCATCCGCTCGCGCGCCCGTTGCTGGCGCAAGGCCCTGATCCGAGCCTTGACCTGCGGATCACCGTCAGACTGCTTGTGTTCGTCTTTGACTTCCTGTTTCGACATCCGCATCGATTTGGCGAACTGGTATTGCTGATACGCGTAATCGATACCGGCAATAACCGTCATCACGGCAATGGTGCCGCCGGCAATCAGAATGGCGATGTTTTCAATCCGATCAAGGATCGTTCCCATCGATGACCCCGGCAGCAAGGTCACGTCGCTGAGCAAGGGCAGGGTTATGCCCAGAGACACCGCAGCGACAATAATCAGCTTTAAAATCCCTTTCAGAAATTCCACCAGTGAGCGGCTTGAAAACATCCGGCCAAGACCGGTTTTCAGTGAGATCTTCGATAATTCCGGTTTTATTTTTTCCGGCGCGTACAACAGGCCGAACTGCAGTACGTTACCGGCGAAGGCAAAGACAATCAGCAGCAGCATGAACGGCGCAACGGCAATCGATACTTCAAAAATCGACTGTGCCAGGTTGCCACGCATGGATTCAAAATCGGTAGGCAGGGCATGTACGTTTTCAAGATAGGGCAGGCTGATTGTGCGGATTTTGGTAGCGATCATCGGCGCCATGAAGACGATCCCGATGGTTCCCGCCAAAAGGACGAACCAGCTTTTGACTTCCTGAGAAGAAGCGACCTGGCCTTTCGAGCGCGCCTTTTCCAGTTTTTTGTCTGACGGCTCTTCGGTTTTTTGGGCGTCGTCTTCTTCAGCCATGCGAAACCTTCAAATTCCGGCGCTATATGCCATTAGCCCTTGATATCACGGATTAAGGAACGGCGCGTATGCAGAACCGTAGCTATCCAGAAACACCATCATTATGCCAGAAAGGCAGATCATAAGCATCCATATCTGCAACGTCACCTGTACCGGCAGGCCAAAGAAGAACACCTGCAATGCCGGCATCAGACGCCCGAGAATACCAAGTGCCAGATAATATACCAATGCCACCAGCAGCATCGGCGACGACAACTTCAGTCCCAGCGCAAAAGCATTTGATAGATTGATCGTCAACGTTTCCGACATATCACCAAAAAGGATCGGCATGCCCGGGCGCAACAAATCAAAACTGTCTACCAGCGCACGCAAGACAACATGGTGCAGATCGGCGGCAAACACGGCGACGATGGCCGTTGTGCTGAGAAACCCCGAAATAACCGAGCTTTGCTGGTTGGCAACCGGGTCCTGGATCATCGCGTTGGCCATTGATCCGAAATAGGCAATGAAGGTACCCGCAGCCTGCATGGCCGATATGACGATCATGCCGATACTGGCCATAAAGGCGCCGATGATCACTTCACCGGCCAGAATCAGGAAGATCATCAATTCACTGGAAGGCCTGGCTGGAATGTAAGGCCCGATCACCGGCATCAACAGGAAGGTTATGGCCATCGCCAGCCCCAGCCGATATCGTGGCAGCACGTACCCGGCACCGAATCCAGGCACCAGCGACAACATCGTCCCGACACGGGTCATAATCACCGTGAAGTGCCAGATATTCGCATCAAGGAATTGTTGCAGCATGCGCCCCCCGCTCAGGTGACGCCGAGCGCAATCATGCGATCGAACAGGGTACGGGCAAATTCGACGACTTCTGTCATCATGAAGGGCAGAAACACCATGATTGCCAGAAAGATCACAATGATCTTCGGCACGAACGTCAGGGTCATTTCCTGAATGGTCGTAAGGGCCTGAAACAGGGCAATGATCAGACCAATGAACAATCCTGCGGCCATGATCGGTCCGGCGGTTATGAGGATGACCCAGAGGGCCTCTCGTCCGACCTCCATCACCGCGACTTCGTTCATATCCGATCCCCGACCGATTGCCATCCGACATCAAGCATGCGGACGGCCGACACTATGAGATCAGCCCGCTTCGGCGTCAGATCGGCATACGCAGGATTTCTTTGTACGCATCGATGACCTTGTCGCGAACCGCAACGACAGTCTGCAACGTGACCTCGGCTTCCGCAACTGCAGTAACGACCTGATTGAGATCAGCCCTGTCATTGACGCCCTGGATCGAGAGTTTTTCGCTCTTTTCACCGATCTTGATGGCTTCATCGATAGCGCTTCTGACCAACGAGGCGAATTCATCCCCCGATGATGCAACCTTTTGCTGCTCGCGCCCGCCCAGCGGCTGACCGTTGGCAACGTTCGAATAAGCTTGGACGGCATTCGCAAAGCCAATAGCTGCGGAAGACATTTTTTATTTTCCCGTTCCAGGTTCACCGGGCAACTTCTCGGCCGGCGCCTCATTTATAGGGTGCGTTCTCGCACCCGGGATTAACGCAAGATATCGATCGTGCTCATCAGCATCGACCGAGATGATTTAATAACGTTCAAATTTGCCTCATAGGACCGCTGCGCTTCGCGCATATCGGTCATTTCAACCAGTCTGTTGACGTTCGGCGTCAGCACATAACCATCGGCATCGGCTGCCGGATGGCTTGGCTCGTAACGCTTACCGAATTCCGACATGTCCGGGCGGACTTTATTAACGCGCACGGTATCCAGACCGACAGCCCGGTCCAGTTCGTTGCGGAAAGTGATGGTTTTACGGCGGTACGGCTTGCCGTTCGGATCCTGCGGCAGCGAATCCGCGTTGGCGATGTTTTCCGAGATCACCCTGAGACGGGCACCCTGCACCCGCATGCCGGCGCTGGAAATTTGAAAGGTTTTAAGCAAGTCGTCCATGACGGACCCCTATCCAACAAATTATTTCGATCTGACCGCCATCACGATCATCGACAGATGTTTTTTATACAGTTGCGTCACCAGTTTGTGCTTGGCCTGGGTTTCGTTGACCTTGGCCATTTGTTCTTCAAGCACCACGGTATTGCCGTTGGGCGCCGTCTCGAACGGCTGACGAACGGTTGCCTCGGCAAAATCACGGATGCGCTTGCGGCGACCGGGCAGATGCGAACCGCTGGTGACGTCCATATTCAGCTGAATTTTCTCCTGACGGAGGATTTCCTTGAACTGGTAGGGCTTCAGGTCGGTTTCCCGGTAACGCGGCGTGTCGGCATTGGCGATGTTCTGCGACAGGACTTCCTGACGCTGCGTCAGCCATCCCAGTCGGCTTTTGACCGCTCCAAACAGGGCCGATTTGTCTAAATCCATACCCGATGTCCCTTTAACCGTCCTCAACTCTCGTCCCGGCGGAAATTTCCCATCGATTTCCTGATGGGCATTATCTGCCGGGTTCGTTAACAAGTGGTGAATCTTTGTTAACGATATTTTCGGATATCCCGCGCAGGGCCGGTTAAGGATCGATTTATGGTTTGTTAAAGCACATCGGGCAGAGTTAGGTATAATGCGGGTGCTGATGAGGGAGGCATGCTTGGGACGCTCTGACGACCTGCCCCAGGGCAACATGAAGCCGCCACCAGCCAGAGAGCGCGCTGTATCCGTGGCCCTGCAGGAACAGGAAAACGGGCGCGCCCCAAAGGTTATTGCCGCCGGTCGCGGTTCGGTCGCCGAGCAGATTCTTGCCCTGGCCTTTGCCAATGGCATCAAGGTCCGCGAAGATGCCGATCTCGCCGAGTTGTTATCGGCAATCGATATCGACAGTGAAATTCCCGTCGAAGCATTTACGGCGGTCGCTGAAATACTAAGATATGTCTATCTGGCCAACGCAGATGAGCGTTCTGGCACTGCCGATCCGGCCCAGAGCTGGCACACCGCTAAAAACGACGAATGACGAGGAAAGCCCAATGAACAGTTCCACAGACGGCGGATCGAGCAAGAACTACCTCGATGAAATCAATGATCTGACGAAACTTGTCGAAAGTGGCCACGATCTGGTCAATCAGGGCAATCAGATCGACCTGTCCAACCTTGAACAGCCGATTGCCGATCTGTGCCGACGCATGGCCTTGCTGCCGCCCGACAATGCCGAGGAGGTAACCAAAGCCATCCAGCACCTGGTCAGCCGACTTGGGGATCTCAGCGCCGCGCTGCAAACCCAAGCCAAAGCGACCCACTAGGATCATCGGGATGGGTATGGACGGCTATCTCCGCTTCGTTCTGGCGTTGATCTTTGTGATCGCGCTGATCGGCTTGCTGGCTGTCTTGTCCAGACGTCTTGGATTCGGGTTTCCTGTCGGCACGACAAAATTCGGCGCAGGGCGGCGGGTTCAGGTTGTCGAGATTTCCCCGCTGGATTCCAGACGCAAGCTGGTGCTGATCCGCCGGGACGATGTCGAGCATCTGCTGGTCATCAGCCCAACGTCCGAAGTTGTCATCGAACAGGGCATCCGTACCGAAAAAGACTTCAGAAAAGCGCTGGCACAAACCCAAGCAGACGCATCGTCAGAGCCTGCTGCCAATACGATTGCCAAGGACATCCCGCAATGAGGGTGAAAACGCTGATGGCCCGCCTGGTTCTGGTCGCAGGTGTCGCAGGGATTGCCTGGATGGCCTCTTCCGACTGGGTGATGGCTCAGACTTTCAGCCTTGATCTTGGGCAGGGCGGTGGCGATGCGACAGCCCGGCTCGTGCAACTGGTTGCCCTCATCACGGTGCTGTCGCTGGCACCCTCAATCCTGATCATGGTAACGTCGTTCGTCCGCGTCGTCGTTGTCCTGTCGTTCCTCAGAACCGCCATGGGGACCCAGCAGACGCCCCCTAACCAGGTTATGGTCAGCCTGGCGATGTTCATTACCGCCTTCATCATGATGCCGACTTTCGAACAAGCCTATGACCGCGGTATCGAGCCCCTGATCGCCGGACAGATCGATGAATTTGATGCCTTTGAGCGCACCGTTCAGCCGTTTCGTGTTTTCATGTTGCGGCATGTCCGCGAGCAGGACCTTGAGCTTTTCGTTTCCATCAGCGGCGCCGACGTTGAAAAGACCCGGGCGGAAATGCCGATGCGGGTATTGATCCCGGCCTTCATGATTTCCGAGCTCAGGCGTGCCTTTGAAATCGGCTTTCTGATCTTCGTTCCGTTTCTGATCATCGACATGGTTGTGGCCTCGGTACTGATGGCGATGGGCATGATGATGCTGCCACCGATTATCATCGCGTTGCCATTCAAGATCATTTTCTTTGTGCTTGTAGACGGCTGGTACATCATCGTCGGCTCGCTGGTGCAAAGCTTCGGCGGCTAGCTTCGGCTCAGTTCATTGACGACAACGGCACCCCTTCCTTGAGCTTGCCCCGGTAGGCCGTCAGGAACGTCTCGGCTTCCTGAACCTTTGAGGCCACTTGCCCCGGGCCGAGTGTGCCGATGGCAGACGGTGCCGTGACCAGATTGAAGGCTTCGGCAAACTTCGACTTGGCCATGGCCGCACCGAATTCGGTCTTGATCTGGCTGACCGCACGTTCGCCGCCGGAATTGGTCAGGGCAATGGCGTAATTGATCAGCCGGGTTGCCTGCTTGTCGTCCAGTGCCTGATCAGGCTTAGCCCCCGACATCTTGACCAGAAGCCTGAGCGATTTTGCCGCTTCGCGCCAATTCCGACCGTTCCAGTAAATCTCGGTGCGCAGCAGTTCTGCGCTTTCGCCGCTATCGGATTCAAGCAGCGCAAGCGCATCCTGGGTTCTTTTCAGGCCGGTCAGTATCTGCGCGCGTAACAGGCGGCGCTGGGTGGTGATATCTTCTGCAAGACCCGGCACTTCCGTACCCTGAAGCGCTTCCAGTGCTTTCTGGTATTCCTCGGCCAGCGAATAGATCAGCGCCAACCGTGCCCCGACACGGGCTTTCTGTTCCCCTTCAAGACGGAACTGGACCTGCGCCTTCAGGATGTCGGCGGCCCGGTCCAATAGATCGACCTCAACCAGCTTGTCGGCAAGATTGCGAATCATCTCATCGCCCCGCACGCCTGCCGGGGTCAATTCCTTGAACTCGTTATATATGGCAATCGCCTTGACAGGATCGATCGCGTCCGCCTGATTGCCGAGGAACAGAGTATTGAAGGTGTCGCTCATCTGTTTGGTGATCTCCGGCGCTTCCGGGAAGTCGCGGAAATTCGTCGCGGCTTCCTTCAGCGTCGACAGGCCTTCACGGTAGAACCCCTCATCCAGATACAGCGAACCAAGACGCCTGAGATTATTGAATTCCTGTTTGTCGCCGCGCCATGCGAAACGAAGCTTTTCATACTCTTCAATCGCTTCGCGGTGGTCGATCCGCCTGAGCTTCAGCAGCATCTCCGTACGGGCAACACGGGCGCGGGCACGAGACGGGCGATGGTCACCGGCCAGCACATCTTCCCAAAGCGTAATTGCCGCATCAAAATCACCGTCCAGTTCCTTGAGCTTGCCTTCGGCGAATTTCAGCATCGCCTGTTCCCCTTCAGTCGGGTTTTCCAGCTTCAAGGCATCAAGGAACAGTCCAGCTCCCTGGCCATCACCGGTTTCGGCAGCGACCTCGGCGATCAGAATGCCAAGCGGCATTTTCAGGGCACGCGGATAATCACGCGCAATAGAGCCGGTAAATCTGAGGTCACGGGCTGAACCGATCCTGTCGCCCTGCATCGCATGCGCCGCTGCCGCCCAGAGACGTCCTTCGTCATTATCGGCCAGACTTTCGTGGGTCAGGTCCTTCAGCGCATCATCGTAACGGCCGAGCAGGAAGTTGGCACCGCCACGCATGATGCGTATCGACGGGTCATTATCCAGCAATGGAATGGCATCGACGGCAACCGTCACAACGCCCAGCGTTTCAGGCGCATAGGCATTGGCGAAAAAGAATTTCGCCAGATCAAGACGGGCAGCGGTTTTCTGCAATTTCGGCGCTTCGGTAACCGCAGCTTCATAACGCCGACGCTCAACGCGGAGCCGATCATTGGGGACGTAGAATTTTTCCAGCTCCGGCAATGCCACGACCATCTGCCGCGTCGCTGCCAGTTGGGCATGTGCCGCAGCATCCGCCGAAACGCTGGAGATCGCCAGTTGAACACCGCTGGCGCCGATCTCGATACCCTGACGCAGCGCACGGATACGCAGCATCATCGATCAGCGGATTGATGATCACACCCTGTGCCGCCATCTGGATATTGAATTGCGGGAATGAATACTTACGGCCGATCGACTGACCCAGCGGTACGACCGGCACAACGACAAAGTTATCACCGACGTTCGGGTCGGCAATGGCGATGGGCCGGCCCGGTTCCGGCACCGGAATGAATACCCTGGCGACCGACCGGAGAGGTCGGCTGCGCAGTTGACTTCAAGGGCCGCCTGCGGAGCCATCGGTCTTGGGGCCAAATCAATGATCCAGGCAAGACCGTCTCGCTTGACCGCCGGATTGAAGCGTTGCGAGGTGCGGACCCTCAACACGGTTCCGTCATTATTCGGTATCTGCAGGATTTCGATTGCACCGTCACCCGCTTGCAGTTTCAACGCAGCGGTATCAACCGTCATCGGTTTGTCGAAGACAATCCAGACCGCCCCGCCACGACGGAAGGTTGCCGCCGCGACCGGCTCGTCGAAATCAAACCGGAACGCCACCTGATCTTGCCCTGGAATGCCCGTCACTTTTGCCGGCGGCGCGGCCCCTTCAGCAGCCGGCGCCTGGGCACGGGCCGAAAGTTCTTCGGATATCGGCTCAGACGGTGCCAGTGCCGGTGCCGCTTTCACAACCGGTGCCGCCGCCTCAGCCGCCGGCGCCTGCGCCACAGACCCGGTCGGGGTCAGGGCCCTGGGCTTGCCATCATTGACCGGCGCAGCGGGCTCGGGCGCTGCAACGGGTGCAGCTTCAACGGTTTCAACCGGTGCCGTCGGCGCTTCTTGCCGAGCTGATGCAGCGGCAGGTTCGGCAGGTGCTGCCGGAGCCGGCGCTGCCGCCGTTGCCGTCGGCAAGCTGACCGGCTCAGCAGTGCCGCTCGGCTCGCGAACATCAAGAACGACCTTCACGCCGGACAGGAAAATCGCGAACGGTCGAGGTTGGAGGCACGGCCAGCATGACGACGGTATCGCCGCCGCTGATCTGGCTGCGGGCCCCGCCGATCAGGCGCGTTGTCGCGGTCCCGAGCGGACCCAGTTCAATTTTTGCAGGCCCCTTGAAACGAAGCGTCACAACGCCGTTGGCATTGTTCATCTGATAATCGGTCGCGGCTTCGAAATCGAAGACGATGCGGGCATAGTCCGGATGTTCACCGACGCGGACACGCACCACCGGGGCATCTGCCGGCACCGCCTGAGCACTTGCCAGCACCCGGCTCTCGCGGATCGGTGCCGCTTCCTAGAACGACATTGCCGTTCGCCTGAGTCGAAGCCGGGGCAGGCTTCGGCTGCCGCAGCGGCGGCGGCGCTCTGCAGCAACTCCACGGTCACGGCTGTCCCGGTATAATAAGCAAAGACTTCGACCGGCTTGTTCACGGCAAAGCTGACGGACCGTCCGTCACTGCCCGGCTTCGGGTCGGAAACAACACCGCCGAGCCGATCAACGATCCCCTGATAGGTACTCTCAATCGGTCTTGAAAAGCGCACCGTCAATCGACCGTTTTCGAATTTGTGCTGATGCGCGACAGGTTCGGTCCAGGCAAAGGTGATCAGCGAGGATTTGCCGTCCTGTTCTGCCCGCACGGCGACCCGTTCAGCCGAAACCGGCGGCGCAACAAACGCCTGGACGGCGAGGCCGAACAGGGCAAAGGCAAACACTCTGGCGGACAGGCGCGGCATCTAGAATGTCCTCGATGTCGGCATGATGATGATATCGACACGCCGGGCAAGGCGGCGCTTTTCCGCATCACTCAGCTTCGGCAGGCGGTTGTATTGAGTATCCGCATAGCCGAACGCGGTGATCTTCTCTTCATAACCGCCGCGGCGGATCGCATTGGCGACCGAGGCGGCCCGTGCAATGGACAGTTCCCAGTTTGATGCATAGGCACCACCCGTTGGCGGCGCCGGATCGGTATGCCCGGTGACACCGATGGTGTTGCCGACATTGTCGAACATGGCGCCCAGAGTATACATCGCTCCCTGCGCACGCGCGCTGATTTGCGCAGCACCCGGCTCGAACAGCAGATCGCCGGGCAACGTGATCATCAGCCTGTCATCAAACCGTACGATCAGTGCGTCACGGAGGATTGGATCCGCCGACAGGTTTTCTTCAAATACCGATGCAAGATAATCCAGATTGACGGCGCGACGACGAAACAGCGTGCCGATATTCAACTGTGCAGTGGGTTTCTTGACGGTTTCCTCAGGCGCCGGATTGAGGGTCTGCGAGAGCGAGTCGATGATCTTGTCCCACTGGTCGATCTTGACGTTCGACATGGCAAACAGCATCACGAAGAACGTCAGCAGCAACGACACCAGATCGGTAAACGTCAACATCCACATTCTGGTGTTTTCGTGTTCCGGTTCTTCAAATTGCTCAATGCTCAGTCCGGGTTCGCGCCTCATGGCTGCACCCCTGTGCCGCTCAGCGTCCGCTTGCGCAGGTCTTCGAGGGCATCATCAAAGCGGATCGCCGTTTCGTCGACACTCCGCATCCAGAACCAGATACTGATATTATCAAGATCGCCGCTTTTGATGCCCACTGACACACTGTCCGGCGGCGCGCCCCTGGAGATGATGATCCGCGCCAGTTCGCCGACGCGGGCCATCTCAAGGCCCTGTTCGAGCGGCAGATAGATTTTCTCATTGGCCGGCGCACCGATCACCACTTCCATATCCTGACGCAGACCCGGCGGCCGGTTGGAGAGACTGGCAACAACCCGGTCAAGAAGCGGCATCATGTCGTCACGGATCTGCACCTTGCCTTCTTGAAACAACGCGCTGGTCGGCATCCGCAATTGCATCAGACGGCCCGGCTGCACGACCGAGATTTTCTCGATCTGGACGGCCGTTGAGAAAATCGTCGTGATCTGTTCCTGAAAGGCTTCCCCGGCGATGATGTCGCCGTCCTTGGCATTGAAATCGGTGGGTGTCGAAGTCGGCGGCAGGACCGTTGTGAAAGTCGAAGACAGGCTGTCCATGACCGCTGTCGACTTGACCTTTTCAAACGTCGAGATCGACACCAGCATGATAAAGAACGCCAGAACCAGCAGGAACAGCCCGAGGAAGACCGGAACGATGTCCGGCGCGTGGGCCGGTTCTTCCGGCGGCAGTTCGATGTTCAGATCGCTCAGCATGTGTCGCCTTCCTGATCGGCCAACACCGCATCAATATCTTCCTGCGACACGGCGCCCGGCTTGGCCGGGCCGGCCAGATGACGGGGCACCTCTCCCGCTCCGGCCTCGATCATCGCCAGTCTCTGCTTGATCCTGTCGATCCGTTGCCCGGTCAGATCATGAAAGCCGCACGCCTCATAGATCTCGCGCGTCGCCGCTTCAAGGACGGCCCTATCCGTCGCTTCGCCGGCATCAAGAGACTGTTCGAGCCTGTTCGCGGCATCGATAATCACATGCACAGCACGCGCACTTTCGCTGACAACCACATCCAGGTCATCAATGACCTCCTGGTAAGCCGACCCGGTCGTCTTGGCGGTTTCATGCTGCATCATGCGATCACCTAAAAATCCCCAAGGACACTGACGAGCTTGGTTTTCAGTGTCTCGGCGGTAAAAGGTTTGATGATGTAATTCGATACCCCGGCCTTTTTTGCACGGATCACGTTCTCGGTAGTGCTATCGGCCGTAATCATGATGAACGGCGTATCCTTGATCGCCTCATCGGCACGGACCTCGCATAACAACTCGAAGCCGGTCATCGGTTCCATATTCCAATCGGAAATCACCATGCCGTAATCGCCCTTTTGGAGCATTTCAAGCGCATCGGCGCCGTTCGACGCCTCATCAATGCTGGTGAACTTCAACTGTCTGAGCAGGCTCTTGAGGACCCGGAGCATGGTCTGATAATCGTCGACGATCAGAACCTTCATGCCCATATCTACGGCCATTGCCATTCCAAATCCCATACTTGCCAATTCAAACATCTGACCGGCCACAACGAAGCCGTCAAATCACCCGATACCCGCGTCCCTACTGGCGTCCCAATCAGATTTTCAAACAAAAACCCGATAATTTTGTCACTTTTATGGTCGAAAGCTAAAAAGCTTCAGCCCGTTATTTCAGTGTCCCGACATTTTGCGGCAATTCGCGCAGTGCCCGCAGTTCGACCGTCACTTCACGGGCCCGGGCCGGATTCATCTGCGCCATGACCGGTGCGAGCTTCCGTTCCTTCATCCGTTCGGCGACTTCAAGAAGCGTCGGCATCTCCAACTCTTCGAAAATTCTGGCCGCATCCTTCGGCTTCATGTTCTCGTAAATCTTGACCAGACTGCCGAGTTTCTTTTCCTGCTGCTGATCGAAGACCTTGATCCGTTCCTCGATCACGCCGCGTAGTTCCTCCAACTCGGCAACCCGGCGTTCGATCCGGATCTCGGCGGCACGCAGCAAGCCTTCGCGCGCTTCCAGTTCACGGCCGCGACTGGCCAACTCGTCGCGTCGTTCGGCAAGGCGCATCAGAATTTCAATCTCGGCCGGTGTCAGCAGCGTCGGATCGTCGGTAATCAGCTTGGTCGGATCGGCGCGTACCGTCGTCGGCTCGCCGGCTTTTTCACCGGCCGGTGTTTCAACGACCGGCAGGGCTGCTGCTTCATTGGTCGCAGCCGGATTGGCCGGTGCCGCGTTCGGATTGGTCTGTGCACGCGCTTGCGAGACGTTGATGGTACCCTCGAGCAGCTTGTCGACCCCTTCCCAGATATCGCCGACGCGGATCGTCAGCATCAGCGTCGCTGCAAAGATCGTCAGCGGCAGAAATCGTATTCTGGAAAAGAGCTTTTTCATGCTTCCTGTCTCACCTTTGCTCAACCGGCGTCGCGTAGCGCTGGAGAAGTTCACGTTCGGCTTCCGAGCGCGGCTCGATACCGCCTTCGTTGGTGGCCGGGGGGGCTGGTCGGGCCTTGACCGTTTCACCACGTGGTTCAACTGTCTGTGAGCCGCGTGGCTCAACTGTCTGTGATTTGCGCGGCTCGACGGTGCCTGATCGGGATGGTTTCGGTGCCACGCCCAAACCGTCACGGGCTTCACGCACCAGTTCTTCAAGCCGGTCCGCAGTGGAGCCGCCACGGTCCGTCAGAAATGCCAGATCGTCGCGCAGTGACTGGGCGCGCTCCATCTGGATATCAAGCGCCTGGGCAATGGTTCGCAGATGATTGATGTTGTCTTCGGCACGCATCGTCGACTCACCGAAAGTCCGGGCCAGGGTTTCGAGGTCCTTCTTGTCCCGGCGCAATCTGTTCAGCCGCTTGTTGAGCGTGATCGCATAGCCGATGGTGACCACGAGCAGAACAGCGACAGCAATATCAACGATCAACGTGTAGGGCATCACTCAGACTCCTTCGTCCGTTGTTCCCGCATCAACCGATGCGTGGCGTCTTGACGATCCGGTCACCGATCCTGACCGCGATTTTGTTACCTTTGCGCCCCATGCGGCCAGTATACATCGGAACATCGCCGCAGACCAATTGCACGGGTGAATCCTGGGTTGCACTCAGCATGATCTGCGAGCCGACCTTGAGATCAAATACATCACGCAGCTTCATCACCTGCGTATCAATGACGGCTTCCAGATCGACATCGGTTACCCACAATTCTTCTGCAAGGTGGGTCTCCCAGATGGTATCACGGCCGAATTTCTCCCCCATGAACATCTGCAACAGCAGTTCGCGGACCGGTTCCAGCGTCGCATACGGCAACAGCAGTTCGAGCCGGCCACCCCGGTCTTCCATATCGATCCGGAGACGGGCAACGATGGCGGCGTTGGACGGTCTTGAAATCGTCGCAAAGCGAGGATTGGTCTCAAGCCGGTCAAAGCGAAAGGTCACCGGGCTCAAAGGCTCAAAAGCCGCGGACAGATCGCCCAGCATCACATGCACCATCCGCTCTACCAGCGAACGCTCGATGGTCGTATAGGGTCGGCCCTCGATGCGCATTGCCGCTGTACCGCGACGACCACCCAGCAGAACGTCAACAATCGAGTAGATCAGGGAACTGTCGACAGTGATCAGACCATAGTTGTCCCATTCCTCGGCCTTGAAGACACTGAGCATGGCCGGCAACGGGATCGAATTCAGATAATCCCCGAAACGGATCGAGGCAATGTTATCAAGCGAAACCTCGACGTTGTCTGACGTGAAGTTCCGGAGCGAGGTCGACATCAGACGAACCAGTCGGTCAAAGACAACCTCCAGCATCGGCAGACGTTCATAGGAAACCAGCGCCGACGACAGAATGGCCTGAATACCGGCCCGCTCGCCCGCTTCATCGCCGTCTTCATCAAAACCGAGCAAGCTGTCGATTTCATCCTGGTTGAGGACACGGGTCGCTTCCCGTCCGGGCGCAGGCGCACCATCACCACCGTCATCATCGGTGGTCATCATGGCTTCCCATTCCGCAGCGAGGTCGTCTGAGCTGCCTTCACCCCCTTCTTCGAGGGCTGAGTCCCATTCGGCTGCAAGTGCTTCGTCGTCGTCACCGGGCGCCATTCAGTGCCGCTCCTTCGGTTGAGTCCGGTTCAGGACCAGGCTCATTGAATCAACATTTCCTTGAACAGGATATCCCGCACTCTCACCGGCGCGACCGCTGCCCGAATACGGGTCAGAAGTTCCTCGCGGAGCCGGTACATGCCGGCCGATCCGTCCAGATCTTCAATTCTAAGCTCGCGGAGATAGACGTTGAAATTATCCATCACGCGGGCGATGACCGCTTCGACCTTGGGTTTATCCTCTTCACTCGTTAATTCCAGGCTGACCTGGATCTTGATAAATCTGGCCTTGCGCCCGGCCGTATTCAAATTGACCGTAAGCGCCGGCAGTTCGTAAAAGACGGAGGGGCCGTTTTCTCCTTCGACCGTTTCCGCTGTCGCCTTATGATCACCGACGATCATCTTGATGACAGGGTCCAGCAACCCAGTGAAATAGGCACCGGCCAACCCGCCCAGAACCAACAGCAGAACGATGGCAATGATGATCAGGATTTTCTTCTTGCCACCTGACGATGGCGGCGCAGCTTCTTCGCCACCCCCTCCTTCATCATTATCGTCATCGTCTTCCTCAGCCATGAAACCTCTTCTCAGGCAAGACGGCGAAGCTGCACCGTTCGAGCCCGCTCACGGACTATAGATTCCGTTTGGTTAACAACTCGTTGCCAACGGTGATTTTAGCTCCCCTTTGGCTCCCCTCGTCATCCGCGTCACCATACGCCGAAAGTTTTGCTGAGCGCGGCATTTCAGCGAATCCTAAGATACCAAATACGCTGTTCATGGGGCAACAGCAGTACGACATATATGTTTTTTGCGAAATTACCCTGAACACGGCATTTCCTGCCCGGTAAAGGATGCATTGTGCCGGGCTCCAGATCAGGCATCCGCTGTGACAATTCACTACCATCCCATTGATTATATTCGTTTTAATAACTTGGCACGAGGTCTGCATACAAACCGTCAAAGCACGTCGGCCATTGGTCGAACAGATGCTCAAGAACGGGAATAAGGATTGTGGACTATGGAAAATACTTCGTACATCGCCCTCTCCAGTCAGGCCGCCTTACGCCGCCAGATGGATGTTGTCGCCAATAACCTCGCGAACATGAGTACGCACGGTTACAAAAGCGGACAGATGATGTTCGTCGAACATCTCATCAAATCGAAAGGCGGCGAGAGCCTTTTGACCCCAAAGATGGCCTATGTTCGCGACATTGCGACAATGACCGATACCAAGCCGGGTGCAATTGAACACACCGGCAACCCACTCGACATCGCCATTCAGGGCGAAGGCTATCTGGTTGTGCAGACGCCCGAAGGCGAGCGCTATACCCGGAACGGCCGACTGCAGCTGGACAATACCGGACAACTGGTCAACCAACTCGGCCAGCCGATCCTGGCCGACGGCGGAGCGCCGATGGTGTTCGCCCCGGAAGATACGGAAATCACGATCTCCAAGGACGGAACCGTTTCCACCAACAACGGTGAACTCGGCAAACTCAGGGTTGTGACATTCGACAATACCCAGATCCTGAGCCGCACCTCAGGCGCCCAGTTCTCGACGACCGAGGATAACCCGGCCAAGGATACCGATACGCCGACCGTCCTGCAGGGTGCCGTCGAGGGGTCCAACGTCGAGCCGATCCTGGAAATGGCCAATATGATTCAGGTGCACCGGGCTTATGACGGCGTCAAATCATTCATCGAACGCGAAGACGAACGTCAGCGCCAGATGATCCGGGATTTGGCGGCCACCTCTTAATCGAACACTTTTGATACCGCCGACAAGCAATCAGGCCATCGAGCCGATACAGCGGTAAAAATACGGGAAAGGACAGTAAGATGAGATCATTGGATATCGCTTCAACCGGGATGTTGGCGCAACAGCGCAACGTCGAGGTTATCTCGAACAACCTGGCAAACATGAACACGACCGCCTATCAGCGGCGCCGTACGGAATTTCATGATCTGATTTATCAGGACATGCGGCGCGCCGGTTCCACATCTTCGGATGCCGGTAACGTTGTGCCGACGGGCGTGCAACTCGGCCTTGGCGTCAAGCTTGCCGCCGTCTACCGGATTCACGAACAGGGCAACCTGACGGCCACCGACAACACCTTCGATCTTGCCATCCAGGGCAAAGGATTTTTCCAGGTGCTGTTACCGACCGGTGAAACCGCCTACACCCGGGACGGCACTTTCCAGCTCAACCAGAACGGTAAGGTCGTCACCCATGATGGTTACGTCCTGCAGCCAGCACTGAACCATTCCGCAAAACGCCATCGATGTGACGATCAACGCATCCGGTCAGGTTCTGGCAAAGATCGATGGACAGATCGCGCTGCAGAATGTCGGCCAGATTACCACCGCTACATTCCAGAACGAGCCCGGCCTGCAGGCAATCGGTGATAACCTGTTGCTTGAAACACCGGCCTCAGGCTCACCGGTAACGGGGAACCCGGCAGCCGTTGGTTTCGGCTCCCTGCTGCAGGGCTTATGAAACGTCGAACGTCAACGCGGTCGAGGAAATCTCGCAGCTTATTTCTGCGCAGCGCGCCTACGAAATGAACTCGAAAGTGATCCAGACGTCTGACGAAATGATGGGCACTTTGACGACGCTTCGGTAAGGCAAGGCAAAGGTAAGGATTGATACCATGCGTAAAATACTGATCCCCATAACGGCTTTGACGGCGATGACGGCACTGTTCCTCGTCTGCGGCACAGCGGCCCTGGCCGATGCTCAAAAAGTCGGCCCGTTGTCGGTGGAGATGGCGAATATCGAGCGCGATAAAACGGCCCTGAACGAGCATATCATCGTCAGTGCCAAGGTGATCAGGCTGGGCGATCTGTTCACCAATGCCGGCGATAAAGCGGAAGCCGCAATTGCCTACGCCCCGGAGCCTGGTCAGCGCATCGTTCTTGATGCCCGTTGGCTTTACAGGGTTGCCGTCGCCTACAAACTGGACTGGAAACCGTTAGGTACCGCCTCGCAGGCGCTCGTCGAGCGGGATTCCATCAGTGTCCCGCAGGAAGAAATCAAGGCACAGATCCTGTTCGCACTGGCCGATCAGGGCATTACCGAGGAAATGGATATCGAGTTTGCTTCGGTTCTCCAGCAGATCTATCTGCCGGTCGGCGCCGACCCGAGCATCACCGTCGAGAACATCAGCTATCAGGCCAGAACCGGCCGTTTCACAGCCATTATCGCTGCCGGCCGGGGTGTATCCATGGAACGCCTCAGACTGACCGGCCGCGCCTTCAGAACGATTGAGGTGCCTGTACTGAAAGCCCGCGCCCTGAAGGGCGACATCATTGGTGAAGGTGATGTGGAGTGGGTCAAACTGAAATCGGATCGCGTGCAGCAAGATATCATCGTCGATATTCATGATCTTCTTGGCAAAACACCAAAGCGCGGGATCCGCGCCGGCACGCCGATCCGCAGCGCAGACGTCAACCGCCCGCTGATGGTCGAGAAAAACAGCATTGTAATGATCATTCACCAGGTCCCCAACATGACGTTGACGGCCCAGGGCAAGGCTTTGCAAAGCGGTGCCGAGGGCGATGTCGTGCAGATCAAGAACGGTCGGTCCAATCAGGTGGTCGAAGCTGAAGTGGTTGGTCCGGGCCGGGTCGCGGTGCGCGGTCTGGTACAGCAATTATCGATGAGCCTGAACTAGGCATTCAAGCAGGCCCAGGCATTGTGCCGGGCTTCAAAGGGAATGAAGAAGATGACACATTCACGGTCCACTAGACGCAACCTGACACTGATGATCGCGGTTCTTGCCGTGACGGGTCTCAGCGGCTGCAATCTGGCGACACGGTTCTCCGAAGTCGGCAACGGTCCGAAGCTGACAAACATCGAAAACCCGACGGCGAAGCCCGCTTACCAGCCGGTCAGCCTGCCGATGCCGGCACCGCAAATCGCCGAAGAAAACCCCTCCTCGCTTTGGCGCAATGGTGCCCGGGCCTTCTTCAGGGATCACCGGGCCAAGGAAATCGGCGATATCGTGACCGTCAAACTTGACCTTTCAGACAGCGCAACGCTGGCCAACAAGACAGAACGTGACCGTGAAGACGGTGAAGCGAACAGAGTCTCAAAGCTGCTCGGTCTTGAAGCCGAATTCGCAAAAGTCCTGCCGCAGGCCATCGACCCGACATCGCTGATGAATTTCAGTACTGTGCATTCGACGTCAGGTGATGGCGACATCGAACGGTCTGAAGACATCAAGCTGACCTTCGCCGCCGTGGTGACGCAGATCCTGCCGAACGGCTCCCTCGTTGTCATGGGCCGCCAGGAAATCCTCGTGAACGCCGAACTCCGTGAATTGCTGGTTACCGGTGTCGTCCGCCCAGAAGATATCGAGAGCGACAACACCATCAGTCATGAAAAAATTGCCGAGATGCGCGTCGCCTACGGTGGCCGCGGCACGCTCAGTCAACTGCAGCAGCCGCGCTGGGGCACGCAAATCTGGGACATCATATTCCCGTTCTAGGTTCACAATCGGAACCTGGCAACTTACGGCCGGCGCAGAAAGCGCCGGCTTTTTCTTTGCACCGGGCATCGGGGTGCCGGGCATCGGGGTGGTTGAAAGCGGCCTTTCGTCAGAAAAAAGGCACAAAAAAAGACGCCCAAGGCGCCGTTGGCAAACCTCAAGAAGGATACTAGACCGACACGTTGACTTTCGAGCCGACGGATTCAGCCGCGGGAGGATCAACAGGATCGGGCGTGCTGCTTTCAGATTTATTGCTCGCCAGCGTCTTTTCGGCCCTTTTCACATCGACGACATCATCAATGCGTTCGGCCTTGCGAAGGTTTTCCTGAACTGCCTGGATTTGTTTTTCGCTGACGCGCTCAAGGGTCTCTTCAAACTGCTTCTGTTGCACGACTGCAACTTGAAAAGCAGCACTCGCCGCACTTGTTGCGACGGTGGGCGATCCTTGTGAAATATCTGTACGCATTCTGCTACCATCCTTTCGGAGTAAATTTTATTCTAAAATACTCCTCTACGTCATCATCATACACAACTTCTGTCATCTCGTGCAAGAAAAAAAATAACAATTTGTGAAAATAAGTTACGGGATGTTAACTTATTGAAAAATATATGATAAATTCGGATTTCGCGGCGTTGCCGAAAGGCTGGCCATATAATAAATGTCACAATTACGCCGGAGAAATCGAAAAACGATTCCCCCTGTGCGTAACGTCAAGCAGGTCATTTAATGCTTGAAATGCCGCCCAATCGAGTGCGGCAAGGCCGATCAGTCGTCGCGGTGTGTCCGCTCCATGCGCTCATGGCGCTCCTGCGCTTCGAGCGAAAGCGTTGCGATGGGCCGCGCTTCCAGACGGGCCAAGGTGATCGGCTCGTCGGTTTCTTCGCAATATCCGTAGGACCCGTCTTCAATCCGCTCCAGGGCCTGGTCGATCTTGCTGATCAATTTGCGGGCGCGGTCACGGGTCCGCAATTCGAGAGAACGGTCGGTTTCGATAGCCGCACGATCGGCGATATCGGGCTCGATAATGCCCCCTTCCTGCAGTGTCTGAAGGGTTTCGTTCGATTCCTTGACCAGCTCAGCACGCCAGCCGAGAAGCTTCTGACGGAAATACTCCCGCATGCGGGGGTTCATGAACGGCTCTTTGGCAGTCGGCTTATAATCCGGGGATAACGTAACGCTCATAGTGCGGATAGCTCCTAGGCTTCTAAGGTGGCTAAGCGCGCGGAATATAAGTGTGCAAGCCAGCCCCTGCAAGCACGTAATTATTTGCCGGAAATCTGCCTATCGTCTTGATTTAAATGGATGTTCGGATTAAAGCGCAAAATCAGGCTAGAAACCGATTATCGGGTCAGTTTGGCGATTTCAACTTCGACCCGCAGTTCAACCTCATCAATCAGATCATTCAGCTTCGGATCGTCACTCGTGATTTTTCTTTCGCGCAACCGGCGGGCAATGTCCTGGAGTCGGTCTTTGGATATGGCACCGCCGAGGATCGCCATGCGGATCTTGTCCAACTGATCGAGCAGATCGTTGCCATATTCCATCATCAGACCCCGTGACCGATGATCGGTCGCGTCAGCGGTCTGCTGCATGGCCAGAATAGCGCTTACGGCGCCAACGCCGCTTGTCGTCTGGGCGGGCCCTGTAGCCTCAGGCCCCGAGACATCGCGCAATGCATCGGCAAAGCCACTGTCACCGCCAGCCGTTTTATTGGCTTTACGGGATGTCGAAACACCTTTTGCGCTGTCTGTCTTGGTGACTTTCATAGAACCGCTCTCTCCCAGGTGCCACTGAACACGGCGCCCCGGTCCGGGAACACCATGACTGGCCCCAAACCACCTTGCACGTACCTAGCACATCAGCACAGGAGTCCGCGAGGAATTTCAAAACACCAGCCTTCAGCTTCAAATTCTCCTCCTGCAATTGAGAATGACTTGCAGAAGGCAGCGGAACCGACTACAAAGCAGTTATTAATGATAATCATTCTCAATGTGGCGCATGAATGTGCCACTTGACGGAGTGCCCCCCAACCCAGGCACCCTTCCATTGCGAAGAGGCGCTTATGATGAAGTTAAAGCGTGAGGAGACAATCAGAAAATGTCGCGTATTCAAAAATTGCTGAGCATGTCAGCGTTTGCCCTGACAGCTATCAGCGTTGCCGCCCCGGTGATCGCATCTGAAGAAATCAACCTGTATTCCAATCGCCAGCCGTATCTGATTGAACCGCTGACCGAGGCTTTTGCCAAGGAAACGGGGATCAAGGTGAACATCGTTTTCGCCAACAAGGGTATCCTTGAGAAAATTCAGGCCGCCGGCGCCAACACCCCCGCCGATGCCGTGCTGACCGTCGATATCGGCCGCCTTTACGCCCTCAAGCAGGCCGGCGTCCTGGACAGCGTCAAATCCGACGTCCTCAACGCCAATATCCCTGCACATCTGCGTGATCCGGAAGGCGAGTGGTTCGGCCTGACACAGCGGGCACGAATTGCACTGGTCTCCAAGGAGCGGGTCAAGCCGGGCGAACTGCAAACCTACGAAGATCTCGCCGATCCGAAATTCAAGGGTCGTCTCTGCATGCGCTCGGGCAAACACGAATACAACATTGCCCTGATCGCATCGATGCTGGCGCACCACGGCAAGGAAAAGACCAAAGCCTGGCTTGAAGGCGTTAAAGCCAACCAGACGCGCAAGCCGCAGGGTAACGACCGGGCGCAAGCCAAGGCCGTGTTCGAAGGTCAGTGCGATGTTGCTATTGCAAACACGTATTACATGGGCAAAATGCAAACCAACGATGAAAAGCCCGAACAGAAAAAATGGGCAGACAGTATCCGTGTAACCTTCCTCAATCAGGCCAAAAGCGATCGTGGCTCACACATGAATATTTCCGGCGCAGTCGTTCTGAAAGGTGCCAAGAATCGTGCGGCAACGGTCAAGTTCCTGGAATGGCTGTCGGGTGAAAAAGCCCAGCATATTTATGCCGAGGTCAACTTCGAATACCCGACCAACCGCAAGGTTGCCCCTTCGGAACTGGTCAATTCATGGGGTAAGTTCAAAGGCGACGATCTGAGCATGGAGCAAATCGCCAAAAACCGCGAAGAGGCAACCAAGCTTGTCGACGAAATCAACTTCGACGAAGGACCGACCAGCTGACGGCCCAAAAGCTCATCGTTAAAGTTCAGGGCGGACGCCTCCAGACCGGAGGCGTCCGTTCCGTGTTATGGACAACTGAGTGATGACCACTTCCGTCGCCGACCCGACATTCACCACCAGACGCCTGCCCCGCCTGCATATCAGCGGCTGGACCATCGGTGCGCTGGTTGTGGCTGGATTGGTAGCAGCGCCGATCCTGACCGTTCTTGCCATCGCCGTTACCGACAGTAGCGATATCTGGCGGCACCTTTACGACACCGTACTTGGGCTCTATCTGCAACGCACCGTGCTGCTGATGGCCGGCGTCGGCATCGGCACGCTGGTCATCGGCACCGGTACCGCCTGGCTCGTCACCATGTGCCGGTTTCCGGGCTCACGCTATTTTGAATGGGCACTGCTTTTGCCGCTGGCCGTGCCCGCCTATGTGCTGGCTTTCGTCATCACCGACCAGCTTGAATACGCCGGCACCGTTCAGGTTGCCCTCAGGGCGTTGTTCGGCTGGACCCGGCCGCAGGATTACTGGTTCCCGGAAATCCGCTCCATCAGTGGGGCCATTACGGTCATGACCCTTGTTCTGTATCCCTATGTCTATCTGCTGGCCCGGGCCGCTTTTCTTGAACAGTCCGTCTGCGTTCTTGAAGTTGCCAGAACGCTGGGCAAAACCGCCTGGGGCAGTTTCCTGCATGTTGCCCTGCCCCTTGCCCGCCCGTCGATTGTCGTCGGCGTCACGCTGGTTCTGATGGAAGTCATCAACGACTTCGGCACGGTCGATTTCTTTGCCGTCCGCACCTTCACTGCCGGCATCTTCGATGTCTGGCTCAACATGAATTCGATCGGCGGCGCGGCCCAACTGTCATCGGTGCTGTTGCTGGTCGTGCTGGTCCTGATCGTTACCGAGCGGCTCGCCCGTAGGGACCGCAAGTTCCATCACACATCAAACAAGTATTCCGAACTGCCGAGTTACCGGTTGCACGGTTGGCGGGCCACCCTTGCCCTGATCGCCTGCACGCTGCCGGTGTTGCTCGGCTTCGTACTCCCCGCCGGCGTGCTGATCAGCTATGCCGTCAAATTCTACGACGAGACCCTGTCGGCGGACTATTTCAGCTATGTCGGCAACTCGCTTGTGCTGTCGTCATCGGCAGCCGTGCTGGCCCTGATCATCGGATTGTTTCTTGCCTATGCGGTCAGACTGTCCAGCGGCCCCTGGGTCAAAATCGCCGCTCGTACGGCCAGTGTCGGCTATGCCGTGCCCGGTGCCATCCTCGCCGTCGGCGTGCTGTGGCCAAGCGGTGCCGTCGATCATCTGGCCGTCTGGTTCGGCGAATTCAGCGGCATTGCCATCGGCGCCGTCATGCTCGGCTCGATCGGACCCGTCATCTATGGCTATCTGGTCCGCTTTCTGGCCCTTTCATACGGCACCGCCGAAGCCAGTCTCGGCAAGATCACACCCAGCATGGACGGTGCCGCACGGACTCTCGGTGCCAATCCGGCGGACGCCCTCAAGCGCGTCCACTTCCCGATCATGCAGGGCAGTCTGCTGACCGCAGCAATCCTGGTTTTCGTCGATTGCATGAAGGAATTGCCGCTGACGCTGATCCTGCGTCCGTTCAATTTCGATACCCTGGCGACCTTTGTTTATCAGTACGCCTCCAACGAATTGTTGGAGGAATCCGCTCTCGGTGCGTTGACCATTGTCGGCGCGGGGATTATCCCGGTCATACTGTTAAGCGTCACCATCGCCGGTTCCCGGCCTGGAAGTCGCTGAGCGCACCGGATCGGAGACGCCATGAGCGGCCTGCACATGAGAGCCATATCCCATGCCTTCGGCAGCAACAGAGTGCTGTCCGGGGTATCGGTATTTGTTGCCCCGGGGGAGCTTGTCTGCCTTTTGGGTCTCAAGCGGCTGAACAGCACACGACACTGCTCAGGCTGGCCGGGACCGTACCCCGGCGCCAGGTCAGGTCGAGATCGACGGCCGCATCGTCGCCGACGGCACCCATGCGAAACAACTGCCGCCTGAGCAGCTGCGGGGTCGGCCTGATGTTTCAGGATTACGCCCTGTTCCCGCATCTCAATGTCCGGGACAACGTCGCTTTCGGCCTTGATCCGGCAAAGGGCGGTCGTCGCTCGGCATGGATCGATGATGCGATCTCGACCATGGGACTGACGGCTAATGCCGACGTCTACCCGCACACCCTTTCGGGTGGCCAGCAGCAGCGTGTTGCACTGATCCGCGCGCTGGCACCCGGACCGCAAATCCTGTTGCTGGACGAGCCTTTTTCCGGCCTCGACGTGACCCGCCGGGCGCAAATCCGTGCCGAGACCCTGCAACTCGTCAAGCAGGCCGGCGTCGCCACCCTGATGGTGACGCACGACCCGGAAGAAGCGATGTTCATGGCGGATCGGATTCTGGTCATGAATGCGGGCCGCGTCATTCAGGACGGCACACCCGTTGATCTTTATTTCAAACCGGCAGACAGCTTCGTTGCCGAGCTGTTCGGCCCGGTGAACCGCTTTGCCGGCATTGTCCAAAACGGCAGGATTGAAACCACGCTTGGCACATTCGATGCGACAGCGACCCCTGACGGCAGTCCGGTCGAGGTCATGATCCGACCGGAGGGGTTACGCCTGGCCCTGCAGGGTGAAACCCCGATGCCGCTGCCCGGCGACCCGGGCGAGCTCGTCCGGGGTGACAGCACGGCAGAAGTGGTGACCGCCCGCCCGCTCGGCCGATCATCCTTCATCGTCCTCAAACTGGCGAACGGTGAGCGCGCCGAGGCACGCATTCCCGGCGTCTTTCTGCCGGCCACCGGCAGCAAGGTAGAGATCGCCGTGAATGCCCGTCAGGTTCACATCTTCAAGACTGCCTGAGCACGCCAAAGCCCGGTAAAGCCCGGTAAAGATTGCCGCATATCACCGGATGCAACCGAAAACTGCCGACACCGGGCCCGGGCTCTAAAAATTAATTCATACAATTCAATAACTTGAGGCGCCACCAAAGTTGGCATCACCCTTGCTTTCTATATTGCAAGGATAGGTGCGTGCTCAGTTCGGGTACGCGAAACTCAAGAAGAGAGAGCACGATCCATGAGCGGATATGGTCTTTTCCAGCCATCAACCCTTGGCATGCAAGCTCATACGCAGCGACTGAACACCATCGGCTATAACATCGCCAACGTCAGTACCGGTGGTTTCAAGCGGACGGACACCGAATTCCAGACGCTGCTCAGTGATCGAACCTTTGAGCAAAGCGATCTTGGTGGCGTCAAGCCGTACGCGCGGGCGACCAACGATGTACAGGGCACCGTCACGCCAACCAACAGGGTTCTTGATCTGGCCATTGTCGGTGACGGTTTCTTCGCCTTGCGGCCGACGCTGACCAGCACATCCGATCTTTATTTTACGCGAGATGGATCCTTTGCGATCGGCACCGTGGACGGCAGCACCAGTTCTGTTACTGCCGATGACGGTTCAACCATTACCGTCGCCAACGGCTATCTTGTCGACAAGAACGGCTATTTCGTCATCGGCTCCCCGGTCAATGCCGACGGCACATTCACGTCCAGCGCGGCTGCACCGATGCGGGTTGACCAGTACGCCTTCCTTGATCAGGGACAAGCGACAACAGAAGCCGAACTTGAATTCAACCTGCCCGCTGGCAATGAATTCGGCGACACCGCCGAAACCTTTGGCCTCAGAACTTATGATTCCAATGCGACGGCACGTGACCTGACGTTCGATTTCCTGCCCATGCAGGCCGACAATCAGTGGCGCATCAATGTGCGCGCCAACAACCTGACATCATCTACACTGAGCCCGTCGTCGACCGCATCGCTCAATGTCGGTCTGGCGGCCGCAACGGGCCTTGCCTACGATTCAGAATTTGTCTTCAACACGGCCAACAAAACCGTCACTGTCAACAATACGGGCACCGGGAACGGCGTCAGCAACGCTTTCTCACAATATGTCGCCGGTGATCAGATCACGTTTGGCGGCACCACGTCGAACAACTCGACATTCACAATCACCAACGTCACCAATAATGGCGCAACACTGGTGCTGGAAGAAGCCGTCACGGCGGAAAATACCGGTGTTCTCGCTTCAACCTCGTCATCGGCTGCGGCCCTGTTCACGCCATTGACCTTCTCCAGCCTCGGCCAGCTAAGTTCAGCCGGAGAATTGACCTTCAATGCGACCTGGGACGATGGCGCGACGTCCTCGTTCACCATCGACATCAGTTCGATGTCGCAATTCAACGGGGAATTCACACCCTTCAGGTCATCGCAGGACGGTCTCTCACAAGCCAATCTGGTCGACATCAGTTTTGACGACAAGGGTCAGGTTAACGGCACTTTCAGTGACGGCACATCCCGGACGATTTATAAAATTCCACTCTACGACTTCACCAACTCGAACGGGCTTGAGGCTTTCAACGGCATGCTGTTCAAGGAAACCGAACAGTCCGGGTCTCCGACCACTTTCTTCGCCGATGCCTCATCAAGGGCTTCCTTCATTCCAGCCGCCATCGAGATTTCAAACGTTGATATTGCCGTTGAATTCTCGCGCATGATCCAGACCCAGAATGCCTACAACATGAGCGCCACGACCTTCAAAACCATTGATGAAATGACCACCGTGGCACGCGATCTGAAGGCCTGATCACACAGGATCGCCGCATCTGTCAAAATCCGGCCCCGCCAACAGCGGGGCCTTTCGCTTATTCCAGCACCGGAAGGCACCCGGCAAATCTTACCTCCCCCCTCTGCCAGCGGCAGAAATGCCCCGCTTCCAGCCCGCCAAACCATCCATAAGTATTTGATTTATAACACTTTTAATTGACAAAATTCTGGCACGTTATTCGCATAGAATTATGCACATACGTAAGCCGTAGAGACGGCAGGCGACGAAACCGGGAAAAACCAAGATGACGCAATCATTTAATCGCTTCCGCAAAGGTCTGTTCAGCGCCACCGTTCGCTGCGCTCTAGCACTGGCCCTGCTGCTCCAGGCAACCGCCGTCACCAGCGCCGCTTCGCGTATCAAGGATATCGTCGATTTCGAAGGGGTCCGGGACAACCTTCTGGTCGGATACGGCCTCGTTGTCGGCCTTAACAACACCGGTGACAAGCTGGCAAACGGCCACTTCACCAAGCAGAGCCTGCAGGCCATGCTGAACCGTCTCGGTGTCGAGCCGACGGAAGCCGGTCTGGACTCGCAAAACGTTGCCGCCGTCATGATCACAGCCACGCTGCCGCCGTTTTCGCGTCAGGGCACACGGATCGATACCACGGTCAGCGCCCTGGGCGACTCATCCAGCCTGCTCGGTGGCACGCTTCTGGTAACCCCCCTGCTCGGCGCTGATGGCGAGGTTTATGCCGTCGCTCAGGGCCAGGTCGCCGTTGGCGGCTTCCAGACTCAGGGCAATGCTGAAACCGTCACCAAGGGTGTCCCGACATCGGGGCGGATCGCCAGCGGGGCCATCGTCGAACGGGAAATCGCTTTCAATCTGAGCGGCATGAAAAAAGTCAAAATGTCGCTCCGCAATCCGGATTTCACGACCGCCAGGCGCGTCGCCCAGGCCGTCAACGCATTCCTGGGCACATCCGCTGCCATTCCAAGCGATCCGACCACCGTGCACCTGACAGTGCCGGACAGCTATCTCAACAATGTCGTCAATCTGCTGACGGATATCGAACAACTGCGGGTCGAGCCTGATCAGTTGGCCCGTGTCGTCATCGACGAGCAAAGCGGTACCATCGTCATGGGCGAGAACGTCCGCATCTCGACGGTCGCCATTGCTCAAGGATCATTGACCATCCGCATCACTGAAACCCAGCAGGTTTCTCAACCCGGACCCTTTGCCGAAGTTGGCGCGACCACCACTGTCGACCGCACAAACATCGAAGTCGATGAAGGCCAGGACAAGCGCCTGACCGTCCTGCAACCGGGCATCAGCCTGCAGGAACTCGTCAACGGACTGAACGCACTCGGCATTGGCCCTCGCGACATGATCACCATTCTTCAGGCGATCAAGACGGCCGGCGCGCTGCAAGCCGAAATTGAGGTGATGTAATGAGCGGTCTTTCTGCCAATATGGACGCACAACTGAGCGCATCACGGCTGACGCAGGCCCCGAAGCTGCCTGCGATCAGCGGGAGCAACATGAAACAGATGAAGGAAACGGCTGAGCAGTTTGAAGCCGTATTCCTTTCAGAAATGCTGCGGCCGATGTTTGCTAATATTGAAGCATCAGAACCTTTCGGCGGCGGTGCCGGAGAAAAGGTTTACCGCGACATGCAGGTTGATGAATACGGCAAAGCCATCGCCCGCGCGGGTGGCATCGGCCTCGCTGACAGCGTGATGCGTGAAATGATCAAGATGCAAGAGGGCAAGTAAATGGACACCACCAAACGAATGGCCGATCTGGTAAGCGTCACGACAAGACTGATCAACGTTCTTGAGCGGGAAAATGAAATCCTGCTCGAACGTCGACACAGCGAATTGAGCCTGATCCTTGATGAGAAAGAAACCATCGCCAGGGTTTATCAGGCACGCATCATGGGCCTCGAAGAAAATCCCGAATTGCTTGATGGCGCCAGCGATGAAGAAAAAGCCACCCTGTTCGAACTGGCAAAGAAAGCCGACAGGCTGATGAATGAAAACGCCCGCATGCTTGAAGTGGCGATCGTCGTCAGCCGTCGTGTTGTTGATCTTGTCGCCGAAGCGGTCGCAGAAGCGGCCCCTAAAAGCGGTGCCTATTCCGCCAAGGGCCGCACCGCCGCTGCGCCGGTAAAAGGTGGCAACATGTCTCTGTCACTGAATGAAACGCTATAGAAAATTGCTGAACCGCCACGAAAGGCGACATAAATGGGTACCATTACACAGGCTCTGAGAACGGCACAAAGCGGTTTGCTCGCCACGCAGCAAGCGCTCGACATCACCTCCAGGAACATTTCCAACGTCAACACCGTTGGCTATTCCAGGAAGATTGTCACGTTCGAGAACTCGGCTCTCGTCGGTGCCGGTTCGGGTGTCAACATTTCCGAGATCATGCGAAATGTTGATCAGGGACTGTTGAAAAGTTTCCGCCTGGAAAGCTCTGAACTGAATGCACTGTCGTCGCAGGATACGTTCTGGAACCGTCTGCAGGATCTGTTCGGCACCCCGGAAGCCAACACGTCGATCAGCCATACCGTCAGCCAATTCAGCGAAGCCCTTGAATCCCTCGTGGTGTCGCCGAACAACGCGCTTGAACATACAGAAGTTGTGCGCCGCGCCGATGATCTGATGCAGCAATTGCAGGAAATGTCGCTCGCTATTCAGGAACTGCGCCTGCAGGCAGACCAGAAACTCACGGAAGTGGCGACCGAGATCAATTCGCTGGTCAACGAGATCGACACACTGAACGACGATATCATCGCGTCGGGATCCGTCAGCCGGGAAACGTCGGACTTGAAGGATCAACGCGACTTGAAGGTCAGCCGGCTTGCTGAACTGATCGACATCCGATACTTCGCCCGCTCCGATGGCGATCTGGTGGTTTTTACATCGAACGGCCGCACCCTGGTCGATACGGTGCCGCCGGCCGTCACGCACGTGTCCTCCTCCGCTGTCACACCGACAACGACCCATGCCGAAGGTGATTTCGGCGGCTTCTTCATCGGCAGCAGCGAAAACCCGGCCAACGATGCCACCAACGATATCCGCGACGGACAAGCCAAGGGCTTGATCGATATGCGTGATACGGTGCTGACAAATCTGCAAAGTCAGCTGGACGACATGGCGGCGCAACTGCGCGACGTTATGAACCAGGTCCACAATCGCGGCGTTTCGTTCCCGGGTGCCCAGGAATACAACGGCACGCGGAACTTCACCGAGCCGACGACCCAGACCATCAAGCTTGATCCGACCAATTCCGTCGATGACGTAAAGCTTATTCTTTTCAATGCCACAGGCGATCAGAGCAAAAGCACGACGTTGAACACAATCATGACCGGGGCAGGTTTTTCCTCGCGCGGGTCAGGCAACGACTGGCAGATAGACGACGTTGCGGCGACGATGCAAAGCTGGCTCAGGAATAACGGTGCCGCATCGGCGACGGTGTCCGCTAGCACAGGCAAGATGCTGATCTCGCTGAACACGACGTCACTCAATCTGGCGTTCCGTGACGAAACAGCAACGGCCAACGGATCAACCGCCGGTGACGTCGAAATTGGCTACGACTCAAACGGTGACGGCGTCAATGACGAGACGGCCAGCGGGTTCTCGAACTTCTTTGGGTTAAACGATTTTTTCACCGACAACCTGGCCGACAACATCTGGGAATCCGATGTTATCGCCTCGACATATACGGCCACGGCTTCGACCCTGACGTTCCGCGACAGCACCGGTGCCATCGGCACCCTGGCCATCGCCAGCGGCAGCAGCCTGTCCGATATCGTCACACAAATTTCCAATGATGGCACACTGAGCCAGAAGATCATTGCAGCCGTTGTTCCGGATGGCGCTGGCGTCCGCATCCGCTTCTCGCATCAAGACGGCTCCAGCATGCAGATCACGCAGGCTGCCGGAAACACATTCCTGACCGATACCGGAACCGATATCGCCGATGTTCGCGTTGCATCGACACTGCAAGTGCGCGCCGATATTCTGCAGACACCTTCCAAGGTTTCTGCAGGGGCACCGCAATGGGATGCATCGCGCGGTACCGCCGGCGAATATTTGATGAGCGTCGCCGATGAAACCATCGCCAAAGCTATGGCCGAAGCCATAAATGCACCGACTTCATTCAAGGTTTCCGGCGCGCTGCCGAACGTCAGCACGTCCTTTGCCGAACGCGCCTCAGCCATTGTTGCCACCAATGCTTCACTGGCCAGCACGCACGAGCGCAATGCCGAAGCACAGCAATCCTTGACGGAGTCGCTTGAGAGACAGTTCGAATCCGAACGCGGCGTCAACCTTGATGAGGAAATGGCAAATCTGATAGTATTCGAACAGGCGTTCAGTGCCGCAGCGCGCATCATATCAACAATTCAGCGCATGTTCGAAGCGCTAGAACGCGTGATTTAAGGCGGAGATATAAAATATGTCCCGTATTTCGAGTTATTCTGCGAATACAACGCTTATCAATCAGATGTTGCGCACGCAGCAGCGTCTGTTCGATCTTGAAACGCAGGTCACCAGCGAAAAGAAGTCGCAGGATTACCTTGGCATCGCGGTAAACGCGCAACGCCTGGTCAACCTCGAGAATACCAAGTCCCAGCTTGATCGCTTCATCAACAACAACACCCAGGCCGAAGTGCGTCTGAGCATTGAAGCGACCGTTGTCGAAGGTATTCAGGAAACCGTCAAAGAGTTCAAGTCGGCCTTGCAAGAATATGAAACCAGCAATGGTTCCAATGAGGAACGGGTCGAAGAAGTGCAGGCGGCGGCATTTCGCGCGCTGCGCAGCATCCAGACCCTACTCAATACCGATGTCGCCGGCCGTTTTATCTTCAGCGGCAGCCGGGTGACCAATGAGCCTGTTGAGTTGGGTATTTCATCCATTACCGCATTTCAGGAACTGTTCAACGGCGATACAGTGAAAGTGCCGACAACACGAGATGGCACGCTTGAGCGGTTCTCGTTCAGTTCGGATGAAAACAATCTGACCACCCAGTATGTCGATCCTGCCAACTTCCTCGTCTTCGCTCAGGATGCCGACGGGAATACGGCAACAAGCAGCAACAGCTCGATCAGCGCGACGTCCGCCCTGTTCTCGAACGTCGCCGTCGGGTCAACCATCAAGATTACGGACACTGCCTCGAACAACGGTACCTATACCGTAGCCAGCGTCACCAACAGCGGTCGAACAATCGAAATCAACACATCGATGCTGACGGATGAATTGAACGTCCCCAATACCAGCATCGGATATCGGGACCCGAACAACCCGACGAACGAATTGTTACTCACGAGCGGCAGCTACGGCACTTTGACCTTCAACCGGGCTGCCAATACCATTGTTGCCCAGAATGCGGGCAGCTTGAGCGCCCTTCAGGTCGGCGCCAGAATTACCGTCGGTGACTCAACCCAGAATGACGGCGATTATACGGTCGCCAGCAACAATGGCACCACGGTTACCGTCGTTTCCAACAAGTTGACCGATGAAGGCAATGGCGCTGGCAATCTGTTTTTCGATTATCATGCAGGAACCTATAGTCGTCTTTACCGCGAATGGCGGGACCAATGACGACACCATTGCCGTGCAACAGAATGGCGGCGGCGGCGCGGTTCCAGATGTCTTCAACGGCCTAGCGGTCGGCGACACGGTGACGGTTGCCAATACCGGCTCGAACAACACAACCTATACCGTCAATGCCATTTCCGCCGACGGCTCGACCATAACCGTCAACGAATCCGTGACCAATGAAACCGACTTCAATGCGACCTTTACAGGCTCCAACAGTTTCGCCCACACCGTCGGCACGCAGATCAATTTCAACGCGGCAACAGAAACCATTGAAATTCAGGACACCGGCGGCACCGCCGTGCCCGGCGCATTCTCGCAACTAAAGGCCGGCATGCAATTCACGGTCAGCGGTGTGACCACAAACAACGGTGTGTTTACCGTTGCCAGTGTTGCCGCCAATGGCTCTTCGGTTACCGTTACCCAGGATATCACCGTCAATGAAACGGATAATGACGGGGCCAGGGTCAGATCCTTTGCCGCCGCCGGCACCATAGCGGCAACCCCCTACTACGCCGGTGATACCGTTACGACGACCCACCGAACCAGCGAACTCCGAAGCTATGAGAACGAACTGACCGCAATTGATCCGGCGTTTGAAAAAGCCATTCGCGGCATGATGATTATCCTGCAGGGAAAATACGGCACAGCAGGCGGCCTTGATGAAAATCAGGAACGGGTCAGCCAGGCCAAGTATCTGATCGAATCCTCGCTGGAGTTTACTGTCAGCGGGACACCGCCATTCGGCACCGAACTGACAAGCAGTATCGAGCAGGTCCAGCAGAACATCGGCTTCAATCAGGTCCTGCTAAGCAGGCAGAATGCCCTGCATAATGATTTCATCGGATTTATAGAAAGTTCGGTTGCTGATATCGAGAACGCGGATCCATTGGCGACCATAACCCGGTTGCTCGATGATCAGCGGTCGCTCGAGGCATCATACCAGACATTTGCGAGGATTCGTCAGCTCAGTCTGACTAACTTCCTATAACTTTTAGTAAAATCAGGTCTCATGGTGATCCCGAAAAGGGCGAGTTAGGCCTGTTCTAAGTAACGAAAAGTGCTATTATGGCACTAGATAGGCAAAAATGGACGGTTATCCAATGAGTTCTCAGCAAAGTAAAATCAAGAGCTACGAGCGTGTTCCGGTTGCCGGCCAGCCTGCTCAAACCGAAGGATGGGCACTTCTTGAGGCCGCCAAGCGCATGGCTGCCGCCATCGTCAGCGGCGATCCGTCGGAAAAGCAGACCAAGGAAAACATGAAGAATGCCCTGCGCCTCAACTGGCGTCTGTGGACCATTTTTCAGGCTGAGCTGCTTGATGAAAAATGCGAAGTTCCCGAGGAAATTCGCATCAACATGCTGACCCTTTGCCAATTTGTCGACAAACAGACTGTCAAAATTCTGGCAGGGCCGAGCCCTGAAATCATGGTGCCGTTGATCGACATCAACAGAAACATTGCCGCCGGCCTCATGAATTTACCGGAAAAAGGATCCAAACAGGAAAGCGCTCCCGCTCAGCCCAGCGCCGACGCGCCCCGGATGAACCTTGATACGGAGGCTTAGACCTCATTCCTGCCAACAATTGTTTCTTTGGTTGGCATCAGGCCGAATTAGTCCCCTTTGCGACTGTCAGCGCCCCCTTTCACTTCATATTTTAGTCAGATGCCGATGACAGATTCTTCTGAATATGAAAATTATCTCGATTTGCTACAGGAAATTATAGACCTGCAGCAAATGGGTAATGTGACAGAAGCGATCAATCTCATATCTGCCAATCTGTCAAAACACCCCGACAAACCCGAATTATATCTCCTGACCGCTGTCTGCAGTTATCGTCAGAATGCGATCGGGCAAGCCATTGAACTTTGCGAAAAAGCCCATCAGATTGCGCCGGACTGTCAGGAGGTTGTTGATAGTCTGGCCGTATTGAAAACGATCATCGGCCAGATCACCGATGGGCTATATTACGCCAAGCTGGCGACGACCCTGACACCGCATCCGGATATACCGGATCTGCTGCCGCCTGAATTCTCGAACTTCTTTCACGCGCTCAGCATTGCCGCCCCGTCCCGACATTTTCTTGATGGCTTGTATCTTTTCAACGGCCGCCAATTCCCCGATGCCGCCAAAGAATTTGAAGCCGAATTAAAGATCAACCCGGATAATGCGGGTGCCTGCAAATATCTCGGGCATGCACAATTGTTTGTCGGCGAACCGCAGCAAGCCCTCTCGAACCTGTCACGCTACGCGGAAATGAACCCCGAAGATGCAGAGACCGCCGCCCTTTCCGCAATGGCGAAATGCATGCTCGCCGATTTCGACGGCGCAGCCGCCTGCTGCAAGGAAGCCCTCGCAGCGGCACCGAAATCCATTGAAATCCTGATGCAGGTCCTGGAAACGGCCAGGTATTTCGATGGTGAACTGGCCGCATTCTACGATGACGTCACCCTGACCCTGAATGCCGTCGTTGCCGAAGCCGCCGAAGCCTGCGTGCCGGACCGCAATGACGGTCCACGGAACCCTGATGCGCCGATCAATATCGGCATGATCAGCAATGACCTCCGCGACGGCGATCAGTACGCGTTTCTGATGGCGCTGGTTGAAAACATCGATCCGAAAAAATTCAACCTCACGATCTATCAGCAGTCGCCAACAGGCGGCCCGGTATTTCAGGAATTCAAAAGTAAAGCGGCACACTGGCGTCGCATTGTCGATATGGATGATGACGTTCTTGCGATGATCATCGCACGTCAGAACACAGAAATGCTGATTGATCTTTGCGGCTATTCGAGCAATTCCCGTGCCGTCGTCTTCGCCGCCAAGGCGGCACCGGTCATCATCAATCTGTACTGTGAGCCTTTCGGGTTCCGGGCTCCCGGATCTAACGTGATCATTGCCGATGCCACAACGCTTGAGGCCGACCGGGAAAACATCGGGGACGGTCAGCGGATCGTCGTGACAGAGGGCAGCTTGTTCTCGCTCAAGCCTTCGTCCCTGCTGGGTGCCGTACAACCCTTGCCTGCGCTCAAAAACGGGCACATCACATTTGGCGTCAACTGCAAACCGCAGCACTTCTCATCCGCTGCCGTGTTGTACTGGAGCCGCGCAC
The DNA here is from genome assembly GCA_965284225.1 of uncultured Rhodospirillales bacterium. Taxonomy (GTDB): domain Bacteria; phylum Pseudomonadota; class Alphaproteobacteria; order Rhodospirillales; family Casp-alpha2; genus UBA4479. The sequence goes on from CBDIRN010000001.1 coordinate 572,501, forward strand.
TCAAGGCCGTCGATGGTGCCCGGCTGCTATTCGGCAACGTCGCGAATATTCCGGCTGATACCCAGGCCCGCATCCGTAACCTGTTCGCCGAAAGCGGTGTTGCGGATCGACTTGATTTTCTTGAGGGAGCCCTCATTCAGCATGCTGACAAGGCGTTCTTCAACAGCATCGATATCTATCTGGACAGCACGCCTGTCAACAGCACGCAGACGACCGGCCATGCCTTGTGGATGGGCGTACCGGTGGTCACCTGCACATCGACCCGACGCAGCGGCCTGATCGGGGCCAGCATGCTGACATCAGCCGGCAAGTCGGCGTGGATCGGCAAGGATGTTGATGACGCTATACGGATTGCTACGGATCTGGCTTCCGACACCGAAGCTCTGGCTTTGATCCGACAGGACCTGCGTGAAGAAATCAAATCATCAGCGCTGATGAATACCCGCGATCATGCGCTGACAATGATGACGGCGCTCCAGCAGGCTGTCGCTTAGCGTCTTCAGAATCAATCAGGTATTTCCAGAGTTATTCCACGGCCTGTTGCTTCAGGCTTTGATGCAGGCCTTCAAAGGCCTTGATCTCGTGGCCGATCAGTTTCTGGGTCAGCTTCAGGCCCTTGTAAATCCGACCTTCATCGACCGCCGCGCTGATCTGATCGCCGATGTCCCGGGCGCTGGGGGCAGCTGTCACATAATCGGTGAGAAACTGCCGGAAAAGATTCAGGTAATGATCTTTTCTTTCATGAAATATGTAAGCGCATTGCAGGGCAAAATAGACCCGGGCAGCCGGCGTGCCGGTTTCCGCCTCCGAGAGGATTTCTTTCTCACGAAGAATAGCGGCTTCATTGTGAATCAACAGACTGGCGTTATGGCCGATATTTTCAACCACGGCACCGTTGATCACCAGTTTGTCGCCGGATTTGAAATCCAATTTTAACGGCATGGCTTATCTTCCTTTTCTAAGAAGCGTTAACACCCCCACAATACCGGCATCATATAGGGATTAAAACGATTAAACGGTAGGCCTTGCCTTGTTTCCAAGGTCAGCCGCAAAATCAGCGAGCGCGCCTTCAAGCTCAGAGAACACATCATCCCACACTCCCAATCGGCGTTGTCGGAACAGCCGCATAGAGCTGTACCAGCAACTCGCTTCCCCCTCTCGCCCCCAGCGCCAGTCAGCAATCGTCGGCAACAAAACCCATACCGGCACGCCGAGAGCGCCGGCTAGGTGAGCCGGAGACGTATCAACGGAAATAACAAGGTCCAGCTTTGACATGATCTCGGCCGTAACGGCAAATCGTGTTAACTGCGGCGAAAGATCCTGGATCCGGTCCTGCCAGCCTAATTCTGCGATTTGAGCAGCCCCTTGCCCGACTTGCAGACCATAAACAGCCACTGCATCCAAATTCACGATAGCCTCGAAGCGTGCCAGCGGGATGCTGCGATAGGCGTCATTCTTGTGTTCGACATTGCCCTGCCAGACCAGACCTATACTGGGCCGGATGTCGCGTTGAAAAGAACCTGTCGACGCATGAATATAGCCGCCCTTTGCAGGCACAGTTTCAGCATCGGTGGCAAACAGGCGCGGCAGTTCCATCATGGAAATCTGATAATCAACCTGGGGTGCCGCCTGTGTCAGCGAATAAACCGCGGAAACCCCATCTATTGTTGCCATAAGTTCGGCAACGCTTTCGCTGCACTGGCAGTGCACCACCGCCCCTCGCTTTTTCAGCAATGTCGCATATCGGGCGAACTGGATCGTGTCGCCAAGTCCCTGCTCGGCAAAGATAAGAATTGCTTTGTCGGCCAGCGGTTCGCCTGCCCATAACGGTGCATTTGCAGGCGGTTTGAAGGCGGCATAGGCCGACATCCTGAAACGCCAGGCATATTCATTCCAGCCTTCCCGGTAATCACCGATCATCAGCAGTGTTACACCTAGATTGAAATGGGCTTCGGCATGGTCGGGCTCAAGCGCAATTGCCTTTCTGAACCGCGTGATTGCCGCAGATGTGTCTCCAATGGCCTGCAAGGCATCGCCTGAATGGACAAGGGCCGGCACGTATTCGGGATTTTCCGATAAGATATTGTCCAGAATAGCCAGCGCCTCGGCAAACCGCCCCTGGGACTTGATCGCCTGGGCAAGGAAGCAGCGGGTATCCATATCCGCAGGATCCAGTTCAAGGACGCGTCCGAATATATCTTCGGCTTCGACATATCGACCCAGCGTCAGCAACGTCGCCGCCCAATCCGACAGAACCCCCTCGTTACCGGGATCAAGCGCATCCAACCGCTGATATGTAGCCGCCGCACCTGCATAATCGCGCAGCCGAATATATACATTCGCAAGCGTTTGCAGCCCTGCAATGAAATTCTTATGCAGCGCCAGTGTCCTTTGCAACAGGGAAAGGGCCTGTTTAGTGTCACCATCATGCAGATAGATACCGGCCAACGTATTGATCGCATCAGGAAAATCCGGCTGTACCATCAGCGCTCTTTTTATGAAACGAATCCCCTTGTCCTGATCGCCTCGCTGGTAGCTCAATATACCAAGAAAATGCAAAGCTTCCGGATGATTCCGCTGCAGTTTCAAGATGGAATTGTAAATCGGTTCCGCGCGCCCAATCGCACCGGAACTGTGAAGAGAGACTGCCTCACTGAGCAGTGTCTTGATCTCTTCTTCTGTATCAGCGGATGGCGAAGGGGGTGACATTCATCGGCACTTTTTACATTGGTTTTTAATTTAATGGATTGAAGTGAACCTTATCGTTCTGTGACTATAGCACAATGAAAACACAGCGCATTGGAATCACCTGGCAAATCACGGATATCCACGGCTGGGGTGTCTTTGGCCTTAACGTTGCGCTTGAACTGGCTCGTCATGGCCCCGTCCCGCCCTTGATTATTTCTGATTACTTTATTGCCGCACCGACACCCAGAATCAACAGATTGCTTGGGCCTTATTTCAATGAACAACCAGCCGTTCTCAAGCAGATAAGCGACGCGTCCGGGCAGGTGACCCTGAACGATACACTACTTCTCCACAGTCTCGGCAATGCATTCATGCATTCCCCGATTTCCGAAAAAGTCAGCGGCCACGCCAACATCGGCTTTATTTTCTTCGAGAACGGCCATTTCGACAAAGCGGCTGTGGCGCGCGCGGGCGCTTACGACAGCATCATCGCCGGCTCCAGCTGGAATCGTGATGTCATCAGGGCGCACGGTCTCGAAAGGGCGACATTCGTATCGCAAGGGGTCGATCTTGAGCGGTTCCGTCCCAGAGCAAAAGAGGGCACATTCGGTGATCGTTTTGTCGTTTTCTCCGGCGGCAAGCTTGAATTGCGCAAGGCACAGGATATCGTTCTGACGGCCTTCAGGATTTTCCACGAACGCCATCCCGATGCCCTTTTGCTCAGCAACTGGCATAACAACTGGGCCGCGACGACAAAGGATATCGCCAGATCACCCCACGTTGATGGCAGCCCCGACATCGATGAAAAAGGCGTTATCGACTTCAAGGGCTGGGCCATGAAAGCAGGCCTGCCCGAGGGATCGTACATGGATGTCGGGTCGGTACCGAACGCTCATTTGCCACCGATCCTTGCCGAGGCGGATGTCGCCTTGTTTCCGAACCGGTGTGAGGGCGGTACCAATCTGGTAGCCATGGAGGTCATGGCATCGGGCATTCCCTGTATACTATCTGCCAATACGGGACATCTGGACATTATCTCCGGCGAAAACTGCTACATGTTGCAGCATCAAACCAGTTCATCGCCCGATCTTGATCCTTCTGGCGTCTGGCGGGAATCGGATATTGATGAGATCGTGGAAGCACTGGAATCTAATTATAGCGACCGTGCCGAGGCGCAAAGACGCGCCCTGGCCGGCGTAGAGTTCATGCAGGGTTTATCCTGGGAAAATCAGACAAAGGCGCTGATCCGAGAATTATCGGCGTTCATGTAACCGCGGGCTTACTTGGCCAGAGGCCTATCCGTTTTCAGAATTCGCACCATTTCAGCGACTTCCGTATCCCATGCATAGCGCGTGCTCGCCCGAAAGACCCGTGCCTCAGGGTACCAGGGCGTACGGGGCCCCTCGAGCATGAACACCCAGTAGGGAATTTTCGTTACCAGCACCCAGAACGGCTTACCCAGGGCACCCGTCAGATGCGCCATCGCGGTATCGACCGTAATCACAAGGTCAAGACAATCGATCAAGGCTGCGCAGTTGACCATTTGCGCCGTCTTCTCGTGAATGCCATGCTCGATTGCGTCAAACCTCATCAATCCTGATGGATCATCAAGGGCTGCGATCTGATCAACGCCATGCCCCGCCTGCAAACTGAAAAACGTATGGCCGGTTGCAAGAAGCGGCGCCAGGTCGGCAAGTTTGGCTGATCGTTCCGCATCGCGGTTGTGTTCGGCGTTGCCCTGCCAGACCAGACCGATCTTGAGGCCATTGGCAGGCAAGCGCAGTTGCCATTCGGCTACACGTTCAGGGTCGGCACGCATCCATACTGCGGGTGGAATCGTTTCAACCGTCGTCTCGAACAACGCCGGCAGGCTGAACAGATCGGTGTGCAGGTCAAAGTCCGGCAAGGGATCGCTGAATTCGATGATGTCGACGTTCCCGATCTCGCTCAGGGATGAAAACAATTCCCTGAAGCCATGAAATACCGTCAGCACAACCTTTGATGCGCGTGCCGCCAGCAACGGAATAAATCGCGCGCACATGAGCGCGTCGCCGATACCCTGATCGCAATAGACAAGGATCGTCCTGTCCTTGAGCGGCGCGGATGAAAGGGACGTCAGGTAGGGTTTCGTGAGTTTTGCCGCAGAGCGTTCCCGGTACACCGTATCGTCCAGCCGCTTCATGAAGTGCTTCCAGCCTTGCTGGTAATCACCGCGTCTGAGCAGAAACTGGCCGTACTGGTAATGGGTATGGTCCGGCGCGTTGGCGCGGGCAGCCAGCTGACGGTAAATCTGTTCGGCCTCAAACAGGGCAACCGTCATTCTCCAGCCCGACGGCACGGTGCAACGCGTCCTGCAAAGTTTAGATGATGTCATGAAAGCGGCAGGATCCGGGAGAATGCAGGACGTTCAGCGCGTGACAGGGAAACCATGCAAGCCGATCCGGGCAAAGCCGTTCAGGTGAAGCAGCTCTGAACCGAACCAGCGGGAGGCACTTGCGGACTCAGACTCTTATTCAACTGTGTCGCGAGTTCGGAATTGATCTCGAATGACAGTGAAATCGCACGGAGCGTGTTGCCAAGATCAACCTTCAGGTCTTCGATCTGAGTTTGGCGGCGCTGTGATTCCTCAAACGTCAGATTGAGCAATTCGCTATCAACGTTGGAGAAATCGGCCTGAACCTTGAATTCCAGATCCAACGCTGTCGTGATCGTGTTGGACGTGACCGTTGCCGCCGTGGCGGCATTGTTAATAAAGGTATTCAGCCCTTCCGTCAGTCCGGCGTTGTCCACATCAAGCGAGCCGACCACCGGGGTCAGCGCCGTGAACGCGTCCAGTGATTCCTTGAAACGCTGCGTTGCCTGACCATCGTTGATATCGGGATGCACAAACAGATACATGTTGTTGACCCGGTCGGCGATTTTGTCGCGCAAAACCTCATAAGCCGCCACTTCATCTGCCGTGACCGTGTTGTCATTGCTGATCAGCGCCTGCAAATCTGAGAGATCTTCCTGAATGACTTCCAACTGACCATAATTGTTCTGATTGCCGATACGGTATTGTTCGAGAATTGGCAGCGTATCAACAAGCCTGGCGGACTTGGCTTCCAGGCGTTCAATCTGATGATGAGTCGTCGTGGAATCGTTGATTTTATCCACTTCTTTATTGAAGCGTTTGATCAACGTGTTCTGAAGATTATTGAATTGCACCTCAAAGCCAGTGCGCGCATTGGCTTGCGATATCGACGCTAATGTGGCGCTAATCGTGTTGGCCATTGTTCTAACTCCTGCGCATGGCATTCTTGCCTACGTTAATAATAGCCTGAATTGAAACAAAAAGCTATATTTTCTTTAACTTCCGAGGTCTTATTGCGCCTCCCATGAAGGTCTTGTTAACGTTAACCTATTAGCGTAATGGCTTGAGTTTTATACCCTTTTTTGTAAATTATTTTGGTCACGCCGATGTTTGAAAACCGCCCCAAATCCCAGGAAGAGCGTGATGCTCTGCGCGCCCGTAATCTGGAGGCCTTCAAGCGCCACAGTATCGATATCGCAAACCGCCTGGCAGCCCATAAACCGGCCACAACTCTGGTGTTTGATGAGCACGGACAGCCCGATGTGGAATTCCAGGGCCAAAAATTCTATGACGGCCGGTATGACGACTATGTCAATGAACAGGTCCAGGCCTACAAGAGGAATCCATACCGTATAGGCTTGTCCATACCGCAGCCCCACGATCTTGACTCTTACGGGGAAACGTTTCTTACCAATACCATGAAACGCGCGGTCCTCGAGGCCGATGCGAAATTTTCCAAACACTTAAGGTCGCTGAATTCGTTCTTTGCCACCGTGCTTGGCATCGGCCTCGGCGATCATCTGTCCGCGATCGTCGAACTGAGTGGTTGTCGGGTTATATATATTGTCGATCCGAATATTGAAAACCTCCATCACTCACTTGAGTTATTCGACTGGGAAGCGTTGATGGACGGCTGCACCGACAAAGGCGGGCAGGTATATTTCTTGATCGGAAACAATTCAGTCGCACACTTTAATAATATTCGCGCCCATGTCCGCTGGTCGAACGCGCCCGGGATGGACGGGATGCAGATCTATACACATTACAACAACCCAATGTTCACCGAAATTCTCAGAGAATTTGACAAAAACACCCATCTTTTTCTCGCCGGTCTTGGGTTTTATAATGACGAATGCAAGATGCTGGAAAATACACACAAGAACCTGTCTGGCGGCAAAGCGCATATCTACACCCAGCAGGAAAACCCACTCATCTCTTATCCTTGTTTTATCGTCGGCTGTGGGCCCTCCCTTGATTCTGACCTCGAACATATCCGCAAGCTTGCCGATAAAGCCGTCATCATTTCCAGCGGCTCTGCTCTCGGTCCATTGCTGAACGCCGGCATCACACCTGATTTTCAGCTCGAAGTTGAGAATGAGGGCATTCTGCCGATTATGAAGCATGTCGCAGAAGATCATGAGATTTCGAATATTTGTCTGGTAACCTCAACAACTGTCGAACCGCAAATCGTCGATTATTTCAAACGCATCATCTATCATTTTCGCCCGGCGCTTTCCCCTTACGGTGTGTTTTCCGACAATCCGAAGAACACGATCCCATTTCATGACCCCTCGGTCGTCAACTCCAGCCTGGGATTTGCTCAGGATCTTGGTTTCAGGGATTTTTATTTCTTCGGCTGCGATATGGGGACGAAAGACGCCAATCTTCATCACGCCCGGCATTCCTATCATTTCGCCGCAGATGCCTTGCTTCCTGATAACGATTTCTCGATCCCGGTTCCGGCAAATTTTGGCGGCACGACATATACCAGTTCCGGCCTTGCCTGGGTTAAATCCAGTCTTGAAATGGCGATGGCGCAAAAAGGCCAGGGTCGCAGTTATTATAATTGCAGCGACGGCGCGTATCTGGAAAAAGCAATTGCAAAATTTGCCAAATCGGTCTCGTTACCTGAACAGAAAAATAAAAATTTTAAAATCGAACTCGTTCAATCGACATTTACCAAAAGCCCGGTCATGGATAACGATACTTTCGCTGGATTTTGGGATCAGGACACCGTCTTGGCAGCCACCGACAAATGTTTTGAAAAGCTGACTGATATCACCGCCAATGCGGCATTTCTGCTCGATAAAGAATACCAGATAGAAATTAACAAGGTCCTGTTTTTCGGAAAGACACCACTCGACCGCGGGATCGCCACCTGGGTTCGTGGTACGGTGCAAATGATGCTGCTGGCAATCGAGTTCTATGGCAACCGCCTGATCGGACAAGATGCTGAACTTGCATTCGAAGAAATCATCCGCGAAGAATTTACCCGAGCGCTTGAAGACATGCAGAAGCGATGCATAAAACTGATCAACGCGCTCAGTTGAGACGAGACATTCGGCAGCGAACGTGATCAATCACACCTGACCAGTTTCCAATCTCCGACTGGCGGAACAGCCGCATGCTGGCGTACCAGTCGGTATCTTCACGGTCCAGCATCCAGCGCCAGTCCGGGACACGGGATATCAATGTCCACACAGGCACGCCAAGCGCGCCGGCAAGATGGGCAAGCCCTGTATCGACCGTAATCAGCAAATCGAGTTCAGTGATGATGCCTGCGACTTCGGCAAGTGGAATGGGTGCCTCGAAAATTTCACGTGGTCGGATATCTTCCGGGATCTCATGCAGTTGCTCGCGGGCTTCACCAATCTGTAGTGAATAGAAAGTTGTATCCGGATCGCCTAGCAATGGGCAGAAATCCTGCAATCGCATCGAACGCTTGTGATCCGATTTGTGGCCTGGATTGCCGGCCCACACCAGACCGACCCGACGCTTCGCCGTTTTTTTGCCCAGTTGTACCGCCGCGACTGCTTTCACAGAAGCAGGCACCGTGAGGTACGGTTTACGGCATCGGATCGATGCAGAAGTGATGCCCAAGCGACCCGGCAAATCCAGCATCGACACCTGATAATCAAGATCCGGCAGCCGATCATCCGCCCCCAGCACGCTACTTACCCCTGGAACTGTTTTGAGAATATCCTGCAACGCTGCATCACAATACAGAAAGACATTGGCACCATCGGCCGCAAGCATTGATGCAAAACGGGCAAACTGAATGGTATCGCCTAATCCCTGCTCGGCCAGGAGAATGATCGCACACCCTTTTAGCGGCTCCCCGTTCCAGCGCGGCACGCCGTCATGAATAGAGGGTTCAGGGCGGCCTGCAACCCGGTTCCGCAGCGCAAACCCCTCCCAGCCCGGGCCATACTCACCGGTCAGCAACTGGCACAGACCAAGATGATATCGGGCTGAGATATCGTCGGCATTTTGCCTGAGGCATCGTTTGAACATCGCTGCCGCCTCATCAAAACGGCCCAATTCGTTCAAAACCATTCCAAGATTACAGATCGACGAGGACTTGAAGCCGCCCTGGCGCAGCGCCTTGCGATACCAGGTTTCCGCTTCAGCGTAGCGAGCGCAATCGGCATGAACCATGCCGAGCGCTTCCGTCACAAGAGCTTCGCGCAGATTGCCTGGTCGACAAGCGCCGTCAACATATCGATGCCGCGCTGGGACTCTCCTGACAAGGCGACCGTCATTCCTAATCCGACCGCCGCTCTCAGATCACCCGGCGCTGCCTCGTATACTTCCTTGAAGCAGCGCAACGCTTCATTGAAGGCACCTCGATGAATTGCGGTCTGCCCTTGCTGCAGAAGCTGATGATGCGTGGCTGGCGTCTCGTCCATATCAAGGAGGCCTGTGTTTCAAGTTTCCAAGGTTATCCCATGAAACAAAATCGTGCTCCAAATGAAAACGACCGCCGCATTGCTGCGACGGTCGAATTCTTTGCTAAGGGTCTTCTGACGCGAGCGCCAGGAGAACCAGCTTTCAGGCTTAACGGAAGAGACCCAGGATACCCTGTTCGGCTTGACCGGCGAAGGCCAGGGCCGAGATACCCAACTGTTGACGGGTCTGCAGGGCCAACAGGTTGGCACCTTCTTCGTTCAGATCGGCCAGCGTCAGCTTGCCGGAACCCGATTCGAGGGTGTTCACGTAATTTGACGTGAAGTCGAGACGGGTTTGCAGCAGAGCCACGTTTGAACCCAGGGTTTGTGACCGAGCACGAAGCGTGGTCAGGGCTGAGTCAAGTTCCGTGGTCAGCGCGTCGATGGTCGTCGTCACACCTTCAGCAACGAAGTTGGAGGCGTTACCATCGGTATTGACGTTGACCGGCGTCGCAGCAGCAGCCGTCGCGGCAACCGTTTGGAACGTACCAGTTGTACCAACGCCAGATTGAACAGCAGAAAACAGATTGATGGTCAGAACTTGACCCTGCGTCAGAGTCGTTGTTTCGACTGCGTTTGTGTTTACTGCCAAGCCAAACGTAAAGGCGGCCGTACCGTAGCTGAGCGTAAAGCCACCAGCACTACCTTCTGAGACAGACGCGCCCGTACCCTGATAGGTTACCGTGATGGCACCAGATGAGGTGGAAACGCCGGAAGCAGCGGCATAATTGAAGGACGTGTTGGAAGCAATCGCAGCAGCTTCAATACCAAGACCGGTTTGCGTGGAGTTCGCTGCACTGATCGTCAACTGGCTCGAGGTCTGGTCGGAGAAGGAAACAGAGAGTGATTCCGTGTTGTTGTCGACAAGATTGGTTCCCTGATACGACGCGTCGGCAGCCAATGTGCCGATCTGCGTACGGAGCGTACCGTACTGCGTAACAAGGTCAGTGAACTGCGTACCCGTAGCCGATTTCAGCGAGGAAGCAACACCCTTGAGCTGGCGGACGATGGCTTCGATGCTTTCCAAACCACCCAGCGCTGCGGTAACCGTGCTAATCCCCTGATCGATACCGTCTTTCTTCTCGTTGAAGTCGAACGAACGGTCGCTGAGGGATTTCGCTTGGAAGAACGCGACCGGATCGTCAATGGCGCTTGCAACTTCAAGACCCGTCGACAGACGGCCCTGGGTGCGTTCAACAAGTGAAGTGGTGTTTTGGAGAGAGAGAAGGCTGCTACGTACGGCAGCTGAGAGAGTTACGTCACTCATAATGTGTACTCCTTTCTAGAGTAATTTAAGGCGGATTATTTTAACCCGCTGGTTAGCGTGATCTGACATTCTGCCAAATCCCGTGGTATCGTTATATCGAAATGCCTTGTATGAGTCAAAATAAAAATACGCACGCAGAATAATAATCGGAAACCCCTTAAATTCAATCACTTAATGGCAATGCCCTCCGCTTGCCCGACGCTATATCCGCCAAAACAAGCCTGTTTTCGGGGGTGCCGACAGGCGCTGTCCCCGGCGGGAATTGACTTTTTGCAGAATCCGGCCCTACATTACCCGGCGTCCGATTGAAACCCCGGGCGTGATTCCGAGAACTGGAATCTATCGAGGATCAATCGATGACTGACAGAGAAAACGTCGATCACATCGCTTCCGTCAAATACACGGACGTTGAAGAAGTGCTGGCTGAAGAGTTCGGCGAGCGTTTCCGCGAGTATCGCAAATCATACAAGAAGAGCCTTAATTACGACCACAACGGCTATGTGCCGGATTTTCCGCTGACCGTGTCGCTGGAATTCGTCAACCGCTGCAACCTCAGTTGCCAGATGTGTTACACTATCAACCACGCTGACAAGAAATCGACCCTGGAATTGCGTGAAATTGCCGCCATCATGGAAGAATGCGGCGCCAACGGGCTGCCCGCCGCGGTCGTCGGCATGGGGTCGGAAGCCCTGATCTTCAAAGGGGCGCGTGCCGCCATCGCCGAAGTTCGCAAGGCCGGCGTCATGGATGTCTTCCTTGGCACCAATGGTGTCTTGCTGGACGCTTCTTTGAGCGAGTTTCTGGTCGAACAACGCGTCGCAAGGATCGAGGTTTCCCTCGATGCGGCGACGCCTGAAACCTACAAGAAGATTCGCGGCAAGGACGAGTTGCTGCGAATTGAACGCAATCTTGAAACCCTGATCGAAACCCGCAAGCGCCTGAATTCGAAACTGCCGGTGATCCGGTTGTGTTTCTGCGTGCAGAAAGACAACATTCACGAACAGCGGGCGTTTCTTGATAAATGGCGCGATCGTGTCGATTACATCGATTTTCAGGAAATGGTCGATTTCGGTGAAGTCGACGCCTTCCGCGCCATGGGTGACGATGCCGCCGTCAGGCTGACCTGCCGGTACCGGCCAGTACCTATTGTGCCTATCCGTTCAACAGCCTGCATGTATGGTCGAACGGTGACGTCACGCCGTGCTGCACGTTTTTCGGCAAGGCCCTGACCATCGGCAATACCAAGAATGATACGCTGCTCGACATCTGGAACGGCGGTAGGCTGGCCGAAATCCGCCGACAGTTGAAGACCGGTGAATTGAACAAGGTCTGCCACGCCTGCCTGACCAGCCGCGATACGGAGAATTTTGCCAAGGCCGGCTCGGCCGCCAACGAAGATACGCATCCGAAAACGGCGTTGGCACCGGCAGAATAGCCCAGCTTTCATCGCCTCATTTCAATGCGTTGTGATTGATCGGAACCGTCACGTGGTTTGTGGCACGAATCAAATGGCCAAAATCATTGGGCCGGTGGTTTAAGCCGCTTTTTCTTCAGACGGTCAGAAGACAATGAGTCTTCGGAAAAATTTATCTTCACAGGTATTTTGAATCGGTCGATTTTGTTCTGGCATGCTTTCTTGATCCGCAACCGGGCTTCGGCAGCAGGTTCCGGTTCAAGCAAGACAATATCAGCGCAAACGATCTTGCCCATCAACGGATGGCTTTCGCCATAAACCGCTGCATCTTTCACGTTGTCCAAACTCAGCAGGAAACTTTCGACTTCAGCAGGATATACCTTATCGCCACCGATATTAATGAGATCGGATGCTCGGCCCAGAATTCGGAAATAATCACCATCGACTGCGACTTTGTCGCCGGTCATGAAATATCCATCGTCGGTAAAAGGTGACGGCGCGTTCAGATATCCGAGCATTGCCGAAGGTGACTTGATCTGCAGCTCGTCATCAACCACACGAATATCAAAGCCCGCACCGCCCAGCTTGACCCACAACGATCCGTCACTGCGCGATTTCGCCCTCAGCACACCCAATTCGATCAGACCATACGTCTGGCGCAGATCGACAGCCGGGAACGCCTTTGCGAGCTGCTTGAGCGTGCTTTCCGGCATCGGTTCTGCGCCATAGCTGATGATCCTGAGAGATGAAAAATCACGGTTCAGCCAGGCTTTGCTCAGCAAAAGCATGTTCAGAAACGTCGGTGTCGCCGGCAGCAATTCGATCCCGTGCGTCTCAATCAGGCCGCAGATGTAATCCGCCCGGCGATTTTCCGGGAGCACAACAAGCGACAGGTTTGACAAGCCGTGCAGCAGGGTATTCAGCCCGCCCCAGTGATCGAACATCAGAAAGTTCAAGGTTACCAGCGCCGGCCTGCGGGTAATAAATTTCTCAAGCAATAATGAAAAATCATGCACCACGCCTTTCGGCTGGCCCGTGGAGCCTGAGGTGAACAGGATCAGTCCGGCTGCCTTACGGGCACGCACCTCAGCGATCAGCGGCGAGCATGAATTAGTTGCCGGGAAGGCCTGTATTTTCGCGATCCCGGATGTATCGACAACAATTTCATGTGCTGCGTCCACAAGCGGCAAAACGCTCGACAGAGTTTTCTTCGTGGCCGGCAACAGCGGTACGATTATCGACCCGAGACGGGTCAATGCCAACAGGACCGCCACGGTTTTCGGTGAATAGTCAGCGGTCAGGATCACCGTCTGGCCCTGCTTAACGCCGGCTTCCGTCAACCAGCGGGAAGCAGACTCAACCTCATGGACGACCCATGAAAAATCCCTGATCTCTCCTTTAAACGCCAGTGCCGGCGCTTCGCTACCCTCGGCAAAGCGCGCCATTAACGTGTCGATTGCCGCTGTCGTCATGAAATTCTCATCACGGACACGCCCCACGAGAGGCCAACGCCGAAACCGCACAAGAGCACCAGATCTCCGGATTTGACGCTTCCGTCCCTGAGGGCGCTGTCCAATGCTACGGGGATTGATGCTGAAACCAGATTGCCGACATGCGAAAAGGCACGGATCATCTTTGCATCCGGGATGTCGAGAAGACGCTGAATTGTATCGAGGGCAACGGCGCTTGCCTGATGAAAAATGAAGGCATCGATGTCGTTCAGGGCCAGTTTATTCCTAGCCAGCGTCTCAGAAACGGCTCTCGGCACGGTGTCGCTACAGAAAAATGAGAGTATCTTCAAGCCATCCATGTGTATGCAGTTTTCCGCTTCCCGCACCCCTTCCGCTTCGGCCGATCTCGGATGTCGTGCGCCGCCTCGTTTGACGGCAAACCGGGCAAACAGATCGCCGCGGCTACCGAAGACAGGTATGAATTGCTTAGAGGCAGGGTCATGCCAGCAGTTAGGGTCGCCGCCGCACCGTCGCCAAACAGGGCGCGTGTCGAGCGGTCTAGCGGGTGGATGTAGCGCGTATAGGTATCGGCCGTCAAAATCAGTACGGTCTCGGCGATGCCCCCCTGCATCAAGCCCCGGGCGATCTGCAGAAGATAGGGAAACGCCGAGCATCCCATATTGATATCAAGACAGAAGGCATTTTCACGGATGCCAAGCCGATGCTGCAAAATGCAGGCATTGCCCGGCACAGGATAATCAGGCGATTCGGTGCAAACGATCAGCGCATCTATACCGGACAGGTTGACAGCATGCGCATCAGCCATATTGTTTGCGGCTGCTTCTGCCAGATCCAGTGCCGTCTCGGACGCATCAGCAACGTAGCGGGCGGAAACACCTGTGCGCGTTACCAGCCTCTCAATATCCCAATCTGGATAAGCAGCGGCCAACATTTCATTGGTCAATAAGGTTTTCGGAAATGCGGTTCCGGTCGCAACGATTTTCATACCACAGCCCCGGTCTCTGCGCCCAGCGCTTCAGCTAAGGATACCGGACGGCCATGTCCGGCATAGACCGTCAGATCGGACGGCAGATCTCTGTATGTCTGCAAGGATTGTTGCAGGGCTTTGCTGCTGCCCCCCGGCAAGTCCGAGCGCCCCGGACCATTGCCCATAAGCGTGTCGCCGCTGAACAATGATGCACCGATTACGAACGAAACCCCCCCTTCCGTATGCCCGGGGGTTTCCAGAACGTTGACATCGAACAGGCCCAGATTGGCATTCCTGATATCCGTCATGGAACAAACTTCCTGCGGCACAGTGACATTCGTTTCGCTACTGAAAATCAGTTTGTACAGATTGGCGCGGCGCATCAGCGGGATATCGCCGTCATGCAGGAAAAACGGAATCTGATAACGGGTCCGGACGGCTTCAACGGCACCGATGTGGTCAAAGTGTCCATGCGTGTTGAGAATGGCTACGGGCTGCAAATGGTTGCTGTCGATGTCATCAATAATGCGATCGGCTTCACTACCGGGATCAATGATCAGTGCAATCCCATCTTCATGAACGATGTAGCAGTTCTGCTTCATCGGCCCGTTGGTGATCCTGATGACGCGCTCGCTCACCGGACGCCCCCGAAAAAAACAATCTGATTGGTGATATTCTTCGCCGCATCGTCCAGCAGGAACTGGAGGACGTGAAATATCTCGTCGACAGAGATCACGGCCGGTTTCGTGAGTTGGCTGGTCTTTTCCTTCAGGGCTTTTTCCGATAGAGCATTCACCATGCCGCTTCCGGCCACCAGAGAAATCCCAAGCGTATTCAGGGTGATGTCGCTATCGGCGATTTCATTTGCGAATACGGCATTGATATTTTCAAGTGCTGCCTTGGATGCAGAATAGGCAATACTGCCCTTACTGGCGAGCGGCACATTAATTGATGATAAGTGAACAACCCGGCCGTGTCCGGTTTTTGTCATCTGCTTCAGAGCTTCACGGGTCATCAAAAAAGCACCAAGCAGATTTGTATTCAGCACCGACTTGAAGGTGTCGCCGGTGGTCAGTAACCCCGGCATGCTGCTGGCAATTCCGGCACAGTTGATTAACCCGTCAATGAGCATTCCATCGGTGCGTAGCTTTGCAAAAAATTGCTGAACAGCGTCTTCGTGGGCAACGTCCAGGCACGTGTGCGTATAGTTTGCGTGATCAATATCGCCAGGGCTGCGGCTGATACCCAGGACCGTATCCCCGTTCTGCAAAAATCGCGACGCAATCATGCGCCCGATTCCCCGGCTGCTACCCGTAATGACGATTGTTCGCCCCATTGCGTGCTAATCCCTGCTCGCTGCAAACTACAGCCACATATTACGACAATCGTTTGTCGACATAATCAGCAAGCGACTGAACCGAGTCAAAAGGACTACTTTCCTGAGTCATGCTGTCCTCTGTGATCAAGGTAACAACCTTGCCCGTATCATCCATGATGGCTTCTTCAATGGCGACGACCAGATTGACCAGAACAAGAGAATCAACCGATGCCGAATTCCCGAGAAGGGGCGTTTCCGGTGCCTTCTTGATGACCTCACCGTCATCCGACATCTGGTTTACGCTGTCGATAGCCGCAAATACGAACTCTTTTCCCGTCTTCATCTTCTCTCCGATCTCTCAAGCGTCGTCATAAGTTACAATATACGCTGCCATGCCTCGCTCACCGCATCGCCTCACCCGACAGTATACAACGTTCCTTGCATCTGGCCCGAAGCAATAACATCTGCCGTATAGTCATAGATATCACAGGCGGCAATCGTCCTGAAACCATATCCCTGACCGGGTTTATCGCCCTGATACAGATGCAGGTCCCAAAGTGCTTCGCCGGCGCGCGTCACATCGGTGATTATGTTATTATCCCAGTCCCGGGCATAATAGCCGAACTTGCGCAGCGATGCTGTGCCTTCGGCATTGGTATAGTCGACCGTAACGTCTTTGATAAACCGGTATGACACGTCATAGGCTTGCTCGACGTGATGATAGAACGACATGCACTGGTTGTCGTACAGATCAAGCGCACCGATACGGCCGTTCATCTTGTGGATGAGGGCAAAAGGCGAGTTCGGACCGATGCCCGTGTAATCGCTGAGCGCCGCGAATTCCCCGGCATGCAAACCAAGAACCGCGAAAGATAGAAAGGGGTGTTCGGTGCGCAGAGCCGCCGGGTGTTTTCTCGCCGCTTCGGTAATCGCACCCATGGCGGACGGTGTATTGCGGATATCGAAGACAGCGTCATTGATGACCTTGAAGTTAAACAAAGGCATCAGCAATGTGCCTTCGGGCCCTAATGCGTCAAGAAACGACTCAACCACATCTATCGGTGTGAACTGACGATTTCTGGACTTGCATGCATACAACAATCTTATTGATGAGGAATGCACCATCAGCACTTCTCCTGGCATGACACCGGCGGCACGCCATGCGTCAGTCAGGGCTGCGCGCACTTCGGTCAATGTTTCCTGAGTCATGTCATTGCTGACCTTGCCCGTAGATTTTGGTCACTGAAGGATAATGCTCCCGAATCACCATTAACTGATGTCCTGAATAAGTCCGGCTTTCAGAAAACTCGCAACCGCATCGTCATAGGCTTCGATCGGCAGCGCCGAGCCGTCGGCAATTTCCAGCAAATCTTTTTCTCCGTCGGCATCGATCATCAACTGATAATAGGCAAGCCCACCGAACGTTGCCTTGGTCGCCGTGGTGCCGGTGCCAAGGCCGTGCTGATAAGGAAAGGCACCATGCTTGGACAGGAACGGCGTGCCGGTGTAAGTCGCCTTGTAGGTCCTGGTCCGCTCGATTGCCTGAATAGCATCCCAGCTGATTTCCAGTATCTGCGACAGATTTTCCGGTTTGATCAACGTCAGATCATCGGCCGAGGAATGGTATTCGGCGTACCCGATCTGTTTCTTTCCGGGAATTTCCGGTGTGATATGACCGCCGCGGATCGGGTGACCAAACGGCACGCGGATGCCGATGGCGTTAAAATGGGCCTGATCGCTGCCGTTGCAGACCCCGTCATATTCGAGAATTTCATGCGGTAACCCGCTATGCCTCAGCGCATGGGCAAAGGCGCGGTCGACCAGCGCATCACCGTAATAGCTTTTCACGTAACGGATCGGTGCATCGTCGCCGCAAATGGCGATTTCATAGCCGCCGACAATGTTCTTGAGGTGATCCCGGTTGGCATCGATCCATGTCAGGGCACCGATGGTTTCCGGCCAAATGCAGAGCCGGTATGAATAATGCCGGTCTTCCATTTCGCTCAGCCGCTGGAACAACTCCGTTGCGACAGAAACACCGCTCAGGTTGTCGTTGGCGCCGTAGGGGTGGCACAAATACGTGCAGACCATGATTTCCTGCTTGGTTTTGCCCGGCAGGTAATATTCACCGATACGCAATGCACCTTCGTTCAACTCGGTATCGATATGCACTTTATAGGTGCCGGGCTTCCAGTTCTTGATCTGGTTCTGCGACGCGCAAAGGCCCCAGTCATAACGATAATAGGATTGCCTGAGGGGAATGGCATCAGGCAGATCCGGATGCGTTGAAACTTTTTTCAGCAATTCCTCCAGCGGCAATTCACCAGCGAAAGCGCCTGAATAAATATGCACGTGATACGGATGGTCGGCGAAATCCAGAACACGCTTGCCATCCGGACCTTCAACCCAGGCTTCGTTGACGACAAATTCTTTTGGAATGGTCCAGTCGCCGACAACGCTGCCGGTCTTGAATTCATTGATTTTTATGTCGAGATACTTCTGCAGCACCTCAAGCGAAGCCAGAAAATCGGGACCACATAGCGCCCGGTAGCGAGGGAACAAATCTTCGACTATTTTCCAGATCGACTCCCGGCTGTCGCCGACGAAGTTCGATGAAGGTCCGTGATCAATAAATGCCATTTGGAATCTGCTTTCTGCTGTTCACCAAGTATGGGTCGCATGCTACGACTGAAGATCGTTAACGGTTAATGGTAAAAATATTACCAACGTCGGGGAGTTTGCCGTCAATTCATCAGCAAAGACTGAAAACCCCCTATCAGGGTTTTCAACCGATTTTAAGATTCATGGTATAAAGTGATCGCACACATGATCGAAAACCATTCAGGCTAGGAAACAGCGGTGCCCAATTCCTCGACATTATACGGCAATGGCGTTTTCATCATCGCCGAGGTTGGCAACAACCATGAAGGCGATTTCCAGTTGGCCAGGGATATGGTCGGCCTCGCCGCCGAAGCCGGGGTCGATGCCGTCAAGTTTCAGACCATCGTGCCGGAACGGTTCGTCAACCGCACCGATGAACCACGCTTTTCGACGCTGAAAAAATTTCAGTTCAGCTACGATCAGTTCACCGAGCTTTCCAAACTGGCGCACGACGCCGGTATTAAATTCATCTCGACACCGTTCGATCTCGAGAGTGCTGCCTTTCTGGGCACCATCTGTGATGCCATCAAGATCGCGTCGAGCGACAACACGTTCTATGCCCTGATTGAGGCCGTCGCCAAAACGGCGAAACCGATGATCATCTCGACAGGCCTTGCCAACGAGTCTGAAGTCCGGAGTGCCGTGACTTCGGTTGCCAATATCTGGGGCGACAGCCATGACCCGGCTGATCTGGGTCTGCTGCACTGTGTCAGCAATTATCCGACGACGCCTGAGAATGCCAACATCGGTGCTGTATCAAGCCTGAAGGCGGCCTTCCCTGAGCGGACCGTCGGCTATTCCGATCACACCATCGGCATCGATGCGGCCAGGCTTGCCGTCGGTGCCGGGGCCAACATCATCGAAAAGCATTTCACCATCGCCAACGATCATTCCGAATTCCGCGACCATCAGCTTTCCGCCGATCCAAAAACCATGAAGCAACTGGTCGAGACGGTCCGCGAGATGTCGGTGCTGATGGGCAGCGGCAAAATCGAAATGTCTGCCTGCGAAGCCGAGATCGCACCGCAGATCCGCCGCTCCATCGTCGCCGCAAAACATCTGGATAGCGGTCACTGCGTCACCCATGATGATCTGTTATGGACCCGGCCGGGGACAGGGCTGGCACCGGGACATGAACACGACATCGTCGGCAAGAAGCTGAAGGCACCGATGGCCGAAGGCGATCCCTTCAAACACGACAATCTGATCTAAGGTTCGCACCTATGTGTGGTATCGCCGGTGCATTCGGACCCCACCCCGTACCCTCTGCGGATAGCCGCCGGGCGCTGGACAGCATGGGGCACCGGGGGCCGGACGCCGAAGGCATGGCCACCTACACGCTTGGCCAGAACGCCATCACATTCCTGCACACCCGCCTCGCCATCATTGATCTCGACCCGCGCGCCAATCAGCCGTTCCAGCGGGGCAAGCTGCACCTGAGCTACAACGGCGAGATTTACAACTATCTGGAATTACGGGCCGAGCTTGCTGCCCTTGGTCAATCCTTCGTCACCGATTCCGATACCGAGGTTCTGCTCGCTGCCTACCAGCAGTGGGGCGACGGGTTTGTCGACCGGCTGGAGGGGATGTGGGCGTTTGCCCTGTTCGATGCCGAATGCGGCAACCTGATCCTGAGCCGCGACCGCTTCGGCGAGAAACCGCTGTTCCCCTGGTTCAGGGACGGCACGCTGTATTTCGCATCGGAAATCAAAACCCTGACCGCCATGGCCGGCAGCAAAGCCCCGGTCAATGCTGATCAATTGCGCCGTTATCTGGTCAACGGCTACAAGAGCCTCGGCAAATCCGGCGAGACCTATTTCAAGGGCATCGATGCCTTCCCCGCCGCAGGCTATGCAGTCCTGAAAGCCCCGGCATCGCCCGTGGCCCAGTCCTACTGGCAGCTTCCGACCCGGAGCCTGGAAACCACGTTTGATGAAGCTGTTGCCCATGCCAAAGCGCTGCTGACGCATGCGGTTGACCTTCGGATGCGGGCTGATGTGCCGCTCGCCTTTTGTCTTTCCGGCGGCGTCGATTCAGCGACACTGGCAGCGATTGCCGCCAAAGATATGGGCCGCGACATCCACTGCTATTCGATCATCGACAGCGACGAGCGTTATGACGAAAGCGTCAATATCCGGACCATGGTTGCGCATCTGGGCTGCCGGCATCACACGGTCAAAACCTCGACGACAGGATTTTTTGACCGCATGCGGACCCTCGTCGCCTATCACGACGCGCCGGTAGTGACGATCAGCTATTACATGCACGCGTTTCTGTCGGAAGCGATTGCCCAGGGCGGCTACAAGATCGCCATATCCGGCACCGCTGCCGATGAAATCTTCACCGGCTATTACGATCATTACGGCATGTGGCTGGCGGCGATGCATGGCCGTCCGGGCGTTGATTTCGACAGCCTCGTCGCCGACTGGCGGCAGGGTATGGGGGCGCATGTACAGAACCCGGGCCTGCAGGATCCGCTCTGCTTTGTTAAGAATCCCGATCAACGTGATCACATCACACTGGACCGCGACCTGTTTTCCTCGTTCCTGACAGAGCCGTTCTGTGAGCCGTGGCGGGAAGACCGTTACACCCGGGAATTACTCAGAAACCGCATGGCCAACGAGCTTTTCACCGAAGCGGTGCCTGTGATCCTGGCCGAGGATGATCTGAATTCGATGCTGTATTCGGTCGAGAACCGCTCACCGTTTCTTGACCGGGCATTGGTCGAATATCTTTATTCGGTGCCGGTCAGGCATCTGATGGGTGGCGGTTTTGCCAAGCGCATCCTGCGTGAAATCGGGTGCGGCATTGTCCCGGATGCGGTGCGGCTTGATACGAGAAAGCGCGGCTTCAATGCCTCCATCAACTCGCTGGTCGACAGGAACGACGCCACGACCCGCGATATTCTGCTGTCCGACAGCCCGATCTTCGAGATCGTCAAAAAAACGGCGATTGAAGACTTTCTCTCGGCCGACATGACATCGAACAGTTTCTCGAAATTCCTGTTCAGTTTCATTTCGGCAAAGCTGTTTCTGGAAAGCCAGGCTGCGTGAACACGGTCGCCATCATACAGGCGCGCCACACTTCAACCCGCCTGCCGGGCAAGATGCTGCTGCCATTGGCCGGCATTCCGGTCATCGAACACATTGTCCGGCGTGCCCGCGCAGTTCCGGCCATTGACCACATTTGCGTCTCCATCCCCGCAGGCGACGCGCAGGCACCGCTGGCCGAGTTCATTGATACACTGGCGAGCGTGCATCTGTCGCGCGGCCCCGAAGAACACCTGCTGACCCGCTTCGCCATTGCCGCAGACGAAACAGATGCCGACGTCATCGTCCGGCTGTGGGGTGATTGCCCGGCCATCGATCCGGCCCTGATCGGGGTAATGGTGGACAACTTCACCGCAAGCAAAGCCGACTGGGCTTATCTCAACGATCAAAGCGGCTATCCGCTCGGCAACGAATGTCAGGCAATCAGCCGGAAGGTACTCGACACTGCCGCCCGGGAAGTGACATCGGACATCGACCTTGAAGCCGTGCACGCGTATCTCGAGCGCGACCCCGCGCGTTTTCTGAAAAGCAGCGTTGTGAGACCTGGCATCGACGGACAAAGCAATTGGCAGATGCTGCTGGACACTGCTGAAGATTACCGGAAACTGAGTGCTATTTTCGACGCGCTGTTTCCGGTGAACCCGTTATTCGGGCTGGCCGAAACCGAGGCATTTGCGGAACTGGAGCCAGTGTTGTTTAAAGCCGGGGCGTTGGGATGAACCTTAATCAACGGTCAATATTCGTCTGTTAGAACGTGAAGCGTATTTGCGCACATTGGGAGAGTCGGGTTGAAGAAAGTATACTTTCATGTCGGTAGCGGCCGCTGCGGATCAACGCTCATCCAGGCTATTTTCAACGACAAGATGTTTCACGATATCTTCCAGCAGCACCGACGCCGTTACGATCCGCAACTCTATCTCGACACAGGCATAATTGCGCACGATGAAACATTCGTCGAAGCGCACTGGCAACCAATCCGCGATAAATTCTTCAAGCCGATGGCGACCATGGACGTGGAAGGATTTTTCTTCACCCAGGAAAACCTACTCGGTATGCGTTCGGGCAAGGATCAGAAAAACATTTGCGACGTTGCCTGCGAAAAAATTGCCTATCTAGCCGAAGGTTTCGAGCCGCATATTATCATTCTGATCCGCCGTCAGGACACCTACATCGAATCCCTGTATAATCAAAACATCAAGCGGCTGGAAACGCGTACCTTCGAAACCTTCTTAGATGAATTTCCGCGCGAAAACTGGCATTGGGCAGACAACATCGACATCTATGCCAAATACTTCGGCCGTGATAATGTCACGGTTATTCCGTTTGAACAGATAGTGTATGCGAAGTCTGGCCGAAATGAATTTCTCGACACTGTATTGATGGCCATAGGTATCAGCACCCGGTTTACTTTTAAGGACTTACCGGTCGTCAACGCCAGTCTGGCACCGCGCACCATCGAAGTGCAGCGCATCGCCAACCTCCACCTCGAAGAGAGAGAGGCGCTGGGACTTGCCGATTGGTTCGCGACGAATATTCAGAAAAAGCCGGGAGATTCCCACAAGCTGATGAGCGATGCGATGCGCCAGGACATCCTTGAATATTATCGCCTTTCGAATACCCGCCTCTGTGAAGAGTATCTTACGGAATATCCGGCGGCGTTGGCCTATTTCACCGGTACGGACAAGGCTTGAAGCAACACATGGCAGCGATCACTGCATCTGCAAAGCCACTGGGCGTCGCCGTCATCGGCCTCGGCGTCGGCGAACAACATGCCCATGCGTTCGCCGCCGAAGCTGATTGCGCCATCCGCTGGCTGGTCGATACCGATCAGGAGAAAGCCGCCAGCGTCGCACAACGCATCGGCAGCGGTGCAATTGCCGACACGCTTGATGCGGTTCTGGGCGACAAGGACGTCGACATCATTTCCATCGCCACCTTCGATCACCAGCACGCCGATCAGGTTGTTGCCTGCCTGAATGCCGGCAAGCATGTCTTCGTCGAAAAGCCGCTGTGCCGGACCGAAATCGAGCTGGCCGCGATCACCACCGCATGGGAAGCTGCTGGAAAGCTGCATCTGCGGTCCAATCTGGTGCTGCGCGAGGCCGAGATGTATCGATGGCTGGCCGATGAAATCAAAGCCGGTGCGTTCGGTCGTATCTACGCTATCGACGGCGATTATCTCTATGGACGGCTCGACAAGATCACCGAAGGCTGGCGCGGCACGGTACCGGATTACTCGGTCATCGAGGGTGGCGGCATTCACATGATTGATCTGATGGTGATGCTATCGGGTGAACGTCCGAATACGGTATCGTGCATCGGCAACAGGATCGGCACCGAGAATACGGCCTTCCGTTACGATGATTTCATGGCCGCCAGCTACACCTTCCCGTCCGGACTGATCGGCCGGATCACCGCCAATTTCGCCTGCGTGCATCGGCATCATCATGTCCTGCGCGTGTTCGGCACCGAAGCGACGTTCATCTATGACGACGCCGGACCCCGGCTGCATCTGACCCGGGACGAAGACAAGCGGGCAGCCCCCCTCGATTTGAACCCGCTGGCGTCATCGAAGGGCGTGCTGATACCGGGTTTCGTCAACGCCATCCGCGAAGGTCACAACGCCAGCGCCGCAGCTGGGCGCGAGTTTGACCTGATCCGCATCATCGCCGCCACCGACCGCGCCCACCTGGGCAAAACCCCACAGGACATTGAGTACACGCCATGAGCAGCAAAACCCAATACGATATCCCCTTCGGCAGACCCTGGATCGAAGACGCCGACCGCGCCGCCGTGATGCGCGTTCTTGAAGGCCACATCCTGACCCATGGCCCTGAATGCAAAGGCTTTGAAGATGACTTCGTGGCCATGATGGGCGGCGGCCATGCCGCGTCCACGTCATCGTGCATGGCATCGCTGCATCTGGCCTGGCTTGACCTCGGAGTCGGTCCCGGCGACGAAGTGATCGTACCCGCCATGACCCATGCCGCCACCGTGCATGCGGTCGCGCTGACCGGGGCAACGCCGGTGTTCGTCGACTGCGAAGCCGCCAGCGGCAACATGACGGTTGAGGCCATCAAGGCCGCCGTGACGCCAAAGACCAAAGGCATCGGCATCGTGCATTATGTCGGCATCCCTTGCGACATGCCGGCGATCATGGCCTTTGCCGACGCTGCCGGTCTGCCGGTGGTCGAAGATGCTGCCATCGCCGTAGGCGCACGGATCAACGGCACGCACGTCGGGCTGTTTGGTCATGTCGGCTGCTTTTCGTTCTATCCGGTCAAGCACATCACCACCTGTGAAGGGGCATGATCGTCTCGAAGAATGCCGAAACCATTGCCCGTATCGCCAAGTTCCGCGCCTTCAGCGTCGACCGGACCCATTCGGAACGCAAAGTGCCCGGCATTTACGACGTCAGCGACATCGGCATGAATTACAGGATGAGCGAGATGCAGGGCGCCTTGGGCCGGGTGCAGATCACCAAAATCCCTGAAATTCTTGAAATGCGGAAAGCCAACTTCGAAGCTCTCAAGTCAGGCCTTGAAAAACTGGGCCGTATCCGAGTCATTGACGATGCCGATCCCCGCTATCTGAATACCCACTACTGCCTGGTCGCGATACTGGAAGGCGACCTGGCACCGAAACGCGACGACATCATCATGGCGTTACAGGAAATGGGTGTTGGCACCAGCGTTTATTATCCGCATCCGGTGGCCCGGCTGACGGCCTATAAAAAGCGCTATGGGTATGTCGACGGCACGTATCGCAACGCCGAAACCATCGCTGACGAGGGCATCGCGCTGCCGGTCGGCCCACACCTGAAACCCGCAGATATGGCCGATATTGTGTCCGCAATCGGGAGTCTTATCGGCAATTAGGAATGGATTAACCATCCTGATGCTAGATTCCAGATGATTTTTGAACTTGTTTCTGGTAGGATCGCTTGCTTTGACGTGGTTAATGCCCGTTAAAGTTTGGCATCGCTTCCCAGAAAACGGAAGTACTTACTCAGAACGAGAGGTCTATTATGGCTCAAAAACTTACACCAGAACTCATCAAACGGCGCATGGCCGGTGAGCGTGTATCGCTCGTCGGAGGCGCTGGCTTTATCGGTCACAACCTTGCACTGTCATTGCGGCAGTACGGCGTCGAGGTGCAGATCGTCGACAACCTGATGCAGAACAACATGCTGGCCAATGTCAGCGATACGGAAATCGATGATTTCCGCCGCCAGCTCAACCATAACTTCCTGGTTCAGCGCTTCGAGAAGATGCGTAATGCCGGTGTCGTCATGGACAACGCCGATGCCCGCTCGATGACCGATCTGGCAGAAACCCTGAAACGGTTTCAGCCGACCAAGGTCGTCCATCTGTCGGCCATCTCCAGTGCTGTCGATGCCAGAAAGGTTCCGGGTCACTGCTTCGATCTGCAACTGGTCACACTCAGGAACGTGCTGGAATACACCCGCCTGTTCCCGAACGAGATCAACGAAGTTGTGTTCATGAGCTCATCCACCGTTTACGGCGATTTTGAAACCGAAACCGTAGACGAGAATGTCAGGCCCCGGCCTTACGGCATCTACGCCAATGCCAAGTTCATGGGCGAACGCCTGATCCGCACCTATCACGAACAATACGGCCTCGGCATATCGATCATTCGCCCGAGTGCGCTATATGGCGAACGCTGCATCAGCCGCCGCGTCAGCCAGGCCTTCATTGAAAACGCGCTGATGGGCAAGCCCTTGCGCCGAAGGCGGCGGCGACGGCAAGCACCGGGTATTCGTCGATCATCGACGCCGCGCGTCATCCGCTCAATGGCGGCAACAGCCGGCGCCGGTTCGTCGAACACTTTCAACATCACCTTCGGCAACGCCCGCACCATTCTCGATCTTGCCAACATCGTGAAATCAGTCGTTCCGAACGCTATTCTCGAGGAACGGCCGCGCGATGTGATCAAGCCGATCCGCGGCACGTTGTCGACGGCACGCGCCAAAGAACATCTGAACTTCATCCCGCAGTGGCCGCTCGAAGTCGGCTACAAGCGTTATTGCGAATGGTATGTCGATCAGTGGGAGCGTACCCGCCATCGCATGGAATATAACTGAGGTCGCTGCTGTCGTTTTCCGCCGGCATCCCGGTGCCGGCGATAGCGAAGACGTGCAGCACGCCCCGGTTTACGGTTTCCCATGATCGGCATCATCGACTACGGGCTCGGCAACCTGCGTTCCGTACTGGGCGCTGTTGAAAAGCTCGGCTTCGCCGGCGAGATCAGCAGTGATCCGGCAACGCTTGCGCGTTGCGACAAGCTGATCCTGCCCGGCGTCGGGGCCTTTGGTGACGGCATGAAGAACCTCAATGCCCGCAAGCTGATCGATCCCCTGACATCGATGATCAGAAAAGACCGGAAACCCATCTTCGGCATCTGTCTCGGCTTTCAGTTGCTGAGCCAGGGCAGCGAGGAATTCGGTGATCATGCCGGGCTCGGCTGGATTAAAGGCCGGGTCAGAAAAATCCGCCCGGATGACCCGGCGTTGCGCGTACCGCACGTCGGCTGGAACGATTTCGAGCAAACCCGCGACTGCATCCTGTTCGACGACATCCCTGACCGGGCGCTGTTCTATTTCGTGCACAGCTATCATCTCGAGACCGATGCGGATACCAGCGTCGGTACTTGCACCTATGGCGCACCGATGACCGCCGCCGTGCAGCAGGGCAACGTTTTCGGCACCCAGTTCCATCCGGAAAAAAGCCAGCGCCACGGCCTCAAGGTTCTGCAGAACTTTCTGGAGCGTGCCTGATGCTCAGAAAACGCTTCATCACGGTGCTGACGCTGAATGACGGCACGCTATTTCGCACCAAACTTTTCAAGCCTGATTACCGCTACACGCTGAATTTCGTCGACGCATGGTCGGTCGATGAAATCGCCATCCTTGATGTCACACGCGACGACAATCCGGACCGGGAGAAATTCTTCAAGGCCGTGTCGGAATTTGCCCGAACCTGTTTCGTGCCGATTGCGGTCGGTGGCGGCATCCGCAAACTCGACGATGTCGCCCGTTACATGGATGCCGGTGCCGACAAGGTCATCGTCAACTCGGGTGCCATCGACAACCCGGCCCTGATCACCGACATCGCCGAAGCGTACGGCACCCAGTGCGTGGTGCTGTCCATCGACGCCCGGAAAAGCGAGAGCGGCTATCAGGTGATGTCACACTTCGCTGCTGAGGAAACCGGGCGCGACCCGGCGGCGTGGGCAAAAGAAGGCGAGGCCCTTGGCGCCGGCGAAATCCTCATCACCGCGATTGAACGCGACGGCGCCCTGCAGGGATATGATCTTGATCTGACCGCCCGCGTGGCCGACGCCGTCACCATCCCGGTTCAGGCACTGGGCGGCTGCGGCAACTGGAACCATATGGCGGCGGTTCTTGCCGTTCCCGGCGTCAGCGCGGCCTGCACCCAGAACATCTATCATTTCACCGAACAGAGCATCGCCACCGCGAAAAAATTTCTGACATCCAAAGGCTGGGCGATGCGGTTATGATATCGGCTATGCTGGGCACAACACCGGAGGCGACGTGATCAAATTCTGCAAGACCTGTCTGATGCCGAATACCCGGCCGCGTATCGTGTTCGATGATGACGGCGTCTGCAACGCGTGCCACACGGCGAAGCGCAAGGACACGATCGACTGGGCGTCCCGCCGGGCCGAGTTCACAGACCTGATTGAACAATACCGGGGCCACGACGGTCCCTATGACTGCATCGTGCCTTGGTCGGGCGGCAAGGATTCCTCAGCCATTGCCTACCGGATCAAATTCGAGTTCGGGCTCAACCCCCTGCTTGTCACCTTCTCGCCGCTGATGCCGGACCCGGTCGCGCAGCACAACCGTGAAGAAATGATCAAGCTCGGCTTTGACCATCTGATGATCCGCCCGAACCAGAAAGTCTCCAGCCGTTTATCGAAGCGCTTTTTCACCGAACGCGGCGATCCGAAAATTCACTGGAATGCCGGGGTTAACGCGGTCCCGGTACAGGTCGCGGTCAACTATAACATTCCGCTGATCTTTTACGCCGAGCACGGCGAAAGCGAATACGGCGGACGTGTCCTTTCGGAAGAGCACATGAAGATGCGCGATTTCACCGAAGTCCTCGAGCATCAGATCGGAGACGATCCGTTGAACTGGATGGACGACGAGATCGCCGAGCATGATCTGGCCCCCTATACCTATCCCGATCTTGACCGCGTCGAAACCGTCGGCGTGAAGGCGCTTTATTTCGGATATTTCTTCCGCTGGTCGATGCTGGATAACTGGAATTTCATCAGGGACAAAATCGATTTCCGTACCGCTGAGGGCGGCCGCACCGATGGCACCTTCACCGATTTCGACAGCCTTGATGACAAGATCGACAACCTTTATTACTACATGCAATTCATCAAGTTCGGCTTCGGGCGCTGTGTCCGGGATGCCTGCCGGATGATCCAGAACGGCCAGATGAGCCGTGCCGAGGGTCTTGATCTGGTGCGCAAATACGATGCCGAATTTCCGAAAACCTGGCACAGCGAGCATCTCGAATATCTGGGGCTGAGTGCTGCTGAATTTACCGAGATCGTCGACAAGCATCGCGATCCGGAAATCTGGCAGAAAACCGGCAATGCGTGGGATCTGAAGCACCCGCCGGCATAAGACGCTGAAACCGGTTGTTAACCCCGCTCGGGCAAGATGCCTGCATGGGGATGTGCCGGGGGACAATGGCAAGGCATGAGCATGAGCACGGCACGTAAAAGCATCGACCACACGCTCAGCGCATCGGATGCATTCCTGAGCGCGGCCTTTGGCTATCCGTGCCGGTACGCGACGCTGCCGCTTGATGCCCAGACCCTCAGAACAGAACTAGAAGCAATGCCCGCACCCGGCTTCATGTGGATCAAGGTACCGGGCCGGGCTGACCCTGCTTTTGGTGCCCTCCACGATCTCGGCTTTGTCGTCGCCGTCGAGGAAATCAGCTACGTTCGCCCGGCAGACCTGCCGGCACCGGCGATTGCCGAAGCGGACGGGTTCAGCATCCGCAAAATCAGCCGATCCGAAGCGGATCAGTTCGTCGGCCTCGCAGATGCCGTCGGCGCACTGGCCGCCGGGTCCCTGACCACATCCCGCTTTCATCTTGATCCGGAGATCAGCAACGATATCGCGGCCCGGGTCAAGCAACGCTGGGCGATGAATTTCTTCAAAGGTTTGCGCGGACACGAAATGATTATTGCCACTGCTGCCGATGGCCGCATCGCCGGTTTCAATCAGGTCCTTGCAGGTGCCGAGGACAAAGTCATCGATCTGATCTGCACGGCGGACGATTTCCGCCGCCGTGGTGTTGCCCGCGCCCTTGTGGCGGCGATGGTTGAGCCCGGCAAAACCCTGCGTGTCGGCTCACAGGCCAACAATGATGCTGCCGATGCCTTTTACAAAAGCCTGGGCTTCAGACCGGTCGGGACGTCGCTGTGCCTGCACTGGCATGCTGGAAAAGAGAACACCCCATGAGCGACGCAACCTTCACCCTCTATCCCTGTGATCTTTGTGGCAGCACCGATCTCGCCGAGATTCCCTGCGCGCCCTTTTACATGGACGGACGGTCCTTGCATGTCTGCAAGGCTTGCGGTCTGGTGCAGGCGGCATTCCGGCGCACACCGGAAGCGCTGCAGAAAATGTGGGCCGAAGAAATCTATCGCGCCGATGCGGCACGGATCAGTGACAAGACCTACACCGCACGGATACCCGCCGTCGTCGCCAGACAGACCTTCGCTGTCGAGTTTCTGGCAGAAAGCATCGACATCCGGAGCAAAAGCATGGTCGAGATCGGGGCCGGCGAAGGCCAGTTTCTGGACATGCTGAAAGCGCCGCGCTTCGATATGGATGTGTTCGGGATCGAGCCGTCGTTAGAAAACTGCGCCATTCTGACGGATATGGGGATCGCCAATTTCGCCGGCACCATGGAAGAGTATGCTGAAGCGAAAAACAGCCGCCGCTTTGACGTCGCCAGTCTGGTCTGGACTCTGGAAAACTGCCAGTCGGCGTCGGGTGTGTTGTCCGCCGCTCACGATGCCGTCAAGCCTGACGGGCATTTGCTGATCGCCACCGGTTCGCGCATCGGCATGCCGTTCAAGAAACCGCTGCAGTATTATCTGGGGCCGAACGTCGACGTGCATCCGTTCCATTTCAGCGCCAATGCCCTGACCAGCCTGATGCACAAGGCGGGCTTTCAGGTCATCGCCCACAACCGCTTCATCGACAGCGATTATCTGGTGCTGGTCGGCAAACGGGTCGAGACGCAAAACGACCTCCCGTTACCGACCGACGACTGGCAGGAGATCGTTGATTTCTTTGAGCGCTGGCACAAGGAGACGCAGGCGCACTACGCCGACTGGTAGTGCCAAGCGATCATGCCGATGCATATCCCCGCCCTGATTTTCGCCCGCATGGATTCCACAAGACTGCCCGGCAAGGCCCTGAAGCCGCTGGCCGGACAGCCGGTATTGGGCCGTGTCATCCGCCGTCTGTCACAATCCGGTGAGATTGACGGGATTGTTGTTTGCACTTCGGATCGCGCCATTGACGATCCGATAGCCGCTTTCGCCGAAGACAAGAAGGTCGGCCTGTTTCGGGGCTCGGCGGAAGACGTCCTTGGTCGCGCCGCCGCTGCCGCCCGCTCCCTGAACGCCGAGGCCGTGGTCAGGATTTCCGGCGACAGCCCGTTCATGGATCCAGCGCTGGTCGATCACCTGGTCAGGGTGCACCGTGACGCAGAACCAGATCTCACCACCAACGTGCACCCGAGATCATATCCGGCCGGATTGAGCGTCGAAGTGATTGCGATGACGGCTTTGGAAAAACTGGATCAGGCAGCAACCGAGCCTGCCGACCGGGAACACGTCACCCCTTATTTATACCGCCATGCCGATGATTTCCGGATCGAGAATATCGCCGCCGCGGAGCCGCTCCGCGATGTCGATCTGGCGCTTGATACCGAGCAGGATTTCACCTTCCAGTCATGGCTGGCCGGTGAAGTTGCCGAAAATGCCGGGCTTGATAAAATCATCGCTGCGGCCAGACGCTATCCCGTCCGCCTCAAGGAGGCTGCATCATGAAAACCGAAGAACGCCTAGCCCTGCTGGGCGGCACCCCCGTCATCACCGCACCGTTTGCCGAATATCCGTCGATGGGCAAGGCCGAAGAAGAAGCGGTTCGTCGCGTCGTGCAGTCAGGCTGTCTGTCCGGGTTTTTCGGCAGCCCCGGCCCGGAATTCGGCGGTGGTCCGGAAGTGCAGGGTTTTGAGGCCGAATGGACGGCGCGCTTCGGCGTTGCGCATACGGTCAGTGTCAATTCCGCGACCAGCGGCCTGATCGCGGCCATGGGCGCAATCGGTCTCTCCCCCGGCGACGAAGTGATCGTGCCGCCCTGGACCATGTCGGCGAGCGTCGCCGCACCGATTTTCTATGGCGGCATTCCGGTCTTCGCCGATATCGAGGACGAGACATTCTGCATCGACCCGGAACGCGTCGCCGCCGAGATCACGTCGAAAACGAAAGCCGTGGTCGCCGTCAACCTGTTCGGTCATCCGGCACGGCTGGCCCAGTTGCGCAAGCTTTGCGACGCCAATGATATCTATCTGATCGAAGACAACGCGCAGGCGCCGCTGGGAAGTGAGCAGGGTCGCTATACCGGCACCATCGGTCATATCGGCATTTACAGCCTCAACTTTCACAAGCACATCCACACCGGCGAGGGCGGCATGTGCGTGACCAATGACGACGATCTGGCGACACGGCTCAGGCTGATCCGCAACCATGGTGAGAACTGCACCGACATGCTGGATGGCGGGGCGATCACCAACATGGTCGGCATGAATTTACGGATGACGGAGATGAGCGCCGCGGTCGGCCGTGTGCAGCTTGCAGCCGCCGATGCCCATGTCGAAGCCCGCGAAAGCATCGCCAACCGCCTGACAGAGGGATTGCAGGGTCTGGAAGGGTTGAGCCCGCCCGTCACCCGCGACGGCTGCCGGCATAATTTCTATGTCTGGATGATGAAGATCGACGAGGCGAAACTGGGCTTGAGCCGGGCACTGTTCAGTGAAGCGCTGAGTGCCGAAGGTTTTCCGCACGCGACCGGCTATGTCGCACCGCTGTACCGCTTGCCGATGTTCAGGAAACGCATCGCGCTTGGCCGTGACGGCTGGCCGTTCACCCTCAGCGAACGGCGCTATGACGACCTGCACTGCCCCGTTACCGAAGACATGCACAATCGCCGCGCCTTGCTGTTCGAGCCCTGCGCCTATGATCTTGACGACGCCGACGTTGATCGTCTGATTGCCGCTGTCCGCAAGGTCCACGCCGGACGCGGGCAATTGAATGCGCAGTCCGGATCAGCCGCTTCGGATGATGATACATGACACGCATCGTCGCCAGCATCGAAGCGCGCATGGGCTCAAGCCGCCTGCCCGGCAAGATGCTGATGCTGCTGGCCGGCCAGCCGGTGCTGGCGCATCTGACAAGCCGCATGATGATGTGTAACTATCTTGACGGCCTGATCATTGCGACAACGGACAATCCCGCCGATGACGCCATTGCCGATTGGGCGGCTGCCAACGGCATCGCGTGTTTCAGGGGCAACGAAGACGATGTGCTGGCCCGGGTCCTGGCGGCACAGGTGAGCATGCATTCAGACGTGGTGGTCGAGCTCTGTGGCGACACGCCGTTTCTCGACCCTGCCGTCGTCGATACCGCCATCGAGGCCTGGAACAGCCATGACGTCGATCTGGTGACGACGGCCCGCAATCGCGCCTATCCCGATGGTCAGGACGTTGAAATCTTTTCCATTCAAGCACTCTCGGACATTGATGCCAGGTGCAAGGATGCAGGCGCGCGCGAACATGTCTCGCTGCCATTCTACAAGGAACCCAAATGGCGGGTGCATGATCTGCAAGCGCCGGCAGCGTGGCATCGGCCCGATTTGCGGCTGGTCCTGGATACCGCCACCGATGCCCGGTTTCTGGGCGCACTGGCATCGGCCGCGATGATCAAGCACGGCCCGCTGTTCGGCCTCGACGCACTTTTGGCGACTCTCGATGGATCGCCGGACCTGCAGGCGCTGCATGCGCAAACCCTTGAGGCGGCGGCATGAGCGCGCCTCTCAAAGCCCTGATG
This sequence comes from uncultured Rhodospirillales bacterium, assembly GCA_965284225.1. Taxonomy (GTDB): domain Bacteria; phylum Pseudomonadota; class Alphaproteobacteria; order Rhodospirillales; family Casp-alpha2; genus UBA4479. The sequence continues at coordinate 606,334 of CBDIRN010000001.1, forward strand.
GTCGGCTTCGGCGGTATTGCCCGGGGACTGGCTACCGACAGCCGCATGGCGCAGTACTTCCCCATCGCAACCCATGCGCAGGCACTCAGGGCCGATCCGAATTTCGACTGGGTCGGCGTCGTCGATCCCGATCCCGTTGCCTGCCAATCCGTCCAGGACGGAATGGCAGGTCGCCGCCTTTTCAGACGTCGCCGAAGCGGTTCCCCTTGCACCGGACGTTCTGGTTCTGGCGACCCCGCCCGGCAACCGTGCCGATGTCCTCCGCCAACTACCTTCAGTCAGCGCCGTCTTTGCCGAAAAACCGCTTGGCGATGCAGACGGCAAAATGCTGGTCGATCTCTGCGCCGCCCGCGCCATTCCGCTACAGGTCAATTTCTGGCGACGCGGCGATGAAACCCTCAACGTCCTCGCGACCGGCGGCCTGCCGCGCCGCATCGGCACCCTGCAGGCGGCAACCGGCATGTATGGCAATGGCCTCGCCAACAACGGCTCGCACCTGATCGACATGATCCGCCTGCTGGTGGGCGAACCCCGATGGGTGCAAGCGCTTGGCCCCGCGCTACCGCTTGAAAATGCGCCGATCGCCGGGGACATCCATGTCGCCTTTGCGCTCGGCATGGCAAAGAACGCCGTGATCACCGTGCACCCGCTCGACTTCAGCCACTACCGCGAAGTCGCACTTGATCTCTGGGGCACCGAAGGCCGTCTGGCCCTGCAACAGGAAACCCTCGACATCCGGCATCTGCCGCTGCAGCCAAACCGCGGCCTTGACCATGAAAATGAAATCGCCGCCGATCAGGGCAGCATCCTGAAAAGCACTGTCGCCGATGCCCTGCCCCGGCTGTATGACAATCTTTACAGGGCCGCTACGAACGGCGCGCCACTTTTCAGCCCCGGTGCCAGTGCGCTGGAAACCGAACACATCATCGGCCTGATCCGGCGTTCCGCCGAGCAGGACAATGCGCGGCTGCCGCTTTCGGAAACCCCATAGGGATGCGCGTGCTCTGCGTCATCGAAGACCCGGGCGCCGCCAACGGCATGGTCGGCCTCGACACTGCGCTGGCCGCACGGGACATCCGGTTTGATCTTTATGCGACCGGTGCAGCCCTGGGTTATGCGCCCGGCATCGGCCTGGCCGTACACGACATCAATACCTTTCCAGACCCCCTGCCGGCCGGATGCGCACTCCTGGTTGGGACTTCTGAAAATCCCGATAGTGTTATTTTTGATCTGATAAGCGTAGCAAAATCTGATCGCATACCCTGTTTCGGCTTTGTCGACGGACCGGCGAACGCCCAGCACCGCTTTCGCGGGCGGACGAACGCACCGCTGGCGCACGCGCCGGATATTCTGCTGGTCAGCGATACGGCGGCCAGGGATGCCTTCATCGGGCTCGGCATGGCCGCTGACAGCGTGCTCTGCGTCGGCCATCCGCACATGGACCGGGTCCGGGACCGCAAGGCCCAGCTCGACCGCGAAGGCCGGGCAGCGGTTCGCACCCGACTGTTTCGGACCTCGCCGCCCAGACCCGGCTTTGCCTGTTCGCGGCAGAAACGTCTGATGGCCTTGATCCGGCCGAATTTCAGCGCAGCGATGCCTACACCCTGACGGGGCGGGGCGAGAGCAACGGCCGCACCGAAATCTGCCTCGAAGAAGTGATCGATGCGCTTGGCATCCTCAAAGAGCCGTCAACACTGGTACTGCGCCTGCATCCAAAAAACACCCCGGAACAGTTCGCTCCTTACAGGGATGATGTCGCCGCACTGAGCCGGGGCGGCGATCCGCTGGAGGCTGTCTATGCCGCCGATCTGGTGATCGGTATGACATCCGTTTTGCTGTTCGAAGCTGCCGTGATGGGTCGCCCGACATTGGCTGTGACGCCCAGAGCGAGCGAACGGATGTGGCTTTCCAGCATCAGCCTCGGCCTGACCCCGCAAGTTTGCACACGCACCGATCTCCGCGATACCCTGCAGGCAGCACTTGCAGGCGACGGCGGACCCGCGCTTGATAAAACCGTCGATATCGACGCGCTGGTGCCGCCCGGTGCCGCAGCCCGCATGGCCGGCGCCATCGCGGATCAGATCAGGGGTTAACGAAAACCATGACCCGACCCGTCATCCTTGAAACCGAACGTCTGACCCTGACGCCATTCGATACAGAGCGGCACCTGACCGAACGCTATGTGGCATGGCTCGGCGATCCGGACGTGGTGCGCTATTCCGAACAGCGCCACCGCACACACACCCTGGCAAGCTGCCGCCACTTCGCCGAGGGCTTCAAAGCCGGCCCCGGCCATCTGTGGGCCATCGAACGCGAGGATAACGGCCTGCATATCGGCAATATCCACGCCGATATCGATCCCCGGAACAGCCTTGCCGATGTCGCCATCCTGATCGGCGAGCGCACGGTATGGGGTCAGGGCTTCGGGCTTGAGGCCTGGAATGCGGTCCTTGGCTGGCTGCTGGGCGATGGCGGCATCCGCAAGGTCGTCGCCGGTTGCATGCGGGATAATGCAGCCATGCGGGCGATCATGAAGGCCAGCGGCATGACCGATGACGGCGTCAGGCAGGGGCAATACCTGCTCGACGGCAAACCGCAGGATCTGGTTTTCACAGCCCGTTTCCGGATCGATTAACACCCCTTCACGCGGCCCAGCCCCCGAGACCGGTCTATTTTGCCCCATGACCCGGCAAGTTCTGCCTTCAAGACCGGTTTTACCCCCTCACCACATCTGCTGTTTTATAATTAACCCAGCAAAATCAATTAATTAATGCTCCTGACAAAAATTGGCCCGTCCTTTGCTTCTAAGACGGCAACAGAATTTTGTTTACGGAGATGATCCATGGCTTCTTTGTCGGTCGAGCAGAAAGTTCAACAACACGGTTATCAACGCGATGAAACCGCGCAAGGGGCCCCTAATCAGGTCAACCTGGGTGGTTTTGCAGTATCCTTCGAGGATCTGCTGCAGCGCGTCGGTGCCCGTCTGGAAGCTGTCTTCAACCCCGCCGACAAGAGCACCGGGATCAATCTCAGCGACAAGAAGGTCGATGTCGGCAATGTTTCCCGCGACAAGGTCTCGAACCGCGACGACAAGAGCGAGCGGAGCGACAACCGCAAGGATGACGCACCGGCCGAAAGATCCCGCAAAGCTTCTACCGACGGTCGCGATACGACGACGGATCGCAGTGCAGACGACGTCCGCGCCGGTGCCGGTAACGATAACCGCACGGATCAGGCCGACAGCAGCAGCCGCGACGACACGTCTGATAACGCCAAAACTGAAAAAGCCGACAGCGGCAATCATGAAGAGACCGCCGGCAAGGATAAATCAGCCGACAGCACCGATGACGGTGACAACAATGGCAAGGCAGCGGATCAAAACGTCGATGCCGGCAACACCGATAGCGGCAAACAGGCCGACACCGTCCAGAGCGGCGCGCAGCAATCCCAGAATGTCACACAGGCCGCCGCCGTTTACGCCGCCGGCCTGATCGGCAAGTCCGGCAACGAAAATCAGAAAGCCAACGCAGGCGATGCCACGCAGCAGGTCCAGAAAGCCGTCAACGTTACCGATAACGCACCGGCTCAGGTTGCTGCAGCAGCCGCCTCGAATGGCAAGCAGGCGACACACAACACACCCGGACGCAATAATGCAGCCCAGAACACGGCTGCCAAAGGCGGCGAACAGAAAGCCGACAATGCCGAACTCAAGGGCGATAACCGTGGCGTACAGGCGCAGGCACAGCAGATGTCGCGCATCATCGGTGCCGAAAACCGTGTCAGCATCAACGTCAACGTTGCCAACGAGCAAAATCAGCTGTCGTCGAAGCCGTCACTGATCGCCTCATCCAATCTGGTTCTGGCACAGGATGCCACGAAGGGCTCGCAGACCGGTACGGGCGCACAGTCCGGCCAGCAGCAGGGCCAGAACCCGCAGATGCTCCAGCAGGTCCAGGCTGCCGTACAGCAGCAGGCACAAGCCGGCCAGCAGGGAACCCCGCAAATGGGTCCGCAAGGCGGTGCCGGTGCCGGAACGCTCGGCGCCAACGCAGCGTCGGCTTCGGTTCAGGCCGGCAATGGCGGCATGCAGACAACCGGTGGCAGCGAAGCCCTGAACAATACGGGCCAGGGCGCCAATGCAGCGCATCAGACACAGCAAACCCAGCAAACCCGCGAAAGTGCACCGCAGCAGCAGGCCCAGCATATGCAGCGCGACAGCCAGCAGAGCGGCTCGGTCACGGAACAGATTTCCGTCAAGATCACCAAGGCCCTGCAGGCTGGCACCGACAGGATTTCCATTCAGCTGAAGCCGGCTGAACTGGGCCGCGTCGATGTGAAACTGGAAATGACCCATGACGGTCGCGTGATGACCGTGGTTACGGCAGAGAAACAGGACACGCTTGATCTGCTGCGCCGGGATTCTTCGGAACTGCAAAAAGCACTGGCCGATGCCGGGCTGCAAAGCGGTGACATGCAATTCAACCTGAAGGGTCAGGAAAAGCAAACCGCCGAAGGTGATAACGCCGACGAGAACGGTACTGGCAAACTGACGGATGCAGAAATCGACAGCCGTGACGAGGGCGTCGTTATGACCGCTTGGGAAAGCGGCATCTTCGCCAACGGGCGACTGGACATGCGCGCTTAAGCGCATCACCGGATTTAGGGTTAAGGAGCGAGACACATGTTAATCGGCAGTTCAACAGCCTCAACGACAACGGCAGGGACAGCGTCAGGCGATGCGAAAGACAAGCTTGATGACGATCTCAATCGCTTCCTCAACCTTCTGGTCACGCAGTTGAAGAACCAGGATCCGCTTGATCCGATGGACAGCACCGAGTTCACCTCGCAGCTGGTGCAGTTCGCCAGTGTTGAACAGCAGATTTATCAGAACTCGAACCTCGAGAAACTGGTCAGCTATCAGGAAACCAACCAGATCTCCTCGATGGTCGACTTCATCGACAAGCAGGTCGAAGTTTCCGGCTCCAAGTTCCCGCTGGAAGACAGCAAGGCAAAATTCACCTACACCATGCCGGCCGGCGCAAAATCGGCCAGCATCATTATTCGCGATGCAGGCGGCCTGACGGTCTACGAACAGTCGGCCGAGCTTGGAGTCGGCCAGCACACCTTCGAATGGGATGGCCGCAATCGCAACGGCGGCACCGCGTCTGATGGTGCGTATTCGGTTCTCGTGACCGGTCTCGACCATCAAGGCGATATCCTCAAGGTCAGCCAGACCGTATTCGGCAGGATCACCGGTATCGGTATCGAAGACGGCGAAACCACCCTCTTCATGGGTGATGTGGAAGTGCCGCAAACCAACGTGCTGTCCGTCAAGGAAGCACCCAAGGTTGTTAATTAACAACGGAATATAGAAAGCCATTCATGCGGCCCTGACGGCCGATGATCGAAGGAGACGAAAAATGACACTTTTTGGCGCACTGACTTCAGGGGTTTCCGGCCTTACCGCGCAATCGAGTGCGATTGGCGCGATTTCGGATAACATCACCAACGTTAACACGATCGGCTACAAGGGCACCCAGGTCGACTTCCAGACACTGGTTACGGTGCAGACGTCCGGCACGTTCTACTCCGCCGGTGGTGTGCAGTCGAAACCCCGTCAGGACACCGGGGTTCAGGGCCTGCTGCAGTCATCGACGTCACAGACCGACATTGCGATTTCCGGTAGCGGCTTCTTCGTCGTCAACGAATCCAACGCGCCGACACTGTCGAACGAGTTTCTGTTCACCCGCGCCGGTTCCTTTATCAGGATGACGAAGGCTTTCTCCGCAATACGTCGGGTTACTATCTGCAGGCATGGCCGACCACGGCTGCGGGTGTCGTCACCACCAACAACACGGCGCTGACCATCCCCAACCAGAACGTCATCTCGACCGACTCCTGGCGACGGTGAACCTGAACCGGGTTGGCGGCACGGCAACGGCGACATCAAACATCGGCATCGGCGCCAACCTGCCATCGACCGATACCAGGGCACGACGCACAAGACCGACGTGCAGTTCTTCGATACGCTGGGTAACGCCAACACCACCAGTTTGACGTACACCAAAGGCCCCAGTGACAACCAGTGGGATGTGGCGATCACGCCGCCATCCGGTGTTAACGTCGTCACGCTGTATTCCGATACCGCCGGCGCCACCGTATACGAAAGCCGCGGACAGCTGGAATTCACCGGCATCCCTGCCAACGACGCAACCATGACCATCACCCAGAACGGCACGACGATTACCTATCAGTTCGACACCACGGGTGCCGGCGTTGATACGGCGACGGTCAAGCAGGTCGACATTTCTTCGGCAACGACTGTTGCCCAAGCCGTTGCCGCACTGGTCGCTAAAGTCAAGGAAGCCGATACCAACTTCGCCAACATCGGCTCCGTACCCAACCAGTTCGTAAACAACCGCATTCAGGTCAATCCCGGCCAATCGACCGGTATCTACTTCACCGAAGACGGCTCAGGAGCTATCACCATCAACCCGACCGGCCTGCTGACGTCGAGCGGCGCACGCGCGACATTGCAGGAATCAAGCTTCACGGTGCAGGAAACGTCCTCGGCGAACCGGGATTTCCATCAGTTCACGTTCCCGGGCTTGCCGGCAAACGGCAACACCATGACCATTAACGGCATTGTCTATACGTTCCAGTCAGGTGAAGCCGCGGGCAACAACGATACGGTCATCAGCACAGCAACCACCGTTTCCGCCATGGTTCAGGATCTGGAAGCGGCGATTGAAGCCAACGACCCGAGCTTCGCCACCGGCGCGACAACCATACGCTCGAAGGTCAACAACAGCACATCGGAACCGCCGAGCACTCTGACCGACACCCTGGTCCTGCAAACGATTTCGTCGGGATCTTACAACGTAACCTTCAGCGCCGGCTTCACCAACATTGCGACGGAGCCCGATGGCACGGCCCTGTACGTCGCGGGCACAGCGCATGCCGTCAACAAGAACCAGGCAATCACCTTTGACTCGGACGGTTTGCCGTCAAGCTTCGCCATCGCCGAGATGGAAATCATCGGCTTCGCCAACGGCGCGGCGAATATGGATGACGATGCCTCCAACTCTGCGCGCATCACACTTGATCTGGGCCGGGTCGGAGAATCCAACGGCTTCACCCAGTTTGGTGCAGAATTCACGCCGGGCTTCATCACCCAGAACGGCTCGCAGTTCGGCACCCTGGCCGGGATCACCGTCGATGAAAGTGGCCTGATGACGGCCCTGTTCGACAACGGTGAGACCCGTCCGATCTTCAAAATCCCGATCGCCACGTTCGTTAACGTCAACGGCCTCAACTCCCGGACCGGTAACGTCTGGAACCAGACGCAGGCATCGGGTGACAACACACTGCGCGAAGCCAACAACGGTTCTGCCGGATCGATCACGCAGGCCGCCCTGGAATCCTCGACCGTCGATATCGGTACGGAATTCACCAAGATGATCGTTGTGCAGCGAGCCTACTCGGCAGCGACACGGATCATCACCACGGCCGATGAAATGCTCGACGAGCTGGTGCGTATCAAACGGTAAGCGCTAACCCATAACACCTGATCCCGGGACTTCGGGAACCCGTTCTACAACCCACCGTCCCAACCCAAGGCCCCGGTATCGGACTGAAAATCCGCTACCGGGGCCGTCCCATTTCCGGGGTAATGTTAAGAATGTCTGCTGCCGCAATTGATCACATCGGCAATCAGCGCCATGCTCGGATCATGTCTGACGCGGAAAGCATTCTGGAAAAAGCCAACGCCGATTTCGCTGCCGGCCACTACCCGCAGGCAGCAGACGGCTACCTGCGGGTTATTCGCCTGCATCCCGATGTCGGTGCGCTGCACATCAATCTGGGCGCAGCCCTGAGAGCTGCAGGCGACGACGCCGCGGCTGAACGCGCGTACCGGGACGCCCTCGCCCTTGAGCCTCAAAACCCGCTGGCATGGTTCAACCTCGGTAATCTTCTGCGTGCCCTGGGTCGGGCCGAAGATGCTCTGCAGGCCCTCCGGAAAGCCGATGCCCTGCAGCCCGACACCCCCGAGTTTCTCAATAATCTCGGTGTGCAGTTGTATGACATGGGCGAAATCGAAGACGCCCTCACCCAATATGACATGGCACTCGCCGCCAGACCCGGCTTCGCCGATGCGCTGACCAACCGTGGCAATGCCCTGCAACGGCTTGGCCGTATGCGCGAGGCCGAAACGGCCATCGAACAGGCCCTGGAACAAGCCCCCGGCAATGCGGTTTACCGGCTCAACAAATCTGCATTTCTGGCCGCAGCCGGCCGCCATGCAGACGCTTTGACATGGGCCGATCGCGCCATAAGCGCTGATCCCGCCTATACCGAAGCCACCCTGAAACGGGCCAGCCTGCTGATCCAGCAGGGAGACCTCGCCGCCGGCTTTGCCACCTATGAAGCCCGGTGGACCGTGCCGGGCTGGCACCGATTGGCGCAGCAACTGCCGATGCCCATGTGGCAGGGTCAGGATCTGGCCGGCAAACGTCTCCTGGTCTGGAACGAGCAGGGGTTCGGCGATGCCCTGCTTTATGCGCGGTATCTGCCGCAACTGGCGGCCAGCGGCGTTGCGCTGACCCTGATGTGCGAAGCCGCGCTGGCCGGGCTGTTTCGGCAAAGTTTCAGCGACAGCCTCCGCATTATCGATCTGAACGATACACCGCCGGACGCCGATTATCATGTCTCGGTGATGAGCCTGCCCTATTGTCTGGGCACCCGGCTTGAGACAATCCCGGCGGCCGTTCCCTATCTTGCAACCGGCGCAGACGCAGTCCGCAATTGGCAGGGCGAAATCGACAAGTACGCCCGGGGCCGCTTGAAAGTTGGACTGGTATGGGCCGGTAACCCCGGACAGTCGCACGATTACAGCCGTTCGATGACGCCGGGAACGGCGGCGACCCTGCTCGACCAGAAAGGCGTCTGCTTTTTTAATCTGCTGGTCGGTCCGCGCGGCAATCAACTGGTGGATGAAAGACTGATCGATGTCCGTGCAAAACTTGAAGATTTTGCCGCAACGGCTGCCTTGATGCAGAACCTTGATCTGGTGATCAGTATCGACAGCGCGCCGGCGCATCTGGCCGGGGCACTGGGCGTCCCGGTATGGATCCTGCTTTCGTTCGATCCGGACAGCCGATATTTCCTGAAAACCGATGCCAGCCCCTGGTATCCGTCGGCAACCCTGTTCCGGCAATCCGAACCCGGCGACTGGCAAGGCGTTCTGGCCCGTCTGAAGATCGCGCTCGAAACCCTGCTGTAAAGAAAAGCAAAGGGTTAACGCGAATTTACCTTAGGGTTTAGGCTTTTTTTAAGGCCCTTCTGTTCTTCTATAGATCCCAAGATTCCCAGGGACCTGAAACAATGAAGCCAACATCGGAAAGCAGAACGCAATGACCGAATTAAAACAGTATCGAGAGGGAAACCGGACATTTCGCACCGAGGCGCTGAGCCCTGGCAGGATGTCCCAGAACGATGTGGCGCCGCGAGGCCTGACCATGTCGATGGCCGACCTGCCGCCAACGGATACCACCCGCTGGGTGCCGAGGCGCAAGGCAGATGTCGTCGCCGGTGTGCGCTGCGGACTGATTTCCCTTGAGGAAGCCTGCAGGATGTACCAGTTGTCGATTGATGAGTTCCGCTCGTGGGAGCGACTTCTCGAACGGCATGGCGTGCGGGGCCTGCGTACCACCCGCATCAAGTCCTATCGCGGCGGTTGACCCATATTGGTTAACCGTTCCCGGGAACGAAATATGACGTTCCTGGTCGCCAGATAGGCAAATTTTGCCGGTCATTAACTTCTTATTCACTAAACATCCCCTAGCATCCAATCAGGGTTAACGGTGAGTGCTGCGTAACGCGGCTGAGCACCAGGGACGGATTGGGGGTCGCACGTGGATACATTTGTGCGGGCGTTAAGGAGTCTGGGACCAATGCGGCTGGCCATCATGGGCGGCGTTGTTTTGGGCCTGATCGGCTTTCTGGTGTTTTTCGCCACCAAGCTGTCGACACCGAGCATGACGACCTTTGCGGGGAACTGGCGCAAGCAGATGCAGCCGGCATCGTTCAGGAACTCAAACCCGCAATATTCCGCTTTGAAATCAAACAGAACGGCACGCAGATCATGGTCCCGCAGGACCAGGTCATGCAGCTGCGTCTGGAATTGGCCCAGCAGGGCCTGCCGTCGGGTGGCTCGATCGGCTATGAGTTGTTCGATCACGCCGACTCGCTGGGTTCCACCAACTTCGTGCAGAACGTCAATCTGGTCGCGCACTGGAAGGCGAACTGTCCCGGACCATTTCATCCATCAATACCGTCAAGAACGCCCGGGTTCACCTGGTGATGCCGAGACGCGAACTGTTCAGCCGTGAAAAGCAGGAACCGAGCGCCTCAATCGTTTTGCAGATGCGTGGCCCGATCCGCCTGTCCGCCGAACAGGTCGCCGCCGTCCAGCATCTGGTCGCCTCCGCCGTGCCGCAACTGACACCAACCCGGATTTCGATCATCGACAACAAGGGCTCGCTGCTGTCATCGGGCTTCGAGTCTGCCGATCCGATTGCCGGTGTCGCCGCTAAAGCCGACCAGCGCCGCCAGAAAATCGAAGCGAACATGTCGCATATGATCGAGGAATTGCTCGAGAAAACCATTGGTTTCGGCCGGGTTCGCGCCGAGGTCAATGTCGCCATGAACTTCGACCGGGTCTCGACACAGACCGAAGAGTACAATCCTGACGGTCAGGTCGTGCGCTCCACGAACGCTGTAACAGAGAACTCCTCTGCCAAGGATTCCGAAGGTCAGACGCCGATCAGCGTCGGCACCAACCTGCCGGATGCCAATCTCGGCGGCAGCGACAGCGCCAGCCGCAACGAAAACCAGGAACGCACCGAGGAAACCACCAACTTCGAGATTTCAAAGACCGTCACCAATCTGATCCGTGAAGGCGGCGAGGTTGAAAAGCTCTCCGTTGCCGTGCTGGTCGATGAGGTGCAGACTGTCAACAAGGACGGCGAAAAGGTCTCGCAAAAGCGCACCGAAGAGGAAATGCGCCTGCTGTCGACGCTCGTCCGGGGCGCCATCGGCTTTGACGAGAGCCGGGGCGACAAGGTCGAGATCATCCAGATGAAGTTCGCCGGTTTCGAAGCACCGGAAGAAGAACTGCAACTGTTTTTCGGCATGGGTAAAAATGATATCCTCCGAGTCGTTGAGATTCTCGTCCTCAGCATTGTCGCGATCCTCGTGATCTGCTGGTGGTCCGGCCGCTCCGGATCGCGTGCCGAAGAGGCGCGGATGCTGGCGACACGGCCGCCGAGCGCCTGCTGGCCGATCAGGGCCGGGCGCCGGCGCTGACCGGTCCTGCCGGTGGCCGGGTCCCGGTGGAAAGCGAAGACGACGAGGAGCAGTTCGAGGAACTCATCGATATCGACAGGGTCGAAGGCCGCGTCAAGGCGTCTTCGGTCAAGAAAGTGGGCGAGATCGTTCAGAAACACCGGAAGAAACCTTGGCTATTCTGCGCTCATGGATGTATCGGGAAAGCTGAAGCGGGAACCAAGGGGGAGCTTAGGACATGGCGAAAGCGGTCGATTACAGAACTCTATCGGGGCCACAGAAAGCAGCAGCGTTCATGCTAGCCGTCGGCCGCGAGCATTCGACCAAAATCTTCGAGCGGATGGACGACGAGGAAATCCGCGAACTTTCCCATGCCATGTCGACGCTGGGTTCCCTGAACGCGGGTGTCGTCGAAAGATTATTCGTCGAATTCGCCGATCAACTGTCGACCGCCGGCGGCCTGGTCGGTTCGTACGACTCCACAGAACGCCTGCTGATGAGCTCGCTGCCCGAAGACCGGGTCAAGCAGATCATGGAAGAGATGCGCGGCCCAGCCGGTCGTACCATGTGGGACAAGCTCGGCAACGTGAACGAAGCCGTGCTCGCCAACTATCTCAAGAACGAATACCCGCAGACCGTCGCCGTCGTCCTCTCGAAGATCAAAACCGACCACGCTGCAAGGGTTCTGGCGCTGTTGCCGGAAAACTTCTCGATGGAAGTGATCATGCGGATGCTGCGCATGGAAGCGGTGCAAAAGGAAATTCTCGATCACGTCGAGCGTACGCTCAGAACCGAATTCATGACCAACCTGGCCCGTACCGCACGCCGCGACAGCCACGAACTGATGGCCGACATCTTCAACAATCTGGATCGCAACACCGAAACCCGCTTCATGACCGCCCTTGAAGAGCGCAACCGTGAATCGGCCGAGCGTATCAAGCAGTTGATGTTCACCTTCGACGATCTGGTCCGGGTCGATTCCAGCGGCATCCAGTTGCTGCTGCGTCAGGTCGAGAAAGATCAGCTGGCGGTTGCCCTCAAGGGATCTTCGCAAGAGGTCAAGGAACTGTTCTTCGCCAACATGTCCGAACGCGCCGGCAAGATGATGAAGGAAGACATGGATGCGATGGGTGCTGTCCGCCTGAAAGACGTCGACGAGGCACAGTCGGGCATCGTTCAGGTCGCCAAGGCGCTGTCCGACGCGGGCGAGATCGTGATTGCCGGTTCGGACGAGGAAAGCGAACTGATCTATTGATCCGGCTCACCCCCCAAGCAATGTTTTCCGGGTGGTAATCTGAATGGCTACCGTCAAGAAATTCACCTTCGATCTCGATTTCGACGCACCGGAAGAGCCGGAAAAACCGGAAATCGAGGAAGTCGAGGAAGAAGAGCCGGAAATTATCGTTCCGAGCTTCAGCGAAGAAGAGCTGGAGCAGGCGCGCGCGGAAGCCTTCGAAGCCGGCAAGGAAGAAGGCCGCAAGGAAGCTGCCAGCGCCACCGAACAGCGGTTGCTCGAGGTTCTCGAAAGCGCCAGCGTGCAATTGGACAGCATCTACAGCACCCAGGGCGAGGCGAACCATGAAATCGGCCGGGAAATGATTTCCGTATCGACCGCCATCGCCAAGAAAATGTTCCCGGACCTGAACGCCCGCAACGCGCTGGGCGAGGTTGAACGGGTTGTTCAGGAAACTCTGAAAGCCGTCACCGAAGAACCGCGCATCCAGATCATGGTCAATCCCGAATTGCGTGAACCGTTGACCGAAAGACTGGGTACCATGACCCACCGGGCCGGTTTCGAGGGCAAGGTTTTCGTCAATCCGGACCCGGCGATGCCGCTCGGCGACTGCCGGATCGAATGGTCGAACGGTGCCGCCGTCCGCGATGCCGATGAATTATGGACAATGATTGAAAAAATCATCGAACATAATCTGCACGGCCCCGAAGGCGATCAGGATGAAGGCGCAGAAACTGAAGCGACTGATGCCGCCGCAGCGCCAGAACAAGCCCCTGATCCCGTCGAAGAAGCGGCACCGGAAATCCCGGAACCGTCAGATGACGGAACTGAAAATGCATCCCAGAAAGAAGATCCGGTCGATGAATCGCCATCATGGGAAACTGAAATCGGCGAATCGACGGAAGCGAATATGCAGTCGGCACCCGATATGCCCGCGACTGACGATGCCGCAGCCGAAGAAGATACATTTTCAGAAGCAGCTGACGGCCTGGATGACAAGTATGACGAACAGTCATTCACACCTGCCATCGATCACGATGAAGACGGATCAGGTGACTATAATACTCAATCAGATCAAGATATTAGCGAATTTGAAGACGGACTGCCCATCCCCCATGCCGATGAACAGGAACGTTCGGCATCCGGGATGGACGCCGAAGACGGTGATCAGCCGAAACAGGCACCGCCTGTCATGGGTGCCGATCCTCTGTCACCGGCAACGGCAACAGCTATACTCGACGCGCAAAGCAGCATGGACGATGAAGACGACCGTGATCCATCTGGTCAATAAACCGGAACAGGAGAAGAAGAATGGCTGAAGAAAAAGATGGCGGGCTCAATCTGGCCGATCTGAGCGAAACCGATGAGGCACCGGCACCGGCACCGGCGTCCAAGAAGGACGACGAGGACTCCATCGGCTCGGTGATGACCGAAATGGGCGATCTGCCCCGCAGCGCCAAGGATCTGGAAGCCGTCTACGATATCCCGGTACAGGTCTCGGCTGTTCTGGGCAAGACGACGATGCCGGTCAGTGCTTTGCTGAAGCTGGGCCGCGGTGCCGTTGTCGAACTGGACCGCAAGGTTGGCGAGGCCATCGATATCTACGTCAACAACCGCCTTGTCGCCCGCGGCGAAGTCGTTGTGGTCGAGGATCGTCTTGGCGTGACCATGACGGAAATCATCAAGACCGAACGCGCCAATTAACGGATCAGGGAACGGAACGGCAATCATGTCAGACGAATACATCCGCAACGTCGGCGGCACGTCGCTCGATATAGCGACCGTGATCGGCCTGATATGCGGGTTCGCCATGATTATCGCCGCCATCATGCTGGGCGGCTCACCGGAAAGTTTCATCAATCCGCCGTCGATCCTTATTGTCATCGGCGGCACCCTGGCCATTACCACAATCTGCTTCAGCCTTCGCGAGATGGCCGGCACGCTGGGCGTCATTGGCCGCACCCTGTTCCGCAATACCCAACAACCCTACGACGCCGCCTACAAAGCACTGCAAGTCGCTGAGCTGGCCCGCAAACAGGGCGTGCTGGCTCTGCAGAACGTGGTCGAGGATGTGCGCAACGAGCCGTTCTTCCATCAGGGCATCCTCATGGTGATAGACGGCACGCCGGGCGAGGAAGTTGAGCTGATCATGCGACGTGATCTGCAATCGATGGTCCTCAGACATCGCCAGAGCGCCAGTGTACTCCGCAAGATGGCAGAATTTGCACCTGCAATGGGACTGATCGGCACCCTGATCGGTCTCGTGCAGATGCTTGGCAACCTGCAGGACCCGAGCACCATCGGGCCGGCTATGGCGGTGGCCCTGCTGACGACGTTTTACGGTGCCGTACTGGCCAACATGGTTTTTCTGCCGCTCGCTTCCAAGCTTGAGCGCAACTCGGGTGAAGAAGCCCTGATCCATCAGGTTTTTCTCCTGACATCGGCCTCCATCGGCCGTCAGGAAAACCCGCGACGGCTGGAAATGCTGCTGAACAGCATTCTGCCACCGTCAGAACGTGTCCATTATTTCGATTAACTGAAGAGATCAGGAACACCCGAGCGTCATGCAACTCATCATAGTCGGAACCCTGAACGGACAGATCGGCGCAGCCAGCCAGATCGCCATCAAACGCGGCGCCAAGGTGCAGCAGGCAGATACGGTTGAGGCCGGTCTCGATCTGCTGCGCCGGATCGGTGCCGATCTGGTGATGATCGATGTCGTCCTTGATGTCGGCGCTTTCATGACGGCGATCGGGGCCGAACGCATCAATGTGCCGGTCGTTGCCTGTGGCGTTTCAAACGACACCCAGGCCGCAGTCCGGGCGGTCCGCGCCGGGGCCCGGGAATACGTGCCCCTGCCGCCTGATCCGGAACTGATCGCCGCTGTACTCGAAGCCGTCACCGAAGACCAGCATGCGCTGATCTTCAAGGACCCGAAAATGGCAGCGACCGTGAAGATGGCCGACCAGATTGCACCGTCCGAGGCCAGCGTGCTGATCACCGGCCCGTCCGGCACCGGCAAGGAAGTGTTGGCCCACTATCTGCACTCGAAATCGAAGCGCAAGGATCGCCGGTTCGTTGCCGTGAACTGCGCAGCGATTCCGGAAACCCTTCTGGAATCAGAACTGTTCGGTCACGAGAAAGGCGCCTTTACCGGTGCCGTGGCCCGACGCATCGGTAAATTCGAGGAAGCCGACGGCGCGCCCTGTTGCTCGACGAAATTTCGGAAATGGATGTCCGGCTGCAGTCCAAGTTGCTGCGCGTCATTCAGGAGCGCGAACTGGACCGCATCGGTTCCAACAAATCGATCCAGGTCAATGTCCGCATTCTGGCAACATCAAACCGCAACATGGAACAGGCGGTCAAGGATGGCCAGTTCCGTGAAGATCTGTATTTCCGCCTCAACGTCGTCAATCTGCGGCTGCCGTCACTGGCCGAACGGCCGGCAGATATCCTGCCATTGGCGGAATTCTTTGCCGCCAAATATGCCGATGCCAACGATGTGGTGCGCAAAGTGATTTCCCCTGATGCCGCAGCTAAGCTGACCGCCTATCCATGGCCCGGCAACGTCCGCGAACTGGAGAACACCATGCACCGTTCTGTCCTGCTGGCTGCCGGCGATGAAATCGATGCTGCTGCGATCCTGCTGACCTCTCAGGACAGCACCGGCGGCGCTTCTGCCGGCAAGACCCACGATGACGCCGGTCAGCATCTGGTTGGCCGGACCGTTGCCGAGGTTGAACGCGAACTGATCATCGATACCCTGCAGCATTGTCTGGGAAACCGCACCCATGCCGCGACCATTCTGGGCATTTCGATCCGCACGCTTCGGAACAAACTCAAGCAGTACGGCGGCGAGGGCTTCAACATCCCCTCACCCGGTGATGGCCCGCAGGCAGGGGCATGAACATTATCGGAGCAAATGGTTGGTACAAGCTGATGTCGAGGATTTCGATAAATGGCTGGTGACCGGCGGCGGCGAAGTTGTAGCCAGCAGCGGAGATTTCATCCGCGGCAAACTGCTATCAGCGTCTAAACGCGGCGATATCATGCTGGCACTCGGCGTGGTCGCTATTCTGGTCGTCCTGATCCTGCCGATGCCGCGCTGGATGCTGGATTTCGCACTGGCTTTGTCGATCACCATTTCCGTGCTGATCCTGATGACCGCGCTGTTCGTTGAACGGCCGCTTGATTTCAACGCCTTCCCGACCATTCTGCTGCTGGCAACGATGATCCGGCTGTCACTGAACCTGGCGTCTACGCGCCTGATCCTGTCCGATGGCCACATGGGCACGGGGGCCGCCGGCAAGGTCATCGAGGCCTTTGGCGGCTTCGTCATGAGCGGCAACTTCGTGATCGGTATTATCGTTTTCGCAATCCTTGTGATCGTCAACTTCGTCGTCATCACCAAGGGTTCCGGCCGTATCGCCGAGGTTTCCGCGCGCTTCTCGCTGGATGCCATGCCCGGCAAGCAAATGGCCATTGATGCCGACCTGTCGTCAGGTCTGATCGACGAGGATACGGCCAAGCAGCGTCGCAAGGATCTGGAAGAGGAAAGCGCCTTCTTCGGGGCCATGGACGGTGCGGCAAAATTCGTCCGCGGTGATGCCGTCGCCGGCTTGCTGATCACCTTTATCAACGTCATCGCCGGCATGATCATCGGCGTTGCCCAGAAAGGCCTGACGTTTGCTGAGGCCGCCGATGCCTACACCCGCCTGACCGTCGGTGACGGCCTGGTCTCGCAGATACCGGCGCTGATCGTCTCGACCGCTGCCGGTCTGGTGGTGACCAGGCGGGGTTGCCACGCTTTGCCGAAGTGGCGATTTTCAAGCAGTTGGGCGGCCAGCCCGAAGCCTGGGACTGGTCTGCTTCCTGCTGCTGATGCTGGCAATCCTGCCGGGCATTCCGGCGTTACCGTTCCTGACACTGGCGGCACTGTGCGGCGGCGGCGCCTTCTTCATCAATTTCCGCAACCAGCAAATCGCAGAAGAAGCGGTTCGCCTGATCGAAGATGAAAAAGTCGACCCCAAGTCGATGGCCGAAGAGCCGATCTCGTCTGCACTCAAGATCGATCACATCCGCCTCGAGCTGGGCTACGGCCTGCTGACCCTGATCAATGCGCCGAAGGACGGGCAGAAACTGACCGACCAGATCAAGGCGCTGCGCCGCCAGTTGGCCTCGGAAGTCGGCTTCGTGATGCCGTCGGTGCGCATCCAGGACAACATGCAGCTGCCGGCCAACGTCTATGTTATCCGCATCAAGGAAATCGAGGCCGGTCGCGGCGAGTTGCGCCCGAACATGCTGCTGGTGATGGATCCGCGCGGCGAAGACATCTCGATCCCCGGCGAAAAAACCATGGAGCCGACGTTCGGCCTGCCGGCCATGTGGATCGAGGAAGCAAACCGCGAGGAAGCCCTGTTCCGCGGTTACACCGTCGTCGATCCGGCAACCGTGGTGACCACGAACATCACCGAACTGATCAAGGACAACATGTCGGAACTGCTGTCGTATGCCGAAACGCAGAAGCTGCTGGACGAAATCGACAAGGATCACCAGAAGCTGGTGGCCGATATCATTCCGGCGCAGATTTCACTCGGTGGTATCCAACGGGTTCTGCAGAACCTGCTGTCGGAACGGATTTCCATCCGCGATCTGCCGACCATTCTCGAAGGGGTCTACGAGGCGTGCGGCAACACCCGCAACGTCATGATGATCACCGAACACGTGCGGGCCCGACTGGCCAGACAGATTTCCAACATGAACACCAATGACCGCGGCTTCATTCCGCTGATTACCCTGTCGCCCGGCTGGGAGCAGACCTTTGCCGAAAGCCTTGTCGGTCAGGGCGATGACAAGCAACTGTCGATGCCGCCCAGCAAGTTGCAGGAATTCATCACGCAGCTCCGGAATACGTTCGAACGTCAGGCGATGATGGGTGAGCAGCCGGTACTCCTGAGCAGCCCGTCAATCCGCCCGTACGTCCGTTCAATTGTCGACCGTTTCAGACCGATGACGGTGGTCATGTCGCAAAACGAGATATACCCTAAGGCGAAGATCAAGACTGTCGGTCAAATCTGGCTCCAGTGAAGGCTCATGCGCCTCAGAACGTACACCGCACCGACCATGCCAGAAGCGATGGCCCTTGTCCGCCGGGACATGGGCGATGACGCGATCATTGTCTCGACTGCGGTCGATGCCGACGATCATCTGTGTTGGGTCAGTGCCGCCATCGAAGAGCGTGATCCCCTCGAAGACGATGCCGACTTTGCCGAAGAGGTGCCAGCGATGGACCCGCAGGCCCGCAGGCAGTTCCTGCGACAGGTGCTGCATGCACACGGCCTGCCGGAACATATCCTCGAACAGCTGCTGCGCGATACCGATCTCGTCGATGTGGATGATCCGGCACTGGCACTGGCCGCTGCCCTTGATCTCGGCATCGCTTTCAAGCCGATCGACATCGAGACGCAGCGCCGTCCGCTCCTCCTCGTCGGCATGCCCGGCACCGGCAAGACCATCACCGCCGCCAAACTGTGTGCCCACGCGAGGCTCGCCGGGAAATCGGTGTTCGTTGCCAGCACCGATGCAAAACGTGCCGGCGGTGTCGAACAATTACAGGCCTTCACACGCATTCTCGAACTGGATCTGATCAGCGTCGATGGTGCGGAGGCGCTGGCCGTTCATCTTGACGCCATCAAGGCCGCCGACTTTGCCGTGATCGACAGTGCCGGCGCCAATCCGTTTGACGATACCGACATGCAGGCTCTGCACATGATCGCCAAAGCCGTCGATGCGAAATCGTGCTGGTCATGGCCGCCGGTGCCGACGCCATGGAATCTGCCGATACGGCGCTGGCATTTGCCGAGATCGGTGCTCGGCGCATGATCATCAGCCGTCTCGATCTGACCCGCCGGCTCGGCGGCATCCTTGCCGCTGCATTGATCGGTCGCATCGCCATTGCCAACGTCAGCGTCAATCCCCGGGTTGCTGACGGCCTCAGTCGCATCAACCCGGTCTCCCTCGCGCATCTGATCGTCCCCGAAGACGAATTCGATGCGCCAGCCAAGAAGAAGGTCGCCCAATGAACGAAAACGTGCCGCAAAAGCCGGCAAGCGCCACCCGCGCCAAAGGCCGCAATATCATCGCCGTCGCGTCCGGCAAGGGCGGCGTCGGCAAGACATGGCTGTCGATCACACTGGCCCATGCGCTGGCCCGCACCGACCGCCGGGTTCTGTTGTTTGACGGCGATCTCGGACTGGCCAACCTGGATATCCAGTTGGGCCTGATGGTGAAAAACGATCTCGGCGGCGTGCTGGCCGGACGTGTCAGTCTGGCCCAGACGGTGACCTTTTATGAAGAAGGTGGCTTCGACGTCATTGCCGGACGGTCCGGGTCCGGCGCGCTCGCCAATCTTGCCGGCAACCGCGTGCAATCCCTGATCGACGAGTTGGCCCTGCTGTCTGCCAATTACGATTACGTCATCATCGATCTTGGCGCCGGGGTCGAAAGCACGGTGCGCCGTCTTGCCTACGCCGCAGACCAGATCATCGTCGTCGTTACGGACGAGCAGACCTCGCTGACCGACGGCTATGCGCTATCAAGATCCCGCATGCCGAGCGTCCGACACCGATATCAAGGTCGTCACCAACATGGTCCGCTCAACAACCGAAGGGGAACGCACCTTCAACACCCTGAATAAAGCGTGTCAGGGTTTTCTGAAATATTCGCCAGAGCATCTCGGCAACATCCGCCTGCGACACGAAAGTGCCGTCTGCCATCCGCGCGCAAACTTCGCTGCTGAACACGGCGCCCGACAGCGCCGCCGCCGAGACGTGCGCCAGATTGCCCGCATCATCCGCCGTCAACACACCGACCATGAGGATACATGAGTACGGTCGACCCGCCGCAAACCCAGACTCCGCCGCCGGCCCAGCCAGCGGCCCTGCCCCGCGCGACCGTAATCCAGGCACCGCCACCGCTCGCCGCATTGCTGCCGGGTGCCAAAATCGATGTGGTGATCGCCGAAATTCTGGCAGCCAATGCGATCAAGGTTACGTCGAATACTCGGCGACATAACCCTCCAAGCTGCCGGGACAGGTGCAGGTCAAAGTCGGGGACGCCCTGATCATGCAACTGCTCGGTGCCGGCCCGCGCGTGCAACTGGCCGGGGCCGACCGGCGCGAAACCGCCGAGCGCTGACACCGCTGGTCGCCGGCAGCCAAAGCGGCACCTTGGCAACACAGACGGGGGCCGTTCCAGAGACGAACCCGTCAAACTGACAACAGGCGGGATTGTTACAGCGACCTTGCTCGGAGCCCATCCTCCTCGATACCGGACAGGTCGTGCAGCAACCCTCCGGCGGTCCCGCCGGTGCCAGGCCCCTGACCCCGCAGGGCTGGGCCCGGGATACAAAACCAGTTTCCCGGAAACGCTACGGGGGGCATCACCGGCAACGCTGCCGGTAATCTGACGGGCGGACCCACGGGCACCCCTGCGCCCAGTCCCGCCGGCAATCCGGCTGTACCCGCCGGCGGCCAACCCGCTCCTGCCGCTCAAGGCACCACCACGATCCCTGCCGGTAGTGCGCTGACCGTCAAGATCATCGCCGTCACCCTGCCCCAGACAACGCCGGTCAGCCTGATCCCACCGCCGGCACAGGGCGCAATTTCACTGGCACCGGGCGCTCTCATCAACGGCATCGTCAGCGGCCATCAGGGCATCGGCCAGACCATCGTCGAGACCCATGCCGGGCCGGTCGCGTTGCCGACCACATCACAATTGCCACCCGGTTCGGCTTTGCAATTCGAGATTGTTTCGCTGAAAGCCCTGACAGCGGGGAACGCGGCACACGGTGCACTGCACACCCAGGGTGCCCCTTTGCTGGATGGTGAATGGCAGACCTTCGACGAGGCGCTTGATGTGCTGCGCGATGTTGCCCCCGGCGCCCACAACCACATTCTGCAAACGGCGATGCCACGCGCCGACAGCCAACTGGCCAGCAACGTGCTGTTTTTTCTTTCCGCTTTACGCGGCGGCAGGTTGCAGAACTGGGCGTGGCGGACGGGCCGCTCCGCGTCGCCCAGAACGCCAACGACCGGAACTGGCGGCACGGCTGCGCACCGATCTTGGACAGATGACACGAAATTTCGACGACCCGCTCAGCGGCGAGTGGCGGCTGCAGGCCGTGCCGTTCCTGCACGGTGCTGACATTGATCGTCTGCTGTTGCTGGTCCGCGATCAGGATGACAACGACGATGAGGAGAATGAGAAAGGCGGCGGCACGCGCTTTGTTGTTGATCTCAATCTCAGCCGTCTCGGCCATCTGCAGATCGACGGCCTCGTTGGTAACGACAACAAACGTCTTGATCTGGTGTTGCGCAGTGATGCGCCGCTCGAAGGCACCATGCGCGACGATATCCGCGGCCTGTATGCCAATGCGCTGGAACTGACCGGCCTCGAAGGCTCGGTCGGGTTTCAGGCGGCACCGGGCAATTTTGTCGAGATCCCCAAAGGCCCGTCATCCAAAGGGACCGCTGGTACAGGCATGGTGATCTGAGATGGCGGACCAGAAAAACCAGACAGTACGCCAGCGCCGCGATATCCTGACATCAACGCCGGCACCGGTGCCACACCATGATGTCGTCGTCATTCTTGAATGCGCCTGCATGCGCGCAAATCTCAGAATCCGTTATGTCCCTGACCGCGACATTCTGACACCCGAAAGCCTTACCCGGTATGTCGAGGCCCTCGCGCAAATGACCTTCGCCAGTCATGAGGAAACCGCGCAACTGATTCTTGAAGATATCACCGATCAGGTCATTCCGAGCTGGCTTGAAGTAACCCTCAGCCAGCATGACACCCACATGCGCCACGAGGTCCGCATCGAGGACCGCCAGCCGAACTGGAAAGACCGCGGCCTGCTCGACAGACTGGCACCGTAGGGTTACTTCCGGCGCTTGCGGTTGAACGCCATGATGCCGATTTCGTCCAGATCGAGCTGTTCCGTGCGGTTCTGTTCGTCCTCGAGTTGCGTGACGCGGCGCTCTTCGGTGATTTCGAACTTCTTAAATTCAAGGAATGCCAGTCGCAATTGTTCGCGGGCGTTGGCAACTTCGCGTTCCTGATCAACGATCCGGCGGAGAAAATTTTCCCGGCGCTTGATCGCCTGTTCCGCATACGCGCCGTATGTGATGCCGCCTTCGGTCGGGCTGGTCGCGGCAAACGCCTGTTCACGCGCCACTTCATCCTCAAGGTTTTTCAGCATCAGATTGAGGTTTTCCAGTAGCCGCAGCTGTTCGGCAAGGAAGCGTCGCTTCTGGTCCACTTCCCAGTCATTGATCCGCACAAGCGTTTTGAAATCCTTGGCCATTCAGCAGCTCATGCCTGTTTAGCCGGGGCCTGTTCAGCCGGGGCCGGATCATCGGGCATGCCGAGAATTTCATAGAGCCGTTGATACCCATCCTCGAGCGAGGCATTGTCACCGGTCTTTTGCGACAGGAATTCCTCCAACAGCGGGTAATAACTGATCGCTTCGTCGACCGCCGCATCCGATCCCTTGCGATAGGCGCCAAGGCGGATCAGCTCGGCCATATCTTCATAGGTCGAGAGCAATTTTCGGGCGCGGACGATGGCGGCGTTCTGGTGATCGGTGTTACAGCCGGGCATGGTTCTGGAAATACTGCGCAGCACATTGATCGCCGGGTAGCGGTTGCGCTCGGCAATCTGGCGGTCGAGCACGACATGGCCATCGAGAATACCGCGCACCGCATCGGCGACCGGCTCGTTGTGATCGTCGCCTTCGACCAGCACCGTGAACAGCGCCGTGATGTCACCCTGGTTGGCTGAACCCGGTCCGGCACGTTCCAGCAGTTTCGGCAGTTCCGAAAACACCGACGGCGTATAACCCTTGGAAGCCGGCGGCTCGCCTGCCGACAGGCTGATTTCACGCTGCGCCATGGCGAACCGCGTCACGCTGTCCATCATGCAGAGCACATTCCGGCCGCGGTCGCGGAAATATTCGGCGATTGCCAGCGTCGTATAGGCCGCCCTGACGGCGCACCAGCGGCGGCTCGTCGGACGTGGCAACAACAACCACGGTCCGTTTCATGCCCTCCTCGCCCAGATAATCCTCGATGAATTCCTTGGCTTCGCGGCCGCGCTCGCCGATCAGGCCGACAACACTGATTTCGGCATCGGTGTTGCGTGCCATCATCGACAGCAGGGTCGATTTGCCGACCCCGGAACCGGCGAAAATCCCCATCCGCTGGCCACGGCATGTGGTCAGAAACGTGTTCATGACGCGGACGCCGAGATCTACCTTGCCGCCAACCCGTCTGCGCTTGTGCGCCGGTGGCGGCATGGCCTGAATCTGATAGGCCTTGAGGCCGGTGCCGACCGTGCCCTTGTCATCCAGAGGATTGCCAAAGGCATCAATGACCCGGCCGAGCCAGCTGTCATCGGGATAGATCGAGGGTTCCGTCGAGGCCAGTTCCGCCTGACAGCCGAGACCGATTCCGTCCAGCGGACCGAACGGCATGACTAGCGCCCGGCCACCCTGAAACCGATCACTTCGCAGATGACGTGGCGACCCTTGCGTCCGTCGACGCGAACCTGATCGCCGATCGACAGCGTGCCCTGCAGGCCGCCGATTTCAACCATAAGGCCCAACAATGTCAGCGACCCGCCCGAACACCTGATGGTCCGGCAGTACTGGCCACTTCGTTGGCGATATTATTCGAAAAAACCCGCAATGGATTTAACCCGTTCTGTCCCACCCGAATGCGCCGCCCCCGGCGCATAACCCTGCCATCCACAATGACGGCTCATTCCTAAATATGTGTAAAGGATTTGGGAAAAATTAACCATAGCCGGACAAAACAAACCCGGGCACTGGGCCCGGGTCCGCCTTGATCTTGTTGCGTTTTTTCAGCAGCCGGATGTGCAGTTTCCGGTGCCATTGAAGGCCATCGTTTTACCGCTCAACGGGATATGCACGGGAACGGTGACGGCCTTCATGAAGGTTTCGGTCCGGGTACCGGCGATCACCTTGCCGCCCTTGGTTGCCGGTTCATTGGCGTGCGAAGCGATCACCGAGGCCGGTTTGACCAGCTCGTTGATCACATAGGCCGCCTCTTTCGGGCCGGTAGTGAAGGTATCACCGATATTCATGACCACTAGCTTGGCCTTGTACTGATCGCCGACGACGATCTTCTGTTCGGCAGTCACACCGGTATCACCTGACAAATAAACCACCAGACCGTTGGAGAACGTCAGCACGTAGCCGGTCGGCGGTCCGGCATAGGCCGTCAGACCAGCCTCTTCCAGATGCTTGCCGAGATCGCCACCAACCATGTCGCCGCTGATACCGTTGGAATGCACCGCCGGTACCGTGGTGATGGTGACACCGCCCTGCTTCTTGCTGGCCCCGAAACGGACCAGCACGGAATTCTTGGGATCACCGCCCAGTGCCTTCAGCTTGGAAGCGAAGAACTTCGGCATTTCGCTGCCGGTGATGATCTTGGCTTTTTGCGCCAGCGCGATATCGACCGTATTCGTGTTGGGCGTCGTCTTCACGGACACATCCGGCTTGCCGCATTCACCGGCATTGGGGCCGGGGATACGCCGGTCACCGGCATGGTCGCCGTGCATGTGTGAAACGAGCAGTGCGTCGATTTTTCCGAGCCTCGGGTCTTCAGCACCGGCGACCGTGCGGCCGGCATCATAAAGGATGCGCGTGCCGTCCGGGTCTTCGAAAATCATGGCCCGGTCGAAGGCGCAGAACTCGCCATCGATCGATCCGAGCGGCGTTACCTTGACGTCAGCGGCCTCGGCCGACGATGCGGTAAAACCGACAATGGCCATCAGCGACAGGGCTGAGGCGAACGTGACTGATTTGAACATGATTCACTCCTTAATAATGACGTAAAGAGTCAATGGATCAGCATTGATGTCCGGGCTTTGTGCGTCCGGTTATGTTCTTTATAAGGGGTTTGTGGTGCCGGTGGGCAATCAATTCTTCGTTAGCGGCTAACGGGAAATAACCCGAGGCTTGAAAAATCAATCAGGTCCCTGCGGCCTTGGCAGGTTTCGGGCCACAGTGCATTTCGACAACGGCACGGCGATTATTCTCGTTATTGACGCCATCGTAAGTGTTGATTTTCAACCGGCGTTCGCCCCAGGCCTCAACGCTGTAGACCTCAATGCCGGCAGACCGCAACTGACCCGCGACATAATCGGCACGCTCATTGGATAGCTTGAGGTTGGACAAGTCGTTGCCGAGGGTGTCGGCAAACCCGGTGACGTCGACCTGGCAAGGCCCCTTGGCGAGTTGCGCCTTCATCTTCGGAACAATGGCGGCAACATGCTTGTCGATATCCGGCCCGCCCGATTTCGCCATCTTGAAATAGATGGTTTCCGTCAGCGTCGCATCGCTGATGGCACCCGCTGTACCCGGAGCCATGCCACCTTGCTGGCCCAGCAACTTGCTGAGCCCATCCGACATGGACTTCTGTTGCGCCTGAATGGCCGTCGTCATCTGCTTCAAGGCTTCAAGCTCGGCGGCGATCTTTTCTCCGCCCCCCGCCATGCCGCCAGAAGAAACCTGTTCGTTGAGCTTTTTCAATTCATCGGCGGTTTTGGCGCTGGTGCTTTGTATGTCCTGCAGGGTTTCCGACTTCAACTCCATGATCACGCTATGCGTCTGGCTCTGCTGACCGTTCAGCAGATGGAAGCCGTAATACCCGGCAGGCAGAACGATGGCCGCAACAAGAACGGCGGTCACTAGCGGTTTCAGGGCGGACCCTTTGCTTTCACTCATATCGGCACCTTCATTAACGTCAGGAATACAGGCATACTATAGACCTTACAGCCGTCAATGACTCGCACTTTAATATACATGACCGAATGCAGGCTCTGAGACCCTATAATGGGTATACCCTTTTAGTGAATATACCCTGGGGGCGACATCATGCTGAGTTCCTTGACCTTGTGATACACGCAGGCCCATTTCGCCGCACTGAGCGGTCGCTCGTGCGCCATACAATAGGCATGGCGCAACTCTGCCACCTGAACAGCATCATCACCAAAACGGCGGATCAAAATCCACGCCAAGTGATCGATCGATCTGGAGATACGTCTTTCGATCCGTTTCGGCGACCTCTGCGTGATTATCGGCGGGTCAGCTTCAGGGGGCATCGAAACCATACGCAGCCAGCACCTTCTGCCCTTCCGATGACAGAATAAAATCGGCCAATGCGCTTGCGGACTTGGGTGCGCCTTTGATGACCGTCAACCCGTAGTCTGCACCGACGGAAAGATCGGCCGGCACCGCAATGATCTTGAGCGAGGCAACCTCCTTTTGGGCCAGCACCGCGTTGGTGCAATAGGTCAGGAAGATGTCGGCCTTTTTATCCGCCATCACCCAGCCATACTGGTTCTGGCCTTTGGGCGCTTTGGCGGAATCAGGCCCGCCGGTCAGTTTCAACGCTTTGGCATCCAGTGTCGCAAAGGCACCCGCCTGCAATTTTTCGGCTTTTTCGAAAAGCTTCCAGGCATAGTCACCGGACGGATCGGCTTTCGGCGTTGACGTGCCGACCCGAATTTTCGGATCCAGCAAAACATTCAGCAAGCTGGCCGTATCAACGGCAACGTCTCCTTGCGCGATGGCGCACAGTTTGTTCCGGGCGAACATCCTGACCGGCCCTGCCTTGCCGTCCTTTGCCAGTTTTTCCGGGTGTTTCATATTGGCCGAGGCGAAGACCTGCGCCGGCTCACCTTTTTCGATGCGCTGACGCAACAGACCCGACGGCGCAAACGTGTTGACGACCGTGTGCCCCGTCGCCTTTTCGAAATCCCGCGAAGCATCACCAAGGGCCGCCTTCAGGCTACCCGCCGCATAGAGCGTGATCGTATCAGCCATGGCACCGAACGGCACGGCACACAGCACGGCCCACAGCAAGGCATTGGCAAGAATGCGGTACATCGGGATCATCTCCTCCATCTAATTTATCGCACTTTGTGCGTATTTTATGTAATTTATGCATGTTTATGCATATTTATGCATGATTCTCGAAGCGAGCAAAGGTTAAAAATCGCCAAGCAAGCGACCTGCGATCGGTTGACTGGCCCTGAACACTGACGATGTTTGAGGCCTTGACGGCGATCCGGATTTCCTGACCGGATCGGTTGTCGGCACGCGCAACTCAAAAAGTGACTTTTCCGGTCATCGCCCACTCAAACAGTCAAATCTATATTCTTCCGGTCCCGGCACATTGCTGCGTCGCGTCCTGTAGCCCCCGGTGAGCCTGGGTTTTCGATTGATCTTCATAATGGTTAACAAAAATGGCCTTAAATGGTTTGGCGCAGACTCAGCAAATGGTAATATGGTTAACGGAAATCGATTCGCGGCATATTTGACGGGCCGGAGGGGAACATGCGCGTACTTTTAGTGGAAGACGACCCGACGACACAGGCGACCGTCAAGCTGATGCTTGAAACGGCCGGCATGGTCGTCGATGCGACCGATCTGGGCGAGGATGGCCTGGAAATCGGCAAACTATATGAATATGACATCATCATTCTTGATCTGATGTTGCCTGACATGGACGGGCTCGAGGTGTTGCGCCGTCTCAGGGATTCACGGGTGCAGACGCCCGTGCTGATCCTGTCCGGTCTCACGGAATCGGAAATGAAGGTCAAGGGTCTCGGCATCGGTGCCGACGACTATCTGACCAAGCCGTTCGACAAATCGGAACTGATGGCCCGGGTTCAGGCGATCATCCGCCGTTCCGCCGGTCATGCCCATTCGATCATTCACACCGGGCAGATGTCGGTCAATCTCGATACCCACATGGTCGAGGTCGATGGACAGCCGGTGCATCTGACCGGCAAGGAATACGGCATTCTGGAACTGTTGAGCCTGCGCAAAGGCACGACCCTGACCAAGGAAATGTTCCTGAACCACCTGTACGGCGGCATGGATGAGCCTGAGTTGAAGATCATCGATGTGTTCATCTGCAAGCTTCGCAAAAAGCTGGCCGACGCAACCGGCGGCGATCATTACATCGAAACGGTGTGGGGCCGGGGTTATGTGCTCCGCGATCCGGAGACGGTGCCCCAGGCGCAGCACGCCTGAATAACAATAAGGCGCAGCACGCCTGAATAACAATAAGGCGCAGCACGCCTGAGACATTGGACGATGACGTGAGCAGGGCCGGTTATACCGGCCCTTTTCATTTGAATGACCTGCGCAGAATGGGCAATGCTTCGAGACGGGCCTTCTGGCCCTCCTCAGCATGTGGGAACAAGAACAACCTCATCTTGAGGAGCGGCAAAGCCACGTCTCGAAAGATGCGCTCAGCTGAATTCAGGCGATCAGGCCAACCTGGGAAAACTTGCCGGTGATGATCTCGCTGTCGAACGGCTTCATGATGTAATCGTTGGCACCAGCGGCAAGGGCTGCTTCGATATGACTGACATCATCCTCGGTGGTGCAGAAGATGACGACCGGCATGCCCCCTTCCGGCAGTCCGCGCAGCACTTTCAGAAACCCGATACCGTTCATGACCGGCATGTTCCAGTCGAGCAGGATCGCATCGGGCATGGTCTTGCGGCAGGCCTCAAGCGCCATGGCACCGTCAGCCGCCTCATCGGTCTCAAAGCCGAGTTCCCGGATGATCTTGCGCGCGACCATGCGGATCACTTTTGAATCGTCGACGATCAGACAGCGTTGCATCCGCTCAGCCGACGCCGGCCAGTGCGGCAAAGCGCACCGTATCGTCTTCGGCGGCGATTTCCAGCTCGCAGCCGGCCTCGATCACCAGAAGCTGTGTCACAAAGCTGTGGATCGAACGGCTGTCCAGCGTCGTCAGTTCTCGACCCGGCGTCAGACCGCGGCCAGATCTTCACGCAATCCGGCCGTTGGCCCCTTCGGCGGAGATGGCGAAGGCCGATGCCGCCATCGATCCTGGCTGATCTGCACATCCAGCCGGCCACCGCGCGGAAGACATTCAGAGGCGATAAGAATAAGGTTGAGGCAGCAGCTTGCCCATGATCGGGTCAATATCTTTTGGCTCGTCATCGGCGACCGGCCAGTTCAACTTGACGTTCGACTGATCCAGAAAATCGCTCGCCAGCTTGCGCAGAACGACAACTTCAGCACCGCCGCTTCCGGCACCGCCGGCCCCGAAGGCGACCCGGTAAAACGCCAGGCGGCGGGTCAGCTCATGTCCGCTGTTGGAGGCCAGTTGCATGGCGCTGTCATCGAGATCGCCCAATTCGGAGAGGATTTCCAGACCGGCATTGACCGCCCCGGCAGCACCGGCAAGATCGTGACACAGCCGCGAACAGACCAGTTGGCTAAATCTAAGCTGATCACTCATTCATATTCTCCGGGTCGCCAGACCAGCGCGCGTTGCGTTCACATTTCCTTGCCACGATATCATGGAATATCCCTGCGCCAAGGCTGCAAAAGACTAATCGTCTGCACGCCTGAGGATATCTTCACAGATGTCGGCGACCACCGAATTGCCCTGCCCCCGATCATCCCCGGTGCTTTTGGCGCGTCTCAGGGCTTCCTTGCGGACCTCGGCGATATCAATCGGAATTTGTCTGAGCACGACAGTCAGCAGCGTTTCGACGGCGATGATATGTGCCGCCAGATTATCCGTATCCTGGCCCTGCCTGACGGCACTGGCAGACAGCAGCTCCATCCCTTCGGCGACTTTTTCCAGGCTCGATTGTAACGTGCTCATATGCTCAACAAAGCTATCCATGCCCAACGCCTCGATCATGCGGGCACCCGTTTCGGCATCAAGCGTGTTGTTATCTTTAGCGTCGTCCTCACTCATGCGGATGTCCTTCATGGCCCGGTGTGGCTCAGTAACAGGGTAACGCGCATGGCACAGGCATACCAGCCCTGCCCCCGTATCGGCCTGTGTCCGCTTTGCTGGTTATCCATTGACCAAGTTCTTGAATTTACGGCGATTTCAGCTACATTAAAGAGACGCGGCAAATACCGTGCCGCAAACAGGATATGGTGATTTTCATGAAATCAGTCTTTATTGGCGGCCTTGCCGCCCTCCTCATCGCCATCGCCGCAGGCGCTGTTATGAACAGCATGAACCCGACTGCGGGCGAGAAATATTCGACGTCCAACGCCCGTCTGGACTGACCAGCCGGCACCTGCGAACAGAAAAAGGGCGATGCCTCGGCACCGCCCTTTTGTTTTTGACGTTTCAGGCTTTTGCCCGAGCAGCAGTCTTCATTCGGCAGGTTGATGCGCCCCGCCCTTCTGCATTTCTTCCTCGACCCAGAGCGCGTGGTGCTCCTTGGCCCAGTTGAGATCGACCTGTCCGGTGCCAACCGCATCGAACGCCCCTTCCATACCGATCGAGCCGATATAGATGTGGGCAATGATGATGATGATCATCACCAGTGCCACTACCGAATGCCAGATCACCGAAATCTGCGTTTCCTCGAGCGGAGAGAAGCTGGTCGGCAGGTTCAGGCCGAAGTTGTTGAGGATCGCAAAGGTGCCGGCCCACGGCTGCACTTCAAACGGCCACATCAGGGCAACGCCGGAAAACGACAGCGAGAAACCACCCAGAATGACCGACCAGAAAATGATCTTCTGTCCGGCATTGAAGCGCCCTGCTTCCGGATGCACATCCTTGGAGAACAAGCCGCCGCCGACCGCCAGCCATTTCAGATCGCGAACGCTTGGGATGTTATAACGCACCCACAAAACGAACATCAGGATCAGGCCCAGCATGAAGGCAAAGGCGATATAGTTGTGCGCCAGCTTGCCGTAATACGTGAGCGAACTGAAAATCTCTGGACCGATGATCGGCTTCAGGAAATAACGCCCGTACAGAACGTTGAGGCCGGTTAGCGCCAGCACAATGAAGCTGGTCGCGGTCAGCCAGTGCACGCCCCGCTCAAGCGCATTGAAACGCTCGATGGTGCGGCCCTGCGGATCCGGACCGTGACCGATCTTGATGCGGCCGCGCAGGGCGAAAAAGATCACCAGCAGCACGACGATTCCGAGAAGGCCCCAGGCACCATAGATGCTGAGCGGGCCGTTCTTGAACGCACGCCAGTTTTCACCGCCGCGCTGGACCAATCGGCCGGCGGCCTTGTCCGGGATAGATACCTGACCGACGATCTCCTGCTGGCCAATGGCCCGCCACAGATCAGCATCGGACCTGGATACCTTGGACGTTCCCCGGAACGGAGCCTTCCTGCTGCGCCTGCGCCGGATGGTCGACGATCAGCGTGACCCCGGCATTCATCGACATTGCTCCGAAAACCGACGAGCACCGCAATCATCGCGGCCAGACTCCCGGTACGGATAAGGTGTAAAATTCTGAACATCTGTTTACTCCGATATCTGCCCGTAGCGAATGCTCAGGTCAGTTGCCACTTTGTAGTTTGCCGCGTTGCTGCAATGCCTTGACCGCATCCGACGGGGTCGCCGGCGGACGAACATCGCCGCCCGTTACAGGGCCGCCACCGCCACCGACGTTGGCATCATCGCCGCCCTGCAGCAGCGAGCGCTGGCGCAAGGCAATGAGGGCATCTTCACTCAAGGCGGCTGAGGGAACCTTGCCCGGATAGACGCCGGGTTCGTGATTCAGCGGCCGGCCCTGTTCTTCAGGCCGGCAACCGGCCAAAACGAGCAATGCAAAGCACACCACCCCAAGCGTTCTGAATAGTCGTTTATCTGACATTGGCGTTCCTTGTTGTTTGATCGTACCGGTCCGCCGGATTTCGGCGCACCAGCCTGGAACCGCTCAGTGGTTAAAGGAGGGGCGGCACCCTGCTTTCACAAAGATGCCGCCGCCTTGCCTTTAATCAGGACGTAAGGTCAGGAACCGGCTTTAAGCTGGTAAGCCGTACCCCAACCCCATGCGCCCGAGCCGAAGCCACGGGACACAACGCGCTCGCGGTAGATGTCGGAGATCATATTGCCATCCCCGCCGAGCAGTGCCTTTGTCGAGCACATTTCAGCGCAGATCGGCAATTTACCTTCCGCGAGACGGTTGCGGCCGTATTTCTTGAATTCGGCCGAGGAGTTGTCGTCTTCAGGACCACCCGCACAGAAGGTACATTTGTCCATCTTGCCACGGGATCCGAAGTTGCCGGCCTGCGGGTACTGCGGCGCGCCGAACGGGCACGCATAGAAGCAATATCCGCAACCGATGCACAGGTCCTTGGAGTGGAGAACAACCCCCTCCTCGGTCTGGTAGATGCAGTCGACCGGGCACACCGCAATACACGGCGCATCCGAACAATGCATACACGCAACCGAGATCGAGCGCTCACCGGGCTTGCCGTCGTTGATCGTGACGACACGACGACGGTTGATACCCCAGGGAACCTCGTGCTCGTTTTTGCACGCGGTGACACAGGCGTTGCACTCGATGCAGCGTTCTGCGTCACACAGGAACTTCATTCTAGCCATTTCTGTGTCTCCCTATTTCACGCTGTTTTCACGCGACAGAGCGTGACTTTGGTTTCCTGCATGTTGGTCACCGAGTCATACCCGTATGTGCCGACCATGTTGGATGCTTCACCCAACACGTATGGATCGGCGCCTTCCGGATATTTCTTCCGGAGGGATTCACCCATCCAGTGTCCACCGAAGTGGAACGGCATGAAGACAACGCCCTGGGCAACACGCTCGGTCACGAGCGCCTTGACCTTGGCACGGCCACCTTCGGGTCCTTCGACCCACGTCACGGCGCCGTCCTTGATGCCTGAGTTGTTGGCATCAATCGGGTTGATCTCCGCGAACATGTCTTGCTGCAGTTCGGCAAGCCATGGGTTGGAACGGGACTCGTCACCGCCACCTTCATATTCGACCAGACGGCCCGACGTCAGAATGATCGGGAAGTCCTTGGAATAATCGTTCTTCTGGATCGAGGCATACTTGGTCGGAAGACGGTACATCTTCTTGTCCGAGTAGGTCTCCGTACTGTGGCAGCAGGTCACGGCGCGGCGTGTACAACGGCTCGCGGTGCAACGGCACCGGATCCGGGAACGTCCACACCACGGTTCTGGCCTTGGCGTTGCCGTACGGGGCACAGCCATGCTTGATCGCCACCCGCTGGATACCGCCCGAAAGGTCGGTCTTCCAGTTGGTCTTGTCGCCGGCGATCTTTTCGATCACGGCACGCTCGGCGTCGGTCAGATCCGAATCCCAGCCAAGCTTCTTGAGCATGGCCATGGTGAATTCGGGGTGACCGTCCTTGAGCTCGTTCCCGACCGGGTAGGAGCCTTCGGCAAGCAGGTTCTGACCTTCGCGTTCCACACCGAAACGGGCGCGGAAGCCAAGTCCACCTCTGGAGACAGGTTTCGACGGATCATAAAGCACCGGTGATCCCGGGTGGTTCATTTCCGGCGTTCCCCAGCATGGCCACGGCAGACCATAGTAATCGCCGCTGACCGGGCCGCCCTTCGCCAGAAGCGTCGTGCGGTCGAAGGTCGACTGGTTGGCCATGTGCGCCTTCAGACGCTCCGGTGACTGACCGGTGTAGCCGATCGTCCACATGCCCTTGTTGAACTCACGGGTCACGTCTTCGATGTTCGGCTCGGAACGGCCATTGCCGAGATCATCCATCTTGATGTTCTTGAAGAACTTGTCGGCCCAGCCGAATTTCTTCGCGAACATCGCCATGATCTCATGGTCGGTGCGTGATTCGAATGCCGGGTTGAAGACCTTGTCGCGCCACTGCAGAGAGCGGTTTGACGCGGTCACCGAGCCGCGGGTTTCGAACTGCGTTGCCGCCGGCAACACATAGATACCGTCCTGGCGGTCCGGAATGATGGAAGCAAACGTCGGCACCGGATCGATGACAACCATCAGATCCAGCTTCTCCATCGCCTTCTTCATTTCCGGCAGGCGGGTTTGCGAGTTGACCGCATGCCCCCAGTACACCATGGCACGAAGGTTGTCGTTCTGGTCGATGTTGGCCTTGTCTTCGAGAACGCCATCAATCCAGCGCGACACAGGAATGCCGCTGGAGTTCATGAACTTCTCTTCGGCGAACTGGCCTTTCAGGAAGTCGTAATCGACGTCCCAGACACGCGCCCAGTGCATCCACGATCCCTTGGCGAGACCGTAGTAGCCCGGCAGGGTGTGCGACAGAATGCCGAAGTCGGTGGCACCCTGCACGTTATCGTGGCCGCGGAAGATGTTGGCACCGCCGCCCTCTGTGCCGATGTTCCCCAATGCAAGCTGCAGGACGCAGTACGCACGGGTGTTGTTGTTCCCGTTGGTGTGCTGCGTGCCACCCATGCACCAGACAAGCGTACCCGGACGGTTGTTGGCCATGGTCCGTGCAACGCGGCGAAGCTGCTCGCCCGGAACCCCGGTCACGCGCTCGGTCTCGGCAGGCGTCCACTTCTTCACTTCGGCACGAATCTGATCCATACCCCAGACGCGCTGCTTGATGTATTCCTTGTCTTCCCATCCGTTTTCAAAGATGTGGTGGAGAATACCCCAGATCAGCGCGACGTCGGTACCTGGACGGAACCGGACGAACTCGTCGGCATGTGCTGCGGTGCGCGTAAAGCGCGGATCGCACACGATGAGGGCAGCGTTGTTCTGCTCTTTCGCCTTGAGAATGTGCTGCACGGCAACCGGATGCGCCTCAGCCGGGTTCGACCCGATCAGGAACATCAGCTTCGAGTTGTGCATGTCGTTGTAGCTGTTCGTCATCGCACCGTAGCCCCAGGTGTTTGCAACACCGGCGACTGTGGTCGAATGACAGATACGGGCCTGGTGGTCACCGTTGTTGGAACCCCAGAACGCATAGAACTTACGGAACAGGTACGACTGCTCGTTGTTGAACTTGGCGGAGCCAAGCCAGTACACCGAGTCCGGACCGGAGGTCTTGCGAATCTCCAGCATCTTGTCGCCGATCTCGTTGATCGCCTGATCCCAGCTGATCTTCTGCCATTTACCACCCGCAAGCTTCATCGGGTATTTGAGGCGACGATCACCGTGGGCGTGGTGACGGACCGATGCACCTTTGGCGCAATGCGCACCCAGGTTCAAGGGGCTGTCAAAACCAGGCTCCTGACCGATCCAGGCACCATTGGATACTTCGGCAATAACCGTGCATCCGACGGAGCAGTGCGTACAGACCGATTTGATCTGCTTGATATCACCGGCGGCGGATGCCGCTTCGGCTTTCTTGACCATCCCGGCCGGTAAGGCCGAGGCCAGCGCGATACCACCGGCTGTCACCCCTGAACGCTTCAGGAATGTACGGCGGTCCATCGAACCACCTGTGACGCCGGCAAGCGCCTTAGTCAGACGGGGGCGTCCCGCAACCCCGTTGCTCTTTTTGGTGAGCATTTAAATATCTCCCAATGTTGACCAGTTAAAAAACAAGTAAAACAACCCGGCCTAGAAGCGGCTGAGTTCGTAATACTTCATAACATGCTCGGTTTCCCGATAACCGCTTGTCTTGCGGTCTTCGGGCAGCGCTGCTTCAGCCGGTTTTCCGGAAAGGGTGGCTGTTGCGACACCGGCTGCACCGGCAACGCCCAGACCTTTCAGAAAATCACGGCGGGCCAGCGTTTCCGATTTTTCGGACTTTTTCATAGCTGTCTCCCTACAGTTGACACGTACGTGTTTGACCATTTCTGGTCTTTTCGCGTTTGACCACCATGGTCATCTTCTTCTGGACCCGGCTGTTACTCCCTGTCTTGGCGAGTAATGGTCCGTCCCCTTTAACAAGGCAGCCTGAGCTGCCAAAATCTCAAGCGGCATAAGCCGCTCACTCCCAGGCGGCTCAAGCCGCCATCTCGAATGCTTCGCGTTCGACGTCGATAAACAGACGACCGATGGTCCCCACCGGCATGTAGAGCACGGCAGATTCCGCGCCTTCCAGGTCTGCAAACATCTTGCCGGCCCAGGGCGCCAGATGCTTGTCGAAAAACGCCCGAACTTCAGCCCTGCCGCCTTCGCCACCCAGGGCGCCGGTCAAAAGGCCGTGCATCATTTCGCACAGGCTGGCGATGTGATCTTCCGGTTCGGAATTGTCCTCGGACGGTGCTATACCCAGGCGCGCCATGTCGCCACGCAATTCAGCCAGCGGCTTGTCATACACAAGTCCGGTCAGATACAGCGACGCATAAGGAGAAATCTCGCCGCCCGCGCCGACGCCATAAAACAAAGTGGTATATTCTTCTAAGGCCCTGGCCTGCGGTGTCCGCTGGCACAACTTTCCGAACGACGCAATCGCCTGACCCAACGGGCTGGCGTCATCATGATCAGCAAGGGAGCGCATGGTTTCAAGGGTTTCGTCATCCATCGGGCCGGACAAAAC
The DNA here is from genome assembly GCA_965284225.1 of uncultured Rhodospirillales bacterium. GTDB lineage: Bacteria > Pseudomonadota > Alphaproteobacteria > Rhodospirillales > Casp-alpha2 > UBA4479. Next base: position 643,249 of record CBDIRN010000001.1, read on the forward strand.
ACGCGCCAGCAACCCATAGAAATTCGCCCGCAATACGTCTTCTTCAGACGCACCGGTGGCGACTTGGGTATCGATTGAATTCTGCGGGTTTGTGGACGTGGCCACGGCTACTCCCTTGATGCTTCCCGACACGCTGCAAGCGAACGATACCGCCTGCACTTTTCTTATGTGTAATTTTATAAACGAAACACGACAAAACGAGCTTCGTCTACTTTACACTCTTATGGTCATATTATCCTGTGGTATGCCAGATAATGTCAATGAGGATTTGACAGAAATCGGCATTGTGCAGGTGCAATATTTGTTATTATTTTCATACGCTTAAGACCATAAAAATGCTATGGTTATGCGTTTGGATCATCTTCGCCGTCGCCGGTTTCATCCTCATCGGCGGATGTCTCAATTTCCGCCGGTTCTGCATTTTTCCGGGCATTTTCAGGGTCTTCGCCGTCTTCATCAGACGCAGTCTCAAGCTCAGTCTCGGCTTCGATGATATCTTCATCATCCTCATCAAAGGCCCGGCGCGCCTCTTCGGGCATCATGTCTTGCAGTTCCTTCTCGCTCAGATGGCCGCGTCCAACCTGATAACTGCTGGCAAACTCGCTGATCGTCTTGTGGATGATGTTGTAGTCTTCGTCATATTCGTTGAGGCCATCGCGGAAATTGAAAAACGGGATGGCCCGCCACAACACCCGCATCGCCCGGCGCTTGATGAAATCCGGCACCCCCTCCCTGAAGAACGGGGTGAAATCGGATTCGGCATTCAACGATGAAAGCGGCGGCAGGCTATCGGCGATTTTCTGCTGCGCATCATCCAGTTCTTCTTCCTCGATTCCGGCAAAAATATCTTCATCACTGCCGGCGGCAGCGTCGGCGATCAGGGCCGACGTCTCGGGATCCGTATCTTCCGCAAGATGCCCGATGCCACGGGTCAAAGCGTCATCGCCTTCTTCTGCCTCAGGGGCAAGCGGTGTCATGGCCGGCACGAAATGGCGGACCCGGGCACCGCCCGGCAACTTCAGGAATTCGTCAGGGGTTTCCAGCGTCGCCGTTTCAATCCTGGCCTTGTCTTCGAGCGCTGCCGCTTCCTCGCGGGCATCGGCACCGCCCTTGCTTTTAAGACGCGACCAGCGACTGAGCCGACTCTCGGATTCAGCCATTGCCGCCCCCATTGCGCCGCCCCTGCTGGAAATCGCCTTTCCTCGGGTCATAGGATTTGCGTTGCCGCTTTTTGAACGGCACGTCCTTGTGATGCGTGTCGCAGAAGGTTTTGACCCATGATGCAATTTCCGGCGGCATCACAACACCCTCGACCATCTGCTCGCTATCTTCGGTATAGCTTTCGGCTTCGTAGGGACAGGCCGTTACCAGTTGCACGACCATTTCCGGATCACCCGCCTCGATGCCCGGGCCGAGCACGATGTAAACATGCGGCGTTACGTTGGACAGGTTAACCCGGTAACCCGCAGTCTCGCCCCGGAACAGTTCCAGCGGCATGGTCCCGGCATGGAACTGCACCCAGCCATCCCCTTCACGGAGTGGCGTCCACGCCTGATGCGGGTCTTTTGCCGGCGCTCCCGGAAACACCGTTACCGGTTTATAGGTATAATCCACCCAGCGGTTGTCGCTCTCCTTGCGCTCGATCACCACGCCAACCTGCAGCACCTCGTGGATTTCAGGATCGCTGGCCGCCTCAGCGTTCAACAACTGCTCGGCTTCTTCCAGATTCTCCGGCTTGTTGACGTTGAAGAACGGGTCGACCGGCTCAACCTCAAACGGCACATGCGTGATGCCGATGCGTGCCGTCCACAGATCGATCTTGCGCATGTCCTCTTCCAGCATCGCTTTCCGCAGGGTGTCGCGCAGCGCCACCGGCCAGACCCCGAACACCGGATGCGTTCGCTCGCCGGTGATCGGGCAGGCCAGCGGCGTCAGACCGGCGTCGACCGGTGCCATCAGGCGGGCCACCAGGTCTTTCGGCACGAACGGGGCGTCGGTGGCGAAACTGATCACATGCTCGGCGTCCGGCACGTTTTCCGCAGCCCAGTCGAGCGCCGTGAGTATCCCCGCCAGCGGTCCCTGATGGCCGTCGATGACGTCGGCGATCACCGGCAAGCCATACGACTCGAAGCGTGCCGGGTCGCCATTGGCGTTGAGGATCAGATGATGCACCTGCGGCTGTACCCGTTCGATGACGTGGTCCAGGATCGGCTTGCCGCCCAATGTCCGCATCGGCTTGTCGCCGCCGCCCATGCGCCGGGCCAGTCCGCCGGCCAGCAGCACACCGACAAGGGGTTTCGCAGTTGGGTTGTTGCCGCTCATTCCGCTGTCGCCCCTTTGCGGTTCATGCCGCGTGGCTCATCGGCGATGGCACTGACATCGACGTCAAAGGCAATGCGGTCCTCGCCGGCCAGCGCGATGAAGCGTTTGCCCCGCGCCCGGCCGATCAGGGTCAGGCCGACCTGCCGCGCCAAAGACACGCCCCAGGCGGTAAAGCCCGAGCGCGAACAAAGGATCGGGATCCCCATCTGCACGGTCTTGATAACCATTTCCGACGTCAGCCGCCCGGTGGTGTAGAATATCTTGTCGTGACCGGAGATACCGTTCAGGAACATGTAGCCGGCGATCTTGTCGACAGCGTTGTGACGGCCGACATCCTCCATGTAAATCAAGGGCTTGTCCTGGTGACAAAGGACGCAGCCGTGGATCGCACCGGCCTCCAGATACAGGCTCGGCGTGGTGTTGATGGTCCTGGTCAGGGCATACAGCCACGACGTTTTCAGCACCGTATCGGTGTTCAGTTTGACGGTCTCGAATTTCTCCATGACATCACCGAAGACGGTACCCTGGGCACAGCCGGACGTCAGGGTTTTCTTCTTCAGTTTTTCCTCGTAATCGGTTTCGCGCGCGGTGCGGACGACAACGGTTTCGATCTCTTCGTCATAGTCGATGCCGGTCACTTCGTCATCGGCGCGGAGCATGTTCTGGTTCAGAAGATAGCCGACCGCCAGATAGTCCGGATGATCGCAGATGGTCATCATGGTGACGATCTCGCGACCATTGAGAAACAGCGTCAGCGGCCGCTCAACCGTAACCGAGGTTTCTGCCGAATTGCCATCCTGATCGACGCCGGAAACCCGTTCGGTCAGCTTCGGGTCCGCCGGGTCGGGGCGGATCAGAAAGCTGTCATTGTTATCAGTGCGGGGATCGTCGCCATCAGGACGCATCGCCAAGCTCTCTCCTCCCTATCTGCCAGATCAACGGCATCCGTCGTCTGATCTTGATTTGGTGTCGCGATCATCTTGAGCCAAGAGGCAGAGATCAAGGGGCGATTACCGCCCGGCCAACACGGATGCGTGAAAGCATCTTCAAACCTGCATATTTATGCATTGATATGCATATTTTCCCGAGATAGGCTCTCCAACAGGTGAAATCAGGTACGAAACTGCAGAGAAATTCAGGAAAATGACCGATATTTCGCAAGCCTTCGTCACTGCCCTGCAATTACTCCTGACATTTGACGAGAATCTTGTGCAAATCGTCGGCTTGTCGTTGCAGGTCAGCCTCAGTGCCGTCGGCCTCGCCGTGCTGATCGGCCTGCCGTTGGGTGCCGCGCTGGCGCTGTTCAAATTCCCCGGACGCGATGTCCTCGTCATCTCGCTAAACGCGCTGATGGGTCTGCCCCCGGTCGTCGTCGGTCTGGTCGTCTATCTGATGCTGTCCCGAGCCGGTCCGATGGGTGTCTTCGGTCTGCTGTTCACACCGACGGCAATGGTCATCGCACAGACCATCCTCGTCACCCCGATCATCGCCGCACTGACCCGACAGGTCGTCGCGGATTTGTGGGTCGAGTATTCAGAGCAGATGCGCTCACTGGGCGCCGGCCCCATGAAGGCGATCCCGGCATTGCTGTTCGATGCCCGCTTCACACTGGTCACCGCCGTGCTTGCCGGATTCGGTCGGGCGTCCGCAGAAGTCGGCGCCGTGATGATCGTCGGCGGCAACATCGATCACGTAACCCGTGTCATGACAACGACCATCGCGCTCGAGGTTTCCAAGGGCGATCTTGCCCTGGCGCTGGGTCTCGGCATCGTGCTGATTTCGCTGTCGCTGGCGATCAATGCCGCGACCTACACGGTCAAGCAGCGGGCGGAGGCAGCTATGGGTGTGAGCGCCGCACAGCCCCGGCCCGAGCCGCAGACCACGCCCGGCCAGAGCACGGCCATCCTGCCGCTTTCGCTGAACGCCGTCAGCTATGAGGCCGGTGGTCAGCGCCTGATAAACAACATCACTTTTGCCCTCCACGCCGGTCCCAGAACCGTCGTCATGGGACCGAACGGGGCCGGGAAATCATTACTGCTCAGGCTGTGTCACGGCCTGATCACGCCGACCGCAGGCAGCGTCCAGTGGCAGGGCCAGGCGGCCCATCCGGCGCGCCATCAGGCGATGGTGTTCCAGCGCCCGATCCTGATGCGTCGCACCGTTGCCGCCAACGTCGCCTATGCGCTGAAGCTGCGCAGCGTCCCCCGCGCGGACCGCCAAGCGATCATCGAGAACGTGCTGAGCCGCACCGGCCTCGCCCGCTTTGCCGACAAGCCGGCCCGGCTGCTGTCCGGCGGTGAGCAGCAGAAACTGGCACTGGCCCGCGCCCGGGCAACCCGCCCCGAAGTGCTGTTCCTGGACGAGCCGACAGCCAGTCTTGATCCGGCCGCGACGCACGCCGTCGAAAGCATCATCCAGACCATGCACGACGAAGGCACGCGCATCATCATGGTCACCCATGACATCGGTCAGGCCAGGCGCCTCGCCGACGAGGTGCTGTTCCTGCACAAGGGACACCTGATGGAACACACCGCTGCCGACACTTTTTTCAACACACCCGAAAGCGGCGAGGCTGCCGCGTTTCTCAAGGGTGAATTGCGATGGTAACCGACATCACGAATAAACGAACAGATATGGGAGAATGATCATGTTCAAGTTGAAGACACTTCTCGGCACCGCCCTGATGGTACTGGCCCTCGGCAGCGCTGCCCCCTCACATGCGGTGGCTGCTGACAAGTTCATCACCGTCGCGTCGACGACGTCGACCGCCAACTCCGGCCTGTTCGATTTCCTGTTGCCGAAGTTCACCGCTGAGACCGGCATCGAAGTCCGCGTCGTTGCCGTCGGCACCGGCAAGGCCATCAAACTGGCACAGAACGGCGATGCCGACGTGCTGTTCGTGCACCACAAGCCGTCCGAAGTTAAATTCGTCGAAGAAGGCTACGGCGTGAAACGTTCCGACGTGATGTATAACGACTTCGTCATGGTTGGCCCGAAATCCGACCCGGCCGGCGTCAAGGGCACGAAGACGGCTGCCGCCGGCCTCAAGAAGGTCGCCGCCGCCAAGGCCCCGTTCGCATCCCGCGGTGACAACTCGGGCACCAACAAGAAGGAACTGGAACTGTGGAAAGGTGCCGGGATCGATCCGACGGCTGCCGGCAACAAATGGTACAGCGCCACCGGGTCCGGCATGGGCGCGACACTGAACGTGGCATCGGGGATGAACGGCTATTCCCTGACCGACCGCGCGACGTGGCTCAAGTTCAAGAACAAGGGCGAGCTTGAAATCGTGCTCGAGGGCGACCCGGCGCTGTTCAACCAGTACGGCATCATTCTCGTCAATCCGAAGAAACACCCGCACATCAAGGTCGCGCTCGGTCAATCCTTCATCGACTGGGTCCTGTCGAAAGACGGCCAGGGACTGATCAACCAATACCAGATCGGCGGCAACCAGGCCTTCTTCGCCAACGCCCAGCCGGGTTCGTAAACCAGACGGCAAGTCCCCTCACCCTCCCACGCGCTGACGCGCGCGGGCCCCTCCCTCTCCCGGTGGGAGAGGGGCTAACACCCTCTGCCCCGGGTGAGAGGGTGGCGAGCAGTGCGAGCCGGGTGAGGGGTCCTAGCCGCACGCCGCCCACCATCCCACGCGCTGACGTCATGCCAGACCAACGTGCACGCACGCTCAGAAAAACACGACGGCCACACTGAAGCACATTGCATTGGCGGCAGCTTCGTGCGCGACAACTCTACGATCTCAAATTCAAAAGGCAGGTGCCGATAGGCCCTTATATCGTCGACTTCCTGTGTGAGGATCGTGGCCTTGTCGTTGAAGTCGATGGTGACACGCACGCTTTGCAAATCGCCTACGACCGCCGCCGCGATGCTTTCCTGAACGCGGCTGGTTTATATGTCATCCGGGTCACCAACCGCGATGTAATCCAGAATCTGGATGGCGTCCTGATGTGGATTGCCGGTGTCTGCGGCAAATCCCCTCACCCTCCCACGCGATGACGCGCGCGGGCCCCTCCCTCTCCCGGTGGGAGAGGGGGACCGAAACCCTCTCCTCGGGGAGAGGGTGGCGAGCACAGCGAGCCGGGTGAGGGGTCAGCGTTCGGGCTGGTATGCCAGATAGCCGCGCTGGATGGCGATGTGGTCGGCGATGTGTTTGGCGTCGTGCCAGACGCCCCAGATGAATGACGAGCCCCGTTGCGACAGCCACGGCAAGCCCGCGAAATAAATACCGGGCTCGGACGAGACGCCGCGTTGATGCTTTGGCTGGCCTTTGGCATCAAACGCATCCACCTGCAGCCAGCTGAAATCGACGGCAAAGCCCGTCGCCCAGATGATCGTGGTGATACCGGCATCGGCCAGCGACAGTTCCCGGATCGGGTCGGTGACGCAGGCCGGGTCCGCTTCAAACGTGCGGGCTTCTGGCTCCATCGGCAGATCAAGATCGTTGCGGGCAATATAGGCGTCGGCTTCATCCAGCACCGAAAGGTAGTTGGCATCGCCGTCCCGGATATTATCTGGCAAGGTCGTGACCGAAATGCAGCACGCCGCCCTTGCAGGCGTTGGTGCGGCCGACCAGCGTCATGCCCTGATTGCCCAGCCGTCTGAAGTCGACGGTCTGACCGCCCCTGGCGCCGCTGACGGCAATGGTCACATGCTCGGCCCCTTCCTTCGGCACCTCCGCATCCCACTTGCCGAGCACGCCAAGCCACCAGACGAAATCCCGCCCCCGGTAGCTGCGCGGCGGGCGGTTGTGCGGCCCGACCGAAAGGAAGACACGCCGGCCTGATCGCAACAACTCGTCGGCGATTTGCGTGCCGGACGATCCGGCACCGACGACCAGCACCGCACCATCAGGCAACTGCGCCGGGTTGCGATACGCGCTGGAATGAATTTGCAGCACACCCGCATCATCGGGCACGACGGGCGGGATGAGCGGTATCTGAAACGGTCCGGTGGCCGCCACCACATAGTTGGCTTCGATCACACCTTTGGATGTTTGGATGCGAAAGCCGGGTCGCCCTTCAAGCCGTTCGACGGCAGTAACCTCGACACCACAGCGGATCGGCGCTGCGTGCATGGCCGCATAGGAGACAAAATAATCGGCAACTTCCTCTTTCGGCGGGAAGCCATCGGGGCCTGTTTCGGAAAATTCCAGTCCCGGAAACCGGTCATGCCAGGCTGGCCCGTTGGCGACCAGCGAGTCCCATCGTTCCGACCGCCATCGTTCGGCAATCCGCCCCCGTTCCAGAACCAGATGCGGTACGCCGCCTTTGCCAAGATGTTCGCTCATGGCAACGCCGGCCTGACCGGCACCGACGACAAGCACCTCAATTTTTTCAATGGTCATTTGCGGAGCCTCATTTGAACATCATACCGCTATTTGTAGAGGTGTTTAACCGCTCTCGTCATGCCCTCACCTTCCCGCGCTATCGCGCGCGGACCCCTTTCCTCTCCCAAGGGAGAGGCGCAACTAACCCTCTCCCTTGGGAGAGGGTGGCGAGCAGAGCGAGCCGGGTGAGGGGTCAAACCGTGCGTTCTTTTTCAGATTGCTGCGCGAAGAACGATGTCTTCGGATATTCAGGGACGGCAATGTCGAAGGCCTCGCCCCGCACCCGGCGCGGGTCGGCACCACGGACAAACATCCCCATGTGTTTCGTCGGCACCGGATTGGGCGAGCACGGCATCGCATCGCCGGCCGAGTACACGGCGATGAAAAGGGTGCGCGGCATGGTGGAGACGTTCGGCTCGGAACCATGCGCAAGCCGGGTATGCATCAGACAAACCGATCCGGCCTTGCCCATGCAAAGCCGGGCATCGGCTTTCATCCCGGCTTCGATATCCGGTGCCACGGCCCCGGTAAAAACGCCATCGTGCCACAGGCTGTATATCGGCCCCTTGTGCGATCCGGGGGCAACGGCAAGCGGTCCGTTTTCTGCCGTCACGTTGTCGACCATCAGCAACGCCGTGACCAGATCGGCATTCGAATGCGGCGTGTAGGTAAAATCCTGATGCCATTTCACGGCGGTCGCGGCACCCGGCTGTTTCGAGTTGATCTTGGTATGATGCAGTTTGATGTCGGGGCCGATCAGCGCCGCCACCATGTCGGTCATCGCACTGTTTGCCATCGCCTCGAAATAGGCGTCAGAGACTTCCGTCGGCGCCTGTACGCGGCGCAGTGCCGGCGGTCGTCCGTCTTCACCCGGTTGCAGATCAAACCTGGGCCGCCCGTCAACGGTTTCGCCATAGGGTGCATGATGGTTGGCACTTTCCGAGACCCAGGCATCGAAGTCGGCCCGGAGTCTGGCCAGCAAATCGACATCGACCGCATTTTCAACAACAAGAACCCCGTCGCGTTCGAACGCCGCTTTTTGTGCATCGCTCAATGCTGCCATCAATCTGCCCCTATGCCCTGTACGCCATCAGATATTTTGCGCTCACGGATTGGCGTTTGAAAAGTCCTTTGCCCCCTCACCCTCCCACGCGCTGACGCACGCGGGCCCCCTCCCTCTCCCGATGGGAGAGGGGCAAAAATCCCTCTCCCTCGGGGAGAGGGTGGCGAGCGAAGCGAGCCGTGAGTGAGCCGGGTGCAGGAAGTTCAGGCGGCTTCGAAGGAGATCGGGATCTGTCCGCAGGCACCGAAATCACAGACGACGGTATCGCCGGGTTTCACCGGTGTGACGCCGGTCATGGTGCCGGTCGTGATGATGTCGCCTTTGCGGAACGGCATGCCGATGGATTGCGCCTCGATCGCCGCCCATTGCAGGGCCAGGACTCGGATTGCCAAGCACGGCGGCACCGGTGCCGGCATTGCCGGCCACACCGTTCTGGGTGATCTTTGCCGTCACCGCCGACAGGTCCATATCGCGCCAACCGGTGATTTCCGGTCCACGCACCAGCGCCGCATTGAACGAAAAGTCACTGATGCAGACTGAGATTCCGGAACCCTTGAAGCCGCCTTCAAACCGGCAACCGACCAGCTCGACTGCGATCAGCGCCCGGGCCGTCGATGCCAGCAGATCGTCCATCGACGTGATCGGGTCGTCGCCCAGATCTTCGGCCATTTCAAAAGCGATCTCGCATTCGATGGCAGCGCCGTGCTCGGGGCGGGCGATCAGGGTCGAACCCGGTTTGAAAATATGCTCGGCAAACACGGGGCCGATCGAGGGGCCGTCCATGCCCAGCAGTTCCTGCGCCATGGCGCTGGTTGCAGCGACCTTCCAGCCGGCCCGGGTCAACTTGGACGCCTCAACGGCGGCAGCCTGAACCTGATAGGAAACGTTCCTGGCTGCCGTCTCAGCGACGGCATTTCTTGGCAGCACGCCGCCGGTCTTGCGGGCTGTCCAGATGACACCGCCGAGCTTTGCGATATCAGGCATCGTAGCCGTCCACCGCCACCAGCAAGCCGTTCGACGACGCCTGACGCAACGCCAGCGCCCCGGCATATTCTTCGGACGCATGCCATTTCTTGGCCGCTTCCAGACTGTCGAAGCGGATCACGACGATGCGCGGATAGGGCATGTCGCCTTCCAGCACCGCCATCTCACCGCCACGGACAATATATTCGCCGCCGTACTTGGCCAGCGTCGCCGGTACCAGCGCGCGGTATTCTTCAAATTTCTCCGGATCGGTGACATCGACCTGAGCGATCATATATGCAGTCATTCTATTTCCCCCATCGTGTTGTAAGCGAACGTGCCAGGTGCGCAGATCAGCCCAGAATTTTAAGAATGGTGCTGTCGTGGCTGGCCCAGCTGATCCAGTTGCGCGGCCCCATGCCATAGCGGTTCTTGTGATCCGGATTGGCACCGGCGCCAACAAGCACGCGGCAAACCTCGGTCTGGGCGCGGGCGCAGGCCATCATCAGTGCCGTGTTGCCATAGGCATCTGAGGTGTCGGCCTTCAGCCCCTGTTCGAGCCCGGCCTTGACGGCGTCGGCGTCACCCCGCTGGGCGGCGTCGAGAAAATCCTGTGCGCTCAGTTTCGTTGTCGTCATGGGTGCTCTCCGTTTCGATATGATGTCGGGGCAAGTGGGTTAAAGGTCAAGGTTTAAGGCGCGTTGAAATGGACCGTGCCCAGACCGGTGATGTCATATCCGGTCATTTCACCGGCCCGCTGCATGAAGGCTTTGCTTGCTGAGAAGGCCAAAAGCCGTTGCACGCTCGGCTGGAAGTAATCGCGGCGGCGGATCAGCAGGTCATATCGTTCCCGGTGCAGGGCAGGAAATCCAGACCAAGCTGATTGGCGGCGGCACGCACCCCGAGCCCGGTATCGGCGCGGCCTTCAAGAATGGCGAGGCCGACATCTGTTTCCCGACCGGGCCTCGATATCGGCGATGTCGAGGGCGTCGAAGTCCTGCCCCGCTTCCGAGACCAGATATTGAAACAGCACACGGCTGCCGGCCTGAGCTTCGCAGAATCACGAAACGCGCGTTGGCAAACACGGCTTCGGCCAGCGAGCGGATGCGCATCGGGTTGCCCTTGACGACCATCAGCCCCTGTTCGCGCCAGCCCCACTCCAGCAACACGCAATCGAGCCCGACCGTCGCCTCGGCAACAGGCGCCACGTTATAACCCCCGTCGGTCAGATCGAGCACGTGCATGCCACAGGCGACCGCCTCGCCCCGGGCAAAGCGCTGCAGACCGTCAAGACTGCCGCCCGGCATCAGCGCCAGCTCGCAGGCCGAGGTGCGGACCGCCCATTCCAGCAAGGGGTCGTGCGAGCCGACGATAACCGGCGGCGGCGGCGTTGCATGGGCGGCGGCGATCTTCGGGAACGTCGACGAGCGGGCCAGCCAGATATCGATCAGGTGTTTCGGAAACAGCCATTTGCCGGTGACCCGGGTACACGGGATATCGCCGGCGGCAACGAGATCGTATACCTTGCGCTCCTTGAGGCGCAGATAGTCGGCAACTTCGCGGGTGGTCATCAGGTCTTTCATGGCCCCACTGTTCCCAATTCTGCCGCCCGATGCAATGACTGGTGCAGTGGTTGGGTTAAACCCTTAAAATTGATATGTCTTTATTTCCGGATATATTGCGCTATCTAATGAAAAACCATTGCTCATGCGCCGGTCGTGCTCATAACCCCCTTAATAACAGGCACGGATAGTCGGCAATTGCGCCCCTGGGAGGGAAGACATCACCATGAAGCTGAACGGCAAGGACGTCTTCGTCTGTTCGTGCGAAGAGACTATGACCATCGAAGCCGACGCACTGGGCAAGGCGCTCGGCGGTGACGGCGCGCTGAAACCGGCGCGTTATCTGTGCCGTACCGAGCTTGACCGCTTCGTCGATGACGCCAGGAAAGCCGATCACATCCTCGTCGCCTGCACCCAGGAAGCGCCGCTGTTTCTGGACGCACTGGAAGAAATGGGCGACGACGCCCCCGTTGCCGAATTCCTCAACATCCGCGAAAAAGCCGGCTGGTCCGAAGCCGGCCGCACCAACAAGAAACAGGACGGCCAAAAAAGCAGCGAGAAAAGCGGGCAAAAGAACGTCACCGCCAAAATGGCGGCACTGATCAAAGAAGCCTCGCTTGATCTGCGCGAGGCGACCTCGGTTTCCATGATTTCGACCGGCATCGTACTGGTGCTGGGCCGCGACGAGGCGGCCATCGAAGCCGCCCGCAAGCTGGCCGATCGCATGGACGTGACCGTGATTCTCGAAGGCGGTGCCGAGATCAGCCCGCCCGATGTGATGGACATGCCGATCTTCGCCGGTCACATCAAAAGCGCTTCCGGTCATCTCGGCGCCTTCGAGGTCAGTGTCGAGAATCTGCGCCCGACGGCCCCCTCATCACAGTCGAAACTGGAATTCACCGGGCTTGGCGAGACCGGCAGTTCGACCTGCGATCTGATCCTTGATCTCAGGGGCGGCACGCCTTTGTTCCCGGCCCCGGAAAAACGCGACGGTTATTTCCATCCCGATCCGGCCAATCCGGGTCTGGTGATGGAAGCGCTGTTCACCATGACCGACATGATCGGCGAGTTCGAGAAGCCCCGCTATATCGATTATGACGCCGGCATCTGCGCCCATTCCAGAAGCAGGATTACCGGCTGCAACAAGTGCCTCGACATTTGCCCGACCGGCGCCATCACGCCGAACGGCGATCAGGTCAAATATGATCCTTATATCTGTGCCGGCTGCGGGCTCTGTGCCGTGGTCTGTCCGACCGGGGCCGCGAAATATACCCTGCCCGCCGGTGACGGTCTGGCAGACCGGCTCCGCGCCATGCTCGGCACTTATCTGAAAGCCGGCGGCGAGACACCGGTTATTCTGGTTCACGACAATACGTTCGGACGCGACGTCATTGCGCTCTCGGCCCGGCATGGCCGCGGCCTGCCCGGTCACGTGCTGCCGCTCGCCGTCAATCAGGTGACGCAGGTCGGCCTTGAAACATTGACGCTGGCGCTGGCCCTCGGCGCGTCTGAAATCGCCGTGCTGCTGCCGCCGAAGAAACGCGCAGACCGCGACACCCTGCTGGCGGAGTTCGCTATTGCCGAGGCCATCACCGAAGGCCTCGGTTATGGCAAGGGCCGGGTGCGCCTGCTCGAGCCCGATGATCCCGATCAGCTTGAAGCCGCCCTTTACGGTGAGGCCCCCCTGCAGGCGATCCCCGCAGGCGACGTTGCCGGGGTCGGCCGCAAGCGTTCGGTGCTCAGGCTTTCGCTGGATGCCCTGCACCGCAAGGCCCCGGCACCGGTTGACGAGATCGCGCTGCCGGCCGGTGCGCCGTTCGGTCGCGTCAAGGTCGACGTCGACGGCTGCACGCTGTGCCTGGCCTGTGTCGGCGCCTGCCCGACCGGTGCGCTGAAGGACAACGAGAACCTGCCGCAGCTGAGCTTTGTCGAAGACGCCTGCGTACAGTGTGGTCTCTGCAAGAACACCTGCCCGGAAAAGGTCATCACGCTGGAACCCAGATTGAGCTTTCTCGAAGCGGCCAGAACACACCAGAAGATCAAGGAAGAGCAGCCGCATCTCTGTATCCGCTGCGGCAAGCCGTTCGCGACACATGCGTCGATGCAACGGACCATCGACAAGCTCAAGGATCACGCGATGTTTCAGGGCGAAGGCAAGCTCGAACGGCTGAAAATGTGCGAGGACTGTAGAGTCGTGCAACTGACGTCGGAAGACGGCAACCCGCTGGCGCACGGCACAGTGCCGATCCCGCGCACCACCGACGATTACCTGCGCGAACGCGACGCGTTGCGCGTCAAAGCCAAGGCCGACATGCTGAAGAAGGGCCTGACCGAAGGCGAAGCCTGAGATCAATAAATATGACCGAAGGCAAAGCCTGAGAAAACATCGTCATCCTCGCGAAAGCGGGGATGACGAATAGAAAGACACAGGGATGACGAAACAGGCGAACAGGACTATATATAAGTGACAAGGCATGAGGATTGAGCGTTTGGACGGCACCGCAACCACGAACAGCACCGAAGCCCCGATGATTGACCCGTTTGGTCGTCACGTCAGCTACCTGCGCGTCTCCGTGACCGACCGCTGCGATTTCCGCTGCGTCTATTGCATGTCTGAAGACATGACCTTTTTGCCGAAAAAGGACGTGCTCAGCCTCGAAGAACTGGAACGCCTGTGCGGCGCCTTCATCCGCAAGGGGGTGCGCAAACTGCGCCTGACCGGCGGCGAGCCACTGGTGCGCGCGCAATATCATGTCGCTCATCAACAATCTGGGCGCACATCTGAAAACCGGCGCACTCGACGAGCTGACGCTGACCACCAACGGCAGCCAGCTGGCCCGCTATGCCGCCGAGTCTGGTACGCAGCCGGGGTCCGCCGCATCAACGTATCGCGTCGACACGCTGAAGCCCGGAAAAATTCCGCCGAAGATCGACCCGCTGGGGCGAGCTTGGCAAGGTGATGGAAGGCCTCGCCGCGGCGCAAGCAGGCCGGCCTCAAGGTCAAGATCAACGCCGTCGCGCTGAAGCATCTGAACGCCGGCGAATTCGACGACATGATCCGCATGGTGCGGCCAGAACAAGTTTGATCTGACGCTGATCGAAACCATGCCGATGGGCGAAATCGACGAGCGACCGGACCGATCAGTACCTGCCGCTGTCCGAGGTCCGCCGCGATCTCGCGACGCGCTGGACGCTCGACGAAATTCCACTACCGCACCGGCGGCCCGGCACGTTATGTCCGAGGTGAAGGAAACCGGCGGGCAAGCCTCGGCTTCATCACGCCGCTGACGCACAATTTCTGCGAAAGCTGCAACCGGGTCCGGCTGACCTGCACCGGCACGCTCTACATGTGTCTCGGGTCAGGACGACGCCGCCGACCTCGACGCCGCCGATGCGCCGCTCGGACGAGCGACGCCCTGCTCGAATGCCGCCATCGATGAAGCCATCGGCCGCAAGCCGAAGGGTCACGATTTCATCATCGACCGCGATCACAACCGCCCCGCCGTCGCGCCGCCACATGTCTGCTGACCGGCGGCTGATTCCCTCATCCTGTCCTTCTCCCGAGGGGAGAAGGGACTCACGCATCCAAAAACCCTCTCCCTCCCAAGCAGAAAAAAAAATCGTCACCCCCCCCCGCGCATGCGGGGACCCAGACCTCAAAAGTTTAACGCGAAGGCCGCAAAGAAAAACCAAGGGCGCGAAGGAACCTTTAGCGATCTTCGCGTTTCCTCTTGTTTCTGGAAAACACTGGGTTCCCGCATGCGCGGGAATGACGATGGGGAGAAACGCTACCCCTACTGCGCCAGCACCGGGGCCCTGAGCTGTTCCTGTGTCCGGGAGCGTTGTTCGGCCTGGAGCTGGGTGGTCAGGGCTTCCTGTTTCTGTTCGAGTTGACGCGCCAACTGGATCTGCGCCTGCGTTACCTGACGTTGCTGGGCGGAGACTTCCTGGGTTCTCGATCGCTGCTCCTGTTCAAGCTCGCGGCTTTTCTGCAGCACTTCACGGGTGCGCTGGCGGGCTTCCTGCAACAGCGCCTGCACCCGGCGCTCGACTTCCTGTGTCAGATCCTCGCCCCTGAGCAGGTTTTCCGCCTGACCGACAACGCCCTGCAGACGCTGCAGACTGGCTTGCAGATCACGGCCCAGACTGCGGTTCTGCAACGTCGTCGTTGCCCGTGACCGCTTGCCGCCGACGATTCCATCTGCCCTGTCTGCTCGTTGTTGAGGAAAAACCGGCCGCAGTCGGCTGTGGTGTCGGCCCGCAATCCGGTTGCGGCTCCGACACTGCCGAGCAGACCCACCATCAGGGTACAGGCTGTCAATGTTCGTCTCATGACATCACTATAACGCGAACGGACACGGTTTGAATTGACGATCCGTATCCGTTCAGCTTCCCTCTGCCGATGAATTCTCTCATCCCGGCGCTCGTGCTGGCCGTGCTGTCGGCACTCCCGGTCCGCGCGATCATCATCATCACCCAGATCACCGAAGCCGAATGCCAAGGCCGATTATGCCGCCATGGTCGCCGAGGCCGAAGGGAACCGCCTGAAATCCATCGACTGGCTGAACACGGCGTTGGGCGAAGCCGCAGACGACGCGGCGGTGGATACCCTCAACCAGATGATCCAGGAGAGCTGGGAGGTTGAGGAATACTTTCTGAAACTTGCCGCAAACATGTATCGGGATTGCCTGAAATCCGCGCGACCCAAGGCCTCCTGAGGGCTGGCGTCAGGTTTGGCGTTCTTTCGCAAGTGCGAACAAATCCTTTTCCTGATGCTCCCGATATGGCAAAAACGAGCCTTCGCGCGGTCCTGCGCGCCCCGCATCAAGCCCGTTCTGAGGAGCAAACCATGACTTTCGAAAACATCATCGCCGAAACCAAAGACGGTGGCGTCGCCCTGATTACATTGAACCGCCCGGATGCGCTGAACGCGCTGAACGATCAGCTGATCAACGAACTTGGCCAGGCCATCGACAGCTTCGAAGCTGACAGCGCCATCGGCTGCATCGTCATCACCGGGTCGGAAAAAGCCTTTGCCGCGGGTGCCGACATCAAGGAAATGCAGGCGAAAAGCTATATGGACGCCTACATGTCGAACTTCATCTCGACGTGGGAGCGGGTCGCCAGATGCCGGAAGCCCGTTATCGCCGCGGTCAACGGTTTTGCGCTGGGCGGTGGCTGCGAACTGGCCATGATGTGCGATTTCATCCGGCCGCCGACGGCCATACGTTCGGCCAGCTCGAAAGTCAAACTCGGCATTCTGCCGGGTGCTGGTGGCCCGCAGCGCCTGACCCGTTTTGTCGGCAAGTCGAAGGCGATGGAAATGTGCCTGACCGGCCGCATGATGGATGCCGCAGAAGCAGAACGTGCCGGTCTCGTCAGCCGCGTCGTGCCGACAGCCGAGCTGCTTGAAGATGCCCTGAAAACGGCAGCGACCATTGCCGGCATGTCACGCCCGACCACCTATATGGTCAAGGAATCGGTCAACCGTTCGTACGAGACGACGCTGGCCGAAGGCATCCTGTTCGAACGCCGTGTCTTCCACGCCGCCTTCGCCACCGAAGACCAGTCTGAAGGCATGGCCGCCTTCGCCGAAAAGCGCAAAGCCAACTGGCCAGAACAAGTCAGCACGCCCCTCACCCTCCCATTGCGCTGCGAGCGGGCCCCTCCCTCTCCCGATGGGAGAGTCCTCTGAAACCCTCTCCTCCGGGGAGAGGGTGGCGAGCGCAGCGAGCCGGGTGAGGGGTCTTTTCCTAAAGCTTGCGGGCCCTAAAGCTTGCGCGCCAGTGTCAGGCCGTCGCCGATCGGGATCAGCGAGATATCGACCCGTTTATCGTCCTTCAGCATCGCGTTGAAGGCGCGCATGGCGATGGCGTTTTCCGACGTTGTCTCGGGATCGGCAGAGTTGCCGGCCATGAAGATGTTATCGATGGCGATCACGCCGCCCTGCCGCAATAACACCAGACAGCGCTCGAAATAATCCGGGTATCCCGGCTTGTCGGCATCAATGAAGGCGAAGTCGTAGCTGCCGGTCTCGCCCAGCCCGATCATCTGATCCAGAGTTTCCTTGGCCGGAGCGATGCGCAGGCTGATCTTGTCGGCGACACCGGCCTTCTGCCAGAAGGGCATGCCGATGGTCGCATACTCGAGCGAGATGTCGCAGGCTACCAAAAGGCCGTCGTCCGGCAGCGCCAGCGCCACGGCCAATGCCGAATAACCGGTGTAGGTCCCGATTTCAATCAGCGCCGTCGCCGAGCATCCTGACCAGCATCTTCATCAGCTGACCCTGCTCGGGCGAGATCTGCATCACGGCCCATTCATGATCAGCCGTTGCCTCGCGCAGGTCCGCCAGGACCGGGTCCTCGCGCACGCCGACCTCCATCATGTAATTGTATAGCCTGTCGTCGACATCGATTGTGCGTGTGCTCATGTTTCTCTCTCCCTGTTCGCTTAACCGCGTTGCTCTGCCCGCGCGTGATGGGTTACTTTGCCCGTCATGAACGACGCTGTCATCTACCACATGTGCAAAGCTGAAGAATGGGTCGTTGCCATAGGCGAGGGAACCTATCCCGGGTCTTCGCAGGATCAGGCCGACGGTTTCATTCATTTCTCGACCCGCGATCAGGTCTGGACGTCAGCCGCCAAACACCGCCGCGGCCAACCGAACATTCTGCTGTTGAGCGTCGAGGCGGCAAAACTGGGTGATGCCCTGAAGTGGGAGCCATCCCGTGGCGGCGCGTTGTTTCCGCATCTCTACGGACCGCTCAGTGTCGATGCCGTCATCGCCACCTCGCCTTTGTTGCTGGGCACGGATGGCGTGCATGTGTTCCCGGACGGCTTTCCGCCGCCGCCGGAAAATCGGGACGCCTGAGCGTGGACGCCTACAGCCTGACGTGGCCGCTGGTCCGCAAACTGAGCCCTGAATGCGCCCACAATCTGGCGCTCTGGGCGCTTGAACGCAGACTGGTATCGGGCAGCCCCTTCGCCGATCCGATACTGGAATCAACACTCTGGGGACGCCATTTCAAAAACCCGGTCGGCCTGGCCGCCGGGTTCGACAAGGACGCCGGTGTGCCGATGCAGGCGCTGGCGCTCGGCTTCGGCTTTGTCGAGATCGGCTCGGTGACGCCCCGTCCGCAACCCGGCAACCCGAAACCCCGGCTGTTCCGCCTTGATCAGGACGACGCCGTGATCAATCGCATGGGCTTCAATTCCAAAGGCGCCGACCATGCCGAAGCGAAGCTCGCCGATTTGCCGGCGTCCCGCAGCCTGGGCCTGATCGGCGTCAATCTGGGCAAGAACAAGGAAACCACGGACGCCGCCGCCGACTATGTCATCGGCATCGAAAAGCTGGCGCGCCATGCCGATTACGTGGTCGTCAATGTCTCGTCACCGAACACGCCGGGACTGCGCGCTTTGCAGGACAGGGCCGAGCTGGAAAAGCTGATCACCCGGGTCCGCGCTGCACTGGACCAGGCGGTGCCGGACAAAACCCCGCCGTTGCTGGTCAAGGTCGCGCCCGATCTGACCGATGCCGACATCGCCGATATTGCAGCGGTCGCCAGCAGCGGTGCCGTCGACGGCCTGATCGCAACGAACACCACCATCACCCGGCCCGACACCTTGCAAGATGCCCAGAAGTCAGAGACCGGCGGGCTCAGCGGCAAACCGCTGACCAAGCTGTCGACCCGTGTGATTGGTGATTTCTATCGGGCAACCAACGGCCGCGTGCCGCTGATCGGCGTCGGCGGCATTCAGTCCGGCGCCGATGCCTATGACAAGATCAGGGCCGGGGCCTCGCTGGTGCAATTCTATTCAGGCATGGTGTTTGAAGGACCAAGCCTGCCCGGCCGCATCTGCCGCAGCCTTGCCGGTTTGCTGAAGCGCGACGGGTTCAAAAACGTCGCTGACGCCGTCGGGGCGGATCACAGCTGACCCGCACTCCCCTCACCCTCCCACGCGCTGACGCGCGCGGGCCCCTCCCTCTCCCGTCGGGAGAGGGGTAAATAACCCTCTCCTCGGGGAGAGGGTGGCGAGCACAGCGAGCCGGGTGAGGGATGAGATTACAACGGATCGCCCTTTGGCGGGCCGAACAGGATGCGGCTGACCAACGAGATCGCCATCACGATAAACAGGATGCGAACGATGTGATGCGTCGAGACGAACGCCGTGTCGATGTGCATGGCGAGGCTGATCAGCGTCATTTCGGCAAGGCCACCCGGCGCGAACGAAATCCACAGCGCATGATAGTCGAGGTTTGTCACCTGATGCATGATCGAAGCCGCAACCATGGCCATGCCCAGCGTCAGTGCCGCACCGATGATGCCGATCCCGACCGGGTTGATCAGCTGCTGGCGTTTGACGCCGACAAAGCGGCAGCCGACGTTGGTACCGATCACGACCTGCGCCAGATTGACCAGTTCGCCCGGCGGCTTGGCCGTGGTCCAGCCCATGAAATGCACGACCGAGCTGACCAGCATCGGCCCAAGCAGGGCGGCGGCCGGGATTTTCAGCTTTTTGGCGATGACGTAGCCGACCAGCGCACAGGCGGTCAGGATCAATCCATCGCGCAGGTCCAGCTCGCTGACCGAGCCCATCGGCGAGACGGTCGGCGGTTGATAGCCCTCGAAAATCCGGAAATACAGCGGGATCAGCATTACCGTGAACATGACGCGGGTGGCGTGGATCAGCGAGATCGAGCGAACCCCGACACCATAGGATTCGGCGACCAGGATCATCTCGCCGAAGCCGCCCGGCGTTGCCGCCAGCACGGCTTCGATCCGCGATAATTTGCCCCACTTTTCGAACCCCCACGCCAGCACCACGGTGATGACGACAACAAAGACCAGCAGCACGGCGATGCTGATGATCCAGCTGGTGGCGTGCTGCAGGATATCGGGCGTAAAGGCACTGCCGAGCATGACGCCCAGCACCGTGATGACGATGGCGCGGGATTTGCCGGGACCTTTCAGGCGGACCCCGCCGACGGCGAGGACGGCGGTAAACATCATCGACCCCAGCATCCAGGCCAGCGGGATGTTCATCAGCGAAAACACCCAGCCTCCGATTGCGCCCCATATCAGGGTGCCGATGACTATGGGCAGACGCTGTTTCCAGTTTCTGTCGTCCGGCTTGTCCGGGCGGTCTTCGGCTTCTTCGTACGCGCTCAAGAGCTGAATTGCTCCCGGAGCACCCGTTCTTCAAGATTGTGCTCGGGATCGAACAGGAGTTGCGGTGCATGCGTGCGGTCTTCAGAGATCTTCACGCTGACGACATTTCTGATTTCGTTAAAGTCGGCCGTCGCGCTGACCCGACGGTCGCTCGGGTTCTGCACTTCGAAAATAATGATCGCACTGGACGGCAGCAGTGCGCCGCGCCAGCGTCTGGGTCTGAATGCGCTGATCGGCGTCAGCGCCAGCAGGTCGTTGCCGAGCGGAATGATCGGCCCGGCTGCCGACAGATTGTACGCCGTCGAGCCGGCCGGTGTCGCCACCATCACGCCGTCGCACATCATCTCGTCGATACGCGGCACGCCATCGACGATGATCCTGATCTTGGCGGCCTGACGGGTTTCCCTGAGCAGCGACACTTCATTGATGGCAATCGAGGTGTGGACCCGGCCTTCAAGATCGACGACTTCCATTTTCAACGGATGCAGGGTGATCAGTTCCGCCTTATCCAGGCGCTTCTGCAGATCATCCTCGGCGAATTCGTTCATCAGAAATCCGACCGAACCGCGGTTCATGCCGAAGATCGGCACATCCTGCGTCATCCGCTCATGGATGGTGTGCAGCATCATGCCATCGCCGCCGAGCGCGACGATGACATCGGCATCTTCTGCATCGACGCCGCCGTAACGGGCAACCAGACGGTCCCTGGCTTCGGCGGCTTCGGCGGCAGGTGCGGCCAGAAAGGCGATCTTCTTGTAAGTCATGGCAGAAAACTAACCGCTCTTGACGGCTTGAGAAAGCTTTGTTGTATCCGTTGTCATTGCGGCAACTGTTCGGGGATCAGCGCGCGCCGCTCGACAAAGCGGAAGACGCTGGTCGTGGTGTCATGCACAACCACCAGTTCGATGGTGGCGACGACCGTTTCCGGCAACGCCGTTTCGATATCAATCAGCGCATAGCCGTCGACGTTGGCTTTCATCGGCGGCGTCATTTCGGCACGGTCGAGCTTCAGGGTGAGGAAGCGCCGGTTATCGATATTGGCAAGGCCGATCACCGATCCTTCGAGCCTGAGCGGGATCGGCCCCGCATCACGGAACAGATCACCCAGATCACGCCTGAGCACCGTCAGGCGCGACCCGGTATGCAGCACGCCACTTTCCATATCGAGCACCAGGCCGAGCATCGGCTGTATGGCTTCCAGCACATCAATGCGGGCTTCCTTTTCCCGGGCCAGCTGGGTCTTGCCGCCGGTATCATCGGGACCGGCCCGGCTCTGCAGACGGTGAAACGGCGGCACCCGTCCGGTATCGATCAGCGCACTGCCGAGCTGGTTGAACTGCAGGCGGTGCGCCTTGCTGTCGAGACCCTTGAGGCGCAGCTCGATCTGACGGAAGCGCCCTTCCGGCGTGATCTGGGCAATGATCTCGCCCTTGTCGGCGCGCTCGATGGTTTTCGGGCCGAACGTGAAAGCGGTGGTGCCCCGGCGCATGGTGACGACCGGACCCTTCTTGTCGGGGGCAATTTCAACCGTGCCTTCGGCGTGCAGCCGGTACAGGTTCGGTGCCTTTTCCGGCCCCCAGATCAGATCGGTCACAAACCGCCGGGGCTTGGTCGGACCGTAGCGCAGCTGCACGACGACCGGCGCCTTCAGGGCGTCGATCCGGTCCGGATAGGGCAGCAGGATAATCTCTTCAGCGATCTGAGCGGGGTTGGCGCCGGCGTCGCATCGGCGGCCAGCGCAGGCATCGGCAACGCCAGCAGACAGCCGATCAGCAGACAGGCGATCAGCAGCAAGCCTCGCCCGACCCTGCATCACGGGCGCGGCACCAACGTGGAATGATCGTCGGGATTATCGTCAGATTTATCAGGTGCAGTCCGCATTGCCGCCATCATCGACCGGCCGCCGCCTGCGCTCCTGTCCTGCCCCCTGAAACCCTGCAGCCGCTGCCACAAGGTTCTGAGACCGCGCCACAGTTTCGGCAGCACCCAGATCAGGAACAGCGCGAATGCCGCCATCCAGACCAGAAAGAACGCCGGCTTGAACAACGCCAGCAGCAAACCGATGAGGACAATGACGTCTTCGAAGATCGACGCGAACCAGTTCGAAAACGGTTCCGGCGAGGTATTGATGAGGGCGCGCGATCCGGTCTTGGCGGCGTGCGACCCGGCGCTGACGAGCCCACCCAGCGCCAGGGCGGCGACGGCCTGCCACGGTTCGGAAATCCCGGACACACTACCCATCGCCAGCAGGGCGCCGGCGGGGATACGGATAAACGTGTGCACCATGTCGTTGAGGCTGTCGATGCCGGGGATCTTGTCGGCGAGGAATTCGAGCGCATAAAGGACGACGGCGGCAATCAGCACCGGCGGCGTTTCCAGTACGGCCAGGTCGGGCGGCAGATCAACCGCACCGGTCGCACCAAGGCCGCCGATGATCAGCACCGTCGCATAGAGATTGATGCCGCTTGCCCATGCCGCGCCAAGAGCCAGCGCCAGCGCACTCATCGCGTCCATCTGCATGTCCATGGCGGCCCCGCAATTTTTATCTCACGCTTGTGTCGCGCGGCGATCCCGGACGGCATATTGCCCTCAGCCACTCGGCGCGATGAAGAACACGCGGCGGAGCTGATGCTTCGGACGGTGGTTGCGGACCTGCTGGCGCGAGCATCACACCGACGGATCGCCGGCAGCACGCAACTGGGCGTGTATCACGGCCCTGGTCGGTGCTCAGCAACCCGTTGTCGCCGAGCGCCGCCGCCAGCGCCACAGTCGAGACCGTGAACAGCATGCCCATCAGCCTGGATCAGCATGTCACGCGGCAGACCGATGGCCTGCAGGAACATCACGCCTGGCACCACGAACGAGCCGGTCATGCCGGTCAGCACACCGTTGGCAATGCCGAACAATGGCCCCATCCAGACTTCGCTCGCTGGCTGAATGGTGGGTCGGTGACCGGCCAGTGAAAGCCCGGCGTAGGCAACCAGCAATCCGCCCAGCAGCGCCGACAGAAGATTGAGATCAACCCGCGTCAGGGCCAGCGCGCCCAGCCACACCATCACCGTCGCCATGATGAGGAACGGCCACAGCCTGCGGATGACCGCACCGGTATTGCCACCGGTCACGGCCTGCCACAGGTTGGTGACGAACGACGGCACCAGCAACAGGGCCATGGCGCTCGGCAGATCGAAGGCCAGCGTCAGCAGAGCCAGCGAAACCGTCGGCAGGCCAAGCCCGATCACCCCCTTGACCGTACCGGCCAGCAGAAACGTCGCGAATATGATGAGTAGCGTCATGGGATCAAACATGCGGTGATGCTAGATCACTTCCCGGGCTGAGGAAACCTGTCTGGATTGCACCCCTCACCCTCCCCGTGGGAGAGGGATTCCGAAACCCTCTCCCACGGGGAGAGGGTGGTGAGCAAAGCGAGCCGGGTGAGGGGTCCTTGCCGCACCCCCCCTCACCCTCCCACGTGCTGACGCACGCGGGCCCCTCCCTCTCCCGTCGGGAGAGGGACTCCGAAACCCTCTCCCACGGGGAGAGGGTGGTGAGCGCAGCGAACCGGGTGAGTGGTACTTTCTACTGCTCCAGCTCCGAGATCATGGTATTGGCATGACGCAGCCGGGTTGCAAACTGACGGCTGAGATTGCGCATCAGGACAAGCGCGACATCCGGCATGTCGCTTTGCAGCCGATCAAAGTTTTCTGCATTGATGGAGAAGCAGGCAGAGGGACGGACCGCCCGGATCGTCGCTGAGCGCAACGCACCGTCGATCAAACCCATCTCGGCAAACATGGTGCCTTCGGTCAGGGAACTGACGCGACGCTTGCGGACCGAGCCCGGAATATCGATCAGCACATCCATGCGCCCGGTCACCAGAAAATAGGCCTGCGAGCCTGTTGCCCCTTGAGAGAAGACGGTCTCGTCGGCGTCAAAGCGATGGCGCTCAGTATAGTGTCCCAGGGATATGATCTGGTCCCGCGTCAGATTGGCAAAAGCATTGCTCGACGCGATGATGCCGCGAGCTCTGACAAGACCGGACTTGCCCAGCTTGCCGAGCAGGATTTCTTCGCAGGTGGCCAGCGCAATGTCGGTATCATCGAAGATCCAGTCCATCCCGATCAGGTCGACCACGCCATTGGCTTGCAGATTGAGCCAGATCCAGCGCAACGGCGCCCGGCTGATATACAGTGGCCTGGCCACTTCGCCCTGATGCACGCGGCGCTGCGACGGTTTCAAGCGGCGTTCCGGCTCAACACGGCTGATCAGCAATCGCCCGCCTGCTTCAGCGCAGTTGACGGCAAGTGTCCGGAGCAGCGCACTGCCGGTCGAGTCGATGGATGTCATGTGATGCAAATCGATAATCAGAAATTCAGCCCCCTTGCCGATCAGCGCTTTGGCCTGTGACTGCAACCGGGCACAGGCACCGAAGAATAACGCGCCCTGCACTTCGATGATGACGATGCGGTGGCCCTCGTGTTCAAGGGCCTGGGTCTGGATAGACGACCGCTGCACCTTGGAATGAATTTTCGATCCGTCGAGTGTGCGGCGCACGGGATCACGGCCCATGCCGAGAACAAACAGGGCAACGGCGAGCAGAATGCCAACGACGATGGCGGCGATCAGGTTGAGCGCCAAAGCCGTAATGACAACAACCAGCGTGACCACGATATCACTGGCCAGAACACGCGGATACGGCACCGAACGGGTTATGATGCCGCGTAATTTTTCGACGGTCGGGTTATCGATGGCCTGGATTGCCGTCGCAAACAGCATCCCGGACGTCGCCCACAGCGGCAGTGCCGCCACGAGCGGCGCCAGCAGGGCCAGAATCAGCGCAAACATCAAGCCGACACCCACGTTTGCGGCTCGCGTTCTGGCACCACCGTTGAGGGCTGCTGTTGATCGGCTCAGCGCGCCTGAGGCGGGCAGATAGCCGAGCCCACCCATCAACATATTGAGGACACCGTGCGTGCGCAGGTCTTTGTTGATGTTGCTTTCAATCCCCGTCCGCATATCCAGCGCGGCACCAACCAGGGCCGTATTGAAAGCCGACAGCAAGCCGATCGACAGACCACCCAGCAACGGGATATCCGCTTCATGCCAGAGCGTGTGCCAGAACGACGGCAAGGAGATGTCCGTGCTCAGCATCAACGGCATTTTAATCAGGGCCAGCAGATCGATATGACCGATTTCCGGCCCCGCAGGCTGCCCCGCAAAATACATGCCCGCATGATAGGTCAGCGAGCCCAAAACCAGCCCGACCAATGCCGCCGGAATAAACCGGATGCGGCCTTCAAAGACAAAATTGCAGAGGATCGTCACACCACTGACCAGCAGCGCCCAAAGGCTTAGATCGACGATGCCGCCATTCAGTATTTCGCTCATACTCAGGCTCGGCAGACCCAGAATCATCGGCAAGGAACTGATCAACACGATCAGCGCCGAAGCATTCACAAACCCCGCCAGAACCGGCACCGGGACATAGGAAACCACATGGCCGAGCCGCAACAGACCGGCGAACAGTTGAATGGCGCCGGCAACGACGACACCGGCGAAGGCCAGAACCAAAGCCTCAGGGGCAGCATATCCCCGCTCAATTGCGGTTTGCAGGCTGGTCGCCAGAACCACCGCCGTTACTGCCGCTGGACCTGAAACCATAAATGGATTTGTGGAGAGGCCGCCGCTGAGAAGACCGAACACGATGGCTGAGCCAACGCTCGCCATGATGCCGAATGCTGTCCATTCGGCCCCCAGCGGCAGGGTTGCAATCAGGCCATAGGCGACAGCTTGCGGCAATGCAGCCAGTGCACCAACCAAGGCTGCGCCCACATCGTTCTTTGCAAACGGGATAGTCAAAACATTGTTTTCATTATTATCTCAAGAGCATTCGTCCCTTATAGTACCTATTGCGCATATGTCGGCAAGGCCGGTGCAGGCTCATGAGAAACAGGCTGTTGGGATCATCTACTTTGCTGGGATGAACAGCGGGCCTTGCAGCCAATCGGCGCGGTGCGCCGGGTCCTGGATATTCCATTGCTCGGCAGCGAAGCGCGCATCGGCGGTATCGCACAAAAGCCAGCGGTAAAAGCTGCCGACGGTTTCAGCCGCAATCATCTGGCCCGCAGCGAGTTGCCGGGCATAATCGGCACCGTCAGGAAAGACGCCCGGATCAGCATCCATATGATCGCGGACAATTGCGGTATAGACCGGACTCGGGATCGCGCTCGTCATCAGAATGCCCTGATCGCCCAGTTCCAGTTTCAGACACCGGTACAGCATATGCCCGGCGGCCTTGGACACACAGTAAGCAGCCCCGCCCCGGCGCGGTTTGCTCGCCGAATTGGAGCCGACGAACAGCACCCTGCCACCCTTGCCAAGCGCCGGTGCCAACAGCAGGGTCAGATGAAACAGTGAATCCAGATTGATGCGCATCGTCTCCTGCCAGACGGCGGCGGCATCCGGCGCGGTCATCAGGCTGGCCGGGCTGATCGCCGCGCCATGCAGCAGATAGCTGAGTGGCCGCCCCGCAAGCGCTGCCGGGATCGCATCCCGCCCCTCAACCGTCGAGACATCGGCTCCGACACAGTTGACCGCGCCACCGGCCAGCGCCGCCGTTTCTTCAAGCGCTGCAAGTCTGCGACCAACGGCGATGACATGCACACCGGCACGGACCAGCTCAACAGCCGTCGCCTGACCGATGCCGGAACCGGCACCGGTGACGATGGCGATCGGGTCTGAGCGGCCAGCCATGCCGGTTAAACGTTCAGCAGCGATGTGACCAGCGGACGCCAGTGCTCGAGCGGTCGGGTTTCAAGCCCGACGACTTTGGCCATATCGTCCCAGCGGCGGATCTGTACGGCTTCGTCACTCCAGGGCGTGTCCCGGAATTCGGCCAGCTCTGCATCGCTCATCAAGCCGCCTTGCAGGGCCAGCGTGTGCACGGAGCCGCCGGAAATCACATCGCGGTAAGCCGGCTCGACCGTGCAGAGATAACGCTTGGCGGCGACGTGCAGACGGATACCGGCAAGCACCCGCTCCGGAAAATAGCCCTCAAGCAGCTCGGCGCCGGCAACGTCATGGCCTCTGCCGCCGCTTGGCGCATTGCCCATGTGATCGGGGACCAGGGTATCTGAAATTTCATCCTGGCGCACCGCGACGCGGCCGATGTCATGCAGCAGCGCACCGCAGATCATCTCCGGATCACCGCTCATGCGCTCGGCCAGTTCGGCAATCTGCAGGGCGTGTTCCAGCTCCGAGATCGCTTCGGTGCCGTACTGAACTGAACCGGCCTCCTCAAGCGCACTGAAAAGGGTATCGACGGTCACGTCTGGCATGGCATCTTGTCTCCGGTTGAGGCGGTCTTGTCTGGAGACATTCTCGGGCATCAGCGTTATGTGATCAAATTAATATAATAAGAATTTTTTTATATAAAAACTAATATTAAAGAATTATCATCCGGGGATGCGCTACATACAGCTCCGTGCCTTCAACGCCGTCGCCCGTGAACAAAGCTTCAGCAAGGCGGCCGAAGCCCTCAACGTCACCCAACCGGCCATCACCCTGCATGTGCAGGCGCTGGAACAGACGCACGGCCTGAAACTGTTCACGCGCGCCGGGCGCAGCGTCAGCCTGACCACCGAAGGCAACGATCTGTTTCAACTGACCCGGCAGATGTTCGCCACCGAAGCCGAAATCGCCGAATACCTGAAAGGCAGTGAAGCGCTTGAGCATGGACATCTTTCTCTGTCCGCCGATGGGCCGCACGTGGCGCTCGACATCGTTTCCGAATTCCGCACCCGCCACCCCGGCATCGACATCAGAATGCGGCTCGGCAATGCGGAGACGACGCTGGCCGATGTCATGAGCCAGACGGTCGATGTCTGTGTCGTCGCCAACCCGCCCCGGGACAAGAAACTGCTGGTCGTGCCGATCATCCGCCAGAGCATGGTTGCCGTGGTTGCCAACGACCATGCGTGGGCAAAGCGCGCTTCGATCCGCCTCGCCGATCTGAAGGACCAGCCGCTGATCTTTCGTGAAAGCGGCTCCAACACCCGCCACATCCTCGAACGCGCACTCAGCAAACGACGCATTGCAATCAATCCGGTGCTGGAGCTGGGCAGCCGCGAAGCGGTCCGGGAAGCGGTCGCACTCGGCCTCGGCATCGGTTTCATGCAGGAACGTGAAACCGCCGGCGACAACCGGGTCACGCCGGTGCGGATCGACGAAATGCTGGGCACCAATCTGGCGACACTGGTTTGCCTGAAGCGTCAGGCGAAACGGAAACCGGTGGCGGCCATGATCCGCGTCGCCCGCGACCTGTCCAGCCTGCCCTGATCGCGATCCGCCTAAAGCTGGATGCGCCGGCCTTCGGCATCGGATCGGTACACCGCTTCGACGATTTCCATATTGGCGAGATAGGCAGCGGCGGTATTGACCGGCACCTCACCGGCGGCCAAGGCCTCAAGCACATGCCGGTTCAAACGATAGACGCAGTCGCCACCATAGCCGTTATCAAGCCAGTCGTAGGCGACAGGGGCTTCGTCGTTACTGCCGTGGCGGCGCTGGAACAGCCCGGCGTCACCATCGAGCCTGAGACACCCGTCCGCCCCTTCGACCAGCATCTCGCCCATCACCAGTCGACGATTGCCGGCGGCGTGATCGACCAGCCGGTTGCCGTCGATGACGGCACGCTTGCCGTCCTTGAAGCCGAGCACGATGATCCCCGCATCTTCGCCGGCGATCACCGGATTGAGTTTTCTGAGATCGGCTGAAACCGTTGTCACCTCTCCGAACAGCGCGCGGAACACGTCGATCAGGTGCACCAGCGTTTCATGCACCAGAAGGCGCGGCATCTGCTGAAAATACGGTTGCCGGTCAAGATAGGCATCCGGCCCCTGCCCGTCGCCCGGCCTGAGCCTGAACGTGCCCTGATAGACCGTGCCGAGTGCCCCGGCGTCGATCATCGACTTGATCTCGGCGTACCACGGCTGAAAGCGGAAGTTTTCGTGTACGATCAGCGGCACCCCGGTCTCGGCCGCCATCGCCGCCGCCTTCCGGGCATCATCAAGGGTGCCACAGAACGGCTTTTGGCAGATGGTCGCGATGCCCCGCCCAAGCGCCGCTTCGATAAACCCCAAGTGTGTTGGTGGCGGCGTGACGATATCAACCAGCCCGGGTCTGGTTTCATCCAGCATGCGGGCGAAATCATCAAACACCCGGCAGCCTGGAAATCCGCGCGCGATGTCTTCGGCGGCATCCGGCTGCAACGAGCAGATGCCGACCAGCTCGACGTCCAGCCGGGACCATGCCTCGTAATGGAAGCGGCTGAAAAAGCCCGTACCGGCAACGGCGAGCGGCACACTCATGCGTCGGCGATCCGTGCCAGCTGGCGATCCTGCAGCCGGGCGCAAAACACTTGCGCCATGACGGCCCCCGCCAGCGCCATGAACATATCCCACTGGGTATCGAACGGATCACCCTGGGTGCCCAGAAAGGCTTCGGCATCCTGATCCATCAGCACCGCCGCCCACCATTCGATCATCTCGTAGAAAGCCGAGAAAGCGAGCGGCACGCAGACCACGAGCGTGAACAGCATCTTGCCCGACTTGAGCGGTGTTTTACGCAACAGGATTTCCCGGGTCAGCAGCGCCGGCACAAAGCCCTGCGCCAGATGGCCGATACGGTCATAGGGGTTGCGGGCAAAATCGAACACATCTTGCAGCCAGAAGCCGACCGGCACATGGGCATAGGTATAATGACCGCCCATGATCAGGATCAGCCCGTGCGCAAAGGCACACCACAGCAGAATGCGGCTGAGCGGAAATCCCTTGCGGCTGAACCACAGCAGCGGCACTGCAATCATGACCGGCAGCACTTCCATGAACCACGTCGCGTAATCCTTGGGCCCGATCGCCGACAGCACGAGTGCTGCCGCCCATCCTGTTATAATAATGATCTCGTCCCGCCTGCCCTGCATTGTCACCCTGCCTTTTCCATGCAGACAGTATACGCATCCGCCAGACGGTGTGGAAATTCCGACGTCACATGAAACGCATAATGTTTGACGTTCGCAGCCGGAACCCCTTATGACACGGCAGCAAGTACGTATATATCGGGGTTTCTGCCGTGCAGGATGTGGCGCGCAAATCAGAAGTGGAGATGATCGTCAGCACGCTGCGCGAGAAATTCGTCATCAGCGCCGGCGATAAGCTCGATGAAATGGGCCGTCTTATTGCCGGGATCGGTACCCATGACGGCTCGATCAAAAACCATGCCCACGAGATCAAGAGCCTGGCCCATGCCCTCAAGGGCACGGCCGGCAGTTTCGGCTTCATGTCGATCACCCGGATCGCCGAAGCATTCGAGGAATTCCTGGCGGCCTCTGAACGGGCCGGCGCACTGTCGGCAGCCGACACCCGCCGCTACTTCGACGCCATGCGCGCCATCATCAGCGACGGCAATGAGCCGGAAGAAGACGAAATCATCCGCATCCTCGATGCGTTGCCGTCTGCTGCCGGCTGACATCGCGCCTTACAGATAAAGACCCGCTTTGCGGTGCTCGGGGATATCGAGCAGGCCGCGTGCCGCTTCGTTATAGGCATCGAAACGGCTGAACCCCAAATCCTGCAATTGATTGTCGCTCAGTGCAGCCAGTTGGTTGCGCTCGCGGCGGATCCGCATAATCAGCACCACATGCCTGAATGCGGCCGCGAGCAGACCCGGTCTGATTTGCAGGAAACGGTCGAGGCCGTTCAGTTGGTAAGCATACGTCGTCATAGTCTTTCTCCAATACTGTGTCTGACGATCATTGTCCCGGGCGGGGCCGGACCGGGCCACCCGATCCTTGGGAATTTGTCCCGGAATATGAACACGCGCTGGGGACCGTCAGGTTGTTGGCGGAGACCATGACGGAATTCATTGCATTAAGGAATCAAATTTGTATTATACCAGCCATTATGAAACTTAATGATTTGCCCGTTCCGCTCCGCAATATCGACGTCGCATTGGCGCGGGCCTTTGTCGCCACCGCCGAGACCGGCGGCATGACCGCAGCGGGGCGGCTTCTGAACCTGACACAGGGCGCCGTCAGCCAGCAGATCAAGCGCCTCGAAGAGCTTCTGCAGAAAGAACTGTTCAGCCGCGATCACCGGCAATTGTCCCTGACACCCGAGGGTGAGCGGCTGCTGTTGCACGCCCGCCGCCTGATCGCGCTGAACGATGAAATCTGGGGTCTGATGAGCGCGCCCGGTTTCGAAGGCACGGTCCGCCTCGGGGTGCCACGCGATATCATTCGTCCCTATCTGCCGCCGATCCTGCGCCGCTTCAATGATGCCTGGCCAAATGTCCGGCTGGAATTGCTCTGCAAATCTTCAACAACACTGAAGACGGCACTGGCGGCCGGCGATATTGATCTGGCCCTGACCACGGAAACCGATACGCCGGTTGGTGCCGAACGGCTGATGACCGAAGATCTGGTCTGGATCGGCTGCCAAGGCGGCCGTGCCCGTAAGGAATTGCCGGTACCGGTCGCCATCACCGATAACACCTGCACGTTCCGGGCGGCGATGCTGGCGGCACTGGAACGTGAAGACCGGGACTGGCGGCTGATCGGCCCCCTCGGCAGCAATGCAGCCCTGCTGGCGACCGTCGAAGCCGACCTGGCCATCACGTCGCTGCTCCGCAGCACCGTGCCCAACCATCTCGAAATCCTGAGCGATGATGCCAAACTGCCCCTGCTGTCGCCGTTTCACATCAATCTCTATATCCGAACCAGCACGGGCCAACGAGATCGCACAGGAACTGGCAAACCACATCCGCGAGCAGGTGACACGGCGCTTCAACGTCAGTACCTCACCGATGTCCCTCAAGGCCAGCTGATCGCCATGGCGTTGCGTATCCGCGCCTTGACGCCGGAAAGCGGGCTGCACGACCATACCCGTGATCTGGCCGAACTCAGGGTCCGGGTGTTCCGCGACTGGCCGTATCTCTATGACGGCGACGAAGCGCAGGAGCGCGAATACCTGCAACATTTCATCCATTCGGATGGGGCCATATGCATCGCCGCCTTTGATGGCGAGACAATGGTCGGCGCTTCGACCGGCATGCCGCTGGCCGGCGAACACAAACCGATCAAGGCACCGTTCATTGCCGCCGGGATCGGGCTTGATGACATCTTCTATTGCGCCGAATCGGTGTTGCTGCCCGAATACCGGGGCCGTGGCCTGTACCGGCAGTTCTTCGAAGGCCGCGAATCCCATGCAAGGCGCCTCGGCGGGTTCAGGACAATCGCCTTCTGCGGCGTCGTCCGGCCCGACGATCATCCCCTGAAACCCGCTGACGCCGAACCGCTGGATGCGGTGTGGCAGCATTTCGGCTATACCGCCGAGCCTTCGCTGGTCTGTACATTTACCTGGAAAGACGTCGATCAGGACGAACAGACCAAAAAACCCCTGAAATTCTGGCTGAAGGCGCTTTAGCCCCTCACCCGTCGCTTCGCGACACCCTCTCCCATATTGGCCCCCGCCAATTGATTGGCGACGGGAGAGGGAGGGGCCCGTGTGCGCCAGCACGCGGGAGGGTGAGGGGATAGGCAGCAATGAATACATCCCCCAATCCACCGTTGTATTGCAGGTGCGAAGGGGCTATGAAACCGGCTCCAGCGGGCATCTCCGAGGCGTATTCCATGAGTGAAATCCAGAACCCGTCGCTTTCCAAGGACAAGATCAAGATCCTGCTTCTGGAAGGGATCAGCGATTCCGCGGTCAATACCCTGTACCAGGCGGGCTACGAGAACGTCGAACGGCTGGCAACGGCGCTTGATGGTCAGGCCCTGATCGACAAGCTGGCCGACACCCGCATCCTCGGTATCCGCTCGCGCACGCAAATCACCCGCGATGTTTTGCAAGAGACGACCCGGATGATCGCCGTCGGCTGCTTTTCCGTCGGCACCAACCAGATCGACCTCGCCGCCGCCCAACGGCGCGGAATCCCGGTCTTCAACGCACCCTTTTCCAACACCCGCTCGGTCGCTGAGCTGACCATCGCCGAGTGCGTCATGCTGCTGCGCCGCACCTTCCCCCGCTCTGTCGCCGCGCATCAGGGCGGTTGGCAGAAATCCGCCGCCGGCAGCCGCGAAATCCGGGGCAAGACCTTGGGCATCGTCGGGTACGGCAACATCGGCACACAGTTGGCGATGCTGGGTGAAGCGATGGGACTGCGCGTCATCTTTTTCGATCAGACCGACAAGCTCCGCCACGGCAACGTCGAGCCTGCGGCATCGCTCGAAGACCTGCTGGCGGCTTCCGATATCGTCTCGCTGCATGTCCCGGACACGGCGCAGACCCAGGGCATGATCGGTGCCGCCGAAATCATCCAGGATGAAGGACGGCGGCTTATCTCATCAATAATGCGCGCGGCACCGTTGTCGATATCGACGCCCTCGCCGCCGCCCTCAAATCCGGCAAGCTGGCCGGTGCCGCCATCGACGTGTTCCCGAAGGAGCCAAGCTCGAACAAGGACACCTTCACGTCGCCTTTGCAGGGTCTCGACAACGTCATCCTGACGCCGCACGTCGGCGGCTCGACCGAAGAAGCACAGGAACGCATCGGCGAGGAAGTGGCCCGCAAGCTGATCGACTATTCCGACATCGGCACCACCATCGGTGCCGTCAATTTCCCCCAGGCGCTGCTGCCGCCGCGCCCGGCCGGGACGCGTTTCATTCAAGTGCAGAAGAACCTGCCGGGCGAGCTTGGCCGCCTCAACGCCGTGTTCGCAAGCCGGGGCATCAACATTGCCGGTCAGTACTATCAGACCGAAGGCGACATCGGTTATGTGGTGCTCGATGCGGAAACCGCCGTCAGCGACGCCGAATCCGTGCTTGAAGACATCCGCGCCCTGGACGGCACAGTCCGCGCCCGCATCGTGCACAGGATCGAGTAGGCCGTCCTTTCACATCCTGACACCCCTATCATTCGAGACGCGGCAATGCCGCTCCTCAGGATGAGGCCTTAATTCATGCACATTCCTCCTCATCCAGAGGCGCGCGCAAAAGCGAACATCTCGAAGGATCGCGATTGCATCCACGCCTGGTCTTTGCCCGTTTACGTTGACATTGTCTGGGGATGGTCTATACGGCCTTCATTCGCGATACATTCGTTTGGTGTTGCCTGGACCGACCGGTACGCCGTTTAGCTTAGTTACCCCCTGACAATGTGATCGTTAATCAGACCGTATCGGCACATCGTGTGCCGGGCGGAACACACAGCTGTTAGAGGATTTTCACAATGGCTAAAGGTACTGTTAAGTGGTTTAACCCGACCAAGGGTTTTGGTTTCATCGAGCCGGAAGACGGCAGCAAGGACGCATTCGTCCACATTTCGGCCGTTGAACGCGCCGGACTGAGCACGCTCAATGAAGGTCAGAAGGTTTCCTATGACGTTCAGGCTGGCAAGGATGGCAAGTCCTCCGCCGAAAACCTGTCGGTTATCAACTGATCTACGCAATGCATCGCCTCCGTCTTCGGACGGAGGCGGCTTGTTGCTTCTGTTACGCCTGACGTCGCTGGACAAAGAGAGAAACGATGCCCAGAAAACCCAACTACGACTTTGAGCGCAAAGAGCGTGACCGCTTGAAAGAAATGAAAAAAGCCAAGCGCGCGGCCGACAAGAAGGAAGCCCAGGAGCAGAAATCCGGGCCGTCCGATCCATCCCGGGACAACGACGACACCGACGAGTGAGCAGAGCGCAAAGATCAAACCGGAGAGACAGCGATGGCGCAGAGAAAAGCAAAAAGTAAGGGTGCACGTTTTCAGGCGTTCAACATTACCTATGAAGACGGAAGTTTATCGTCCAATCGCCGGGTCGCCATCGAGCAGCTTGATCAGTCTTTTGGCGACAACCTGATCGATCTGGCGCGCGCCGCCATCGAAGAGCAGGACGAAGAGATCGCCAAACGCTCCAACCAACGCCCCTTGAAGATCAAAACAATTATCGCGGCCTGAGTCTGATCTGATTCTGATCTGATTCTGGGCCCAAATCTGAGACTGAGCAGGCGTTTCCGCCCGAGAAACCGGGCCGGAGCCTGTGCACATTTGCTTGACTGACGGACACCTTCAGCCGATTGTTCCGCCACCATTACCCAAATATTCTTATCGGAGTTCCATCAAAATGCTGCTGGCCTCGCTCGCTGTTGTGGGAGGTTTGCTACTCCTGGTCTGGAGCGCGGATCGCTTCGTGGAAGGGGCCGTCGCCGTCGCTGCCCATTACGCTGTCCCGCCGCTGTTAATCGGCATGATCATCATCGGGTTCGGGACGTCGGCACCCGAAATGATGGTTTCAACGATTGCTGCCAGCAATGGCAATCCCGGCCTGGCGCTCGGGAATGCGTACGGATCGAACATCGCAAACATCGGCCTGATCCTCGGCATGACAGCCATGATCTGTCCGATTGCCGTGCAATCCGTGGTGGTCAAGAAAGAGATACCCATTCTTGTCGGCATCACGGGCCTCTCGGCCTTGCTGCTGATTGACGGCGATCTGTCGCGTATTGATGCGTTCATTCTTCTCGGCGTTTTCGTCGCCCTGATGGCATGGAGCGTGTTCGAAGGCATGCGGAACCGGAATGATGCCATGGGTCTGGAGATGCAAGAGGAGATCGACGCTCACCACACAAAACCCGCAATGGCTTTCATGTGGATTTTTGTCGGCCTTGCGTTGCTGATCGGCAGCTCGCACCTGCTTGTCTGGGGCGCTGTTGAAATAGCGACCGGCCTCGGTGTTTCCGATCTCGTGATCGGCCTGACCGTTGTCGCCGTCGGCACGTCCCTGCCGGAATTTGCGGCTTCGATGGCAGCGGCCAGAAAAGGCCAGGCCGATCTGGCGCTGGGCAATATTCTTGGCTCCAACCTGTTCAATACGCTTGTCGTGGTCGGTATCGCCGGGGTCATCAGTCCGTTTTCCGTACCCCAGGAAATCCTGGATCGGGATATCATCGTCGTCGGCCTGTTTACGGTCAGCCTGTTCGTCGTTTGCTTCAGCTTCAAAGGCACCGGCATCATAAACAGGCTTGAGGGTACGCTGCTGCTCGCCGCTTATGTCGGCTACACGGCGTGGCTGATCATGGGGATCACGGGGGGAATCACGGGAGGGTAACGCCCAAAGCCCTGCGCAGGCCGGAAGCATTCAGACCCTGATGCTTTCGGCCTTCACTCCTTTTTCGGCTCGTCCCCGTCCGGTTCGTCGGACAGTGCATCCTGGGCGAAGATTTCCTCAAGCTCGTTGGCCCAGACCTTGGCTGACGCCTGAAAAGCCGCTTCGTCGCTGTGCTGGCCATACTGGTTCTTGAGCCGTCTTTCGTCATGGTCGCGAAACAGCTCGGCAATGTGTTTCGCATCCTTCGTCGCAAAGCCGATGCTTTCGAGCGTCAGCCGCCCGGCCTCGATGCCGGAATGAAATGTTTCGCGGATGACGTGGCCGACGCCCTGCTCCATCAGTTTATAGGCATGCTGGCGGTCGCGGGCGCGGGCAATCACGGTCAGATTGGGAAACCGTTCCCGGACCAGCTCGGCGGTGCGGATGGATTGCTCGGCATCGTCAACGGCCAGCACCGGCGCCTTGGCTTCGGCGGCGCCGGCGGCATGCATCACGTCGAAGCGGGTCGAATCGCCGTAATAGATCTTGTTGCCGTAGCGGGCGACGAAGTTGATCTGGTTGGGGTCCAGTTCCAGCGCCGTGAAACCGATCCGTTTCGCTCTCAGCATACGTCCGATGATCTGCCCGAAACGACCGAACCCGGCAGTGAGTCACCGGATGTTCGTTTTGATCCGGAAGCGCCTCTTCGGGGATCGGTTGCGTCGGCACCTTGAACAATCGGCCTGATGCCAGAAACAGCAACGGCGTTGTCGCCATCGACAGGGTAACGACGAGAATTGCCAGATCCGCAAAGCCGCGAGAAAGCGCCCCGGCGCCGACGGCGATCCCCAGAATGACGAAGGCAAACTCGCCGCCTTGTGAAATGGCGATGGCGAGATTGCGTCTGCCTGCGCCTTGCAGACCGATCCACCCCCCGAGCCCCCACAGCACCGAAGCCTTGACCACAACCAGCCCGACCACCAGCGCCATCACGATCAGGAACTGGGTCGCCAGCAGCCCGAAGTTTACCGACATGCCGACAGCAATGAAGAACAGCCCCAGCAGCAGCCCCTTGAACGGCTCGATATCCGCTTCCAGGGCGTGGCGGAATTCGCTGTCGGCCAGCAGCACGCCGGCAAGGAACGCGCCCAGCGCCATCGACAGGCCGACCGACTGCATCAGCAGGGCCGTACCGACGACCATCAAGAGCCCGCAGGCGGTGAAAATCTCACGCAGCCCGGTTTCGGCGATATTGCTGAGCACGAATCGCAGCAGATAGCGGCCGACGATGATCACCGCGGCGATGACACCGGCAATGGTCAGGCCGTCGATCCAGAGATCAGCCCCGCTCATGGTCTTGGCCCCGCCCAGCAAGGGCACAAGCGCGATGATCGGAATGGCGGCAATGTCCTGAAACAGCAGCATCGAGAATGCGGTACGGCCGTAACGGCTGGTCAGGTGGCCCTTTTCGGCCATGATCTGCAGGGCAAATGCCGTTGACGACAGCGACAATGACAGGCCGATGGCCAGCGCCCCCTGCCAGGGCACACCCAGCAGATACACCGCACCGGCAAGGATCGCCGTGCTCAGCACAACCTGAGCCCCGCCAAGCCCGAACACCGGGCGACGCATGGTCCAAAGACGTGACGGCTGCAATTCGAGGCCGATCAGAAAAAGCAGCAGGACAACACCGAATTCGCCGAAATGCAGGATACTCTCGACATCACTGACCAGACCCAGTCCCCACGGGCCAATCACCGCACCGGCTGCCAGATAACCCAGAACCGAGCCCAATCCCAGACGCTTCGACAGCGGCACGGCGATCACCGCCGCGCCGAGAAAAATTGCCGTCAATGCGATCAGCGACATGGTTGCCCTTTCCGGATGGTTCCAGCACAGGAAATGCGTCCCGGCATCTGTTTCTCATACTAGCCGGGGAAAATGACGCGGCCAGCGAAAACAGAGCCGGTTGCGGGGCGATCATCGCATCCGAGATCGCTGGGCATCCGGAAAAATCCTGATTTTCCTTAAATTGTAAGGGATTGGTCAGGTTCGGGGCCTAGGTTAACCATCCAAGATAACAAAAAGAATATCCCGAACGCACGCTTCAGTGCGCCGAATAAAATCCCGAAAGGCTTATCAACGATGACAACCCCCGTTAATGGTGTGAATCTGGTGCAAAATGGCAGTTTCGAGGACGTTTCGCGCACGCGCGGCGATGGCCACGGCCACAGGGGACACGATCGTCATTCGGGACACGGTCGCGATTCGGGGCACGGTCGCCATTCGGGGCACGGTCGCCATTCGGGGCACGGCGGCAACTCCACGCTCGACGGCTGGAAGACCTCAAGCGGTCCCGGCCCGGACATCATTTCTCTCGCGTCATCTTCCATCCGCCGACGGCAAGCAGCACATCGAGCTGGACGGCAGCGGTGCGCGCAACACCAACAGCGCCATTCATCAGGATATTCCAACCGGCGGCACCGGCACGTTCCAGCTGAATTTCAGCTATGCCGCTCCGCCTTACAGCGCAGCCTGGTCCAACGGTATCCAGGTCATCTGGAACGGCGTTGTCATCGACACCATCACCGCCAACGGCGGCCGCAGCGTCAACTGGCAGACTTTCAGCTATGAACTGCAAGGGGCCGGCGACACCACGCGCCTTGAATTCCGCGCCGTCGGCTCGGACGACGGCCGGGGCGGCTATCTTGACGACATCTCGATCGTCTCCGTGGCCCCGCCGCCACTGTTCACCGAAGATTCAGACACCATTGTGCTGGCCGAAGACGATCCTGACTATGGTTCGGGCGAAGCCTATGACGCGCAGGCCGGCGACGACGTCGTGCAGGGCGGCGCCCTTGACGACAGCATCAACGGCAACATCGGCAATGACACGCTTTCCGGCGGTGCCGGCGATGATCTGCTGATCGGCGGCAGCGAAGCGGCAACGATGGTCGAAAAGGAGCGCGTCGTTGAACATGATCTGTCCGGTCTGGGCACAACGCCGAGTGCCGGCGTCAACCCGGCGCATTTCCAGCTCGCCAGCGACCATCAGGTCACCATGACCTTCGTCGGCGAAGATGCCGGGTACCGCAACACGGTCGGTTATTACAAGATCGCCGCTGACGGCAGCATCTATGACGTGCAGATTGTTTTCCAGGACGCATCGGACAACCGCTGGTACGGCACCAAGACCGGCACCGAGGTTACCCTTGATCTGGCCGCAGGCGACAGCTTCGGCACCTTTATCATCGCCGACGGCGCATCCAAGAATAATTATGACAAGTTTGACGGCGGTCATTACGAATTCCGCAACGCCAACGGCACACAGGCGACCCTCGCCAGCAACGAGCCGGAACTGGTTTATGTCGACAGCCGCGGCCGCGCCAAGGATGTCAAAGGCGAGATCTATCATTCCGCCGTCACGAACGGAAACCTGGCGCTCAACGGCGACGATGCCCTGCATGTGATGTCATCCCAGAACGGTAATGGCGGTTTGCGTCTCAGCTTCGAGGACCTGCCCAGCCAGTGGGGCGACAACGATTTCAACGATGTCGTCATCGACTTGACCTTCGCGCCGGTCACCGAGACGTATCTCGCTGCAGCCGACGATAATGACGTGCTGTTCGGCGAAGATGGGAACGACACCCTGTTCGGCGGCTACGGCGACGACACGCTGGACGGCGGCACGGGCAATGATGTGCTCGACGGCGGTGAAGGCGAAGACATCCTCAGCGGCGGCAGCGGCGATGACAGTCTCGACGGCGGTGCCGGTAACGACGAACTTAACGGCGGCAACGGTGACGATGTGCTGTATGGCCGTGGCGGCAAGGACACACTCAACGGCGGCAACGGCAACGACGATCTGCGCGGCGGTGCCGGTAACGACACCTTAAGGGGTGGCAATGGCGACGATGTGCTGCGTGGCGGCAATGGCGACGACGTGCTCAAGGGCGGCGACGGCAACGATCTGCTGATCGGCGGCGACGGTGCGGACAGCATCGACGGCGGCGACGGTGACGACGTGGTGCGCCTGGCCATGGCCGAAGCCGGCGGCGAGGTTGCCAACGGCGGGCTCGGTACAGATACCCTCGAGATCACGGTCGAAACCGATGACTTGCAGGACCCGGCGATTCTGGCCGCCCTGCTCGATCTCTCCAGCTTCATTCTCGGCAATGCCGACGCCAATTCTGATGCCGGTCCGACAGCATCGTTCGCGGCGCTCGGCCTTGAAGTCAGCAACTTCGAAGCGATCGACATTACCGTTATCGATTCCGTAACCGGTGAAGTCGTACCGGGCTTTTTCGCCCCCGACATCGCGCTCAGCGCCCTCACCGTCAGCGGCAACGAAGATACCGCGATCAGCCTCGATATTTCGGCTGCGGTCACCAATGCGCCGGATCTGTTCACGCTCAGCGTGACGATCTCGGGCGTGCCGGCCGGCGCGATCCTTTCCGCCGGTACCGATAATGGCGGCGGCGTCTTTACCCTGACACCGGCCGAGCTTTCCGGCCTGACCATCACCCCGCCCGCCGACAGCGACGCCGATATCACCCTTGATATCAGCGCCACGGCAACCAGCCTCGTCACCGGCATCGCCACCGAAGCGACACCGGTCACAGCCACGGTTATCGTTGACGCGGTTGCCGATGCACCATCGCTCAGCGTTGCCGACATCACGCTGGCCGACATCAATGCCGGCGATCAGATCATCAACGGCACCGACGGCAAGGACACGCTGCAGGGCGGTGGCGGCAACGACACCATCTATGGCGGCAACAGCGGCGACACCATCATCGGTGACGGCCCGGCGAGCGGCGTCGTGACCGGTGCGCTGGCGATTTCCGCAGCGCTCAGCGATCTCGACGGTTCGGAAAACCTGACCATCACCATCGACGGCCTGCCCGCCGGCGCGACATTGTCCGCAGGCACGGATAACGGTGACGGCTCCGTCACCCTGAGCCAGGCCGAGCTTGCCGGTCTCACCATCACCAGCCCGGCCAATGCCGGCACTTTCCAGCTGACGGTCACGGCCCGTGCCACCGACACGGATCCAGACACAGGTCAGCAATCAACGGCGGTCACAGCAGCGCTCAGCACGGTGATGATCACCGTATCCGTTGACGGCGACGACACCCTGTACGGCGGTACCGGCAAGGACACCATTCAGGGCAACGGCGGCAACGACACCATTTTTGGTGAAGGCGGCGCAGATGATATCGACGGCGGCGACGGCGACGATAAGGACCACGAGGAGGAGGAGGAGCGATCTGATCTTCGGCGGTGCCGGCAATGACGACATCGACGGCAATGGCGGTGACGACTTCATTTTCGGCGGTGACGGCGACGATACCC
This sequence comes from uncultured Rhodospirillales bacterium, assembly GCA_965284225.1. Lineage (GTDB taxonomy): Bacteria > Pseudomonadota > Alphaproteobacteria > Rhodospirillales > Casp-alpha2 > UBA4479. The sequence continues at coordinate 685,152 of CBDIRN010000001.1, forward strand.
TCAACGGCGGCGGCGGCAATGACAGCATTGATGGTGGTGCCGGTGACGACACCCTGAAAGGGGCCGCCGAGAACGACACCCTGATCGGCGGTATCGGCAATGATACCCTGATCGGCGGCGACGGCGACAACAGCCTCGACGGCGGTGATGGCAATGACACCCTGAGCGCGGGCGCAGGTGCCGATATCCTCATCGGCGGTGCCGGCAACGACACCCTCAGGGGTGGCGACGGCGACGACCTGCTCGACGGCGGCGACGGTGACGACACGCTGATCGAGCCAGGGCGGCAACGACACCCTGATCGGCGGCCTCGGCAACGACACCCTGACCGGCAGCGACGGCGACGACCTGCTCGACGGCGGCGACGGCAACGACACGCTGACCGGCGGCGGCGGCAATGACATCCTCAACGGTGGCCTCGGCAATGACATCCTGACCGGCAGCGCCGGCGATGATGTGCTCAACGGCGGCGACGGCGATGATGTGCTGGACGGTGCCGGCGGCACGGACAGCCTCAGCGGCGGCAACGGCAAAGATCACCTGATCGGCGGCAACGGCGCAGGACACGCTTGACGGCGGCACCGGTGACGACCTGATCGACGGCAACGGCGGCGCGGATATCATCTTCGGCGGTGCCGGGAGCGACACCGTCAACGGCGGCGACGGCAACGACAGCATCGACGGCGGTGCCGGCAACGACTTCCTCAACGGCGACGACGGGAACGATATCATCCGCGGTGGCGCAAACGACGACCGCCTCTGGGGTGGCCTCGGCAAGGACGAACTGTTCGGCGACGCCGGCAACGACATCCTGTACGGCGGCGACGACAACGACACCCTGCATGGCGGTGACGATGACGACACGCTGCGCGGCGAAGGCGGTAACGACATTCTGTTCGGCGATGCCGGTAACGACATCCTGATCGGCGCCGAGGGCAAGGACACGCTGCATGGCGGCACCGGCAACGATCTGCTGTTCGGTCAGGATGGCAGCGACATGCTGTTCGGTGAAGACGGCAACGACACCCTGTTGGGTGGTGGCGGCAGCGATACGCTCGACGGCGGTGCCGGCAATGACCGTCTTGAAGGCGAAGGCGGCAGCGATGTCATGATCGGTGGTGCCGGTGTCGACTTCATGATCGGCAAGGGCGGTTCCGACACGTTTGTCTTTGATCTCGGCTCAGCCATCCCGGAAAGCGGCATCGGTGTCGGCAACCGCGACAGTATCGCCGATTTCGAGGCCGACGGGACCGATACCATCCAGTTCACCGGCGTCTCCTCGTTCAGCTTCATGGGCGACGAGAGCCAGGCGTTCTCGGGCACCGGTGCTTCGGGTCGCTTCAACGACAGCCTCAAGGTTCTGCAGATTGATTCAGACGGTGATCAACTGGTCGATCTGGAAATCGAACTCGGCGGCGTTGACGGGGCAGATCTCGACGATACGGACTTCATCGTCAGCTGATGACCCCGATGAATCCCCCTCTTCTGTCATCCCCGCGAAAGCGGGGACCCAGCCTGCATTTTATATTTCTCTCAAATTTCTCTGGGTTCCCGCTTTCGCGGGAATGACAGATTAGAATTTTACGTCCCCATGCTTCGAGACGGCCCCATAAGAAAGTATGGGGCCTCCTCAGCATGAGGTATTTCTTGCATCCTCATCCTGAGGAGCGAAGCGTCTCGAAGGATGGACTTTAGGTGTAGCCGGCCTCAGCGTTCCTGAAAGGCGTTGCCCATCCGATAGAGCAGCGGGTCGAGGATGTATTGCATGACCGTGCGCGTGCCGGTCTGGATACTGACCGCGACCTGCATCCCCGGAAACAGGGCATAGCGCAGTTTGCCGTTCTCGAAATAGTCCTGATCCAGCGTGATCCTGACCCGGTAGAACGGTAATCCATCCGCATTGATCAGGGTATCGGGGCTGACTTCCGTGACCGCACCGATCAGCACACCGAAACGCACCGCATCCGATGAGGCCAGTTTGACACCGGCCTTTTGTCCGACCGCGACGTAGCCGATATCCTGGGTCGGCAGCTTTGCCTCGACGATCAGGGTGTCGCCCAGCGGCACGATCTCGGCCACCGGCTCGCCGGGTTTAAGCACGCCGCCGACGGTGACCACATGCAGTGATTTGACGACGCCCTTGACCGGCGAGCGGACCACGGTCCGATCCAGACTGTCTTCAAACTTCCTGAGCCTTTGCTGCAATTCACGATGACCGAGCCTGGCTTCGCCGAGCGAGCGCTGAACCTCGTCGGCGAACGTGCTCTGAATCGATGCCAATTCCGCCTGGGCCTCGCTGAGTGCAGACTTGGCGCGCGCCAGTCCGGCCCGGTCCGTATCGACAGCCCCCTGCAGCTCGCGGCCTTCCTTGAGCAGATCAAGATGTCTGAAGCGGTTGACGAGGTTTTTCTTCAAAAGCTCCTCGCTCATGCGGATCTGTTCTTCAACCAGTTCCAGACTTTTGCCACCACCGATGATGCGCTGGGTGATCTCGGCTATTTCCTGGCCGCGCTGGATGATCGCCTGTTCCTGCTTGCGCACCGCATTGCGGTGCTTTTCCAGCCGCGTATCGAAACGGGTCCGGGCCTGGCGGACCAGCTCGGGATGCTCGGCAATCAGGGTCTCCGAAAACTTTGGCGCATCGGCACCCGCAGCCAGCGCTTCGAACTGGGCTATATCGGTTTCATACTGGGTCTGGCGGATTCTGAGCTCGGCCACTTCGGCACCGCTCACCGTCGGTTCCATAACGACCAGCGGCTGATCCGCATCGATCTTCTGGCCCTCGACAACCTTGATCTCGCGGATGATGCCGCCTTCCAGATGCTGCACGGTTTTGACCTGCGACGACGGGATGATCTCACCGCCGGCATGGCTGACGATATCCAGTGTCGAGAACGTCGCCCACAGGGCGAACGCCAGCACTGACAGTGCAGATACCCAGAAGGTCGCGTGGGTTGCCAGCGAGATTTTCTCGGAAGGCTGAACAGCAGGGCTCAGATGTTGGGTCATGTTTCCGCCGCCTTCCTGCCGTCCGGGCCTTCAATCTGCGGCACCGGCTTCGCCAACAGTCTGGTGCCGAACTTTTCCAGTCTCGGCGTCGGCTTGAAATTCAGATCCAGCCGTGTGTGCGGGCCTTTGACGATGTCCTTGTCATGCGACATGACGATGATCGTGCGCTTCTGTTCGGCCATACCGGCCAGCACCCGGTAGACCGCTTTGCAGCCTTCGTCATCAAGGCTTTCCGTCGGCTCGTCGATGATCACAAGCTGGCCGTCGGTGGCCAGCGCCCGGCCGAGCGCGATGCGCCTTCGAATGCCTTCCGACAGCCGCCAGCCGTTATCGCGGATCATGGTGTCGAGGCCGTCCGGGCTTTCGTCGAGAAACCGCTTGAGACCGGCCCGCTCAACGATGCCGGCCAGCGCCGCATCGTCCAGTTCCGGGTTATTGATGCGCAGATTGTCCCGGATCGTCGCGTTCAGCAGTGCCGGTTCCTGCGGCAGAAAAATGGTCTGGCGGCGCCACCAGCCGGGTTGAAGCTGTTTCATCTCTAGCCCGTCGACAAGGATCTGCCCGCGCACCGGCTCGATCAGGCCGAGCAGCAGACGCGCGAACGTCGACTTGCCGGTGCCATTGTTGCCGACCACCACCAGCACCTCGCCGGGACCGATCGAGAGATTGAGCTGCTCGAAGATCGCCAGCTTGGAGCCGGGATAGCTGAACGCCGCATCTCGAAATTCCAGCCGCCCGGTGTAGCCCGAGATGACGGCACCGGTTTCAGCCTCGCGCTCGACCGCATCCAGTTGATCGAACACGTCCATCGATTGGCGGGCACGGGCAAACGAAGCGCCCAGTCCGGCCAGTCTGGTGACCGGCTGCAAAGCGCGGGCGGCCAGAATGTTGGCGCCAATCATGGCCCCCACATCAAGCGTGCCGGCAACCACAAGCGCCGCACCGACCGCAATCACCACCACGCTGAGCAATGCCATGGCGCTGCCGGTCAGGGTCTGCACCAGACCCTGCGTCGCATTCATATCGCGGCGAAGTTTCTGCGCATGGGTGATATGCCCGTGCCAGTCACGGCGAATGAAATCCCCGGCATTGAAGCTGCGGATCATGTCGGCTTCGCGGGTTGCGGTACTGAGCAGGCCGCCGCCATCGCCAGACACCTTCTGCAACGCCTGGGTAATCGCCTGCAACTTCGAATGCCCGTACATGCCGACGGCATGGACACCGACAACGAACAGCGCCGTGATCCCGGCCAGCAGCGGCTCGATCAGATACAGCACAAGGATGAACAGGACAGAGAACGGCGCATCAAGGACGGTGGTGATGTTGGTGGCACTGTAAGCGGACTCGATGGCGGTTGTGCCGTTGACGATTTCTTTCCGGGTTTCAGGCGGCGTCCTGTCGAGCGCCGGCACCTTGGCTGTGGTCAGGGTATCGAAAGCCCGGAGCGCAATTTCTTCGTCGGGACCAACGCTGACGCCGCGCGCCAGGGCCATCCGGGACTGGCGCAGCGCGAATTCGAACAGGACCGCCAGCAGCACGCCGCTGGTCAGGGTAATAAGTGTCGCATCGACACCCTGCCCGACATAGCGGTTGAGGACCTGCATCACGAACAGCGGTGACGCCATCGCCATCAGATTGATCAGAAACGATCCGAATATCATCTCGACAGCGATCAGCGGTCTTGATGTCACCCGGCGCAGTAATTCCTTCATCGTGGTCCCGTTCCTGCTTCTGGCCGGGCAGTCCCCGGTCGGCAATGAACCGAAACGACCCCTGCGGCGGGGCCGTTTCTGCTGTTTAAGCGCAGGATATTAAAGGATTACCCTTAAAACACCATGACGCTTTCAGGGATGGCGGGTATCATCTTTGCCGGGCAGCAGGCTACGTGCTGCCGCTTTTATGAATGAGGATACGCGACGCATGAGCACGACCATCAAGGGCGCCGACGGCAAGCACCGCTGCAGCTGGTCGGCATCGGCGCCGGAATTCGATCATTACCACGATACCGAATGGGGCTTCCCGACCGGCGATGACCAGCGCCTGTTCGAGAAAGTGTGTCTTGAGGGATTCCAGTCCGGTCTGAGCTGGCGCACCATCCTCGCCAAACGCGAAAACTTCCGCAAAGCGTTCCATGATTTCGATTTCGAGCGTATCGCCCGCTTCAAGCCAAAAGACGTCGAACGGTTGCTCAAGAACGAAGGCATCATCCGTCATCGCGGCAAGATCGAGGCGACCATCAACAACGCCCAGCGCGCCTGCGAAATGGTCAAAGCCGAAGGCTCGCTGGCGGCTTTTTTCTGGCGCTACGAACCGGACCCGAAGACACGCGGCAAACCGCAGTCGGAAACCACATCCGAAGCATCGATCCGGTTGTCGAAAGATCTGAAAAAGCTTGGCTGGAAATTCGTCGGCCCGACGACAATGTACGCACTGATGCAGGCGATGGGCCTGATCAATGACCACGTCGAAGGCTGTGTGATCCGCCCGGACGTGACCCGGGCCAGAAAAGCCTTCAAGCGGCCTTAAGGCTTCATTCTGAGGAGCGTAGCGTCTCGTAGGATGGACCCCGGATCAGGTCCGGGGTGACGATGCAATTTTTAACAGGCGTCATCCCCGCGCAGGCGGGGACCCATCGAGCCACCACGACATGCATTGACCATGGGTCCCGGATCGCTGGCTTTCCTGGCCTCGCTTCGCTTGGAAAAAAGCCGCGTCCGGGATGACGAACATTTACTTATTCCCCCTCATCGTGAACCTGATTCAGGATTCATGCCTTTTCACAAGTGCCGCTACGATGATTCCGCTTCCTGATTGAGACCCAGTTCGCGCTGCAGCTTTTTCGTCAGGCCCTTGGAGACGATTCGCCGGAGGATTGCATGCAGATGATCCTTGAGCCCGGCATCGCAGGCGCCGGTTCGAATTCGATGATGGCTGTATCCAGTTCGTGCCGCGCGATGCCAGATACGGTGCCGGGCGCAGGCCGGGGGCATCCCTGAGCATCTCGTAGGCGATTTCGGAAACCTTGAAGGTGATCGCCGGCAGCGTGTCATCGTCGAACCAGCCGATGGCAAAGACCTTGCCGCCGATTTTCCACACCTCCGCGCCGCCCCACTGCACAACATGCGTGGTGTGCGGCAGTCTGGCGCAGAAGCTGTTGAACTGTTTCCGGTTCAAGGCATCTGACTCAGTAATCGTCGTCGAGATTGATATCCAACCATCAGCGAACTGGCGCCGTTCGCCGCGGAAATCCTCTTCCGACAGAGTGTCCGGCAGCCGGACCCGGGCCCGGGCATGAGAACAGCATGCCGCCACCGACCGGTGCCCCCTCGATCCGGGTTTCCATTTCCTCGACGCTGACGCCGAGCCCGGCCATGGTGTGGGTCAATTCGAAGACGATGCCCGGATGGTCAGGGCCGATCAGATCGAGATTGAGCAGCGCGCCGGTCGCCGCCTTCGTATCGGCACCGGCATCGCTGAGCATCACCTGAATGTCCTTGCCGTCAATCGCCGCCAGTTGCGCCTTGAGCGCATCGATCCTGGCGTCCGGCACGGAAATGCGGGCGACACCGGCAAAGCTTTCGGCCAGATGCGCCATGCGGCTTTCCAGCCAGTTGCCGTTGTTGGCGGTGACGATCTCGGACAATTGCTCGACGACGCCGGGGCGGTCGCGGGCGACGAACGTCAGTATCAGTGTGTTGGCCATGATCGGCACTCCGCTACCTGGTTACGACAAATCCTCGAGCAGTTTCTCGGCGCTGGTTTCGCCGAAACCGCCTGTTTCGAAATGCAGGGTCTTGACGACGCCGTCCACGACAAGTGCCGAGAACCGCTTGCAACGCGGACCATAGCATTTATCCGAGAGATCAACCTCAAGCCCGGCGGCGCGGGTAAAATTGAGCGCCCCGTCGCCGATCATCAGCACCTTGTCGCCGACATTCTGGCTTTTGCCCCAGGCATCCATGACCCACGGATCGTTGACCGACAGGCAGATGATCGCGTCGACGCCTTTTTCTCTGAACGCGTCCGCATTCTGCACATAGCCCGGCAGATGCTGGCCGGAACAGGTCTTGGTAAAGGCACCCGGCAGGCCGAACAGGGCCACGGTTTTACCGCGAAACAGGGTTTCGGTCGTCGTCACTCCGGGGCCGTCGCCGGTCATGATGCCGACATCGACCATGGGCACGCTGTCGCCGGTTTTGATGGTCATGTCATTCTCCATTGATGATCGCTGTCTTGACCTGAACGATGCGGGATCGGGCAACGGAAATCAATGGGCTGGCTTACCCCACCAGCACGAGGCGGATCAGAAAGGCGACGAGACCGATTACCGAAACGCTGGCCAGCCACAGGCCAGCAAACCACAGCAGCTTTTTCAGTGTCGGGTTCAGTGAAAACCTTCCTTGTCGACCTTGCCCCGGAACACCCAGTAGGCATAGGCGGTGTAACCGAGGATGATCGGGATCAGGACAGCCGCACCGACCAGCAGGAACTTGAGCGAGCTGTCCGGCGCGGCGGCATCCCAGATGGTGATCGAGGGCGGCACGATGTACGGATAAAAGCTGATGCCGATACCGGCAAAGCACAGAATGAACAGCGCCTCTGCGGCCAGAAACGGCCAGACGTCACTGCGGCCCTTCAGCCCTTGATAGAAGACCCAGACACAGATCAGCACCAGCACCGGCACGATCAGGCTGAACCATGCTGTCGGCCCCGAAAACCAGCGTGCCAGATAGGCCGGGTTCTGCATCGGTGTTGCCAGCGAGACGATGCCGATCAGCACCAGCGTCGACGCACAGGCGCGCCCGGCAAAGGCCTTCGCCTGTTCCTTCAGGCTGTCCTCGGTCTTCATCACCAGCCACGCCGCACCCAACAGCATGTAGCCGATCACCAGCGCAAAGCCGCAGAGCAGGCTGAACGGCGTCAGCCAGTCCCACCAGCCACCGGCATAGGCCCGATCTTCGATATGGATGCCCTGCACCAGCGCACCCAGGGTAATGCCCTGCGCAAACGTCGCCACCAGAGAGCCACCGGCAAAGCCCCAGTCCCAGAGGAAGCGGCCGCGCTCAGTCCGCCAGCGGAATTCGAACGAGACACCGCGAAAGATCAGCGCGATCAGCATCGCCGTCAGCGGTGCATACAGCGCCGGCAGCACCGTCGCGTAGGCCAGCGGGAAGACCGCAAAAAGACCCCCGCCGCCCAGTACCAGCCACGTCTCGTTGCCGTCCCAGACCGGCGCCACGGAATTCATCGCCTGATCGCGATCTTCGTCACTGGCCAGCAACGGAAACAGGATGCCGATACCCAGATCGAAACCGTCCAGCACCACATAGGCCAGAATGGCGAAGGCAATCAAACCGGCCCAGATGAATGGCAGATCAATGATCATGGTTCCGGCCTCCCTGTTCCGTTCCGGCGACCTTTCTTTTGATTGACGCGAACGGCGTGATCCCGGCGGCGCGGCTTGGCCCGATGTCGGTCTCGATCCCGGCGCCCGGGCGCTTCGACATCAGCCGCAGGATATAGAAAACCCCGGCGCCGAAGACCGTGAAGTAAACGACGATGAAGGCCAGCAATGATGCCCCGACCGCCGCCGCCCCGATCGGTGAGACGCTGTCGGCGGTCCTGAGCAATCCATAGACCGTCCACGGCTGGCGCCCGACCTCGGTGGTGACCCAACCGGCGAGGACCGCAAAAAAGCCGGACGGCGTCATCAGCACGGCGACATAAAACAGCAGGCGGCTGTCGAACAGCCGGCCCCGGAACCGCTGCCAGCCGGCCCAGAGACCGACCGCTGCCATCGCCAGGCCGAGTGCCACCATGATGCGGAAGCTCCAGAAAACAATGCCGGCCGGCGGGCGATCCTCTTTCGGCCAAGGCCTTCAGGCCCTTCACCTCGCCGTCCGGATCGTGGGTCAGGATCAGCGAGCCGAGCTTGGGGATTTCGACGGCGTAGCGGGTCACTTCGGCGTCATCATCAGGAATGCCGAACAGGATCAGCGGCGCGCCCCGGCGTGTCTCGTAATGGCCTTCCATGGCGGCGACCTTGGCGGGCTGATGTTCGAGCGTATTGAGGCCATGAAAATCACCGACCACAATCTGCAACGGCGCCACCAGCACGGCCATCCACATCGCCATGGAAAACATGATGCGGGCACCGAGATCGCGCGAATCCTTCAACAAGTGCCAGGCACCGACGCCGCCGACAACGAAGGCGGTGGTCAGATACGCCGCCAGCACCATGTGCACCAGCCGGTACGGGAACGACGGATTGAAGACAACGGCCCACCAGTCGGCCGGAATGAACTGCCCGACGTCATTGATGGCGTAGCCTTGCGGGGTGTGCATCCACGAGTTGACCGACAGGATCCAGAATGCGGAAAACAGCGTGCCGATGGCGACCATCAGGGTCGAGAAAAAATGCAGCCGATGCCCGACCTTGTCGAAACCGTACAGCATGACGCCCAGGAACCCTGCTTCGAGGAAGAACGCCGACAACACTTCGTAGCCCATCAGCGGCCCCAGCACCGGACCGGTCTTGTCGGAAAAGACGCTCCAGTTGGTGCCGAGTTGGTAGCTCATGACGATCCCGGAAACGACCCCCATGCCGAAGGTCACGGCGAAGATGATCTTCCAGTAATTGAAGACTTTCAGATAGGCCTCGTCGCGGGTCAGCAGCCACAACCCTTCCAGCACGGCAAGGTAGCTGGCCAGACCGATGGAAAATGCCGGAAAGACGATATGCGCCGAAATCGTGTAGGCGAATTGCACGCGGGCCAGAAGTAACGGGTCGAAAAAATCGAACATACCTGCATTGCGCTCCGCTCGTTGTGGCGCACCGGAACGGCATCGCCGCCAGCGCAGCTTAGCAATTTACAGACAGGTCTTAAAGCAAGGTGTGCCTTTTAAGGCTGTGCGTCGGCTGCCAACCCGATGCCGCCGCGCCGGGCCCCGGCGGCGACATTGCCCCACAGCACCGCATGATCGGCCGGCAGGGCGCGGCTGTTGGGCATCGCCAGCCATAGCCGCATCAAAAGCCGTTCGGAAGACGTACCAGGCGCATCTTCGAAAGCCGCCCGCGCGTGATAGACGGCATGATTATTGAAGAACGTCATGTCGCCGGGTGCCTGGCTGAATTCATAACTGATTTCATCGGAAACCGATTGCAGCATGTCGATGGCCGCCCACGTTTCCGCAGAAAGCGGCGGGACTTCCGGCATTTCCTGCGCCGCCTCGATATAGGTGCGGGAATAGTGGCTGGTCAGCTTGCCGTCCTCCATACCAAACACCGGCAACGCATAGGTCATCGCCTCGCCGCCCTGCTCCTCACCGAGACGGGAGCGGACCAGCGGCGCATAGAGGATATCCAGCAGATCGGGGCGGCGGTGCAAAATCACGTTATGGACACCGGCCGTGCTGGCGATCCGGTTGGCACCGCCCTTCCTGGCGGCGCGAATGCAAAACAGGGCAACCACATCACAGCGGTCGTTGTGGAACCGCAACGGCCCGTTCGACAGGGTGCGCGCCTTGGAAGACACAAACGCCTGACCGCTTTTGTCCCGCATCTGATGGCCGTATTCAGCATCGACATCGCGGCCCGTATCGCGGATATCGCGCATCAACTGGCCCCGGAAATCCTGATGCAGGGGCTGGCCCAGCGCGCAGCCGATCCCCATCCAGATCAGCCGCAGATCGTCTTCCAAATAGCGCGCGACCGGCAGACCGGTCAAACGGGCGATGCCGCGTCCGGATTCCAGCTCACCCGCCAGTGCATCAAGTTTGGGCTGGAGCCTGGGCAGCGGGAAATCGGCGCGGACAAGGGCTTCCCAGTGGATAGACTTTTCCCGAACACGCGCGAGCGCCGCATCAATCTCGGCAAGCTCGTCCGCAGCGAGTGGAAATGTCCAGCGCTGATCTGCGGCCATGTCATCGCCGATCCAGGCACTGGGGCCTTCTATGGGCTTAACATTCGTGGCCTGGGCAACGGTCATGGCGTCGTCTCACGGGGGACCGTTTCCGATAACAGGCATTGGTGCATGAACGGGCTCCCCCTCCCCCGCAAGCGTGCGAGCATAGCAACTTATCTGTCGGCTATAAAGAAAGAGGTTTGCAGGGTGCAGTCACCGACCGCACGGCTGTTACATTTGCAAAACAGTCCGATTACTGTGCGGGCTTCACGCGGATTTTATTCTGCTTCACCTTGGTGCCGTGTAATTTTTTAACGGCAAGCAACGCTTCTTCCTCGCTTTCCATCTCGACAAAGCCGAACCCTTTTGAGGCGCCGCTCTGCTCATCAAAGACGAGTGTGCAGGCCGTCACGGCGCCATGGGCCTTGAATAATTTTTCCAGGCTTTGCTGGTCGAGATCCCGGGGCAGGTTTAGGGCAATCAGTTTCATTGTGGCTCCGACTGAATAACAGGGTGAGGCATTGAAAGCGCCTTGAGCTAGAACTTTAATGTTATGAGCGTGCCGGAAATGCCCAAGGCTTCCTTGGCGGATTGAATCGTATCGTTCAGGTCCGTCAACTTCTGCTGTTGGGCCGCAACTTCCTGCTCATTCTTCGCACCATTCTCCAGCTGATCGTGCTGCAGATGGTCGAGCTTTGATTTTGCACGGCCGCGTTCGACCAGATTATAGGCGAGGCTCAGACGGGCTTTATCAAAGCTGATCGCTTCAATATTCACCCCCCGGGACTGCAGCTGGGCCAGATCGGGCAATTTGTCACAAAACCCATAAACGATCTTGTTATGGCGGTATCCATGCTTCTCAAGCGTACATCGTTTCTTGATCTCGTCGATTTCCAGGCGGAAATCGCCGTGAGGCTTGGGGGTCAACTTGAAAGATTGCATTGAATATAGCCTTTTTGAATTGTGTCTTGTCGGGTTGAGCGGACAAACTTCGTGTGGCTTGGAGGCGGCCGCAGTTCGCCAGAAGTCGGCGGATCCTTCCAGGTAGCCTAAACCTGATAGAGCGCTACTTGCGGGACTTGAGAAAATCCACGTGTCGGGTCAAGTGCTTGACAGTCTCGGTCAACGGGTCCGATTTCAGGATATAATCCTGTGCACCTGCAAGCCTGCAGTTCCTGATCACTTCCTCGTCCTCGATCGCGGTCATCATCACAACATAAGGGTCGTGGACGCGCCCGATGATCTCTTCGAGTGCCAGAAAACCGTTGAGTTCAGGCATGATTATGTCGAGAAGAATAAGATCAGGTTCTAATTCAATGGCAAGATCCACCCCTGCACGTCCATTATCCGCCTCGCCGATAACGGCAACATCAAGTTGCGCGAGGCCGGCGACCATGATCTGCCGCATCAATGCCTCATCATCTATGATTATTGCCGATACTGTCATTGAATACGTTCCTTACACATTGATGCCGTCATTTGAATGTTCCTCGACTTATATTGACCCAGGGTGCTTTCGCTCAGCAACTTCGAAATTCCGAGGATGAGGATAAAGCCAAAAGCCCCAAAATTGCTCTATCTGCTCAATGACTTCATCGCCCGCTAGATCGTATCTTCTGTCTATCCTAACGGGGATGATGGATATCACTGTTGGCGAAGGGTGAAATTTTAGTCCTATAGTAAGACCATCACTGCGATTTCTATTGCATCTTGACTAGAATAGTCCTGTCACTTGGGCGGGAAAAGGGTATCTGCAATGAGTTTCCAAAGCTGGCTGTTACGCCCATGGTTCCCTTATAGCATAGCATTTACCGTTTCGGTTTTAACAATTGTCCTGCTATGCAGTCGATTAATTCTCGATCTTGACGTAATGATGAAGGAAAGCGCCTCGAGGTTTCCGGCGAACTGAATCAACTCAGAGCTGCCCTTGAGGGCAACATCTACAACAATGCAAATCTGGTCCGTGGACTGGCGGCCGCCATCGCGACCGAACCGGATATGGATCAAACACGCTATGCGGCTATCGCCAAACAGCTGTTTCAGGGGCGGCAGCAACTCCGGAATATTGGCGCAGCCCCAGACCTGGTGATCAGCCTCATGTATCCTCTGGAGGGCAATGAGGGTGCGCTCGGCCTTGATTTTAATAAGACCGAAAATCAACGCAAAGCAGCGTTACTCGCAAAAGAACAGCGGGAAATTATCATGGCCGGACCGCTGGATCTGGTTCAGGGCGGACAGGCGTTTATTGCCCGTCTTCCTGTATTCATTGCCGAAGGGGAAAGGGCCGGTGCTTTCTGGGGGTTAATCTCGACCGTCATCGACATTCAGAAACTATATGCTGACAGCGGGTTATTCGACGCGGAGAAAACGCTCGATATTGCCATCCAGGGCAAGGACGGCACGGGGTCTTCAGGCGCATTCTTTTTTGGTGACGAGAAGATTGCCGAGAGAGAGCCAGTCATCGCGACGGTCAGCCTGCCCTATGGTGAATGGAAACTGTATGCGATCCCGAAAAATGGGTGGCCGACGCGCGGTGACCATCAGGCTTTCCTCGTAATGGAATTACTCATCGGAGGTGCGATTATCGTTCTCTCCCTCGTGTTCGCCGGCAGGCTGCTCGCAGACCGTCAGGGTATTGTGGCTGAACTCAACAACCAGAAGTTCGCGATGGACGAGCATGCAATCGTGAGTGCCACAGATGTCAATGGAACCATCACCTATGTGAATGATCAATTTTGCCAGGTATCCGGCTATTCACGAGATGAATTGCTGGGCAGCAACCATCGCATTATTAAATCCGACTATCATTCGGAATATTTTTACACTGAAATGTGGCGTACCATTTCAAATGGGAAAGTTTGGCATGGGGAGATCAAAAATAAAGTAAAGGGCGGCGGTTATTACTGGGTCGCATCAACGATCGTGCCGTTCTTGAACAGTCAGGGAAAACCGACCCAGTACATCGCCGTCAGAACAAACATCACCGCCGATAAGGAAAACCAGGACGCCCTTGAATACGCGATGGCGGAAGCAGAAATTGCGAACAATACCAAGTCAGAATTTTTAGCCTCCATGAGCCATGAAATACGGACGCCGATGACGGGAATCCTGGGATTCTCCGACTTGTTGATGGACGATAATCTACCGTCCAATTCGCAAGAAAAGGTCCAGAAGATAAAAGACGCCGCCGCCTCGCTCCTGACAATTATCAATGACATTCTCGACCTTTCAAAGCTTGATTCCGTCAAGCTGGAAATCGAAAAAATCAACTTTGATCCGTCCGGTATCGTTAATGATGTGATACAACTTTTCCATCAAACTTGCCCGCCTGCGAAAAAAGACACCCTGATTATTTCTTCCGAGTTTACGCCAGATTTTCCACAGAGCATCGCCGCAGACCCGACAAGATTCCGCCAGGTCCTTATTAATCTTGTCGGCAACGCCGTTAAGTTTACGGACTCAGGTTCTGTTACAATCCGGTGCGATAAGGAGATTGATCGTGATGTCCTGAAATTTCAGATCGTGGACACCGGCATCGGCATTGATCAGGAAACCCAGGCACGGCTGTTTGGGGATTTCGTTCAGGCAGATGCTTCGATCAGCCGGAAATATCAGGGCACCGGCCTCGGTCTATCCATCTGCAAGCGACTGGTTGAATTGATGGGGGGCGAAATCGGTATTGAGAGCACCCCGGGCAAAGGCAGCACATTCTGGTTTAACCTGCCGTACGATCCACTGCCTGAGGGCACAATAATCTTTGATCAGCAATCCATTAAACCAAGGAAATTCCGGAGCGCCCGAGAACTCTCCATTCTCGTCGCCGAGGATAATGAAATAAACCAGACCATCATCAAGGCCCTGCTTGATCGAATGGGCCACAAGAGCACCTTTGCCAATAACGGTGCAGAAGCCGTTGTCGCCGTTAAGCAACAGGATTACGACCTCATCTTGATGGATATCCGGATGCCTGAGATGTCCGGTCCGGATGCCACCAGACAAATCCGATTGCTGCCGGACTACAAGGGGAAAATCCCCATTGTCGCGCTAACGGCAGACCTCATGTCCGATAACCGTCAGTCGTATTTTGATGCCGGCATGAATGATTGTGTCGCAAAACCGATCAATCAGGAGGAACTTGCCCTTGCCATCAACAAAGCGGTCGGCGAGACCGTGAATATGGTCGACGGCGATGAAGAACAAGAAATCTCAGGCGAGTCATCTTTTAACCTGGATGAAATCAAAGCCACTGGCTGGGCCTGCCTGACGAGGTTATCATGCCCCTGTTGCCACATTCGCGTCCGATTATCAGGATATTGCATCCCGCATCAAAGAACGCGTCGACAAGAATGATCTGGATGCGGCAAGCGAGCTTGCACACACCCTGAAAGGGGTTTCTGGTTCGCTTGGCATGCCTGAAATAAGTGAGCAGGCTTCGCAAATTGAAGCAGCGGCAAAGGCCCGGAACGTGGCTTCGATACCAGAGAAAATCGCTTTACTCGCATCCGCGACCGACAAGGCCGTTGCGGCCATCAGAGCGCAGACCACACATTCATAATGGTGGCATAATGGTGGCTCCGGCTCAAAAGCCGACGAAGAAGGGTTGGCAAGGGATCGTCCGTTGATGATCTGCATGACGTTTTCTCAGATCAGCCCTAGATATGCAGCTTGGCGACTTATAACCCTGGCGCATGTTCAAAAGCGGATCATCTCATCGCTGCTCGCGGGGCCAACCGGAAGCAGATGCCGGGGGCACGTGCAGGTTTCGCAGTACCAGCATCATCTTCAAACAACTATATGCAGTTAAAGCATATAAAACTAATTTTAGAATGCATTGGACGGCATAAGGCAGGAATGCTCTCATTCAATGAGTGAAAGGCGGCATTTTCCCAAGCCTTTAAAAAAATCACACTGATGGACCAAACAGGTCGAGGAGAGATATTATGAAGTGCATGCGAAATAGCGTCATTAGCGCGACCATCGCCTTAGGGCTTGTCGCATTCGGGGCAACCGCCAAGGCTGAATTTCCTGATAAACCGGTTAATGTCGTTGTCGGCTTTGGCGCAGGCGGCGGTGTCGACACCATATCACGCGCAGCTGCTGCTGCGCTCAGCGATTCATTGGGACAACCGATTGTCATCCAGAACCGCCCAGGCGCAGGCGGCGGGCTGGCCGTTACGGCGTTGAAATCCGAAGCTGCGGACGGCTACACCATTGTCGCCACCACATCGACGACCCTGACGTTTGATCCGCATGCCAAGGATATTGGCTTCAGTGTCGATGATTTTGAATACATTGCTGCCTTCGGGGTGTTCCCGGAAGCGCTGGTCGCATTGCCAAGCCGCGGTTGGAAAACGTTCGCCGATACCATTGCCGAGGCGAAAAAGAGCGGCGGCTTAACATATGCGTCGACGACATCGATTGACCGCGTTGTGCTCGCCGCAATTGCCAAGAAAGAAGGTGTAAAAATCAGCCCCGTTCCAACGAAGGGTGGTGCCGAAGCAGTTGCGCAGACACTGGGCGGGCATGTCGATTTTGCTTATAGTTCCGGCACCTACTATGCTCAGGCGAAGGCTGGGAAATTGAGCGTCCTGGCCGGTTTGGGCGACAAGCGTATCGGCGGCTTCGAGGATGTGCCAACGCTGCGTGAACTTGGATATGATGCTTCCAGCGTCAATATGATTTTGTTCTTAACACCGAAGGGCATTCCTGCAGCCGCAAAAGCCAAACTGGTCGCCGCCTTCAACGTAGCGGCCAAGGATCAAAAATTGCTGGACGTGCTTGCGAAAAGAAACATGGGGAGTGTCACGCTGGTCGGCAGTGATATCGAAAGTGCAATCCATGAGCAGAGCAAACAGTTCAAAGCAGCACTCTCATCAAACTAAAGAAATGAATACGCTTCCTGAAGCTGGCGGGCGCGATGAGCGTCCGCCATTTCCTCTGCGGGCCGGGATCGAATTTGCCATCCTGGCTGCGCTTAGTCTGATCACGATATTCGTCATTATCCCTGCAGAGACAATGTCTGGCGACGAGATCGGTTTGTCCCCGGGACTTGTGCCGACGGTTTGTGCTGCTGCCATCGGCATACTGGCCAGTGCAAACTTTTTACATCAACTGATCAAGAGAACAGCCGTTGAACAGACGACCGGGCCTTCAATACTGACAGCCGTATTTCTTGTCGCATCAACGATGATCGGCATTCTGGCGATCCGCTATATCAACTGGGAAGTAGGTGGTGTGATCCTCGTCATTCTGGTCTCGCTTTCATTGCATGAACGCCGACCCTTGCGACTGGCGGCAGGCGCTGCGGGTGTTGCGCTGTTCCTTTTCATTGTGAACCAGCTGGGAATTTGACGTGGAAAATATCCTGCTCGGTTTCACGGATGCGTTTTCTCCAGCCGCGATATTCGCCGTATTTTGCGGCATCTTGCTGGGGTATATTGTTGGCGTTCTTCCCGGGCTAAGCCGCCCGGCGGCACTGGCGATTGCCGTGCCTATCACCTATTCACTCTCACCAATATCGGCGATCGCCTTTTTGATCGGGGTCACCAAGGCCAGTGCCGCTGGTGGTGCGACCGGGGCGATCATGCTCAACACCCCCGGAGAGCCGAGTTCAGCGGCAACGTGTTTTGACGGCTACCCTATGGCGCAGGCAGGACAGGCGACGAAGGCCCTCAAGACGGCACTGTATGCATCGGTTTTCGGCGACATTATTTCAACTCTGGTTCTGATTGCTCTGGCAAAACCGCTGGCGAGCTTTGCGTTGAAGATGGGCCCGCTGGAAATGACATCCGTGATGATATTTGCGCTGACATTTATTGCAGCCCTTTCCGGCAAGTCGATGACCAAAGGGTTGATATCCGGCATTTTCGGCATCTTCCTGGCGACGGTCGGCCTTGATCCTGAAAGTGCGACACCGCGCATGACATTCGGTTTGATCGAACTATTTGACGGGGTGCCGCTGATTGCGACGACGGTCGGGATGCTGGCCTTTACCGAGATGCTGGTGCAGGGCGAATGGTGGGTCTGGGGGACAAGAAAGCCGGCATCGTCAGCGTGCCACCGGAAGACAAGAAATCGCTTCTGACATGGGGCGATATCAAGCGGATCACGCCAACGGCAATCCGCTCGACTTTCGTCGGGATCATTGCCGGGATCATTCCGGGTCTGGGGCCGACCATAGGCGCGTTTCTGGCTTTATGCGTGCTGCCAAAAAACAGCCAGCACCGCGGCGACAAGTTCGGGCAAGGGGAAATCAAGGGCGTCGCTGCAACTGAAGCCGCAGATAATGCGGTGCTTCCGGCCAGCCTGATCCCCTTGTTCGCCATAGGCCTGCCGGGGAGCGTGTCTGCGGCAATTCTTGTTTCGGCATTCATGATGCATGGCGTTATACCGGGGCCACTGATTTTCGATCAGTATCCGCGGCTGATGTACGGCATCTATGTTTCAATGATCATCGCCAGTCTGTGCATGCTCATTGTCGGTCACGCCGGATTGCACTTTTTTGCTAAAATTGGCCAGATCCCGGTGATCCTGATTGTGCCCAATGTGATCGTTCTGTGTGTTGTCGGAGTGTATCTTGAAAGCCATTCTTTATTTTCAGTGTACGCAATGGTCGCGCTCGGGATTCTTGGCTACATCATGCAACGGTTTGGCTATTCAATCGTCACGTTCCTGATCGGCTTCGTCGTCGGACCACTGTTCGAGTTGTCGTTGCGCCAGTCGATAATTGTTTCAAAAGGGCATCTGGACGAAGTCATCAATCACCCGATCGCGATTGTTTTTCTGATGCTGGCCCTGGGCGCTGTTGTCGTCTTCATGCGAAAGGAAAATGCGTCGCTTGACGATGTGATGAAATAAAGCCGTTGCCTAGCGTATGGCTTGAGCGTGTTTTTCCAGCAATTCAACCAGCGCCATAAGGCTGGCCGGACGATAACGGTTCGGATTCCACAACGCCGAGACGGGTTGCATAATTTCCCGGTGCCCTGATGTCAGGGAGATGGCCTTGTCCAGGTAGCGCGTATTCTGTGCTGACGATGAAAGGATCGCGACACCGTGTCCATCCTGAGCCAATGAAATAACTGTGTGGGTGCTGTCGCTTTCAAGCAGGATGCGGGGCCTGAGGCTAGCCTCGGCACAAGCATTCTCAAACATATGGCGGGTCAGGAAGCCGCGCCGCAGCACGATAAAGCGCTCATCAGCGATTTGATCGATGCTCAGGGATTTGCTGCCGATCAGTCGATGACCGGGCGGCATCAAGGCCAGCAGCTTGGCCTGAAACAGCTCCCGGCTCACGAGATTGTGGTTCGGTGCCGGTGATGCAACGGCGATGTGAATACCGCCATTATCGACCATGTCGATCAAGGCGTCATTGTGGCCTTCACTGAATATCAACTCGACATTCGGGTGCAGTCTGCTGAATTCCGCCATGACAGGGGACAGCAGCCAGGCAATCGTCTGCGGCGATGCGCCGACCCGCAACAGACCGACATGGCCTTGCTGCAGTCCATAGGCCCGATTGGTTAAATTTTGCGCCTGATCAAGTAACACGGCCGCATGCATCAGCAAGTCATCGCCTTCAGCTGTCAGAATGAGCCGCTTGCCGACCCGTTCGAACAGGGCAACGCCGAGTTTCCGTTCCAGCCCCTGAATTTGCCGGGACAGGGCCGGCTGGCTCAGATTAATGACTTCTGCAGCCTGTGAGACGTTGAGGCGTTCGGCAACGGCGACAAAATTGCGGAGTTCCCTGAGTTCAAGCATCTATATGCATTATTAGCATTTGGAATGAATGTAAATATGCATTGGACAGACTCGTCGTAAGAAGGTCTGCTTTATTAGGGTATTGCTGATGCTGCAGTGCTGTTTTCCGCAATCCCGGACATCCAGTACCGGCCACAAAAAAATGGACCGTGATTAAGAAAACACCTGCACATCGCGCGGGGGGTCAGAAAAAGAGAGATCAATGAAAGTAAATATAAATGCTGATGTCGGTGAAAGTTATGGCCGCTACACAATCGGCAATGATGAAGAACTGATCGGGCTAATCGGATCGGCAAGCATTGCCTGCGGGATGCATGCCGGTGATCCGACGGTGATGGCAAAGACGATTGATATCGCCGTCAGAACAGGCGCATCCATCGGTGCGCACCCGGGTTTTGATGACCGCTGGGGATTTGGCCGTCGCAGGATCGATATGAGACCAGTCGATCTGGAAAACCTGGTCGCCTATCAGATCGGTGCCTTGCAGGGGATCGCCAATGGCCGTGGCGTCAAGGTAACCCACGTCAAGCCGCACGGGGCCTTGAACAATATGGCGATCGAGGATCGTGAATATGCGATGGCCATCGGACGCGGTATTCAGGCTGCAGACAAGAACCTGATCTATGTTGCGAACTTCGGCTCTGCCATGCATCGCGCCGGCCTGGAACTGGGTTTGGTCGTCGCTCGAGAATTTTATGCTGACCGGAATTACGACGACGACGGCAATATCATTTCCCGAAAGTTTGAGCGCGCCATGATCAAGGACCCTGCCCAGGCTGCAGAGCATATCCTGCGCGCGGTCGTGGAAGGCCAGGTCATTTCCGTTTCCGGCAAAACAATCGATGTCGCGGTTGACAGTATTTGCATCCATGGCGACGAACCAACAGCCGTACCGGTCGCCAAAGCCATCAACAAAGCATTGGTCAATGCCGGTTATACAATCGTCCCGTTGCCGGAAATGGGATTGCCTCTCGGGGTCAATTAAGCGTAGTGCGATCCCTGCGGTAACGATGAGGAAACCGGAACAGACTGGCCTCTTAATCGAGTGGATGAATTGAATCCAGTACGAAGCCTTGACCCCTTGGGTGCTTAACCTCGACCTTGGTGCGGGCATGTTCTTCGGTGTTCGCTTCAATTTCGATATAATGCATGTCCGCCCAGTCGTCGGCGTAGTGCTTGTGGCGATCACCCTCAGCCACTTTTTTGCGGACTTCCGCATTGTAGATTACAGCCTCAAATTTTGCCATTCAGAGTAGCTCGCTCTTATTTGATTTCGAGGTCATGCGCTGACGGATTCAGATAGACGCCATGCTCCACTATAATGATAAATGAGGGATAAGGTCAGGTTTTGTCAGTGATGTAGATCACGGCGATCGATGCAGCTAACCTCCAGCCAGGGGTCGAAACACTGTGTCTGCTCATAATCTGCAAGCGGATGAAGATAGCCAAAAATCCTAAGGTCTGGTTTTAAAATGAAAGCAGAAGCTAAAGGCCACCAGAGCCTGTGCTCCGGTGCCCCCTTCCCTACGCCGCCGGCCGCATGGCAAACATTATAGCGGCCTGAGCTTGCATCCCGTCGCCTTACCGTCATGATGTGCTTTCGAGACCTTATGCCCTTACAAGTCCCAAAAGGCGGCCTGGGGGGGATGACCCAATAATAATTGGTCATCATAAACAACCGGATGATATGAGGCTGAGATTATGCGACTAGCAAAAGTTATGTTGGTTACAGGTATAGGCGCGTTCCTGCTGCAGGGTTGCGCGGATGCAGGTGACCGGGGGCTCGGTCCGCTTTGCGAGTCCCGCCTGAATGCCGCCGAAAGTGAACTCAGCCAGGCAAAGGCGAACAGTGTTGGCAAATCCATCGACTGGGCCCGTGCGGCAACGCTGATCGCAGCGGCACGCGCCCAACAACAGTTCGACGAGTTTCAGAATTGCGTCGTCAAAGCCGACAATGCCCGCAGAATTATTGCAGAAAGCAAATAGACCGGCAGCACAAACAGTAGAGGCGGCACTGAGGCCGCCTCGTGAACCCGTTGATTTCCAACAGATTTGGATTTTGGTAGCGGAGGAGGGACTCGAACCCCCGACACGCGGATTATGATTACAAAAGAGAGCTTATGCCTTGGCCTCTAAGCTGAAGATTCTGAAAGCATTTTCGGGTTGGTTGTCACCCCCAACTCTAAAATTTGAACCTATTTCGAAATTCCGGCATTCGAAACGAACTAGGCCAAAATTTTTCTCTATATTTTACAACACAGTACCCCTGAACCGGTCGAACCGGCTTCGACCTCGCCCCTAAAATTCGAAATCCGTGGGGCTGCGTGCCAGCATCGCCCGCTTTCCCTCTAAAAGCAGCCCCTAAAAAGAGCGACGAACATGTCTGCCTGTATCCAGAAGTGGAAAATGAAGCATAATGTTGACTTCAGGTATGAGATGATATCTACGGCGGCATTCACAAATTTGGCAGGCAACTGATGAAGCTATACTACGGCACTACGTCGCCCTATGTTCGAAAGGTTCAGGTGACCGCAATCGAACTCGGTCTTTCAGATCGCATCGACCTTGAAAACACATTCCCATGGGAAGCGGATACGGCTTTCGTCAATATTAATCCGCTGGGAAAGATCCCGGCCCTCGTCACGGATCAGGGGCATCTGATCCATGACAGTCGGGTGATTTGTGAGTATCTCGACGCACTTGCCGGCGGCGGCAGAGTCATTCCGGGTTTTGACGACCTTGAAGCCCGTATGGCCTGCCTCACCTTGGACAGTATGGCCGACGGCATGATGGAAGCAATGATCCTGGTTTACAGCGAGCTTGTCCGCCGGCCCAAAGAACTTCATTGGAATTACTGGGAAGATCGCCAACGCGGAAAAGTAAACAAAGGCCTGGACGAGCTTGAAAAAATTGCAGGCTCATTTGATCCCGAAAAAATAGACCTTGGGCAGATTTCTCTTGCTTGTGCCGTTGCATGGCTTGAGTTCCGCAAAGGTGTTTTAGATATTGATTTTCGAACCGGGCGTCTTGCATTGGCGGAATGGTTCGATGCGGTCGATGCTAGGTCGTCTTTTCGAGAGACGATGCCCTTTACCTCCTCGTAGATTAATTGCGGAGCCCATCCGGCATCACCGCTGAAATTCGGTTACAAAAGGCAATATCCGGCGAGGATGAACCTACCTGATTTTGTCGGCAATAACTCTGTTGTACCACTCAATTATGACATCAATGCCCGGTCGCCAGTCGACATCGATCATAAGGTTGTGAGCCGCCTCTGGAAGATTGATGTTCTCTGCCTTGTAGAAATCACCAACGGCAGCATCCTGTCCCGGTGGATGCGTAATTGGCCAGTCGCGCCCAGCGGCGATACAAAGTGCCGGACAGTTTATTTTTTCGACATTCACTGCAACACGGAGCTTATAACGGTCGTTAATCGCTACTGAGCTCTCCGGACACTGTCGCTCCAGCATTGCGGAAATATCCAGTCCCGTATGATTAGGTAAATATTTTTCGCGAACAGTCTTTTCGTCGGCGGGTTGCAGAGGGCGTGTTTCATCGACAGGCGGCACAGCTTGAGCGCCCGGCAGGTTCGCCGGCGGTGACGGGGTCAGTAAGATCAGACCGGACACGTCCGTCCGAGACGCGCCAACCCCAACCATCACGCCACCCATGCTATGCCCGGCGAGTACAGGTGGATATTTAAACGATTGCGCGACGTTGGCGACGTCATCACCATAATCGCTGAGGCCTGCGGTCAACAGGTCTTCATTTGGCAGGCCGCCATGCCCACGGACGTCAACCGCTGTGGCCGCGATGCCGGCTTCATGGGCCACTTTTAACCAATTCGAGTAAACCCAGGCGCCTTGCATGTTGCCATGAACGAATACAATTGCAGGCCTGGATTTGGTTTCCAGCACAGGTGAAATCGTCATGCGCGCCAATCCGACGCGCTCTGTTGGTAATGAGTCTATGTATGAGAAGTCGAACGCGGTCATTTTTCAGTTCATAATTATTTCGGAACACTACGGCGTATTATCCAGAACGTATTTTTTAAAACGGCAAGCAACAGGCTACCAGAGCATGGCAACACAATCACGTCCGCATTGGGTCGATTTTGTTGAAAAACTCCGCACACTACATTTGTTCGCAATAACCCACTAATATGAGCGTGCTGTTTGTAAGTTTCATATAAAATAAGTCTGACTTAGAAAACATTCTTGCCGAAATCCATCTCCAAGTATTCACATTCGAGTTTTTCAACAGAATCGACCCATTACAGACTTCGAAATATTTTATTGGCGAATGGTGATCCAGCCAAATAATCCTGCCGTAAATAAGGTATAACTAAGTGGTTCAATGCCCCCATTGAACATCCCCTGTTAAACTCGCCCCGGCGCTTCCATCGCTGGGGTTTTTCTTTGGCTATCAAATTCGGGCATATTCACTTTTATGACGTTAGAACTAACTACAAACTGGAAATTCGTTTCCGATGCAGTAATGGGCGGCGTGTCTCTGGGGACTATTCGCTCAGTAACGATTGCTGGTCGAGAGGCTACCCACCTTACCGGTGACGTGTCTCTGGAAAATAACGGCGGTTTTGTACAGATGGCGTTCGACGTCAATGATGACTGCAGCGATTTCGACGCGTCAGGATTTAAAGGTATTGAGATAGAAGTCTTCGGTAACGAAGAGTCTTACGACCTTCGCCTCCGCACGTCTGACCTTGCACGGCCTTGGCAGTCATTCAGGGCATCATTTCTGGCCCCGTCGTCATGGACGACAGTTAGGATACCTTTTGATGAATTTATGCCTCATAAGACCGAAGTACTGTTTAACCCGCGGTGTCTTAGGCGGATCGGCATATTAGGCATTGGGCGTGAGTTCAGTGCTTACGTAGCAGTATCAAAAATCCGGTTAATAAATTCATAGGTCTGCTAAAATGAAAAATACATTTAGTCTCGTCTTCTTTTTTCTAGTGTGCCTTGGGGTGTCCGCAGTTGGTGGCTGGGTTACTCAAACCAGCGTAAACGATTGGTATCAAACGCTCGCTAAGCCACCGCTGAACCCGCCGGATTGGTTGTTCGCTCCAACATGGATCACTTTGTATGTGATGATGGCCATAGCCGGCTGGCGGGTCTGGATGAGATCAGCAAATACTTTACGTCGCATCGCCTTGGCGACTTTTGCCGTTCAATTAACTCTAAACCTGGTCTGGTCGTTTATTTTTTTCGGCGCTAAGTCACCGGGTTTTGCAGCAATTGAAATTGTCTTTTTATGGGTAAGTATCCTCGCCACGCTAGTGATATTCTGGTGCGTTGATCGCTTTGCTGGCTGGCTAATGTTTCCTTATCTTCTATGGGTTTCCTTCGCTTCCTATTTGAATTTCGCGATTTTCTTGCTTAACTAATTGGCTTCTTCACCCCAGAAAGCAGACATTTGCCAGTTAGATCGTAGGCGTCTGCAATGACCCTAAGCAGACCTTTGAGACCGAGGCAGAATTATCGTTACGACGCTTCCCACCCCGACCTCGCTGTTGAAGGTTAAGGCTCCGCCGTGAAGTTCAATGAGGTATTTCGCAATAGGAAGACCAAGGCCAGAGCCCTCAACCTGCGACTTAATGTGGCTCTGCATGCGTTCAAATGGACGTAAGACCGCATCAAGTTTGTCATTTGGAATCCCCGGACCGTTATCGGTAACCGCTATTTGCAGATTTCCAGTCCCAATCTCTGACATGACGATTTGCACATGTCCTCCCCTTTGGGTGAACTTTACAGCGTTGCCGATGATATTGATCATCACCTGAAGCAGGCGGACTGGATCGGCGTATAACTCGTCATCAAACTCAGTATCAACTATCTCAATTTTCACGCCTCCCTCGTCTGTGAGCCGCGTAAGAAGTTTAATGCATTCCAATACGATCACTTTTAATGCAACCTTCTCTGGCTGCAAAACCAGCTGTCCTTTTTCGATTGCAGAAATGTCGAGGACATCCCCGATAACCGACATTAAATGCTTTCCAGAGTTACGAATATCCTTGGCATATTCGAGGTACTTGGGGTGCCCAACTTCGCCGAAGGCTTGGGAGGCAATCATGTCAGAAAAACCAATAACTGCATTCAACGGCGTCCTCATCTCATGGCTGACATTCGCAATAAACTGTGATTTTGATTGGTTTGCGGCTTCCGCTGTATTTATGGCTTCGATTAGATTTTTCTCAGCAGCTTGCTTTGCGCTGATGTCTCGTATAATGCCTACGTACTTGACTTCATCCCCAACCCTGAAGGGGGCAATATTCAGTTCCATAGGAAATGTTGAACCATCGCTTCTTAGGGCCATTAATCCTCTAGAGCGGTTAATGACCTTTGACTCATAAGCTGGCGCGTTCCTTATGTAACGCTTATGCTGTTCACGCTCATTTTTGGGGATAAGAACACTCACGTCTTGCCCGATCACCTCTTGTCTAGCCCCCTTTCTATGTACCACTTTGAGATAAGGTTTCTGGCACCGGCGGCCTCATGTTTAGAGCCTGATGCGGTCGTATATGATTGTACTGCCTGAGCCATCTGTTGATGACGATCTGTGCCTGTTTAACATTTGAGAACCACTCGGCGTTTAATATCTCATTGCGAAGAGTTCCATTGAAGCGTTCGTTGTAGCCATTCTCCCACGGGCTGCCGGGATAGATCTGGATCGGCTTGATACCGACCTTCTTGAGCCACGCCTGCAGATCACGGGCGATGAACTCACTGCCGTTATCAGAACGTAGATACTCAGGCTTTCCGTGTTTCAGGAACAGCGGATAAAGAGCTTCCAGAACCTCGGCATGTCCCATTCTCGATTTTGCGGCCACACACAGAGCCTCACGGGTATATTCATCGAGAACCGTCAGCATCTTATAACTGCGGCCGTTGCTCAGCTTGTCGTGAACAAAGTCGATGCTCCAGACGTGCCCGGGATGCTGAGGACGAAGCCGGATGACAGAACTGTCCTTATGATACAGCCGTTTCCGCTTCTTATGGCGATGCGGCAGTTGCAGCCCTTCTTCCCGCCACAGACGTTCTATCTTCTTGTGATTAGCCGTCCAACCTTCAATACAAAGGAGCTGGGCAATCTTGCGATATCCATATCGGCCATACTGTTTGGCCAGCCTGATCATCGCCAGACGCAGTTCCTCGTCATCATCATGTTCATTGATGTTGGTATAGCGCTGCGTACTACGTGCCAGACCGATCGTTTTGCAGGTTCGTCGCTCAGATGTATTCAGTTTCTGACGGACATAAATAACGGCCTGGCGCAGATCGGCAATCGTCAGGCCTTGGGCTTTAAATAATCAAGGCTTTCCTTAAGGATCAGCTTGTCCAACTCAAGATCGGCGACAATACGTTTCAATCGAGCATTCTCTTTCTCCATCTCCTTGA
Source organism: uncultured Rhodospirillales bacterium (assembly GCA_965284225.1). Lineage (GTDB taxonomy): Bacteria > Pseudomonadota > Alphaproteobacteria > Rhodospirillales > Casp-alpha2 > UBA4479. The sequence goes on from CBDIRN010000001.1 coordinate 712,240, forward strand.
ACTCATGGAGTTTAGCCTTACCCACGCCACCATACATCTTGCGCCATTTGTAATACGTTGCATCGCTTACGCCAGCTGTTCGTATCGCTGTTTCAACCGTCTTTCCGCCGGCCAGATCCATCTCTACCTGGCGCAAAATATTCAAGATATCTTCTTCTGAAAAACGCTTCCGGGTCATCAAATCCTCCCTGTTAACTGAGATTTTCATACCATACGTGGCTCAGTTATAGGGGGGCAGGACAATAGACTATGTGGAGCGACGGGCAGTATGGAAGATGGATTTTATTGGGTAAAATCTGAGGCAGATGAACCTTGGGAGGTTGCTCGCTTCTCTGACAGCGCGTGGTGGTTCCATGGTGTGGAGCACGGTGCCGAAGAAGTGGAGGAGACTGGCCCCCGAATTGAACCGCCTGATGCTAATGAAGATGCCATGGGCAGATGAGGCTGGTGCACCTTGAATGTCCGCCTACAGGGACCTGAGCGGAAGTAGAAATGATGCTCCGATAATGCTCACTTTTGACCCGAAACGGACATCACAAATTATTTACTTGGCCTTCTATTGCCGTGACTGCTTCGCTGATTGCGGAAGCGAGTTTCGAAATATTTTCTTGAGCCGAGTTCAGTTTTTTTGATTTTGCACCCTGCTCGATCTTAGAAGCCTGCTCACATATTTCAGGCATGCCAAGCGATCCGGCAACCCCCTTAAGGCTATGCGCGAGCTCCCGCACCCCCTCAAAGTCCTTCTCGTCCGCCATGTGCTTAATTCGCTCAGCAACGTCTTGATAATCGACGGAAAACTTTTTGAGCAACGTAATGATTACGTCGTCAGGAAGACCCAGACGGGACTTTACCTCGTCCAAGTCGAAAGACGTTTTTGCTGAAGCTGTGGCGTCTTCAACAATCATATTTACAGTTTCGCCCACGGCTTTGTTCATGGCCACCGCGAGCTCTTCTTGATTGATTGGCTTGGCGACGAAATAGTTCATGCCAGCCTCGAAATATGACTTTTGATTTTCGGGCATCACGTCAGCGGTGAGAGCAATAATGGGGATTTGTCCTTTAAAGCCAGAGAGCCTACGAACTTGCTTCGTTGCATCTGGGCCAGACAACTCCGGCATCCGGACATCCATTAATATAAGATCAAAGTGCCCCACTTTGACCGCTTCAACGGCTTCCGCGCCATTGTTTGCAAAAGTACTGTCATGCCCCATCCCGTCTAATATAGCTTTGATAATTATTTTATTAATGTCGTTATCCTCTGCGACTAATACAGAGAGATGTCGCGCGCTTTGAAATTTCCTATTCTTGATGGCTTGCTCATCGATGATTTCCACGCCCTCAGGCACGACATCGTATGGGAGGGTAAACCAAAAAGTACTGCCCTCTCCGGGCACACTCTCAATACCAATCTCACCTCCCATTAATTCGACCAGCCGCTTACAAATAGACAAGCCGAGCCCCGTGCCTTCATAATTCCGACTTATCGAAGCATCGGCTTGAACAAAATCGCCAAAAAGATTTTGTTGCGTTGCTTGGTCAACGCCAATGCCGGTATCTACAATTTGAAATTTTAGAACGTCTTTATTTTTTTCGCGCTGACAATAAAGTGTGACAGAGCCCTCATCGGTAAATTTGACGGCATTCCCTACCAAATTGAGCAAGACCTGTCTTAAGCGAGTTGGGTCGGCGCAAACACCTGTTGGAAAATCAGATGTAATCTTGCTTGTTATGGTTAGCCTTTCCTTCTTAGCGGGAGGGCATGTCTGATGAAAAAGTTGAATGACATCATTTGCCGTCTTTATAGGGTCGAAATTGATTTTCTCTAACACAAGCTTCCCGGCTTCAAGTTTTGATACGTCCAAAATATCATTGATAATGGTGAGCAGAGAAGAGGCGGAGCTCTTTATCTTTTCGACTTTTTCGCGCGAAGCAGGTGGAAGGTCATCATCCAAAAGCAAGTCGGCAAAGCCAGAAATGCCCGTCATCGGCGTGCGGATTTCGTGGCTCATAGAAGCCAAAAACTCAGATTTCGATTTACTGGCAACCTCGGCCTTTTCCATGGCCCGCTTAAGTGCTTGTTCAGCCTGCTTGCGCTCAGTGATGTCCATCGCGACCGTTCCTAGGCCGATAATTTTGCCGTCGTCCCCGTGGACAGGAAACTTAATTAGTATTCGATCAAAGACCTCACCATTGGGCCGGACAATATGAATTTCATCTTCATACGTTTTTCCGGATGCTAGCATTCGTTGCTCGGCTTTCGATAGATCGCTGACTTCTTCTGCCCCTTCCAAAAATTCGCTCGCCTTTTTGCCAACGATTTCATCTGAAGTAACCCCCAGCCACTTTTCGTACGGCTTATTGATATAAATATAGCGGCCTTCCACATCTTTTAGGTTCAAACAAATGGGGGTGTTGTCTAGAACCGCTCTGAGCCTTGCTTCACTTTCGTGCGATTTTATTTCAGCATTTTTTCTATCAGTAATGTCCGTCTCAATGGCCATGAATTTTCTGGCTCCATCGAAATCAATGTAAGGCTGGCAATCAATGTTAATCCAATAGCGCTTACCATCTTTGGTGTAATTGACTATCTCGACCTCGAAGCCTTGCCCATTAGCCAGTCTCTCCGAAATATGTGCGACGGTAGACAAATCGGTATCAGGACCCTGAAGAAGTTCACCGGGCTTCTTGCCAATTGCTTCTGCCGCTGTATATCCCGTAATTCTCTCAAAACCATAGTTAGTCCACTCTGTCACACCAAATTGGTCGGCGATTATAACGCCATTTTTAGTCTCATGGGCGATACGAGCGAGCTTGCTGTTTTCAGAGATTTCCGCTTCAAGTCGCTGGCTGCGCGCAATTATACGGCCCCCATACACAATGAATACACCAACGATAACAGTGCTTAGGACATTATTTGCAGCAAAAATTAGCCCAGCCTTCTGCAAGATACCAATTGCCGTCGGTGCGTCGACGCTTACGAAAAATGCAGGAACAACGCTGATGGCGCCGCCCACCCCGAGCGCAAATAGAACGGGTATAGATATATTGATCGCTCTTTTTTTGAGGAAAAGCCCGATAAGAGAACCAAATAGGGCATAAAGGGCAAAGCTTACGGCTCCGCCCGTGGCTACAGGACCGCCAACAACAAAATACCGAACGGCAGCCCCTATCACTCCCGCGACCAACGCGCCTATAGGGCCGGCGAAAACCCCAGATAAAATCGCTGGGCCGCCACGCGGGTCAAAAACGGCACCTTCTCCAATAGTTATAGGATCAAGCATCGCAATGATGATCAGGACACCAAACAGAACTCCAGCAAAAATGTCTTGTGTGACAATGCTTTGGAACGGAGACGCATGGTGACGGATATATACGAAAGCCGAAACGAACAGTGCTAACAGGCCGATTTGCTCAAATACTTGGATGGCAGAATTCAGCATATTGATCGCCCCGCAGACCTGAAAATAAGAACCAAAATTGTGATAATCAGCGCATCTAGGTTAGGAGCTTGACTGACTGTAATAGGTTCTTACGTGGTTAAACTCGCAGCTATTAGCAGACTATACCAGCTACGACTGTTAAGTGTCAGCTATGAGGGTGCCGGACGTTCTATGTCCGTTTTTTGCCACTTCGACATACGTTGAAAAACGTGGACATCAAGTAACTGACAAATGCTTCCCAAAACTTTAAACTACCTATGAGCACCCTGTGTTATGAGAGCCTTTTATCTATCAAGCCCCCCAGTCACGCCAGCGAAGCCATGCGCCCCCCGTCTCGCTTCACTTAGCCTGTTTTCTGATCAGTCGTGAAACCGGACTACGTTTGTACTAAAAAAGACTCAGAATTTTTATTATATATTTTCATAGAGCGGGTTTGAAATCCGAGGTCTCCGTTTGAGTGGAACACAATGTACTGTCGGCTATATGGATGTTGTTTTGTGTCAGGCCCCCTCCCCTCCGGATATTCGGGCCGGGCCGGTGGGACCCTAGATTGACTTATCTAACCTGACCCCAAAGAAATCAGGACAAACATAAACGAAAGAGGAACAGTTGCCACCTTTCATGCGGCACCATGCGGCATCCTTGCGGCATAGACAGGCCAGCACATAAAAATACAGGACAAGATAAGGCAATAACTACAGTGACTTAAAGGGATTGCGCCGATTAAAGCGCATCCCACTTCCACACAAAGAAAAAGCCCGCTAACCTATTGAGGTAACGGGCTTTTTTGTTGGTAGCGGAGGAGGGACTCGAACCCCCGACACGCGGATTATGATTCCGCTGCTCTAACCAGCTGAGCTACTCCGCCATAGCCAAGAGACCGGGGATTTACGGCGTTCCTGCGCCCCTGTCAAGGTATGTGGGGCGGATAAAGCGCCGGAAATACCCGGCTCCGGCGCGGCCTGACGGATTTGTTATTTCCGCTGTGATGAAAAGCCGCCTAACATCGCTTCAATGCAGCTTTTGGAGGTCCTGATGCGCCCTGCTCCGCTGTTTTTTGCCCTCGCCCTCACCCTCTCCCAGGGTCTGTTTGTCATGGCCGCCGGCCCGCTCATGGCCGAGCCGGTCGATCTTGAACTGGTACTCGCCGCTGACGGGTCGGGGTCCATCGATGACGACGAATTGCGGCTGCAGCGCGAAGGCTATGCCGCCGCCATCCAGCACCCGTCGATTCTTGACGCCATCCGTGGCGGCTTTCATCAGAAGATCGCCATCGCCTTTGTCGAATGGGGTGCGCCGTGGTCGCAGCACACCATTGTCGACTGGACCGTCATCGACGGCCCCGGTAGTGCAGAAGGCCTTCGCTGACGCCCTGCTTGCCGCACCACGCATGGCGGAAAGCTTCAATTCCATATCAGAGGCGATCGCCTATTCGGTGAACCTGATCGAGACCAATGCCTATCAGGGGCGACGCAAGATCATCGACATTTCCGGCGACGGGCCGCAGATGAACGGCCGCCCACTGCCCGAAGCCAAGGCGCTGGCGATGCTGGCCGGGATCACCATCAATGCCCTTGTGGTCTACAAGCCCGGTGGCCTGAACTCCGGCCCGAACGGCGAGGCGCTGATCGAGCATTATCAGAACGACGTGATCGGCGGACGCGGCGCCTTTGCGCACATGGCCGAGGGCCGCGAGCAGTTCGCGCCGGCGATCCTCAAGAAAATGATTCTGGAAATCGCCGAGGCGGTCAGGCGCTGATCCCTACTCTCCCTCGTCAACCCCGGAACCGGGCATCGCACTGTATCCGGGACCCATTTTCAAGCACAACGGACCGTGCCGGTGCAGGCATGGGCCCCGGATCAGGTCCGGGGTAGACGGTTTATATAATCCCTACTCCACCGCCAGCGCCGGTTGCGGCAGAACGGCTTTTTCGGCGGGGGTATCGCTGCCAATTGCAATCCGCCTGAGCAGGGCATTGGTGCCGGTGTCGGACGATTGCAGGGTCGAGCGCATCTGCAGCGCCTGCTGTTCGGCCCGTCCCTCTTCCGTCAGCCATGGCCGGTCGGCAAGATCGCCCTTGGCCATCGGCCGGGGGATCGGCTCAGCGTCCTTGACCCAGTAATTGATCATCTCGGGCGCCTTGAAATTCGGCTCCGGCAGGGGCGGCGGCGCATCATAGCGGCTCGGGTGCGGGCCGTAATAATTGACCAGCCTGAGCTGATCTGAATACTTGGGCTGCCTGTAACATTGCACCGCTGCCAGCGATTGATAGCAATAAACCGGCTCCCAATCGGAAACCTGGCTTTCGTACTTGTCGACGGCACCACAGGCGCTGAGCCCGGCCACAAGAGTTGCGGCAAAGATTACTTTCCTGAGTATTCGCTTGGGCATTATGGCCTCCTGATCCAATCGTTCAGGGAGATATTTGCACGAAAGGTGCCAAATCGGCCTGGCCACGAAAAAAGACTGCCCCCTGTTTACCCGGAGAGCAGCCTTCTTTTAATTTCAATATCTTAAGATGCGTTAAGGTTTAGCCGTTGACGTCGATCACCATGCGGCCGCGGACCTGACCCTTGAGGATTTGCCCGGCCAGTGCCGGTAACTCGGCAAACCCTGCCCGGTTGGTGACGGCTTCGAGCTTGTTCAGCGGCAACTGTTTCGGCCAGACGGCCCCATGCCTCGACCCGGCGTCCTTCGGGCAGGTTGCGCTGTCGATACCGCAGAGATTGATGCCCTGAAGCAGGAACGGCAATACGGTGGTGTCGAGCTTGAACGAGCCTGCGTTACCGACCGACGCGCAGGCACCCCAGTATCCGAGCGTTGCCAGCACGTGGTGCAGGGTCGGGCCGCCGACGTTATCGATGGCACCGGCCCAGCGTTCACGGGCAAGCGGCCCTTTCGGCGGTGTCACCAGCTCGTCGCGATCAACGATGGTGGTGGCGCCCAGTGATTTCAGATAGTCATGCTGCTCGGCGCGGCCGGTCGAAGCGGCGACCTTGTAGCCGATGTTCGCGAGCACCGAGACGGCGATCGAACCGACGCCGCCGGCACCACCGGTGACCAGCACTTCCTTGTCCGCATCCGGCGTCAGCTTGTGTTCTTCCAGCGTCATGATCGCCAGCATCGCCGTGAAACCGGCCGTACCGATGGCCATGGATTGCTCGAGCGTGAGCCCCTTCGGCAGCGGCACCAGCCAGTCGCCCTTGACCCGGGCTCTGGTTGCAAAGCCGCCCCAGTGCACTTCACCGACGCGCCATCCGGTCAGGATCACTTCATCACCGGGCTTGTAATCGGGATGGGCCGATTGTTCGACAACACCGGAAAAATCGATGCCGGGCACGTGCGGATAATCCCGCACCAGCTTGCCGATGCCGTTCAGGATCATGCCGTCCTTGTAATTCAGGGTGGTGTATTTGACGGCAACCGTGACATCACCTTCCGGCAGGCGGTCATTGCCAAGGGTCTCGAAGCTTGATGAGACCTTGCCTTCAGCATCCGCGCTCAGCAACAGTGCCTTGAATTCTGTATCGCTCATGGGTTCTCTCTCCTGATAAAGCGTCTTCTGCCGACCATACCCGCAGGCCCGCCCACGTCAATGCCGCTCACGTGAATGATTGTCGATCGGGATGCTTGCCCGTAAGGTTTTCCGGGACAGGAGAATACGGATGACCGATGACAGCCTTGAGCGGCGCGAATACAAACCGGGACAGATAATCTTTGCGCAGGGCGAAAGCGGCGACGAAGCGTTTCTGATCGAAACCGGCAAGGTCGAGATCGCCGTCGGCGACGGCACCGCCGAGCTGGTCATCGCCGTTGTCAACGCGGGCGAGCTTGTCGGCGAGATGGCGTTGGTCGATCAGGCCGAACGCATGGCCACCGCCCGGGCAATTGCCAAGACAACCTGCGTCGTCGTCCCCAAGAGAATCTTCGACCGGGTCCTGAAACAGAGCAATCCGATCGTCGTCAGCATGCTCAACTCACTGATGCGCCGGCTGCGGCTGGGTGGCGGAAAGGCCGCCAAAAAAGCCCTGGGATAAATCGGCTGTGTCTCTCCTCATCCCCTCACTCTAACCCTCTCCCCAAGGAGAGGGGATGCAGGTGCGAAACCCCTCTCCCTTGGGGAGAGGGCGGGGCCCGTGCGCATCGCGCATGGGAGGGTGAGGGGTTGTGTCAGGCTTCAAGCTGCCAGTTGAGGGTTTCGCCGGCCATGAACGGGATCAACTCGCCGTTCTCGCCGGCATCGATGCTGGCCGGCACGGTCCACGGCTGCTTCACCAGCGTGATGCTGTCGGCATTGGCTTCAAGCCCATAGAACCGGGGGCCATTCAGCGACGCGAAGGCTTCCAACTGGTCGAGCGCGCCCATCTCTTCAAAGACCTGGGCATAGACCGGCATCGCCACCGATGCCGAATAGACCCCGGCGCAGCCGCAGGCCGCTTCCTTCAGATGCCTTGCGTGCGGTGCCGTATCGGTGCCGAGAAAATACCGGGCATCGCCCGAAGCCGCCGCACGGCGCAGCGCCTGACGATGCACTTCGCGCTTGGCGATCGGCAGACAGTAAAGATGCGGTCGGATACCGCCGCGAAAAAGATCGGTGCGATTGATCACCAGATGATGTGCTGTGATGGTTGCTGCCAGCCGACCGGCATCACCAGCGGCCACGAAATCGACGGCTTCTTTGTCGTCACGTGCTCGAAGACGACCTTTGAGGCCCGGCAGGCGCGCCAGCAGCGGTGTCATGATACGGTCAATAAACACCGCTTCGCGGTCGAATATGTCCGATATCGGGATCGGTAACCTCGCCGTGGATCAGCAACGGCAGACCGATTTCCTGCATCACTTCCAGCACCGGCATGGCGTTGGCGATTTCCGTGACGCCGGATGCCGAATTTGTCGTGGCACCGGCCGGGTACAGTTTGACGGCAGAAAATACCCCCGCCGCAGCACCCCGGCGCAGCACGTCCGGATCGGTCTGATCGGTCAGGTACGCGGTCATCAGCGGCTTGAAGGCCACGCCCTCGGGCACGGCGGCCGCAATCCGCGCACGATAAGCTTCGGCTTCGGCTATCCCCGTCACCGGTGGCACCAGATTGGGCATGACGATGGCCCGCCCAAAGGCCCGGGCCGTTGCCGGCACGACGGTTTCCAGCATGGCACCATCACGAAAATGAACGTGCCAGTCGTCGGGGCGTTTCAGGGTCATGCGTGCAGGATCAGTCATCCCCTGTTGCTCGCATGATTTTTCGTTTCTGTCCAGTCATCAGCGCTGCACAAGGGGGGTTGCTGTGGTAGCATGACGCTCAAGCATTGGAGGAGACCACCATGCGCCATTTACTCGTTGCAGCCATCCTGCTGATTGCGTCGCCCATTCCCCTTGGCGCGCAGGATACGCGCTATTCAACCTGGTCCGATCCGCAGGCAAAGACCGGCGGCAACAGCAATGCCGAATTGCAGGACTTCATTTCCCGGCTGAACACGCTGATCGACGACGCCGAAAAAGCCAAGGCCGCCGACCCGGTTTTCCTCAAGGATCTGCGGGCACTGGCCTCGGGTACGGCGCAACCGTGGAAGACCGTCGCCCTTGATGATGCCTTCAACGACGGCAATTTCACCGTCAATCCGGTCTGGGAGGTGCTTGCCGGTGCCTACTTCATCGAAACCGGCTGGGGCCTCAGAAACAAGCTGATCCAGGCGCAGCCGGCACAATCAGAAAGCGCCGGTGGCGATGATCTGGCCAAGGTGCTGCTCGGACAGATCCTGAAACGCGCCACCGGCCAGCAGAACACCACAAACGTTGCCGAAAACCTGATCGTCAGCCGGACCAAAATCACCAACGCGTTCCAGCTCGATTTCGAAGTCTCGTCATGGATTACCGAAAGCCATCTGGAAATCGGCGTCTTTCAGGGCGATCAGGCGGCCATCGGTTACCGGCTTGTATACAACTCAGGAAAGGGTATGCAGTTGATCCGGGTCGGCAGTTCCGGCTCCAGCGTGATGGCGACGTCGGCGCCGTTGACGCTTGAGGACAAGAAATCCCATGCCGTCATCTGGACCCGTTCAAGTGATGGCGTCATGCGCGTCAGCGTTGACGGGGCCGAAGTGATGACGGTTACCGACCGGGCTTTTTCCGATCCATTCCACGGCGTCCGCATATCTGACCGGGGTGGCGACTTCATCATCAAGCGGATCACGGTAAAAGGCACCTGATCCCCCTCACCTGTCCTCTCCCCCATTCCGAGGGAGAGGGACTCTCGCATTAACGCTCAGTTTTCTTATCCCTCTCCCCCTTTTCAGGGGGAGAGGTTAGGTGAGGGGGTGCTTGTTAAGAACCCAGAACCGCGAACACATCACCGGATGCATCGCCGCCTGCGATGTGGCGTTGGTGCCAGAGTGCATAGAACAGCAGGGTCCATTGCGCCTGTCCCTGCTCGGCACCGCCGGCAAACAGGCGCGTGACGGCATCCGGGTCACAGATTTCACCAACACCCGGCTGCGCCGCGACAAGCGGGCCCAGTGCGCGACCGCGCTCAGTAATCCAGTCGCCGACCGGTACGGTAAAGCCGCGTTTTTTGGAGAACGGCCGGCTTTCCGGCAAGCCCGTTTCCAGCCATTTCCGAAGCAGCCACTTGCCCTGGCGGTGATGCACCTTGAGGCGGTCCGGCAAGCGGAAGGCAAAATCGGCAACGAACGGATCCAGAAACGGCACCCGTCCCTCGACCCCGTGTGCCATCAGGCAACGATCAAGCTTGCCCAGCAGATCGTCGGCAGCCAGTCGGCGCAGTCGGTAGCCTGAGCAGCCTGCAGGGCCCTGCGGCCGAACGAGCGGGCATCGGTCTCGGATGCATCGATGCCGTCCCGCCACCCGGTCGGCATCTCACGCAATACACCCGCCGTCGCCATGATCGAAGCATGACGCATGCGCCGGCCACCGAAGATCGCCGGACGCGCCTGACGCCGGTAGCGGCCGTATCCGGCGAATAACTCGTCACCGCCCTCGCCCGACAGCACGACCTTGAGACCGGATTCTTTGGCCTTGCGGGCCAGCATAGCGTCGGCACCACCGCGTAATCCGCAGCCGGGTCATCCATGCAGGCAGCAATCTGCGGCAGTTCGCTCCAGAAATCGTCAGCCGTGATGGTGATTTCCTCGTGCTCGGCCCCAGCCGCCCTGGCAACGGCACGGGCATGATCGCGTTCGTCGTGCACACCGGTGCCGGGGAACCCTGCCGTCAAGGCATGGACCGGCGTCGGGTTGAGCCGCCGCATCACGGCCGAGGATGATCGACGAGTCGATACCGCCTGGACAGGAACATGCCGTATGGCACATCCGAGCGCTGATGCGCGTTGACGCTTTCGGTGATGATCCGGTCAAAATCCTGCAGCGCCTGATCCAGGCCCGTTTTGTTGGGTGCTCCCGGCGGCAATGCCGATAACTGGGCCCGCTGTGCGATGCGCCCGCCTCGGATCACCAGGGTTTCGCCCGGCAGCACCCGGTAGATGCCGGGAAAGATTGTCTCGGCACCGGTCGTGAACTGCAGCGCCAGCAACTCGTCGCGTCTGGCAGGATCGATGGCCGGCTTGACCAGTCCCGCCGCCAGCAGTGCCTGCGGTTCCGACGCGAAGACAAAGCCATCGGGCGCAACGCCGTAATACAGCGGCTTGATGCCGAACGGGTCGCGCGCCAGCACCAGTGCGCCGTCATCCGGATCATGAATGGCGACGGCGTACATACCGCGCAGATGTTCGGCGAAATCAAGGCCATGGCGGCGATACAGATACAGCATCGGCTCGCAGTCGGAGCCCGTGGCGAAACTGACCTTGGTCATCTGACGGCGCAGTTCGAGATCGTTGTAAATTTCACCGTTGGCGACCAGCGCCAGCTTGCCGTGTTCACCGTCGGCTTTTGCATAGAGCGGCTGATCACCGGTCTCAAGATCAACGATGGCGAGGCGGTTCTGGACCATCGCAACGTCACCCAGATGATACGTGCCGCGTCCGTCCGGTCCCCGGTGCGCCAGGGCATCGGCCATCAGTGTCAGCAGCGCCTCTGTGGGCTGCGATCCGTCACTGGTCATTAATCCGGCGATGCCGCACATGGTCAGTCGGTCACCTGCTTGAAGAATTCCAGATACTGTTCAATCACCTGCGCCTCGGTGAAGTCTTCCTGATAGGCATTATGTCCCTGTCTGGCGATCCGTTCCGCCAGATTATCATCCTCGAGCACGGCGCGGATCGCACGGGCCATCAGGATCTCATCATCGATCGGGACCAAAATCCCGGTTTCCATATGCTCGATCAGGGTGCCGGGCCCCATGGAATCAGCAGCGACTACCGGCAGGCCCTGCGCCCACGCTTCGATCACCACGTTGCCGAGCGGCTCATGGCGGGACGGGCAGACGAACAGATCGGCGGAACGCAGCAGCGCCGCCGTATCGTCACGCCAGCCAAGAAACCGGACCCGGGGTTTGATCGCCAGATCTTCGGCAAGCTTGGTCAGTTCGCCTCGCAGCGGCCCTTCGCCGGCCAGCCACAAATAGGCGTTGGGAACCCGGGCCAGCGCCCGTAGCAGAACATCGAACCCCTTGTTCTCGTGCAGACGGCCCAGCGCAACGATCAGCGGCACCCCTTTCGGCGTGTAAAACTGGCTGCGTTGCAACGGCTCGGCATCCTCGGCGGAAACAAAATTCGGCAGGTAATGCGCCTTCTCGGCCGGCCAGTCGTGTTCGACCAGATACTCGACGATATCGCGGGTATTGCCGACCAGATGGTCGCATTGGGCATAGTATTTGAGATCGTAATAACCGCCGAGCCGGGCAACATGCACGTAGTCGCCTTTCGGACACATGGTTGTGGCGCGGTTCATCCACGACAGCACGATGTCGGGTTTGAAGTCACGGATTTCACGCTTCAGCGCACGCGGCGTTGAAAAATCGAAGCGCCCGCCGAAAGCCATCTCGACCGGCTCGACGCCGCCGGCTCTGAGCACGCGGGCCCGTTCCGGATTGGTGCGGATCACGACTTTCTGTTCGATGTCGGTCCCCTGCAAGGCAATGCAAAGACGCACGAAGAAAGCTTCGGCACCGCCGAACTCCGCACCCGCCATGACTTGAAGTACCTTCATCAGTCTTCCATCAACCCCTCAAAAGCTGCCGCCGCATCGGGCCAGCGCCACGTACGCTGGGTCAACAGCGCGTGGTCATGTTGTGTCTGCCACAATTCATCATCCGTGAGCAACTGCCTTGGCGAGCAAGGGCGAACCCTGCCGCATCACCCCTGATAAACCCGGTTTTGCCGTCGACCACACGCTCGATCATCGAGCCGATCGGCTGCACAACCGCCGGCACGCCCATCGCTTGCGCTTTCGGCAACGGCGAGGCAGAACGTCTCGTTGATATCCCTTTATAAAGCATAACCCGGGCCAGACGAATTTCCTCGATCAACTTGGCTTTGTCGACCGGCTGACGCAACCGGACCCCCTGATCCGCCAGGCCCGCCGCCTTGTACAGAACCGTCGCCATCGCGTCGCCCTTGCGGGCGCCGGCAGCGCCATAGGTCTGAGCGCCTGAAAAAATGTGCAGCTCGGCACCCGGCACGGCGGGTTCGATCTGCTGACACCAGACATCGAGAAGCCAATCCAGACCCCGCAAGGGATTGGACGTGAAGATTGCACGCGGCCCCGGCACCTGATCGGCCGGCGTTGCCTCGCAGAACAGATCGGGCAAGCCGTAAGGGATGGTTTTGCGCCCCCCTTCCGGCACCCAGTCCGGCAACGTCGTCGCGTGGTATGTGCCGATGAAGACAATCACCGGGCGGCATTGCCACAAGCGCCACAGATAGCGTGCCTTGAGCATGTAGCGGCACGGATTATGGGTCCAGAACACGGTCTTTTTGGCGTCCGGGCAAAGCGCCAGAAGCTTGTCGCCACGGTTGGCGATATAAAGATCGGCGCTGTCCGGCACCCCTTCTGCAAGAGGACGCCATTTCACGCCCCGATAATCAAGCGGGGCTGCGCATTTGTTGTAGACGCTGACGTCATGGCCCCGAGCCGCCAGGGTTTCGACCAGTTGGATAACCGATGACTCGGCGCCACCGAGCGGCCCCTGCTCCGGCGTCCGGCCATCAAACACGATCCCGTCATCGGCAAGTATGACCCGGGCCATATCTCAGCCGTCCTTCTGCATGTCTTGCTGCATATTCTGGGCCTTGATGTGCGCGATCAGCGGAAACAATCCGGCGCAGAAAGCGATCAGCAAACCGAGCCCGCCTTCCCGGTAGCCCTTGCGGAAAAAATAGCATTTGATGAAACGAGAAAAGAACCGGCGTACGTTGTTGGCGAGAGAGCCAACCTCGCCGCTGTCGAGCAGATCAAGGGCACGTGCCGTCGAATAACTGTCGAGCCGGCGGATCATGTCGGAGATATTCCGGTCTACGTAATGCACCAGCCGACACTGCAGCATCGCACCCTTCTGGCCGGACCACTGCAACGGCGGGTGCACGCGTTGCATGCCCCAGCGCTTGACGCCCTTGCGAAACAGGCCTGGATAAGCGGCCTTGCCGAATGATGCGCCCCACCCCCAGCGCACCAGACGTTGGCCGACATAGTTATCGACCGGAATTTCGTGCCAGTCGGCTTTCGACGACTGCACCGTTTTCAGGATTTCCTGAGCCAGCGCGTCGCGGACCCGCTCGTCGGCATCGATTTCGAAGACCCATTGCCCCCGGCAGGCATCAATCCCGGCATTGCGGCGCTCACCCTCGATCCGCCAGTTGCCCTCGATGATGCGATCCGTGAAGCTTTCGGCGATGGCTTTCGAGTTGTCTGTGCATTTATCCAGCAGGACGACGATCTCATCGGCGAAATGCAGCGTCTCCAGGCAGTCGCGAAGCTGGTGCGCTTCATTATGCACACTGATCACCGCTGAGAGGACAATTGTCTTGCTCAAACGGTCACACCCCTGGCTTTGTCCCAAAGCGAACGGGCCGCTTCTTCCGCCTGGTCGACGCTGAGGCTGTCCATCAGGGTATCCGTATTACGGTGATCGAAATCTTCCGGGAAGATTTCATCGAAACCGAGTGAGGCCTGCACGAAATCGCAGAGCGGCCCCCACGGCGCATATTGTGCCGCCGGTGAAGGCCCGAACAGACCCAGGGTCGGGATGCCACTCGCCGCTGCCAGATGCATCAGACCGGAATCATTGCCGATATAAAGGGATGTCCGCTCCATGCATGCATACACCGTCAGCAGATCGATACGGCCAACCAGATCGATCAGTCGATCATCCGGTACGGCTTCGATCACCGGCAAGGCCATCGGACGCTCATCATCACGTCCGAAGATCGCCACCCGGGCGCCCGGCAGGATTCCGTCCTCAGCCGTCAGCCGGGTGATCAGCTCAGCAACGACTGCCCGCGCCACTGCTTGGCTCGCCAGTTCGCGGTCGGGCCGATCGCCAGCACCGGCGTGCCGTCCGGGATCAACTGTGCCGCTGCGGCTCGGCGGGCGTCATCGAGCCAGATTTTTGGTGCCGGCGGATTTTCCTCGGCATCGATAACTCGTGACAGGGTCAGAATACGGTGACCGGTATCGCGGGTGCGTGCCATCCGATAGCGTTCTTTGGCGCCGATCAGATAGGTCATCGGTGCATTTCTGAGATCCACCAGAATATCCCAGCGCCGGGTGACCGTATTGGCCAGCAAATAGACCCAGTGCAGCGAACCCAGCATCTTGTCGAGAACAATAATCCGTTCCAGGCCGGGCACGCCTTCGAACAGCGAAGCCGCAGCCGGGCCACAGGCAATGGTCACCTTCAGCCCCGGATTTTCATCCAGCAGACGTGACAGAACCCCGGTCGACAGGATCGAATCGCCGATCCGTGTGGCGGTAACAAATAACGCATGCATGCCGTTCACCCTTTAATGAGCATCCTTATAAGCGGGTGCTGCGCCTATGCAAACCCCAGGCGACCCCCAGGCGACCCCCAGGCGACCCCCAGGCAAACCCCAGCCCTTGCAGAGCAAGGTCCCAAGACCCCATCTTAGGCGGAACGACAGGAGCGAACGAGCCATGAAACAGAGCAAACGCACAGATCGCGGCATTATCCGGATCACCGGCGAAGATGCCCCGGTTTTCCTACAGGGCCTGATTTCCAACGATATCCACAAGGCCGACGGCACCCGGGCCATCTATGCGGCTCTGTTGACGCCACAGGGCAAATATCTGTTCGATTTCTTCATTATCCGCTCAGGCGATGCCCTGCTGCTCGATTGTCTGGCTGCGGACGTCGCGTTATTGATCAAGAAGCTCACCATGTTCAAGCTGCGCTCCAAGGTCACGCTTGAAGATGTCAGCGCCGAATTCGACGTCTATGCCCTGTTTGGCGATACAGCCGAAAAGACCGCACGCCTTGAAGGCGGACAGACCGAAACCCCTGACGGGGTCATTCTGTACAAAGACCCAAGGTTACCCGAAGCCGGCGTTCGCGCCCTGGCCCCCAGGGGCTATGACGCTGCATTGCTGGGCGGCGAGCCGGTCGACGAAAATACCTTTCAACGCCACCGCATCCAGCAGGGCCTGCCGGAAGCGCCTGAAGACCTGCAGAAGGACAAATCCATCCTTCTCGAAACCGGATTTGACGAGTTGTCCGGCATCGACTGGAAGAAAGGCTGTTATATGGGCCAGGAGCTGACCGCCCGCACCAAGTACCGGGGGCTGATCAAGAAACGCCTGGTGCCGGTAACCCTGACCGGCGGTCAGGCCGAAAGCGGCAGTGACCTGATGGCTGACGGCAAAACCGTCGGCGAGTTACGCTCCGTCAACGGCGACATGGCGATGGCGCTGATCCGGATCGCTGCGATTCGCTCAGACATCCCGATCACCACCGGCGCCGTCACCGCGACCCCGGCGCTCCCGACATGGCTGCAATTGCCGGCGGTCGATGACGCGGACGGTTAACACCCCCTGATTCGTCATACCCGCGTCCGCAAAGCGGACGGTTAACATCCTGTCATCCCCGCCTTCGCGGGAATGACAGATTTGTATTTCCTCATCCTGAGGAGCGGCAAAGCCGCGTCTCGCAGGATACCCAGCCATATGCAAACAACCCGATTGGCATTCTGCACGCGAGCGGATAGCCTTTGGCTGTGATTTTCCAGATCCTCAGACTAGCGCCGAAATTACTGGCCCCCGTGGCCCGGATTTACGGCCATCGGCTCGACCAGTGCGGCGCCACGGCCAAGGGTGTCTTCTGGCGCGGCGAGGTCTGGCAGCGCCGCCGCTTTGAGCGGATGTGCGAGATTTTCAGCGACGCCGACATGGCATCCGGCAATATCACCATCAACGATCTGGGTTGCGGATACGGCGCCTTCTTTGAATTTCTTGCTGAATATCCGGTGATGCAGCACAGCCGTTATATCGGCTACGACATCTCGCAGCCGATGATCGCCGCCTGCCGGGACCGGATCAGTGACCCCAGAGCGCGCTTTTTACGCAAGATGTGGGCCTCCGAGGATGCCGATTACAGTTTTGCGTCGGGTACGTACAATCTCAACGGCAACGCCGACGAAAAGGACTGGGGCGACTACGTCGAAGCGAGCCTCAGGCAGTTGTGGAAGCGCACGTCAAAAGGCCTCGCCTTCAACATGCTGCGCATTGATGACGCGGATAAATACGAAGGTCTGTATTATATCGACCCGGAACAGATGCTCGCGTTTTGCCGTAAACATCTGTCGGAAGATGTTGAAATGTTCGATGAACGGCCGATGCCGGATGTGACGTATTTCGTCCGTCGCGGGTAAGGCTTATTCAGCCGCGACCTGTTGCCGATTGTTGACCGTCGGCCTGACGGCATAGCGCAGGTCATCAACCAATGCCTCAACACAGGGTCTCAGAACCTGAATGTCGCGCCATACCCCGTGGTGGAAGCGCAGCGAGAGATCACCCTCAAATTTCCAGACGACATATTCGGGATTACCCGGAAACGTCCGGGGCAAATCCCGGGCCGGCCCGTCACCAATCATCACGACCATGTCGATCAGGAGCCGCTTTGCATCACGAAAGCCTTCCCAATGCTTGGGCCACAGGCCATCACTGCCGAGCCCGGCCAGCGCCAGCGCCGAAAGCGCATAAGAGTCCGCCCGGTCAGCCGGCGTGATACCGGCACTGAATGCGCGTAATCCGCGCACGCCGTGATCACGCAAAAGCACTTCGGCAATCAGGGAATGGCGCGCGTTGTCTTCACAGACAAACAGCACGTTCCTGAACTTCTGCACTTGGGTGTGAGCAGCATCCATCGCCAACCAGCATCCTTTCAAGAAGGATCATGCACGTATTGGCTGAACGAAAGATGACAACTTTCGTGATATATTAGATAAATGGAATTTTGGGCCTAGCCCTTATCGGCAGAGGCTTTGAGGGCTATTTTAGATGCCAGCCCGGCGATTTCGGTCATATCTCCGGGAACCAGTCCCCAGTTCATGGTCAACCCGTCATCAGCGTAACGCGGGATAACATGAAAATGGATGTGAAACACAGATTGTGCGGCACCGGGCCCATTGGCCTGCAAGATGTTGATCCCTTCGGGTTTAAGCACATTCCGAACCGCACGCGCGACACGGCTGACCGTCGCCATGACCGGTGCCAGACGGTCTGCCGGCGCTTCATAGATATTCGGTGTATGGAACTTCGGGATAATCAGCGCATGACCCGGTGCAACGGGATTGATGTCCATGAAGGCCAGAGTATTTTCGTCTTCATGGACCTTGAAGCAGGGGATTTGCCCCTCGATGATCTTGCAGAAGATGCAGCTCATTTAAATCCTTCGGCGTTATGCGGTTTGATTGTCAGCGGTGCTGACGCGTAATCTGTCGGCTACGGGCGAGACTATAAGTCAGAGATAGCCCATGCAAATAGTGAAAGTTCGGGCACTGTCGAACAACGAAAACGGGGAGATGCAGTCAGGTGGGCAGCAAGACGACGAGGGTTCCCTCATTTTGTGCGCAGTGCCGTTCCAGATGCGGCTGCATGGCCGTCGTAGAAGACGGCAAGCTGACCGGCATCGAGCCATTGGCCGGCCATCCCAGTGGGGAAAAGCTTTGCCCCAAGGGCAAGGCCTCATCTGAACTCGTCTATCATCAGGACCGGTTGACCCGACCGCTGCGCCGCACGTCGCCGAAAGACGGCACCAAGCCTTCATGGGAAAGCATTTCATGGGATGAAGCGCTGGATGACATTGCGCACCGCATGGCAGAAATTCGCGACGTTCATGGTGCCGAACAGATCGCCTTTTCGGTAACGACCCCGAGCGGCACGCACATATCAGACAGCATTTCGTGGATCGAACGTTTCATTCGGGCCTTCGGCAGCCCCAACATGATCTATGGCACGGAGATCTGTAACTGGCACAAGGATATCGCCGCGCGCTTTACCTATGGCACCGACATCGGCACACCTGATTTCGCGCATACGGACTGTGTTCTGTTATGGGGCAACAATCCCGCCAATACCTGGCTTGCCAGATCTGTTGAAATCCAGAAAGCCAGAGCGCGCGGTGCCAGAATGATCGTCGTCGACCCGAGACCGACCGTCTTCGCCCGGCGCGCCGATTGCTGGTTGCGGGTAAAACCCGGCACCGATCAGGCACTGGCGCTGGGCATCGCCCGGGTCCTGATTGAAGACGCCGGATACAACCATCCGTTTGTTGCAGAATGGACCAACGGCCCGTTTCTGATCCGAACCGATACGGGCCTGTTCCTTCGCCAGTCCGACATCACCCAGGGCGGCGCACCAACGATTTACCTCGCCAGCCGCAAGGACGGTCAGGGATTTCTGCACTATGACAGCGCCAATGGACAATGGCTTGATGCGCCTGCCGATGCCGATCTTCATGCCACATGCAGCGTCGAGACGACGAACGGCAGCATACTCTGCAAATCGGCATTCAGCCTTTATGCCGAAGCGGCGTCAGAGCATTCGCTTGATTGGGTGGAGCGCGTCACCGGCGTTGCCGAGGCAGATATCCGCCACGCAGCCGGGATACTGGCAAGCGCCGGCACGACCGCTTATTACGCCTGGAACGGGGTTAACCAGAGCGCCACGGCGACCCAGACCGAACGGGCGATTTCGCTGCTGTACGGACTGACCGGATGCTATGGCGACAAGGGCGGCAACATGCCCGGCGGGGCCACACAGTTTGGCGATATATCCGGGCAGGAACTGCTGAGCGACACGCAACGGGCAAAAGCGCTGGGCAGTGCGGAACGGCCGATCGGCCCCGCACGTTCCGGCTGGGTTACGGCGCGGGATGTCTATCGCGCCGCACTCGATCAGACCCCCTATCCGGTGCGTATGCTGTTCTCGTTCGGCGGCAATCTGCTGGCGTCGCAGCCGGACACAGCGCTCGCCATCGCCGCGTTCAGGAAGCTGGACTTTCACGTCCACACCGATTTCTTCCTCAATGCCACTGCTGAGTATGCTGACATTGTATTGCCGGTTGCCACGTCGTGGGAACGGGAAGGCCTTCGCACCGGCTTTGATGCCAGTGTCGAGGGCATGCGGTGCGTGCAATTACGTGCCCCGGTCATTGCCCCCCTTGGGGAAGCCAGAAGCGATACGGACATCGTGCTGGCGCTGGCCGAAAGACTTGGCATGGCCGATCAGTTTTTCGGCGGCGACCGTGACCGGGGGCATGATCATATTCTGGCCCCGGCCGGGTTAAGCGTCGCCCGGCTCAGGGCGCATCCTGAAGGGTTCACGCTCGCGACCACGGTGCCCAACCGCAGTTATGCCGAGCGCCTGGCAGACGGCGGCACCAAGGGTTTTCCGACACCGACCCGACGATTGGAGATCTATTCGGAAACCCTGCTGGCCAGTGGCTATGACCCGGTCCCTGTTCTGCGACCCCTTCCCGCCCGCAAGGACGTCGCGCAATTCCCCTTGCAGCTCAGCGGCGCCAAACCCATTGCCTATTGCCACAGCCAGCACCGCAACATTGCCTCGCTGCGCCGCCTGTTACCGGACCCGTTGTTGGAAATGTCGGCAGATGCCGCAGAGGCCAGAAACATCGAAGACGGGGCATGGGTCGAAGTACGCACCGCGACCGGGACATTTGTCGCGCGGGCCAAAGTGGTCAGGGACATCGAACCCGGATCCGTCTTTGCCCAGCATGGCTGGTGGGTGAGCGGGAACGAAGACAGCCCTTATGGCCCGGACAAGCCGCTGGCGGCAAATATGAACGGCGCCATATCAACGGCGCTTACCGATCCTGTCAGCGGATCGATCCCGATGCGCAGCTCATTCTGCGATGTGGCGAAAATCTGAAACCGCGAACGTCAAACTTGTTGATTTCAGGCTTACTGATTTCAAACAGGCGGCGGTGCGATCACATCCGCATAGGCGGGACGCGTGGTGATACGTCCGGCGTGCTGGAAAACATCAAGCGCCGCCTCATAGGCCGGCCTGGTGATTTCGACATGCGGTGTCCAGTTGCCGAGCTTCTGGTAATAGGCAATCGTCTGCGCAAGAACCGCGCGTTCGATATCCGGGAAATAGCTGCCCAGCGTACCGGCGACATCATCCGCCGGGGTCGCAATCAGCCACGCCCGGGCATTGGCATAAGCCCGGGTGAAAGCCTTGGCCATGTCGGTCGAAAGCCATTCCCGCTTGGCCGCCAGTGACGAGAACGCGCACGGCCCGATGACTGGCCCGACGGCGGCAACGATGTGCCCGGCCCCATCAAATTCAAGTTGCTGCGGTGCCGGTCCCTGCAGATGGATGTAATCGCCCTGACCGTCCTTGAACGCATTGATCATCGCTGCACCACTCCCGGCGTTAACGATCTGCAGCTTGGCAAAATCAAGCCCCTGTTTGTAGCAGGCGTACTGGAACATGCAGAGCGGCTGCACGCTGGTCTGATCGACGATGATGCGCGCACCGTTCAGCTTGTCCCAGGAAAAATCCGCATCCGGCTTCTGTGCGGCCAGAAAGAAACCGTCCATCTCGTTGACCTGCGCGAAATGCACTTCCGGCGGCGTCTTGCCCTTTTCCACCGCAAGGAAACCCTGTGACGGCGCCGACTGCACGACATGCGCTGAGCCGTCAACCAGCGCATCAACTGCCGACTTGCCGACCGGGGAATTCGACCATTCGTGATCCAGTCCCTCGTCCTTCAGAAAGCCGCCACCCATGGTCGCAATGAGCGGGCTGTAGAACGCGGAAAACCGCGAGAACTGGATGCTGATTTTGGTCATTGAATACTCCCCCGTTTATTGAATTATTTCTTCCTGTCTGCCAGCGCCGCTGCCAGTCTAAGTGTCTGATCCGAAAGTTTTGAATTGGTAACAATGAGTTACAGTAACCATATTTATAGCACCCCAACCATATTTATAGCACCCCGTCATCCCCGCGAAGGCGGGGACCCAGATGACCGTAATTATCTGGGTCCCCGCCTTCGCGGGGATGACGGATAATATAACGGTAATTCATTGATATTATTGTATAATTTTCGTATCGGACTCTTGTTCCTTCCTGTCAGCCAGCGCCGCCTGCGCCGCGGCGAGGCGCGCGATTGGCACCCGGTAAGGTGAGCACGACACATAGGTCAGGCCGACCTGGTGACAGAAATGCACCGATGCCGGATCGCCGCCGTGTTCGCCGCAGATGCCGAGTTTGATGTCGGGGCGTACCTTGCGGCCGCGTTCGATACCAATCCTGACCAGTTCGCCGACGCCATCCACATCGATGGTCATGAACGGGTCGCTCTCCATGATCCCCTTGCGGTTATAGACATCAAGGAACGGGGCCGCGTCATCACGCGAGAAACCGTACGTGGTCTGCGTCAGATCGTTGGTGCCGAACGAGAAGAACTCCGCCGTCTCGGCGATCTCGCCGGCCAGCAGACAGGCGCGTGGCAGTTCGATCATGGTACCGACCAGATAATCAATGCTGACCCCGGTCTCCTTCATCACCGCCCTGGCGGCGGCATTGACGACTGCGGTCATGGCGTCCAGTTCGCTTTTCATGCCGACCAGCGGGATCATCACTTCCGGCGTCACGTCGATGCCGTCGGCCTTGACCTTGACGGCGGCTTCGAAGATGGCCCGGGCCTGCATCTCGTAGACTTCCGGATAGGTGATGCCGAGCCGGCAGCCGCGATGACCCAGCATCGGGTTGGCTTCATCCAGCTGGTTCTTGCGGATTTTCAGATCCTTGAGCTTGATACCGGCGGCCTTGGCGACCTCTTCCATTTCTTCTTCGGAATGCGGCAGAAACTCGTTCAGGGGCGGATCAAGCAGGCGGATCGTGATCGGCCGCCCTTCCATGATCCTGAACAGGGTCTCGAAATCGTCGCGCTGATAGGGTAGCAGTTTCGCCAGCGCCGTGCGGCGGGCGTCTTCACCGGATGCCATGATCATTTCGCGCATATGCAGAATGCGCTCGGGATCAAAGAACATGTGCTCGGTGCGGCTGAGGCCGATCCCCTCGGCGCCGAATTTGCGCGCCGTCTCCGCATCCAGCGGCGTTTCCGCGTTGGCCCGGACACCCATGGTGCGGAATTCATCGACCCACCCCATCAGCTTGCCGAAGTCGCCGGTCAGTTCCGGCAGGATCATCTCGACAACGCCGTCCATGATCTGGCCGGTGGTGCCGTCGAGCGTAATGATCTCGCCTTCGGTGAAGGTCCGGTCCATGCAGGTCAGCGTCTTGTTGATCGCATCAACGCGCATTTCGCCGGCACCCGAAACGCAGGGCCGGCCCATGCCGCGTGCGACCACGGCGGCGTGACTGGTCATGCCGCCCCGGGTCGTCAGGATACCCTCGGCAGCGTGCATGCCGCCGATGTCTTCGGGGCTGGTTTCGGTGCGCACCAGAATGACCTTCTTGCCTTCCGCCTTCCACGCCTCGGCAGCTTCGGCGGTAAACACGATGGCCCCGGTCGCCGCCCCCGGCGATGCCGGCAGACCGCGCCCGACGACCAGGCGTTCGGCGTCGGGATCAAGCATCGGGTGCAGAAGCTGATCAAGCTGCATCGGGTCAATGCGATTGACGGCATCTTCCTTCGAGATCACGCCTTCGTCGACCATGTCACAGGCGATCCTGAGGGATGCGCGGGCGGTGCGTTTGCCGGACCGGGTCTGCAGCATCCACAGCTTGTTCTGCTGGATCGTGAATTCCATGTCCTGCATGTCTTTGTAGTGCGCTTCGAGACGGTCGCGGATGGCGCACAGCTCGCCATAGGTCTCGCCCATGGCCTCTTCCATCGACAGCAGCTCGGAGCCCGACAGCGCGCGCTCGGCTTTGGTCAGCGATTGCGGCGTGCGGATGCCGGCGACCACGTCTTCACCCTGCGCATTGATCAGGAATTCACCATAAAAGGCGTTCTCGCCGGTGGCCGGGTTGCGCGAGAAGCAGACGCCGGTGGCGCAATCCTCGCCCATGTTGCCGAACACCATGGCCTGGACGTTGACCGCCGTACCCCAGCTCGCCGGGATATCGTGCAGACGCCGATAGGTGGTGGCGCGGGCATTCATCCACGATCCGAACACGGCACCGATGGCGCCCCACAACTGCTCATGCACATCCTGCGGGAAGGCATCGCCGAGCACGTCTTCGACACGCTCCATATACATCGGCACCAGCACTTTCCAGTCATCGGCGGAAAGATCGGTATCAAGCCGGTGGCCACGGTCGACCTTGTAGTTATCAAGAATTTCCTCGAACTCGCCATGATCGACGCCGAGCACAACGTCCGAATACATGGTGATGAACCGCCGGTAGCTGTCATAGGCAAAGCGGGCATCACCGGACTCGGCCGCCAGCGCTTCGACGGTTTTATCGTTGAGGCCGAGGTTGAGGACCGTATCCATCATGCCCGGCATCGAGGCGCGGGCCCCGGAGCGGACCGACACCAGAAGCGGCTTGTCGACGCTGCCGAAGTTGCGGCCCAGCGCCTTTTCGATGGCGCCCAGCGCCGCCAGCGTCTGTTCCCTGAGATCGGACGGATAGGTTTTGTCGTTGTCGTAATAGTGGGTGCAGACCTCGGTCGAGATGGTGAAGCCCGGCGGCACCGGCAGTCCCAGATTGGACATCTCGGCAAGGTTTGCCCCCTTGCCGCCCAACAGGTTCTTCATGTCCGCACTGCCGTCGGCGGTGCCGTCTCCGAATGCGTATACCCACTTGGTCATTGTCTGTGTCTATCCTTGTTCATTGCTCAGTCCCCTCACCCTCCCGTCCGCTTCGCTTCCGGGCCCCTCCCTCTCCCAAGGGAGAGGGTTGGTTCGGCGTATATTCCCTCTCCCTGGGGAGAGGGTGGCGCATAGCGCCGGGTGAGGGGCTACGCTCTATATTATCCCAAACTCACCGCCGTCATTCCCGCGCCACCGTCATTCCCGCGCCATCGTCATTCCCGCGAAAGCGGGAACCCAGAAAAATCGTGCGGCCCCTGGGTCCCCGCCTTCGCGGGGATGACGGGGATTGTTACTTTCCTTCGATCTTTGAAAAGTCGGCAACGTGATGCATGGCGGTGCGGATCAGAGCCAAAATTTTCAATCGATTTTCCCGAACTGCAAAGTCATCAGCGTTCACAGTCACTTTGTCGAAGAACGCGTCGACTGGCGCACGCAATCGGGCCAAACAATGCATCGCTTCGACAAAATCTTCTCTGCTGATCGCGCTCAGTGTCAATTGACCTTGTGTTTCAAGAGTCTTGATCAATGTGTTTTCTTCAGGTTGCGCATCAGTCCTGATTTCCGGATCGCCGCCGTATACGGTGTCGTCTTTCTTTTCTTCGGCCTTGAGAATGTTGGCGGCGCGTTTGTAGGCGGTCAGCAGATTGCCGCCGTCCTCGCTCGCCAGAAACGACTGCAACGCCTCGACCCGCTTGATCAACCGCACCAGATCGTCCTCGCCACCGAGCGCGAACACCGCATCGATCAGATCATGGCGCACGCCCTGCTCTTTCAGATGCACTTTCAGGCGGTCGGCGAAGAAGGAGATGAGGTCAAACTGCCCTTTTCTTGTAAGCCACTCATCATTAGGCATAAACGGAGGTGATTTTCCATCATTACCTCGTCTGACCGCAGACGAGCGAAGGTAGGTTTGGTGGCTAAATAAGAATAACCGTTCGAGTCTATGCCGAAGACCATTTTCCAAGATCAGCCGAATCACACCCAAGGCAGCACGGCGCAATGCATAGGGGTCTTTTGATCCCGTCGGTTTCTCATCAATCGTCCAAAACCCGACCAGCGTGTCGATCTTGTCGGCCAAGGCCACACAGACGCTGACCGGGTTGGTCGGGCAGGCATCACCCGGGCCCTGCGGTGAATAGTGTTCGGCGATGGCGTCACAGACGGCGGCGTCTTCGCCATCGGCAATCGCGTAGTAGCGTCCCATCAGGCCCTGCAGTTCCGGGAACTCGCCGACCATGCCGGTCGAGAGATCGGCCTTGGCCAGACGCGCCGCGCGTTTGACCAGTTTCTCGTCCGCACCATTTACGTGTCTGGAAATTTCGGCGGCCAGCGCTTCGACACGATCAACCTTTTCAAGCAACGTACCAAGCTTGGCATGGAACACCCGGTCCTTGAGGGCATCGACGCGGGTCTCGAGTTTGACGGCGCGGTCCTGATCCCAGAAGAACTTGGCGTCGGACAGGCGCGCGCGCAGGACCCGCTCGTTGCCGGCGATGACCTGCTTGCCTGCGTCCTTCGTCTCGGTGTTGGCGACGACGATGAATTTGCTGGCGAGCGTGCCGTCCGCATTCAGACACGCGAAATATTTCTGGTGTGCCCGCATCGACGTTGTCAGCACTTCAGCGGGCAGGTCCATGAACTGCTCTTCAATCGTCCCCATCAGGACCACCGGCCATTCGACCAGCCCGGTCACTTCGTCGAGCAGACCCGGATCGTCCTTAAGCGAAAGCCCCTGTTTCTCACAAAGTGCCTTCGCATCCGCTTCGATTTTCGCGCGGCGCTCGGCCGGGTCGAGCATGACCCTGGCCGCCAGCAGCTTCGCTTTGTAGTCGGCGAAGTCGGTGACAGTGAACGCATCCGGTGCGAGGAAGCGATGGCCGACGGTCTGATCCGACGCCGTCACTTCACCAAGGACAGGCGCAATCGCAGCGCCGCCGAACAGACAGATCATCGAATGCACCGGGCGCACCCAGCGGCCCGGATATGTTGCCCAGCGCATGGATTTCGGCCACGGCAGATCGTTCATGGCTTTCGAGATCAGGCCGACCAGCACGTCCGCCGTCGCCGCACCCTTGAGGTCGACCAGCGCAAAGAACACACCCTTCGGCGTTTCCCGCTCTTCGATCACGGCCCCTTCGGGCAGGGATTTTTTGAAGCCGGCAATCGCCTGCTCGGGTGCATCGACTTTCGGGCCGCGGCGTTCTTCGGAAACGTCCGGCTGTTTCTCCGGCAGGCCGTCAACAACAAGGCAGAGCCGGCGCGGCGTCACGAATGCATTGGCGCTCTGGAAGTCGAGCCCGGCGGCCTTCAGGCCATCCGTCACCAGCCGATTCAGATCATCGGCGGCGCGGGCCTGCATGCGGGCCGGGATTTCTTCGGACAGGATTTCGAGGAGGAGTTCAGGCATCGGAAGTCCCCTCACCCGGCGCTTCGCGCCACCCTCTCCCGAGGGAGAGGGGTATTTTGCCCTCTCCCACCGGGAGAGGGAGGGGCCCATGAGCGTATGCGAATGGGAGGGTGAGGGGTGCGGTCATCAATTCCCCTC
The DNA here is from genome assembly GCA_965284225.1 of uncultured Rhodospirillales bacterium. Classification (GTDB taxonomy): domain Bacteria; phylum Pseudomonadota; class Alphaproteobacteria; order Rhodospirillales; family Casp-alpha2; genus UBA4479. The sequence goes on from CBDIRN010000001.1 coordinate 739,405, forward strand.
CCCGACGCCGTGCTGGTTCATCCATGCATCGGCGCAGCCCTTGGCCAAAGCGCGGACGCGGCCGATGTAGCTTTGCCGCTCGGTTACCGAAATGACGCCGCGGGCATCCAGCAGATTGAACAGGTGCGATGCCTTCAGGCACTGGTCATAGGCCGGCAGCACCAGGTCTTTCTTGCCCCCAGCAAGAAGGACGGCGTTACATTCTTCGACAGCATCTTCGAAGTGCTTGCGTACCATATCCGTGTTGGCATGCTCGAAGTTATAGGTGGAAAATTCGACCTCGGCCTGATGAAACACATCGCCGTATGTTTTTCCACCAGCTTCTTTAGGCAGACCATTCCAATCCAGATCGTAAACGTTCTCGACGCCCTGCACGTACATCGCCAGACGCTCAAGCCCGTACGTCAGCTCAACCGGCACCGGGGTGCAGTCGTAACCGCCGACCTGCTGGAAATAGGTGAACTGGGTCACTTCCATGCCGTCGCACCACACTTCCCAGCCGAGACCCCAGGCGCCGAGCGTCGGCGATTTCCCAGTCATCCTCGACAAAGCGGATGTCATGCAGCCAGCGGATCGATGCCGATCGCGCGCGAGGCTTGCGAGGTAAAGCTCCTGAATGTTCGGCCGGTGATGGCTTCATCAGCACCTGAAACTGGTAATAGTGCTGCAGCCGGTTCGGGTTTTCGCCGTAGCGGCCATCGGTCGGCCGTCTGGACGGCTGCACATAGGCGCAGTTCCAGCGATCATCGGCACGGCCCAGCGCGCGGAGCGTCGTTGCCGGATGGAACGTGCCGGCGCCGACTTCCATGTCATAGGGCTGCAGAATGACGCAGCCCTGATCCGCCCAGTAGCCTTGCAGCTTCAGGATCAGCTTCTGGAAACAGGTTTCTTTGTTTGGTGCCAAGGCCATATCCGGGGTGTTCGGGTCCGTTTTCGGTGCGCTGCAACATACGGGCCTGCCGCCTGCTGATCAAGGCCAAGGAATGGGGAAAACATCCTGCGAGACACGCCTTGCGGCGCGCCTCAGGGTGAGGCGGCATAATGTATCCTCATCCTGAGGAGCGAGCATCGCGAGAGTCTCGAAGGATGAGAGGTGCAGAATTTCAGCCCGGGTACGGGCTATTACTTCAGCCCGGGTACGGGCAATCCTATATGCCCGGGTACGGGCAATCCTATATGCCCGGGTACGGGCAATCCCGTCTGCCGCAGGATTTCGGGCTGATACCGGCGACGAAGGCATCGCAGACGGTGCAGCGGACCATATCTTCGACCGGCTCAGCGCTGCCCTCGGTGTCACGACGCGCTTCACGCACCTTGTCCATGCGATTCTTGTCCTGAACCGCCTGACGGCGCTGCAGATATTTGAAGCCCTGCCAGACGCCAACAACGATCAGCGCCAGGATGATAAGCTTTGGGAGTGAAAATCCGAACATACGCTGTTTTACGTGTCCGGGGGATTCGCGGTCAAGGTATTCCCGGACTCCGCCCCCTCACCGGCCCCTCACCCGGCGCCCGTCCCGGATCAAATCCGGGACAAGCGCCACCCTCTCCCCAGGGAGAGGGATGGTGCACCGTGAGTCCCCTCTCCCTGGGGAGAGGGACAGGGTGAGGGGTTATTAAACCTCGCCGGGCAGGCTCGACGCGCCGTCACCGATCGACAGCAGGGACGCATTACCGCCCGACGCCGTGGTGTCGATGGAGAGCGAGCGTTCATGCACAAAGCGGTGCAGATAATGCGGGCTGCCGGCCAGCGGCTGACCGGCACCGATATCGTCGGCCGGGTTCTCGCGGAAGACGATGACCGGGCGGATCGCCAGATCGGCTTCGGCCAGTGTGCGGTTGATGGCGACGGCCAGCGCCGTCGGTCCGGCAATGCAGACCGCTTCCAGCACCGGGATCGATACCAGATCCTTGAGCGATGCCGTATTGCCGCTCGCAACCGGTATCAACGCCGCACCGTCGACACCGGCATCCCTGAACGCCTGCGCCACCTGATCGGCAATGCCGGGTTCGCCATGCCAGAGCAGCACACCGTTACCGGTTGTCAGTGCCGCCCCGGCCTCGGCGATCAGCGCCGCAATGCTGCCGGGGCCGGATGTGGCCAGACAGGCGACGAGGCCGCGCGGATGCAGGCTCAACTCGTTCTTCTCGCCGGTCGGTCCGGGCAGGCTCAGCGGCTCGGTGAAGCTTGCATCGACGTTGGCGGCGAAAGCCCTGAGATAGGCGGCGGCGCGCATGGCTTCTGCCTCCGGCACGCCCTTGAGACCATCCAGCTCAAGCGCTTCCGCAACACCCTCAATCACGTCGCAGCGACGGTCTGCCGATAAATCCCATGCCCTGACATCCGATCTGATTGCGTGTTGCAGGGTGACCATGTCGACGCAGGCATCATCAAGGGTCACGGCCCCACCCGCCGGGCTATGTGCGATTCCATCCTTAACAGCAGGTCCGGTTTCGCTGACGAAGCGGTGCAGATAATCCGGGCCGCCGGCCTTGGGACCGGTGCCGGACAGTCCCTGACCGCCGAACGGCTGCACGCCAACGATGGCGCCGATCTGGTTGCGGTTGACGTAGGTATTGCCGACACGCGCTTCCTTGAAGACGCGCCGCCAGTTTTCATCGATACGGGTATGCACGCCGAGCGTCAGGCCATATCCGGTATCGTTGACCGCCTTGACGACGTTTTCCAGCTTCGAGCCCTTGAAGCGGACGATGTGCAGGACCGGGCCGAACACTTCGCGCTGTAGCTGGCTGATGCTGTCGATCTCGAATGCGGCGGGCGTCACGAAACAGCCGTGCTCGGTCCCGGCACCAAGCCGTGTCCGGTTGATTTCCCGACCTTCGCCGAGCATCCGCTTGATGTGACCGTTCAGCATGTCGCGGGCTTCGGCATCGATGACCGGGCCGATATCGGTCGAGATGTAGGCCGGATCGGATACCGTCAGCTCCTCCATCGCACCGGCGATCATCCTGATCGTGCGGTCTGCGACATCATCCTGCACGAACATCACCCGCAACGCCGAGCAGCGCTGACCGGCGCTCTGGAACGACGACATCATGACGTCGCGCGTCACCTGTTCGCTGAGCGCCGAGGAATCGACGATCATCACGTTCTGGCCGCCGGTTTCGGCGATCAGCGGCGGCATTGTGCCGTCGCGCGCGGCCAGCGTGCGGTTGATGATACGGGCGACCTCGGTCGAGCCGGTAAAGCAGACACCACCGACCAGCGGATCTCTGACCAGCGCCCCTCCGACCCGGACACCATCGCCCGGCAGCAGATGCAGCACGTCACCCGGAATGCCGGCCTTGTGCAAAAGCCGAACCGCTTCGGCGGCAATCACCGGGGTCTGCTCGGCCGGCTTGGCCAGCACCGCATTGCCCGCCGCCAGCGCTGCCGTGACCTGACCGCAGAAGATGGCGAACGGAAAATTCCACGGGCTGATGCAGGTAAAGACACCGCCCCCTGTAAACGCGATCCCGGTATCGGCATCGCCGCTCTCAGCCCTGAGGCGAATGCCGGCAGCAGATCGTCGCGTGCACGGATCGCGTAGTAACGGCAGAAATCAATGGCTTCGCGGATTTCAGCCACCGCATCCAGAACCGTCTTGCCGGCTTCGGCAACGCATAGCCCCATCAGCCGCGCCATGTCCTGTTCCATCAGATCGGCGGCACGGTCAAGACAGGCCGCCCGTTCATGCGCCGGTCTGGCCCCCAGCCGACGGCCGCTTTTGACGCCGCCTGGATCGCCTTTTTGATTTGCGCGTCGGTGGCCTCGCTGGCCGTGCCGATCCGGCGCTCAAGATGCTGCGGCGAGACCACGTCCCGCGACTGCTCCCCTGCGAGCTCATCGCCACAGACAATCGGTCCGGCCTTCCAGCTGGTCTCGAATACTTTCGGCATTTCAGCCGCGAGTTCCCTGAGCACCACCCGGTCGCTCAGGTCCATGCCCCGGGCGTTCACCCGCTCAGCACCATAAATATCACGCGGCATCGGAATGCGCGGGTGCGGCTTCAGGGCATAGCCCCGGACCTGGGCGATCGGATCGGCAATGATTTCATCGACCGGCGTTGCGGCATCCTGAACCCGGTTGACGAACGACGAGTTGGCGCCGTTTTCAAGCAGGCGGCGGACCAGATAGGCAAGCAGGTCTTCATGCTGACCGACCGGTGCATATATCCGGCAACCGGTGCCGATCTTGTCGCCTTCGATGGCCTGCTCATAAAGCTCCTCGCCCATGCCGTGCAGGCGCTGGAATTCGAAATCCCGGTTGTTGCCGGCAAACTGCAGGACGGAGGCAATGGAATGCGCGTTATGCGTCGCCAGCTGCGGATAGAAGGCTTCGGTATTGGCGAACAGTTTTCTGGCACAGGCCAGATACGAAACATCGGTGTTGGCCTTTCGGGTATAGACCGGATAGCCCTTCAGCCCCAGCTCCTGGGACCGCTTGATCTCCATATCCCAGTAAGCCCCCTTGACCAGACGCACCATCAGGCGGCGTTCATGCCGTTTGGCCATGGCTGCCAGATGATCGAGCACGAAGGGAGCGCGTTTCTGGTAAGCCTGCACGACAACGCCGAAGCCCTGCCACTGCTTCAATTCAGGGTCGCCGGAAATGGCCTCGATACAATCCAGAGACAGATCAAGCCGGTCGGCTTCCTCGGCATCGATATTCAGGCCGATGTCGTATTTCGCCGCATCCAGACACAGCGCGCGAAGCCGGGGCACCAGCTCGTCCATGACCCGACCGGCCTGACCGACTTCATATCTCGGATTCAGGGCCGACAGCTTGACGGAAATGCCCGGCCCCTTGTAAGGCCCACGCCCGTCGGCGGTCTCGCCGATTTTCTGGATCGCCGTCTTGTAGGCCTGAAAATAGCGCTTGGCGTCGTCCATGGTTCTGGCGGCTTCACCAAGCATGTCATAGGAATAGCTGTAGCCGCGCTTTTCCCAATCCCGGGCACGCTCCAGCGCTTCGGTGATGGTACGGCCCATGACAAACTGCTTGCCCATCACACGCATCGCTTGATTGACGCTTTCACGAACCACCGGTTCACCCAGTCGGGCAACGATACGGCGCAGCGTGGCGTCCGGCGAGCGGCCCTTGTAGCCGTGCATGTTGACGACCTGACCGGTCATCATCAGCGCCCAGGTAGACGCATTGACGAACAGCGACGACGACGCGCCCAGATGCTTCTTCCAGTCCGCCGAGCCCAGCTTGTCGCGGATCAGGGCTTCGCGGGTATCGTCATCGGGAATGCGGAGCAGCGCTTCGGCGACGCACATCAGCAAAACGCCTTCCTGCGTCGACAGGCCGTATTCATGCAGGAACGCATCAATACCGCCCTTGTGCACGGTCTTTGCGCGGACCGCCTCGACCAGGGTGCGGGCATAGCCGTCGATACCCGAACGCATCTCGGCGCTGAGATCAAGTTCCCCCAGCAGCCGTTCGATGCAGGCGGTCTCGTCGGCGCGGTAATGGGCGTCGATATCGGCACGGGCGGCATCAGCTGACGCGTCGGTTTTCCTGAAAATCATAGTCGGCCTTGTCCCCCGGTATTGTATTCAAAGTCGATAGCGGTCCCAGATCACCCGCTCCTCGACGGCGGATATCAGCCCATCCGCCCAGATGGCAACATCTGTATGCTGTGCGCTGCCACCGAAACGTCGAGATAACCACGATTTACGCTCGCTGAACACCGGCAAGCGGACTTTTTCTCCGAACCGATCGCGCAAAGTCTGCCTGAGATCGCCGGTCGCATCGGCCAATCCCAGATCGACGGCGCGCCTGCCGGTCCAGAAAGCGCCGGAGAAAAGTTCCGGATCGTCTTTCAGGCGCTCGCCGCGCCGTTCGCTGACATAGGCCTTGAAGCTTTCGTGCATGTCATTCTGGATCGATTTCAGCCGTGCCACATCGGCCTTCTTTTCCGGCAGGAACGGATCCATGAAAGATTTGTTGTCGCCAGCCGTGTGCAGGCGACGCTCGATGCCAAGCTTCTTGATCGCCTCGACGAAGCCGAGACTGCCCGAAATGACACCGATGGAGCCGATGATCGAATTCTCATCGACAATTATCTCGTCCGCCGCCGCCGCCAGCCAGTAGCCGCCACTGGCCGCGACGTCCTCACAGAAGGCGAGCACCTTGACGTTGTGTTCTGCCGACAATTGACGGATGCGTTTGGCAATCAGGGCCGATTGCACCGGCGATCCGCCCGGTGAATTGATGACCAGTGCCACGGCGCTGGCACCTTTCACCTTGAAGGCCCGGTCCAGGCTGCCGGCTGTACTTTCCAGCGTCAGTCCCTTACGCATCGGCCCCATCTGGCCGATGATCCCCCGCAACGGCACGACCGGCACCACCGGAAGCCTTTCTCCGGTTCTCCATTCCCTGATTTTGGCTGTGACAAACTCCGGTATCAAATCCATGCGTTGCTCCTGCTCATTCCATTTTGCGCGATGATCATGCTACGAGATGGTCAGGGCTTGCCCATCCCGCAACACCGCCTGCGCCTGTCCGGTGAAACTGCCGTCCATATTGTGCAGCACGAAAGCCGTTTCAGACAGCAAACCGGGCACGGCCCCCTTGGTCGCCTGCACGAGGCAGCGTTTGACCGGACGCCCGTCATCGACGCTGATCAGATCAAGTCGGCGGAGCGCGCCGAAATCATCTCCCAGTAAATCCACGATCTCCTGCGCCCGGTCCCGGCGATGGATGATGCTGAGCGTACCCGCATCCCTGAGACGGTCCGACATGAAGCGGAGCCATGTCTGCAGATCGGCTGTGCTTTCAACCGTCGCCCGGGCGCGCGCCGCATCCTGTGGCATCTGCCCGGTCCGGGCATCCAGAAACGGCGGGTTCGACATGACGTGATCGAACAGCGCCGTCCGCATGGTCTGGTTCGGCGCACTGACGTCCATGACGATGAATCTGGCGCGACTTTCCATCTCGTTTCTGAACGCTGCCCGTTCAGCGAGGGCAATCAGATCGGGCTGCACATCAATGCCGGTGATCCACGCTCCCGGTTCGCGCGCCAGCAGACAAAGCGCCGCCGCACCGGTGCCGGTGCCGATGTCGAGAACCTGATCGGCGGGTCTTGTCGGCACCGCGGCGGCCAGCAGGATCGGGTCGATCGCGGCGCGAAAGCCCATTTTCGGTTGCAGCAGATGAACCCTGCCACCCAGCACGGTATCTTCACTGATCCGTCCTTCGGCTTCCTCGACCACCGTCCAGGCCCGCCAGTAGTCATCATCTGTGACCATAACCCGCTGAAGTGCCGTCATATTCATCGGTTCCAGTACCGATGAAGCAAAGGCATCCAGCACCAGTGCCTCGATCCCCTCGGCACCCAGCTCGGCCCGGAGATACGACAGAAACACCGGGTCGTTGGACCGGGTCAATTCACGCATCGACAATCCTGCTTTCTCTGTTCTTGCCCACTGTAAAGGCCGTCCCTATGCTTTCAACTGATTTGGCCTGATGGCCGGGCAACATGTTTGGCCTGATGGCCGGTCAACTGATTTGGCCTGATGGCCGGGCAGGAACAGCGTGAGTGCTGATCGTTAAAATGAAACGAGGATAAAAACGTGGGCGTAGTGGTCAGTCTGGACGGAGAACGCGACAAGCGTCCGTCACTTGATGAGTTGCATAATCTGATTGCCGGCGATCTGAAAGCCGTCAATGAGGAAATCGTCAAACGTATGCAGAGCCCGGTGGCGCTGATCCCGCAACTGGCCTCGCACATCGTCGCGGCCGGCGGCAAGCGGCTGCGCCCGATGCTGACGCTGGCCTCCGCGCAGTTGTGCGGCTATCAGGGCACGCGGCAAGTGACGCTGGCGACGTGCGTCGAATTCATTCACACCGCCACCCTGCTGCATGACGATGTCGTCGATGAAAGCGAACTGCGCCGCGGCATGCAGTCGGCCAACGCGATCTTCGGCAACAAGGCCAGCGTTCTGGTCGGGGATTTCCTGTTTTCCCGTTCGTTCGAGTTGATGGTTGAAGACGGCTCGCTCAAGGTTCTGGGTATTCTCAGCCGCGCCTCCTCGGTAATCGCCGAAGGGGAAGTGCTGCAGTTGCTGACCACCAACGACACCGAAACCGGCGAAAGCCAGTATCTGGAAGTCATCAAATCGAAAACGGCGCAACTGTTTGCCGCCGCCTGCCGCATCGGCGCCGTCGTTGCCGAACGTCCTAAGGTCGAGGAAGACGCGCTTGATTCCTTTGGCATGAATTTGGGTATCGTCTTTCAGCTGATCGACGACGTGCTGGATTACCGCGCCGATCAGACCAAGCTCGGTAAAACCGTCGGTGACGATTTCCGCGAAGGCAAGATCACCCTGCCGGTCATTCTTGCTTTCCGCCGCGGCAATGATGAAGAGCGGACGTTCTGGCGCCGCACACTGGAAGACCTTGAACAAACCGACGACGATCTGGCACGTGCCATCGAGTTGATGGAAAAGCACGGTGCCCTGTCAGACAGCGTCGACCGGGCACGCCATTACGGCGCCATTGCCCGCGATGCGCTGGGGATTTTCAAGGACTGTCCGGAAAAGCGGGCGCTGATCAATCTGATCGATTTCTGCATTCAGCGCGTGCACTGAGTTTGAAGCCCGGGCCTCAGTCGATCTTGCCCGTCCTGGATTTCTCGCCGTCGTAATCGACAATGCCCAGATCCAGCGCATAACAGGCGAGACGCACGGATTTCGGTATCTTGACGCTTTTGCCCTCGCGCTCGCCCTTTTCATAATACTGGATCATGCGCGGCTTCAGCCCGAGCAGATCGGCCAGATCTTTCTGAGAAAGCTTGTGGGCCTTACGCCATTTCTTGAACTTTTTGCCGTTCATCTGCATCCCTCTGCCCAGTCGGAGGATTTTACGCACAAAGTGCAGATTCTCAAGCCCGCTTTCACCCGAACACGGTAAATTCACCGGCCCCGGTCAGGGCCATGTTTTTTTGCGCGGAGCCTGTGCGCGTTCTTGCTCTTGGCCCCGGGCAAGGCTATAAAACGCGCCGCATCTAGACGGAGTGTAGCTCAGCCTGGTAGAGCACTGCCTTCGGGAGGCAGGGGCCGGAAGTTCGAATCTTCTCACTCCGACCAATGGAAAAAGCCCATTAACTTTAACAAGTTAATGGGCTTTTTCGTTCCATGCGTGGAAAGAAGACACGTTTGCTGCCAGGCGCAATCGCATGAACGGTTTCCAAAAAGCTAGACCAGGCACAATGGACCCTGATCAGATTTTATTTGTTGTGGTCAGAATGCCTTCGGGGTTCGCGATGGGACATAAGCGGATGTCATTTTCCGCATATGCTGATAAACCTGCTTTGCATTCGTGGTGCAGGGGGTTTTGTTTGATGCGCCAAAACTGAAGCCGACACTGTCGTGACTTCGTTATCAAGTGTCAAAAAATGCGCCAGATCAGATGGCGGAAATTCGCAGTTGGAGTTTGCATGTGGTTTTCAAAAACAATGACAGCCTCAGAGGGGCTAAAACCGTACAAAATGTGCTTATCGATATTCTGGATATCGATAGTCCATCCCTCACGGCGGCTTATGACTACTGGGACAATGTCAGAGGTGAAAAATTCGCACCGTCTCTGAAAGAATTCAAACTGGAGGCTTTGCCCCCGGCCATCATTCCACGCACAACCGTGGTTGATTTCGAAGGGCCGCCATTTGATTACCGATACCGGTTTTTTGGCACTGAGGTGGTGCGCGTTGCGGGAATGGAACTGACGGGAAAGAGATATTACGCGGATATGATCGAGGGTTTCGGCTTTGCCAATGCACAGACTTTCCCAACCATGATCGAAACGCGTCAACCCATCGCGACACGCACCGTATGGCTATCGGTGAAATCGCTTCGTTATGTTACAAAGACTTTACGTATGCCCCTTTCAGCCGATAGCGAAACCGTGACCGGGGGCGTGACAGTCTATCAGTTTGAATAGCCGTTGTGCCAAGCATGGCAATTTTCAGTTGCGGATCATTGCCTCTGAAGCCAGTTTGACATTCTGCGGTGCTGACCGACGCCACCCCATCCGCACCACGAGGAGAGTCCCGTTTTGACCGCCGATGCGCCTGCCCAGACCAACGATAAGACCAACGATAAGACCGCAGATAAGACCACTGGCAATCCGGTCCCGTTCGTCGTTGCCGCGTTCTATGCGTTCTGTTCCCTGCCGGATTACAAAGCGCAGCAGGCACCGCTGCTGCAGGTCTGCCGGGACGCGGGCGTCTGCGGCACCGTGCTACTGGCGCCCGAAGGCGTCAACGGCACGATTGCCGGGAGCAGGCACGGCATTGATGCGGTGCTGGACGCCATCAAACAGATGCTCGGCCGCGACACCCTGGAGATCAAGGAATCGTTCGCCCTTGAAGCGCCGTTCTACCGTATGAAGGTGCGGCTGAAAAAGGAGATCGTGACCATGGGCGTTGAGGGCATCGACCCCAACCGCAGCGTCGGTACCTATGTCGCGCCCGAAGACTGGAACGCGCTGATTGCCGATCCGGACGTGATCGTCATCGACACCCGTAACGATTACGAAGTCGGCATCGGCACCTTCCGTGGTGCCATCGATCCAAAGACCACGTCCTTCAGCGCCTTTCCGGACTGGTTTCAAAGCCACGAAGAACTCCGCGCCGAGGCCGTCCAAGGCAAAAAGATCGCGATGTTCTGCACCGGTGGCATCCGCTGCGAAAAGGCCACCGCCTTCGTCAAGCAGCAGGGCATTGATCAGGTTTACCATCTCAAGGGCGGTATCCTGAAATATCTGGAAACCGTCCCTGAAGCGGAATCCCTCTGGGATGGGGAGTGCTTCGTTTTCGATCAGCGGGTTGCGGTCAAACATGATCTCGCCCTTGGCAGCTATGCGTTGTGCCGGGCCTGTCGGAAGCCCATCAATGAAGCCGACAAGGCGTCGGACAAGTATGTCGAAGGCGTCAGTTGCCCGCATTGCTTTGATGCCACCGATGCCAAAAGCAAGCAGCGCTTTCTCGAACGCCAGCGACAGATGGAACTGGCCGAAGCCCGTGGCGAGACGCACATGGGCCAGCACTATCCCCAGCCGTCAAAAGCGGACGCGGTCGATGGCTGAGTTGCCGATCCTGTATTCGTTCCGCCGCTGCCCCTATGCCATGCGGGCGCGTCTGGCGCTGGCCGTCAGCGGCCGGCAGTGCGGGCTACGTGAAATCGTGCTCAGCGACAAACCGGCCGAGATGATTGCTGTATCAGAGAAAGCGACGGTCCCGGTCCTGCAGCTTGCCGATGGCCGCGTCCTGGATGAAAGCCTCGACATCATGTTGTGGGCGCTCGCGCAGAACGATCCCGAAGGCTGGCTGACCCCGGGCCAAGTCGGCCTCGATGAGATGACCGCACTGATCGGCGAGAACGATGGGCCATTCAAGGAACACCTCGACCGCTACAAATACGCGGGCCGTTATGAACAGGACACGGATGCACTGCATCACCGGGGCGAAGGCATGAAGTTCCTGGCAACCCTGAGCGAACGCATCGCAAATCAGGGGCAGCTTTTCGGCACCCGGATCAGTCTCGCCGATGCCGCGATTTTTCCGTTCGTCCGCCAGTTCGCCAACACCGACAGAAACTGGTTCGATGCCCAACCGCTACCCCCGCTACAGCGCTGGCTGGCCGATCATCTGGAATCACCCCTGTTTCAGGGCATCATGCAAAAGTGGCCGGTGTGGGCACCGGGTGAACCGGCAGTCCGGTTTCCGGCCGGAATATCCACAGATTAAGACTGTGCAATATGGTCGACCCTGATAAGATGCCGCCAACGCAAGAACCGGGCGGAGATGTATTTGACGATGACCACCGACGTTGAGAGTTTTTTCGATCCCGACACCTTCACGCTCAGTCATCTTGTCAGCGATCCGGCATCAAACCGCTGTGTGCTGATCGATCCGGTTCTTGATTTCGATCCCAAGTCCGGACGCACGTCGACCAAAAGTGCCGAGCGCATCCTGGCCCGGATCGCCGAGCGCGGCCTGACGCTTGAATGGATTCTCGAGACCCACGTCCACGCCGATCACCTGACCGGTGCCGACTTCATCCGGAACAAACTGGGTGCCAAGCTCGGCACCGGCGGCAATGTATGCGGCGTGCAGAAAACCTTCGCCGAAATCTACAATCTGCCGGCGGTAAGGACCGACGGTTCGCAGTTTGATCGGCTTTTTGCTGACGGTGAACAGATCACGGTCGGCGCGCTTACGGGCACCGTGATGTACACGCCGGGTCACACACCGTCCTGCGTCACTTATGTCTTCGGGGACGCCGCCTTTATCGGCGATACGCTGTTTGCGCCGGATTACGGCACCGCGCGCTGTGATTTTCCGGGCGGTGACGGCAAACAGCTCTATGCCTCGATGCAAAAGATCCTGTCCCTGCCTGACAATACCCGGCTGTTCCTCTGCCATGATTATCAACCCGGCGGACGCGCCCTGATGACCCATGCCACGGTCGCCCTGCAACGCACGAAGAATGTGCATCTGGTCAAGACCGGCAGTGCCGATGCCTATGACCGCATGCGTCGGGAAAAGGATGCAACGCTGTCGATGCCGGTGCTGATCCTGCCATCGGTGCAGGTCAATATTGAGGCCGGCAAACTGCCCGCTGCCGAAGCCAACGGCGTGGCCTATCTGAAGCTGCCCCTCAACCGATTCTAATGACCGGGCGTCGAAGGCTGGCCGTCGGCCCGAACGGATGTTATCCATGTCCGACAGGAAGCGGCTTCACCGCCGCCAGCAAAAAAAGCAATTGAGTGAGGATACATGCGCAACGCCGCCATCGGCCTGCTGATCGGGATCGTCGCCGGAATCGTTCTCGGGACCACCGCCATCGCGCCCCGCCTTGCACAGAACATCAAACAGGACATCGGCCTGACGGAAACGGTCGAACCGGCGCCAAAAAGCGAACCCGTTGCAAGCGCTGAAACGGCACCCAAGCCCGACGCCGAGAAGCCCGTAAAGCAGGCCGTGACACGGATCAACATGGCCAGCGCCTATGCCGAGAAACTGGCATCACACGGCACGCTGGCGAAACGCCTTGAGCGTACGGTCTGGCGGATTTCCGACGGCACGCTTGATCTCAGATTTCATCCACCGGGCGCCATGGTCCCTGACAAGGACGCACTCGACGCCGTCGCATCAGGGGCTGTTGACGCCTACTTCACCGAACTCGGTCGTCTCACCGACAGAAACCCGGCATTGACCCTTTTAGCCGGCCCCCCCTTCGGCACCTCGGTCGCAGGCTATCTTGGCTGGATGGCAAACGGCGGCAGCAAGGCGCTGGAAACCGGACTGGCAGAATTGGGACTGGGCGGTCTCGTCTGCGGCATTATCCCGAATGCCGGCGGCGGCTGGTTCCGCAAACCCCTGAAAACCGTCGAAGACCTGAAGGGCATGAAAATCCGCGCCACCGGGATTACCGCGTCGCTTTACAAGGCAATGGGTGCTGAAGTCAGCAGCTATGCCTTCGGCGAAACCCTGGTCGCCATGGAATCCGGATTGGTCGATGGTGCCGAGCTTTCGGCACCGAACGTCGATCTGGCATTGGGGGCCGCTTTCGATGGCTGGACCTATTACGTCCCCGGATGGCGCACCCCGGCGCAGGTCTTTGCGCTGCTGATGGCCGAGGCAAAATGGCAGGCCCTGACAGAAGTGCAACGCACGCAGATTGCCACGGCGTGCGGCGACAATGTTCGCCAGTCCATCGCCGACAGCGAGGTCCTGCAATTTGAAGCACTCAAGAAGATCGTCAGGAGCGGTGTCCAGGTGACGTCCTGGCCGGTTGAGATCAGAGAAGCCATGCAAAAGGCCTGGCACGCCGAAGCACAGGAACAACAGAAAACAAACCGCCCCTATTCCAAGGCGCTCAAGTCATACCGTCAGTTCATCAAGGGTCAGTCGGTGTGGGAAGATCTGGTTCGCCCCTAACACAAAAGTCCGCGAAAATTTCGGCAAAGAAAAACGCCACCCCGGAACCCGGCGGTGGCGTTTGTTCATTACGAGCGTGGACGCTTAAATCAGATTAAGCGCTCAGGCTTCTTCAAGTTTGCGGCGGCGGCGTTGCACCAAGATGATGATGCACAGCAGACCAAGCGCCGGTATCCAGAACACTTCCTTCGGAAGACGTTCGGCTTCCAGATCGACATGCATGACTTCCCAGTCAAAGTCGACCTTGGCTTTCTCAGCGGCACCGCCGAAGACGACCGTATCAACAAGCACCTTGCCCGCGTCTTCACGAAGCGTCAGGCCGGCACTTTTCTCCAGCCTTTCGGCACCCGTGCCGGCTTTCGGCCCCAGCGGCAGGTGGACGTATTTTTCAACCTCCTGCCCGGTGGCCTGATTGACGCCGCCGACCTTGAGGCGGATTTCGGCATCTTCCGGCAGATCCTTAGCCAGTTCCACCAGCTTCACCGGATCAAGCTGCTCATAAGGTTCCCATACCATGTCCAGCCAGAAACCCGGACGGAACAGGGTGAACGAGATCAGGATCAGGATCAGCGATTCATACATCTTCGAGCGGGCAAAGAAGTAGCCCTGCGTGCCGGCGGCAAAAAGCAGCATGGCGATGGTTGCGATGATGAAGATGAAAATTCCGTCAATCCAGCCGACATCGATCAGCAGCAGATCGGTGTTGAAGATGAACAGGAACGGCAGCAACACGGTCCGCATGCTGTAGAAGAATGCGGTGAAGCCGGTCTTGATCGGATCGCCCCCCGATACCGCCGCCGCGGCAAACGAGGCAAGCCCCACCGGTGGCGTCACATCCGCCATGATGCCGAAGTAGAAAACGAACAGGTGAACCGCGATCAGTGGTACGATCAGGCCTTCCTGTGCGCCCAGTTGCACGACAACACCGGCCATCAGGGACGACACGACGATATAGTTCGCCGTTGTCGGCAGCCCCATACCGAGGATCAGGCTGATCACGGCAACCAGGATCAGCATGACCAGCAGATGACCGCCGGACAGGAACTCGACGACTTCCGCCAGAACCTGGCCGATACCGGTCAGCGAGACCGCACCGACGATGATACCGGCGGTCGCCGTGGCGACACCGATACCGATCATGTTGCGGGCACCGTTGGTCAGGCCTTCGAGCAGATCGTTATAACCTGACTTGATGGCAGCCGCATAATCGCTCTCACCCCGGAAGTATGCCTTCAGCGGCTTTTGCGTCAGCACCTGGAAGATCAGCAAGGCGGTTGCCCAGAATGCGGACAGGCCTGGCGATTTCCGCTCAACCATCAGGAACCAGACCAGCACGACGATCGGAAGGATGTAATGCAGGCCGGTCTTGCCGATTTTCGACATTTCCGGCAATTCGATGATTTCCGCATTCGGATCATCCAGTTCCAGATCAGGATACTGGGCGGCGAACCGCACCAGCACGACGTGGATCGCGATCAGTACCGCGCCCAGGATCGGACCGGCAATGTCGCCGAATAAATCCTTGGTCCAGCCGATGCCGTAATAGGTTACGAGCGACAGCACGGCGATGACGGCGACGCCGATCAGGAAGCCGTTGACCTTTTGCATGATGGTCCGCATCGGACCGGATTTGGCCATCCCCTTCATGCCGTTCTTGGCAGCTTCGAGGTCGACCAGATAGAACAGGGCGATGTAGGAAATAACCGCCGGCAGGAAGGCGTGTTTGACGACTTCCTGATACGAGATGCCGACATATTCCACCATCAGGAACGCCGCAGCACCCATGACCGGCGGCATGATCTGACCGTTGACCGAGGAGGCGACTTCGACCGCGCCGGCTTTTTCCGCCGAGAAGCCGACCCGCTTCATCAGCGGGATGGTGAATGTGCCGGTGGTCACGACGTTGGCAATGGACGAGCCGGAAATCAGGCCGGTCATGGCCGATGCCAGAACCGCCGCCTTGGCCGGCCCGCCACGCAGGTGACCGAGCGAAGCAAAGGCGACTTTGATGAAGTAGTTGCCGGCGCCGGCTTTATCGAGCAGGGCACCAAACAGCACGAACAGAAAGACGAACTGCGTCGACACGCCGAGCGCGATACCGAACACACCCTCCTGCGTGATCCACAGATGCGACATCGCCTTGTTAAACGATGCCCCCTGCCAGGCAATGATGCCCGGCGCGTATTCGCCAAAGAAAATATATGCAGCGAAGATCATGGCGACGACCATCAACGGCGGCCCGAGGGCGCGGCGCGTGGCTTCGAGCAGGAAGATCAGACCGGCGGCTGAAACGACAAGATCCGCCGTCGTCGGCAGACCAGGCCGGTCAGCCAGTTCCGTAGCGAAAATTGCCATGTAGGCGGCACAGGACATGCCGACGATGCCGAAGATCCAGTCCTGTACGGGAATGCGGTCTTTCGGCGATGACTTGAGGGCCGGATAGGCCATGAAGGCGAGGAAAATGGCAAAACTGAGATGCGTTGGTCGCGTGTGCGAGTTATTGGGAATAGGAATAATATCAGCAAAAATATACGGCAGCGGCGAGGCAATCCATAACTGATACAGCGACCAGGCAATGGCCACACACGTCAGTATCTTGCCAACAGACCCCAAAGGATTCCGACCGCCCGTGTCGGATGCGGCGACGAGTTCCTGAAGCTCTGCATCTGACAACTGCTTCGATGAAGTTTGATCACTCATTTCTTTTCCCCTCGCCCCACCGGCTGGAATGCCAACTTACTGAGAACCTGTTTTAAGTCTTTTCTTGTGACGCTTTGCGCCGCAGTTTTTTATTTTCCGTATCGCCGGCGCGTCTTGAATAACCAGAAAGGATCGGGGGCGGGCAACTGCCCGCCCCCGACCGGCCTTGTTACTTAACCAGGCCGGCTTCCTTGTAATACTTCATGGCGCCGCCATGCAGCGGGGCCGAGTTGGCGTCTTTAATCATTTCTGATTTTTTCAGATTGGCAAAAGCCGGGTGCAGTTTCTTGAACGTGTCGAAGTTACCGAACACGGCCTTGACGACGGCATAAACGGTATCGTCAGGGGTTTTCGTCGAGCTGACGAAGGTCGCAGCAACACCGTAAGTCGCCGTGTCCTTGTCGGTGCCCGTGTACATGCCACCGGGGATAACGGCCTTGCGATAGAACGAGTTGGCAGCAACCAGCTTGTCGATAGCCGGACCGTCAACAGCAACCATGTTCGACTCGCACGACGTGGTCGCTTCCTTGACGGTACCCGACGGGTGACCGACCAGGAAGAAGAAGGCATCAATCTGGTTGTCGCAAAGTGCCTGCGACTGCTCGGACGACTTGAATTCGGTCGCCAGCTTCAGATCGTCACGCTTCCAGCCGAGGGCTTCTTCCATGACGTCCCACGAACCGCGCGTACCGGAACCGGGGTTACCGATGTTGACGCGCTTGCCCTTGAGGTCCTGCACGTTTTTGATGTTGGCTTCCTTGCGGGCAACAATCGTGACCGGCTCCGGGTGTACGGAGAATACGGCGCGCAGTTCCTTGAACGGGCCCTGATCCTTGAACTTATCCGTTCCGTTGAAAGCGTGATACTGCCAGTCGGATTGGGCAACGCCCATGTCCAGCTCGCCGGCGCGGATGGTGTTGATGTTGTAGATCGAACCACCCGTGGATTCCACCGAGCAACGGATACCGTGCGACTTGCTGTCCTTGTTGACGAGACGGCAGATCGCACCACCCGTCGGGTAGTAAACGCCGGTTACGCCACCGGTACCGATCGAGATGAATTTCCCGGCGGCTTCAGCCGTGCCTGCGGAAACCGCAAGTCCGAGAACAGCGGCGCTGACCGCCAGAGTTTTTTTGAAGTGCATTAGTGACTCCTCCTTGAAAGTTCGTTTTGGTTAAATGTTCCAAACCATTTATGGCATCTTCTGGTTGTTGTGAGGCCAAGCCCTTTACCATCTGAAACCGATTTATGGTCGGCCTCCCCGACCGGCCAGTAATAGCCAGACTGAAAGCCCGGCCTATCGTTCGTAGCACACCCTGTGCGGGTCTCTGCCAGCGAACGAATTCCTTGTAGAGCGCTTAAAATGCAAACACCCCTACAACATGATCCATGATACTATGCACACCATGACTCATGTTGTCCACGACCTTGCGGCAGGTCCTGATTCTAAGTCTCCCCGAAACGGACATAATTATTCCCGTTTTTCTTTGCTTCCAAAAAGTCTAACACAGCGTTGCCGAGAGGCAAGGCAGCCGATGCTGCGAAAAAAAATTCTTTAATATCAGGTCTTTATTTCATTCAGAGATGTCTCGACGGCACCCGCCAGTTTGTCCACCAACTCATCAAGCTGGGTATCGGTGATGATGAAAGGCGGCGCGACCAGGACGTGATCGCCCCGCCTGCCATCAGCAGTACCACCCCCCGGATAACAGATCAGACCGGCCTCAAAGGCATGCTTTTTGATCCGCTGATTGAGCTTCAAGCCCGGATCAAACGTCGCCTTGGTGGTCCGATCAGCAACCAGCTCGATGCCCTGGAACAGGCCACGGCCACGTATATCGCCGATGTGAGCATGATTGCCGAAACGCTCAACCAGTTTATCGACTAGGGCATCACCCTGCCGTCTGACGGCACTTAACAGATCAAGGCTTTCGATCTTGTTCTGAACCGCCAGGGCACCGGCACAGGCCGTCGGATGGCCCATGTAAGTGTGGCCGTGCTGGAATGCGCCTGAGCCATTGATGAAGGCTGAATAAATCTTGTCGGTGACCAGTGTGGCACCGATCGGCTGGTAGCCGGCACCAAGCCCCTTGGCGATACAGACAATGTCCGGTGCAACGCCATCCTGCTCGCAGGCGAACAGCGTCCTGGTCCTGCCCATGCCGCACATCACTTCATCAAGGATCGCGACGACCCCGTACTGATCACAGATTTCGCGGATCCGCCTGTAGTATCCCTTGACCGGCGGCAGCACACCGGCCGTGGCCCCGCCAACAGTTTCGGCGATGAAGGCCGAGCACATTTTCCGCACCGAGGCGGAGGATCTCCGTTTCCAGCTCAGCCGGCGATGCGGAGGCCGTATTCCTCTTCGCTCTCGTCGGGTCGCTGGTCCCGATAGGCATAGCCCGGCGCGATCCGCGCAGGTTTCCACCAGCTAACGGGGCATCGCTCACCGCCGCACATTAGCACCAGCGCCGACGCCAGCGCGCCCAGCGTGTTGCCGTGGTAACTTTGGCGGCGGGCGATGAACCGTGCCCGTGATGGCTCGCCCCGCTCCAGATGATACTGCCGCGACATTTTCAGTGCCGCCTCGACCGCTTCCGATCCGCCGGAAACAAAATACGACGCCCGCATGCCGGCCGGCGCACGGTCGATCAGGAAATCGGCCAGTTCTTCGGCTGGTGCAGACGTAAAAAAACCAGTGTGCGCAAAGGCGATCTGATCGAGCTGGTTCTTGATGGCGGCGATGACGTCCGGGTCTGAATGCCCAAGGCATGAAACCGCAGCCCCGCCAGAACCATCCAGATACTGTTTGCCGTTGGCATCGATGACATAGATTCCGTCACCCCGCACCGCCGTCGGCATGGCCGATTTTGGTGCCCGATGGAATACATGCGTTGAATCAGGCATGATGGCTTTCCTCCGAACGCGCATTACACATGGGCAATTCACCCTTTGCATCAGCGAACCACTTTTGCCCTGCCCGCGCAATACTGGCGCTTATCGCCATGCGCAGCATTGCGCCCCTTTCACCGCATGCTAGGATGCCCGCTGATGTCGACTGGAGAGAGATATATGGACCTGAAGCAGCATATCCGTGCCGTACCGGATTTTCCCAAACCCGGCATTCTGTTCTATGACATCTCGACGCTGCTGGCGCATCCGGATGCATGGCAGGTGGCGCTTGGCCGCCTGTCGCGGATTGTTTCCGCCTATCAGCCCGACGTGCTGGCGGGAATTGAATCCCGGGGCTTTCTGGTCGCAGCCCCGCTGGCGGCGAAGCTCGGCATCGGCTTTTGCATGGTCCGCAAGCCGGGCAAGCTGCCCGGTGAGGTGATCAGCCACGAATACGAACTGGAATACGGCTCGGACACCATCCAGATCCAGCGCGATGCCATTGCCCCCGGCCAGCGCGTCGTGGTGCTGGATGATCTTTTGGCAACCGGCGGCACATTGGGCGCGTCTCTGGCCCTGTTCGACAAGGTCGGCGCCAGGGTCGTCGGTGCGGCGTGCATCATCGAGCTGACATTTCTGGGCGGCCGCAAAAAAGTCGGTGTACCGTTCGATGCCCTGATCCAGTATGATGAGTGACCATGAATACCGACACCAAACACGACGCCACCTGGGACTTGCTTGACCGCAACACGGTCAAGGATCTGGTCGACCGGGAAGGGGCAGCACGGATCCTCAGCACTTTGATGAGCGAGCCCCCCTCCCCAGACGAGCGCATCCACACCATGTGCGCGCTGGCGGTCGACGGCAACATCGTCAGGCTGCGTCAGGAAACTGCCGATTTTCTGGCATGGGCCGAGACCAACGGCATGCGCCGTCTCAATAATACACTGATCGAACTGAACAGGGTTCTGGCGCTTGAAGCCCGCGGTCAGGCGATCTTTCAGGCGCAGGCACTGACCCGCTTCATCCGCCTCAATCTCGACCAGGACATCAAGGCCTTCAAACGCGCCGTGACCTCGGTCTGAATCCCCCGAACCCCTCATCCTGTCCTTCTCCCAAGGGAGAGGGAAATCTCGGATCAAAACCCCTCTCCCACCGGGAGAGGGAGGGGCCCGCGCACGTCTGTGCGTGGGAGGGTGAGGGGGCTAACTTTTTACAGCAATCAACCGCATCGCCTTCTTGATGACCGTCGGCAGGGCATGGGCGGCGAAGTCGTCCGGGTGCGCCCAGAAGCCGTCGACATTGGCCCCCTTGCGAGCGAGCCCACGCCTGAGACGCATGCTCAGGCGGAAATGTGTAAACACATGCTGGGCCTCGCCGGGCAGCGAAGACCAGTGCACCATCAAGCGGCTGGGCACTGGCGATTTCATCCGCATCCGGCCACCCCCCTTCCCGCCACGGCGTTGACGGCAACTCGCTCATGCCACCCAGCAATCCGCTTTCAGGGCGTTTCCTGAGCAACACTTCACCGGCGGCATTCTCAAGCCAGAACATTTCAGCATAGCGTTCCGGCCGTTGCTTTTGGCACCTCGGACCGGCAACCGTTCCGGTGCGCCCCCGACAAAACCAAGACACTGTTTACGCAACGGACAGTCCGGACATTTCGGCAGGCAGAGGTGTACAGACCGTGGCACCCAGATCCATCATCGCCTGTGCGAAATCACCGGGCCGGTGTTTCGACGTGAAAGCTTCTGCGGCGTGCCTGATCTCTTTCTTGCCACCCGGCAACGGCGTCGCAATCGCATACAGACGGGCCGTCACCCGCTCGATATTCCCATCGACAGGCATTGCAGGCTGATCAAAGGCAATCGCGGCTATTGCCGCGGCGGTATAGGCACCGACCCCGGGCAAGTTCAAAAGAGCGGCTTCGTTATCCGGGAATGCGCCACCATGCTCAACCGTGACCACCTTCGCGCATTTGTGCAGATTGCGGGCCCGGGCGTAATAGCCAAGCCCCTGCCACGCCACCAGCACCTCATCCAGATCGGCGGAAGCCAGCGCTTCGACGGTGGGCCAGCGTGCCACAAAATCACCAAAATAGGGTCCGACGGTAGCCACCGTGGTTTGTTGCAGCATGATTTCGGACAGCCAGACCCGATAAGGCTCGGTGCGCTTGCCGCTTGCTGCGCGCCACGGCAGGACGCGCCGGTGGGTATCATACCAGCCCAACAGTGCCTTGCGGATTGAAGCAGGGCGGATTGAAGCAGGGCGGATTGAAGCAGTGCTAATCGTAGCGGGAACAGGAGCTTTCATTTTGCCGGTCATGATGCCAAACGCCTTACTGCGGCGGGGCCCGGAACACAAGTCCGCGAGTGAGCCCGTGTCCCCTTGCCCCGTGCGTACCAGCCCCCTACCATCGGGTCCGGAACCAAGGTATGCGTCCGCATTTGAACGCACAGGAAAAATATACGCCATGTCCGGTTACGTCCCGCCCGATATCCGCCGCGCCCGCACCCAGTCGGTGGGACGGGCTGTTTCCGGCCTGACCAAAAAGGCCCTGGACAAGCGCGGTTTCGTCGACGCGGCGATCATCAATGAATGGCCATCCATCGCCGGCGAGTTGATCGGCAACCACAGCCTGCCGGACCGCATCCGTTTCCAGCGTGACCGGACCCAGCCCGGCACACTGTATCTGATCCTTGAAAACGGCGCGCTGGCAACCGAAGTCGTCCACTTCCAGCCGGTGCTGCTGGAACGGATCAACCGCTTTTTCGGCTTCCGTGCCGTCGGTGATATCAAGATCATCCATGGCCCGCTACCGAAGCCCGCCAAGGACAAACGCCCGCCGCTGCCGGCCTTGCAGCCTGAGCGCCGCGCCGAGATTGAGCAGAACCTGAACACCGTTGATGATCCGGAATTGCGCGACGCCCTGAGCCGGCTCGGCCAGCACGTCGCCCGCCGGCGTGCCAGCGAAGAACCCAAATAAGAGACATCCTTTCAATTGACGACTATGGAGATACCGATGACCGTTTCCCGCCGCACACTGATGGCCCTGACCGCCGCTTTCACACTTGCCTTCGGCTTGCCGTCCGGCCTTTCGGCGAAGATCGTCGATACCGAAAAAGCCATGACCGAACTGGTCATCGGCAATGCCGACGCCAAGGTCGAGATCATCGAGTACGCATCGCTGGCATGTCCGGCCTGCCTGCATTTCCATGAAAAGATCTATCCGGTGCTGAAGACCGATTACATTGACACCGGCAAGGTCAAATTCGTGTTCCGCGATTTCCCGACCAACACACCGGCGCTGGCAGCCGCCATGATTGCCCGCTGCGCCGGCCCGGAACGCCACAAAGCCATGGTCGATGTCTTCTTTGATACGCAGGCACAGTGGAGCCGCTCGGACAATCCGATGCAGGCGCTTGGCATGGTCGCCCGCATGGCCGGCCTCGGACCGGCCGATGTCGATCAGTGCATCAAGAACAGCGATTTGATGAACCACATCCAGACCAAGGCCAAGAAGGCCAACGAGGAAATGGGCGTCAACGCCACCCCGACCGTGATCGTCGCCGGCAAGATCAGCGAACACACGATGGACATCACCAAGCTGAAAGCCGAAATTGACGCCGCCATCAAAGCGGCGAAGTGACCTCATTCCCCGTCATCCCGAACCTTAGACGAGCCAGGAACCCGATGGGTTCCGGGTGCGAGACTTGCGATCCGGGACCTATTTTTCATCCCGAACAACGCGCGTGATCGAACATGGGTCCCGGCCCTCCGCACCCCCGGATCAAATCCGGGTTTGCTGCTGCCGGGATGACGGATATGTGTGCATATAAATAGAAAACTTATCCCCAGAAATCGCTATTGAAATGAGTCGACCCGGCAATGGCACATCCCTATAGTCCCACTACATATTGTGTAAATATGACAAAAAAGCGCCATATTTGCATATTATGGGGTATAGTCAGGGCCTTAGAGGGTTAGCTTGAACCTCTACAGGCCTGATTTTGGGAGCATTAACGCGCGTGCTGCACTTCAAGAAGTTACGCCTGAGCGGGTTCAAATCCTTCGTCGAACCGACGACGCTGGATATTGACGTCGGCCTGACCGGTGTTGTCGGACCGAACGGCTGCGGCAAATCCAATCTGGTAGAAGCCCTGAAATGGGTCATGGGCGAGACGTCGGCCAAGCAGATGCGCGGCGGCGA
Source organism: uncultured Rhodospirillales bacterium (assembly GCA_965284225.1). Lineage (GTDB taxonomy): Bacteria > Pseudomonadota > Alphaproteobacteria > Rhodospirillales > Casp-alpha2 > UBA4479. Next base: position 763,159 of record CBDIRN010000001.1, read on the forward strand.
GATGGACGACGTGATCTTTTCAGGCACCGACCGCCGGCCGCCCCGCAACGTCGCCGAAGTGGTCCTGACCCTCGACAACAACGGCAAGAACGCACCGGCCCAGTTCAACGAAGCCGAAGATCTGGAAATCGCCAGACGGATCGAGCGGGAAAAGGGCTCCTTATATAAGATCAACGGCGCCGACGTGCGCGCCCGGGATGTCCAGCTGCTGTTCGCCGATCAGGCATCGGGTTCACGCTCGACGGCACTGGTCAGCCAGGGCAAGATCGGCGCGGTGATTGCCGCCAAGCCGACCGAGCGGCGCATGCTGCTTGAAGAAGCTGCGGGTATCCGTGGTCTGCATTCCAGACGCCATGAAGCCGAGTTGCGGCTCAAGGGTGCCGAAGCCAATCTTGAGCGCCTTGACGATATTCTGGTCACGCTCGAAGCACAGATGAACGGCCTCAAGAAGCAGGCCCGTCAGGCGACCCGCTACCGCAACCTGTCCGACCTGATCCGCACCGCCGAAGCGACATTATTCTATCTGCGCTGGAGCGCCGCCGAGAAGGATCTGGAGCAGTTCCGCCTGCGTCTCAGCGAAATCGAAAGCGACGTCACGACGATCAGTGTAATGGTCGCATCCGCCGCCACAGAACAGGCCGAAGCCGCCGCCGACATTCCGGCGCTCCGCGATACCGAAGTGGCCGCCGCAGCAGCCCTGCAACGCCTGATCATCGCCCGCGACGGCCTTGACGAGGAAGAGCAGCGGATCGAGGCGCAAGCCGCCGACACCCGGCACCGGATCGAAGAAACCATCGCCGATACGGCGCGCGAACAATCACTGATCACCGATGCCGAGGCCGCCGGTGCACGCCTGCTCGAAGAACAGGCAGGCATTACCGCTGCCCGCGAGGGTGAAGAGGAAAACCGGGCCAGGGCCAAGGCCGAGCTTGAAGCCGCCGGCACGGCCGTTGAAGCACACGAAACATCGCTGTCCGGCCTGACCCAGCGGGTCGCTGATACGGAAGCCCGCCGCAACGCCATGCAGCGCCGGGTCGAGGAAGTCACCAACCGCGAGAACCGTCTCGGCCAGCGCCTTGGCGAGTTGAGCGACGAGCGCCAGCGCCTCGAAGCCGACGCACCGGAAGCCGACGCCCTTTCCGATGCCGAGGCACATCAGGAAAAGTCCGTGGGTGCGGTCGCCGACGCCCAGGCCATCCTTGAAGCGGCCGAGCAATCTCACAAAGCGGCTGAGGCCGACCGGGAAGCGAACCGCGCCGCCTTCAACGATGCCCGCGATGCGGCAACCAAACTGTCTGCCGAGAAAAACGCGCTGACCAAACTGTTGCACACCGGCGATCCGGACATGTTCCCGCCGCTGATCGATGCCATCACGGTCGAGCCCGGCTATGAAATTGCTCTGGGCACGGCCCTTGGTGATGAAATCGAAGCACCGATTGACGAGGCTGCCGACATCCATTGGCGTTCGCCCTGCACGCCGCCGGGGTCGAACTGCGCCGGGCCTGCCGGCCGGCGCGACACCGCTGCAGCCAATGGGTTCAGGCACCCGCGGCCTGGCGCGTCGTCTGTCGCAGACCGGTATTGTCGACTAGTGTTGATCAGGCGCGTGCGCTGAGCGGTACGCTCCGCCCCGGCCAACGCCTTGTCACCCGGGACGGCGGCTTGTGCCGCTGGGATGGCTATACCATCGCCGCCGGTGCCACCACGGCCGCGGCGCGGCGTCTGGAACAGCGCAACCGGCTCCGCGAACTCGAAGGCCAGTCGGCGGCCGCCAATCAGCGTCTGGCCCATGCCGAAGCCGAAGCCGAACAGAAACGCGAGGCTGTGCAGCGCTCTGCCGAGGCCGTGCAATCGGCCCGCAGCAGTGTGCGCAATGCCGAGATGGCGCTGACCGAAGTCCGGGAAAGCCTGTCGGCGATCAAGCAGCGCATGGCCGCGCACGGATCGAGACTGGCCGCATTGGCCGATCAGATCCGCACCCTTGAGTCTGATCTTGCCGAAGTCCGTGGACAACTGATCGAAGCCCGCAACGAATTGGCCGACTTGCCCGACGTCAATGGTGACCGGGCCGAGATTGAATCCCTGCGCGTCGAGCTGGCTGAACGCCGCACACATCTGATGGAATGCCGCGCCCGCCATGACGAGATCGAGCGCATGGCCCGTGAACGCAATCAGCGTCTGGAAGCGATTGCCCGTGAAATGGCGTCATGGTCGGACCGCAAACAGGGCTCCCTCACCCAGCAGATTTCTGACCCAGCGCCGTGCCGATCTTGAGGTTGTCCGCGAAGAACTGGCCAGCAAACCGGCCGCCCTGAACCAGCGCCGTCAGGCCCTGCTTAATGAAATTGAAGGCGCCGAGCAAAAACGCCTGGATGCCGCCGACAAGCTGAGCATTGCCGAAGCCCGTCTCGCCGATGCCGACAAGGCATTGCGTCTGGCCGAGGCCGAACTGGCCAAGGCCCGGGAAAACCGGGTCCGCTCGGAAGGTGCTGTCGAGCAGGCCCTGCAGAACTGTCATGCGATTGCCGAGCGGGTCGATGACCGGCTTGAATGCCGCCCTGACCAGTTATTTGAAATCGCCGGGCTTGATCCTGAAAAGGAATTGCCCGATCTGGAACAGACCGAGCGCAAGGTCGAGCGGTTGCAGCGTGAACGTGAAACCATGGGCCCGGTCAACCTGCGCGCCGAGCAGGAAATGAACGAGCTTGAGGAGCAGATCACGACCCTCAGCACCGAGCGCGACGATCTGACGTCAGCCATCGACAAACTGCGCCGTGGCATCAACGAGCTGAACCGCGAAGGCCGTCAGCGGCTTCTGCAATCGTTCGCAGAAGTCAACGAGCACTTCCAGGAACTGTTCGGCAAGCTGTTCGGTGGCGGTCATGCCCATCTGGAACTGACCGACGCCGAAGACCCGCTGGATGCCGGACTTGAAATTCTGGCCTCGCCGCCGGGCAAGAAACTGCAGAACCTGACATTGCTTTCGGGTGGGGAGCAGGCGCTGACGGCACTGTCGCTGCTGTTCGCCGTGTTTCTGACGAATCCGGCACCGATCTGCGTGCTGGACGAGGTCGACGCCCCGCTGGATGACGCCAACGTCGACCGATTCTGCTCGATGCTCGAAGAGATGACCAAATCGAAAAGCACCCGCTTTCTGGTGATCACCCACCACCGTATGACCATGGCCCGGATGGACCGGCTCTACGGGGTCACCATGTCGGAACGCGGCGTCTCGCAACTGGTCTCGGTCGATCTGCAAAAAGCCGTGGAAATCCGCCAGTCGGCTTAAATGCCCCCTCACCTGTCCTCTCCCCCATACATGGGGGCGAGGGACTCTCGCATCTAAGCACAGTTCCACTTATCCCTCTCCCCTTATTCAGGGGGAGAGGTTAGGTGAGGGGGTGGCTGTACCGAATCCCGCTCGCTGCAAAACAAGGCTTGCCGGGCCGGGTTATTTTGCTACAACACCCGGGACTAAGGGACGGAGCACGGGTGGCTTGGTCGTTTTTGAAGCGGACAACCGCTTCGGGGGACACCGATGGCAGCCGACGACGATACCAAGGGACGGTCTTCAAAGGACCTCGACAGTTTCGGGAAAAAGCTTGAAAAAGCCCGGGAAAGCGAGAAATCCAAAAGACTGTGGAAAAGTAACGTAAATAAGCCTCCGAGCACGGCTCTAGGGCTTGCTTTTCGGGTGTCTGTCGAGTTAGTTTCCGCCGTGGCCGTGGGGCTTGCAATTGGCTGGGTCCTCGATACGTGGCTTGGTACACGTCCCTGGGTCATGGTGGCGTTCATTATTCTGGGGTTCTGCGCCGGTGTCATGAATGTCTATCGCGTCGCTTCCAGCATGGGTCATGCCGGGAGTACCAGTCAAAAGGACGATGCGTCCGGGGCCAAAACGGCCGATGAGACGCTGGAAGAAGGGAAAGATCGACGTGGCTGAGGGACATTCCCCACTCGCACAGTTCGAGATCAAGACGCTGGTACCGCTGGAAATCGGCGGCATCGACGCATCATTCACCAATTCATCACTGTTCATGGTTCTGACCGTGGCGACCGTGACCCTGTTTCTGGTTGGCGGCATGCGCAAAAGCGCACTGGTCCCCGGGCGCTGGCAGTCGATGGCTGAATTGTCCTATGTCTTTATTGCAGGGTTGTTGAAGGATACCGTCGGCAACGAAGGGCGTCCCTATTTCCCGTTCATCTTCACGATTTTCATGTTCGTGCTGGTTGGCAACCTGTGGGGCCTGATGCCTTACAGCTTCACTTTCACCAGCCACATCGCCGTGACCTTCGCGATGGCCTTCTTCATCTTCGTTGGCGTCACCATCATCGCCATCGCCAAGCACAAGATGCATTTCTTCTCGTTCTTCATGCCGCCGGGCGTGCCGCTTTATATGGCCCCGCTGCTGGTACCGATCGAGATCATTTCATACCTGTCGCGCCCGATCAGCCTCAGCGTCCGTCTGTTCGCCAATATGCTGGCCGGCCATACGCTGCTGAAGGTGTTCGCAGGATTTATCATTTCACTCGGGATCGCCGCCGGCTGGCTGCCGTTTGCCTTCGTCGTCGCGCTGACCGGACTGGAATTCGTGATCGCCTTCTTGCAGGCTTTCGTGTTCGCCATTCTTACGTGTCTTTATCTGAACGATGCGTTGCATCTTCACTAAGACACATGGAATTAACCTATCAATTTTACCTGTTTAACATGACTAGAAAGGATCTGACCCATGGAACTTGAAGCTGCAAAGCTCCTCGGCGCCGGCCTCGCCGTTATCGGTGTTATTGGCTCCGGTATCGGTATCGGCAACATCTTCGCATCGTTCATTCAGGCCGTTGGCCGCAACCCGTCAGCTCAGGCTGCCGTGTTCCCGATGACGATGCTCGGCTTCGCCCTCGTTGAAGCCATCGCACTGTTCGCGCTGGTTATCGCACTGGTCATTCTGTTCGGTTGATTTCCGGGGGATCGTTCGCGATCCCCTGAGAAGTCCACCGCTTGAAGCGGGGATGTCATGCCTCAGTTAGACGTCACCACATTTGCACCGCAGTTGATCTGGCTGACGATCACGTTTGCCGCGATGTTCCTCATTATGTGGAAAATCGCGGTGCCGAAGATCTCCGACGCCCTTGAAACCCGGCAAATGCGGCTTGAGGACAATCTGCAGAAGGCCGAAAACCTGAAGCGGGAAGCCGAAGCTACGCTGGCCGCCTATGAAAAGGCATTGGCTGACGCCCGTGCCCAGGCGCACGGCGATATTCAGAAAATCCAGAAGCAGCTGCACGATGCCGCCGCCAAGGAAGAAGCTGAACTGGGCGCCAAACTCGATGCCAAGATCCAGGAAAGCGAACAAACCATTGCCGCCGAAGTAAGCAAGGCCATGGAAAGCGTCCGGGGTGTTGCCGTTGATGTGGCGGCCGATGTCATCGAAAAGCTGACGGGTACGGCACCCGGCTCAGAGCGTGTTGAGAAAGCCGTCGACAATGTTCTCGGCAACAAGGCCTGAGGGAGGGCGCGATGTTTCATGATCCGACATTCTGGGTCGCTGTTGCGCTGATCCTGTTCGTCCTTCTGGTAGCCAAGCCTGTTTCCAAACTGGCCACCAAGGCACTTGATGAGCGTGCTGAAAAGATCAGCAACGACCTCGACGAAGCCGAGCGTCTGCGTAACGAAGCGCAGGACCTGCTGTCTCAGTATCAGCGCAAGCAGCGTGATGCAGCCGGGGAAGCCGAAGCCATCATCGACCATGCCAAAAAAGAAGCCGAGCGCATGGACCGTGAAGGCCGCGAAAAGATCAAGGCGTCGCTTCAGCGCCGTGAGCAACTGGCGATGGATCGTATCCAACTGGCCGAACAGCAGGCCATCGAGCGGGTCCGCAGCCGGGCCGTGGAAGTGGCAATCGCCGCAACCGCACAGGTTCTGGCGGAAAGCATGGACGGCGACAAGGCGAGTGCCCTGATCGACGACACCATCAAAAGCCTGCCGGACCGCCTGCATTAAGCGCTTCGATATCGTTTCGAAAAAGGAGGCTGATCAGCCTCCTTTTTTTATGTCGATCCGCCTTCCGCCTGCATTGCCCCCCTTCTCAACGCCCGCGGGGGCGCGTATAAGTGTTGCATGAAACACCGCTTGTTTATGGCTATTTTACCGGTTGTGCTGTCGCTTGTGATCACCAAGGCGGATGCACAGGTTGATTTTAACGGCGAAATCATGATTGCTCCACCGCCCCCGAACTGGAGCGGCGGTATGCCGGTTCCCGTCAAGGATGGTGTCAGGCGCACCTGGAAACGGACCTTCCTGATTAACGGCGGCGGCTCCGAGCAGATCATGATCACACGACTGGTCAAACAGGGGAACGCCGTCGCCCAGGTTGTCGCACAACAACTGTCGACAACCCTGACTGCCGACTGCCTGCAGAAGACCGTTTCGGCATTCACCACCGAAAAAGCCCAGATCGGCACCACAGCCAGTTTCACCGCCCAGTGTTCAGGCATCAAGGATGCACCGGTCGAGACCACCCTGTTCACCATGAGCAAGATTTACATCGGTGAGTTCAACACGTTTTCGATTTCCCGCATCTGGCGGGGACATCGTGACGATCCGGGTAGTCCGGCCAACTCACCACGCACCGGCGAACAATGGGCCCAGTATTTTGCCCGCAACTACGTCTGCAATACCCTGACCGATGACTGCAGCATAGCCGAAGCGGAAATCGTCCATGCGGACCCGCGCTTCAAGACCATGCGGGCCCTGCCTGTATCCATCAAGCCAATCATCCCGCTCGACAATTTGCTCAAGGCGGCACAGGGCTTCGGCGATCTGACCGGCCGCGCCGAAATCTGCGGTGAGGATATCTCCCCGCTGACCCTTAAAGTCGGCCGCATGTTCGAATATGTTGCTGCCAACGATCAGGAATCCAGCAAGGCGATCGCCCTGTTCAAATCCGCGAAAGCCAAAGCCGCGACGGACCAGGAAAACAAGCCGAAGGATACCTGCGGGCAGGTCTTGCGTGATTTCCGCCAGCACCCGACCCGTGTCGCTGCGTTCCCGCGTTATATTGAACGGTTTCTTTAAAATCCCGGATGAGTGACAGCATCGGCACGCCCCCGACAATTACCTGTATCGACGCCAAAGGATCGCCCGAAGAGATCGGTCGCACGATCGGTCATGCCGTCGCCGATTCCTTCAGACAGGCGGTGATGAACAACCCCGAGTTCATCGGCATCGCTGATGCATTTCTTGGTAGCGATTATCTGAAAGCCCTTAACGATGCCGCCCGCCAGGCGTATCCGCAGTACATGATCGAACTGGACGCCATGGCCCGGGCCATCGGCGTCGATCAGGCAACCCTGTTTTTGTGGAACTGTCGGGGCGATCTCAGATTTCCACCCGAAACCGCCGGGGCCAGACTGAAGCAATTCCACGATGGCTGCACGACGATCCTGAGCCCCGGCGATTTCGACAAGGGCCAGCCTGCAATCATCGCCCATAACGAGGACGGTTCCGCCGATTTCATGGCGCACCGGTACTGGCTGCGCGCCCAACCCGACGATGCGCCCGCATTCGATAGTTATCTCTATCCCGGCATGTTGCCCGGCCACAGCGTCGCCATCAACGATGCGAGGCATGGTCCAGACCATCAACAATGTCCGTGCCGATGATCTGAAGCCGGGCATTCCTCGCCACATCATCTTGCCGGGCTTGTACTGGAAGCAACGTCCATTCCGGAAGCGATCAGCCATCTCAGACGGACCGACCGGGCGTCCGGCTTTCATCATAGCATCGGCATGATGGGGTCAGCGGCTCCCCTGTCTATTGAGGCTCCGGCATCTGCCAGCGTGATCCGCAGCGCCGATGCGCCGATGGCACACGCCAATCACCTGCTTGATCCGTATTTCGAAAAACTGCCGCAGACCGTCAGCGCGTCATCGGCCTATCGCCAGCAGACCGTCGATGCCTATCTGCACGCAGGCGGAGACACCGACACACCGGAAGCTGTTCTGTTCCAGCATGGCGGTACCGGCGAACAGGGCGTACTGCGCCGGCCCGGCGACGGCGGTGACGATTACGGCTGCACACTGGTGACAGCGGTTTTCCGCATTCATGCCGAAAGGGTCGCGTGGACCGTGCATGCTGATCCCGACGAACGGCATGCCCTCAACGGCAGCGTCGAGCAGGAAAACTAAGGCTTTGCATCAAGGCTTTTCTGCCCGGAAGCAGTGCCAGCCGATGGCACCCCGCCCGGCCAGATCATACCCAAGCCGCCACAACGACAGATTGAAGTCGAGGGTCGGTTTCGGGATATCCAGCGCCAGTGCGGCGTGAGTGCGCTCAATCCGCCGCACCAGATTGGCGAAGTGGCGGGCCATGTGATCACGCCAGTCAAAGACAGCGATCCCCGTAAAACCGGCCTGTCGCAAAAGAGCACAGAAATCATCCGCCGCAAACAAATCACCCGACCCATGCCGGGCAGAAAGCCGTCGGGCTTCATCGGCGCTCAGCAAACTTTGAACAGTGGTCTGATCCGAGAAGACAATCCGCCCACCCGGCTTCAGGACCCTGAAGGCTTCACGCGCCACCCGGGGCTTGTCGCTGGCATGAACCGTCGCCTCCTGACACCACCAGACATCGAAAGTGTGGTCAGCAAACGGCAGGGCGTGGAAGTCTACCGTCTCGTGGTGGATGAGGCGGCTCAATCCAGACCCTTCACTCAGAGCGCGGGCGACCGCCTGATGCTGGGCTTCGATGTTGGTTGCGGTGACGCTGACGCCGAAAACCCTGCCAGATACCTGGCCGTTGCGCCCCAGCCGCTGGCAACTTCAAGGACATGCTGATCAGCGCCAAGGCCCGCCAGCATCGCCATGCGGCGTTTGCATTCGAAGACCGCAGCCTCCAGATCCGTTGTCGCAGACTCGTAGACTCCAAAATGAATGCTGTCACCCCAAACCCGGGCATAGAGGCGGTCCATGTCATCCTTGCCGTAATGCAAGCCGGAGCCGTCTGGAATTTCTGTCTCTGGATCCATGAATTTTTTCCCTCTGAACGTTGCATAGCCTCGATTGAGGACGCTCAAGCGCCTCGTGCTGAAGCTATGCAAGGACGGGACGGGAAATGCATATCCGCGAAACAATTTTGCCCTGGGCACGGGGCGATGACCGGTGCCTGCTGACGTCCATCGATTTCTTCACCCGGGAAATTGCCCGTTACGGTATCGAGATCAGCCTTGAAACCGACTTCCACCAGTTCAAGGCGCTGCACCGACTGATTGGAAAAAGGCCACTGACTCCCAATTTCGATCCGGACACATCTTTCCTTTCGCATGAGGATGGTTTCTGGATGAAGGGCGAGAATCCGTCCGGACAGATTGTCCTGACCCAGGCAGCCAGACTTTACGATTGCGAGATCGTGTCCGTGGCCGCGTTACACCAAAGTCTGCAGGCATTCTACACAATGCCGGCCCGGCATGCCGAACCGGGGGAGACATGCCGTTCGAATGCCCCGGCAGCCCATACGCTTCGGGGGCGCGTCGGCTACCATGGCGAGTTGTGGCTGGCTCCGGCCTACCGCGGACTGTTGCTGAGCGACCCGGTGGCCAAATTATTGATGGCTATCGTCCTGTTCCGATGGGCGCCGGATTATCTTTTCGGCATGGCCCAACCCGGCATCTGCACCAAGGGGGTCGCGGCGCGTTATGGCTACCGGAACATGCAGCCGGGCGGCATGATCTGGACGGTGCCGTCGCAGGGAACGCTGGATGAATGGATCATCTGGAACAATCGCGATCAGTTGCTCCGCGTCGTCAGGCAGCCATGAATGCTATTGCTACGTCCTGTCGCACATCACACAGGGAAATGACCAGCGGCGCGCCGAAACGATCACGGCCCGGAATGATAAGACGCTGATAGGGCACCCAAACGGGGTCTTGTCCGGGACGATGGATCACCGCGCGCACGTGATCAACGATGGGCTCGCCATCTTCAATCACTGTCTGGAACGGGCCGCAGACGCGGTCTTCAAACTCGAAATCAGGCTGTGATCGGTCACAACGCTGTCCAATCGCCCTCTGTGCCCATTCATTGCCGAAGATGCGCCCGGCACCGGACGCGATCCCGATATGCTGAAAGACCAGCGCATCCTTGTGCTTGTCTTTCCGTAGCACCAGGGCATATGGGGCGAGCGTTGCAAATTTGTCTTCATCGGTGATGGAAAATCTGGCCCCGTCCCGTTCCCACATCCTGAAGCCATTGGCGAGAATACCATCCTCGTTCATGATCGTGGACACCGGGCAGACAACGCGCTTCGTCGCCTTGAAAGGGGTGATCGTCCGATAATGTTCCGTTTCGGCAATGCGTGCGATTGCCGATGCCGTCGAATACTTGAACTCCCGGTTCCATGCGCCCCAGAAGAATTCCAGATGTACGTGCGTGTCCGGTGAGCGGGTCGTCAGCAGATGCGCTGCCGCGATCATGGCTGATATGGCCGCGTGTGCCACATCCCAGCGCAAGCGGATCGAATGCGCATCCGTAATGACCTCGACCATACGCAAATGATCAAAGGCCCGGCGTCTCGCTTTTCGATCCTTATCTACAAACGAATGGCGGATATATCTGCCACTGTCATCAATCCACCAGCGACCCACCCCCTGCGGTTCGCCCGGTATCGATTTCGATGTCTTGCGCTGACTGCTCATTAATCCAAAGCCCCCTGTGGATTATAACCAGTTTTCAGCCTGCGTTATAGACTTTCAGCAAATGCAGGAAATTTGTTTTCACATCATCGTCTTCGATGCGGTCAAGTTCCTTGGCCAACTGCAGTGCCCGGCGGGAAATTTTTTCGTCTTCGGATTTATCGTCGCCGAGGCCGTCAAAATAAAAACTGACCGGCACATCGAGGATCTTGCACATATCCCAAAGTCTGCTTGATCCAATCCGGTTGGTGCCTTTTTCATATTTTTGCACCTGCTGGAAACTGATCCCGAGACGTTCGCCCAGTTGCGTTTGCGTCAAGCCCCGCATAATGCGGACTTCTCTGAGACGATGGCCAACGTGAACGTCTGTTGGATGGGGCATAAATAATTACTCCTTAACTGCTTGGGGGATAACGCTTAATATCGTGCTATTCTATCAAAAAAGAATAAGTGACAGCACGCACATTTCCATATAACCGGCTATTCTTTTTTAAAAATTCTACAAAAGTTGCAATTGATTATCATTGCCTCTCAACAGAGCAAGCCATTCTGTCTCGGAAATTACTTTAACGCCAAATTCCTCAGCTTTCTTCCGTTTCGACCCGGCACCGGGCCCGGCAATGACAAGATCTGTTTTCTTCGAAACAGAACCGGCAACCTTGGCACCCATCGCTTCGGCGCGCACTTTTGCTTCGGATCTGCTCATGGATTCCATGTTGCCGGTGAACACAAGCGTCTTGCCGCTGATCGGTGAGTTGCCTGTATCCGCGACGATGAAATCTTCAATCTCCAGTTCTTCCTGCAATGCATCCAGTACCATGATGTTATGCGCCTCGGCGAAAAATCCGATCAGATCATCGGCCATTGCCGGTCCGATCCCGTCGATATCGATCAATTCTCTATAGGCCTCGGACTCCCGATCCGCCGCCGCCAGCATCGCATTGCGCCAGACATCGATGTTCCCGTAACGGCTGGCCAGTAACCGCGCCGTCGCCTGTCCGACCTGACGAATACCCAGTGAATAGATGAATCGTGCCAATTGTATGGCACGGCGTGCATTAATTGCGGCAAGAAGATTATCAGTTGATTTCGCACCCCAGCCGTCGCGCCCTGCAATGGCGTCACGTTTGTCGGTAAGGCGGAAAATATCAGCGGGTGATGTGATGATACCTTCCTGCCAGAAAGCTTCGATGTGCTTGGCACCAAAGCCCTCGATATCCAATGCATCGCGCGAGACGAAATGCTTGAGCCGCTCAACGGCCTGTGCCGGGCAGATCAGGCCGCCGGTACACCGCCATGCGGCCTGCCCCTCTTCACGGACGGCCAGGCTGCCGCATTCGGGGCACGTCGCAGGCATCCCGAAAGGTGCCGGCGCCGGGTCAGGGCGTGCCGACAGGTCCACCGCCAGCACCTGGGGAATGACGTCACCTGCGCGTTGAATCTGAACCTTGTCGCCGACACGGATGTCCTTTTCCAGGATGTAATCTTCGTTATGTAGCGTGGCCCGCTGCACGACGACGCCGCCAACCGTGATCGGGCTCAGGTGTGCAACCGGCGTCAGTGTACCGGTGCGTCCGACCTGAATATCGATCTTCTCGATTATCGTCATCGCCTTCTCGGCCGGAAACTTGTGCGCAATCGCCCAGCGTGGCGCACGGCTGACGAAGCCCAGCCGTTCCTGCCAGTCGAGCCGGTTGACCTTGTAGACAACGCCGTCGATGTCGTAATCCAGCGCTGCCCGGTCCGAGCCCAGCTTGTTATAGAGCGCCAGCGTTTCCTGCTGCGTCCGGCATACACCCGCATACGGATTGACCGGGAAACCCTGAGCCTTCAGTCGCGCATAGAATTGCCATTGATCCTGCCAATCGACGCCACCGCCATATCCCTGCGCATTGCTTCCGGAAACATCGCCCCAGGCATAGACGAAAATCCTGAGCGGCCTGGATGCAGTCACCGATGGATCTTTTTGACGCAGAGAACCCGCAGCGGCATTCCGCGGATTGGCAAACACCTTGGCCCCGTTCTGTTCCTGACGGGCGTTCAGGGCCAGAAAATCCGTCTTCGACATGTAAACTTCACCGCGCACCTCGATGACGGGCGCAGCATCTGCGATCGATTGCGGCACCTCGTCCAGCGTGCGCAGGTTTTCGGTTACATCCTCACCTTCGCGGCCATCGCCCCGGGTCGCACCGCGAACGAAAACACCCTCTTCATAGCGCAGCGAAATCGACAGGCCGTCGATCTTCGGCTCAGCCACGATCTCGATCGGCTCCGCAGCATCAAGGCTCAGGAACCGGCGAATACGGTCATAAAATTCCGTGACGTCTTCGCCATTGAAGGCGTTGCCCAGCGACAGCATCGGCGGACGGTGCTGGACCTTGCCAAAGCCTGCGGCGACGCCGGCACCAACCCGTTTCGACGGACTGTCGTCACGCACCAGATCGGGAAATCGCGCCTCAATGGCGTCATTGCGCTGACGTAGGGCATCATAGGCGGCGTCTGTAATGTGTGGGGCATCATCGTGATAATAAGCGGCATCGTGTGCAGAAATTTCCGCCGCCAGCAATTCCAACTCAACCGCAGCATCGGGTTTCATCAATGCCTCGACGGCGATGCCGCGCAGATCACCACCCTCGCTCACGCCGCAGCTCCTTTCAGCAGGCTGTCGGCGGCGGCACGGGCTTCGCTGGTAACCGTTTCACCCGACAGCATACGGGCGATTTCCTCGCGGCGCTCGTCCCCGTTCAGCGCCACTACTTCGGTGAAGGCCTGCTTGCCGTCGGCACCCTTGCGTACATAAAGGTGTCTGGAGCCTTTGGCCGCCACCTGCGGTGAATGGGTGACGACGAAAATCTGGACACCGGCACCGAGCCGTAAAAGCCGCTCACCGACCGCCGCCGCAACAGCACCGCCGATCCCGGCATCAACTTCGTCAAAGACCAGCACCGGCACCGGATCTGCTTCCGCCAGCACGACTTTCAGGGCCAGCATGAAACGCGCCAATTCGCCGCCGGATGCAATGCGGTTAAGCGGCCCCGGCTCGGCGCCCGGATTGGTGGCAACTTCAAAGGCGATCCTGTCGGTCCCCAGCGCCGACCATCTGTCTTCTGACAGCGCCGACACCTGCGTGACGAATTGTGCCGTGCCGAGCTTCAGGGGTGCCAATTCGGCGGCCATCGCCTTATCCAGCGTTGCGGCTGCTGCCCGGCGTTTCCTGCCGAGGATTTCGGCTGCGGATTGATAGGCCTTTCTGGCAGCACCAACGGCAGCCTGCAGACGCTTCAGCGTCTCGCCACCCGCATCGATGTCGGCCAGTTCTGCTTCCAGTTTCCCCTGCAGGTCAGCCAGCGCATCAACGTCAACTTGATGCTCGGTAGGGCACAGGCGCGAACAGGCGTTCCTCGGCTGCTTCCAGTGCCTGCGGGTCCATATCCAGATCAGCGGTGGCGCGTTCCAGAAAGCCGCCCGCATCGGCAACATCACTCAAGGCCCGCATCAGGGTGGTCAGCGTTTCATCAAGCCGCCCACCGGCCTTGCCCGATGCCCGTTCGATCTCGTGCACCGCCTTGGCCAGCTTGTCTTCGGCCCCGCCTTCGCCAGAGATCAATTGCTCTGTCGCCTGAATGGCTGCGGAAATCTGTTCGCCATGCTGCAGCAAGCGGCGCTTTTCGGCGAGTGTACTTTCCTCACCGGGCGCCGGTGCCAGCGCCTGCAACTCGTCGACGGCATGCCGCAGGAACGCTTCGTTCTGCAAGGCCTTGCGGGCCTTCTCTTCAGCTGCTTCGAGGGCTTCCTGCATATCGCGGAAGGCCTGGTACTTTCCAGCCACATCGTCGAGATCGGCGTCATGGCCGGCAAACGCATCTAGCAAGGCACGATGCTGACCGGCCGGATCAAGCAATCGCTGCGTTTCGAACTGGCCGTGAATTTCGACCAGATATTCGCCGAGCTGTTTCAAAAGTCCGACGCCGACCGGCTGGTCATTGATGAATGCCTTGGTCCGCCCGTCGCTGCCCAGCACCCGGCGCAAAATCAACAGATCATCATCAGCATCAATACCGTTTTCGCTCAGCAGCGCACGTGACGGATGGCCGGCTGCCACATCGAAGACGGCACTGACAACGGCCTGATCGGCCCCCTTGCGCAGCATCCGTGCTTCGGCGCGGTGGCCCAGCGCCAGTCCAAGTGAATCCAGCAGGATCGATTTACCGGCGCCGGTTTCACCGGTCAGGACGGCAAGTCCTGCAGAAAATTCCAGATCAAGCTTGTCGATCAGGATCACATTTCGGATCGATAGCCGGGTTAACATTGAAGGCAGGCTCCTGGGATAGGCCTTGAAGACGGAATCACCAGATTTTGTACCAGGGTTTCTCGACATTGGCGGCGGTCGGCTTACCACTCGAACAGAAAATAGGAATCCTCGTACACATTCGCTGTTCGGGAAATTGTGGCCAAGCACCGATGCGCTCTTGCGTGCTTCGCTGGTAATTCCCAAAGCCAGGTAGGCTTCGGTCAGACGCTCCAGCGCCTCCGGCGTGTGGGTCGTCGTCTGGTACTTTTCGACGACGATGCGGAAACGGTTGATCGCCGCTATATAGTCGTGCCGGTTGAGGTAGTAACGGCCGATCTCCATTTCCTTGCCGGCCAGATGGTCCAGCGCCAGCTCGATTTTCAGCCGCGCATCGCGCGAATATTCGCTGGCCGGAAAACGGCGCACCAGCTCGGTGAAGGCCGCCACCGCAGTCCTCGGTCATCTTCTGGTCGCGGCCGACGTCGGAAATCTGTTCGTAATAGCTGAGCGCCGATCAGGTAGTAGGCGTAGGGTACGTCGCGGTTTGCCGGGATGCAGCTGCGATGAAACGTGTGCAGCGTCGAGGATGGCCTCGTCGTACTCGGTTGACTCTGGTAGTTGGCATAGGCAGCTCATCAGCATGCGCGCGGCGTCGCCCACTCCGAATAGGGATGCTGGCGTTCGACCTCGTCGAATTCCTCGGCGGCCGGGCGGTCCCGGTCGTAATCCTCCATGCAGGAAATCCATCGCGCTTGTTGTAGATCTGCTCGATACCGGCGCGCTCGTCATATTCGGGCTCCTCGTCGACTGGCGCAAGCCGCCAGGCTCGGCGACGACGAACGCGGCGGCGCCGGCAAGCGCGATCGGCGGTGTTCCGGAAAGCAGGCGGGCAGAACTTCATGCGGCGCAACGTCCCATTCCTGTTCTGACGTTCCGGATGGATGCGCAGCAGAGGCGCGAACCCGCACCGGCACCGGAGCACAATCCCTGCCCGGGGCGCGAATCTGCAAGCATAGCGTCGGGCAGACCATAGCGCGGCAGGCGCACCGAAATCCAAGGCAATGCCGCGACGCCGACGGTGGCCACGCGGAGATCCGGGCCGGTGACCAGGCATTGTTCAGGTCGGTGATCAGCCTCAGATGAGCGGATTTGGCGACGCTTGCTGCCCGTTCGGGATGGATGCCGCCGCCGCCGGCAAAATGCACCGCGGTGGAGGGCTCGAGCGACGTCGACCAGTGTCCCAGGCCGTCGTCGTCGGCGATCAGGGCCCGCAGCACGCTTGATTGTTCGTCGGCATGACCCGGAGCGCGCGCCTTCGTAGCGGCCGATGCAGCGGCAGACGCCGGCAGCGATGCAGGTCGCCGATCGGCGTCCAGCACCTTGTGGCGCACGAACTCGTCGTCGTAGCGCAGGCCGTCTTCGTTGAGGATGTTCTCGCCGTCGACTGACGACAATGGCGTTGTCGAGCGAACGCGCCGCTTGGCCAAGCCCGGCGGCCCTGAGCGCTTCCTGACTCCGTGCAGGAAGCCGAAGGTCCGGGCGCTTGGACAGGATGTCTGTGCGGCAAGGCACGGATCGTACAAACTCCAGGCTCGATCGCCTGGCGGCGATCGACCGGATCGTCGAAATCGATCTGGAAGGCGATGACCTGGAAGCCGTCAGCCCGGCGAGAAGCGCGGCATGCGCTCGCGAACCGTCGCTCGACGTCGACGCGGCTTGAGGACGCGGATGGCGCGGCGCGGCGCATCCTGTGCGCCGATCATGCCGCGCGCTTTCGATCAGCGAACGACGAACGGCTCTGAGCTGCCGTCGATGAACCGGCACTTCCGCGCCGCTCGATCTCGATCAGCGACGTTGTCGACGCCGCAACCGGCCGAAAGCGCCGCCATCACGATGTTCGACCGTGCCGACCCGCGACGCCGGCCGCGTTGCCGATGCACGGTACGACAGACGCGGTCTCGACGACACGGTCGCAGACGCGCCCGGATGTCAGGTCGCGTCGCGGCTGCCTTCGAGATCCGATGCGGCGGAAGACGACGCCGTGGTCGGCGCCGGCCGGGCGCAGCGTCATGCGAATGGTCTTGCCGACCTGAATGACAGACCCAACGCCTGTCGCAGTTAATTGCGGATTGCCAGTGTGCAGCTGCAAGAAGCGACGGCACTGCATCGGCATGTTGCCGCACGGTTCACAGCAGCTGTGTCACACTTGATCGAACATTCAGTCTTAACCCCTAGGCGTTTACCGCCCTGAAAATCTCTGACTGAGCTTCGTTGATACGGTGTGCTAGCAGTCGTACCCTGATCCGCCTCAAATCAACAGTTTGTTTACCGAATTGTTACGATGTTTGTACTTAAAAACAGTTAACCGATTCGAACCGGCAATAATTCATTTCCGTCCCTCATGACCCGCCCTGCAAGGCCCATGCGCGATTCGCGCCGGCCCCGGCATCTGATCTGCATCAGATATGCAAAGGGGCGCCCGCTGGACGCCCCCCTTCGGTCGTTCGGGTTACCCCGTCTGATCAGTTGGCCTTATCAATTAGCCTTATCAATTTGCCTGGCGCCGGAGAAATGCCGGAATCTCCAGAAGCTGTTCGTCGTCATCGGCGGGCTGCACGAGATTCGGCTCTTCCGGTCGCCGGACGACCTAGGCGTCGGCTGCGGCATCGCTTGTGGCTGAGCTTGACCGCCAACTGCACGGGCACCGCCGCTCGGGCTGATGATCCGCTCTGCCTTGGGCTCACCACTGTCGCGTATGGACGGGGCAGCGACTTCATGACGCTGTCCGCCGGTAACGCGGTCGATAGCTGCCTTGCCGGTGCCGGTAACCAGTTCGAACAGACTGGTCTTGGCTTTGACTGCCGGTTTTTTCTCTTCCGGCTCTTTGCCGCCATTGATCAATGCTGCTTCCGCCATCGGATCGCTTTTCTTTGCGATATCGAGCGCACCGGTATCAACACCGGCTGCCGGTTTCGGAATGAAGGCATCGGTGGCGCCGAGTTTCGGCGTTGCCGCAACCGGGACTTCTACTTCGGCAGCAGCCGCCGGCTTTGGCGTTGCTGTCGCTTCCGGCATCGATGCCGCGAGATCTTCGTCGTCGTCTTCGTATTCGTCGTCGATCTCGGCTTGCGCCTCGGTCGATGCTTCGGACTCTGCGGCAGCAGGTCGCAGGTGTCCTTGGTCTGGAAGGCCGGGGCCTCGTCCGTCATGTCATCCGCATCGGCTTCTGCCTGATCCATGCCTGTTGGTTCGGTTGCCAGACCGGTCGTCGCGGCCGGTTTGGCTTCTGCCGGTGCAGCAGCAGCCATTGCCGGTTGCGCCGCAGGTACACGTCTGGCCGGGGCTTCTGCGAACGGGTGCTTCCGGACGAATGTGGCGGACCGTCGGCGCTTCGGAAACCGTCAGGACCTGTGGACGCGGCTGCTCGGCTGCGACCGAATCGATACCGGTGGCAACCACGGATACCCGCATGCAGACCATCGAGTTCCTTATCGAAAGTCGGAACCGATGATGATGTGTGGCGTCTCCGATCGACTTCGCCGCGGATACGATTGGCGGCTTCATCGACTTCGAACAAGCGTGATGTCCATGCCGCCGGTAATGTTGATCAGCACGCCCTTGGCGCCCTTCATCGAGGACATCGTCCAGCAGCGGATTATTGATCGCCGCTTCAGCCGCTTCCATGGCCCGACGCTCGCCCGACGCTTCGCCGGTCCCCATCATGGCCTTGCCCATTTCACCCATAACCGTAGCGGATATCCGCAAAGTCGAGGTTGATCAGGCCCGGCATGGTCATCAGATCGGTAACGCCCGCTGACGCCGGAATAGCAGCACTTCATCAGCCATGCGCGAAGGCGTCGGCGAATGTCGTGTTCTCGTTGGCAATCCGAAACAGGTTCTGGTTCGGAATGATGATCAGCGTGTCGACGTAGTTGTTCCAGATCGCTGGATACCGGCTTCGGCAATCCGCATCCGGTGCGATCCTTCGAACTGGAACGGCTTGGTGACAACGGCAACCGTCAGGATGCCGCGTTCGCTTGCGCCGCTTTGCGCAATCGCCGGGAGCGGCCCCGGTGCCTGTACCGCCGCCCATACCGGCAGCGATGAACACCATATGCGCACCATGCAAGTGCTCGGCCATCACCTTATGCAAGCGCTTTCCTCAGCCGCAATGCGGCCGACGTCGGGTCTTGATCCGGCGCCGAGGCCTTCGGTGATCGTCTGCACCCGAGTTGCACGCGGCGGTCCGTCTTGGCGACCGCGACCAATGCCTGCGCATCGGTATTGGCGACGACGAAGTCGACCCCCTGCGAGTTCCTTGGCAATCATGTTGTTGACGGCATTGCCGCCAGCTCCGCCGACACCAAGATACAGTGATGCGCGGCTTAAGTTCCTTTTCCTTGGGAACCGAAAGTTTGATGCTCATGCCAGCCCCCAGGGACGCTAATGTTGATACTCCATGTCGAGACTGCCGCTCTCGTATCTGGCAATTGCTCGATGACCCGTGTTCCCGGCGGGCCTGTGAGCCGTCCCTGCCGCCGCCGGCAGGACACTATGCTGCGGGTGCCCGCTGAATCGTCGCATGTCGATGTAATGCGCCATGCGTTCATAAAATTCTCCCTTAACCAATATCCGATCCGACCGCAGCCACCCGCTTGGCGGCTGCGCCATACTCAGCGCCGTCATCAATTGGCTTTTCCGCCGCTGCGACGGCGTATTGCAGTAATCCCGAAGCCCCCGAGAAGGCCGGTCCGGCAACCGCTTCGGCCAGACCTGTCGACCGGGCGCGGACTGGCTGTCGCGCACATGATGGGCAAAGCGTCTGTGAGGCCATTTCGCGAAATGCCGGTCAATTGGCGAGGTTCCGCCTGTCAGCACCACGCGGCTTCCGGCAAGCTGGGCGTAACCGCGGCCTTTTCGAGCCGCTCACGCGCCAGATCGAGGATCTCCTCGACCCGGGGCCGGATGATCCCGACCAGCATCGAGCGCGGCACCTGAATGGTCGCATCGGTTTCGTCGTCCTCGCCAACCAGCGGCACCTCGAATAACCTCACCGCTCGTCAGAAGCAGCACGGCAGCGCAGGTGCCATAAAGAGTTTTCATCCGCTCGGCGTGCACCGAACGGCGTCGACAGACCGCGCGCGATATCATTGGTGATATGATTGCCGCCGACCGGAATGATGTCGGTGTAGCACAAGCTCGCCGTCAAAGAACAAGGCAATGCGCGGTGGTGCCGCCGCCGATATCGATGCACGCCGCACGCCGAGTTTTTTTCTCGTCTTCGACCAGACAGGCAAGCGCCGCAAGCAAACGGCGATACGACCATGCGCATCAACGATCCAGATGACATCGTCTCGATGCAGACCGCCTGCAGATTCCGCAAAGGTGCGCGCAAGCGGCTGTCACCACATGCACGTTGACGCCCAGCACGCTCGACCGAACATGCCGATCGGGTCACGCACGCCGCGATTGCCGTCAACGGAGTAATCCGACCGGTAACTTGTGGATGATCTCGCGATCGTCGCGGCATATCCGGTTGAGCAATCATTCCGCGCGTGGTCCGATCAGGCGGCGCGATGATCGCTGTTCATTGATGCCGCTGACCACCGATGGAAACCTCGACAGGCAACCAGTCTCGCACTGCGGCTTGCCGGCCGAGATGTTGATCACGACCCGGTCAATGTTATCGCCGGCCATCTGCTCGGCTCTCTCGACAGCGGCGCGAATGGCATGTTCGGCGGCATCCATATCAACAATCACGCCATTCCGGATACCGTGCGCACCTGATGCGTGCCGATGCCGACGACGCGAGGGCCAGGGGCACCATAAGGGCCGCGCTCGACGTTCGGCTTGGCGATCAGGCAGCAGATTTTGGTCGTGCCGATATCCAGCACGGCAACAAATCCCGATCTCGGTTTCAACGATGAGCCATTTCTTTTCATTCTTGTCGGTTCCTGCTTTTCGTTCCCGTCATGCCGCTCACTCAGGTTTCCTGGCCGGAGCCCTTGGGCCCGGTCTTGACGATCAGCCGATCCGGTATCCGCAGATCGAGGACGGTTACATTCTTGTCGAGGACTTGATGGTTCTTGTGATAGGTCGCGAGGCGCGCCCAGGCACCCTGTGCATCGTCCTCCGGTAGCCTGACGTCGATGTCGCCTTTGAGATGCACATTCCAGCGCCGTCCACCGACCCACGTCGCTGCCTTGACCTGCGCCATCAGGACCGGCTCGGTGCCGATCAGCGCGATCAGGGCTGACGCCTGCGTTTCAGCACCGTCGCCAACGACCACCAGCAGATCGCCATAAGCTTCAAGATTGTCGCTGAGTATGACTTTTCCCTCGGCGTCGATCAGATGCAGTTTTTTGTCCTGCTGCCACAGGGCCAGCGGTTCGCGCTCGACGATGCTGACGAGAATGGTGTCGGGCAACATGCGCTCGACGGTCGAGGCGCGGACCCACGGCAAAGTTTCCAGTCGCTTCTTCGCGTCGAGAATATCAAACGCCAGGATCGGTGCGCCGCGTGAAATATTCAGTGCCTTGATCAACACGTCGCGGTCCGTCTGCTGACGCCCCGAAACCATCACTTCCTGAACCCTGAAGCCCATGGATGCGGTCAGCGAAATGCCGGACCAGCGCGCCTTTTCATAAGCACGCTCGGCAGCCCCGGTAGAGACCGCCCACCAGCCACCACCGGCAACGGTCCCCATGATCACAGCCGCCAGCAGCGGTATGAACCGGCTTTGACGCCAAAGCGGGCGGACACGCGGACGCGGCTGCGGGCGCGCGTTCTGCCGCTCCGTCTTTGGCCTTGTTCTTGCGCGCAAACATCATGCATCGCACTCCGCGTTATCGACCATCCATGTCACCAGTTCGGGGAAGCTGATCCCGACGAACGCCGCTTGCTCAGGCACCAGTGACGTCGCCGTCATGCCGGGCTGGGTATTTACTTCGAGGAGATACAATTGCTTGCCGTCGTATCTGAAATCAGCCCTGGAAACGCCCCGGCAACCAAGAACCCGGTGTGCTTGCAGTGCATAGTCGAGACAGGCATCAAAAACCTCCTGATCAATTTCGGCGGGAATCACGTGTTTGGATCCCCCTGCACTATATTTAGCGTCGTAATCGTAAAAATTTCGTTCCGTTGTGATATCTGTGACTGTTAAAGGCCTGTCGCCCATCACCGCGACGGTGAATTCGCGGCCTTCGATGAATTCTTCGACCATCACCCGATCGCCATGCGGCCAGCCTGTTCCTTCGAAGCTGAGCGCGTTATCGCCGACACGTACGATATGCACGCCGACGCTGGACCCTTCGTTGCAGGGCTTGATGACATAGGGTCTGGGCATCGGATCAGCAGCCCGGATTTCCGCTTCACTGGCGATGACGTGCCTGGCCACCGGTAAGCCGGCATTCTGAAAAAGGCGAATTGCAGTCGGCTTGTCCATCGCCAGTGCCGACGCCATCAGGCCGGAATGGGTGTAGGGAATATTCAGGATGTTGAGCAGCCCCTGTACGCAGCCGTCTTCGCCCCAGCGCCCGTGCAATGCGTTGAAAACGGCATCGGGCTTGGGATACAGCCGGGTGATCAAGGCGCCCATATCGCGCTGCACGTCAATCGGCGTGACATCAAAACCGGCTTCCTTGAGCGCTTCACGCAGGCAGCCCCTGCTCGACAGTGAAACCTCGCGCTCCGCCGACCATCCGCCCATCAAAACGGCTACGTGTCTCGTCGCGAGCGTATCTCCCTCAGATTATTTTGGGCCGGCACACCGAGGCGTCGGATTTCCCAATGCAGGTGCACACCGGCGTTTTCCATGACGCGGCGCCGTACTTCTTCGCCGAGTTGTTCGAGATCGGCGGCGGTGGCATCGCCGGTATTGATCAGGAAATTGGTGTGCAGTTCGGAAACCTGTGCGCCGCCGATCCTGAGACCACGGCAACCGGCTGCGTCGACCAGTTGCCAGGCCTTGTGTCCGTCGGGATTGGCGAAGGTGGATCCGCCGGTTCGCTCGCGCACCGGCTGACTGGATTCGCGGGCTTCCTGTATTTCCTTCATGCGTGCCTTGATGGCGGCCGCATCGCCGGCTTGCCCCTTGAGCACGGCCGATGTGAAAATCATGTCCTCGGCGACGTCGGCATGGCGATAGGCAAAGCCCATCGCTGCCGCGTCGAAAGTCCGCAGGTTCCATCCGCATCCAGCGCCGTGGCGCTGTCGAAGACATCGGCGATTTCCGTACCGTAAGCCCCGGCATTCATGCGCAAGGCACCACCGAGCGTGCCCGGGATGCCGACCATGAATTCAAGACCGCCGATCCCGGCGTCCGCCGCGCGTCTGGCAATGTTGATATCCGCAGCAGCAGCCCCAGCCATGATCTTTTCACCGTCCGTCGAAATATCCGCGAACGCCTTGCCGAGACGGATCACGATCCCCGGTATGCCGCCGTCTCGGATCAGGATATTCGACGTCGCCGCCGATCACCGTCACGGGTGACGTCACGCGGACGCTCGGCCATGGAACAATTGCAGATCGTCCAGATCTTCCGGCTCGAACAGGACTTCCGCCGGACCGCCGACACGGAACCATGTGAAGCGCGCCAGCGGCTCATCGACCCGCAGACGTCCGCGCACCTTGGGCAGGCGGTCGATCAGATGCGGGGCGCGCTGATCAATGGCCATCATTCTGAGCCTCCGTGGGCTGGCCGCGCAGGGCACGGAGTTGATCGGGCAGCGCGTTGGCCCAGGCAGAAATACTGCCGGCACCAAGGCAGACGACGAAATCGCCCTCTCCGATCATGCCGTCGATGGTGCCGGCCAGGGCGTCCGGCCCGTCCAGCGCGATGACGGTGCGATGGCCCCGTTCACGCAATCCGGCGACGAAGGCATCCCTGTCGATGCCTTCAATCGGCGTCTCGCCGGCGGCATAGACATCGGCAACGATCACCGCATCGGCATCGTTGAAGCAGGCGCAGAATTCGTCGAACAGGCTCGCGCAGCCGCGCTATAGCGGTGCGGCTGCACGACGGCGACCGACGCGCTCTTTGCGTCACCTGAGCGGGCAGCCTTGCAGGACGGCGGCGATCTCGACCGGGTGATGGCCGTAATCATCAATAATGGTGGTGCCGTCGACGACGCCGGTTTAGCGTGAAGCGCCGCTTGACGCCACTTGAATTCGGAAAAGGCGCGATTGAGCACGGCGTCCGATAGCCCCATCTCGGATGCGATGGCCACCGCCGACAGCGCGTTCAGGACGTTGTGCAGACCGTACATCGCCAGCTTGAGGCCTTGGATATGCCGGGTCTCGCCGGTCTTGCGGTTCGAGATCACGACATCAAAGGTGGTGCCGCCGTCGCCGCTGCTGACATTCTCGCCGCGCACATCCGCCTGCGGGGAGAACCCGTAAGTAATGATGCGCCGGTCGGAGACGCGCGGCGATCATGGCCTGCACTTCCGCATGATCAATACAGAGCGCCGCGAAACCATAGAACGGGATGTTCTCGACAAAATCGACGAAGGCCTTACGCAGGTTGTCGAAGTTGCCGTAGTGATCAAGATGCTCCGGGTCGATGTTGGTGACGACGGCAATGGCGGCCGGCAGTTTCAGGAAGGTGCCGTCCGACTCGTCGGCCTCGCACGACCATCCAGTCACCGTCACCCAGCCGGGCATTACTGCCCCATGCATTGATGATACCGCCGTTGATCACGGTCGGGTCCATCTCGGCGGCTTCGAGCACCGCTGCGATAAGGGACGTGGTTGTCGTCTTGCCGTGCGTGCCGCCGATGGCGATTGACCATTTCAGCCGCATCAGTTCGCCCAGCATTTCGGCACGACGCACCACAGGGATCAGTTTCTCGCGGCGCGCGCCTGCACTTCCGGATTGTCTCGTCTTGATCGGCTGAGGAAATGACGATGACCTGAGCGTCGGTAATGTTTTCCGCCGCATGGCCGATGGCGACGTGAATGCCGAGATCGCGGAGCCGCTTGACGTTGGCGCTGTCGGCAATGTCCGAGCCCTGCACCTCATAGCCCAGGTTATGCAGGATTTCGGCGATGCCGCTCATACCAATGCCGCCGATGCCGACGAAATGCAGGGTGCCGATGTTTAACGGGATAGATCTCATGCTGCGGCCCTTTTCGTATTGCCGTTCTCGTTTTTCAATGTCGTCTCCACCAGTGATGCCAGACGCTCGGTCGCATCCGGCCGTCCGGCGCGTCTCGCCGCTTCGGCGGCCTTTTCCAGAATCATCGGCATGCCGAACATTGATGTCCAGTCGCGACGCCAGACTGTCTGACGTGAAATCAACTTCCGGGATCAGCCAGCCAGCGCCGACCTCGTCGACGGCATGGGCGTTCAGGGACTGATGGTCGTCGATGGCATGGCGGTACGGCACCAGCATCGCCGGCCTGCCGACCGTCAGCAGTTCCGCGACTGTCGAGGCACCGGACCGTGAGATAACCAGATGCGCCGCCGCCAGACGGGCCGGCACATCGTCGAAGAAACTGGCCAGTTCGGCATCGACGTTGAGGTATTTATAGCGACCGCGAACCTGCTCCAGGTCTTCCGGGCGACATTGCTGGATAATGCGGACGCGACCCTTGAGGCTATCGGAAAGCTTACCGATGGCATCCGGGATAACATCGCTGAGCATCCGGGCGCCCTGCGATCCGCCGAGCACCAGCAATGATCGGGGCCGCCCGGTCAGTGGAGCTTGGATAGGGGATATCGCGGACGTCGGAGATATTGCTTCTGACCGGCATACCCGGTCAGTGCGTGCCTTGCCGGCTGGCTCGGCGCTCAGGAATGCCGCGGCTTTCCGGAAGCGACGACGGCGATGGCCCAGGCACGGTCGGCAAGCAGTCGATTGGCGCGGCCAAGAATGGCGTTCTGTTCGTGCAGCACGGTCGGGATGCGGGCCAGACCGGCAGCCATCATCGTCGGGATCGAGGCATAACCACCAAAGCCGACCACCGCCGCAGGCTTCAGGGATTTAAGCAGAGCACGTGCCTGCAGGGTGCCGAGACCCAGTTCGGCGATGCTGCGGATTTTCGCCAATGGACCTTTGCCGGCAATGCCACCGGCCCTGATCCGATGGGTATCGATCTCGCCCAGCGCGCCGCCATAGACGCCGCCACGACGGTCGGTCAGCAGCGCCAGCCGGTGGCCACGGTTCTTCAGCTCGCGAGCCAGTGCTTCGGCTGGAAAGACATGTCCGCCGGTGCCGCCGGCAGCGAGGACGATCAACGGTTCAGCGCTCATAACCACGCCCTCCCGTGTCCGGTCGTTCCCGGGTCAGCGCCAGCACCATGCCCATGCCGATGGCCAACGCCAGGGTCGACGACCCGCCATAGGAAATGAACGGCAAGGTCATCCCCTTGGGCGGGATAAGACTGACGCTGGATGCCATATTGATCAGCGCCTGCACGGCAAACTGTGACAGCAAGCCGGCGGTTGCCAGCAACACGAAAAGATCGTCTCGTTTCATCACACGGCCAAATCCGCGCAACACGACAAAAGCGAAAAGGCCGACCAGAACCAGACAGGCCAACAGGCCGAACTCTTCACCGGCGACGGCAAAAATAAAGTCGGCATGGGCGTCGGGCAGAACGCCTTTGACCCGGCCTTCACCGGGGCCCCGGCCGGCGATGCCACCACGCTGAAAGGCCTCGATCGCGCGTGCCGCCTGATAGCCGATATCCGCATCCGGCCCGAAGAAACGATCAACGCGTAACTGCACGTGCGAGAACGTGAAATAGGCGCCGACGGCGGCTCCCGAAAACAGCACGACAATCATGGCAACAAAGACCAGCGGCAGACCGGCGATGAAGAACTGGGTTCCCCAGACCACCGAGACGACAATCGTCATCCCGACGTCGGGTTGCATCAACAGGATCGCGACGGTGACCAGATACAGCGCAATCGACATCTGATAACCCGGAAAGCGGTTATCCATTCGCTGACCGGCGAACAGCCAGGCAGCGACCACGGCGATACCGGGTTTGACGAACTCAGACGGCTGGATCGTGAAGCCTGCGAGATTGAGCCAGCGTGTCGCGCCCTTGATCTCGGCACCGAAGACCAGTGTCATGGCCATGAGTATCAGCGCACCCAAAGTGCAGAGTATGGCGAGGCGTCTGACACCCCGCAGGGACAGCATGGAAACGCCGAAGATGGTTAATGCGGCAAGGCTTAAAAAAACGGCCTGACGTTTGACGAAATGAAAGGATTCGACGTCGATGCGCTCGGCCACTGCCGGTGACGCGGCCAGGGTCATGACCCCGCCGATGGCCAGCAGTAATGCGATCGCCGCCAGCGTCCAGCGGTCGACGGTCCACCACCAGCGACCCAGCAAACTTGTGTCAGTGCGGTGCAGGGCGCTCATGATCCGCTCTCCGTTTCAAACGATGCACCCGGGAACAGACCCGGTTGCTCGAACGGGTCCATATGCTCACCCGGCAGCCCCGCGACGATGTCCTTGAAGGCATCACCACGGGCTTCAAAATCTGCAGAACTGATCGAATGACGCGCAGGCCGGCGACAGCAGCACGACGGCACCGGGCAGGCCGGATTTTTTGGCATCAGCAAAAGCATCCCGGGTGGCCGTGGCCAGATCGCCCGACAACGCCATCGGTATCTTGCCATCCAGTTCCCTGGAAAACTGCAAGGCTGCCTCGCCGATCAGATAGGCCTTCCGGACACGGTTGAAATAGGGTGCGCAGTCGTCCAGTCCGCCGCTTTTCGGACGACCGCCGATGATCCAGTAAATATCATCGAAGCAAACCAGCGCCCGCGCTGCTGCTTCGGCGTTTGTTGCTTTGGAATCGTTGACGAAGCCAACCCCGTCGACCAGCGCCACAGGCTCCTGACGATGCACCAGCCCCGGATAGCTGTTGATGCAGGCCATGATGGCGTGCGGCTGAATGCCAGTCATCTTGCAAGCGGCATAGGCGGCAGCAGCATTCTGCCAGTTATGGACGCCCTGCAGGCTGGCGACCTGACGCAAATCCATGACCGGTGTTTCTTTGCCTTCGGTGTCGTCGATCAGCGTGCCATTGATGACATAAACGCCGCCATGTACCCGCTCCTTGCAGGAAATGCCGACCACCAACTGGTCGTCGATTTCATACAGTTCGTCATAGATGGCGCGGCTGAATTTATCGTCGACGCCGATCACTGCCGTGCGCGGTTTGGTCTGGCGATGAAATATCTGGCGTTTGGCGGCGATATAACCGTCCATCCCGCCGTGCCGCTCCAGATGATCGGCGCTGAGGTTCAACAGGACAGCAACATCAAAGGTAATCGAGAACGTCAGTTCAAGCTGATAGGACGACATTTCGAGGATGTAGGTTCCGTCCGGCCCCAAAGGCTCCAGCTGACACGCCGGCATCCCCAGATTGCCGCCGATCTCGGCTTCACGCCCCGAAACCTGAAAGATATGCCCGATCAGTGCCGTCGTCGTCGACTTGCCGTTGGTCCCGGTGATGCCGACATACGCCGCGTCACGCTGCGTGCGCGCCAGCAATTCGACATCGCCGATGATTTCACAACCCGCATCCCGGGCCATGCGTACGATCGGATGCGGCTTCGGGTGCGTATGAGGAATCCCCGGACTGAGAACCAGCGACGTTGCCTCGCGCCAGTCGATCTTGGTCAGATCAACGATTTCGATGCCTTCCACTGCGGCTGCGCGTTCACGCGAAGCTTCATTGTCATCCCAGGCCCATACCTCGGCACCACCCAGATGCAACGCCCTGGCCGCAGCCAATCCGCTGCGCCCAAGACCCAGCACCGGCACAGGCAATCCATGGAATGGGAAAACCTCAATCATAAACTTACCTCAGCTTCAGGGTTGCGAGCCCGGCCAGCGCCAGAATGGACGCGATGATCCAGAAGCGGATGACGATGGTCGATTCCGCCCAACCCTTCTTTTCGAAATGATGGTGCAGCGGCGCCATGGCGAAGACCCGCTTGCCGGTCAGCTTGAAAGAGACGACCTGGACGATCACCGAGACGGTTTCCAGAACAAACAATCCGCCGACGATGGCCAGAACCAGTTCGTGCTTGGTGACGACACTGACGGCCCCCAAAGCCCCGCGCCAAGGCCAGCGATCCGGTATCGCCCATGAACACCTTGGCCGGCGGCGCGTTGAACCAGAGAAAGCCGAGACCGCTGCCGACCAGCGATCCGCACAGCACGGCCAGCTCACCGGCGCCCGGCACGTAGTGGAGCTGCAGATAATTCGAGAAAATGGTGTTGCCGGACAGATAGGCGATGATGCCGAACACGCCAGACGCAATCATCACCGGCACAATGGCGAGGCCGTCCAGGCCATCCGTCAGGTTAACCGCATTGGATGACCCGACCATGACGAAAACGGCAAACAACACAAACATCCAGCCGAAATTGAGCAACATGTCCTTGAAGAACGGCACCGCCAGCGTTGTCTGCAACGTGATCGGCAGATGGCTCAGCATCCAGAACGCTGCGACCCCGGAAATGGAAAGCTGCAAGGCCAGCTTGAGCTTGCCGGACAGACCCTTGGTGTTGCGTTTTGATACCTTCAGGAAATCATCGATGAAACCGATACCCCCGAAACCAACCGTCACACCCAGCACAGCCCAGATATAAGGATTGGTCAGATCGGCCCAGAGCAGTGTCGCGCTGCAAACGGCAAGCAAGATCAGGACACCGCCCATGGTCGGCGTACCCTTCTTGGTCAGCAGATGGCTGGCCGGCCCGTCGTCACGGATCGGCTGGCCTTGGCCCTGCCGTGCCCGCAGCACTTCAATCACCACAGGCCCGAACAGGAAGCTGACGATCAGCGCCGTCATCATCGCGCCGCCGGTCCTGAATGTGATGTAGCGGAAAACGTTGAGTGCACTGAATTGTTCGGCCAGCGGATAAAGAATGTGAAACAGCATGATCAGCAACCCCCGTCTTTGGCAGTGATGTCGCCGAGATCGCGGATCGCTTCGATGACCTTGCCCATGTGTGAACCGGCTGACCCCTTGACCAGCACCAGATCACCGGGCGCGCAGTTTCGCCTGAACGATCATTGCCAGCTGCTGAGACGTGCCGGCCCGTCCGCCGGCCAGTTCCCGGGGCAGCGCATCCAGAATGTCCGACATGTACTGACCGCAGGCGAAGACCAGATCGAAATCGTGCGTCTTGATATCTTCGGCAAGCGCCATGTGTTCGTCTTTCGCGCGCGTACCCAGCTCAAGCATATCGCCAAGCACCACGACACGGCGGCCGCCACGACCGGGCTTTGATGCCGCCAGTACGTCAAAGGCGGCGCGGACGGCGACCGGGCTGGCGTTGTAGGTTTCGTCGATAACCTCGATCTTGCCGTCGGCAACGCCGACCTGAAAGACCTGCCCCCGGCCCTTGGTCGGCGCGACACCGGCCAGTGCCGCTGCGGCGATTTCAAGATCAGCCCCCATCGCGCCTGCGGCTGCCAGCACGGCGATTGAATTCAGGGCCCAGTGCCTGCCGCGCATGGCGAGGCGATATTTCAGATGCTGCGAGCCGACCGTCGCCTCGACCCGGGCGCCGGTTTCGTCTGGCACATAGGCCAGCAGACGGGCATTGGAGAACGAATGAATGCCAAAACCCCAGATCGTCACTAGCCTCGGCCTCTTTGGCTTTCGCCGCAAGCCGGTCGAAATGCGCATTATCGCGGCTGAGCACGACCGTACCGCCGTCGACCAGACCGTCAAAGACCTCGGCCTTGGCATCGGCAATGGCTTCGACGCTGCCGAAATATTCGATATGGACCGGCGCAACCGTGGTGATGATCGCCACGTGCGGCCTGGCCAACTTTGAAAGCGGCGAGATTTCGCCCGCATGATTCATGCCCATTTCAAAGACGCCGTAATTGCTGTCTTCGGGCATCCTGGCCAGAGACAGGGGCAGACCGTAATGGTTATTCAGATTGCCCGTCGTCGACGTCACCTTGCCTTGGGCAGCCAATGCCGCCGCCAGCATTTCCTTTGTGCCGGTCTTGCCGACGCTGCCGGTGACCGCACAGATTTTTGCATTTGAACGCGCCCGTGCCGCCGCCGCCAGATCGCGCAGGCCCTGCACCGTATCTGCGACCGTCAACAAGACATCTGTCGGAACATCACCCTTGAAGCGACGCTCAACCATCGCCGCCGCAGCACCGTTGGCCAGTGCCTGCGCGACATGATCGTGACCGTCATGGTTCGGCCCTTGATCGCGGCAAACAGAATCGCCGGGCGCAAGGGTGCGGGTATCAATGGAGATGCCGCTGGCTTCCCAATTCCGCCAAGAAGCACCGCCGGTTGCCTTGGCGGCATCCTGGCACTCCAGATGATCTTGCGGGCGATCTCGGACATGGTCATGTGCCGATCTCTCCTAAAGCTGCCAGCACTTCCGAGGCATCATCGAAGGGAAGGATCTCCCGACCGACGATCTGGCCGCGTTCATGTCCCTTACCCGCCACCACCAGCACATCACCGTCGCCGAGCGCTTGAACGGCGACCCTGATTGCTTCGTGACGATCGCCGATCTCGATGGCATCAGGCGCACCGGCCAAAGCAGCCTTGCGGATCAGGGCTGCATCTTCGCTTCTCGGATTGTCATCGGTGATGATGACATTGTCTGCATACGCCGCAGCAGCGCGACCCATTTCCGGACGCTTGCCGGGATCACGGTCGCCGCCACAGCCGAACAGGACATGCACGGCCCCCCTGGCGTGCGGGCGCACCGCTTTCAGAACCGTTTCAAGGGCATCGGGTGTATGCGCGTAGTCAACGTAAACACAGTGCCACCGTTCGGATGATGACCGCACAGCTGCATCCGGCCGGGTGCCGCTTGCAGATGCCGCAGGCCACCGATGGTACGCTCTGCATCAATGCCAAGCGCCGAGACCAGCGCCAGCGCAACCAGCGCGTTCGACGCCTGAAAGGCACCGATCAGCGGCACCGTCATGGTGTGGCGCTGCTGGCCTAAGTCGACAACCAGATCGATCCCTGCGGGTTGCGGGCTGGCTTCAATGATCCTGAAGGCTGCAGCAGGCGAAGCGCCGACCGTAATGGCTTCCAGCCCGCGCCGCTGTGCTGCGCTGACGAAGGCTTCCGAATAGCGGGCGTCAATATTGACAACGGCCTTGCCCCCACTGATCGTCAGGGTATCGAACAGCCGCAGCTTGGCCATCAGATAGGCATCTTCGGTTTTATGATAATCCAGATGGTCGCGGGTCAGATTGGTGAAGGCACAGGCACGAACCCTGAGGCCGTCAAGCCGGCGCTGATCAAGGCCATGGCTTGATGCCTCAATCACCAGATGATCAATGCCGGCACCACTGACCGTCTTGAGATCACGATGCAGGTCCGCAGGATCGGGTGTCGTCAGCGAGCCGCTGATATCGACAAGGGACGTACCATCCGCCGATGTTCCGCTGATGCCGAGCGTCCCGGCACTGGCCGCAGGAAGGCCTGCAGCATTGATCAGCTGGCGGGCGAACCAGGCAACGGAGGTTTTGCCGTTGGTGCCGGTTACCGCAGCGATATTGGCCGGTTGTGCACCATAGAATGCCGCTGCCAGTTTTGCATATCTGTGTCTGGGATCTAAATCGCGCACCACTGGGATATCGAGGGAAGGCAGGTCTGAGTTGTCCATCGGCACGATGATTGCGGACGCGCCCCGGGCTACGGCATCATCAATGAAGCGACGACCATCGGTCGCTGAGCCCGGAAAGGCGGCGAACACGAACCCAGGCTCGACGCGCCTTGAATCGCAGGTCACACCTGTGATTTCAATACGGCTGAATGCGTCGTCCATGGCGTTCAAAATGTCTTCTTCCCAAATATCATCGAACCGCAAAGGCCTGCTCCAGCGCTTCACGGGTCTTGCGTGCTATACGATCGTCCGGCGACTCACCTTCACGACTCTTTGGTGGCGGATCGGATTTCTGACGCGGCACCGGCGGTGCCTCGGTTTTCTGGCGCGGCACCGGCGGTGCCTCGATCGGCTGCGAGCCCGATTGTTTCTGATCAACGACCGGCCTGATCACGCCGCTGGAGATCGAAGCATTCTTGACCAAGCCGGGATCGGGTACAGACCTGGCAATCTTCAGGCGCTCATCATCGATGGCCGGCAGTGATAACGGCTCTTCGCCCTCGTTCAGCGGGGTGATGCCCAGTAACGGACCGATCTGTGCGACGACCCTGCCGACCACGGGGGCTGCAACCCAGCCGCCGGTCGCATAATTGAACGTGCGCTTGTTGCCGACCGGCTCGTCGATCATGGCAAACACGACATAGCGCGGGTCATGGATCGGGAAAGCGCCGACGAATGACGAAATCATGGCCTTGTGGCGATAGCGGCCTTCAAACTGCTTTTCCGCCGTGCCGGTTTTGCCGCCGATGAAGTAACCCTTGGCTTCGGCTTTGCGGCCGCTGCCCTTGGTGACGACAAGACGCATCAGCAGGCGCATTTTGTCTGACGTTTCAGAAGACAGTATCCGCTCCCCCGGAACCGGCATTGCGGGATCGTGCTTGAGCAGCGTCACCGGACGCAGAATACCCCCATTGGCCAGCGAGCCGATTGCGGCGGCAAGCTGGATCGGGCTGACGGCAATGCCGTGGCCATAGGAAATCGTCATGGTGTTGATATCGCGCCACGGATTGGGTGCCATCGGATGGCCGATTTCCGGCAACTCCAAGGCTGCATCCCTGAGCAGCCCGAATTTCCCGAGATACGCCTGTTGTCCGCTGCCGCCGACGTCGAGGGCCATTTTGGCAGCACCGATGTTTGACGAATGGACGATGATTTCCGGCACCGACAGCCAGCGGTTCTTGCCGTGATAATCGGATATCGTAAAGCGCGAAATCTGGATCGGCTTGGTCGCATCATACCCGCCCATCATGTTGACGGTGCCGCTATCCAGCGCCATCGCTGCCGTGAACAGCTTGAAGGTCGAGCCCATCTCGTAAACGCCCTTGGTGGCGCGGTTGAAGCGGGCATCGCCCTGGTAGGTGGCGCGATCATTGGGATCGAAGTCAGGCAGAGAGACCATCGCCACGGTCTCGCCAGTGCGCACGTCATAGACGACCCCGGCGGCACCAATGGCCTTGAATTCGGAAACCGCCGCCGCCAGTTCGGCGCGCAGGATCGATTGCACCCGGACATCAAGCGACAGCGCCAGCGGCGTGCTGCTCTGGCGCAGACGCTGATCGAAATAAGCCTCGACCCCGGCAATGCCGTTGCCGTCGATATCAGTCGCACCCAACACATGGGCATTCAGCCCGCCATGCGGATAGATGCGGCGTTCTTCGTTGATAAAGGCAAATCCGGGCAGGCCAAGCCGGTTGGCACTGAGTTGCTGTTCCGGCGACAGGTTCCGCTTGATCCAGACGAAGCGTCCGCCACGGGAAAGATTATCGGCCAGCTTTACCGGATCGATCTCGGGGAAAATGCCGGAGATTTTCTGGGCGGCATCTTTCGGATCAATAATGTCCTTGGGGTCGGCATAGAGCGACGCTGTCGGCAAGCTCGAGGCCATGACGACGCCGTTTCTGTCGACGATGTCGGCACGGCTGAGCAATGCCGGTGGTTGCGTGACCAGACCGGCGCGATCATCGCTCTCGGTGCCGCCGATAACCGTCAGATCAATCAGGCGCGCACCGATACCGACAAAAGCCAGCGTGATGACAGCCGCCGTCACGAGAAGGCGATTGCGGCCGGTCTCCAGAGCCTGCTTGCTGAAACCGTCAAAGCGTCGGGGTTCTGTGGCCGGTGGCAGTCTGTGGACTTTCATCGAGCCGCCTCCTCGACACTGCCGGTCTTTGTGACAGGCTCAGGCACAGCTACGGCCTCAGGCACAGCCACGACGACCGGACGCACCGGCAAGGTGTCGAGGATCCGGTCTGCGTTACCGATGCGATTCGCATCAAGCGGGCCGACCTCGAGATATTTTCCGGCCAGCGTACGCAACCGCGACGGCTGGTTGAGATGCGACCATTCGGACTTCAGCACATGAATGTTTTCGCTGCGTTGCCGTGTTCTCGCGGCTCAGGCTGCGCATCTGGTCATCCAGATCCTGCACCCGGTATTTGACCACAAACAGCGAGATACTGACTGCAGCGGTCATCAGTATAAGCAACAAGGTCGAACGCTTGATGATCATCGTTCCCTCCTCATGCCGCCGCCGGCAGCGGCGCTGCCGTGCGAATGCCCCAACGCAGACGTGCCGAACGCGCTCTCGGATTCATCCGCACTTCGGCATCACCCGGTGTCCTGCCACGTTTCTCAGGCACGGTAAAAATCGTCGCATCGCCCGCGGCAGCCATCGGCAAATGGCGGGACGGCGCGGGCCCGGCGCCACTGCGTTCCTGAAAGAAGGTCTTGATGCGGCGGTCTTCCAGTGAATGGAACGAGACCGCGGCCAGACGGCCACCTTCACCCAACAGGGTGGCGGCAGCCGCCAGGCCGCGGTCCAGCTCGGCCAGCTCCTCGTTGACGTAGATCCGGAGCGCCTGAAACGTGCGCGTTGCCGGATCGATGCCATCCTTTGAACGCCGGACCACACTGCGCACCACATTGGCAAGCTGGCTGGTGCGGGTGATCGGCGATAGTTCTCTGAGTTCGACGATGGCGCGGGCAATTTTTCGCGATGCCCGCTCTTCACCGTACTGATAAATAATGTCGGCCAGCTCTTTCTCGGCCAGACGGTTGACGGCGTCGGCGGCGCTCATGCCGTCCTTTTCCATACGCATGTCGAGCGGTCCGTCGGTGCGGAATGAAAAGCCGCGACCCGGATCATCGATCTGCATGGAGGAAACACCGATATCAAGGGCGATGCCGTCGACCTGGGTGACGCCGACACCCTCCAGCAATTCACGCATGTCGCCAAAACGGCCTTTCAGCACGGTCAGACGCTGGCCATAGCTTTCCGCCAGCTTGTTGCCGGCATCGGCTGCTTCGGGGTCGCGATCGATGCCCCAGACGGTGCAGTCAGCCGCTTCAAGCAAAGCCCGCGAGTATCCGCCGGCACCAAATGTCGCATCCACGTAAACCGCGCCATCGCGTGGTGCCAGCACCTCGACGACCTCATCCAGCAGGACCGGGATATGGCGCTGATCATTCATGTGCACCCTCCCCGCCGCCACCCTGACGGCGCAGCTTGAGGGTAAGACCGCGTGTCTTGGCACGCTCGAACGCCGGCTTGCGCACACTGGTATAGGTTTCCGGCGCCCACATCTGAAAGGTGCGGCCGCGACCGACAAAGGTGATTTCGTCCCTGATGCCGACATCGCTCAGGAAGTCTTCGGGAATGATGACACGGCCCTCGGTATCGAAGGCCAGGCGCTGGGCGCTTTCAACGATGATCGACAGATCATCCTGTTCGTCAGAGAACATCGGCAGGTCTTCGATGCTGTCGACGATGCGGCCCATGAAACTCTCCGGGCAGGCTTCAAGCGCCGACTGGCGGAACGACGGGTAGACATAGACGCCCTGAAAGCCTTCACCTTCGAACAGCGCACGAAAAGTCTTAGGCACCGAGACGCGGCCCTTTTTGTCGACTTTATTCGTATGTGTTCCCGTAAAGACGCCCATTTAGGGCTCCTTAATTCCAACGCGTTATAAGCACCTTCTGTCGCCGCCCCCCGGCATTCGAGCGCTTCTGCGCCCCGCA
Source organism: uncultured Rhodospirillales bacterium (assembly GCA_965284225.1). GTDB lineage: Bacteria > Pseudomonadota > Alphaproteobacteria > Rhodospirillales > Casp-alpha2 > UBA4479. The sequence goes on from CBDIRN010000001.1 coordinate 799,792, forward strand.
TACCTTTTATGGGATAATTTGGGATATCATGGGATTTCTTGGGCGTCAATGGGTTCTATTGCCCTATGGTTAACGAAAGTCCACGATTTCTGCGACTTCCAGCGCCCTGTTCTGACCCGAGCTCATGTCAAAACGATGGGAAAATATGGGTGATTTGGGGGCGGGATGTTCAACAGTCTTGACCCCGAATTCGGAAACCCCGGCCGGCGGAATCTGCGGCCCGATATTGCTGGGTCCCCGCGTACGCGGGGATGACAATTTTGGCTGGTCACAATTTATCGTCTTTCCCGCGCACGCGGGAACCCAGAAACCCGGCTGCTCCTTGCATATGCAGACCTATGAAAAAGAATGGATACGTCTACATCCTCGCCAACAGGCGTAACGGCACGCTCTATATCGGCGTGACGTCTGACCTGATCCGGCGTGTCTGGGAGCACCGAAACGGGGTCGTTGACGGTTTCACGAAAGAATACAATGTGAAGCTGCTGGTACACTACGAGTGTTTCGCCACCGTTGAAGACGCCATACGCCGCGAAAAGGCGATCAAGAAGTGGCACCGGAAATGGAAGCTGCAATTGATCGAACGCGACAATCCCGACTGGCGCGATCTGTGGCCCGATATTGCTGGGTCCCCGCGTACGCGGGGATGACGATGGAAGTGAGAAAACCCGTCATTCCCGCGCACGCGGGAACCCAGGATAAAAAGAAAAAGCCAGACGGTCTGTAAGCCGGGTTCTGTCTACGCCCGAAGGCGCTGGATGACCATTCATCTGGGACGCCCGTTGCCGGACGCCTCACGCAACCTACCCGGACAATAGCGCGGGGATGCGCCTGCGCCGAAGCGCCATCGTCCCTATTCGGTTTTGCTCCCGGTGGGGTTTACCATGCCTCCCGAGTTACCCCGGGAGCGGTGCGCTCTTACCGCACCCTTTCACCCTTACCCGCATAAATGCGGGCGGTCTGCTCTCTGTGGCACTTTCCCTAAGGTTGCCCTCGCCGGGCGTTACCCGGCACCGTATCCCCGTGGAGCCCGGACTTTCCTCCCGCAGCACCTTTCGGACAGCTACGCGCGGTCATCCAACCGTCTGGCCGGCGGACATTATATAAGAGTGAGCAGCCCGGCAATAGTGCGTCGTGTTTCCACGTCCGGGACGCCATCAAGGCGATGGGTGGCGAAATGCCGCTGAAACGCCGTCATGGCGGACTCAGTGTTGCTGATGTCATAGCCGATTTTGGATAAAAGGCCGGGTGCATCCGCTTCGCTGCAGGGCGTATCGAGCGGCGCCGGCCACAGTCCGACCCCCGCTGCCGCCAGCCCGGCCCAATCAAACAACTCGCCCGGATCGGCTTTGCGCTCAGGTGCGACATCGGAATGGCCGACGACATTTCGGGCCGGGATAGAATGTCGTGACAGAATGCCCTGACAAAGCGGGATCAGTGCCGCCATCTGCGCTTCGGGAAATGCCCGATAGCCGTATTCGTGACCCGGATTGACCAGCTCGATACCGATCGAGCGGCTGTTGATGTTGGACTGCCCGCGCCACATCGCGACCCCGGCATGCCAGGCGCGTTCGCTTTCGTCGACCAGTGCGAAAACGTCCCCGGCCTCATCGATCAGGTAATGGGCGCTGACCTCGGCTTTCGGATCACATAATCGTTCGAGCGCTGCATCTCCAGTCTTCATGCCGGTGTAGTGCAGCACCAGCATATCGATGGCCTGACCGCCCCGGTCATTGTGGTTGGGTGAGCGACAGTCGGTTCTCACGTTGCTGTCCCCTGCGTTGAGGCCATGACCCTGGCGCGTCTCGAGACGATGATCTGGCGCACGGTGATCAAGGCGACACCGGCCAGGATCATACCGCCGCCGATCATTTTGGTCGGCGTCAGCTGATCGCCCATGATCAGCACGCCGCTGGCCCCTGCAATCAACGGCACCAGCAGATTAAAGGGCGCCACGGCGGTCACGTCGTAGCGATTCAGCAACCAGTACCAGAGCCCGTACCCGGCGATGGAACTGGCAATCGTCATATAGAGATAGGCGATCCAGAAGAGCTGGTCGGCGGTCTGCACCGCTGCAATCTGACCGTGCTCCGTCAGATAGGACAGGCCCAGCGAAACCGGTGCCACGATCAGCGCCATCCAGGCGATCAGACTGAACGGCGAGACATCATTGATCTGTTTGGCGCGGATACTGCCCAACGCCCACATGAACGCCGCAACAACGAGAATGAGCAAAGACGGCACATCGACGCCCACCGTTGGCACGCCGATCAGGATCACGATGCCCGAAAACGCCGACGCCATGCCGGCCATGCGCCAGATGCCGAAGGTTTCCTTGAGCATCAGCCACGCCAGCAGCACCACGAACGGTGTGCCGAGTTGCAGCACGATCCCGGTGGTCGAGATGTCGAGAAACTGGATCGCATAGAACATGATCGAGAAATGCCCGACGCCCATGATCAGTGCATACCCGGCGATGTCCCTGTACCGCTGGCGCGGCACCCGCAGAAACGGGGCCAGCAGAACAGCCAGCAGGGCAAAGCGGATCGCCGTCACGAAAAACGGCGGCACATGGCTGACGGCATATTTGACAGCGATAAAATTACAGCCCCAGAGCAAAACCGTCGCAAGTGCGGCAAGGACGCCGATCAGCGGCATGGAAAATCCTTCTCAAATATCGCCCGGCCCTTCGAGACGGATGCGAAATCCTCATCTTGAGGCGCGCGCTTCAACCCGCGTCTCGAAAGGTGCACGATGCCCGGGAAATCTTCAGTTTAATCCGCGTTCTTTCTTGATGCGGTCATAGGCATCGTTGATTTTCGCAAGCTTCTGATTTGCGAGCTCGATAAATTCCTGGGGCATCCCCTTGGCCGTCAGAATGTCCGGATGATTGTCGCGCACCAGATCCCGATAGGCTTTCTTGATGTCGGCGTCTTTGGCTGTCTTGACCACACCGAGAATCTCATAGGCATCGTCGGCCCGGACCGAGCGACCGCCCTCGCCCTTCCAGCCGCCCAGATAGATCGTCTGCAGGCGATCGAAGTCGCGATCCGAGAACCCGAACAGCAAGGCAACACGACGCAGATACTGAACCTCTTCGGGGTGGATTTTGCCGTCGGCCTTGGCGATATGGAACAGGGCACCAATCAGTTCTTCCAGGACGTGCCAGTCACCCCGGAACATCTGGGCGATCTGTTCGGCATAAGGCTCAAACCCTTCCGAGCTTTGCTTGGCCTCGTCGAAAATACTGCCGACGGTGACGACGTCATCCGGCTCGATATGGAAAAGCTGCTTGAAGGCGTTGACCTCTTCACGGGTGACGACACCGTCGGCCTTGGCCATTTTCGCCGACAGCACGATCACTGCCGTGGTGAAGGCGACCTGCTTGTCTTCGTGATCGAGTTTGCCGGTGCCCGCTTTCTTGTCGACCACATGATGGCCGGCAACGGCGCCGATTATCGCGCCAAGCGGCCCGCCGACAGCGAACCCGGTGACCCCACCGATGACTTTCCCCCAAATGCTCATGTGCCGTGCCTCATCCGCCGCTGATATGTCCTGATATATTATCCGTTCCGACCCGTCCTGCGAGCGGCAATTTGAGCGCCGGACGCATAAAATCAAGGCCGAAGGTCAGACCGAGCAGATTGACCTCAACCCCCTCTTCTGCCGCGACCAGCAGCCCCAGCAGCCCGAACAGCGAAACCTGATAGCCCGTTCCGCTCGGCGTTTCGGCAAACAGCTTGCCGCCCGGAATGTAATCCTTGCCGATTGCCGTCGGCGGCAGGTCGAGCCTGAGTTCCGGCACGGCGCGCGCAATGTGCGCGGTAAAGGTGTTGGAATTGGGCCCGGGCCAGATCGTGTAGGTGTCGTTATAGGGGTAGGATTTCGCCGCCGCATCGACTTTGTCGATCAGGGCATCAACCCCGGCACCGCGCAGATCAGCCAGAAGTTCAGGGGGCGCGCCGAACCAGCGTCCATCCGGCGCACGGTTCGTGACCGCAACCGCATCACCGCCCCGGCGCGCGCGCCAGCCGATCACTTCATAGATGGTAAACTCGGCCGCATCCGTCGGCTTGACGGCAACCCATGTGTGCACGCCGAAGTATCCGCGCCAGTTATAGGCACGGGCTCCGTAAACCTGAATGATTGCTTCCTTCACCATCGCCGGGTCCGGGGCGATGCCCGTGGATTCACGGCTCGCGGTACGCCAGTCGGCCCGCACCTTATGCTGCCCCACGGCTGTGATGGCCGAGCCCACCATCACCAGCACGAGGATCAAAGCCACGCGTCGACACAATGTCCAACCTTGCACTATCGACAACTCCGTTTTGGCTGCACCCGAACATCCGTCTGACCCTCTAGCGCAACAACTTCCTGAATACCGGCTTTAAGATAAGCGGCATAATGTAGATAGGAAACTGCCCGACTGCAAAAAAGAGCGGAAGGTCAGGATCCACACTGGCCGGTAAAACTGCCAGAATAATGGCAAGATTACGTGTCCCGGAAATAAAACCGGCACTCAGCGCACCACGACGACCCGCACCCGGCATGACGATCAGAAAGACCAGATAACTGATCACCATCATGCCGATATAGGCAGCAAACGACAGCCCTGCAACATAGGCGATGTCGACGGGGTCGGTGAGCAGTTTTGCCGTCACCCCGTCCATGATGCCGATGGCAAAAGCGATCAGCAGGATCACCACAACCCCGTCGAGGAATGGCGTCGCCGTATCAAGCCTGGCATTGCCGAGTACCTTGCGGGTCAGCCCCGCTGAGGCTGCCGCACTCAACACAATAAAGGCCATCCTGCCCATCATGGCGATGGGGTCTGCCCCCATGTCGAAGCCCAGGAGCGTCAGAGCCGCCAACGGCAAGGTCAGCGGCACCAGCAGCGTCGTCGCAACAAGGACAATCAACAACAGCGTACTATCGAGGCCGAAAATGACGGCGAGGGCCGGCGTCGAAAACAGCGATGACGATGCTGCCGTCAGGATCAACGCGGCCTCAAGGCCCGGGCGCAATTCGACGCACAGCAGGAGCAATGCCATCAGTGACGGTGCTACAATCATCATCCATGTCATGAGCGCCAGAATCAGTGCGGGTTTGCGAATCCGCTCGACCAGTGCGCCCCATTCGATTCGGATCATCGCCAGATACAGCAGTCCCCAGACCGCCAGCGTCAGTCCCGGCCGCAGCGTCCCGGCCAGATCCGGCAACAGCAGTCCGACGAAAACACCACCGGCCATCGCCTGCGTTGCATAGCGGCCGAGCAATCCCAGTAATCTGTTGAGCATGCTCAATCAGCATCTCCCGCCTTCTGGCACCGAACTTGTCAATTGGTCCGGTTTCATGCATCGATTGAACCACGGACAAACGCGCGGTAGTGGAGACCGTCTCAGCTTATGGATCAAGCAGAACCGATTGCAGAACAACGCGTCCTGACATTTCATGCAACACGCATGTCCTTTGCAAAGCTGCTTTTCATCAATTCATTCCTGACGCTCATCACGATTGGCATCTATCGATTCTGGGCAAAAACGGCCATTCGCCGCTATTTCTGGCGCAACGTTTCGTTTCTGGATGACCCGCTGGAATACACCGGTACCGGTGGCGAATTGTTCATTGGCTTCCTCATCGTCATTGCCATCCTGTTTCCGCTGGGCCTGGTCTACAGCGCCATCGGCTCAGTCGTGCCGCCGGACAAACACAGTTTGCGGATCGGGCTTGAGATTGCCTATTACATCGTCCTGTTCGCACTTTTGCAGATCGGTTTTTACCGGATGTGGCGCTACCGGATGAGCCGCACCCGCTGGCGTGGTGTCCGCTTCGGGCTCGACGGCTCGACCTGGGCGTATCTGAAACTGGCCAGCGGCTGGGTATTGCTCAGCGTCATCAGCCTTGGCGCGGCGTATCCGTGGATGAAGATCGATCTGTGGCGCTATCAGGTCCGCCATACCCGGCTCGGCACCGAGAGTTTTCGCTTCGAGGGCAATGCCAGAACTTTGTGGCTGCCCTGGTTGCCGGTTTTCATTGCCATCCTTTTCACAACGACCACTTTCTTCACCAGCATCGCCCTGTTCGGTGTCAATCCGCAGGCCACCGTCAGTGCCTTGCCGAATGACCAGCAGGCCATGTTCTTTTACTGGATCGTCGCCGTCGTCGTAACCGACATCCTGGCTGCGTTCGCTTATTTCTATTACCGTGTCCGGCAGACCCGGCTGCAGATTTCAGGGCTCAGGGTCGGTGCCGCTGCATTTACCTCACACCTGCCTTTCTGGCGGCTGTTCGTGTTCGGGATGATCAGCGTCGTGCTGATCCTGCTCGCACTGGCCGGCCCTTTTGCACTGAACTATGGCTTGCTGACCCATACGCAGACCGGAGGAACTGTCGGACAAATCAATCCGCAGCAGCTGGGCACCCTGCTCGGATCCATCGCCCTTTCGGTTGTTGTGTTCGTCGTTGCGATCCCGTTCGTCTGGGCAATGCTGTTCGGCTTCGAGTTGATCAGGCAAACGGTCATCACAACCCGGATCGATAATCCGCATGTGATTGAGCAAGCCGCGCAATCGCACGCCGAAGCCCCCCGAACCGGTGAAGGACTGGCCGATGCGCTGGATATCGGTGGGTTTTGATCATCTTCCGGGATGACGTACGGGAAGAGGTATTAGGACTTCGAATGAGCACACCCGTTTCATTCAATGACGGCACGTCGGCCCTGCGACACAAGGCCGTCGCCAGCATCGATGGTGATAGCCTCGTCATCGCCGATCTTTTGGGCAACGCGCTTGTCCGCTGGCCGCTGACCGACATCCGCTATACCGATCCGGCCCAGCGCAGACCACCGCTCAGGCTGCACTGTGCCGGCAGCCATGCCCGCCTCAGCCTTGCCGCTGACGACGACGGTCGATGGCTGACACAGCACTGCCCGAATCTGACCAGACGCGAGGCCGGCACCCTGCGCTGGCCGACATGGGTTGCCGCCGGTATCCTGGCGACCGCCTCACTGGCCGGGATTTTCATCTATCTGCTGCCAGGCGTGGCCAGCACCGTCGTCAAACTGGTCCCGCCGTCACTGGAGCAATCCATCGGCGAACAATCGCGCCAGCAGCTGCTGTCACTGTTCGGCAAGCTTGGGGGCAAACAGGGCAATCTGGTCTGCCATAACCCGCCGCACAGGCGATCCCTGATGCACGCGCCCGTGAATTGGCGACACTGATGGAAAGCCCGTTTCCGGTGCGCGTGACCGTCGTCCGCATGCCCGTGGTCAACGCGCTGACACTACCCGGCGGCGAGATCGTCATCCTGTCGGGATTGCTCGACAAAGCGGAAAACGGCGATGCGGTGATCGGCGTGCTGGCCCATGAAATCGCCCATGCCGTGCGCCGCGACCCGCTGCAGGTGTCGATCAAACAGACCGGTGCGGCACTGTTGCTCAGCCTGATGATCGGTGATGTCTTCGGCGGTGCGGTGATCAGCGGCCTGACATCCGGCCTGATCGAGAGCGGCTATGGTCGTGATGCCGAGGCGGCGGCGGATTTCATCGCCGTGACGGCCCTCAACCAGCTTGGCTGGACGGCACTGCCGCTGGCCGATTTCGTCGCCGGGATCGATAAGGAAAGTCCGCTGGATACTCTGGTGCCGTCGTTCCTGAATTCACACCCGTCCGGCGAGAACCGTCGTCGCGATATCATCGCCCTGTCGCAGGGTGCCGGCCGCGCCGTCACCGGTTACGAGTGGAAAACCCTCAAATCCATGTGCCGGCAAGACGGTTAATTTTTAAATAGGTCGGGTGTGCGACCCATCACAGACACCGCGCCTTCCCTGACGTTTAATGGTTAACGTCCAGACTGAGACCGCGCCCAGAACGGGTCCGGCTCATGTAAATAGGAGGCCACTATGAAGTTACGAATGATAGAAATCATGAGCGAAACTGTCCAGCGCCGCTTTAGGGACCAGTGTAGCCGTCTGCGTCATCGCCTATGTTGCGCTGAGCTTTGTGACGAGTAGTCTCGAAGTGCTGTTCTAACCCCAAACTGGAACACGGACGTTTAGCCGCGTAACGCCTCTGGGCCCAGAGCACGCAGCATATCCTGAACCTCTCGTTTGCGCTTTTCCTCGTCTGCGTCGCCTTCGAACTGAAACGCGAAACCGTCCGGAATGCGACGGCGAATGTAGCCGCTTCTGTCTCCTACGCCCTGCATGTGCAATTTGACGAACTGATCGTTTTCGAAGCCGACATCGCCAGCGCAGATGACGGCCGCGCCGGTTGCCGATATGTCCTTGAGCTGACCGGAAAACGGCTTCTCGCCAATGCTGCCCGCGACCGGGGCATTGACGAAGTAACGCTCGGCGGCACGATTATCGGTATGTTGATCAGCCACCACGTTTTCCCTTCAATCAGGGTTCCGGTGCATGGCCAATAATGCGCTGATGCCGCTCAACATAGGCATCCCAGCAGGCCGGATTGACCAGTCTTGGCGCGCGCTTGCCGTTCAGGACCTCGATCCACTGTTCGGCCCCCACCGGGCCATGCGATAGTTGCAGACATCGGTGATCCCCGCAGCGTGCGGTGTCATCAGGACATTCTCGAACTGCATCAGCGGATGGCCGGGTCCTGCATGGCTCGGCATCGAAAACATCAACGCCGGCACCGTTCATCTGCCCCTTGGCCAGCGCCGTGACAAGCGCCGCCTCGTCATGGATGAAGCCGCGGGCCGTGGTGATGAAGTACGCACTCGGTTTCATCCGGGCAAAGGCTTCGGCACCGATCATGCCGCGCGTCTCCTTGGTCAGCGGGCAATGCACGGAAATGAAGTCGGCGGTCGCAAACAGGGTATCGAAATCGACCGACGTCGCATCGCGTTCGGCAAAGTCGGCAGCGGTGATGTGCGGGTCATAGGCGATAACGTTCATGTTGAGCGCGTGTTTTGCAATCTTTGCCGTGCGCCGGCCGATGTTGCCAAGACCGACGATGCCGATGGTCTTGCCGGTCGCTTCAAGTCCCGGATAGGCCATACGGTCGAGACCGGGTGCGTTGCGCATCATGCGATCGTGGCGGATCATGTTCTTGCCGAGCGCCAGCGGCCATACCGATGGCGTGCTGCGCGACACTGTCGGAATTGGCGCCGGAGTTGTTCATTACCATGATGCCCATCTCGGTCGCGGCCTCGTCATCACAGGCGTCATAGCCGGCACCGAGCGAGGCCACGGCAAGCAGGTTCGGGCATTTTTCCATGAACGCCCGGTCCGGCCACCAGCGGCGCTGCATTTCCGTCTTGGCCAGCATCTGATAGCCGTGTGCGCCCTGCATCACGTTGAAGACTTTCGCCTCGTCATCGCCCTGTTCAAGGCGGATCAATTCGATCCCGGGTGCCTGCTCGAGAATCTCAAGGGCCACGGGGTCGATCCAGCTATCGAAATACACAAGGCGTCGGCTATTGGCGTTCATTCAAAAAATCTCCGTCATTGAAGGCGGTAAAGTGCGGCGATCATGCCGAGCCGTCAAGCACACCCGTATTCAGGGCGTCATACCGTAAGTCGTTCTGGATGCCGTGCTGGATGTCGTTTTGGCGATTGCCTGCGCCATTTCGGCAACGCGGGTCAAAATCGGCCGGGACGGGTCGGCGATATAGGATGCCGTGTAGTTCAGCGCCGTCGGATACCATTCGCTTTCGATTTCAATCAGCCGCCCGTCGCTGAGCGCGTTCTGGGCGAACACACGCGGCAGCGAGCCAATACCGACGCCGCGTTCGGCCATCCGCTGGATGGCAGAGAGCGAGGTCGAGGGAAACAGCCGGGGCGGCTCCCCGGTACGCGCGCGAAAGGCTTCGGAAATTTCGAAGTGTGGCCGGGTGTTGCGGGGAAATGTCAGGATCGGATAGGCCAGCATGTCCCTGAGCGACATCCGCACCGGCCCGGTAGCGCCACTTGCCGGGCGCATGGCCCAGATCAGCGGGTATTCGCTGAGCGTCAGGTTGGTCACCGTGTATTCCGACAACCCGTCACACAGCGCCAGATCCAGCGCATGTTCGAACCAGTTCGTTCCGAAGGTTCGCCGTGACGTCGACGGAAATCTCCACATCCAGCGCCGGATACGTGACCCTGAGTTCGGCCAGCAGATCGGACAGCCAGGTTTGCACGATGGTCTCGGACACGCCGAGCCTGAGCAGGCCGCTGACCTCGGCAGGCATTCCGGCCCGTTCCCGCATCGTCTGCACGGCACCCAGTGCATCCTCGGCCAACGGCAGCAAGCCGTGCCCGGCAGCCGTAATGCGCACCGCCCCGCCTTCACGGTCGAACAGGACCGTCCTCAATTCATCTTCCAGATTCGCGATCCGGCTGGAAATTGCCGGCTGGGTCGTGAACAGTCGCTCGGCGGTCTTCGAAAAACTGCCGAGCCTTGCGACCCAGAGAAATGCTTCCAGTTGCTTGAGATTCATGACCGGCCCCGTTCAGATCAATATAAATTTATTTTATAGCATAATCAAAAAATTATAAATTAGACTTTTCTCTGGCGGTGCTGCTTAGATTCTGGTCGACAGGCGGCTGCAGATGGGTTGCGATAGCCACCGTTCGTTACCGAAAAAGATATCGGAAAGATATCAGGGGGGATATGTGGGACAGATTGCGGAAGCCCAAAGGGCGACATCAATCATGGAGTATGCTGATTTCAGCGGCCTGACCGCCGCCGAAGCGCGCCTTCATTTCCGCGCCGGATCCTACGCGGGACACACTGCCGGCATCGCGCCCGGTATGCTGCAGGGGAATGTCGTCATTCTGCCGTCCGAATATGCGCTTGATTTTGCCCGCTACTGCCAGCGCAATCCGCAGCCCTGCCCGCTGATCGGTGTATCTGATACCGGCAGCCCGATGATGCACACCCTTGGCCATGACATCGACATCCGCTCCGACGTTCCGGCCTACCGGATTTATGAAAACGGTGTGCTGATGGACGAGGTCACCGATATCCATCATTTGTGGCGCGACGATTTCGTCACCTTCGCAATCGGCTGCTCGTTCAGTTTCGAAGACGCCCTGATCTCCGACGGCATCCCGCTGCGCCACATTGAGCAGAACAAGACCGTCGGCATGTTCGTCACCAATCTGATGACCGAACCGGCCGGCCCGTTTTCAGGTGGCACCGTCGTTTCGATGCGCCCGCTGAAGATCGCCGATGCGATCCGCGCCAGCGCCGTCTGCGCGCGCTTCCCGCATGCCCACGGACAACCCGTGCACATGGGCGACCCGGCGGCCATCGGCATCAAGGACATCAACACCCCCGACTGGGGTGACAAAGCAGAATTCAGAGACGGAGAAATTCCCGTTTTCTGGGCCTGCGGCGTAACGCCGCAAAACGCCGTCAGATCGGCTAAGCCGTCGATCTGCATCACCCACGCCCCAGGCAGTATGCTGGTAAGTGACATACCGGCCTGGGCGACGGATTCAAAGAAACCTAAACTGTGAAACCAAGGGAGACTTTAAGTATGAGACGTATTCAAACTATCGGTATCGCCTGTGCACTGGGCATTGCCGCGATGACTGCAACCCCGGCATCCGCCGCGGATGTGACCATCAAGGCTGTCGGCACCTGGGGCAACCTGACCAACTACCAGAAGCATGAAGGCCCGTTCTGGAATGACGTCATCGGCAAAGCATCCAAGGGCAGCATCAAGGGCGAAGTCAAGCCGCAGACCGATCTTGGTCTGAAGGGTTTTGAGATCATGCGCCTTCTGAAGCAGGGCGTGTTCAACTATGCCCACGGCGTGATGGGTTATGTGTCAGCAGAAAACGCAATGTTCGACGGCGTCGATCTGTCGTCACTGGCACAGGATATCGGTACGGCACGCAAAGTCGTCGACGCCTATATGCCGGTCATGCAGAAGAAGTTCGAAGAGATTTATGACTCGAAACTGATGCAGCTCTATCCGTTCCCGAGCCAGAACCTCTGGTGCAATGCCGACATCAAAAGCATTGATGACCTCAAGGGTAAAAAAATCCGCACCTACACCGCTTCGCTTGCTGACTTCGTTCAGGGCGTAGGCGGCACCTCCGTTACCGTGGCCTTCGCCGAAGTGATCCCGGCGCTGCAGAAAGGCGTCGTCGACTGCGGCATCACCGGCACCATGCCGGCCTATAACGCCAAGTGGTATCAGGCAGCGACACACGCCTACACCATGCGCGTTGGCTGGGGTATGGCATTTGGCGCGATCAGCATGAAAACCTGGAAAGGCATGTCACCGGCGCAGCAAAAGATGCTGACGTCCGAAATCAACAAGCTGACCGATCGCATGTGGGAAGAAACCGCCAAGGAAGACGCCCTCGCCATTCAGTGCCTGACCGGTAAAGAGTGCCCGCTCGGCACTGTCGGTGGCATGAAACTGGTTGAACCGTCTGCAGCAGATATCGTGAAGCAGAAAAAGATTGCTCAGGATGTTGTTGTCGCCAACTGGGCCAAGCGTTGTGACGACGAGTGTGTCGCAACCTGGAACAAGGTTGTCGGCCCGATCGTCGGCATCACTGCCAAGAAATAAATTAAACTGACTTCCGGCCGGGGGGACACAATCTCCCCGGCCACTGTTTTCTGGAGTACGGTCGTGAATATAATCGATAAGACCTTAAAGGGCCTGGATGGCATTGCGCTTCGTCTGGTCTGGGTGGGTGGCGCACTCCTCATTCTTGCCGCACTGATCGTCACCGTTGATGTGATTTTGCGCAAATTATTCAGTATTTCCATGGCTGGATCGGACGAGCTTTCGGGTTATGCATTCGCCATCGCCACCAGCCTGTCGCTGACTTACGCGCTGCTGCATCGCTCGAATATCCGGGTTGATGCGCTGTATCAGCATTTGCCGGAATGGCTGCGCTGCACGCTCGATATTCTGGGCAACATCCTGCTGATTTCATTCATCGGTTACGTGAGCTGGCGCGCATCGCTGCTGCTCGCAGACACCTACGCCAACCAGTCACGGTCAATTTCGCCGCTGCAAACGCCGCTCGCCATTCCGCAAACGGCCTGGTTCGCCGGATTGGTGCTGTTCGTCGTCACCGGCATCGTCATGACCCTTGCGTCGCTGATCGCGTTTTTCAAGCGCGACTGGTCCGCCATTCAGCAAATGTTTGGCATCAAATCCCTCGACGAACAAATCGAAGAAGAAAGCTGAGCCACTGCCATGATGATCCAAGCAATCGTATTTCTGATGGCGCTGGTCATACTCAGCGTACCGATCGCCGCTGTCCTCGGCTGGCTCGGCCTGTTCATGTCGAATTTCCATTCGTTCATGCCGCTGCATCTGGCGATCGGTGACATCTTCTGGCAGAACAGCGTCGAATTCCTGCTGGTCGCCATTCCGATGTTCATCCTGATGGGTGAAATCCTGCTGCGCTCAGGGATTACCGAGCGCATGTACGAGGGCATGGTGCAATGGCTGGGCTGGTTGCCCGGCGGCCTGATGCATTCCAACATCGGCGCTTGCGCCCTGTTCGCAGCCACTTCGGGCTCCAGCGTCGCGACCGCCGCGACTATCGGCACCGTTGCCCTGCCAGAAGTCGAAAAGCGCAATTACAATGAACGCCTGTTTCTGGGTACCATCGCCGCTGGCGGCACGCTCGGCATCCTGATCCCGCCGTCGATCAATCTGATCATTTACGGCCTGCTGACCGACACATCGGTGCCGGAATTGTATCTCGCCGGATTTATTCCGGGACTGCTGCTGGCCGGTCTGTTCATGCTGACGGTTGCGATCGCCTGTTTCTTCAGGCCCGAATGGGACGGCGATCCCGAACCTCAGGACTGGGGCCGGAAAATCCGCTCGCTCAGTGGTTTGCTGCCGCCGCTTGCGATCTTCATGGTCGTTGTCGGCTCGATCTATGCCGGCGTCGCCACACCGACCGAAGGTGCATCACTCGGCGTCATCGCGTCGCTCGGTCTGGCCGCAGCGAACCGCACGCTGACCATTCCCATGCTCAAGCGCGCCATCGAAGGCACCATGCGCACCACCTCGATGATCATGCTGATCATCCTGGCCGCGATCTTCCTGAATTTCATTCTGGCCGCCGTCGGTCTGACGTCGCAACTGACCGATTTCGTCACCGGCCTCGGCCTGACGCCGATGCAAACCATGCTCATGATCATCGGTTTTTACATTGTGCTGGGCTGCTTCATGGAAACCCTGTCGATGCTGCTGACAACCGCGCCGCTGATTGCGCCTGTCGTCGTCTCGCTCGGTTTTGATCCGGTGTGGTTCGGCGTGCTGTTGATGGTCCTGCTGGAAGCCGCACTGATTACGCCACCCATCGGCATCAATCTTTATGTGGTGCAGGGCATTCGCAAAAAAGGCGGACTGAACGACGTGATGATCGGCACCTTGCCGTTCGTCCTCGCCATGTTCGTGATGATCGGGCTGCTTCTGTTATTCCCCGATCTGGCGCTGTGGCTGCCTGGGCTTTTCTATTAATTCTACGACCTGACTTGGTTTGTATGTTCAACACTGGAGACTATTGCCATGTGGCAAGTATGGATTGATCGTGGCGGCACATTTACCGATCTGGTGGCGCGCAAGCCCAATGGTGATTTGGTCACGCACAAGCTGCTCTCGGAAAACCCCGAGCAGTACGAAGATGCGGCGCTGCAGGGTATCCGCGACCTGCTCGGCATCGAGGCCGGCACGCCAATCCCCGCCGGTACCATCGAAGCCGTCAAGATGGGCACCACCGTCGCCACCAATGCCCTGCTTGAACGCAAAGGCGACCGTACGGCGCTGGTCATCACCAGGGTTTCGGCGATGCGCTCCGCATCGGCTACCAGAACCGGCCCAGATTGTTCGACATGCACATCAAGCTGCCGGAACTGGTTTACGAAACCGTCATCGAAGCCAGCGAACGGATCGCCGTCGACGGCTCAGTACTGACGCCGCTTGATGAAGAGGCCCTGAAAACAAGCCTTGAAGAAGTGTATGCCAGCGGTATCCGCTCGGTCGCGATTGCCTTCATGCACGGCTACAAATACACCGATCACGAGATCAGGGCTGGCGCCATCGCCAAACAGGTCGGCTTTACCCAGATTTCCATTTCCCATCAGGTCAGTCCGCTGATCAAGCTGGTGTCACGCGGTGATACCACGGTCGTCGATGCCTATCTGTCGCCGATCCTGCGCCGCTATGTCGACCGCGTCGCCACCGATCTCGAGGCCGGCGGAGGCGGCAAAGGCCCGCGTCTGATGTTCATGCAATCAAACGGCGGCCTGACCGACGCCAAACTGTTCCAGGGCAAGGACAGTATCCTGTCCGGCCCGGCCGGCGGTGTTGTCGGCATGGTCCGCACGGCGCAGATCGCAGGCTTCGAGAAGATCATCGGCTTCGACATGGGCGGCACGTCGACCGACGTTGCCCACTTCGACGGCGAATACGAGCGCTCGCTTGAATCCGTTGTTGCCGGTGTGCGCATGCGTGCACCGATGATGCATATTCATACCGTCGCAGCCGGCGGTGGCTCGATCCTGGTATTCGATGGCTCGAGGTTCCGCGTCGGACCTGAAAGCGCCGGCGCCAACCCGGGCCCTGCGTGCTATCGCCGCGGCGGCCCCCTGACCGTGACCGACTGCAACGTCATGCTCGGAAAGATCCAGCCGAAATTCTCTCCCGAGTGTGTTCGGCCCCGGCGCCGATCAGCCTCTCGACGATCAGGCCGTTAAGTCAGGCTTCAAGGATCTGGCCAAACGGATTGCCAAAGCCACCGGCGAAGCCGAACGCACACCTGAAGATATCGCCGAAGGTTTCCTGTCGATTGCGGTCCGAGAACATGGCCAATGCGATCAAGCAGATTTCCGTTCAGCGCGGCTATGACATCACCCATTACGTGCTCAACTGCTTTGGCGGCGCTGGCGGACAACATGCGTGTCTGGTTGCGGATGCGCTTGGCATGAAGATGGTCTTCATTCACCCGTTCGCAGGCGTGCTGTCTGCCTACGGGATGGGCCTTGCCGATGTCCGCGCCTTGCGCGAACGCTCGGTGCAGGAGCCGGTTGATGACGCGGCCCTGGCACGGCTTAAGCCCTTGAGCGATGAGATGGCTGCCGATGCCCGCAACGAAGTGACTTCGCAGGGGATCGCCGAAAAGCGGATCACCACCCACAATCGTGCGCATTTGCGCTACGACGGCACGGACAGCGCCATTGTCGTCAGCATCAGCAACGCGGCTGACATGGCCAAGGAATTCGAAGACCTGCACCGGCAGCGCTTCGGCTTCGTTCCGGAAGGCCGCAAACTGGTGATCGAGGCGCTCGCCGTTGAAGTGGTCGGCGCCACCGAAAGCATGATCGATCCGGAACTGGATTCCATGCCGGACGCCTCGCCGATGCGCCCGCGCGATCAGGTCCGCATGTATTCCGGCGGCCAGCAACATGATACGCCGATCTATGCCCGCGAAGCCTTCCTGCCCGGCGACACCATCGAAGGGCCGGCGATCATTGCCGAAGAAACCGGCACGACCATCGTTGAGCCCGGCTGGCAGGCCTATATGAATACGCACGGCCATCTGATCCTGAAGCGCGTCAAGGCGCGCCCGCAGACCTATGCCGTCGGCACCGAAGCCGATCCGGTGATGCTGGAAATCTTCAACAATCTGTTCATGTCGATTGCCGAACAGATGGGCGCCACGCTGGCGAATACCGCCTATTCGGTCAACATCAAGGAACGTCTCGACTTCAGCTGCGCGATTTTCGACATCGCCGGCAATCTCGTCGCCAATGCACCGCACATGCCGATCCACCTGGGATCCATGGGCGAAAGCATCAAGACCGTGATCCGCGAGAACGCCGGGACGATCAAACCCGGCAACGTCTATGCACTGAACGCCCCCTATAACGGCGGCACGCACCTGCCCGACGTAACCGTGATCACACCGGTCTTCGATGATGCCGGCAAGGACATCCTGTTCTATGTCGGATCGCGCGGGCACCAGGCCGACATCGGCGGACGGACCCCGGGTTCGGCACCGCCGGATTCAACGCATATTGATGAAGAAGGCGTGCTGATCGATAACTTCCTGCTGGTCGAGCAGGGCCGATTGCGGGAAAAGGAAACCTATGATCTGCTGAAATCCGGCAAGTATCCGTGCCGCAACCCGATGCAGAACATGGCCGACCTGACGGCGCAGATTGCCGCTAACGAAACAGGCGTGCGCGAGCTCAGGAAAATGATCGATAACTTCGGTCTTGATGTTGTGCATGCGTACATGGGCCACGTTCAGGACAATGCCGAGGAATCGGTCCGCCGCGTTCTCGACGTGCTGGCGGATTGTGAATTCACATACCCGATGGACAACGGCGATCAGATCAAGGTCAAGATCACGGTTGATCGCAAGGCGCGTGAAGCGACCATCGATTTCACCGGCACGTCGCCGCAGGGCAACCACAACTACAATGCCCCGCTCGCCGTCTGCAAAGCGGCTGTGTTGTACGTCTTCAGAACCATGGTCGATGACGAGATCCCGCTGAATGAAGGGTGCCTCAAGCCGCTCAAGATCGTCGTCCCGGACAAATCGATCATCAGCCCGGAATATCCGGCAGCCGTGATCGCCGGCAATACCGAGGTTTCGCAATGCATCACCGATGCGCTTTACGGCGCGCTCGGCGTGCTGGCGTCGGCACAGGGCACGATGAACAACTTCGTATACGGCAACGACGTCCATCAGAATTACGAGACCATTTGCGGCGGCACCGGCGCCGGTAACGGTTTTGACGGCACCGATGCGGTTCATTCACACATGACCAATACGCGGATGACGGACTCGGAAGTACTGGAAAACCGCTTCCCGGTCCGGGTTGAGGAGTTCTCGATTCGCCGCGGTTCCGGTGGTGACGGCAAGAACCACGGCGGCAACGGCATCATCCGGCGCGTACGCTTCCTGGAACAGATGACCGTAACGGTTCTTTCAAGCCATCGGCATACGGACCCGTTCGGCATCAAGGGCGGCAAACCCGGCAAACGCGGTGAAAACGCCGTGGAGCGCGTTGACGGTAGCACCGAAACGTTGCGCGGCAACGCCGAAACGGAAATGCAGCCCGGCGATGTCTTCGTTCTCAAGTCACCCGGCGGCGGCGGTTACGGCAAGCCGGACTAGAGCCATTTTAACGGACTCAGCGCAAAATCTTGTGTGCCACGCCTCAAAACGGTATTTTTCATAACGAATCGATTCGCAAGTGGATCGGACGTTGACGCAAACACGCGACCGGGTACGATCCCCGTCGTCGTGAGAACAGGGCGATCAGGAGCATGGCATTGCCACTTAAACGGCTGACATCTTGTCTTTCGTTGACGCCGGTGACCCTTGTGGCGACCCTTGCCTTGGCGACTTCTGTTTACGCCAATCCGATCGAAGTCGAATTGACCGGCCTGTTGGGCGACCATCCGCAAATCAGAGCGTCGGAGAAAAGCCTGCAATCATCCAGGCAGGGCGTAAAATCAGCCCTGTCGAATTTCTATCCGACCGTTTCCGTGACCGGTGATGCCGGGTACGAAAGTATCGACAGCCCTTCCACGCGAACCGAGAATGCGCCGACCGCCGAAGATTACGGGCGAACCCGCAACACCGCGACGCTTTCAGTGACACAGAACCTTTTCAACGGATACGCCACGGCGTCGGCAGTGCGGACGGCGCGGCTCAACCGTGAACTGGCGCAAATCTCCTACGAAGGCACCCGGCAAAATACAATTTTTGAGGGCGTGCAGGTTTACGTCGATGTCCTGCGCCAGCGCCGCCTGATCGAACTGGCGCGCGAAAACGAAGCCACCATCCAGCGCCAGCTCAATCTCGAAGATGAACGCGTGCAGCGCGGATCGGGTGTCGCCGTCGACGTCTTGCAAGCCAAATCCCGTCTGCAGATCGCCAAGGAACGCCGCGTCAATTTCGAAGGCGCACTCGAAGACGCCATCAGCCGTTACACGCAGGTCTACGGACATCCGCCTGATATTGAATCCATGCTCGACCCCGAGCCGCCGATTGAGCAGATCCCGAGCGAGTTGTCGAAGTCCGTGGATATTGCCATCGTCGAAAACCCGGCTGTCGGCAACTCAGGCACCACCGTCGAAGTCGCCCGCGAGCGTCGCCGCTCCGTCAGGGCCGAGCTGTTCCCGACGGTCGATCTTGAAGGCTCGTACAATTACGAGAAGCACGTCAACGGCACGCTGGGCACAAGGCGGGATTATTCACTGGTCGTATCCAGCACCTGGGAGCTGTTTTCCGGGTTCTCGACACGCGCGTCGATGGCCCAGGCAGCCTATGATTATCACGCCAGCAGGGACCAGCACGAGGTTTCACCGTCCGCAAGGTGATCGAGCAGAGCAAGCTGGCATGGCAGTCGTTGCTGACCGCCCGCGAGCGGCTCGAACTGCTGGAAAATGCGGTCAACATTGCGTCGGAAGTTTTCGAAAGCCGTAAGAAGCTGCGCGAGGCCGGCAAAGAAACCGTGATCAACGTTCTGGATGCCGAGAACGAAGTCAACAATGCGCAGATCAACTACACGTCGGCTTTCTATGACGAGCGTCTGGCCGTCTATCAGCTGCTTCTGGCCATGGGCAGGCTCGACAGCAAAAACCTCTCGCTCGGCTTCTAGGCTTTAACTGTGTCATTGCTCGTCAGCTTCGACGACATCAGGGATGCCCGCTCACGCCTGCATCCGGCTGTACGCCGCACACCGATCGTTCCTTTGGCCCGCAACGGCCGCGAGATCGGTGCCGAAAAGCTTTATCTCAAATGCGAGAATTTGCAGGTCACCGGCGCATATAAAGTCCGGGCCGCATTCACCATGCTGGACCGGCTGAACAGCGAACAGAAAGCCAAGGGCGTTATCCTGACGTCGAGTGGCAATTTTGCGCAGGCGTTTGCCTATGCCGGCCGCCTGCTCGATGTGCCGATTGCCGTCGTCATGCTCAGGGAAACAAGTCCCTATAAAGTCGATGCGACCCGTGATCACGGTGCCGAGGTCATTTTCTGCGATGACGCCCTCGGTCGCCAGCCGATGGTTGAGTCCGTTGCCCGCGAACGCGGCATGACGGCGATTGATACCTGGGAAGAATACTGGATTACCGCCGGTCATGCCTCGCTCGGCATGGAAATCTGCGAGGATTTTCCGGACCTGCAACAGGTGCTGGTGCCGGTTTCGTCAGGTGGCGTCGCCGGTGGCACAGCGTGCGCCGTCAAGCACATGCGCCCCGACGTCAAGGTGATCGGCGTACAACCCGTACGCGCCAATGCCGCCTTTGTTTCAAGGCAGAAAGGCACGCCAACGGCGATTGATTACTGGGACAGCATCGCCGACGGCCTGTCGGCAAGACGCCCCGGCGAACGCCCGTTCGCCCATCTGCAGGCAAGTACATGGACGACATTGTCCTGGTCTCCGAAAATGATATAGGCCGCGCCTTCGAAACACTGCTCGAACGGGCCAAGCTGCTGGGCGAGGCCGCAGGTGTGGTCGCCAGTGCCGCTTTTCTGGCCGGCAAGGTCGACACGTCGCTGAAAACCGTCGCCACCCTGACCGGCGGCAACCTCGACACAGATCCAGCATCGATAAACTGAAAGCGCTGGCGGCGGTTAAGCCGGACCAGAACGCCACCCGGAAGCAGAAAGACCCGACCGAAGCCGGGCCTTTCCTCGGGAACGCCGGATTACTTCCGACGCCCTGGGGGAAATCAGGAATCCCCGATAAACGTCATACCGCTCAACCGCCCGCTCAACCGCATGTCACTTCGGCATCAAACGCGAACGGGCGCTTGTACCAGGACGGATCGACGAACAGTGCGATGCCGCTACTGCCCTCGCTTTTCAGTCGGAACGATGCCTTCTGGCCCTGTGCGAAACGCATCTCCCGTTCGGATACCGGCTTCACCTGACCATTGCTGACGGCAAAAATCTTCAGTGTACCCATTTCCGGCCAGCGCTCGCCGACGTTGACGATTTTGAAAGTCGCAACACCACCGGCACAGGCGCTGACAATTTCCAGATTGACCGCCTGGCCATCGGCTTGCGCCAGATCCAGAGAGCGAACCGTTGCCCCCTGCTGATCTTTCAGCGGTACCGGTAATACTTTCTGCTGCGCCTCAGCCGTAACGCTTACGACAGACAGCAAGGCAGCAACACTCAACACATAGAGATTTTTTTTAAACACGGGCACTTTCCTCGGCACTTGGTCGATGGGATGCTCCCATCGTTGGTGAAAGGTATACTTTCACTCTGTAAACCCCGTATGTCGGGGCTGTTAGAGATTGTTACTAAATGTAAAAAGTGCGGCTATTTTATGGCGCTTCAGCCTTTGTATGCGGCCATCACATGCCCCAGCAGCGGATCGATCTTGCTCTGCTCGATCCAGCGGAAAGACACCGACGATATCAAGGGCCTGATCGATCCAGATCAGGTTTGAGCCGGCACCCAGTGCAAAGAAGCTCGTCGCCGGCGCACTCGGGTAGTAATCCCGAGCCGTGTTGAGCCACCAGAGGAAACCATACACCTTGTAGATATCAATCGGCGTATGCAGCTGACGGACCCAGTCTTCACTGAGCAGACGTTTGCTGCCCCACATCCCGCCCCGGGCAATCAGAAGGCCGAAACGGGCGTGCATCGAAACTGTCGATCCACATGCCACCGCCCCAGTGCGTTCCACCCGGCACCGAGACCATAGACGTACCATCCACCGTTACGGTGGAATTATGATAGCCATGCCAGGACCACTTATCGGAAGCGCCGATCGGGTCCATGATCCTTTCCCTGAGCACATCAGGCAGTGGCCGCTTGAAGACATGGAGCAGGGCCAGAGAGAACACATTGACCCGGACATCATTATATTCCCAGAACGTACCCGGACTTTGCAGGGGGCGTTTTTTACCCTTGTTGGCGTTGGTCGATCCGGCACCGCGACCTCGCGGTAATGATCGACCTGATCGGGCTTGTCGAACAGGGTACCCGTCCATTCGCTGGTCTGCGTCAGCAAATGCCGCCAGGTAATCGCGCCGTTATGATCGCCGGAAAATTCCGGCAGGTCGATGGTCGCTGAGACAGGATCATCAATGCTGCCGATCAGGCCATCATCAACGGCAATCCCGCAAAGCACGCTGAGGTAACTCTTGGCGATTGAAAAGGTCATATCGATCCGCCCCGGATCGCCCCACGATGCGACGATCTCGCCATGACGCAGGATCAGACCGGAGGGTCCGCCGCGTGGCTTCAGGGGGCCCAGAAATTCATTCCAGGGTGCCGGTTCGATTTGCGTCAGGCCGGGAACACTGCCTGCGTCTTCAAGATCACGTGGCCAGGAACTCTCGCTCGCCTCGGCGAACGTGACGGCATCTTTCAGTTTGTCCGTATCAAAACCGAATTCGGCTGCTGACCTGGTTGCCCACTCGCCGCTGCCGGATGCCGGCGGCACATAACTTGATGATGACACGTGATTGATCCCCTGGAATGTATTTCGAATGTGTAATCCCTATCATAGGTCAGGCAGCAAGCAGTGAAACAGACTTTTCTGTTCCGATGACCGGGAAGAATGCCTATGATCGTGTATAATTTTCATGGGAGGCGGTTTTGCGATTTTTTCTCACTACGATCATGATGCTCGGCCTGCTGTTCAGTAATTTCAATTTCAAACAAGCCCAGGCTGAAGATTTGCGATTTTTCAAGATCGCTTCCGGATCACTGGGCGGCACCTATTATCCGATTGCATCTTCATTAGCCAAAGTCATTTCCAATCCGCCCGGCTCCAAATCATGCGAGGCCGGCGGCAACTGCGGCATGCCGGGTGTGACGGCGACGGCGCAAAGTTCCGGCGGATCGGTTGCCAACGTCGACGCCCTGCTGGCGGGTAAATTTCCCTCGGCCATTGCCCAGTCCGACGTGACGTATTGGGCCTATACCGCTACCGGGCCGTTCCGCACCCGCAAACCCAATCCGAACCTGTGCGTCATCAGCGGCCTGTATCCGGAAGACATCCATCTGGTTGCGTCTAAAAAATCCAATATCCGCAGCCTGCCTGATATCGCCGGCAAGCGGGTCGCCATGGGCGAGCGTAATTCAGGCGCGCTGCTCGGTGCGCAATTGCTGGTCCGGGCCTATGGCCTCGAAGAAGGGAAAAGCTTCACCCCGTCGTTCGTCAATTTCGAAGGCGCACGGAATGCCATGGTGGCCGGAGAAATCGATGCTTTCATCACCGTATCCGGACACCCCAACAAAGCCATTGCCGAGATGATTGCCGGGCAGGGTGCACATCTGGTTGCCCTGACCGGTGACGGTGCCAAAGCGCTCTGGCCGACGGGTCGCCGTTCTATACCGCGTCCAGTATTCCGAACGGTGCCTATCCGGGACAGTCCGGCGATATCGCGACGGTTGCCGTCTCTGCGCTCTGGATTGCCCGAGCCGATCTTGATCAGGAGTTCATCTATAATCTGACCAAGACGTTCTGGGGTAACAAGCATGCCCGTTCCATCCTCGACGCCGGCCATCCCAAGGGCAAAGCCATCACCTTGGCGACATCGTTTGACGGCGTTCCCATTCCGCTCTGCGTCGGCACGCAGCGTTACTACAAGGAAATCGGCCGCCTGAAATGACCCAATCCACGCCCCCGACGGCCAATACCCTGACGGCAAGCGCCGCACAGGCAGCCATGAATGCCGGCGATCTCAGTTCCCGACAACTGGTCGAGGCTTGTCTGGCCCGCTCTGACGAACGTGACGAAGACGTCGGTGCCTGGATTTATCTCAATCCCGATCTCGCGCTGTCGCAGGCCGACGCCTGCGATCAGGCGCGGGCTGAAGGGAAAGCGCTGGGCGCATTGCACGGCATCCCTGTTGGCCTCAAGGATATTATCGACACCGCCGATATGCCGACGGCCAATGGCTCTGAGCTGTTCGCCGGTCGCCGCCCGGTCGCCGACAGCGCCATTGCCCGGCAGTTACGAAGTGCCGGTGCCATCATCATGGGCAAAACCGTCACCACCGAATTTGCACTGACGGCCGCTGGTAAAACCAGAAACCCGCATAATCCCGAACATACACCCGGCGGTTCTTCGTCCGGTTCCGCTGCTGCTGTTGCCGATTTTCAGGTGCCGCTCGCCGTCGGCACGCAAACCGGCGGCTCCATGATCCGCCCGGCATCGTTCTGCGGCGTCCACGGCTTCAAGCCGACGTTCGGATCGATTTCCCGGGCCGGTATGTTTCCGTTGGCCCGACCACTTGATCATCCCGGCATCTATGCCCGCTCGATTGAGGATATCGCCATGGCCGGTGATGTTCTGATGGTCAAGGACCCGGCTGATCTCGACATGCGGGGTCATTTAAAACCCGAGCTTCTGGACGCTTTATCAAAACCGGCAGGTGCTTCGCCAAGGATCGCCTTTGTCAAAGGACCGATGTGGGAATTTGCCGAACCGTATATGGATGCCCTGTTCGACGGTGTTGTGAAGAAACTCGGCAGCCACGCCCAACACGTTGAGTTGGCCGGTGTCTTCGATGGCGCACTCGATTGTCAGGCGACCGTGATGGTCGCCAATATTGCCGCCAATATCGGCGATTACTGTCGTAATCATCCGGACAAGGTCCGGCCCGAAACCATCCGTCGTGCCAAGCAGGGTTATGACGTATTGGCCGAAGATTACGTCAAAGCCATCGAGTTTCGCGACACGCTGCGCGCGGCCGTCGACAAGATCTTCGATCATTACGACGTGCTGATCACTGCGGCCGCACCGGGTGAAGCCCCCAAAGACCTGAACAACACCGGCAATGCCGTGTTTCAGAAAATCTGGACGCTGACCGGTGTGCCGACACTGACGCTGCCGAAACTGCAGGGTCCGACCGGCCTGCCCGTCGGCCTGCAGGTGATCGGCCGTTTTGCCCATGACGGCGATCTGTTGCGCCACGCCGCATGGATTGAAGGCGCAGTTTGAACGCCGTCGTCAATACCGAACGCCTGTGGCAATCGCTGATGCAGCTTGGTCAGATCGGTGCCACACCAAAAGGCGGGGTATGCCGGATTGCCTTGTCAGATGAAGACCGCATCGCGCGTGATCTGTTTTCAAGCTGGGCCCGTGAAGCCGGTTGCGACGTCCGTATCGACGCCGTCGGCAACATCTTCGCCAGACGCCCGGGAACGGACCCGAATGCAGCACCAGTGATGACCGGCAGCCACATCGACAGCCAGCCGCTTGGCGGCAAATTCGACGGCGCCTATGGCGTGATGGCAGGCTCTGGAAGTGATCCGTGCTCTGAATGACGCCGGTGTTCAGACGCCAGCACCGATCGAGGTTGTCGACTGGACCGACGAGGAAGGCGCACGCTTCGCCGCCGGGTGCATCGGGTCGGGGGTGTTTTCGGGTATCCGCGATCTGGATGCGGCACTGGCCCTCCGTGACGCCAACGGTACCAGCATGAAGGATGCGCTCAACGCCATCGGCTATGCCGGACCCCACGCCGTCGGCGGCTTTCCCATCAAGGCGTATTTTGAAGCGCATATCGAACAGGGGCCGATCCTTGAAGCTGAAAAGCTCAAAGTCGGTGCCGTCATTGGCGCTCAAGGGCAGCGCTGTTTTATGATTACGGTGATCGGCGAAGACGGGCATGCCGGCACCCTGCCCATGGCCAAGCGCCACGATGCCTTTATCGGCAGCGCGAAAATGGCGGTCGCCCTGAGCCAGCTCGCATCGAGCTACGAGCCGGCGGCGGTGATCACCATCGGCCATGTGCGCGTCATGCCGAACTCACGCAATACCGTGCCCGGCAAGACCGTGTTCAGCATCGACAGCCGGCACCCGGATGCCGATGTGCTGATAAAAATGGAAGACGATATGCTGCGCATCTGTGCCGAAATTGCGGCCCGGGATGGCCTTGCGCTGGAGATCGAGCCTGTGACCCGCGCCGAACCGGTTCAATTCGATGCGACCTGCGTTGAAGCTGTCCGGGATGCCTGCCGGTACCGGCAAATCCGCTTCATGGATATCTATTCCGGTGCCGGACACGATGCCTGCAAGATCGCTGCCGTCGCCCCGACCGGGATGATCTTTGTGCCCTGCGAGGGGGGCATCAGCCACAACGAGCTGGAGAATGCCACTGCCGACGATCTCGCGGCGGGCGCGCAGGTTTTGCTTGATGTGATGACGAAGACGGCCGGCTAGCCCTGTTCATCCTTCGAGACGGCCCTTCGGGCCGCCTCGAAGGATGCGGCAAATAATAGCTAAAAATCAGGACGCCGGCTTCGGCTTTTCCGTGACGTCCGACATCTTCTTGGCCAGCTGCTCGTACTGATAATCCGGGATGATATAGGTCCATCCACGGGTCCGTTCGGCAATCGCCTTGGCCTGCTTGGCGGCCTCCGAGTCCGGCTGGTCACCGGTATAGGTCGCTTCGACGGTCATGTACTGCCGCTTGTCCTTTTGCCAGACGTGCAGCAGCACCTTGATCCCGTCCGTCGTCAGGAAATCAGCGACATAAGCCTCGGCCGGATCCAGTGTGACATCAGCGGATCGACGCACATCGTTCAACACAAAACT
This sequence comes from uncultured Rhodospirillales bacterium, assembly GCA_965284225.1. Classification (GTDB taxonomy): domain Bacteria; phylum Pseudomonadota; class Alphaproteobacteria; order Rhodospirillales; family Casp-alpha2; genus UBA4479. The sequence goes on from CBDIRN010000001.1 coordinate 826,316, forward strand.
GCTGAGCAGAGCCGCGATATTGCGCGGCGCATACTCGCTTTTCAGAACCGCCCCTTCAGGCATATTTGAAAAGGCAAACTCACCGGTAACGCCGGGCATCGGGACAACAACCAGCTTTTCCCCGTCCGGCTGTGTCACATCAACATGACGGATCCGTTCCGGCTTGATGTCGACGATATTGCGGACCAGCCAGCTGCGCGGCTCATTGCCGATATCGGTCAGGCCACGCACCAGCCAGGTCTGGGTTTCACCGGGACGGCGCACATACATGCCGCCGGTCGTGGTTTCCGGCAGAAAGCCGTTGACGCGACCGATAATCAGATCGGCCATCACCTTGCCCGTATCATCCTTGAGGATGACATGATGCGACTTGGTGCCTTTCTGCGTCGGGTCGCCGAGATCAAGGGAATCATAACGTGCCGGCTTGTTGGTTTTCGGCTCGAGGAATTCCATGTTCGACAGACTGAACACGACCTTGGTGACAAGATTGGTATGGACCGGATAATTGCCGCTATCGCGCAATGCCCAGTGATCTGCCTCACGAACCAAAGTCAGTGTCGAGCCGTTATGGGTCACGACCATTTCCTTGACCGATCCGGCATTGTCCAGAAGCGTCGGGAATACCCGTTGCCCCTGATAACTGGCCGTCTGGTAGCTTACTCTGGACGAAACGCCATAGATGGCAGCGGCCACACTGACGATGGCCATGACCAACAGGATAGTAACGGTTCTGAGTGTCATCGTGACCTCCTACCCTTCGTGTTTCGCCAGGCGATAGCGCCGGGCACGTCGCGTCCGCCCGATCACCAGCCATGCCAGGGCAATCAGGCCCAGCAACAGCGGGATCGCTGCGATATTGATGAACTTCAGCAAGGCATCAAGATCATCGATATCCTTTCTGAGTTCGTACTGAACGTTCCTGAGTTCCTTGCGCAACCGGACCATCTCCCGGCGGTACTCCTCAGCCTTCGCCTTGTCGGCCGGGCCGATCAGCATTTCGCCACCGGACTGTTCACGGTTCAGCAGATTGGCCAGTTCGGTCTTGATGGTGTCGATCTGCTTGGCCAGTTCCTGTTCCTTGTCGCGGAACTGACGCTCGGCAACTTTGCGGACATCGTCGACATAGGTAAACGTGCGGATCGCTTCGGTGCGCGCACGCAGGCTCATCAACGCCGTGCCGCCGCTCAAATTCTCAAGCGTGTTCACGGCAAAATCCGCATTGTTGGCGAACGGCACACTGAAGGTCTGTCCGAACAGCTGACGCGGCTGCATCCAGAACTGTTCGTTGAGCATGTCGACATCGGCAACAACGACGATACCGACATCGTTTGCTGCCTGGGCGATGTGATCTTCCGGCTTGGGATCGGATGGCAGGGCAGCCTCGCCTTCGGGCCGTGGCGGCGGACCGTCCGGGAATGCCGTTGAGGGTTTGCCGATCACGCGGGCGGCGAGGGTTTTGTTTTCTCCGCTCGGTTTGAAATCGCGGAACAGCGAGACCACGTCCGGATTGACGCGCACCTTGGCAACATCGACGGCCATCGACTGCGGGCTGGATACAATCAGCGGCACCAGGGTCGTACCCTTGTCCTGGATCGGATTCAGGATACCGGCACTGGCGAATGTGATGCGCTGCAGATCCGCCGTGATCGCATCATCGGATTTCAAATATTTGGGCAGGATCGAAAGCCATGTGACGTAGTCTGTTACAGCCGTCTGACCGCGCACATTCACGTTGACGCGTCGTGCATGTTCAAGATCGCCCAGCACCTTGCCGTCTTCAAGCTGCACGCCCCAGGCATTGAGCATTTTATCAAAATCGGAACGGCCGGCATCGCCCTGCCCCCGCGCCATGGCGACTTCGATCTCGGAGTTTGGATCGACATAGACCAGCGCCTTGCCACCCTTGAGAACGAACTGGTCGATGGCGTACATCAACTGGTCATTGATGCCCTTCGGATGCACGATCAGCAATTGGTCGACCCCGGCGGGAATGATCGTATCGGACACCGCAAGCGTCGTGACGTCGAAGAATTCACGCACCTGATCCAGGAATGCCCAGGCCTGACCACCCTGAACCCTTGGGCCGCCGGAAATCGGTAGCCCTGCGATCACACCAACCAGCGGCTTCTTGCCGCGTGCCAGCTTGAAAATCATTTTCGACAGGTCGTACTCGAGGAACGTCTCGCGTTCCGGGCTCAGATAGGCGATCCGTTCAAGATCGTCGACACTGTTGGTCGCGACCAGACCGTAATAGCCGAGATCACCGGTGTTATCGAGCGGGATGCCCTGCAACCCCAGGGCGACGGCCAGATCTTCTTCGTCGGTGAACGGCTCCGGGCTATACAATTCAAGACGGATCTTGCCATCGGACAGATCAACGTAGCGTTCCATGAGCTGTCTCACGCGATCAGCATAGGTGGCATGTGCCGGATTCAGTTCCACAAGACGCTTGGAGACGAACATGCGAACCGTCAACGGCTCGTCGATTTTCTTCCAGGATCTTCCTCGGGTGCCGTCGGACAGCGTGAACAATTCCTCCTGGGTGAGATCGACTTCGATACCGCGGAACGTCGTGTTGGCGAAGATGTTCACCGCCATGAAGCTGACCACGGCCAGCACGCAGGACAGGCCGGCCAGTTTGGAACGATCAATTTTGTTGAATGTACTCATGATGCGCCCCTCAACGTCCCTTGTTGATGTCAACGGCGAGGACATTCAGAAACAGCCACATCGCAATCAGTGACCCGAAGAAGACAACGTCCTTGAGATCAATCACGCCCCGCGTCACCGCATCAAAATGCGTCAGGAAGCTCATCGACCGCAGAGCTTCAAGCACAACGTCCGGCGTCCATCCCTGGAAAAAATTCAACACCAGCTGTGCGCCGGACATGGTGAACAGGAAACACACCGTGGCGGCGATGATGAAGGCGATCACCTGGTTCTTGGTCAACGCGGAAATGCAGGAACTGATGGCGAGGAAGGCACCAGCCATCACGAAGCTGCCGATATAGCTGGCGACGATGACGCCGTTGTCGGGCGAGCCCAGCACGTTGACGGTAATCCAGATCGGAAACGTCAGCGCCAGCGCCAGACCGCAAAATCCCCAGGCAGCAAGATACTTGCCGACGACCGCGTCAACAGTCGATACCGGCAGCGTCATCAAAAGCTCGATGGTCCCGGATTTCCGCTCTTCCGCCCAAAGCCGCATGCCGATGGCCGGAACCAGAAGCAGAAACAGCCACGGATGATAGGCAAAGAACGCCGTCGATCGGCGTTGCCGCGGCTGAAGAAGCCGCCGACGTAAAACGCGAAGGCACCGGTCAACGCCAGAAAGATAACAATGAAGACAAGCGCCAGCGGTGTTGCGAAGTACCCGGCAAACTCACGCTTGGCGATGATGCAGATATTATTCCCAAAATTACTCATGGCTCGCCTCCACCTGAGTGCCCCGGGTGATTTCCCGGAACACAGCGTCGAGCGCCCCTTTTTCGGTTTTCAGATCGTTCACGGCATGGCCCTTGGATTTCAGCATGGCGGCGACATCGGGTGCAATCGGCGCGCCGGATTTCGACGTGATATTAAAAGCGCAGAAACCATCGATGGTCATCTCGCGGGATACGGAACCGACCGCAGCCAGTGCTTTCAGGTCTCCGGCAACGGCCTCAGCGGCGGCGACGGCAACCTTGATATGTACCGCATTGTGCAGCGGTGAGCGCTTGAGCAGATCTTCCGGGGTGCCGTCGGCCAGAACCTTGCCGCGCGCAATAACCACGGCGCGGGTACAGACCGCTTCGACTTCTTCAAGGATATGCGTCGAGATGACCACGGCCTTGTCGGCCGCCATCTGCTGGATCAGCGTCCGCACCTGATGCTTCTGATTGGGATCGAGACCATCGGTCGGCTCGTCCAGGATCAGCACCGGCGGATTGTGAACAATCGCCTGCGCCAGACCGACACGGCGCTTGAAGCCTTTCGACAGGGTTTCAATCGGCTGTTCCATGACGTCGCCGATTTCAACGCGCTCGATCACCTGAGCAATCGCGTCGGCACGCTCCTTGCCGGACAGGCCGCGCACATCGGCAATGAAATTGAGAAATCCCCGGGGCGTCATATCCCCATAACAGGGTGCCCCTTCGGGCAGATAACCGATCCTGCGCTTGACGCCGACCGGGTCTTTGGTGACGTCGATGCCGTCAACCAGCGCGGTGCCTTCGCTCGGTGCCAGAAAGCCCGTGACCATTTTCATGGTTGTTGATTTGCCGGCGCCGTTGGGGCCCAGAAAGCCCAGCACTTCGCCTTTGCGGACCCGCATATCGATCCCGTCAACGGCGACGAGGGGGCCAAATCGCTTGGTGAGGCGCGTAAGCGCAATCATGTCGGACATCAGACGATTTCCCTGCGCGTTTCTTGATTGGACATAAAATAGAACGATGAGTCAGATCATCAAGACCAGTTGTGGATCATGAAGGATTTGTAATCGAAGGACTTAACATATTGACCCAAAAAGAAAAGACCGTATTCGGCTTACGTCTGGGCCAGATTACAGGATCGATTGGCCGGTTTTTTTCCAATCATCCAGAAATGCCTGCAGTCCCTTGTCGGTCAGCGGATGCTTGAACATCTGGCGCAGCACCGCAGGCGGTACCGTCACCACATGCGCCCCCATCCGTGCCGCATCGACGACGTGCATGGTATGACGCACAGAAGCGACCAGCACTTCGGTGGCAAAATCGTAGTTCTCATAGATTTCGCAGATTTCATCAATCAGGCTCATGCCGTCCTGACCGATATCATCGAGCCTGCCGACGAACGGCGAGATGAAAGCGGCGCCGGCCTTGGCTGCCAGAATGGCCTGGGCGGCAGAAAAGCAGAGCGTCACGTTGACCGATGTTCCGTCCGACGAAAGCGCCTTGCAGGCCTGGATGCCGGCTTCGGTCAACGGCACCTTGATGGTGACGTTGCTGGCGATGGCGCGCAGCTTCTTCGCTTCTGCCATCATCCCGTCGAAGTCGGTGGCGGTCACTTCGGCGGACACCGGACCCGCGACGACATCGCAGATTTCCTTGATCGCTTCTGACATGTCGCGACCGGATTTGGCGATCAGCGACGGGTTCGTGGTGACACCGTCAACCAGCCCCAGCGCATTCAAGGCACGAATTTCCGCAACATCAGCGGTATCGATAAAGAATTTCATTGTTATGGTTCCTCCCAGTGGACCGCATCATCGGAAAACCCGGCCCGGAAATCAAGCCCGGGGTCAGGACCTAGTCGGCTTTGCCCGGGCGTTGCCAGGGTTGCGCCTCGCAGCCGGTCATATCGGCATCGGGCCAGAAGCTTTTCACCGCACACCCGAAGCGATTGCCGTCTTCTCGGGTCGCCAGGAATGCAAACACTGCCAGCCAGATGAAAAACGTCGCGACCACCATCGTGCGGAAGGCACCGGCAACGCCATCCCTGGCCAAGAACGCCTTCAGGCGTTTACGGTTCTTGGCAAACGTTTCCATCACCCACACAATCATGTGGAACGGTTGGCGCAGATACGCGATGAGCCAGTCTTTCGGTGATTTAGATTTCATGATCCGGGTGCTTCCGGGTTCTGGCCATTCATGACGGGAGATATGCCTTGCTGACAATTCAACGCCTTTCCTATGAAGACGCCGCCATCCTTATAAGCGGCGCCGAGGCCAAAGCCCAGAAAATCAAGGTGCCGATGTGCATTGCCGTCGTTGACGAGTCGGGCCATCTGATTGCCTTCAAACGCATGGATCACGGCAAACCCCTGTCGACGACGCTGGCCCAGGACAAGGCCTATACGTCGGCAATCTCGAAAAAAGCAACGGCGGATTACAATGTGGCCGCGGTCCCCGGAAATTTGACGAATGGCATCCAGACGGCGGCCGGTGGCCGGTTTTCGACGGTTGGCGGCGGCATACCGGTAACGGTGGGTGGTGCAGTCGTTGGCGCGATCGGCCTTTCCGGCGGTGCACCGGATCAGGATATCGCCTGCGCCGAAGCCGGACTCAAGGCGTTCCGCAAGATCAATCCTGATCGCTGACCCGGCTTGATTTGATGTTCTTCACAAAGGCCGTAAACGGCCGCAGCGCAGAACAATAACGACAACGATCGTAAACGGCAGCGAACCGATGGATTCCGCCAGCCCGCCAACGAACAGCAGAAACAGGCCAATGCCGATTGCGCCGGTGATAAAGTTATCCATGGGCTCTTACCTTTTCCTACCAAACATTATGTCATATCCGCCCTGCACTGTCGCGCACAGGATTGTCCCTGTCAGTCGGCGGCCGCTTCATCAACCAATTTGCTGAGCCATTCGGCGGTCTGCAGCAACCGTTCGTCATCGCCTTTTTTACCAACCAGTTGCACACCGAGCGGCATCCCCGCCTCGCCGTTCATCAGCGGCAGCGATATCGCCGGCAGGCCGGTGAACGTCCACAGTGTGCAGAACGCCGGGCTGCCGGTTGCATCAAGCCCGAGCGGTGCTTCACCCGGCGTCGCCGGCGTCAGGATCGCGTCATACTGTTCGAACACTTCATCCAGACCGCGCTCGAACGCACCCATGCGGTCGATCCCGAGGTTGTAATCAACCGCCTTCACCTCACGGCCGCGCATGATCATTTCCGTCAGCTGCGGACTGAACTGGTCCGCTGCCCGGTTGAAGTCGTGCGCGAAATTCTTCGCCAGATCGGCTTCCATGACACGGCGCTGCCACTCGAAAACCTCATCGTAGACCGCATCAAGCGCGACCGGGGCTGAATGGCCCCCCAGGAATTCACTCAGTTCCTGAAACGCGGCCTTGGTACCCTCTTCCGCCTGATTCCAGGCCGGGCCCTGAACGAACGCCAGCTTGGGCGGCATCCTGATCTCCGCGTTGACGGCATCGACAAGGCGGGGCCGGGCCTGTGGTCGCATATAGGTATCTTCGGCATCGAAGCCCATTATCGTTTGCGCCATCAGGGCAGCATCGACGACCGAGCGGGCGAATACGCCGGGCTGATCAAGCGGCGGAGACTGGCGCAACATGCCGGTTCTGGGGATCAGCCCGAATGACGGCTTGTAGCCGACGACACCGCAGAACGATGCCGGACGGATGGTCGAGCCGTTGGTCTGGGTGCCGAGCGCCAATGGCACCATCAGCGAGGCCACCGATGCGGCCGAACCGCTCGACGAGCCGCCGGGGGTGCGCTTCGCATCATGCGGATTGGTGGTCTTGCCCGGGGCATAAACGGCGAATTCCGTGGTTACGGTCTTGCCCATGATGATCGCGCCGGCCTCACGCAGTCTGACCACCGCCGGCGCATCGCCCAGCGAACGACGGCCGGCATGAATGGGCGAGCCGTATTCGGTCGGATAATCATCCGTGTCGATGATGTCCTTGATACCGACGGGAACGCCGTGCAGGGGTCCGGTCGGCCGGCCGTTGTAGCGGACCAGATCCGCAGCGCGGGCCTGCTCCAATGCATGCTCTGCATCCAGATGCGTCCACGCCTGAACGACCGGCTCGAATTCGTCGATCCGTGCCAGACAGGACTGGACCAGCTCTTCCGATTTCAATTCGCCGTTCAGGATCGCGCGGGCGGCTTCTGCCGCTCCCAGTGAGAATGCTCCTTGCATAACCTGTCCTTCCCGTGCCCGGCCTCAGCCCGGCCCGAACAGGGCTTCAGGCAGCCAAAGCGCGATGCCGGGGAAGTTATACAGCAACACCATCGTGAAGATGACGATCAGCAGGTACGGCATGATCCCGGCGAAGATTTCCATCAACTGCACATGTGGCGGGGCGACACCCTTCAGATAGTACGCCGCCATGGCCATCGGTGGAGTCAGGAACGAGGTTTGCAGGTTCAACGCCACCAGCATGCCGAAGAACAGCGGATCAACCTGAAAATGCTCCAGCATCGGCAGGAAGATCGGCACGAAGATGATGATGATCTCGGTCCATTCCAGCGGCCAGCCAAGCAGGAAGATAATGACCTGGGCCATGACCAGGAATCCGACGGTGCCGACATCAAGCGACAGGAACCAATCCTTGATGATGTCGTGACCGCCGAGATACGAGAACACCGACGCAAAAGTCCACGAACCCACGAACAGCCAGCAGACCATCGCCGATGTCTTGGCGGTCAGATACACCGCTTCCTTGAGGCGAACCCATGACAGCGACCGATACAGCAGGGCCAGCAACAGGCCACCGGCGGCGCCGACGGCAGCGGCTTCGGCCGGTGTCGCCAGACCCAGCAGGATCGCGCCAAGCACCGACATGATCAGCACGGCCAGCGGGAAGAACGAAGTCAGCAGCTCGTAGGCAACGTGCCCGATGCTGACCTCGACGTTTTTCGGCTTCGGTGCCGAGCTTCGGGTTGATGGTGGCCCGGGTCACAACATAAATCATGTAGAAACCGGCCAGCATGAAGCCCGGGAACAGGGCACCCGCATAGAGCCGCAGCGGTGAGATTTCAGCAATTGCCGCGTACACGATCAGCATGATCGAGGGCGGAATCAGGATGCCGAGGCAGCCGCCGGCGCAGATCACGCCGGACGCAAACCTGACGTCATACTTGGCTTCTCGAGCATGGCTGGAAAGGCCAGCATACCCATCAGTGTCACAACCGCACCAATGATCCCGGTCGCCGTCGCAAACACGGCACAGGTTGCCAGTGCCGCAACCGCCATCGAGCCCGGCAGGTGCCGGGCGGCAAGTTGGAAACTGAAGAACAGCCGGTTGACGATATTGGCCCTTTCAACCACGTAGCCCATGAATAGAAAGAGCGGTACCGCCACGAGGACGTCATTCGACATCACCGAAAATGTATTCTGTACGAACAGATCGAAAATCCTGTTATCGAACAGCGACTTCATGCGCATCGGGTCGAAATAGGCGTAATAGCCGAAACCGAGACTCATACCGATCAGGGTAAAGGCAATCGGGAAGCCCAGCAGCACCACGAAGATGAACAGCCCCAGCATCATGATGGCGATTTGCGGATCGGTCATTGTGCGGACTCCGGATTGGCGTGCTTCAGGTCTTCTTTTTCGTGCATCAGCATCGTCTCTGTTTCCTGGACATCATGCAGTCTGGGATGCCATCTGCCGTCGCGCATGCAAAGGACGCAACGAATGGCTTCAGCTATGCCTTGCAGCATCACCAGAACACCGGAAATCGGAATAAGGGTTTTGAAGAAATAAATCTGGATGCGGGCCGGGCTCGACCAACTCACCTCTTTGTAGAACCAGGACTCGGCGGCCTGATCGTAGCCGTAATAAATCAGACAGGCGGCACCCGGCAGCAGGAAAATAAAATAAAGCGCCAGATCGACACCCGCCTGCCATTTGATCGGCATCAGGCGATACACGACATCGCCACGGACATGCGCATCCTGCGACAAGGCATAGGCACCGGCCATCATAAACAGCGCGCCATACATCTGGACACTCATGTCGAATGCCCACGTGGTCGGGCTGTTCAGCGCATAACGGACGAACACTTCATAACAGGTCGACAGCGTCAGAATGACGATGCACCAGGCAAAAGTCTTGCCGCACCACGCGCTCAGACTATCGATAAAATGCAGGGTACGGGTCATGCCCACGGCCTCGCTTCAAAAATGAAATAATTTATACGGGTAAAGGGCGGTGCCACAATCGGCACCGCCCCAACCACATAATGACAGATCGCTCGACTTAGAAAGCCTTACCAAAGTAATGCTCATAAGCCGCCTGATAATCAGGTGCGTTCGTCAGCGCGTAAGCGCCATGACGCTTGGCCCACTTCATCTGTGAGTCGATAACCTTCTTGAAGAACGGATCGGTATCGCTGATCCGCTTGACGACGATGTCCCATGCCTTCAACTGGTCTTTCATGACCGAGGTCGGGGTACGGTAAACATTGACGCCGAACTTTTCCTTCAGGACCACGAGATCTGCGGAATAGCGCTCCATCGCTTTCCAGGCCATATCCTGGGAAGCGGCTTCGGAAGCGTATTCGAGGATCGCTTGCTGTTCTTTGCCGAGGTTGTTGAACAGGGTCTTGTTGAAGATGATCTCGAAGCATTCCTGCGACTGGTGGAAACTCGCCAGGTGGTAATGCTTGGAAACGTCCTGCATGCCGAAATCTTTGTCGGCTGTCGGGTTGTTGAACTCGGCTGCATCGATCAGGCCGGATTTCATGGCCGGCTGGATTTCACCACCCGGAAGCTGAACAACCGACATGCCCATTTCCTGCAGAACGTCGGCAGCAAGACCAACGGTGCGGTACTTGAGGCCCTTCATTTGCGAGGAATCGGTGATGTGCTTTTTGAACCAGCCGAGCGGCTGAGCAGGCATCGGACCGGTAAAGAAGCCGACCAGATCCAGTTTCAGCTTGTCGTGCATGAGTTCGTAGTAAAGCTCCTTACCGCCGCCGTAGGCGATCCAGCCCATCATTTCGTTCGCCGACCAGCCGAAGCAGGGGCCGGTACCGAACAATGACGCGACCGCTGATTTCGAATACCAGTAAGCGGTGACGGTGTGTGCACCGTCGAGCACACCCTTGTGAACGGCGCTCTGCATTTCCGCCGTCTTGACGACGGCACCGACGCCCAGCAAGTCGATTTTCATGGCGCCGCCCGACATCTTGTTGACGCGGTTGACGTAATCCTGAGCCATTTCGAGGAAGATACCGCCACCCCAGGCAGCCTGCATTTTAAGCGTCGTCGCGGCTTTGGCAATATGCGGTGCCGCTACGGTTGCAGCGGCAGCACCGGTTGCCGCAAGAGCTGAGCCCTTGAGGAACTTCCGGCGCGATACGGTTTCAGTTTTCTTGGACATTAAGATTCTCCCAAAGTTTCATGAGCCCCGGATCATATCCGGCATGACGCCGGCATACGCCCGGAACTTTGTCGTGAGGAGCACCGAGAAATCCCGGCCCCCCTGCTTCAGGTCTTTCCAGAAACCCGGCACTTCCGGACCAATGGCGGGGACCTAACCCTTTTGCAAATGATTACTGTTGATCAGCACATCGTCTCATTATTGGTACATAAAGTACGTCTCTTGTGTAAAAGCGTCAATGTTAAGTGGTATACCAACGTCCACACCTTAACCTTGTCAAGCAACCCTGTCTTTCGGTTCCTTGCCGGCGAAAATAGCGTCCAGATTGTCCAAGGCCCTGAACCCCATGCCATCACGGGTATCCTTGGTCGCACTGCCGATATGCGGCAACAGAAAGACATTGTCCAATTCCCGGTAACCCGGATGGATATTAGCCGGCTCACCGTTGAAGACATCCAGACCGGCAGCAGCAATTTTTCCCGATTTCAGGGCAGCGATCAGCGCATCGTCATCAATGACGGCACCCCGGCTGGTGTTCACGACAATCGCGCCATCAGGCATTCTGGCTATCCGCTCGGCGTTCAGCAGACCGCGCGTCTCGTCGGTTGCCGGGCAATGGATCGACAGCACATCCGCATTGGCCAGCAGATCATCGACAGCGGCGTGGAAATGCGCGCCCTTTTCCAGCGTCGGCGACAGCTTGCTGCGGTTATAATAGTGAATGTCCATATCGAAGCCGCGGGCGCGCTGAGCGGCGACACGGCCAACCCGGCCCATACCGATAACACCGAAGCGTTTTCCCGTGACCTGGGTGCCGACCATGAACGACGGGCTCCAGTCCTTCCAGCCGGCTGAGCGGACCAGACGGTCGCCTTCCGAGGCGCGTCTGGCAGCGGCCAGCATCAGCAGAATGGCAATTTCGGCCGTCGCATCGGACAACACGTCAGGCGTGTTGGTGACAATGATCCCGCGTTTCCTGGCCGCGGCGATGTCGACGTGGTCGTAGCCGACCGAGAAATTGGCGATTGCCTTGATCCGACTCGATAATTTGCCGATCACGTCGGCCGACAGATGCTCGGAATGACAGGGCAGGATGGCATCGACACGCGCGGAAATCTCGATGATCTCGTCGGACGTATACAATTTGTCATCGGGATTGAGGATAGCGTCGTAATCACGGGCCAGCCGCGCTTCGACGGCATCAGGTAGCTTTCGTCCCACCAGAATGGCTGGCTTGCCCGACATGTATCCCCCGTTCACGTTTCTTGGTTTTCAAAACCATTTTGATCTTAATAAGTATGTTGGATTGCACCCGGCTACGGTCAATGATTTTTTTTAACGGAATTATATTCAGGGCTGGCGACCGCGCTCGAGAATTTCGAGCGTATAGTCATGATAGCTCATCCCGAGTAGTTTGGCCCGCGCCATGCGCCGCAGCACAATCTCGCGCGGTGGCGATGCCCAGGCCTTTTTGTGTGCCCGTTTCCAGCACCACAAACGCCAGGAACGACCCGGATCTTCTTCAAGGGGCGGGCCACCGTTATGGCCGAGGCGAATCGTTGTCATGTGTTTTTCCGGCTGGTCACGCATACATATTTCTACTAAAATAATCATATGTCTACTATAATAGATAAAGAAATAATCCCTGCCGATGACCCTTTACGCGCCCAATTGGCGCACCGCCTGAAGCGGGAACGGGAAACACGTGGCCTTACCATCGCTGCGCTGGCCGGCCTTTCAGGTGTTTCCAAGGCGATGATCAGCAAGGTTGAACGTGCAGAAGCAAGCCCGACGGCGGACTTGCTGGGGCGATTATCCGGCGCTTTCGGGCTGACCGTTTCAACACTTCTGGCCCGCGCTGAAGCCGACGGCAGCGGTGGTCGCGTCTCGCGCACCGGCGACCAGGCCGGCTGGACCGATCCGGAAACCGGGTTCCGGCGTCTGGCCCTGTCGCCGCCCGGCACCGAACCGGAAATGGTGCTGGCGACATTACCGCCGGGTGCGCGTATCGCCTATCCGGCATCAGCCTATGCGTTTCTGCAGGGCCAATGCGTGTGGGTGATGAGTGGCAGCCTGACGGTTGAGGAAGGGAGCGGGAAGACCGAACTTGCCAGCGGGGATTGCCTTGCCTTCGATCTGATGACGGCAAAAGATTGCGCCTTCATCAATCCTTCCTCCAGTGTGCCGGTAACGTATGTGGTTGCTCTGATACGGCGGTAGTCTGCCGCAATCATCCCCGCCGCGCCTTGCGGCGTGCCAGATACAGCCAAAGTCCCGAGATCACATAAGCCGTCGGCAGCAAGGCGACAATCAGCCAGAGCGCACGGACAACGGGTCCCGCAAAATCACCGGTGTGGATCCAGTACCGGGCACGCCAGAACCAGTTTGCTGCATCCAGATCATCTGCCCGCTCGACGGCCAGTACCCGGGGCGGGTTGCCACCCACCCAAACCTGATCGATCCTGATCTTGTCATCCCCGCCGAACCCCATGCTCAGCGGCTTGCCCGGTTGCGGTGCACGGAAATGCAGCAGCTTCTTGTCCGGAAACACCGCCTGCCCGACAGCGACCGCAGCATCGATATCCTGAATATCGGCAACGCCTGCCATCGATGGCTCGACGGGATGCCTGATCGTCTGCCCGGTCACCGTTTCGACCACGACTTCAATCGGGTCGTGCCAATAAAGCGACATGCCGGTGAATGCAACCGTGATCAGGATGACGGCTGTGAGAACCCCGGTCAGCTGATGCAGGCGCATGACAACGGCGCGAGGCTGGCGCTTGAAATCGACCTTGAGCCGCGCCAGCCGTTTCGGTGGCACCAGCCACAGCGCGAGGCCGATCAGCATCTGCACGATGACGATCAGCGACACGGTGGAAATGAAGTGCCGGATCCAGGGCGTCACAGCCTTATCACTGCTGAGCCAGCGCCGGTGCAGCGCGTTCACAAAGCCGTAGGGGCTGTCACTGTTCTTGTAGAGATCGAGCACATCGCCGGTATAGGGATTGATGTTGATGATCCCTGCACCTTGGGCCAGCCAAAGGGTCCAGGCGCGATCCGTCTCCCGACCGAGACCAAACGACCAGACCCGCACGCCGGGTTTCTGCTCTGCAATGCGTTCAATCAAAACGCTGTAGGGCAGTGGTTCGGCATCAGGTGACGGCGCTTCGGCGGACCAGTATTCCGGCGAGATTACCTCCTGCAGTTCATGGCCATAGACCAGAAAGACGCCGGTCAGGCTCAAGATGAGCAACGGCAGTGCGGCGCCGAGCGAAAGCCACAGGTGCAATGTACGCAAGCTTCTGTATTGCATGAATTTTATCTTCCCGGCGCCGCCTGATTACACTGACCGTTTATAATGTGAGATCGAAGCCGAGCCAGAAAACGCGACCGACATTACCGTCCGTGTCCGTATAGCTGCCGGTGACTTCCTGGCCAAAACCGCGTTCGTCGGTAATGTTCTCGACCCTGGCACGCAACGTCCAGTCGTCCGTCGGTGCCCACGACATCCCGAGATCAAACCGTTCAAAGTCTTCACGCTTGGTCGTGGCCCCGTTCGCATCCACGGATGTGTAGCCGGTCGAATAGAAGGCTGTCCCCCACAGATTGACGGTGTCCGTCAGACCATAATCGAGGCGCAGGGATACCTGGTTTTCCGGCACCGCTGCGACTTGCGTGCCCCAGAAGATGTTATGATTGACCTCGGTCCCATCTTTTCGGGTCGCCGACACGTCAAGCACCCGCATATAGCCTGCTGATGCCGTCAGCCTCTCGGTCAGATTGGCAAACACCTCTACTTCAAGGCCGGACTGATCAACCTCGACGCTCTCGATCGCATCATTATTCCGTCTCGGCACATTCTCCTGCACGGTGTTGTAGAGTGCGACATCGACGTAACCGCCCTGCCAGCCCTGATTGAAGCCGACCTCCATGGTCCGCGCCTCGACGATCCTGTCGCCATCGCCTGCATCACTCAGCGCATCGCTGCCGAAATTGCCGTACTTGCTGAAAAAGCGATTGAAGCCGGTGGCGTAGCTGCCGCGGAGTTTCGTGTCCTTGAGCACGTTGTAGGCGGCACCGGTTTCGTAACTCAGCAATCCGTGTTTATCGAGATTGTCGGCCCGGCCGACCCCGTCCAACACAATGTCGTTCTGGAACCATGTATAGCGAAGACCGCCGTTGACGACGAGATCATCACCGATCGAAAACGCGTTTTCTGAATAGACCGCATAATCCTCAAACTCGTTATCCCACTGTTTATCGCGTTTGGAATTCACATGCATGACCTGCGCGCCCACAGAGCCGTCGTACTTTACGCCCTCGGTCACATCGGCTTTCGTGTAGTACTCGCCATAAAAGACATTGTTGGTGATGCTGCGATCCCGGTTCCGGTCGGGCCAGCGCGACCCGCTGTCTTCAAAGACGTATCCCAGCCGCACGCTGTTGTCGTCACTGAGCCGGCTGTCGAGGGTTGTCGCGCTATAGAAAGCCCGGGTGTCGATATCATTGACCTCACCGTTCCGATAAATCCTGGGATCGCTCCGGTCGAAGATCCCCAGGGTTTCCAGCCGCGTGTCCTTGTTGAAGTTGTAGCCCATTTTCGCCAAACCGCCGAGGACGACCTGCTGCTCCAGAATTTCAGGATGGCCGTTATAGGCACCGTACAGGCCGCTCCCCGCGAAATAATAATCCCACTGTTCCGTACTGTCGGCCGCTTCGGCCTGTACAAGCGCCTCGCGTGCAGTGCTGACGTCAAAGGTCATGGCCTGATGATCTTTGTAGTTGCGGCCTGACTTGATGCGCGTATCGATGACGCCGCCCTCCGTGCCGTCGCCATAACCGACCCCGCGACTGCCTTTCATGATCGCCATCCGGTCGATGGCGATTGTCGGCACCAGGTGTGTTGGTGTAGCCGCCGCCTTCCTGCCCCTGAATCCGGAGTGCAGGACCGCCGTCGATTGAGGTCGCGGCACCGAAATCTCCGAAGGTTCTGATCTTGGTACCGCCGCCAGCGCGGTCGCCTTCACCCGGCTGGTTGATGATTCCGGGCACGTTGTAGCGAAACGCATCGCCAGAGTTGACCGGGTTCAGGTTCTGCAGCACGGCCCCGCCCAGATACGAATTGCTGCGGTTGGCGTTCATCCCCTTTTCAACCTCGTTAATCAACTCCTGCGAGCGATGCACCGTAGACCCCTCGATCACAACCGGATCAAGCGTGAACGTCTCAGCATGAGCGTGGGATGTCAGGGCACCGAAAAAAACGGCTGCCGTGCCAGCGATCTTGGAATATCGAAACATTAGTCTTCCTCTCTTTGAGCCTGAGCCAGATAGGCATCCCCCCCGGGGAAGCGATGGCCCACACCTAAAGAATAGAAACCTTAATTGCAAATGATTCTTAATTGCATTTAAATCGCAACCAAAATAAGGCGCGAATCCAAGGAAATCCGTCACATATGTGGCGGTCAGGAAATTAGGGAAAGGCTATAGACCGCACAGGCACGTTCGAGGCTGGAGCCTAAAAGTCTGCCCTTGCCTGCAGGGGTGATCCCGCCTTCGATCAGAAGGCGGTAAAGGACAGCGCCTTTATCGCGCGCTCATCCAAGCTCAAACGACGTTACGCCGTATAGCCTGTTCAGGGATATTTCCGGCGCACCGCCGGTGTACATTCTGGCCGTTTCGAAAACCACCTGCATCTTATGGCGCTTGGCCAAAGCAACGGCATCCGCATTCGTTTCCGGTACATCAAGATAGACCGGATCGCCAGCAGGCACTTTTGATTTCAAACTTTGAAAAAGAATATCCGCCTGCTCAGGGCTGTCCGCGAAAAGAGGGCCGATCTTGTAACCCGACCGGCATTTTCGCAGCACGCCATAGCCTGAAAGTTTACCCGCATGCCGGAACCCAAGGGAAACGGCACCGGGTTGGTTGATCCAAACCTGAAGAAATGACGCTCTCGGCTCCGGAAAGAATCGCCGGTCATACGTCTCAATGGTTTCAAACCCGATATCCGACAGCTGGATGATTTCAGGTGGCAGAGCGAAACCACCGCCTCCAGCCCCTTCAAAACGAATATTGCTGTAAGCCAGATCAAAACCGGATTTCCGGTAGTTGTCCTGCTGATCAACAACCCCGTCGAGGCCGATGTTTCGACCTTCAAGCGCATGCATGGCCGCCTTCCAGGTCTGAATGCCATAACCCTTGCCGCGATATTCAGGCTTCACGATGTAAAACCCGATAAATCCGAATGAGGTACCGTATTTGACGGCGGATATGGAGGCTATCGGTTCATCATCCAACAGGCCCAGGAGGAAGCCGTCTGGATCAGCCGCATGAAAGCTTTCGCCATCGTATAATCCGGGGTTCCAGCCTTCTTTGTCCGCCCACTCGATGGGAATTTCGATTTCCTGGCGGGTCATGGTTCTGGTCTTGAAGCGCATACTCTGCCCCGGGAAGAAATTCGTTAGCCCAGCCTCAGTTCCCTTCGGCCTCGCCGCGCCGGCCGACCGGCACGTCGCGGTGCACGCCGACCCCGATCACCAGCCCGAAGCCGATCATCAGTGTCAGCATAACCGTGCCGCCGTAACTGACCAGCGGCAGCGGCACGCCGACCACCGGGATCAGCCCGGTCACCATGGCGATGTTGATAAACACATACAGGAAGAATGTGGTCGTGATCCCGCCCGCGACCAGTCGTCCGAACTGGTTGCGCGCTTTGACCGAAATGATGATGCCGTAGGTAATGATCAGCGCATACAGGATGATCAGCGCCAGCCCGCCGACCAGCCCCATTTCCTCGGCCAGCATGGTGAAGATAAAATCGGTCTGCATTTCCGGCAGGAAGTGCAGATGGCTCTGCGGTCCGAGCATGAAGCCCTTGCCCGTCATGCCCCCGGAGCCAAGGGCAATTTTCGACTGGATGATATGATAGCCGGCACCCAGCGGGTCGGTTTCCGGATTAAGGAAAGTCAGCACCCGCTTCTTCTGATATTCATGCAGGAATTGCCAGGCGACCGGCGCCGCCGCCAGCCCCGAAACGCCGATCACGGCAAATTTCCAGAGCCGGACCCCGGCCAGAAACATCACCGCACCACCGCTCATCATCACCATGATTGCCGTACCGAGATCGGGCTGACGCAAGATCAGTATACTCGGTGCAACAATCAATCCGATCGGCACAATCAGGCTTGATATCCTGCCGATATCTTCAATCGCAGAGGCATTGAAATACCGGGCCAAGGCCAGAATCAGAAAGATCTTCATCAGTTCAGACGGCTGCACGTTGACGAAGCCCAGAGAAATCCAGCGTTGCGCCCCCATCCCGACATAACCGGCAACCTCGACCGCAACCAACAGCGCCAGGGCCAGAAAATACAGCACATACGCATAGCGCGAAGCCATATCCGGATATTGATGGTCGCGACGATCACCATCACCACCAGCGCAACGCCGAAACGGACAACCTGCCGCTCCGCCCATGGCCACATGTTGCCGTCGGCTGCCGAGTACAGCATGGCAAAGCCGACCATTGCGACGAGCGAAATCAACACCACCAAAAGCCAGTTGATCGAAATCGACTTGCGGCCAATGGTCAGCTCAGGGGTGGACAATCTTGAGCGCATCATGTGTCTCTGTCTCGACCTGATTGACGATCTGTGCAGGCTGCGTCACCGGCTGTTCAGCGACGTCTTCTTGTGCCGGCTGTTGGGGCACAGACCGCCCGGCAATCGGAATGCCAGGACCTGCGGATTGCCGCCGGTACGCTTCGACCAGCACATCTCGGGCAATCGGGGCCGCAACCGATGAGCCACCGCCGCCATGCTCGACAACGACCGAGATCGCATATCGGGGATTTTCGACCGGGGCAAAGCCGACGAACAGGGCGTGATCCCGGAATCGCCACGGCAAGTCTTCGTTCTTGCGCACACCCTGTTCACGTTCAAGTTTGCTAATGCGGCGAACCTGTACCGTGCCGGTTTTCCCGGCCATCGGAAATGCTTCAATCCCGGTGGCAGAGCGTCTTGCCGTACCGGTCGGGTGATTGACAACCCTGTCCATGGCCCGGCTGACAATCTCGAGGTGGTTCGGCGAAATATTCAGTGAAGGATTTTCCCCGGCATCCTTCATCTCTTCCGCGACACCGCCGATGGCACGGGTCAGGCGCGGCACGATGGCACGCCCGCCGTTGGCGATCCGGGCCGTCATCAGCGCCATCTGCAGGGGCGTCGTCAGCACGAAGCCCTGGCCGATCCCGGCAATCACTGTTTCCCCCTGGTGCCAGGGTTCGTCACGGGTAGCGCGTTTCCAGTCCCGCGTCGGCACCAGGCCGGTTTGCTCGCCCGGCAAATCAATACCGGATGTCGAATCAAGACCGAATTTGCGCGACATTGCGGCAATCCGGTCGATGCCGGTGCGCTTGGCGATCTCATAGAAATACACATCGCAGCTTTCAGTGATGGCTGCGGTGGCGTCGACAAAGCCATGGCCATGTTTCTTCCAGCAGTGGAACTTGGCATCGCCCAATTCATATTCGCCTGAACAATGAATTTTGTGCTCGGGCGAGATCACACCTTTTTCCAGGGCTGCCAGCAAAACCATCATCTTGAAGGTCGAGCCCGGCGAATACACACCGGCAATCGACTTGTTGATCAGCGGCGACCGCTCGTTGTTCACCAGCGCCTGCCATTCAGCAGAACTGAGACCACGGTTGAATTCGTTGGAATCGTAGCTCGGGTTGGACACCATCGCCAGCACATCGCCGGTCCGGACATCCATCACGACCACCGAGGCGCTTTCCTCGCCCAGCCGCTTGGCAATGAAGTCCTGCAGGCCCATGTCGAGGGTCAGCATCACTTCGGCGCCGGGCTGGCCTTCGCGTCTTGAAAGCTCGCGGATCATCCGGCCAAAGGCATTCACCTCGACTTCGGAGCTGCCGCCGGTGCCGCGCAATTCGAGATCGTGTACCTTTTCGATACCGGCGCGGCCGACGCGAAACCCGGGCAGCTTCAGCAGCGGGTCGTCATCGATATCCTTTTCAGATACCGCCGCGACATAGCCCAGCACATGCGCTGCCTGCGGCCCGTAGGGATAGCGGCGGCTGCGTCCGACATCGATCATCAATCCTGGCAGATCGGGGGCGTTGATCTCGATCTTGGCGACTTCAGACCAGGTCAGGTTTTCCTTCAGCGTGACCGGCACGAAAGCCCGGTTGCGACGCACTTCGCGAATAATCCGCCGCTTGTCGCTGTCGCCAAGGGTGACGATCTTCTGGACATGCGACAGCACTTCGTCGATATCGCTGCCCTTGACGTCTTCGGGCACAAGCTGCAGGCGATAGTTCTGCTGGTTTTCCGCCAGCGGCATGCCGAAGCGGTCAATGATGCGTCCGCGTGGTGGTGGCAGCAGCCGCAAGTTGATGCGGTTCTCGTCGGCCAGCGTGGCATAGCGGTCCGCCTCGATGACCTGCAGGTAATACAAGCGCCCGGCCAGCGTCGTCAGCAACAGTGCCTTGCCGCCGGCGAGAATGGCTGCGCGGCGCGTATAGATTTTCTGACGATCCGGATCCCTGTTCATATCAGTCCACCTGCAGGAACGCTTGCTGCCATCGGGTGAACATCCATGATAGCACCGGGAACAGCGCAACCGTCAGCCCGAACTGATAGAACGCCGAACGCGGTTGAATGAACTGGCCTGATAATATGGACAAGAGCAGCCATTCCAACGACAAGGCCCCTGCCGCAACGATGATAAAACCGAACCAGACAATGACGAAGGACTTCCCGGAAAAGAACGACCGCTGTGCAATCGCCACGCCCTGAACAGCCAGAAACACCAATGCACTGACACCGAGCGGCAAACCTGAAATGAAATCGTGCAGGATTCCGATCAGAAACACCGCCGCCGCCGGCATCAGGTCCGGTCTGTACACGGCCCAGAAATAAATCCCGATCAGTGACAGCATCGGTACCACCTGCGCAAATCCCGGTATATGAAACGGGATCGCATTGATCACCAGTAAAAGAAAAGTCAGGGCAAACGGCGTCAGGTCCCGCGCAAAACGATCCACCCGGTGCCAGAAGGATGGTTTCATCGACGCACCCTATTTAGCCTTTTCGCTGCTACGCGAAGACTTGAATTCGATAATCCCGTCGAGGCCGAAATCCAGCACCTGAACGATTTCAAGGCGGGAGGTGTCGACAAACGGCTCAACTTCGACCCCGGCATCATTGACCACGGAAACGATCCCGACCGGCAGCCCGGGTGGCAGGGCGCCACCATGGCCGGACGTCACCAGACGGTCACCGGGCGCCGCCACCACATCAGGCGGCAGATGCACAAGACGCAGGGTCTCGCCGTTGGTGCCGGCAACAACCCCTCTGACGCGCGAGCTTTCAATGACCACGGGAATGCGGGAGTTGAGATCAGCCAGCAGCAAAAGCCGTGATGAGCGTAAACCGACTTCCTGAATGCGCCCGACCAGTCCGGCGCCGGTAATGGCAGCCTGCCCCTTGCGGACCCCGGCCCTGGAGCCGGCATTGAGAATCATGGTGCGGGCAAAGGCACCGCCGGAATCGCCGATGACCCGCGCCGATACGCTATGCGTGTCCGTCGTCGCTTCATATTTCAGCAATTCCCGAAGCGCCTTGTTTTCGGTTTCCAGATTGCGGGCGATGGACTGCCACTGCATCAGCCGATCGTGCGAGGCACGCAGCTGGGCATTCTCTTCGCGCAATGCCAAAAGGGTTCGTCCCTCGCCGATCAGGTCCTGGGCAACGTCAAGGGGTCTGGAAACAGCATCAAGGATCGGTGCCACCGCATCGGTGACTTGCGCGCGTGCGCGTTCGTAGGCTGCCGGTTCCATTTTTCCGACGAGCATAGCGCCGCTGCAGTAACAATCAGGCCGATGTCGGCAAACCGCTGTGCAAGGTCCTGATCGGCGCGGCGATACGACTAATCGAGCGTTCGCGATCGTTCAAACCAGATCACCCAGTCTTCGCGTTAATGCCCAGGTTTCGCGACCGAACCGCGAAGGTCATCCGGCCGCAGTAAATATCAATATCCTGACCAGTTCATGACGAGGCCGAAAACGATCGGCCAGGCTCAGTACATGGTCGTCAAAACGTCCTTCAGACGCTTCATCTCTTCGAGCGCACGGCCGGTTCCCAGCACGACGCAGCTCAACGGATCGTCGGCAATCGACACCGGCAAGCCGGTCGAATGCCTGAGCACGAAATCGATGTTGCCGAGCGAGGCACGCCACCGGTCAGCACGATCCCCTTGTCGACAATGTCGGCGGCCAGTTCGGGTGCCGTGTGTTCGAGCGCGACCTTGACCGCCTCGATGATGGCACCGACCGGCTCGGCCAGACTTTCGGCAATCTGCCGCTCGGAGATGATCAGTTCCTTCGGCACCCCGTTCATCAGATCGCGGCCCTTGATTTCCATGGTCCGGCCATCGCCGTCATCAGGCGGACAGGCGGAACCGATTTCTTCCTTGATCCGGGCAGCGGAGCCTTCACCGACCAGAAGGTTATGATTGCGACGGATGTAGGCGATAATCGCCTCGTCCATCTTGTCGCCACCAACGCGCACCGATCTGGAATAAACAATGCCGCCCAATGACAGCACCGCCACTTCGGTCGTACCCCCACCGATATCGACAACTCGTCGAATCCGGTCGGCTCGTTCACCGGCAGTCCGGCGCCTATGGCGGCCGCCATCGGCTCCTCAATCAGGTAAACCTTGCGGGCGCCGGCGCTTTCAGCAGATTCCTGAATGGCACGGCGTTCGACCGCGGTCGAGCCCGACGGCACGCAGACAACCACCAGCGGACTGGCGAAAGTGCGCCGGTTGTGAACCCTTGCGGATGAAATGTTTGATCATCTCCTCGGCGACTTCGAAGTCGGCGATGACCCCGTCGCGCATGGGACGGATGGCTTCCATATGGCCCGGGGTGCGGCCCAGCATCTGCTTGGCCTCGATGCCCACGGCAAGCACATGCTTCTTGCCCTTGACCTCGGCAATGGCGACCACGGAAGGCTCGTTCAGAACGATCCCCCGGCCCTTTACATAGACCAGCGTATTAGCGGTCCCCAGATCAATCGCCATGTCGGCGGAGAGAAATCCGAAAAGTCTCGAAAGCATAGGCTTATAAATCCAATACAGCCTTGTGGTTCAACGTCACCCGACCCCCCGCACTTATAGAAAGGGGGAACCGGAATTGCTAGGCAGAAAGAGCCTCCGGCGCAGTTTTTTGTCGTTTTAACAGCAGTTTATTCAAAGCCATGATGTAAGCACGGCAACTGGCGACCAGCGTATCCGTATCCGCCGCCATGCCGTTGACCGTACGACCGTTCTCTTCAAGACGTACCGACACCTCGGCCTGGGCGTCTGTGCCCTGGGTCACAGCGTGCACCTGATACAGTTGCAGCCGGACATCGTGCGGATACAGCGTCTTGATGCAATTGAAGGCGGCATCGACAGGCCCGTCACCGGTTGCGTCACAGGTCTTTTCCTCGCCTTCGATATTCAGGGTCATCGCTGCTTTCGGCGGGTTGTGGACGGTGCCGCAGTTGACCTCGAGCGAGACCAGTTTGATGGTTTCGCTGGCGCCGGCACCCTGATCGTCGATCAGCGCGATGATGTCTTCGTCGAAGATTTCCTTTTTCAGATCGGCCAGATCCTTGAAGCGCTTGAAGGCCGTCTGCAGGGCATTGTCGCCAAGATCGTACCCCAGGTCCTTGACCTTGTCCTTGAACGCATGGCGGCCGGAATGCTTGCCCATAACGATGTTGGACTTGGTCAGGCCGACCGATTCCGGCGTCATGATCTCATAGGTCTCGGCGTTTTTCAGCACGCCGTCCTGATGGATCCCGCTTTCGTGGGCAAAGGCATTGGCGCCGACGATGGCCTTGTTCGGCTGCACCGCGAATCCTGTGATCGACGACAACAGCCGGGACGCCTTCATGATGTGTTCGGTGGTGATGCCGGTGTAATACGGCATGGCGTCGGAGCGGGTCCGCAGTGCCATGACGATTTCTTCCATCGCCGCGTTACCGGCGCGCTCGCCGATCCCGTTGATGGTGCATTCGACCTGTCGGGCGCCGGCGTTTACGGCGGCCAGCGAATTGGCAACGCCAAGCCCCAGGTCATTGTGGCAATGGACGGAAATGATCGCCTTGTCGATGTTGGGGATGCGGTTCATCAGCATCGTGATCAGGGCTGCGAACTCGTCGGGCACGGCGTAACCGACCGTATCGGAGGATATTGATGGTGCCGGCACCGGCTTCCGTCGCGCTTTCGACGCAGCGGCAGAGAAAATCATGTTCGGTTCTGGAGCCGTCTTCCGGTGACCATTCGACATCATCGGTAAAATTGCGGGCATGCTTGATGGAAGCGACGACGGCATCGTGGACGGCGTCCGGCTCCATCTGCAGCTTGAATTTCATATGCAGCGGCGAGGTCGACAGGAACGTATGGATACGCTTGCGCTCGGCCGGCTTCAACGCTTCGGCAGCGCGGTCGATATCGCCCTTGGTGGCGCGGGACAAACCGCAGATGACCGGGCCTTTGATGGATTTGGCGATCTCGTGGACCGCTTCGAAATCGCCTTCCGAGGCGATCGGGAACCCGGCTTCGATGACGTCGACGCCCATACCGGCCAGAACCTCGGCAATGCGCAGCTTTTCCTCGAGATTCATCGAACAACCGGGCGATTGCTCGCCGTCGCGGAGCGTGGTGTCGAAGATTATGACGCGATCTTTTTCAGTTGCCTCAGCCATGGCACACCTCTCATTCGTCCGAAACCGGCAAGGTTCCGCTTCCGGACTGTCTCACTATTGGGTTTCCATAAGCTTAACGCCCGAAAAGGCAAGAAAAAAGGCGGGATTGGGGAGTTGGCAGATGTGCGTTTGTTTCAAAACCTAGTTGAAGGTGACTTCCAATCTACGAGCGATAGGACTTGGATTTTCTATGCGAGCCTCGAAACTAGTGCTTTCCCCAATTGCCAATGAGTTCTTTTCGACAGTTGCGTCGCCAGATTGAAGTTCGTTGCCTTTCAAATCACGCAAAACCAATCGTAGGGAGGGAATCCTCTCATTCCCGCTCTCCTCATTCTCCACGCGTCCAGTTACGACCAATACATCCACCCCCTCGTCTTTAGGCCGACTGCTCCTCACCCCAAATATCTTGAACCCATTTTTCGGCTCATTGCTCAGGTCCTTATTAGCTTTCTTAGCCCGCATTTCCTTATCTCTGGCTGCGGCGTTCGATAGCTCGGAGATTGGCAACGATCTCGTACTTAGTTCAACAAGTGACAAAAGAACATCATCTGAGCTATTGATGATTTGTCGCGTTGAATCCGCCTGATGAACACAAAGAGTATTCCAGCCCTCTCTAGCGAGCACATTTGAAGCTTTTGCCCCTGCTTTTTCTAGAGCTTCGCGAGAGCGGTAGTAACCCAATCGGCTCATAAAATATGCTTGCGTAACCATCAAGGGAACAAAGGCAAAAGGATTTTCCGCAGCTGACGGATTACAAATAAGGAGACTTCGTCGTATCGCTATATTTGCATGTACCCATGCCGACATACCCTTCGGATCGACAGCATCAATTGCCTCAACAACACTTCTGTTTTCCAGAAGAGCAACGACTAATTCAACAAAGCCGGACGCCGCAGCTTTTATTAAAGGCGTGCGGCCCTTCTCATCCTGAGCAGTTAGCGCCGGGCTATCGCGATGCTGATCGATGTAGGAGCGTAATTTTGCCTCGGAAGAGGCAATTGCCGCTCCAAAATCGCCACCAGTTTCTCCGGCGATGTATAGCTTATTTCCGAATTCATTGATTATTCTGTGGACCTCCAAGTTTGGCCCATCAGCGTTGGCCGGATAACCCGCCAGTTGCAGCGCAATCAAAACCATTACTGCCCGTAAAATCTGAACACGCATTGCCAACTCCACCAAGACTTAAAAGAAAATTCCATACCAATACCCGTAAAGGTACATAATGTTGCATTGAGCGCTTGAATGCAAAGCGGCCCCGGTTGCCCGGGGCCGCTTCTATTTGGTCCTCCCTCTCCTTCGAGACGCGCTCCGCGCTCCTCAGGATGAGGGGCAATTGAACTTAATTGATGGATTTCTTGTACCCCCGCCCCTCACCCGGCGCTGTGCGCCACCCTCTCCCGAGGGAGAGGGTATACAAAAAAGGCGGCCCGGAACTCCGAAGCCGCCTTTCTCTAACTCTTATTCGTCACCCCCGCGAAAGCGGGGGCCCAGAAAATACCGCCCTGGGTTCCCGCTTCCGCGGGAATGACGGGTTTTTTAGTTCTTGGTCTTGTCGACCAGCTGGTTTTCGGCAATCCACGGCATCATGGCGCGGAGTTTTTCGCCGACGACTTCACTGGAACTTGACCTCTAAGCGTTTCATGCGTTCATCCGGGTTTGCAATTCTCGCAACAAACGTTGTTGTCTCGCCCTTTTTCAGGGTTTCGTTATCCAACTTCGCGATCGCAGATTGAAGCACGTTTCTATCGGCATCCAATAAGATCAGTCGAAGTAATGGAACATATTCGTTTTCACTATCCAGATTTTTCACTTTCCCATTCACTTCAAGAAAATCAACGCCGCCATCCAATAACCGCCTGGGCCTGAAGTTTGTAATTCGAAATCCGGATTGATCCGCATTCATACGGTCTTTAAGAGAATCTCTCAGCCGCGCAAGCGCCTTCTGAGATACTTTTCTTCCAGATTTCGCAATAGCAGCCGTGTTCAATTTAGTTATCGTCCTTAGAACGTCATCAGCCTTCTTCACGTTCTGCAATACTTCGTAATCCTGAGCAATGCAGAGCGAGTTCCAGCCCGCCTTTACACGGTCGACTGAAGTTGATGATCCAGCCTTTTCCAAGGCGTTACGGGTATTTAGATACCCGTTCCGATCAACATAGTAATCCTGCATGAGAAGAATTGGCGTAGCGGCATCATCATTCTTGAACACCGACGGGTTACATAAAATATAGCTCTGGTGCAGTGCGAGGTTGGAATAGTCCCAAGCTGTTAATCCGCTGTTGTCTTTGGCGTCAATTGCATCAATGACGCTTTTATTCTCAAGTAAAATTTCAACAACTTCCGAGTAGCCGAACCAGGCGGATAGAATTAGTGGAGTCCGTCCTTTCTCGTCCCGAAAGGTCAAAGATGCACTTTCCACATGATCTTTTATGTAAGCCTTTAACGTATTCTGGACAGATGATACTTCTCCTGAATAGACTCGTTCATCCGTACTAGCTAATAGAAGCTTATAGCTGAGCTTTTTTATTGTTTCATGGACTTCCATATCCGCTTTTGCGGCGTGGGCACCAAGCGACACGACGGCAATCAGGTTCAAAACAAGAAAGATTGTTATCGATCGAATAAGGATCACGAAACATCCCCCAAATTAGAAAATCCTAAAAACTTAAACCTCTAAAAGTGCCATAACTAAGTTGGCAAAGCAAAAAAAAGCGGCCCGGTTTCCCAGGGCCGCCTTTCTCTAACTCTTATTCGTCACCCCCGCGAAAGCGGGGGCCCAGCAAATACCGCTCTGGGTTCCCGCTTCCGCGGGAATGACGGGTTTTTTAGTTCTTCGTCTTGTCGACCAGCTGGTTTTCGGCGATCCACGGCATCATGGCGCGCAACTTCGGCCCCGGTCTTTTCGACTTCGACGCCGTGCTCGGCAGCCAGACGACGCGATGCCTTGAAACTGGCCTGACCGGTGACGTTTTCGGCCATGAAGTTCGCGAACAAAGCGGCCGGTCTGGATGTCGGTCAGAATGTCCTTCATGCGGGCTTTGGTATCCGCCGTGATGACCCGGGGGCCGGACACGTAATCGCCGTATTCGGCGGTATTGGAGACCGAGTAGCGCATGTTGGCGATGCCGCCTTCATAGATCAGATCGACGATCAGCTTTACCTCGTGGCAGACACTCGAAATAGGCCATTTCCGGCGCGTAACCGGCCTCGACCAGAGTTTCGAAACCGGCACATGGATCAGTGTGCGACCAGACCGCCGCACAAGAACAGCCTGTTCGCCGAACAGATCGGTTTCGCATTCTTCGCTTGAAGGTCGTCTCGATGATGCCCGAACGACCGCCGCCGATAGCCGCACGCATAGGCAGAGCGCGACTTCGAGGGCGTTGCCCGTGGCGTCCTGATGAACAGCGACCAGGCACGGCACGCCGGCGCCGCGCTGATATTCGGAGCGGACTGTGTGGCCCGGGCCCTTCGGGGCGATCATGATCACGTCGATATCCGACGGTGCCTCGATCAGGCCGAAGTGGACGTTGAGGCCATGGGCAAAGGCCAGCGCAGAGCCGGGCTTGAGGTGGCCCTTGATGTCGTTTTCCCAGATGCCGGCCTGATGTTCATCGGGCGCGAGGACCATAAGGACGTCGGCCCACTTGGCCGGCGTCGGTGGGCTGAAACACCTTGAGCCTGCTTTCCGCTTGCCGGTGGTGCAGGAGCCCTGCACGCAGCGCGATGGCGACTTCCTCGGCAGCGCGCTGATCGCGCAGGTTCTGGGCATGGGCGTGGCCTTGCGCAGCCGTAGCCGACGATGGCGACCTTTTTCGGCTTGATCAGGTTGAGATCGGCATCGGCGTCGTAATAGACTTTCATTGTTTCGTCCTTGCTCCTTTGATCGTCTCCCCGGCCTTGAGCCGGGGCCCCGCTGCCTTCCTGTTTTGTCGAAGGAAGCGGGATCCCGGGTCAGGCCCGGGAAGACGGAGTTGAATTCCTGTCCGTGCTCAGGCCCCCTGCGGCCCGCGCAGCATCCCAACCACGCCGGTGCGGCCGACTTCGACCAGCCCCAGTTCGCGCATCAGAGCGATGAAGCCGTCGACCTTGTCGGGCGGGCCGGCGATTTCGAAGATCGAAGCTCTCGTGGTGGTATCGACCGGACGGGCGCGGAAGTATCGGCCAGCCGCAGCGCCTTCGACCCGCTTTTCGCCCGTGCCGGTGACCTTGATCAGCGCCAGCTCGCGTTCGACATGCGGCCCGGCAGTGGTGATCGGAGACTCGGTGCACCGGCACCAGCCGGTCCAGCTGCGCCTCGATCTGGTCGATGACCTGCGGCGGCCGGTGGTGACGATGGTGATGGCTGACACCGTGATCTTCCGGTGATGTCGGCCACGGTCAGGCTTTCGATGTTGTAGTTGCGCTGGGAGAACAGACCGACGACACGGGACAGCGCGCCCGGCTCGTTTTCCATCAGCAGGGAAATGATGTGGCTCATGGTCTGTCCGCTCCGTCTTCAGCCTCAGCCACATGTCACGCATCGCACCGTCCCGGATCTGCATCGGGTAGACGTGCTCGGTGTTGTCCACGGCAATGTCGAGGAACACCAGACGGTCCTTCATGGCGAAGGCCTCTTCCATCATCGGCTTGAGATCCTTCAGATCGGTGATACGCATGCCGACATGACCGTAAGCCTCGGCAAGCTTGACGAAGTCGGGCAGCGCCTCCATGTAGGCATGTCGACGTAACGGCTGTCGTGCTGCAGTGTCCTGCCACTGGCGGCACCATGCCGAGCGCAGCCGTTGTTCAGGATTGACGATCTTCACCGGCAAGTCGGTACTGCAGACGAGGTGCGACAGTTCCTGGATGTTCATCTGGATACTGACGCTTCCCCGGCAATATCGACCACCAGACGTCCGGGAAGCCGAGCTGCACGCCGATGGCGGCAGGCAGGCCATAAGCCCATCGTGCCGAGGCCGCCCGACGTTCATCCAGCGGTTCGGCTTGTCGAACGCGGAGTACTGGCCGGCCCACATCTGATGCTGGCCGACCTCCGGTGGTGATGTAGGTATCGCGGTCCTTGGTGAGCTTCGCACAGCGTCTCGACAGACGGTACTGCGGCTTGATGATCGAGCCGTCGCGCTTGTCACAGGGGAACTGGCAGCGATTCGACCCGGCGCCATTCATCGATCTGCTTCCACCAGCTGGCCAGCGACTCGACGCGTTCGGTGCTTCGACCTGACTCTGATTTCCACGAGTCGCCAGCATCTCGCTCCAGCACGCTGTCGACCGTCGACCGATGATCGGGATGTCGACCTTGATCGTTCTTGTTGATCGAGGCTCGGGTCGATGTCGATGTGGATGATCTTGGCGTCCGGTGCAGAACTTGGCATCACGCCGACCGGTGATCGCGGTCATCGAAACGGGCGCCGACGGCAGATCATCACGTCACGAACCGTGCATCGACATGATTGGCTTCGTAGGTGCCGTGCATGCCGAGCATGCCCAGGAACTGCTTGTCGGTCGCCGGATAGGCGCCGAGACCCATCAATGTCAGCGTGCACGGATAGCCGGTCTTGCGCACAAGTTCGGTCAGCAGCTTCGAAGCCTTGGGGCCGGAATTGATGACGCCGCCACCGCAATAGAAAATCGGTTTCTTGGCGGATGCGATCATGGCGACGGCAGCCTTGATCTTCTCGGCATCGCCCTTCAGGCGCAGACTGATACTCTCTCGAGGCTGATTGTCTCTTTCGGCACATAGTCGCCTAGTGCCATGCAGACGTCCTTCGGCAGGTCGACAACGACCGGGCCGGGCCGGCCGGAGCGGGCAACGTGAAACGCTTCGTGCAGAACTTTCGACAGGTTCTTGACGTCCTTGACCAGATAATTGTGCTTGGTACAGGGCCGTGTGATGCCGGTGGTATCGCACTCCTGAAAGGCGTCATTGCCGATCAGATGCGTCGGCACCTGGCCGGTCAGGCAGATGATCGGAATGCTGTCCATCAGCGCATCGGTCAGACCGGTCACGGCATTGGTCGCGCCCGGACCGGACGTCACAAGCACGACGCCGACCTTGCCGGTCGAGCGGGCATAGCCTTCGGCGGCATGTACGGCGCCGCCTTCCTGGCGGACCAGAATGTGGCGGATCTGGTTTTGCTGATAGATCGCGTCATAGATCGGCAGGACCGCACCACCGGGATAGCCGAAGATGACCTCGACACCCTGATCGGCCAGGGCCTTCAGGATGATTTCCGCTCCGGATATTTGTGTCGTGCTCATCAAACCGTTCCTTGCATTGCGCTAACAAAAATTGACGGTCGGCCCTCGCGGCCCGTGACCGTCCCAAACATGAAGTGAAGCTCCAGCCCAGTAGGAGCGGCGGCAACTTAGTCTTTCAGGAAGGCAGGGTCAACAGAAAGTCGCGAATAAATGAAAAGATTTTTTGAGAATCTCTTTCCGAATATTTCTCTTCAACGCGCAAATCTGTACGATCTGACGTCTGAACCAGGCTCATCTGTCGTTTCGCAAGATGCCGGGAAGCGGTTTTCGCCTTGCTGCACCGCCGTCGCCAGGTACCCGACTCGGCCCGTTCAGGACCCGCATTGGTCTCGGCAACCGCGACGGCTCTGGAGGCCGGCAGGTCCTGCGCCAGACCGAGGGCTGCGAACGCCTTGATCTCGTCCATCGCCCCTTTTGCCATCATGGTATCGAACCGACGGTCGATGGCGGCGTACATCTCGTCCCGGGGCGGCATCAGCAAAACCGTGCAATACCGGGCCGCATAACCGGGCTCACCGCTCTGCTCGCGCTGCCAGTCAGACAGGGTGCGACCGGTCGCGGCATAAACCGCAGCGGCCCGGATCAGCCGCTGCCGATCACTGGCAGGCAGGCGCTTTGCCGCCCCCGGATCGACCGCGCCAAGCTCGGTTCTGAAGGCTTCGCCGCCGACATCATCCAGATGCCGGGTGATCGCCTGGACCATGTCGTCGGGCACTTCCGGCACCGCCGCCAGCCCGTCTGTCAGGGCTTTCAGATATAGACCGGTGCCGCCGCAGACCACCGGCAGCCGGCCTCTGGCATGGATATCGGCCAGTGCCGCTTTGGCCAGATTGAGCCAGCGCCCGGCCGAGCAGCGTTCGGACGCCGGCAGATTACCGAACAGATGATGCGGTGCCCGGGCCAGTTCCGCCGCGTCCGGACGCGCGGTCAGGATGCATAATTCTGCATAAACCTGCATGCTGTCCGCATTGATGATCTCGCCGTTAAGCATTTCGGCGACTTTCAGGGCGAGTTCGGTTTTTCCGCTCGCCGTGGGTCCGGCGATGATGACAACGGGCGCTAAATCGTCCAACGTGTGGCCTCCAGTTCTATCCTGCCCGGAGCCTCCTGATGCAATCGGTCCTGACCCTAATCGCACCCGACGAGACCCCTTTGACGAGCGGCATTGTTGGCGAAGTCCGCGCCGCACTCAACGCTCTTGGTGCAGAAACCGCCTCGGCAGACTGGCTGGATGACAAAATCGCCTGCGATATCGCCTTCGAGCATCTGCAGACCGATCAGGCCGATGCCGCCGCTCGCCACGTGATCGGCACCGCCGCCGTCGACGTTATTGCGCAATCCGCAGAGGGACGGCGGAAAAGGCTTTTGCTGGCCGATATGGACAGCACCATCGTCACCACCGAGACGCTCGATGATCTGGCCGCCCACGTTGGCCTGAAAGAGCAAATCGCCGCAATCACGGCCAGAGCGATGAACGGCGAGCTGGATTTCGAAGCCGCCCTCAGAGAGCGCGTTGGCATGCTGGCGGGTCTCCCGGTTGAGGCCCTTGAAAGCGCCTGGCAGGCGGTCGAGATGTCAAAGGGTGCCGAAACCCTGATCCGGACCATGGCCGCAAACGGCACCACCTGCATTCTGGTTTCCGGCGGATTCAAGTATTTCACATCCCGCGTCGCCGCCCGCTGCGGCTTTCACGAAGACCTGTCGAACGATCTGATCATCGCCGACGGCAAACTGACCGGCGGCGTCACTGATCCTATACTCGACAAGCACACCAAACTGCAGACGCTGACGGCACGGGCCGCCAGTCTGGGTTTGGCCCTCGATGAAACAATGGCAATAGGCGACGGTGCCAACGATCTGCCGATGCTGGGCGCAGCCGGTCTCGGCGTCGCCTACCGGGGCAAGCCGGCAGTCCGTGCCGAGGCCCCGGCCCGGCTTGATCACGCCGATCTCAGGGGACTTTTATACGCGCAGGGGTATCGGACTGACGCGTTCTGGCGAGGGTAGAAATTTCCGTCATCCCGGACGTTAACCGAGCCCGAAGCCAATGGCCGAGTATAGCGGGTTGTGATTCGGGACCCAGTTTTTAGCACAACCTCCTTTTCCGGATAGAAATGGGTCCCCGCTTTCGCGGGGATGACGATATTTATATCGGCTTCAACGACAATGCTCTAGTCCCCCGCCGCTCCAATGTCCGTATAAAGTGCTTTGCACTGACCGCTTATCGACACGGAGCAGTACCGACTTCGGCCCGCGGCTTTCGCCTCATCAACCTTGCGGCTGACATCGACCGGCTCGTTCACGTCGCTCTGGCTGACCTGGATGATCCGGTCGCCGGGTTGCAGCCCTTTTTCTGCGGCCGGACCGCTGGCATCGACATCCGTGACGATGACGCCCTTGGCATTGTCATCAAGCTTGAAGCGCTGGCGGGAGCTGCGGCGTGATCTTGGCGACCTTGAGGCCGATGCCCTCGATCGCGCTTTCCACGCCT
Organism: uncultured Rhodospirillales bacterium; assembly: GCA_965284225.1. Classification (GTDB taxonomy): domain Bacteria; phylum Pseudomonadota; class Alphaproteobacteria; order Rhodospirillales; family Casp-alpha2; genus UBA4479. Next base: position 859,663 of record CBDIRN010000001.1, read on the forward strand.
TTCAGGACTTGCCCGGTGCCGAAGCGACTTCGGTCGGGGTTTCCTTGAGGGCGCCGACCTTGACCTTGATGGTCTTCTTTGCCGTCGCGCCAGATCACCGCTTCAACAGTGGTGTCGGGCTCGACATCGGCGACGATCTTCGGCAGACGGCGCATTTCAGGCACCGGCACACCGCCGAATTCAAGAACCACATCGCCGGCCTTGAGGTCGGACGCAGCCGCCGGCCCGCCTTCAACGACACTGGCGACCATTGCGCCCTTGGCGTCCTTGAGACCAAGGCTTTCGGCAATCTCGTCGGTGACCGACTGAATATGCACGCCGAGCCAGCCACGACGGACTTCACCGTTCTTGATCAGCTGTTTGATGACCGGAGCTGCGGTGGATGTCGGGATCGCGAAACCGATACCGACGCTGCCGCCGGTCGGCGAGAAGATCGCCGTGTTGATGCCGATCACTTCACCGGCCATGTTGAACATCGGACCGCCCGAGTTGCCGCGGTTGATCGAGGCATCGGTCTGCAGATAATCGTCATACGGACCGGAATTGATATCGCGGCCGCGCGCCGAAATGATCCCCGCCGTGACCGTGCCGCCCAGACCGAACAGGTTGCCGATGGCAATCACCCAGTCGCCGATATCGATGGCATCGGAATCGCCAATCGTGGTGACCGGCAACGGCTTGTCATATTCGACCTTGAGGACCGCCAGATCGGTTTTCGAATCCCGTCCGACAAGGGTCGCCTTGAGGCGCGTATCGTCATGCAGGATCACCGAGATTTCATCGGCATCCTGGATGACGTGGTTGTTGGTGACGACGATAGCCCTTGGCACCGACAATAAAGCCGGAGCCGAGCGAGGTTGCCTTGCGCGAACGCTGCTGCGGATTGTTGCGGTCAAAGAAATCCTTGAAGAAATCCTCGAACGGCGAGCCCGGCGGCAGTTGCGGCATTTCCATCTGACCACGGCCTTCGACGGTCTGTGTCGTCGAAATGTTGACCACGGTGGGCAGCAGTTGCTTGGCCAGGGCGGAGAAGCTCTCGGGCGCTCCCTTGGCGAAGGCACCACTCGCCTGCAACGCGATTGCCATGGCCGCCATGACGGCCAGCAATCGGGCCATCCAGATGGCGGTGCGGGAATTTTCCTCGGTACGGGCAACGGCGCGAGCGTGTTTCATGAATTAAACAACCCCATCTATAAAATAATCACGGTACAGTGCATATCCTGCACGGTTTCGTCTACGGATCAAATGTGTCGGGATCGTGGCCATGTCCAGTGGCGGGACCAAATCAGGCGCTTTTCACGACAAATTGATGGGCTGCCACCGCCGCCACCCCCTACCCGTCGTCCTGAACGTATTCCCCCTCACCTGCTGATCTGAACTGCTGATCGAACCGCCCCCTACCCCCGGATCAGCCAGATCAGGGCGACGCCGGCGATGGCGGCTGCGATGCCGAAGGCGCGCAGCGTCGAGATCGGCTGGCCGATCACGTGCAGCATCATTTTTTTCATGGCGTCGGGGAACAGCGCATAGCAAACGCCCTCGATCACAATTGCGAGACCGAGGGCGGTTAGGAATGCTGTCATGTCGAGCCAAGCAAAAGCAGATGCTTACTGCTTTCCCTTGGGCTGGGCATGACCGAAGTAACGGAAGAACTCGCTGTCCGGTGACAGCACCATGGTGGTGCCCTCATCGAACGCCTTGTCGTAGGCTTCCATGGATCGATAGAAGTTGAAAAACTCCTCGTCCTTGCCGAACGCATCGCCGAGAAGCTGGTTTTTCTTGCCTTCGCCCTCACCGCGCAAGATTTGCGAGGTACGGTTGGCTTCGGCGAAAATCACCGTCCGCTGACGATCGGCTTCGGCCTGAATGGTCAGCTTCTGCTCTTCACCCTGGGCGCGAAGCTGGGCTGCCTGGGCGATACGATCCGAGCGCATCCGGTTATACACCGACTGCAACGTCGCTTCCGGCAAATCGGTCCGCCCGATCCGGAGATCGACCAGTTCGACACCGAACCGTGGTGCCTGCGCCTTGAGGATATTGAATATCTGGTTCATCACTTCGGCGCGCTTCGACGACAGCATGTCAGCCAGCGACGCCTTGGCGACCTCGGAACGAACCGCCGAATTGACCAGGTTGCCGAAAATCTGACGGAAGTTCAGGTCCGACTGTGCGGTTTTCAGAAACTCCAGCGGATCGACAATTTTGTAGCGGGCAAAGCTGTCGACATTGATCCGCTTCTGATCCGCCAGCAGCACTTCCTGCGGCTGCGGATCTAGATCAAGGATACGCCTGTCGAAGAACACGACGTTCTGAATAAACGGCAGCTTGAAGTTCAGGCCCGGTGATGCGACGACACGAACCGGATTACCCAACTGCAGGATCAGCGCCTGCTGGGTCTGATGTACGGTAAAGGCCGAACCCCAGGCCGCCAGGGCGCCGATGACGAGAACAAGACCGATAACTACGAGTACGGGCTTTTTCATTACTGTGCCCCTCCGCTCTTTTTCTTGTTGATTTCATTCAAGGGAAGATACGGCACCACGCCCTGGCCGCCTTCTGCACCCTTTTCGATGATGATCATGTTGGACCGCCGCAGCACATCCTGCATCCGCTCCAGGAACAGACGCCGGGTGGTGACGTCCTTGTTCGTCTGATAGGTCTCGTAAACCGAGAGGAAGCGCGCTGCTTCACCTTCGGCTTCCTTGATCACCTGTTCTTTGTAGGCGCGGGCTGCGGCGAGACGCTTTTCAGCTTCACCCTTGGCGCGCGGGACGATGTCGTTCAGGTAGGCGTTCGCTTCGTTGACCAGACGTTCCTGATCCTGCTTGGCCCGCTGCACATCGTTGAAGGCGTCAATCACTTCTGCCGGCGGATCAACCTCCTGCATCTTGAATTCGTTGATCAGCACACCGGCACCGTAATCATCGAGAATTTTCTGCAGCAGTTCCTGGGTCTTCTGGTCGACAAGCTGCCGGCCGCCGGTCAGTGCCTGCTCAAGCAGGGTCTGACCGATCACCTCGCGGAGTGCGCTTTCGGCAGCAATCTTGATGGTGCCCTGGGGGTCGCGGATATTGAACAGAAACTTTTCCGCGTCCTTGATCTGCCATTGTACGACGGAATCGATATCAATGACGTTCTGGTCACCGGTCAGCATCAGGCTTTCCGTCGGTACATCACGCGCGCTGCGCCCTGTTTCGGGACCAGCGCGGAAGCCGATATTGACCGTGTTCACCTTGGTCACGTTCGGCGTATAGACGGTGCCGATCGGCGACGGGAACCAGTAATTCAAACCGGGAAGGGTCCGTTTGACGTATTGGCCGAACAGCAGTTCGACACCTTCCTGTTCCGGCTGCACGCGGTAGAAACCGCTGCCGAGCCAGATGGCGACAACAGCAAGGACAATCAATACGATCCCCTTGGCGCCACCGCCGCCGCCCGGCAACATGCCACGGACGCGTTCCTGCGCCCGGCGCAGCATTTCCTCGACGTCGGGAACCTGCCCGCCGCCGCCCTGACCACCGGAGCCACCGCCCCACGGGCCTTGACCACCGCCACCGCCGCCCCATGGGCCGCCTTGCTTATTAAACGCCATTTTAAAACCTACCCTTGCTTTCCAGCCAACTGACCGGCATCCATTGCCGGTGTTCGCCTGATCTCTTGTAATTTTGCCCGTTCACGTTAACTAAATGGCGAACGAGCGGTTCGCGTTATAGGACAGAGCCGCCTTACTGACAAACATAGTCAGAAATTGCTCTGACTGATATCGGTTTAATTCTGGAGTTTGCAACCATGCCCGAGATCACCACCAACGATATTCTTGATGCCTTGAAGAATGTCACCGACCCGATCAGCGGCAAAGACCTTGTCAGCGCGGGTATTATACAGGGTTTGCAGACCAAGGACGGTAACGTCGCCTTCGCCATCGAAGTCCCGGCGGCCCGGGGCGCCGAGATGGAGCCGCTCAGGAAAAAAGCCGAAGAAACCGTGTTTGCGCTGAAGGGCGTCGTCTCCGCGACCGTTGTGCTGACCGCCGAGCGGCCGGCCCAGAAAGCCGATCACAGCGGCCATGCCCATGCGCATGGCGGCGGACACACGAAACCCGGCCAGCCGGTCCCGCCGAAAGGTCAGGGCGAGTTGATGCCGGGTGTCAAATCGATCATCGCCGTGGCCTCCGGCAAGGGCGGCGTCGGCAAATCGACAACCGCCGTCAACATAGCACTTGGCATTGCTGCCGGGGGCCGCAAGGTCGGCCTGCTCGATGCGGACATTTACGGGCCTTCGATGCCGCGCATGATGGGGATTTCCGGGCGACCGAACTCTGCCGACGGCAAGACGCTGGATCCGATGGAAAACTACGGCATCAAGGTGATGTCGATCGGCTTCATGGTCGACGAGGAAACACCGATGATCTGGCGGGGACCGATGGTCCAGTCGGCGCTGGAACAGATGATGCGCGACGTCAACTGGGGCGAGCTTGATGTGCTGGTCGTCGACATGCCGCCGGGCACGGGAGATGCACAGCTGACGATGGCTCAGCGCGTGCCGCTGACCGGTGCGGTGATCGTGTCTACGCCGCAGGATATTGCCCTGCTCGATGCCCGCAAGGGTCTCAACATGTTCCGCAAGGTCGATGTGCCGGTATTCGGTATTGTTGAAAACATGAGCTATTTCCTGTGCCCCGATAACGGCAAGCGCTATGATATCTTCGGTCATGGCGGCGCCAAGCGCGAAGCCGAGCGGATGGGTGTCGATTTCCTTGGCGAAGTGCCAATCGAAATCGCGATCCGCGAAATGTCGGATGCGGGCACGCCGATCACCGTCTCTGACCCGGATAGTCAGAGCGCCGCCAACTACCGCGCCATCGCCGAAAGGGTGTGGACGAAAATCGAGACGTCCATCAACTCGGAAAGCCGGGCACCGAAGATCGTCATTCAGTAAGACCCGGGAACTGCCATGCCTGCCGCCCGCATACACAATAGCAATATGATGAGGGTTGCGGCGCTCGCAGGAATGCTGTCGGTGTCCGCCGTCACTGCGTCCGCCGAAACCGTGGTGGCGTTGCCGGTGTCGGAATGTCAGGAAGTGCGGCAGACGCTTGAGACGTTCGTGCCGATTGCGCCGGGCTTCCGCCAGCTTGAAATGCCGTTTCCGGAAAACGACGAAAAAATCGACGGTACGCTTTGCCGCCTCGTTGCCGTCGGCACCGGCGTGCACATCGAGAATGAACAGATCCGCACCCTCAAGGATATGCAGGGCTATGTCCGTGGTGCCCTTGAGGAAAGCGGCTGGCGTGAGACCGAGCAGACCAAGCGCTTTGCCGGCCGTTCCAAGCATGGCCGCTTCGTGTTTGCGCTGACCCGCAACAATGCCATCTGCGTTTCCACGATACAGGTCAGCATGGTACCCGGCGCCGAGCCGTCACGCGCCGCCCTCGACGACGGCACCGTCTATCTCGGCTCCCTGAAACCGCACGAACGCGAATGGTGGGTCGCGGTCGACTGTTTCCATTTCTGAGCGATTACTTTCCCCTATTCATCCTTCGAGACGCCCGCAATGCGGGCTCCTCAGGATGAGGTGGGTTTAATGTTTGCCCTCATCCTGAGGAGCGGCAAAGCCGCGTCTCGAAGGATGGTGGCTCAGAAAATCCCTATAAAAACTTCTTTGCCAGATCGACGCTCGAGCGTCGGCCGACGGCTGCCCGGTGCCGCTTCAGCCAGTTCGTGGTTGCCGCCCGACCGCTGTTATTGAGATACGCCAGCATGTCCCAGTCCGGCATCATATGGCTGTCGGCGCGCAATTCGCTGGTGTAGGGCGTTCCGTCGAGCAGGTGAAAGCGGTGCCCCTTCATCCTGTGTGCCAGACTGTCGGTGACGGCGACGCCGCTGGAGGCCATCCGTCGGGCGATTTCGATCATCTCGATTTCCCGGCGTAACGGCTGACTGAACATGATCTGATTGACCTTGCCCTGGATGTCGTTGACCCGGGTCGGCAGTTCTTCGCTGCGTTCAGGTGTCAGGCGCACGATCATGGTATCTGCGGCACGGCATTTCTCGATCAGCGGCAGGATCGGCGGGTTGGAGGAAAAACCACCGTCCCAGTAAAACCGCCCGTCGATCTTCACCGCATGACGCAGCGACGGCAGGCAGGCCGATGCCAGAACCGCATCAAGGGAGATCTCGTCGCCGGTAAAAATCCGCCCGCGCCCGGATTGCGCATCGGTGGCATTGATGTAAAGCGCCATCGGTGCGTGCTTCCTCAAGCCTTCAAAATCGATATGGTCCTGAAGGACGACCCTGAGCGGGTCAATCTCGAGCGGATTGAATTCATAGGGAGAGAAAACCCGGGTCATGGCCCGGAAGAAAACATGGGCGGCGGTAGGTTTACCGGCCGGAACTGCGACCGTGCCGGTCTCGAGACGACGGACCAGCGGCATATAATCGTGTGACCGGCTGACGGCGCGCCAGACATCTTCCAGCTTGCGTCTGGCACCCTCAGAGCCGCTCTTCCATAAAGCCGGCGGCCAGCGCTACCGCGTTCACGGCCCCGGCACTGGTGCCGCTGACACCGTCGATCTTAAACGGTGCGCGCTCAAGCAGACAATCAAGCACGCCCCAGGTAAAGGCCCCGTGCGCACCGCCACCCTGCAGGGCCAGATTGAGGCCGGATGGCAGGGGGCGGTGGCTGGGGAGAACGCTGTTTACGGGATCGGGTACAGCCCCCTGATCCTTGTCGTCGATGATATCCTTACCGTGCACCTGCCTGGGGGTGGATACCGGGCTCGGCAACGACGGCGCGGAAACCGTTTGCGGCGCGCTGGGCGAAGTGCCGAAAAGCCTGAAACATCGCCTTGAACATCTCGCGGACAGCTTCGGAACGCATCCGCTCAGCTTCCCGCACATAACGCTGGATCTCGGCTTCCGTCATTTCCGGGTAGTGAAATTCGCCAATAATCGGTTTCATCGTCAATTCTCCTATTCCATTAAATTCACAATATTGCATTGCAACATTGTTGTTGCATTGCAATATAATGAGAGAAGCCGATGAGCGGAATCCCCTGCTTGGTCACAACGCTTTTGCGCCAAGCGCACATGTGAAAAGAAACTGTCATGGATATCGCCAACCAAATGATTCTGTTTGCTAAAGTCGTTGAAAGCGGCGGTTTTTCCGCGGCTTCACGGGAACTGGGGCTGACGCCGTCGGCGGTCAGCCGGCAAATCGGCAATCTTGAGGACAGATTGGGCGCACGCCTGCTCAACCGCTCGACCCGCCACGTTTCGCTGACCGAACTCGGCAACGAGTTCCACGCCCGCTGTCAGGTGATTGCGCGTAATGTTTCAGAAGCCGAAGCGCTGGTCCTGTCACGGGTTGACCACCCGCAGGGCACGTTGCGGATTTCCGCCACGTCGGCCTTCGCCAAGGCGCAATTGCTGCCGTTGATGCCGGAATTTCTTGAAAACAACCCCGATCTCAAGGTGTCGATGGAACTGACCGACCGCGATATTGACCTGATCGAGGATCAGATCGATGTCGCCATACGCTTTTCCGAACAGGTCACCGACCCATCGCTGGTGGTCCGCAAACTGGCATCGAACCAGCGAATCTTTTGCGCAGCCCCCGATTACATCGCCGATCACGGCGTTCCGGCAACGCCTGCCGAGCTTGCCCGGCACAACTGCCTGCGCCTGTCGACGGTCGAATCCTTCAACAGCTGGCACCTGGATGACGGCACCTCCAAAGTATCTCACCGCATCACCGGCAATTTCGAGACAACCAGTTCCGATGCCCTGTTTCATGCCACGCTGAGTGGTCTCGGCATCGCCAAGCTCTCGACCTATCTGGTGCATGATGCGCTGAAGGATGGCCGCCTTGTGCGAATCCTGCCCGAATACGCCGAAGATGCGTCCGATATCCTGGCGATCTATCCGAACCGCCGAAACCTGTCGCCGAACGTCCGTGCCTTCGTCGATTATCTGGCCAACCACTTCGGCGCGCTGCCGCCGTGGGAGCGTTCCGTCAGCGATCCCCGCCCGCCGCTGTATCTCAGAGCCGCCAAAAGCCCGTCTTGAAGCAGCCAAGCCAAGAGGCATCGCCGAGACATTCAGTTTTTCCGCCAAGCCCGCTTTGGTGGTTGATCCCTCTCCTGTAGCACCCTTCAATGTGAGCGCGTATCGGGGAGATGAGGCATGACCGGCAACGACTGGAACCATCAGTTCATCGACGTCAACGGCATCCGCATGCATTACGTGCGGAGCGGCCGCAAAGGGGCGCCGCCGCTGCTCCTGCTGCATGGCTGGCCGGAATTCTGGTACACCTATCACAAGATCATCCCGACGTTGTCAGCGCACTATGACGTCATAGCGCCGGACCTCCGCGGCTTCGGGCAAACCGACAAACCGGCGGGCTCAGCACTCTCAAGCTACCGTCTCGAAGATCACGCGGACGACATGCTGGCGCTGATCGAAGCCCTCAACCTCGGTCCCGTCGGCATTATCAGCCACGATGTCGGGGCCATGGTCACGCAGGCCATCGCACAGCGGGCGCCGGACAAACTCAGGGGTCTGTTCTTTTTCAACTGCCCCTACCCCGGCATCGGCGCGCGCTGGTGTGCGCCGAAGCACCTGAACGACATCTGGTATCAGGGTTTTCACCAGCAACCGTGGGCTGCCGAACTGCTGGCAACCAGCCGGGAGGCGATCCGCATCTATTTCGGCAACATGCTCCGGACCTGGGCCCATGATCCGGCCAGTTTCACCGATGCCGATGTCGAGAAATGGGTCGACAACTTTGCCCAGCCCGGCAACCTGCAGGGCGGCTTCAACTGGTATGCGGCGATCTTTCCCCGCCGCCTCGCCATCATGGAAGGCAAACAGGTCGACTGGCCGGTGATCGACGTCCCGACCTGTGTGCGTTGGGGTGAGCACGAGCCGTTCATGCTGATCGACTACACCGACCGTCTGGGGGAATTCTTCTCTGACCTTGATTTCGCCCCGGCACCAAACGCCGGTCATTTCGTGCACTTTGAGCAACCGGACTATGCGGTGCGGGAAATTCTGGGGTTTTTCGCCAAGCGCTAGCGCCGCTCCAGCCTCACGAAGCTGAACGCAGGGCCGTCCGGCGTTTCAGGCGGGTGTCGTTCGCGCGCGGTTTCTTTCCAAGTGTCGGGATCGATCTCCGGAAACACCGTATCGCCATCCACGTGCGCGTGCACTTCCGTCAGTTCGATGACGTCGGCATCACGCATCATCTCGGCAAAGATCTGCCCGCCGCCGATGATCATGATCCTTTTGGCATCGTCCACCTGCTCAGCCATTTCAGCCTGTTCAGGCGCGCCAGCCTTTGCCGATTCGTCAGCCATTGCTACCGCGCCAGCGCGACACAGCTCGAGCGCACCGTCGATGGTCGACACCCTGTCCGCGCCCTCGAACACCGCATCGGGGTTCCGGGTGATGACGATGTTACGACGGCCCGGCAGCGGAAACGGCAGGCTTTCCCATGTCTTGCGGCCCATGACCACCGGGTGACCCATGGTCACTTTCTTGAAATGCTTGAGGTCGGCCGAGATTTTCCAGGGCAGATCGCCATCCACACCGATGACCCGGTTTTCCGACATGGCGACAACAAGAACGATCTGCATGTATTCTCCTGAACTGGCCTGCCCTTCGAGACGCCCCGGACGTCAGGTCCGGGTCTCCTCAGGGTGAGGCTGAAAACAAAACCCTCATGCTGAGGAGCGAGCGTCTCGAAGCATCCCCATCCGTCAGACCGCGATCGGCGCTTTGATGTGCGGATGCGACTCGTAGCCTTCGAGCGTGAAATCTTCGAACTTGAAGCCGGCAATATCGGTGACGGCAGGATTGAGGATCATGCGGGGCAGGGCCAGCGGCGTGCGAGTCAATTGCAGATCAGCCTGCTCCAGATGATTGGCATACAGGTGCGCATCGCCCAGCGTGTGCACGAACGTACCCGGTTTCAACCCCGTCACCTGCGCCATCATCATCAGCAACAGCGCATAGCTGGCGATATTGAACGGCACCCCCAGAAAGACGTCGCAGGAACGCTGGTAAAGCTGGCAGTTGAGCCGGCCGTCCATGACCTGAAACTGGAACATGCAGTGGCACGGTGGCAGCGCCATGTCGTCAATATCGGCCGGGTTCCAGGCGCTGACCACCATCCGCCTTGAATTGGGTCGCTCGCGGATTTCGCGAATAACCCAGTCGATCTGGTCAATGGTGCGCCCGTCCGGGGTTGCCCACGAGCGCCACTGGCGGCCATAGACCGGACCCAGTTCGCCGCTCTCGTCGGCCCATTCATTCCAGATCGACACGCCGTTGTCGTTCAGATACTTGATGTTGGTGTCGCCGTTGAGAAACCACAAAAGCTCATGGATGATTGATTTCAGGTGCAGCTTCTTGGTCGTCAGCATGGGAAAACCATCGGCCAGATCAAAGCGCATCTGATAGCCGAACACGGCCTGCGTGCCGGTGCCGGTGCGATCACCCCTGAAGGTGCCGGTGTCACGAATGTGTCTGAGAAGATCAAGATACTGCTGCATGCCCGAAATGTAGCCCGGGCGTTCCTGCCAACCAAGCCTCGAAAACACGGGCCCGTCCGATCCCCCCTAAGCGATTGTTCCGGGTAAATTTCTCGGCATTCGGCCGGGCCTGAGGGGGGCGATGGCGCTGCCTGAAACAGCCAGCCTGCGCAAAGAGCGGCGAATCGCCCTGAAAACAGGCCTGCACCCCTTGCAAAAAGGGCCGGAAACGGCGTTTATACGCGAACCAGACAATCAGATTTAATGAAGCGAGTTCGTCTTGAGTACCAGCATACCCATCCAGATCGCCCCCGGCGAATTGATCGACAAGATCACCATCCTCGAGATCAAGCTTGAGCGTATCGACGATGCGGAAAAGCTGGCCAACGTGCAGCACGAATGGGATGTGCTGACGGCGTCGCTCGCCAGTCACACAAAGCCCTCCGATGACCTGACCGCCCTCACCGCCGAGCTGAAAAAGATCAACGAAACGCTGTGGGTGATTGAAGACGACATCCGCGATTGCGAACGCGGCGGCGATTTCGGGCCGACGTTCATCGCACTGGCCCGTGCCGTTTACCGGACCAACGACGAGCGCGCGCGCCTCAAACGCGCGATCAACGATCTGCTGGGCTCCGACCTGGTTGAGGAAAAATCCTACAAGGCTTATTGAGCCCAAACCGCAGCGGCCATGAAAGGACGTCGATGAGCCGGCTACAATCAATCATCGATGCCCTGTATCAACGGCGGCGGCGGGCCCGCATCAAGCGCAGCAGCGCCGCATCGGGCGTGCTGTTCGTCTCGGCCGGCGGGCTCGGCGACACCATCCTGTTGTCCCACGTCATGGCGAATTTCCTGAAACTGACCAAACCCGGCGAGACGGCAACACTGCTGTTGCGCAAGGATGGTGCGAAAACCGCCTTCATGATGCCCCCGGCACTAACGATACAGACGGTCGATTTCGCCCGCCTGCGTTCGGATCACCGCTACCGCCAGCAGACTGCCGACGATCTTTACCGGGCTCGTTACCGCCTCGTCGTCAGCCTCGATTACCTGCGCCATCCGTATCTGGACGAATTCCTGATCATGGCCAGCGTCGCCGGCAGTACCGCCGGGATGATCGCCAAGCCGTGGCGCAAGTACACCGCAGCCCTGGCCCGCAATCAGAAGAAATTCGACCGCCTGTTCGACAGCGGCACGGCTGTTCAGGACAAGATCCTGCGCTGGCACCGGTTTGCCGACGCGTTGACGGGCGAGACGACCCCGGCGCCGATGGCCCTGGCAGACCCCGACAGGCTGGCTCCGGCCTTCGATGCGCCCAGACCCTTTGTGCTCTGTCAGGCATTTTCGGCCGTCAAAGCCAAACAGTGCGCACCGGCGATATTCGAACACGCCCTGGCCCTGCTTCCGGCCAATTGGGAAGTCGTCTTTACCGGCGCACCCGGCGAAGACGCGGCCAATCCTGATTATGCCGAATTGCTGAGACGACCGGGCGCACGCTATGACGACAGCTCGTTTGCCGATCTGGTCCCAAAGCTGAGGGGCGGCAAAGCTGGCGATCTCCGTCGATACCGCCTTCCTGCATCTGGCGATTGCCACCGGCACGCCGACGCTGGGTCTTGCCAGCGCCGCCTATGTCGGTGAAATCGTGCCCTATGCGCAGCAAACGGCACCGCCCAATGCGCGTTTCGTCTATCACGACATGCCGTGCCGAAGCTGCCTCGGCGATTGCCGGCTGACGCTCGAAGACAACCGCTATCCCTGTATTGCCAGGCTGGACGGCGGTACGGTAGAGGCAGCGCTCCGGGAACTGCTGGCGGACTAACCACTTCCCTCTCCCTGGGGAGAGGGTGGCGCTTGTCCCGGACCTGATCCGGGAACGGCGCCGGGTGAGGGGCCCCTCATCCTGTCCTTCTCCCAGGGGAGAGGGAACTCTCGGATTTCCACCTTCTTTCCCTCAAAAAATCGAGCTGAGCGTAATATGGCATTCAATATTGCCCATCCAGCCATCCCTTGCGAAATCAGCCCGTTCGGCGCATATTAGGGGTGCTGGTTTTCCAGCTATGGTGATAAACGCTTTTCGGAATAAGCGTAGTGGACCCGGGGGCGGTACCCGGCACCTCCACCAAGTTCTCCCATGCAGGTTTGCAGGGGTAAGCTGATGGGGGTGAAATAGGTTCGACACGCGTGGTAAAGGATTAGTTTTCACTCGGCATGGTTCCGCCGATACCGGGCCATTTTCACAAGTGCCAACGATAATCAAGCACTTGCGGTCGCGGCTTAATACGCCTTAGACCACGGGGTTCGGGGGGCACCTGGCAACAGAAGCCCCCCACTTTATTTTTATACCCGGATTTGAGATATCCTACTGAAAGACACGCCTTACGTGATTTTGGCGGGCGTCTCACAGGATGCGGAAATGTCTCTATTCTGCCTTTAACCACCGGTGCGTTACGTCTACATTAGCCCCATGATAGATGATGACAGCGATATTCTGCGTTACGACCTGTGGATCGAAGACGCCTTGCGCGGTGTAATTCGCCGTTCCCTGATGACCATTGAGGAACAGGGACTGCCGGGCGATCACCACTTTTACATAACCTTCCGGACCGACCACGAAGACGTCGGCATCGCCGACTGGCTGCGGGCCGAGTACCCGGAAGAAATGACCATTGTCGTGCAGCACCAGTTCGATTCCTTGAGCGTTGGCGACGACGGCTTCAACATCAAGCTGCGCTTCGGCGGCCGGCCCGAACTTTTGCAGGTCCCGTTCGACGCCATCACCTCGTTTGCCGATCCTTCCGTCAGCTTCGGGCTGCAGCTCAAATCCGTCGATCTTGATGACGATGAGGACGAGGACGAACTGACGCCGGAAGAACTGGGCATTGATCCGATGGCGCGCCTGAATGACAGGGGCCCGGAGTCCGATGATGAGCCCCAGGAAAAGAAAACCGGCGAGGTTATTGCCCTCGATACATTTAGAAAGAAATAACCCGGTCACTGTGGCTGCAAGCCCTGTACCGTCCCTCCCACTGACCAGTATGATGAGTGAATCATGAGCGAATACGTGCATCACACCATGTTTCCGTTGGGGCCCGACGAGACTCCGTATCGCAAACTGACCGACGAATTCGTCAGCGTCACAAAGCTCAACGGCAAAGATGTCATCACGGTCGACCCGAAAGCGATAACGCTTCTGACGTTTGAAGCCTTCAAGGACGTGTCGCACCTGCTGCGCCCGGGCCATCTGCAGCAGCTTCGCAATATCCTCGATGATCCGGAAGCCTCCGACAACGACCGCTTCGTTGCTTTTGATCTGCTGAAGAACGCCAACATCGCAGCCGGTGGCATCCTGCCGATGTGTCAGGATACCGGCACCGCCATCGTCATGGGCAAGAAGGGCCAGCAGATCTGGACCGGCGGCGGCGACGAGGCTGCGATCTCGGAAGGCGTGCTGAAGACCTATATGGAGACCAATCTCAGATATTCGCAGGTTTCACCGTCCGACATGTTTGCCGAAGTGAACACCGGCAACAACCTGCCGGCACAGATCGATCTGTATGCCGACGAAGGCGATGCCTACAAATTCCTGTTTATCGCCAAGGGTGGCGGCTCGGCCAACAAGACGTTCCTGTATCAGGAAACCAAGGCGCTGTTGAACGAGAAGCGGCTTGCCGAATTCGTTGACGAGAAAATCCGCACCCTCGGCACTGCCGCCTGCCCGCCCTATCACCTGTCTATCGTCATCGGCGGCACGTCGGCGGAACTGACGCTGAAGACCGTCAAGCTGGGATCATGCCGCTATCTGGACGGATTGCCGACGCACGGCGGCTCGAACGGACAGGCCTATCGCGACATCGACTGGGAAGAACGCATCCTCAAGATGACCCAGACCATGGGCATCGGTGCGCAATTCGGCGGCAAGTACTTCTGCCACGACGTCCGCGTCATTCGCCTGCCCCGTCATGGCGCCAGCTGCCCGGTCGGCATTGGTGTGTCGTGTTCGGCGGACCGGCAGATGAAGGGCAAGATCACACGGGACGGTGTGTTTCTTGAGCAGCTTGAACACAACCCGGCCAAGTACCTGCCGGACATCTCCACCGAGACGCTTGGTGGTGACGTCGTCGACATCGACTTGCGACGGCCGATGGTTGAAGTGCTGGCCGAGCTGTCGAAGCATCCGGTCAAAACCCGCGTGTCGCTGACCGGCACCCTGATCGTGGCCCGCGACATCGCGCACGCCAAGCTCAAGGAACGGCTCGATGCGGGCGAGGACCTGCCGCAGTATTTCAAGGATCACCCGGTCTATTACGCTGGCCCTGCGAAAACACCGGAAGGCTATGCGTCGGGATCGTTCGGGCCGACCACGGCCGGGCGGATGGACAGCTATGTCGAACAGTTTCAGGCGGCCGGCGGCTCCATGGTCATGCTGGCCAAGGGCAACAGATCGAAAGCCGTGACCGACGCCTGCAAGGCGCACGGCGGGTTTTATCTGGGCTCGATCGGCGGCCCGGCGGCAAGATTGGCGCAGGACTGCATCACCAAGGTCGAACTGCTGGAATACCCGGAGCTCGGCATGGAAGCGATCTGGAAAATCGAAATCCAGAACTTCCCGGCGTTCATCGTTGTCGACGACAAGGGCAACGACTTCTTCGCCGAGTTCAAGAAGCCGGTCCCGGCTTAAGCCCCTCACCCGGCGCGCGTCGCTCGCCACCCTCTCCCAAGGGAGAGGGAGTTTCGCACCAGAGTCCCCTCTCCCTTGGGAGAGGGTCAGGGTGAGGGGCAATGACATCACGGAAAACTGATCACGGCCGTGACATTTTGCGACAAAGTTTATCTCGCCGTTGGTATTGATATGCATTAACATCCGCCTCGTCTGGTTGATTGCCTTTTGCTGGGTAACCATTAATTCATGAAAATACTCTCGACGCGACGCATTGTGCTCATCGCGCTTCTCATCGCGGTCAGCGGTGGCGGCTACTATGCCTATGCGACGAACCTGTTTGCCGCGGCACCGGCGGCCAAGTCCGGCAAGCCGACGACGCCGGTTCTGGTCGCCAGGGCGACGACAAAAACCATCCCCGTCATCATCCGTACCATCGGCACTGCGCAGGCCAGAGCCACGGTGTCCATCCGCTCCCGGGTCAACGGGCAGATCATGGAAACCGCCTTCACCGAAGGGCAGATGATCCGCAAGGGCGATCCCCTGTTCCGCATCGATCCGCGCCCGTTTCAGGCGAAACTGCGCGAAGCCGAGGCCAATCTGGCCCGGGATCAGGCCTCCCTCGACAAGGCAAAATCCGATTTCGAACGCTACCAGTCGCTGAGCGGCAAGGGCTTCTCCTCACAACAGAAATACGAGGAATCCCGGGCCGCCATGAACGCCTTTACGGCGACCATCCGTGCCGATCAGGCGGCTGTCGATCTGGCCCGGCTTGATCTGGAATTCGCCACCATCCGCGCCCCCATCACCGGACGCACCGGCAGTGTGCTGGTCAACGCCGGCAACCTGGTCGAAGCCAACGCCAGCCAGCCGCTGGTCGTGATCAACGAAACAGATCCGATACTGGCCTCGTTCTCGGTGCCGGAACGGCATCTGGCAGAAATCCAGCAGCGTATCGCCGAAGGCCGGCTCGACGTCGAAGCAACGATACCCGACAGCAAACTGGCCCCGATCCGTGGGCAGGTGGTGTTCATCAACAACGCCGTCGATACCCAGACCGGCACGATCCAGCTCAAGGCGTCCTTTGATAACCCGAGCGGCCACCTGACCCCCGGTCAGTTCGTCCGCATCGTCATCGAGATGGATGCCCTGACCGATGCCGTGGTGGTACCGGAGCGCACCCTGCAGGTCGGCCAGAAAGGCTCCTATCTGTTTATCGTCAAGAGCGACATGACCGTCGAGCCGATCGCGGTCACGCCCGGACCGACGGTTGACGGCTTTACGGTGGTCGACGCGCTTGCCGCAGGTGACCTGGTCGTGACCGATGGCCAACTGCGCCTGTTCAAGGGTGCCAAGGTCAGTTTCAAGAGCGACGGCCCGAAGGAACCCAAAAAGGCCGCGGTCAAATCCGAAGAGAATAAAGACGGTGCGCTCACCGCAAGCGCCGATGATGCGGGGAAAAAGGTTCAGAAGAAAGCGACTGAATAATCATGAACATCTGTGAGATGTGCATTCGCCGGCCAGTCATGACAACCCTCGTCATGCTCGGCATGGTTCTTTTCGGTCTTGTTTCCTATCGCTCGCTGCCTGTCAGCGAATTACCGAACGTTGATTACCCGACGGTCGAAGTCACCGCCAACATGGCCGGTGCCACTGCCGAGACCATGGCCGCCGCCGTGGCGACAACGCTTGAGAACCAGTTCTCGCGCATCGCCGGGGTCCGCAACATGACCTCGATCAGCGCATCCGGCTCCAGCCGCATCACCCTTGAGTTTGAACTTGGCC
Organism: uncultured Rhodospirillales bacterium; assembly: GCA_965284225.1. Lineage (GTDB taxonomy): Bacteria > Pseudomonadota > Alphaproteobacteria > Rhodospirillales > Casp-alpha2 > UBA4479. Next base: position 876,642 of record CBDIRN010000001.1, read on the forward strand.
GCAGCATTGATGCCGCGGCACTGGATGTGCAATCTGCGATCTCGTCGGCGCTGCGCGCCCTGCCTGACGACATGACCGACCCGCCGTCGTTCCGCAAGATCAACCCGGCCGACTTTGCGATCTTCTACATCGGTCTCAACTCCGACACCTTGCCGGTCTCGACCGTCAACGAGTTCGGCGAGAACATGCTGGCGCAGCGGCTGTCGATGATCACCGGCGTGGCGCAGATCCAGATCTGGGGCCAACAGAAATATGCGGTGCGCATCCAGGTCGATCCGGATGCACTGGCAACCCGCAACATCGCGATGGGCGATATCGAGAAGGCGGTCAAAGGCGGCAACTCGAACCAGCCGACCGGTTCGCTGAACGGACCGAGCCGGGCCATCGCCGTCAAGACCACCGGCCAGATGAGCGATGCCGCCGCCTACAACCAGCTGATCGTCGCCTATCGCAACGGGGCTCCGGTCAGGATCAAGGAAATCGGCACCGCCATCGACAGTGTTGAATCAACCAGGCTGGCCACGTTCTTCGGCGAACGTCAGGGCATCATGCTGGCCGTTTACCGCCAGCCCGGCTCCAACACCGTCGAGATCGTCGAGGAAATCAACCGCATGCTGCCGGTGTTCCGCCAGCAACTGCCGGAATCCATCAATCTTGACGTCATGTACGACCGCGCTCATTCGATCAAGGAATCGATCATCGACGTGCAGTTCACCCTGATGCTGGCCGCCGCGCTGGTGGTTTTGGTGATCTTCATCTTCCTGCGCAACATCGCGGCGACGATGATCGCCAGCGTTGCCCTGCCGATTTCCATCATCGGCACGTTTTCGGTGATGTACGTGATGGGCTTCAGCCTCAACAACCTGAGCCTGATGGCGTTGACGCTCAGTGTCGGCTTCGTCGTCGATGACGCCATCGTCATGCTCGAAAACATCATGCGCCACAAGGAAAAGGGCCTGACGGCCATGCAGGCGGCGCTCAAGGGATCGCGTGAAATCAGCTTCACCATCCTGTCGATGACCATATCGCTGGTCGCCGTGTTCATTCCGGTGATTTTCATGGGCGGCATGATCGGCAGGCTTTTGTATGAATTCGCGATGACCATCAGCGTCACCATCATCGTCTCGGGTATCGTTTCGCTGATGCTGACGCCGATGATGTGCAGCCGCTGGATTCCAGATAGCCACGGCGTCAAACAGGGCCGCTTGATGGCCGCGTCGGAACGCGCCTTTGATGCCATGCTGGCAGGCTATGACAGCGTCCTCAGATGGTGCCTCAACCACCGCCGCAGCGTGATGGCTGTGTTTCTGGCCACCATCGGCGGCACGTGGTTCCTGTATTCCGTCATTCAGAAAGATTTTCTGCCGGCCGAAGATACCGGCCGCCTGATCATCTATACCGAAGGCGGTGAAGACGTATCGTTCGAGGCGATGTCGCGCTATCAGAAACAGATCGCACAGATCGTTTCCAATGACCCGAACGTCGCCGCCTCCATGTCCCGGGTCGGCGCTGCCGGCAGCCGCGTCACCAACAACTCCGGCCTGATCTTCCTCAGGCTGAAGCCCAGAGGCGAGCGCCCCGACAGTGACGTCAATGACATCGTGCAGAAATTGCGCAAGAAACTGAATACCGTCCCCGGTATCAAGTCGTTCGTGCGCAACCCGCCGGCGATCCGCGTCGGCGGCCGGCTATCGAATGCGCAGTATCAGTACACCCTGCAGGATATAGATCTGGAATCACTGTATAAGTGGTCGGAAATTCTGGCCGAGGAAATGGCCAAGCTCCGGCTTCCAGGACGTCACCACCGATCTGAAAATCCGCAGCCCGTCGCTGGTCGTCAATATCGACCGGGACCGGGCCGGTATCATCGGCATCAAGTCGGAAGAAATCGAAGCTGTGCTGGCCAGTGCCTTCGGCTCGCGCAAGGTCTCGACGATCTATACCGCATCAAACCAGTACGGCGTCTATCTGGAAGTCGCGCCGGAATTCCAGCAGAACCCGGATGCCTTGTCGAAACTCTATATCCGTGCCGCCAGTGGCGTTCTGGTGCCGCTGAATGCGGTCACCACCATTCATCCGAGCGTATCGCCGCTGACCGTCAGCCATCAGGGGCAGATACCGGCGGTGACCATTTCCTTCAACCTGGCGCCCGACGTTTCGCTCGGCACCGCGATTGACCGGATGCATGGCCTTGAGCGCGAAATTCAGGTGCCGGCAACCCTGACCACCAGCTTCCAGGGCACGGCACAGGTCTTCCAGCAATCGATGGCCGGCATCGGCCTGCTGCTGGCGCTGGCGGTCATCGTCGTCTACATCGTGCTGGGTATCCTGTACGAGAGCTTCATTCACCCGCTGACAATCCTGTCCGGCCTGCCGGCCGCCGGCGTCGGCGCCTTGCTGGCGCTGATGGCCTTCGATATGCCGCTGACCCTTTATGGCTTTGTCGGCATCATCATGCTGATCGGTATCGTCAAGAAGAACGCCATCATGATGATCGACTTTGCCCTGCATGCGCAGCGCGAAGACGGCATGTCGCCGGAAGAAGCCATCTATAACGCCTGCCTGACCCGATTCCGGCCGATCATGATGACGACCATGGCAGCCTTGATGGGCAGCCTGCCGATTGCCATCGGCTTCGGACAGGGGGGCGAGGCCCGCGCACCGCTGGGCCTGACCGTCGTCGGCGGCTTGCTGGTTTCGCAGATCATCACACTGTTTCTGACGCCGGTCGTCTATCTGTACCTCGACCGCCTGTTCCCGACCAAAAGCAAGGCAGTCAAAAGCGCACAGACTGCCGCCGCCGAGTAATTAACCGACAAGTATAGCCGCTTCATCCTGAACTTGATTCAGGGTGAAGCGTTGTTATATGTGGGAAGGACCATTTCACGCCTGTGACCATTGCCCCCGAAGGACTGCATGCAAAAAACAAGACGCGCTTCATGTCCCTGATCACGGTTCTTGCCGTCGCGTTCGGGCTGGCTGCCGATGCTTTTGCCGCTTCGGTCTCGCGCGGCTGCCTGATCCGTGAGCGGGTCGGCATGTATGCCTTGCTGATCGCGCTGCTGTTTGGCGGATTTCAGGCCCTGATGCCCTATATCGGCTGGCAGGCCGGGGCACCGGCGCAGGCTTTCATAGCGGCCTGGGATCACTGGGTCGCGTTCGGCATTCTGTCCGCCATCGGCGCCAGGACAATCCACGAAGGTCTGAGCGAGGCAGACGGGGACGCGGGCGATGATGCCGCGGCCGCTGAAAAAACCCCGCCGAGCCGGCAACTGACGCTGGCAGCCCTTGTCATCACGGCATTTGCCACCAGCATCGACGCCCTTGCCGCCGGTTTCGGCTTTGCGCTGGTGAACGATGATCTGTGGCTGATGATCGGCGTCACGGGTGTCGTCACCTTCGCCCTTTCATGGATCGGTGTGCATCTGGGTTGCCGCATCAGCGCCCACGTCGGCCAGCGCATGGAAGTGGTCGGCGGCGGCGTGTTGATTCTGATCGGTGCGAATATTCTTTATCAGCACCTTTCGGTATGAGCGGTCAGATGCGATAAGTCTTTGACGGCGTCATCCCGGACGTTAGCCGAGCCCGAAAGCCGGAAACTTTCGGGCGCGAGGCTTGCGATCCGGGACCCATGGCGCGGATAGCGGCATAACTCTGGAACAGGTCCCGGCTCTCCGCTACGCTACGGCCGGGATGATGAAATTGGGAAGAGCCAAATGACGAACAAACGCACCGAAACCGACAGCATAGGCAGCATCGACGTTGCCCAGGACAGATACTGGGGTGCCCAGACCGAACGCTCGCGCCGCAATTTTCCGATCGGTGACGAACGCGAACGGATGCCGATCGAGTTGATCCGCGCCTTTGCCATCCAGAAGGAAGCCGCCGCCCGCGCCAACATGGCGCTGGGCGTGCTGGACGAAAAGATCGGCACCGCCATCACGACAGCCGCCGCCGAAATTTCCGACGGTGCGCTCGATGATCATTTCCCGCTGGTGATCTGGCAGACCGGGTCCGGCACACAGACCAACATGAATTTCAACGAGGTGATCTCGAACCGCGCCATCGAGATGCATGGGCGGCGTGATCGGCTCGAAATCGCCGATCCATCCGAACGATCACGTCAACGCCTCGCAGTCGTCCAACGACAGTTTCCCGACCGCCATGCACATCGCGCTGGCGCTGGAAACAACCGAGCGGCTGATGCCGGCGCTGGACGGTCTGGCCACCAGCCTGAACGAGAAAGCCGAAGCCTTCAAAGACATGGTCAAGATCGGCCGCACGCACCTGCAGGATGCAACGCCGATGACGCTCGGCCAGGAGTTTTCCGGCTACGTGCACATGACGACGGAGAACATCGAGCGGCTGAAAAAATCCCTCAACCAGATTTATGAACTGGCGCAGGGCGGCACCGCCGTCGGCACCGGGCTGAATGCGCCGGAAGGTTTTGATACCCTGTTCGCCGAGGAAGTGGCCTCGATCACCGGGCTGCCGTTCCGCACCTGTCCCAACAAGTTCTATGCGCTGGCCTCCGAAGACGCGCTCGTCAATCTTGCCGGCAAGCTCAACACCATCGCCGCTTCGATGATGAAGATCGCCAACGACATCCGCCTTCTGGGCTCGGGCCCCAGATCGGGTCTGGGCGAATTGATCCTGCCCGCCAACGAGCCCGGATCATCAATCATGCCGGGCAAGGTCAACCCGACCCAGGCCGAAGCGCTGACGCAGGTTTGCTGTCAGGTCATGGGCAATGCCACCACCGTCACCGTCGCCGCCTCGCACGGACATCTGGAACTGAACGTGTTCAAACCGGTGATCGTTGCCGCATGCCTGCGCTCGATCCGCCTGCTGGCCGATTCCATCGACAGTTTCCGGTTGCGCTGTGTCGACGGTATCGAAGCCGACGCAGCCCGCCTGAAGGAGTTGACCGACCGCTCGCTGATGCTGGTGACGGCGCTCACACCGGAAATCGGCTACGACAAGTCAGCCGAGATCGCCAAGAAAGCGCACAAGGAAGGCACGACCCTGAAACAGGCTGCCCTGGCCCTCGGTCATCTCGATGAAGCAACATTCGACAAGCTGGTCCGCCCGGAAACAATGATCGGCAGGAAGGCGTAATCATGGCACATGTTCTGAGAACCACGAGATGGCGCACGGACAACGTGCCTGTGACCTGCAAGCGCACGGCATGCCGTGCGTCAGGCGCGGAGAGCGCATGGCGCGTGCTTCCAGAGACCAGCTTCTTGGTTCGGGTTCGGGTTGCCTCTTGCCCCCCCGTGCCGTGACCTGGATGCACCTTCTTGACCTTGCGTCTGCTGTTCCTCCTAGCTCCGCCTCGTCGTCGCTGCTGATCTGCGCCACCGTCGGGGACGAGGAGCGAGCGCTGTCCGAGTCCTTCGCCTCGCTGTGCTCATGCGCGTCTGCACCTGCGCCGCCCGACCTGCCGTGCCGCCTTTCACACACACATGCCGAACGCCACCGCGCTGGCCATGCTCGAAGGCCAGCCGCTGGTCTGGGCCGGGCAGTCGGCGCTCAAGTTCTATGGCCGCACGGCGGTTGATGAAAACTACAACGGACTGGCGCTGGATACCGACGAAGGCGACCGTATCGCCGACGCCATGGGCGACAACGACATTGCCTTCCTCAAGAACCACGGCGTCATGGTCACCGGGCCGTCCATCGCTGAAGCGTGGGATGATCTGTATTATCTCGAACGCGCCTCCGAAGTGCAGGTGAAGGCGATGACCACCGGTCGCACCCTGAAACCGGTCGACCCGGCCATCGCCGCAAAGACGGCAGAACAGATGCGCGTCGGCGACCGCGAGAGTGCCTATCTGCATCTGGAAAGCATCAAACGCATTCTCGCCCGCGAAGAACCCGACTTCGCCGACTGATCAAAGGACTGAGACCATGACAAACGTTACCATCGTCACCGGCGGCTCGCGCGGCATTGGCGCTGCGACATCGAAACTCGTCGCCGGCCACGGCCATGCGGTCTGCGTCAATTACGTCAACGATGCGGATGCGGCCAAGGCCGTCGTCACCGAGATTGAGGCGGCGGGCGGACGGGCCATGGCTTACCGGGCCGACACCGCCGACGAAGCCCAAGGGTCATGGCCATGTTCGAAGCCGTCGCCGCGATGCTCGGGCAGCGTCGATGTGCTGGTCAACAATGCCGGCATCATCCGCCGCAATGATGCGCTCGAGGCGTTGGGCACGGACGAAATCCGCAAGCTGCTCGACATCAATGTGCTGGGCTGCATCCTCTGTGCCCGTGAAGCCATCAAGCGGATGTCGACAACGCACGGCGGCCACGGTGGTGCCATCGTCAACGTCTCAAGCGGCTCGGCCAATCTCGGCAATCCGGGGATCGGCGTGCTGTATGCCGCATCGAAGGGTGCCCTGAATTCCTTTTCCCTCGGCCTCGCCCAGGAAGTCGCCGCAGAGGGCATTCGCGTCAACGTCGTTGCACCTGGCATGACCCGGACCGACATGCCGGGTGAAGACCGCCTGAAGGCACAGGCTGCAAAAATCCCCATGGGCCGCGTCGCCGAACCGCTCGAGATCGCCGAGGCGATCTGGTTCCTGCTCAGCGACAAATCAGCCTATATCGCCGGTGCCAACATCCGCGTCGGTGGCGGACGGCTGTAAGCACAGACATCAACGGTCCCGGGGCTTTTTGATTGACTCCCGCACACCTCAAACTCGTAATACGACACGCGCCCGTTCATTTATAAGGGAATCAAATATCATGGCAGAGATTGCCGGTTTGCTGAGCGGCTTTTCCGTTTTTGCCGTTGTTGTCCTCGTCTTCGCCCTGGTCATGGTGTTCCTTGGCGTCAAGACGGTGCCGCAGGGGTTCGAATATACCGTTGAGCGGTTCGGCAAGTTCACCCGGTCCCTGTCACCGGGCCTGCATCTGATCATTCCGATTATGGATTCCATCGGCCGCGAAATGAACATGATGGAGCAGGTGCTCGACGTGCCCTCGCAGGAAATCATCACCCGCGACAACGCCATGGTGACGGTCGACGGCGTGGTCTTCTATCAGGTTCTTGATGCGGCCCGGGCGGCCTACGAGGTCAACACCCTGGAAATCGCCATCCTCAACCTGACCATGACCAACATCCGTACCGTCATGGGCTCGATGGATCTGGACGAGCTGTTGTCGCAGCGCGATCACATCAACACCCGCCTGCTGACCGTCGTCGATGAAGCAACCAACCCGTGGGGCGTCAAAGTGACGCGTATCGAAATCAAGGACATCTCGCCGCCCCGCGATCTGGTTGAATCTATGGGCCGGCAGATGAAGGCCGAGCGTGAAAAGCGCGCCTCGATCCTTGAAGCCGAAGGTAAACGCCAATCCGCCATCCTGCAGGCCGAAGGCGCCAAGCAGGCACAGATACTCGAAGCCGAAGGTCGCCGTGAAGCCGCCTACCGCGATGCTGAAGCCCGTGAACGGTCCGCCGAAGCCGAAGCCAAGGCGACGACCGTGGTTTCGGAAGCCATCGGCAAAGGCGATGTGCAGGCCCTCAACTACTTCGTTGCGCAGAAATACGTGGCCGCGCTTCAGGCGATCGGCACCGCCAAGAACGAAAAGGTGCTGCTGCTGCCGTTTGAGGCGACCAGCCTGCTGGGGTCGATCGCCGGGATCGGCGAACTGGCGAAAAGCGCGTTCGGCGCCGAGAAAAAGAAACAGGGCCCCTGGGAAGAAAGCTGAGCCGCCATGCAAGACGGATTCAATATGCAGGAGACCCTTTCGCTGATCACCTTCTGGCATTGGTGGATACTGGCCCTGCTGTTGATCATTCTGGAAGCACTGGCCCCCGGTGTCATTTTTCTGTGGCTGGGTATCGCCGCCGGTATCAGCGGCCTGATCCTGTTGATCCTGCAGGATATGACCTGGCAGGAGCAGTTCTTCACCTTTGCCGGGCTGTCGCTGGCCAGTGTCTTTGCCGGCCGGTTGTGGCTGCATCGGCATCCGACGACAAGCGATCACCCGACCCTCAACCGCCGTGGCGAACAATACATCGGTCGCCGCTTTACCCTGTCTGAGCCGATTGTCGACGGCTTCGGCAAAATCCGCGTTGATGATTCAACGTGGCGGGTCAGCGGCGAAGATATGCCGCTGGGCGAACACGTCATCGTGCTCGGCATTGATGGCTCGACGTTCAGCGTCGAAAAAGCCGCCCCCATTGAAAAATGACGCGCCCGAATTACCTGACGGACGGCCCCGGTGATGCGCCGCTGACGCTGGTTCTCGCGCACGGTGCCGGTGCGCCGATGGATTCGGACTGGATGAACAGCATTACCGCCAAGATCGCCGCGAGCGGCTTTGGCGTCGTGCGGTTCGAATTTCCCTACATGGCGGAGCGCCGCGAGACCGGCAAGAAAAGACCGCCCAATCCGGCGCGCATCCTGCTGCAGACGTGGGCTGACGTGATCGACGATCTTGGTGCCGGGACGCTGGTCATCGGCGGCAAGTCGATGGGCGGGCGCATGGCCAGCATGATCGCCGACGCGAAGGCGGTCAGGGGTCTGGTCTGCCTCGGCTATCCCTTTCACCCACCAGGCCGTCCCGAAAAGCTCAGGACCGAGCACCTCGCTGCGCTGAAAACGCCGACGCTGATCTGTCAGGGGGAACGCGATCCGTTCGGCACCCGTGACGAGGTGGCGGACTTCAGCTTATCGAAAGCCATCAAGCTGCACTGGTCAGCGGACGGCGACCACGGTCTCAAACCGCGCAAGAAATCGGGCTTCACCGAGGACGGGAACATGTCCGCCGCCGTCGATGCCATTGCCGCGTTCATGAGCAAGCTCTAGAGCCGTCATCCCGGAACCGAGGCATAGCCGAGGTATCCGGGACCCATCGCCGTATCGAAAGATCATTCAAATGGGTCCCGGCTCTTCACGCTTGCGCGCTGCGGCCGGGATGACGGAAGAGGATATTGGCGAACGGTCCGCACCGGCGTAGAATTCTCCGAACAGGGAGAAACAACCATGAAACTCGATCACATCAATGTGGTGACGGATCATCTGGATGAAACGACGGCGTTTTTCGTTGATGTCATCGGGCTCGAGATCGGCTTCAGGCCGAATTTCAATTTCAGAGGGGCGTGGCTTTACGGCGACAAGGACGTTCCGGCCATCGTCCATCTGGTCGAAAACACGCCGGACAGCGGCGGCACCGGACCGCTGGATCATGTCGCCTTCAAGTCGGAAGACATCGATGGCCTCAAGGGGCGACTGGATCAACACGGCCTTGAGTATCAGATGCGTGTCGTACCCGGCACAGGCGACCGGCAGGTTTTCTTCAACGCCCCGTTCGGTCTCAAGATCGAAGTCAACTTTCCACCCGACGGCACCTAAGACGTATGAGCGAAGACCCGACGCATATCCGCAAACGCTCCGTCTCCATCGCCGGACATGCCACCAGCGTTTCCATGGAAGATGCCTTCTGGCGGCGCTTGAGCGCCATCGCCAAGGCCGACGGGATCAGCATGAACGCCCTGATCCGCAGTGTTGATGAGCGGCGCACCGGCAACCTGTCGAGTGCGCTCCGTGTGTTTGTGCTGGAACATCCGGCACGCGCCGACAACGAGATTACTTGAACAACTGCTTCAGCAGGTCCGCCGGATTGATTTTCTGTTGCTGTTGCGGTGCCGGCTGTTGTGCCGGTGGGGTTGTCTCCGTCTGCGGTGCCGGTGCCGTCTGCCCCGATGTGCTGCCGCCACCCAGAATTCCCTGTAAAAGACCGCCGACGCCCGGCACCTTTTTCTCAAGTTTTTCGAGACCCGGAATGGCAATGCCCTGGCCACCGGCACTGCCGGCACCCGAGAACGACTGGATTTTGACGTTGGGCTTGTCGATGTTCCCGGTCACCTGGAACGGAATCTTGGTCGGAATTCTGGCGACATTGGAAAGCACCGCGCCGAGCAACCCCTGATCGACGGCCACGGTGCCGCCGACATTCATGCTCCACAGCGGCAGATTGATATCACCCGCGATGTTGCCTTCATAGATGTTCGACAGCAGCTTGGTATCCTGGGTGTTGATGGTGCCGTTGCTGATGGTGAACGAGCTGGTGACATCGGTTTCACCCAGCTTGGTCTTGCCCCCGGCACCGATCAGCGAACCGAGTCCTGAGTTCAGCACTTCGAATACCTGCATCAGCGGCCCCAGTGCCAGACCGATCACCGGCAAATCGTTCAGCGATGACTGCCCCTTGATGCCCCGGACTTCGATGGCCCCCTTGCCGTCCAGCGCACTCACCCAATCCGCGATCGAACGCCCCGCCGTCGCCACATCGATGCGGCTGGTCAGTTTGCCGGTGGTGCCGGCGATGCCGGCTGCTTTTGAAGCCGCCCCGATGTCCATGTTGCCGACCGTAAACACGCCGGCCAGGGTCGGCAGCTTGGCCGACGCATTCACCGAGGCGTTGGACATGACCGTACCGCCGAAGACGTTGCCGGAAAATTCGTTGATCTTGAGCAATCCGTTGTCGATCCCGCCCAGCAGCTTGGCACCGTCCAGATTATACTCGTGATAGGAAATGCGCGGCGACGTCATCGTGATATCGGCATCCACCGATTTCAGGGCTGTCAGATCGACCGTCTCTTTCGACCAGCGCTCGGAAACCGTGGCAATCAGTTGCTTGAGGTCGAAGCCGCCGCCTTCCGGTACCCAGTAACGGGCCGGCATGACCCGGGCCGGCTGATCCGGGCTCAGGGACGCCGACTTCTGCACCGGCAGGAACGGATCAACGACCAGGTTGCCGGTGCTCAGCGTTGTTGTAGACTTTGGGCCGGACACCGGCCAGTTGCACGGTGCCCTCGCCGTTGACCTTGGCATCACCGATAACCGCCGCCAGTTTGCTGAAAGTAAACGCATCGAGCCCGCCCTTGATCACGGTCGAGACATCCATCGCGCCGATGGCACCGGATGGCTGGTAGTTCGAACCCAGCTTCCTGAGCAACGTCGCAAGATCGCCGTGCCGCGCCCTGACGACCAGATCAAACATGTTGGATGGGTCAAGCGGCTTCAGCTTGCCATCAACGTTGACCGTTGCCGCCATCGCGTTGACGGTTGTCTTCAGTGTCGGCGCGAGCAGTGAGCCATTGATATCAGCCGCCAGATCAACCTTGCCGAGGGTCTTGGCCGGCACCGGCAGCGCGACACCGGCAAATGACGCCAGTTTGGCCGGATCACGCGCTTCGGCCCGGATGGCCAGGCCTTTCGCGCTCGGCACGGAGCCAAGCCCGAGCAGAGAGCCGGTGACGCTGGCACCGGTCGACAGCACATCGGCGACACTCAGCTTGCGGATCGTCAGGTCACCCTGCACCAGTGAGATATCCGCGGCAAGATCGCGCATCGGAATGCCGGCGGTTTTCAGCGCACCGACATTGGCCCGGAGATTGGCATCAAACGTCGTCAGCGATTTCAGGGCATCAAACATTCCGCTTTCAGCGGCTGTTGTGCCGCCGGTCGGCGCCGGTTGTGTGCCTTCTGCCGGTTTGGCCGGCGCTGTCGGCTTGGCCGGTGCCGCGTCAGCCAGATAGGCATCAAGATCGATCTGGTCGACCACCACCGATGCGCCGATACCGATCCGATCCCTGAGCGCGATGGTCGCAGCGCCGCTGATGTTGGTCTTGTCGAATGCGAGGGCCAGTTTGCGCACCGAGATGGTATCCGGTGATGCTTGTGCTTCGATATTCAGGCTCAGGGCACCCGGTTTGCCGGGCTTCAGGGAAGTGCTGTCGACACCGGCCCAGACCATCAACGTCCGGGGTTCGCGCACCTTGGCTTGCACTTGTCCGTCAAAGAGCGGCTTGCCGTCCTTGGCCGTCAGGAATCCGAATACCGCCAGATCGGCGCCACCCGGTCCCTGCACCGACAACTGGCTCAGGCTCAACTCACCATTCGCCAGCTCGGCATTGAGCACGGCATTCCTGAGCTTGTCGCCTTTCATGGAAACTTCGCCGATTTTCACGGCAAGTGTCGCTGTCATACCACCCGGCAGACTGAACCCGGCATCCTTGGCGGCCGTTTTTTCAGGCGCTGGCGTCTTCGGTGCCGCAGCAGCAGGCTCGGCCTTCGTCGCCGGTTCATTCGCCGCTGCAGGTTTCTGGACAAGCCACGGATCCGCATCAATCCGGTCAATCGTCAGGCTCGCCGCAAGCTTCGGCTTGCTGGCGAAATCTCCACTGACCTTGCCGCTGCCGATGGCACCACCAAAATCGAGACGCAAGTCGTCAAGCGCCAGCGCAGTCTGGGATGCATCAAGCTTGCCCGCCAGCGTCAGCGGCTGATTGAGCGGGGCCGGCAAGGCAGCCCCATCGGCCAATGCGCTGACAACCCTGCCGATGTTGTCGCTGGCAACGTTCAGTGTGCCCCGGAATCTCGGCGATTCATTCAAGCCCAACACCGTGCCGGCCAGCGTAATTTTGGCGCTCTCGCCGCCGATCAGCAACGAAAGATCGAGGGGGAAAGATCTGCCGCCGACGATCGCACCGATTTCGGCATTGATACCGAGCCGGAGCCCGCGGGCGATCAGGGAACCGTTTGCCCGGAACGGACCCGTGCTCAACGATGCTGCGGCGACATTCAGATCAATGTCTTCAATGCGCTCTTTGGTACCGGACCCTGCGTCCTGATAGACAACCGTACCATCAACGATTTCAAATTGGCCGAGGGCAATGCCCGGTCCCGACGATGCGCCGTTGGCTGCCGGTTTTTCTGCTTGCGGTTCAGCCGCTGCCCCTTCCGGTTTCGGCGGCGTGATGGTCCACGTACTCCGGCCGTCGGCCAGAACTTCAAGAAAGATTTTCGGCTCAACCAGTCGCACGGTTTCAATGCCGATATTGCCGCCGAGCAGTGGCGCCAGAGCGATCCGCACCTCGACCATGCGCAGCGAGGCCAGATCAGGCGACTGTGCACCGTCGATGCTGCTGATTGAGACCTTTTCCGCAATCAGAACCGGTGACGGAAATATTTTCATTTCGATATTGCCGGCAATGACCAGCTGGCGTCCGGTCAACTTGCGGACTTCTTCGGTTATTTCCGGCTTGTAGGCATTCCAATCGATGAAGTTCGGTACGACAATAACGGCGGCCACACAAAGTCCGAACAATCCGCCGATTGCCCATAAAATTTTCTTCACGGAGTCTTCTCCACTTCAGACTGGTATTTTTATAGATATTGAAGGCACTTTAACGCCTGTCCAGCATCGTAATCAATCAGGCTGCTCGCGGCAAACAACGGGCTATCACATTCAGGTCACGGTTCGGTGACAATGACTGCTCGGAAATCGTTCACATTTGTGAACGTCGGCCCGGTCACCAGCAAATCGCCGATATTCGAAAACAATGAATAGGCGTCGTTGTTTGCCAATGCCTGCGCCAGCGTCAAACCGCTGTCTCGGGCCCTGCTTATGGTGGTCGGGTCAATAAAGGCACCGGCATTGTCTTCACTGCCGTCAACGCCGTCCGTATCGATGGCCACCGCGTAAATGCCGGCAGCCCCGCCAAGACGATCGGCGACACCCAGCAGATATTCCGTGTTTCGACCGCCGCGGCCCTGCCCCTTCATGGTGACCGTGGTCTCGCCGCCGGAAAGAATGACACAAGGTGCCGTTGCCGGACCCCTGCCGGCCTGGCAGGCCAGCGCCATTTCGGCATGGGCCGCGCCCACGTCGCGTGCCTCGCCCTCAACCCGGTCGCCCAGATCAACAACGGTGAAACCGGCTTTGCGGGCAACGTCGGCGGCGGCGGCGATACTTTTGTCAGGCTTCGCGGCAAACACCAGATCGCTGCCGGTAAAAATCTTTGAGCCCGGCTTCGGCGTCTCGTCGGCCCCCGCCTCAAGATGCCGGCGCACGCTTTCAGGCAGGTCCATCTTGTATTTGGCAGCAACCGCCAGCGCGTCGGCAAATGTCGTCGGATCGGGTACCGTCGGTCCGGACCCGATCACCGCCGGGTCATCGCCGGGCACATCTGAAATCAGGATGCTGAGGACTTTTGCCGGATACGCTGCCGCCGCCAACCGACCGCCTTTGATCGCCGAGATATGCTTCCTGAGCGTATTCATCTCGCCGATGTCCGCGCCCGAACGCAAAAGCAGTTTGTTGACCGTCTGCTTGTCTTCAAAGCTGATCCCTTCTGCCGGAGCCGTCAGCAGGGCAGAGCCGCCGCCCGACATCAAGGCGATGACCAGAACGTCCTTGTCGGCCCCGCGCACCATTTCAAGAATGCGCAGTGCCGCCTCACGGCCCGCCGCGTCCGGGACCGGGTGCGCGGCAGTAACGATCTCGATCCGCTCGCAGGCAACCTCATAGCCATACCGCGTCACCACGATGCCGCTGAGATCGGTATCAGGCCACGTTTCTTCCAGCGCCCGGGCCATTGCTGCCGAGGCCTTGCCGGCACCGACGACGATTGCTTTGGTTGGCGCTTCGGGCAGGATGGCTGGCACACGGATACGCGGGTTGGCAGCCTGAATGGCGGCGTCGGCAAGCTGACGCATAAGCGTCCTGGGATCAGTCATTCCATGCGTCCTATAAACGGATGATTTTACCGGGGTTCATTATATTGCCGGGATCAAGTGCACGCTTGATGTCACGCATCACCGACAGGGCTTCGCCATGTTCCGCTTCCAGGAAACCGATCTTGCCATAGCCCACGCCATGCTCGCCGGTACAGGTGCCGTCCATCGCCAGCGCGCGCATGACGAGGCGATTGTTGAGATCGTCGGCTCTCGCCATCTCGTCGGCATCATCGGGATTGATGACGATGACCAGATGGAAGTTACCGTCACCGACATGGCCGACGATCGGCGCGGTCAGACCGCTTTCGGCAATATCGGCCTGGGTTTCCAGGATGCATTGGGCGAGCCTGGAAATCGGCACGCAGACATCAGTGGCGATCCCCTTGGCCCCCGGGCGCAACGCGATCCCGGCGTAATAGGCATCATGCCGCGCCTGCCAGAGTTTCGAGCGTTCTTCCGCCTTGCTAGCCCACTTGAATGCCGACGCACCATATTCGGATGCGATCGCCTGAACCTGTTCGACCTGTTCAACGACACCCTTGTCGGTGCCGTGAAATTCAAAGAACAACGTCGGCTGACAGGGATAATCGAGGCCGGAATAGCGGTTACAGGCATCCATCTGCACATCATCAAGCAGTTCGATGCGGGCAACGGGAATGCCTGACTGGATGGTTTCGATCACCGTGTTGACGGCGTTTTCCATGGTCGGGAAGGCACATACCGCTGACGAGATCGCTTCGGGAATACCGTACAGCTTGACCGTGACTTCGGTGATGACGCCAAGCGTGCCTTCGGAGCCGATGAACAGGCGGGTCAGATCATAACCGGCTGCTGATTTCTTTGAGCGTCGCGCCGTGCGGATGATGCGACCGTCGGCCATCACCACTTCCAGCGACAGCACATTTTCACGCATCGTGCCGTAGCGCACGGCATTGGTGCCGGATGCCCGGGTTGCCGTCATGCCGCCGAGCGAGGCATCGGCACCGGGATCGATCGGAAAGAACAGGCCGGTATCACGCAGATATTCGTTCAGCTGCTTGCGGGTGACACCCGGCTGCACGCGGCAATCAAGGTCTTCGGCGTTCACCGCCAGCACTTCATTCATTTGCGAGACATCAATGCAGACGCCGCCTTTGAGCGCGGCGACATGACCTTCGAGCGAGGTCCCGGTGCCGAACGGGATAATCGGCACGCCACGCGCCGCACAGGCGGTGACGACACGCGCCACCTCATCGGTTGAACGGGCGAAGACGACGGCATCAGGCGGCACCGACGGATGAAACGATTCGTCCCTGCCATGCTGTTCGCGAATGGCTTCGGTCGTCGTCACGCGATCACCGACAATCTGGCGCAACACATCGAACAATTGATCGTCAAAGCGGCTTTTTTCAGCAGTAATCATCTTCGAGCCTCCGTATATTCTTCAATTTAAGACCTCACTGAGGATTCCGCAAAGCCGGATGACATGGCCGGATGACATGGCCGGATGACATGGCCGGATAACATGGTATGACTGAGAGATGCTTTATCTGATTGCAGCCGTGATCTGGCCGCTCGCGTTTGTCGGGCTGTATTATCTGTATCCAAACCTGTTTCCGGACAAAACGCCACCGGATCCCGGCTTTATGCTGCTGGCGGCATTGCTCGGAATGGCGGCTTTCACGTTTGCCGGTGCGCTCCGCATTCTGGGCTTTCTCAGGGATGACAAAACCCGCCGCGAGAAATCCCGTGCCGATGCCGAGAATGACCCGCCCCTGTGACCACGAACGGCCCTTAAATTTTCTTTGCGGCAATTGCATCTTGCAGCATCTGCATACGCGTATCGATGCCCGGCATGGATGGATAGATTTCCTTGACCTGATTAAGCACATCAAGAGCCTGAGCCGGCTGCCCTGTCGCTTCATAAATCAGCGCCAACCCGGACAGCGCGCCGAAGTGGCGCGGTTCCAATACCAGGGTTCGCTGGATATTACGAACCGAAGCCTCATATTCCCCAAGGTAGAATTCCACCGTCGCCAGTTTGTTCCAGCCTTCCGCGAACTCAGGCGCAATCGACGTAACATCCCGGAAATACCCGTAGGCATCGCGCAGGGAACCCGCACTCATCGACACCACGCCCTTGGCGAACGGAGCATGAGCTTTGGTATTTTCTGCGAAGCCCCAAACCTTCCAGATCTTCTGTTCAATCTGGGCAACCTCTTCCGGGCTCGCTTCCCGCTTCAATTGCGAGAACAGTTCGTCGAGCATCGGGCTGGTCTGGTCGGCCATTCCAGGCAGGGCCGTCAGCAGCAATCCTGCGAAAAGGAGACGCGTAAAAAATCTTTTCAGGTGTCTGGTCATTTGCTTGATCCGGGTGCGGCGTCCGTACGCAGATCAGGCTCCCCCGTCGCATCATGTCTGCGGGGAAATGTGATCCGGATTGACGTGCCGACCCCGCGTTCGCTTTTGATGTGCATTTTGCCGCTATGGGCATCAACCAGAGATTTGACGATCGTCAGGCCCAGTCCGGTGCCGGTGCCGGCAAGGTGCGGATCGGTATGAGACTGTGAAAACGGCTCGGTGATGGTAGCCAGCTTATCAGCAACGATCCCAATCCCGGTGTCGGATATTGTGATGGAGAATTCCGTATCGGAAACCGAGGCATTGACGGTGATGCTCCCGCCTTTATCCGTGAATTTAACCGCATTCGATAACAGATTGAGAATGATCTGATAGACCGAGCGCTTGTCGGCATGCATATCCGGCAGATTAACCGGGACATCATATTCAAGCGTCAGGTCTTTGTTCCGCATTTGGGCTTCGACACTTCTGAGCCCGTCATTCAGGACCCCGGCCAGTTGAAAATTTTCCATATGCATGGGGCGCTTGCTGGCCTCGATCGCGGAAAAATCCAGGATATCGTTGACCAGATCGAGCATATGCCTGCCGCTGTTATGGATATCGGCTGAATAATCCTTGTAGGTTTTAGAGCCGAGCGGGCCAAAGTATTCTTCTCGCAACATTTCACTGAACCCGATAATCGCGTTCAGCGGGGTGCGGAATTCATGGCTCATTGTCGCCAGAAATTCGGACTTGGCCCTGTTCGCCTGCTCAGAGGCCCGCAACGCATCATTGAGCGTTTTCTGATCCTTCTTGCGACCGGAAATATCTCTGCCGACACCCCGATATCCGATAAAAACACCGTCTTCATCGAATATCGGTCTGCCGCTGATCGACAGAAAGGCGAGCGTGCCGTCCGGCCTTTGTCGGGTATGTTCAAAATCACGAAACGGCAATCTGTCCCGCATGTTCTCCAGCAGTATATGAAATTGTACCGGATCGGAATCCGGCGCGCCGACTTCTTCTCTGGTCTTGCCGAGCAGTTGGTCAGGCGGAACGCCTGAAACCTCTTCGAAGCGGGATGAAAAGAAAGAGAAACGCAACTGGTCATCGGTTTCCCAGAACCAGTCGGAACTGATGTCGGCAAAATCGGCGAAGCGTCGTTCGCTCTGTCGAAGCTGCACATGGCGGCGCATGATCAGGGAAAGCATCAGCGGCAATGCGCCCGAAATGAACAACCCGAGCAGCAGGAAAACAGTGTCGTTTTGGTTTCTAAATTTATCCTGTAACTGTTTGTTCAGCGCGACTTCGACGGACCAGTTTCTATTGGCGACAGTGAACGATTTTTTATTCGACTGCCCCAGATGAGCATCAGTGTGCCGTGAAAATATCGGGCTGCCTGCATCGGAAATGTGCAGATCATAAAGAATGCGTTTCTCGCTCGGCAAAGCGTTCGCAATCAGTGTTTCGACACGAAAGACTATATTGATGAAGCCCTGAAGCGCGCCGCTCTGCCGATACGGGATATAGACAACAAAACCCCGGCCCCCCTGAGCCAGATCAAGAGGGGCGGATACCTGCAGGGTGCCGAGGAGTGCAGCATCGTTCAATGCCTTGCTCGCCACCGGATGCTTCTTGAGATTGAGCCCCAGCGCCTGCTCGTTCCCCTCAACCGGGTTGACCCAGCGGATGATGCCGTCTTTATCAACCCAGTTTACCGCCTGGATATCCTTGAACCGTTGCAGCTTCGGTCCCACGATTACCTGAAAATCTTCGCGGGTATGGGAATTATGGTCCTGCCACTCCTGAAGGATCAGATCCGCCAGAACCAGCCGCACTTCCATATGTGCGGCAAGGTGGGCAACCACGAATTCCAGATGCTCTTTCGCTTCAACGATTTGCTGCGAACGATAATGTTTTTTTATTTCCTGCCAGACGCCGAGAGTACCAACGAGTAGCAGAAGGCATAAAAAAATGGGTACAAGGACGACTTGCTGAGCAAACCGGGTAAAAACTCTTTCGCCTGCCGATGCGCGACTTCCCGACATGCCCGAGACCCTATTACATCAAATCATTTTACGTCGAGGCTTTCCGGCTTTGGTCCGCCCGTGACCCAGTCCAGCAACTCAACGGTATGCAGCACAGGCGGATCGTCGTTTTTGCCCATCCCTGCGGAAATCTGTGCCTGACAACCGATATTACCGGTCGCCACACAATCGACCTTGAGCGCACGCAGATTGCTGACCTTGCGGTCCCTGAGCTCTGTCGCCCATGCCGGTTGCATAATGTTATACGTCCCGGCTGAACCGCAACATAGATGCGACTCGGCGGGCTGCGTCACACTGAACCCGGCAGCCTGAAGCAATTGCACCGGTTCCGATTTCAATTGCTGGCCATGCTGCATCGAACATGCGGAATGATAAGCCAGTTTAGGCCTTGGTGCATCTGTGAGTTTTCCGAGCCCGAGTTCCAGCAGGACTTCGGTGACGTCCCTTGTTTTCGCAGCAATACCCGCCGCCCGCTCTGCCCAGTCGGCATCGTTCCTGAGCATCCAGCCGTAATCCTTGACCGTGGTGCCGCAGCCGGATGCATTGATGACAACATAATCGATCGTGCCGTGCTTCTGTTCGGCCTGTTCCCATGCGGCGATGTTTCGCTTGGCCGCCTGATGGCTTTGTTGTTCCAGTCCCATATGGTGCACCAGCGCGCCGCAGCAGCCCATGTTTTCAGCAATCACCACTTCACAGCCAAGCCGGGTCAGCAGCCTGACCGTGGCTTCGTTGATGGATGGCCGCAGCACCTGCTGGGCGCAGCCGCTGAGCAGAGCAACGCGCATCCGGGTCGCACCTTCGGGGCGGCAGACCTGAGCCGCATCAACCGCGCTCGGCTGGTTGATCCGGCGGGGTGCGAGTTCCAGCATGGCCCGCAGTCTGGCCGGCATCATCCGGGCAAACGGACGGCCGAGCCAGGCCCCCAGCAATGACAGGCGAAATATCGACGGATACGGCAGGACGATGGCCAGCAGACGTCTGAGCACCCGCTCGGGCAACGGTCGGACATACGTCTCGGCGACAAAGGCGCGACCATGATCGACCAGATGCATGTAATCCACACTGGCCGGACAGGTCGTCATGCACGACAGGCACGACAGGCACCGATCCAGATGCCGGGCCAGCTTCGCCGTTGCCGGTCCGCCATCCTCGAACGCCTGCTTCATCAGATAAATGCGGCCCCTGGGACTGTCCAGTTCATCGCCACGGATGACATAGGTCGGACAGGTTGCCGTACAGAAACCGCAGTGTACGCACTTCCGAAGGATATCGTTGGAAGATGCGACATCGGGATCGGCAAGCTGGGCGATGGAAAAATTCGTCTGCATGATTTCCTTCAAATCCCCGCGTACATACGGCCGGGGTTGAGAATGCCGTTCGGATCAAAACCTTCCTTGATATTGCGGCTGATCATCATCTCGGTCGGCTGCAGCGGCTGCATCACCGGCACCGAACCGCGAACCTCTGCCGGGGCACGAACCAGAGTCGCATGGCCACCGCATTCCGCCAGCGCGGCGTGAATAACCTCGGCCCCGGCATTGACCACAGGGGCCAGACCAAGCCAGATCAGGCCGCCGCCCCAATCATAAAAAATCTCGCCCTCCAGGGATTCCAGAATGAACAGTGCGATCCTTGCCCCCGACGCAGGCGGCACCGAAAGACGCCACACATAGGGCAAATCACTACGCCCGACGAACGGTTGCACGTCGCGGATCTCGCGCCACAGGGTTTTCGAGTTTTCGGTATGCAGTTCCTCGATTTCAGCGAAGCTTTGCAGCTCCCGGGTCAGCGCTTCGATGCGGTGCGTGACCGAAGGTGCCGGTCCTTCGAGCCGCAGTGCCGTGACCCCGCCGCCGCTTTCAGCGACATAATCGACTTTCGACCCTGCCGCCGTGATGGCGGGCAGATGCGCTGCGCCTGAAACATCGTGCGGACTGCCCAGTGCCTTCGACATCGCCTTCATGGCACCATGATCATATACCCCGTCGGATGGCCAGCGGATCAGCAGGGTGCGGATTTTTTCCGGTGCCGGCAGTACCTTCATCGTCAGCGACGCCATCACCGCCAGCGTGCCGAACGATCCGGCCATCAGCTTCGACAGATCGAAACCGCTGACGTTCTTGACGACGGTACCGCCTGATTTGAAAACCTCGCCCCGGCCCGACACGGCGTTGAAGCCAAGCACATGGTCGCGCGCCGCCCCTTCCTTGATGCGTCGGGGTCCGGCCAGATTGGCCGCCACGATGCCGCCGATGGTGCCGCCATCCTTTTCCGTGCCAAGCAACGGTCCGAGATCGGGCGGCTCGAACGAAAGCTGCTGACCGGCATCGGACAGTGCCTTGTTGATGTCCCGCATCGGCGCTGCCGCCTGGGCCGTCATATAAAGTTCGGCAGGTTCGTAAACTGAAATTTTGGACAACGCGGAAACGTCAAGCGTCGCCGCCGTCTGCATCGGTCGGCCCAACCCGCGCTTGCTGCCGCCGGCTAGGATTTCAAGCGGCGTTTTTTCCGCGACCGCCCACTGGATCGCTTCCAGCAGTTGCACATCGTTTTCAGGTTTGAGTGTTTGGCTCATCGTCCCGGCTCAGAATCTCGGAATATCGGGGAATGGCAATTTGCCGTGATGCACGTGCATCTTGCCCAACTCGGCACAGCGATGCAGTTCCGGATAAACCTTGCCCGGGTTCAGCAGATGGCCCGGATCAAAAGCGCATTTGACCCGCTGCTGCTGCTTCAGGTCGTCTTCTGTGAACATCGTGCCCATCAGGTCGCGTTTCTCGACGCCGATACCATGTTCACCGCTGAGCACGCCGCCGACCTCAACGCAGAGCTTCAGGATATCGCTGCACACGGCTTCGGCGCGCTCAAGCTCGCCCGGCTGATTGGCATCGAACAGCACCAGCGGGTGCAGGTTGCCGTCACCGGCATGAAAAACGTTGGCGACCCTGAGCCCGTGCTTATCGGAAATCACCGCCATGCGCCTCAGCACTTCGGCCAGCTTCTTTCTGGGGATGGTGCCATCGACGCAGATGTAATCGGGCGAGATGCGGCCGATTGCCGGGAACGCGTTCTTGCGACCGGACCAGAACCTGAGCCGCTCTTCCTCGCTTTCGGAAATACGTACGGTGCTGGCGTTGGCGGCGCGGGCGATGGCCTCAACCCGCTCAACCAGATAGGCCACTTCGGCTTCCGGTCCATCCAACTCGACAATCATCAGGCCTTCGACATCAAGCGGGTAGCCGGCATGGACGAAATCCTCGGTGGCGTGGACGGTTCGCTTGTCCATCAGTTCCATACCACCCGGAATGATCCCGGCTGCAATCACGTCGGCAACGCAGTTCCCGGCATCAACCATGGTCGGAAAGCCGATCAGCAGGGCGCGCGCGGTTTCCGGTTTCTTGAGAATTCTGACCGTGACTTCGGTGATGACGCCGAGCAGGCCTTCCGAGCCGGTGATCACACCCAGCAGGTCCATGCCGCCGGAATCCAGATGCTTGCCACCGAGGCGGATAACCTCACCGCTCATCAGGACCATCTCGACTCCGAGAATATTGTTGGTGGTCAGCCCGTATTTGAGACAATGCACGCCGCCCGAGTTCTCAGCGACATTGCCGCCAATCGAGCACGCGATCTGTGACGAGGGATCGGGGGCATAGTAAAATCCGGCATGCTCAACCGCCTGGGTAATGCCCAGATTGGTGACGCCGGGCTGGGTCACGACGCAGCGGTTTTCAAAATCGATATCGAGAATTTTCTTGAACTTCGACAGCCCGAGCGTGATCGCATCGGCCAGCGGCATCGCACCGCCGGAAAGGCCTGTGCCGGCCCCTCTGGGAACGATCTTGACGTTATTGGCATGACAGAAGCTGAGGATGGCCGAAACCTGCTGCGTGGTTTCCGGCAAGACGACGATCAGCGGCACCTGTTTGTAGGCCATAAGCCCGTCACAATCGAAGGCGCGCAGTTCTTCGTCGCTGTCGATGACGCCTTCACCCGGCACAATGTCGCGCAACGCCGCCGCCAGTTCGGCACGGCGGTCAATCACGGACTGATCAGGTTTCGGCATCAACATCGGGGCAGTTTCCCTCTTGCAGGATTATACTGTATTTTTGGGATACCAGTCTGCCACGTCAACGCCTGAACGTCACCCGGCAGGTTCAAGCCGTACGGGGCTGGGCAGCGGGCTCTTCATCTCTGATCGGCCAATGCACCAATGCGGCGATGATCCCGAGCGCGACACCGGCCCACCAGACCGGCATATATGACCCCGTCGTATCAAAGAAGTAGCCGCCCAGCCAGACACCCAGAAAGCTGCCGATCTGATGGTTGAGGAAGACAATCCCGAACAGCGTCCCCATGTAGCGGGTGCCGAACATCTGCGCCACCAGACCAGACGTCAGCGGCACCGTGGATAGCCATAAAAGGCCCAACGAGGCCGAGAACAGCATAACCGAGACCGGCGTTACCGGCATCATGATAAACACCACGATCACCAGCGAGCGCAGCAGATACAAGATCGATAACAGGTTTTTCTTGCGGTATTTGTCGCCGAGCATCCCGGCCACGAAACTGCCGATGACGTTGAACAGGCCGATCAGCGCCAGCGACCAGGCGCCCCAATCCCCTGACATGCCGACGTCGGTCAGATATGCCGGCAGGTGCACGCCGACGAACGCAACGTGAAAGCCGCAAACAAAGAAGCCCAACGTCAACAGCCAGTACCCACGGTGATTTGCCGCCTGCCTGAGGGCTGCCGACAGCCCCGGGTCGGCGGTGATGACAGTTGTTGCAGCGCCACGGATATCCGGCTTGCCGGCCAGCGGGATTCCGCACAGCACGATAATGACGGCACTGCTGGCGAGGATCAGCAACGCCGGTAGCCACTCGATGCCGTTCGACAGCAGCATCTGGCCGAACGGAACGATTGTAAATTGACCGGCAGCACCTGCAGCCGTGATCACGCCAAGCCCGAAAGTGCGCCGGTTGGCCGGCAGAATCCGCCCGACCGAGCCCAGAACCACGGCAAGACCACCCCCCGCCTGCGCCATCCCGAGCAGCACCCCGGCGCTCAGGTTCAGCGTCAGCGGATCGGTGGCATGGGCCATCAGATAGATCCCGGCACCATACATGATACCGCCCGCAGCGATGACCCGGCCGGCGCCCCATTTCTCGGCAATGGCGCTGGCAAACGGCTGCGCCACACCCCACATCAGGTTCTGCGTCGCCATGGCCAGCGCAAAAACTTCACGGCCCCAGCCCAGATCAAGGCTCATCGGCTTCAAGAACAGCGCAAAACTGGCACGCAATCCGAAGACGAGCAGAACCACAATGGCACCCGCGATCAGCACCACAAGCGGCGTGCGCCAGGGTATGGTGCCGCCTGTCGTCCCATTCGGCTGAGCGGTGTTCATGCGTATTCTCCTGATAGGGGTACCCGGCGCTCGTTTGCGACCAGATCACAGGAAGCTACAGGACAGCGCCGTCAGGGGCAATTCGCCGCATACGGAATAATTGTCACGATATCAATGCTGGAAGGGCGCTAATGCGCTATGGGCGGGTATTAACCTGAAACACAACGAAGCAGGTAGTCCAGACAAACGAAAACCGCGCCCATGTCCGCATGGGCGCGGCCAGAAGATCGCTTGAAAGCGGATCAGCCCCGGCAATCAGCCTTGACGGGCTTTGAAACGCGGGTTGCGTTTGTTGATGACGTAGACCCGGCCACGACGGCGCACAACTCGGCAGCCTTTTTCACGCAGCTTGGCCGACTTCAACGAGTTTCTGACTTTCATAACCCGATCCTCGGCAATACTTAACAACGGTCTCGTCCGGACCATCCGGGAGACACAAGCGGGCGGAACATACGGTTCGCACCATGGGCTGTCAACGGTGAAAGAACGATTTTCCGGCTTAATAAAACAGGCTTTTCCGTTCGCTTGCATCACGTCGGAGGTTGATTATGCTCCGACAAGGCCTGAAGAGGAATTTACATGCCCGACCAAAAAGCCGGTGAAACCATCACCCAGGCCCCCTCATCCAAGGATGTAACCGCACTCAACAACAATCTTCGCGGTATTTTATGGATGCTCGCCTCGACGCTGTGTCTGGCCTTGATGCACACCACCATTCATCACGTCTCTTCGACCGTTCATCCCTTTGTTGTTGTTTTCTTTCGTCTTTTCTTTGCGCTGATCGTTGTTTTGCCGTTTTTCTTCAAAAAGGGTGCATCGCCGCTGAAAACCGACCGGATCGGCATGCTGATCCTGCGCGGGGTCCTCAATTTTGCCGCCATGCTGTGTTTTTTCACAGCCTTGAGCCTGTCCCCGCTCGCTGATGTGACCGCCCTGTCCTTTTCCGCGCCCCTGTTCGCCACCCTTCTGGCCGTGCTGATTTTGAAGGAGCGGCTCGGCTGGCGCAGGGTTGCCGCCATTATCGCCGGGTTCGTGGGCACGTTGATCGTGTTGCGACCGGGATTCGCCGAAATCGGCACCGGTAGCCTGCTGGTGCTGATCGCCGCCGTATTCTGGGGCGCTTGCGTGATTATCATCAAAAGCCTGAGCCGGACCGAATCCTCGGTCACGATCACCACCTACATGTCGCTCGTGATGGCGCCGCTGGCGCTGGTCCCGGCAATCTTCGTCTGGTCCTGGCCGAGCTATATGGACATGGGCTGGCTGTTAATGCTGGGTCTGCTTGGGGGGTGCGGCCAGCTCTGTGTCGCTCAGGCGCTGAAACACGCCGAGACCCATGTCGCCATGCCGTTTGATTTTGTCAGGCTGGTTTGGGTGTCGATCACCGGCTATCTGTTTTTCGCCGAAGTACCGGATCTCTTCGTGTGGCTCGGGGGCGCACTGATATTTGCCTCGACCGCCTACATCACGATCCGGGAACATCAAAAGCACCGCAAATCCGTGCAGGACGCGACCGCTTCCGACGTGATCAGATAACCTCGCCCAGCCAGTCCCTGAGCGCCAGGGCAAGGCGTTCCTGAAAATCCTCGGGGTTGCGTTGCAGAAACAACTCGGCCAGTCGCGCCAGCCTTTCCGGGTTTGCCGCCAACCGCTCGACAATGACCCAGCGGTTCCATTCCTCGACAGCCCCCCATCCGGATTTGTTAAAATTCGTATCGGGGAGCCGGTAGTGATAGGTCGGTCGCGATTTGATCAACGGATCGTCCAATTGTCGCCGAACCCTGTCTTCGTCGAGATGTGCGAACAAGGGCAGCATGTCCAGCTCGCGGTTTCTGGTCGGGTTATCCGCGATATAGTCATCAATCAGCGCGCTGATATCAGGCGCGTAGTCGCCCCTGAGTATTTTTCGGATATATGCGAGCGGAAACGGATCGATATACGGCAATATCCGACGCATCGGATCAACATCGATGCGTCGACGCAACAAGGGTGACATCAGAACATATGCCTGCAATGTGGCAAGAATGTCGGCTGGCTGTAATGACGCCACCTCAGGGTTAAGCTGCAAACCGAATGCATAGCTGGCGCCGTCGGCCGTGCCTTCAGCACCGGCCTGCCTGAGCGCATCAACCAGCGTGTCAAATTGATCGAGCGAACCGAGCGGCGCAGGCGGGCCAACAATTTCAGTGGGCACGAACGATGTCGACAGATCACCGATCAGCTTGCGGACCTGACGCTCGGTTTCGCCATCCTCACTTTTCGGCTGTGCCAGCTGGGTATCCAGCTCGATCCCGAAATCACCAATCTCTGTATCTGCGACAACAAGCTTGTGCGGATTTTCCTCTTTGATGCTGCCGCCGAAAACCCTTTGCACGAGGCTTGCCGCCGCTTGCAGATCAAGGCCGCCGAATTCTATTTCGACACCGATCCGGCGCGGTTCGCCGGCATCGTTTGTCCGCTTTGGTGGTTCGCGTCGCTTCGTCATCGGGCCATTATAGACGGATCATCCACAAACGACAGATCGAAGCCATTGATTCCGGGCATTGGACCTGCATAACTGCAGACATGAACCAGACACTCCCGGCCCTGACCTGCCAGCGACACCTGTTCGATATGGACGACGATGTGCTGTACTTCAACGCCGCGTCCAAATCCGCCATCCTCAAGGCATCGGTTGAAGCCGGCCGGATCGGCGCTGCCGCCAAGGCGCGACCGTGGGCCATCGACGAGCCGGCCCGCTATGTTCAGGCCGATGACATCCGCAGCCGCTTTGCCGCCCTGATCGGCGCCACCGGTGATGACATCGCCATTCATCCGGCGGCGTCGTACGGCATCGCCACGGCGGCTAAAAACCTGAACCCGAAGGCGGGCTCGCGGATCCTGATGCTGGACGGACAATTCCCATCCAACGTCTATGCCTGGCAGCAACTGGCTGCACGCACCGGGGCGAAGTGCACCATGATCGCCTGGCCGGCCGACAACGACTGGACCCGCGCTGTCCTGGAGCAGATCGACGATACCGTCTCGATCGCGGCCCTGCCGCCCTGCCACTGGACCGACGGGGTCCGCCTTGATCTCGGGAAAATCGGTGCCGCCCTGAAAGCCGTCGGCGCAACCTTTGTCGTCGATGCAACACAATGGGTCGGCGCGTTACCGATCGATGTGAACGTGATCCATGCGGACTATCTGGTGTGTGCTGCCTACAAATGGCTGCTGGGCCCTTATGGCCTGTCCTTCATGTATGCGTCACCGGCGCATCAGGACGGCATGCCGCTCGAAGATCATCTGTTCAATCATGGCGGTGTCGACAGCATCACCGGCGGCCTCGGCTATCCTGCCGGTTTCACCAAAGGTGCCCGGCGCTATGATGCGGGGGAATTCCTCAACCTGATTATCCTGCCGATGATCCAGGTCGCCTTGCAGCAGATTGAAGAATGGCAACCGCCAAGGATCGCTGCCTATCTGGCCCCGCTGGTCGACATCATCGCAGAAGGCGCCCGCTCGATGGGTCTTCAGATTGCGGCACCACAGTTCCAGAGCCCGCATATTCTGGGCCTGCGCCGGGAAGGCGGGTTCCCCGCTGATATTCTGACCCGATTACACGCCCGGAACGTGCACATCAGTTCCAGAGGCGGCGGACTCAGGGTCAGCCCGTATCTATGCAATGATACGGAAGAAGCGGCAGAACTGGTCCGCAGGCTGGCAAATGTCCTGCACAAGGTCTAGTTGCTCGGCCTTTACACTTATTTAACGATACTTTTTTCGATTTCGACTTTTTGATTTATCTATTTTCAAGTGATATCAATAGATTACGATCTACAATATTTTCTAAGCATGTGATCGGGCGCACAGCCAGAATCCGCTGAGCAGGCTATATATAGCTCATCAAGGTTCGAGATCGCATGCGTCTTCGGGCCCACGAACAGGCAAATCGCCGGCGACGGCGAGACGCAAAGCCACCGGCCTCAAACGGTTTGACAACCTGGAGGCAGCGGAGCTACCGAAGGGAAAGGAATGAAACAATGTGGTTCTCAGATATTATCTCATCGAAACGCTGGTTCTTCACAAGCTTGCTGATCACCCTGATGATTCCGGGTGCCGTGCTGGCGACCCTGACCTTCTATGCCGAAGACATGTCGCAGGAAGACGCGCTTGAAGTTGCTGCCGTCGCCATCAAAAACTACATCGACGAGAACCCGCCCCGTCAGGGCTGGAAGGCCACCAAAATCTATATCTCGAAAGATATGAATCTGGTTATTGATGTGCATGTGCCGCGCTTTGACCACGCCGAGGTGATCCGCACGCGCAGCGAACGGGTCCGTTATTCTTTCGTCAAGCTGGCCTGCCCGCCGAAGGGGGCCTGGGTTTATGACTGGCTGCAGGGCAATGACCGGATCTGGATCAACCTGCACCATCACGGTGCCACGCTGATGCAGGCAGCCTGCCCGAGTACAGAGTCAAAAGGCTTCTTTTCCTGACCGCCAATCAGGCTCGACCCTTTTCCCGAGTTATCTCCAGAGACCCACACGGGTCTCTGTTTTTTTGTGTATTGGCCGTTGCCTTTCCGCCCCCGGCTGGGATTATAGGGCCCTGGATATTGAGGGGATGATTTATGCGCGCACAGGTCTTCAAGACACCCGACGGGCCTGACGCCCTGCACATCGTTGAACGACCGATGCCCAAGCCCGGTTCGGGCCAGGTGCTGGTCAAAATGGGTGCCGCATCCCTGAACTTTCGCGACCTGCTGATTGCCAAGGGCGGATACCGCTCAAGACAGAAACAAGCCGATCTCGTGCCGCTTTCGGATGGCGCCGGTCGGATTGCCGCACTGGGTCCGGGCGTCGATCAATTCGCCGAGGGCGACCGGGTCACCGCCTGTTTCTTTCAGGACTGGCCGGCCGGCACCGCGACGGAACGCGCCATGGAAAGCGATACCGGGCGTGCCGTTGACGGCATGTTGCAGGAATACCGCGTGATGTCTGTTGGCGGAATCGTGCCGACCCCTGCGCATCTGAGCGACGCCGAAGCGGCCAGCCTCACCTGCGCCGGCCTGACGGCATGGTCGGCCATTGTCCGGCTGGGCCGCGCCGAACCCGGGGATGCCATACTGACACAGGGCACCGGCGGGGTTTCGCTGTTTGCCCTGCAATTCGCCAAGCTTGTGGGTGCACGCGTCGCCATCACCTCTTCATCGGATGAAAAGCTGGCGCGGGCACGCGAACTTGGTGCCGATCACGGCATTACAAATGCCACATTCGTCTCGCTGGCAGGTACATCGCTGTCGACGGCGTCGACAATGTCGTCATCACTGATCTCGATCGGCTCGTGCAGCAATCGCTGATCGCGGTCCGACCGGGCGGCACGCTCAGCCTGATCGGGGTGTTGTCGGGTGCCACCACCGGCAACGTCTTGCTGCCCTATATCATCAGCCGTGATGTCCGCCTGCAGGGTGTGACCGTCGGCCCGCTCGATGCCATGCGGCAAATGTGCAAGGCCATCGACAACAGTAAAATGAAACCGGTCATCGACAAGGTCTTCACCTTTGACGAGGCCGCAGACGCCTACCGTCATCTGCAATCCGCAACCCACTTCGGCAAAGTCTGCATTTCCATTTCCGGAGACTGATCACCGTGATACCGGAACCGGTCGCCGTTCCAGCCCGCTTGCTCCGCGGCGTGCTGTTTTCATTGGTGGCAGCAGCGCTGCTGGCCGGAACCTCGATGCTTGCCAAGCTGCTCGGCAACGATCTGTTCGGACCACCGCTGCATCCATTGCAGGTCAGTGCCGGCCGGTTCGTGTTCGCGTTTTCCGCATTGCTCGTCATCGCGCCGTTCATGAAACTGCAATTCAGGGGCGCGCCCTACCGCTGGCACTTTCTCAGATCCACGCTGGGCTGGCTCGGTGTCAGTTGTACGTTCGCCGCGGCTGCACAGATGCCGCTGGCCGAAGCCACCGCCATCAGCTTTTTAAGCCCGATCGCCACCATGATTTTTGCCATTCCGTTTCTGGGTGAGAAAGTCGGTCCGGTGCGCTGGTCTGCGGCCGCCATTTCCATCGTCGGCGCGCTGATCCTGATCCGGCCCGGCTCCGACGCCTTTCAGCTCGTGGCCCTGCTGGCCCTTGCCGCCGCCGTCCTGATCGGCCTTGAAATGGTCGTCATCAAGCGGCTCAGCAACAGCGAGCCTGCGATCCGCATCCTGTTCATCAACAATGCCTTTGGCGCGACGATTTCGCTCAGTGCGGCAACCTTCATCTGGGTGAACCCGACAGCGCAACAGTGGGGCCTGCTGATTATGCTCGGCCTGATCATGGTGGTCGCGCAAACGTGTTTCATTCAGGCGATGAAATCGGCGGACGCAAGTTTCACGGTGCCGTTTTTCTATACCACGCTGGTGTTCGCAGCGGCTTATGACTTCGGCCTGTTTGGCGTCATTCCGAAACCGATCAGCCTGCTGGGCGCGGCAATCATTATCGCCGGCGCTGTCTTCCTGGCATTCCGCGAACAACATTTGAAGAAGATGCGGGCTCTGCAGTTGGCGGAAACTGCAGACGAACGATAAGCCCCGGATGATTGTCATCAAGGCTGAGCACAGCCTGATGCAGCTTGGCGACGGCGGCGACCAGCGAGAGACCGAGGCCACTGCCGGGCGATGACCGGCTGCCTTCCAGACGCACGAACCGGTCCAGCACACGTTCCCGGTCTTCATCCGGAATACCAGGGCCGCTGTCGGCGACCACAACATACGGCGCACCCCCGTCTCCCAACCCGGCCGTGATCCGCACGGATCCGTTTTCAGGCGTGTACTTGAGGGCATTGTCGAGCAGGTTGACGATCGCCTGCGAGATCAGGTTCGGATTGCCGCGCACACCGAGACCGGGTTTGATATCGCTCACCATCGTCAGGCCGGATTCTTCTGCGGCGGGTTCGTACAACTCAACCACATCGCCAAGACAGACCGACAGATCGACCCATTCAAGCCTGGAGCGGTCAAGGCCGGATTCCGCCTCGCCGATCAGCAAGAGCGCGTTGAAGGTTTTCAACAGATCATCGGTTTCGCGCATGGTCTGGACCAGCGCTTCCCTGTAAGACTGCTTGTCGGCATCCTGCATCAGCGTCACATCAAGGCGTGTTCTGAGACGGTTCAACGGCGAGCGCAAATCATGGGCGATGTTGTCGGTAACCTGACGCAGACCGTTCATCAAAGCCTCGATCCGGTCGAGCATGCTGTTGAGATTGCGGGCCAGCCTGTCCAACTCGTCATTGGTACCGCTCAACGGTACCCGCCGTGTCATATCGCCGCCCATGATGTCGCCGACGGTCCTGTTGACGCTATCGACCCGGCTCAGCCAATGCCGGGCCATCAGCAACCCGCCACCAAGACCGAACACCAATGCCAGCGCACCGATCCAGATCATTGATACCCGCATGCGCCGTTCAAGCCGAACCTGGTCCTGAACATCGAAACCGACCAGCAGATGAAAACCGCCCGGCAATGACAAGTGTCTGGCACGGGCACGATGTTCCGACATGGCCTCGCCGACCGGCCGCTGATAATCGAAATCAAGCCATTCACCCGGCTGCGTGTCTGCCGGCCATGACGTCAGGTTGCCGGCAATTGGCCGCCGGTTCGGGTCCGTCAACAAATACAGGCTGAGGCGCTGACCCTTGGAGCGCTCCTGGATCACTTCGGTCAACCCGAACAGACCGGCCTGACGATAATGCTCGGCCAGTCCGGTGATCTCGACTTCGATGGTTTCTTCCGTCTGCTCGGCAACGAAGACGGCTGTGTTCCAGTACAACAGGGCAAACAGCATGGTGACAGAGATAATCAACAGGAACGCATAGCCGATCGCCATGCGGAACCACGACGTGCGAAGCAGCCTGGCGTTAATCAGGCGCATGCAGGCGATATCCGGCGCCGCGAACAGTTTCCAGAAGCTGCGTATCGAAACCCTTGTCGATCTTGCCGCGCAAACGGCTGATATGGACATCGATGACATTGGTCTGCGGATCAAAATGGTAATCCCAGACATTTTCCAGAAGCATCGAGCGCGTCACCACCCGACCGGCATTGCGCAGCAGGTATTCGAGCAGTTTGAACTCGCGGGGTTGCAGATCAATTTCACTGTCGCCGCGAACAACTTCACGAGCGATCAGATCCATGACCAGATCACCACAGACCAGCTTGGTTTGCGTTTCCGGCGACCCCTTGCGGCGACCCAGCGCCTCGACGCGGGCCAGCAACTCAGCCATGGCAAAAGGTTTGACCAGATAGTCATCCCCCCCAGCCTGCAGACCGGCAACCCGGTCATCGACCTTGCCGAGCGCGCTCAGGAACAGGACCGGCGTCGCCACACCCTGGGCGCGCAGTCTTTCGACCATCTGGATGCCATCCATTTTCGGCATCATCCGGTCAACAATCATGACTTCGTGGGCATCCGTAGCAATGCCAAGCGCGTCCTCGCCATTGTCCGCGACATCAACCACGTGCCCGGCTTCTTTCAGCGCCTTGGCAATGTAAGACGCCGCATCCTTGTCATCTTCAACGATCAGTATACGCATGGTTTAATCCTGTTCTCTGAAAGACATTTAGGCCCAATGACCGCGCCACGCCAACCCCAACACGCAAAAAAGCACCAGAGCGACACCGGTCCCCATGTCCGGTGTCGCCCTGGCTTCAGGGAAGGAGAGTAGCGGGGCCGGTCGAGAGGGGGGCAAGCGACCGGCCCCGGGGGAAGGGCCACGCGTTACGCGGCCCCTACGGGGATGGCGACGAAGCGTTGCGCGTCGCCACGCTTGACCAGGGCAAGGACGGATTTCCGGCCATCCTTGCGGGCCTGGTCAAGGCGTTCTGTTAAATCGACCGGCGACGACAAGGTTTTGCCACCGGCTTTGGTCAGGACGTCACCACGACGCAATCCCTTTTCGGCAGCCGGGCTGCCGGGTTTCACCGCAACCACGACGACGCCCTTGGTATCTTCCGGCATACCCAGTTGACGGGCCGTATCCGGGTCCATGGACTGCACCGAGAAACCGACTTTGTCTTCGACGGTGTGGCCCTTGTCGTTGGCGGCGAGTTTCTGTTCGTCAGGCAATGTGCCGATCTTGACGCTCAGCGACTGGTGCGCCCCGTCACGCCATATCTTGATATCGCTTTTGGTTCCCGGGCGGATATCGGCAATCAGGCGCGGCAGTTCTTTCATTTCCCTGATGGCCTTACCGTTGACATCAAGGATGACATCGCCCGCTTTCATACCGGCGGCTTTGGCCGGACCGTCTTCATTGATCTCGGCGATGAGTACGCCATCGGTTGATTTCAGGCCCAGACCTTCGGCGATATCATCGTTCAGCGGCTGAATGCTGACGCCAAGCCAGCCGCGTTCGACCGAACCGTTGGCTTTCAACTCGGCGACCACTTTTTCGGCAATTTCGGAGGGGATGGCGAAACCGATACCGACGCTGCCGCCATTCGGTGAGTAGATGGCCGCGTTGACACCAACCACATTCCCCGCAACGTCAAAGGCCGGACCACCGGAATTGCCGCGGTTGATGGGGGCGTCGATTTGCAGGAAGTCGTCATACGGACCGGCCCCGATGGTGCGGCCCCTGGCCGAGACAATGCCAACGTTGACCGAATGACCAAGCCCGAACGGGTTGCCGACGGTCAGCACCCAGTCGCCGACCCGGACATCGTTTGATTTCCCGAATTTCACATAGGGAACCGGTTTATTGACGTCGATCTTGATCAGCGCCAGGTCGGTTTTTGCGTCGACGCCGATCAGGCGCGCCTTGTTGGTGGAGCCGTCCTTGAATGTGACGGTGATGTCGTCGGCGTTATGCACAACGTGCTCATTGGTGACGATATAACCGTCCTTATCGATAACGAAGCCGGATCCGGCACCGATCACTTTCTGTTCGCCGCCACGGCGCTCAGGCATTCCCGGCCCCTCGCCATTCGGCATTCCGGGTGCATTGAAATAGCGCTCGAAGAATTCCCGCATGTTACCGGGTACGTTCTGCATTTCGGTCATTGTCGGCGTCGTATGTGACGTCACCTGGATATTGACCACGGCCGGTGAGACTTTCTCGACGATGTCGGCAAAGCTGGCCGGCAGGGCGCGTTCGAGCGACTGCTCGGTGGTATTTTTTAAAGGGCCGGCAGCAAATACCGGCGACGCCAAAGCGCCCCCCATCACAACCGCTGCACTGAGCAGGGCTGCGGCTTTGATGCGTTTGCTTCCCAGACGCATGGTTTTGCCATGGCTGGTCACGAGCACTTCGGATAAATCTTTTCTGTGCGCTTGCATCATTTTATTCCTCGTATCTGTGTCTTGTCGTATTTGGGCGAGATCGCCACACACGGGAAAAATACGCCGCTGAACATTACGAGGGTATTTCCAGCGGATTAATTCTCGTTCATGTTCTCCGAATGCCCTCAATCGAAGATATGAAAACCCTGGCGACCCTTATTGTTCTGCTGCAGCTTGCCCTGCAGGGGTGAGTCGTGGTCGAAACCGTTCGCCGTCCCCGAACGACTCGGTCCATAGCGATTTTCGTCGCGGCCGTCGCTCTGGCAGTACGTGGGGTTACCCTCCTTACCGGCATGGAGACACCGGAAATCCTTGAGGAAGTCGCCGTACTGATCGTCTCGGCGGCACTATGGGCGGCACAGTCGCCTTTGAAAGCCCCTGCAACTGTCCCTGTGCATACCCCAGTTTCAGGGATCAGCGCATTCGACCAGTCCCTGATGAACAGATCCCCCAATCCGATCATGATCAAACGGGCGAGCGGTGAATATATATATGTGAACCCCGCGTTCGAAGCGGCATTTGAACGAAAAAGCGCTGAACTGCTGGGACGCAGGGCAGAGGATATCTGGGAACAGGGCGTCAGCGAAGCGGCTCTTGAAGGCGATCGCCGGACACTGGAATCAGGAAAACCGGCTTTCCATGAAATCAACTTCACCACAGCAAGCGGGCAAACCCACTTTTGGCTGATATCAAAATTCCTGCTGCCGGAGTCCGGCAGTGAACCCTTAATCGTGA
The DNA here is from genome assembly GCA_965284225.1 of uncultured Rhodospirillales bacterium. Classification (GTDB taxonomy): domain Bacteria; phylum Pseudomonadota; class Alphaproteobacteria; order Rhodospirillales; family Casp-alpha2; genus UBA4479. The sequence goes on from CBDIRN010000001.1 coordinate 912,010, forward strand.
CGTTCTATACGGATGTCTCCAAGCAACTGGAAATCGAGAATTTGCTGGCGCTGAGTGAGCAGCGCTATGTGCTGGCATCACAGCACGCCGGAATCTGGGATTGGAGCCCGAAGACCAACTCACTGTATCTGTCACCCGCATTCTGCACACTGATGCAGCTCGATCCTGAAGAGAATTATGCACTCAGTGTCGAAGATGTCCTCAAGATGCTCCATCCCGACGATTATCCCCTGCAGCAGGTTCGGCTGAAAGCCCACTTCGCCAACCCTGACGTTCCCTATATCAGCGACCACAGATACAGAATGCGGGACGGCAGCTATCGTTGGTTCAGGGCCGTCGGCAGGTCGGTATACAATGAACAGGGACGATTGATCCGTATGGCCGGCATGATCACCGATATCGATCATGAGCGAAAAGTGATCGAAGCCTTGCGTATGAGCGAGGCCAGAATCTCGACACTGCTCGATAATTCACCGGCCCCGATCTATTTCAAGGACAAGGATTTACGCTTCGTGATGGTCAACCGCCGGTGTTCGGAAATCTACAAGGTCCCGCAAGCAGATTTTATCGGCAAAACCTCGATGGAGGTTTTCGGTCCGGACTGGGGCACATCGTTCATGGCGCATGACCGGGAAATCCTGGAAAAAAGAACAACGGTTACGCACGAGGAAATCATCAACGACACGACTTTTCTGACAACCAAATTTCCAATTATTGATGATGATGGGGAACTGATCGGGGTCGGCGGCATCGAAACCGATATTTCCGAACGTGTCAGCGTCGAAAAAGCTTACCGCAAAGCCCGCGATGAAGCGGAAATGGCGAACCGGTCGAAATCAACGTTCCTGGCAAACATGTCGCATGAACTGCGCACACCGCTCAACTCGATCATCGGGTTCTCCGACAGCATGCTGGCCGGCACGCTCGGCGAAATATCAAATCCGATGCACCGTGAATATCTGGCGATTATCCGCGCCGGCGGTGAACACCTGCTGCAGCTGATCAACGACATTCTTGATCTGTCCAGGATCGAAGCCGGCAAGCTTGTGCTTGATGAAACAGCCATCAACCTTCATGACGTCTTCAGCGAGGCGATCCGGCTGACTGCAGAGCAATCAGGCTCCGGCGGGCTTTTTGTCGAATCCAAAATTCCAGACAACCTGCCAAAACTTTTTGCCGATGAACGACAACTGAAACAGGTTCTGATCAACCTGCTGTCGAATGCCATCAAGTTCACCAACCCCGGTGGGCGCATTTTTGTCACGGCACTTCGCATGAACGACGGCGGATTGGAAATCAGGGTTGAAGATACCGGCGTCGGCATCGATGCGGAAAATCTGAAGCTCGTTCAACAGCCTTTTGTGCAGGTCGCCGATGCCATGACCCGCAAACATCAGGGGTCAGGCCTGGGCCTGGCCATCGTACGCTCCATCATCACGATGCACGACGGCACGTTCACCCTGGAAAGCACACCTGGTGTCGGCACAACCGCAATCATTGCCCTGCCAAAAACACGGCTGATGGATCAGCCGGCATAAGCATGCGGCAACGGCCCTAGCCGTGCCCATGCAGCAGGATATGGATTTTGACCAGATCGGCGAGATTGCGGGCCGACATTTTTTCCATCACCTTGGCCCGATGCACTTCGACGGTGCGCTGCGAAATATTCAGTTCATACGCAATCTGCTTGTTCATAGCGCCACTGACGACGCATTGGTAGACGTCGGCTTCACGCGGGGTCAGTGTCGCAAAATCGGATCGCATGCGCGTCAGTTCGGCAGCATCGGCACGCTGCTCTTGGCGGTGTTCAAGGGCGCGGTTGACGCTTTCCAGCAGGGCCTGATTATTGATCGGCTTTTCGTGAAAATCGAAGGCACCCTGTTTCATCGCCTGTATCGCCATCGGCACATCGCCATGCGCCGTCGCCATAATAATCGGCACATCGATATCGTCGGCCTTGAGTTTTTCAAGCAACTGCAAGCCGCTCATTTGCGGCATCCTGACATCAAGGATCAGGCAGCCGGACGTTTCAGGATCGAAATTTTCGAGAAACTCGAGCGCGCCCGCATGGCTTTGCCATGGCTGATCTATGGAATCCATCAAATCCTGAAACAGGTCCCGATTGACCTGATTGTCGTCAATGATGTGAACAACCAACGTCGCGCGCTTGTTATTGTCCTTGCCCGTCACAACAAGCTTCCCAATCTCTGGTCCAGCATTTTGCTCACTGCGTCAACGAATGACTGAACCTTGAACGGTTTCGAAAAAAACAAATCAACCCCGGCATCTTCACAGCGTTTGCGGGTTTCTTCCCGGGCATCGCCGGTCAGCGCAATGATCGGTATGTTTTTGATGCCGGTGGCGCTTCGGATGTAGCGTGTCGCATCAATGCCGCTCATGCCGGCCAGATTGACATCCATGAGAATCAGGTCGGGCAATTGTTCCATGGCAATGCGGATACCCTCTTCAGCTGTCGTCACCGCTATCAGCTGGACATCCGTAAACTCGCTCAGGATATCCTGCATCAACGCAACATTCGAAGCCATGTCCTCAATATACAGGATCAATCCCTGAGCGCGTTTGACGTCGATTGCCTTGACCGGCTGATTGTCTTCAGCCGTCGTCGGCGGCAATTGGCTGACCGGCAGATCGAACCAGAACCTTGACCCCTGACCTTCAATACTGTCGAAGTCGAGCACCCCTTCCATGCCCAGAACAAGCAAACGGGTCAGGGCCAACCCGACGCCGGACCCTTCAACCCCGGTATCCTCCCGGCCCAATCGCGAGAACGGACGAAACAGTTCATGACGCTTGTTCTTTGGAATACCGATGCCGCTATCGCCGACAGTGAACCGAATACGTTCGCCTTTGATCAGCGTGACATCGATCCAGACCAGACCATTGGCTTTATTGTATTTGAACGCATTGTTCAGAAGATTGATCAGGCACTGTTTGGTGCGCAGAAAATCACACAGCACAGGCGGCAGAACGGCATCCGTATCAATACGATTTTCAAACCGGATGTCGGCATTGCCGATCAGCGGTGAAATCATCTGCAGGCTTTCAGTGATGATCGCCTCGGGATCGATCACCTCCAGACGCAACTCGAAATTTCCGGTTTCGATTTTGGACAGATCAAGAACATCATTGATCAGCCCCAGCAGGTGCTGACCGCTGCGCAGGATATGGCCCGCCTGCTTGTTTTGCCGTTCACTCAAGACCTCCTTGCGGCTGTCGATCAGAAGCTGTGCAAAACCGATGACCGCATTAAGCGGTGTCCTCAATTCATGCCCCATCTGTGCCAGAAAGTTGGTCTTCGCCAGACTGCCGGATTCGGCCACCGAGCGTGCATGTTCCAGCTCGGCCATGCGCTGGCGTATCACGTGATCCAGGTCCCGGTTCATACTCTCGAGCCGATCAACGGCATGTTGCGCGTTGCCGATGACGTCATTGATCATCGCCGTCAAGGCATGCAGGCCTTCATGCGCGCTCGTGATTTTGATCGGCTGCTGGAACCCGTTATCCAGTGACCGTCTGAGCTGAGCCGCAAGATCATCAATCGCCTTGTCCTGCGCGCTCGCATCTTCCGTGTGGTTCTGGCGCGTCTTCATATAACGGCAAACCTTTTGCTGTGTGCCGCGATCAGAACGGCTCGGCACGACCACCAGCACATCTTAACGGACAACGCTGCCCCGACAATACGGTCAGTTTGTTTCGTCGTGCCTGCAAAAAGAAAAACCCAGGCTTTTGGCCTGGGTTTTTCATGGTGGGCACGCCCGCGCGCCTTGCGCGCTGTCATATATCTTGTCGTGCCACCAAAAGCAAAAACCCAGGCTTTTGGCCTGGGTTTTTCATGGTGGGCACGACTGGGATTGAACCAGTGACCCCCTCGATGTCAACGAGGTGCTCTCCCGCTGAGCTACGCGCCCTTTAAACCGCTCAAATCACACGATTTTTCAGAGTGTCGACCGTTATGGCCAACGTACGGCCCACGTTGTACTGAAATGGCTGAAGGAAAACAAGCCGTTGTTTCCAAAATATGCTGCGTGCCACCAGCATGATCGCATCTTGCCAGCCGTGATCCGGCGCGGTTTAATCGCCTCAGGCTTGATCTTCGTGCAAGCGTTAAACAAAGCCACTTCGACGCCACGACCAGCAAGGAAGCTGCCTTCCCTATGTCTGCAGAAGATGATCCATCCAGCCAAGCCGGCACGATCCATCAGCCAGGCCATGAGCCCAGTTTCGAGATTTCTCGCCCTGACGCACTGACGTCACCCGTCGTCTTTGCTTCGCCCCATTCGGGACGACGCTATCCGGCTGATTTTGTCATTGCCTCAAAGCTTGACCGCCATGCGATCCGGCGCTCGGAGGATGCCTTTGTCGACGAGCTGTTCGCACCGGCTCCTGAATACGGCGCGCCGCTGCTGCGTGCGCACTTCCCGCGCGCCTATGTCGATGCCAACCGGGAACCCTATGAGCTTGATCCGGCGATGTTCGCCGGCACCTTGCCGGACTGGATCAACACCACCTCGCCCAGAATCAACGCCGGGCTCGGGACGATTGCCAAAATCGTCGCCGGCGGTGCGGAAATATACAATCGTCCGCTGGATTTCAAGGAAGCGGTCGCGCGCATAGAAAATCACTATGTCCCGTATCACCGGGCTTTGCAGGGCCTGATCGACGAAGCCCTTGCCGCCTTTGGCCGATGCCTGGTGATTGATTGTCATTCCATGCCGTCGATGGCCATCCCCGGCAACGCTTCGAGTGCACTGCATCCCGATATCGTGCTTGGCGACTGTCACGGCAGTTCGTGTGATCGCGATATCACGCATCTGGTAGAAAAAACACTGCGTGATCTGGGGCTTTCGGTAAACCGGAACAAGCCCTATGCCGGTGGCTTCACGACACGCCATTACGCCCGCAAGCATGCAGGCGTTCAGACCCTGCAGATCGAAATCAACCGCGCGCTCTATATGGACGAGGTCCGCATCACCAGAAACAACGGGTTTGACCGTCTGGCCGAACGGATGCGGATGCTGATCGCCAGGCTGAGCCATCTCGAGCCGGGCATCCTGGCCCCATCGCTGGCCGCGGAATAACGGGAAAAACCGTGGCCGCCTCCAAACCGCATATCCGCCCGCTTCTGGAAGCCGACCTTGCGGCAATCACGGTTATTTATGCGCATCACGTCCTGAACGGTGCCTCGAGCTGGGAATTGAGCCCGCCCGATCTGGCCGAAATAACGTCTCGCGCCCGCACCCTGATTGCCGCCGGCTATCCTTATCTGGTTGCTGAACTGGATGGTAAAGTCGTCGGCTATGCCTACGCCGGTGCCTATCGGCCTCGGCCCGCCTATCGCAACACGGTTGAGCATTCGATCTATATTGATGATACGGCCCGCCGCGCCGGCATCGGTCACGCTTTGCTGAGCGCCCTGATCGAAACCTGCACAACCCTTGGATTTCGCCAGATGATCGCCATCATCGGCGATTCAAAGAACCTTCAATCCATTGAATTTCATGAGAAAATGGGATTCGAGCATGTCGGCCGGGTGAAAGATATCGGCTACAAGTTCGATCGCTGGATGGATCAGATCATCATGCAGCGCGCGCTCGGCGACGGTGCTGCGTCCCCCCCGGACAGATCCTGACAGCCACACGCACTCAGTGCACTGCTGCAACGCAAGATGCTGCAACGCAAAAAAAGGCCGTGCCACCGGCACGGCCCGAGTATTTGGGAGGAAACATCCAAGTTGCAACAACTTACTAACAATGAGACATCGTCAATTCGTTGTTGCAATGCACAAATTAAAGGCTTTTCTCGCAGATGCAAATAAAAAAGTCATTATTTTTGAAAATTTTTCAAATTAGGCAATTCCTGCCCCTTCGCGTGACCTTTTTGCCACGCCCGGATCATCATTGCCGGGTCGAAAAATAGCGAAATTCCCCCTCCCCGTTAACAGTTCTTTGATTTTATTGATGGAATCTTGGTTAACGCAGCGCGCCTGAGTTGGCATTGCCTTTGCTTCGTTCTGGGTGGGAATAAGGAGCGGGTTGGTGAAACATTCCAGTGAACTACGTCCTTGGCTGATTCTTTTCAGCGCGACGGTCGGTGTTGCCATATTAATGTTGGTCACAGCGTCCGCTGCCCTGTCGGCAAATCTCATATCGGATGCCGATGAAGCCCGGTCTTTCGCCATTTGCGAGCGTGCCACCGCACGCTGGGAACGCATCTCCGATGTCCCGCCAAAACTGCTGCATGCCATATCCCTGGCCGAATCCGGGCGCTGGTCAAAGCAGCAGCGTGAATTACGCGCCTGGCCCTGGACGGTCACGTCCGGCGGTCCCGGCACCTATTTCGCCACGAAGGCGGAAGCCTTGGCAGAGGTGCAGCGCCTGCAGGACAAGGGCGTTCAGAACATCGATGTCGGCTGCATGCAGGTGAACCTTCATTATCACGGCCAGAATTTCAACAGCGCCGCCGAGGCCATCGATCCCGATATCAACGTCGCCTATGCCGCCAAATTCCTGACCCGGTTGCGCCAGGGTGCCGACAGTTGGGCCGAGGCTGCCGGCTATTATCATTCGATGACGCCCGAGCGGACCGAATACTACCGGGGCAAGGTGGAAAAGTTCTGGGCAGGATTGACCGACGGCAAGCCTGAGGAAACAAAACTGGCTTCCATCAGTAAGGAAGCGGACAGCGATCCGGCACCGCAGAACTTTACCATCACACCGATTGACCGGGCCCGCACGGCCGCACTGAACGAGCGTTTCTCGACCCTCAAGCTGGCGGCCCGCAAACTGCGTGACGATATGGACCCGGAACTCAAGCGCCAGCGTCAGATGGAAGCGTGGCGAACCGCCCGGGGCCGCGCCGAGCAACTGCAGCACCTGCTGGCTACCCGCAAGGCCGAACTGGATGAACGCCGCAAGCAGGAGCTCAAGAACGCTTTCAAAACCGATGCCGACAGCGACTTTGCCGCCAACCGCAAGCGCCAGCTGGCGCAGTGGCGGGAACGGGTCGCCACCGTCTCACAGCCGATCAACTGATTCCGTTATTGCACGATTATCCTTCGAGTTGCTTCGCTCCTCAGGATAAGGAGAGCAAATCCATCAGAACGATCTGGGCAGACCCAGTACGTGTTCGGCGATGTATGACAGGATGAGGTTAGCCGAGATCGGTGCCGTCCGGTAAAGCCGGGTTTCACGGAATTTCCGCTCGATATCGTATTCCTCGGCAAAGGCAAAGCCGCCGTATGTCTGCATGCAGGCATCGGCCGCATGCCACGAGGCATCGGCGGCTAGAAGCTTGGCCATGTTGGCTTCAGCGCCACAGGGCACACCGGCATCGAACAGGCGCGCCGCCTTGGCCGACATCAGTGCGGCCGCTTCGGTTTCCGCGTAGCATTGCGCCAGCGGGAACTGGATGCCCTGGTTCTGGCCGATCGGCCGGTCGAAGATAACCCGCTCTTTGGCGTAGGTGCTGGCTTTCTCGATAAACCAGCGGGCATCGCCGATACATTCATGGGCAATCAGGATTCGCTCGGCGTTCATCCCGTCCAGGATATAGCGAAAGCCCCGCCCCTCCTCGCCGATCAGGCTGGATGCGGGAATCTTCAAGTCATCGAAAAACACTTCCGTCGAGTTGTGATTGAGCATGGCGCGGATCGGCTTGATGGTGAGACCGTTACCAAGCGCTTCGCGCATATCAACCAGAAAGATCGACAGACCATCGTGCGGCTTCTTGCCCGCATCACGGGGTGCAGTACGCGCTAGCAGCAGCATCAGATCGGAATGCTCGGCCCGGGATGTCCAGACCTTCTGACCGTTGACCACATAACGATCCCCGTCACGGACTGCCGTGGTCCGGATGCGCGACGTATCGGTGCCGCTGGTCGGCTCCGTCACACCGAACGCCTGCAGGCGGAGTGCGCCCGATGCGATGTCCGGCAGATAGGTCTGCTTTTGTGTATCCGAACCGTGCCTGAGCAACGCCCCCATGATGTACATCTGCGCATGACAGGCGGCACCATTGCCGCCCGAACGGTGCACGGTTTCCAGAATGGCCGAAGCTTCGCGGATACCCAGACCGGACCCGCCGTATTGCTCGGGGATCAGGCAGCCGAGATAACCGGCTTCGGTCAGCGCCCGGACAAATTCGGTCGGATAGCCCCGCTCCCGGTCCAGCTTGCGCCAGTATTCACCCGGGAAATCATCGCAAAGCTTTGCCACACTGTCGCGGATTGCCTGCAGGTCGTCATCGTGATCAATTTGTTCCATGGAAACGGTTTACACCAAGACCTGGGTCATGAAAACTCATGTTGCGGCGGGATGCCGATACGATTTACGGGGAGAGAACCATGCTGAAACTTTATGATGTGCCGATATCCGGAAACTGCCAGAAAGTGCGTATGATGCTGTCGATGCTCGGCATCGAATACGAGAAAATTCCGGTCAGTCTGCCGGACGGCGAACAGAAAACGCCGGCGTATCTGGCGATCAATCCGATGGGCAAGGTGCCGGCCATTGATGATAACGGCACGCTTGTCTGGGACGAGTAAGGCAATCCTCGTCTATCTGGCCAGCAAGTATGGCAGCACGGACTGGTATCCCGACGACGCCGTGGAACGGGGCCAGGTGCAGCAATGGCTGGCGCTGGCCGCGAACGAGATGTTCAACGGCCCGGCCATTGCGCGCGCCATGATCATTTTCAACCGCGAAGGCGATCAGGAAAAGCATAAGAAAGCCGGCGAAGCGACACTGAAGATTCTCAACGGCTGGCTGGAGACCCACGAGTGGCTGGCCTGCGGCCGTCCGACCATCGCCGATATTGCCGTCTATCCGTATGCGGCGCTGGCGTGGGAAGGTAACGTGGATATGTCCGCCTATCCCGCCATGAATGCATGGATCAAACGGGTCGAAGCCCTGCCGGGCTACGTCGGCATGAAAAACATGCCGAGACCGGCATAAAAAAAGCAAACTACAGAGACACAGAGGGAATAGAGCCATCATAAAGCTCTGTGTTCTCTGTGTTCTCTGTGGCTAATCTTTCAGCCGATAGCCGGTCTTGAAGATCCAGGCAATCAGGGCGAGGCAGAGGCTGAGGAAAACCAGCGACATGCAGACGCTGGCCCAGATGCTGACGTCGCCCTTGTCGTAGAAGCTCCAGCGGAAGCCGCTGACCAGATAAACCACCGGGTTGAGCAGGCTGATCTTCTGCCACAGCGGCGGCAGCATATCGATGGCATAGAACGTGCCGCCCAGGAACGTCAGCGGCGTGATCACCAGCAACGGGATGATCTGCAACTTCTCGAAGCCATCGGCCCAGATGCCGATGATGAAGCCCAGCAGCGAGAACGTGACCGAAGTCAGCACCAGAAAACCGAACATCACAAACGGGTGCGCCACCTGCAGCGGCACGAAGAAGCCCGCCGTCGCCAGGATGATCAGGCCGAGGATGATGGATTTCGTCGCCGCCGCGCCAGCATAGCCGATGACGATCTCCAGATACGACACCGGCGCCGACAGCAACTCGTAAATGGTGCCGGAAAAGCGCGGGAAATAAATACCGAACGACGCGTTCGACACGCTCTGCGTCAACAGCGACAGCATGATCAGACCGGGCACGATGAACGAGCCGTAGCTGACGCCGTCGACCTCGGTAATGCGCGACCCGATGGCGGCGCCGAATACGATGAAATAGAGACAGGTGGAGAGCACCGGTGAGACGATGCTCTGCATCAGCGTCCTGGCCGTCCGCGCCATCTCGAATTTGTAGATCGCCTTGATGCCGTAGAAGTTCATGCGTCCGGCTCCGCGTTGACCAGGGTCACGAAAATTTCTTCAAGCGAGCGTTCCGACGTTTCGATATCATTGAAACGAATTTTCGCTTCGTTTAAATCCGCCAACAATCCGGTGATCCCGGTTCGCCCGGCACGGGTGTCGTAGGTGTAGACCAGCGACAGGCCATCCTGCGACAGGGACAGCGTGTGCTTGTCGAGGCTCGCAGGGATTTTGTCGAGCTTGGATTGCAGATGAATGATCAGTTGTTTCTCGCCGAGCTTCCGCATCAGCAAGTCTTTCTGTTCAACCAGAATAATCTCGCCCTTGCGAATGACGCCGATCCGGTCGGCCATCATTTCGGCTTCTTCAATATAATGCGTTGTCAGAATGATCGTGACGCCGCTGTCCCTAAGGCCGCGCACCACGTTCCACATATCTTTTCTGAGTTCCACATCGACGCCCGCCGTCGGCTCGTCCAGAAACAGGATCGACGGTTCGTGCGACAGCGCCTTGGCGATCAGCACCCGGCGCTTCATGCCGCCCGACAGCGTCATGATCTTGCTGTCCTTCTTATCCCAGAGCGACAACTGCTTGAGGATTTTCTCGATGTGCGCCGGGTTTTTCGGCTTGCCGAACAGACCGCGCGAGAACGTCACCGTCGCCCATACCGTCTCAAACGAGTCGGTGGTCAGTTCCTGCGGCACCAGACCGATCCGGGTCCGGGTCTCGCGGAAATCGGTGACGATATCGAAGCCGTCGACGGTGACCTTGCCGCTGGTCGCGTTAACGATGCCGCAGACGATGCTGATCAGCGTCGTCTTGCCGGCACCGTTCGGTCCAAGCAGTGCGAAAATCTCGCCCCGGTCAATATGGAGATCGACGTTCTTCAGAGCCTGAAACCCGTCGTCGTATGCTTTTGAGAGATTCTCGATCTGGATTACTGGTTGCATGGGAGGTTAGATAATCCTGAAAGGCACGGATGAAAAGCCTTTGTGAAAAAGTTTCTCGCGCATCGTCATCCTGGGCAAGTGGCAGTTGCCGCGCGACCCGGGACCTATTTCCAACGTCAAATGTTCCTTACCGCCATGGGTCCCGGATCGTAACGCTCGCAAACGAAACCAAGAGGTTTTCGGGCTCGCTTAACGTCCGGGATGACGTGAGGGGGATCAGCCCCAGAGTTCGGGCTTCGGCGGATGAATCATGCCGTCTGAGAAATTGAGGCCGGGCGTGCGGTCCGCTTTCAGGAGCAAGGGCCCGTCGAGATCGACGATCTTTGCGCCCTGTGCCACCAGCACGGCGGGCGCCATTGCCAGCGAGGTGCCGACCATGCAGCCGACCATGATGCCGAAGCCCATATCGATGGCCTGCTCCCTGAGGGCCAGGGCTTCCGTCAGGCCGCCGGTCTTGTCGAGCTTGATGTTGACCATGTCATACTTGCCCTGAAGCTGCGCCAGATCGTCTGACGTGTGCAGGCTTCGTCGGCGCACAGCGGTACCGGGCTTTTGAACCCGGCCAGACCGGCGTCATCGGATGCCGGCACCGGCTGCTCCAGCATTTCAACGCCGATATCAGCAAGATAGCCCACTTTCTGTTTCAGCAGGGCAACATCCCATCCTTCGTTGGGATCAATGATCAGTCGCGCCGCGGGGGCGGCAGCGCGGATCGCATCCAGTCGCTTTTCGATGTCATTGGCGTCGAGCTTGATCTTTAACAGCGGCGCGTGAGCCAACTCGGCCGCTCGGGCCCCCATTTCGTCCGGCGTGCCGATACCAATGGTTTCCGCCGTGATCAACGGGCGCATCGTGCCCAGACCGCACAAAGCCGCGACCGAGACACCGGCCTGCTTGGCCCGCAAATCCCAGAGCGCACAGTCGACCGCATTGCGGGCCGCACCGGCATGCATCAGTTCATGCACGCCCGGCGGTTCGATATCACCTTCAATATCGCGCCTTGCCGCCTCGATCTCGGCGATCACGCTCTCCGTGGTCTCGTCGTAGCGGGGATAGGGCACGCATTCGGCCCAGCCCCGAACCCCGGCTTCGGTGATTTCGACAACGACCACATCGGCCGCCGTCTTGACGCCACGGGAAATGGCGAACGGCCGGGCCAGCGGCCAGCTTTCAGCACGGATTGTCAGCTCGCGCGCCATCATCAATCCAGCATGTCGACGATTGGCGCCACACCGGTCCTGACGGAATCGACGCAAGGCAACCCGAGCCGGTCTTCGGTCTCTTTCAGCAGCTTCATCGCTGCGGCTTCGTCCAGGCTTTTGGTATTGATCGAAACCCCGACCACACGGACGTCCGGATTGACATGACGGGTGGCCCATAATCCGCCTTCGATCACCTGCTCCAGGCTCGGCAGCGGCTTGTCGCCAAGCCCGCGCGCGGTCTTGCGTGCCGCATCGTGGCAAATGACCAGCGCATCCGGCTGCGAGCCGTGGATCAGTCCCAGCGTCACCCCGGCATAAGATGTGTGATAGAGCGATCCCTGCCCTTCAACCACATGCCAGTGATCGGGGGCGGCGTCCGGCGACAGCCATTCCGAGGCACCGGAAATGAAATCGGCGATAACCGCATCGACCGAGACGCCGGTGCCGGCGATGAAAATGCCGGTTTGCCCGGTCGCCGCAAAGGTTGCCTTCTTGCCGCGGTTTTCCAATTCACGCCAGATCGCCAGCGAGGTGTACATCTTGCCGACCGAGACATCGGTGCCGATGGTCAGCAATCGCTTGCCGGTGCGCCGGATACCGCTGGCGACCGGGAAATTGCGGGTCGAATGGCGTACATCGGTCAGGGTCCGGCCATGCTTTTCGGCCGCCGCCTTGATCTGCGGATTGTCGCCCAGCTTCTGGTGCAGGCCGCTTGCGATATCCATGCCGGCCTCGATCCCCTTGACGATCACCTCGGCCCAGCTGTCGGTGATCAGGCCCCCCCGATTGGCAATGCCGATGATCATCGTGCCGCAGCCAGCAGCCGCAGCTTCCTCAACCGTCATGTCCTGAAGGCCAAGATCGGCCTTGCAACCCGCAAGCCGCAGCTGCCCGACGCACCATTCAGGACGCCAATCCTTGACGCCGATGGCTGTCTTGGCGGCCAGTTCATCCGGCGCATCGCCGAGAAACATCAAATACGGTGTCCGAAATGCCATCCGATTATCCTTCCTGGTTCGAAATCAAATTTTCGCCGGAGTGTGTCGGATTGCCTCCCGTCCGTCCAGAGTCCAGTCTTGGCGGATTATTGGTATCAACGCTGAAACGCCGTTGACCGGTCGCTATTTTGCAGGGATAAACAAGCCATGACACATGTAATCAAAGCTCCGGAACCTGTGGCCATACCGGTTGCCGGTTCAGATCAAACGTTCCCGGCCAACCGTATCTTCTGCGTCGGCAGGAACTATGCAGAACATGCCCGTGAAATGGGCCATGACCCGGACCGCGAACCACCGTTCTTTTTCGAAAAGCACACCAGCTCGCTGCTGTTTGCACCGGGCCCCGATGGTGCCGATTTTCCCTATCCACAGCAGACGTCCGACGTCCACCACGAGATCGAGCTTGTTGTCGGCCTTGCCAAGGGCGGCAATGACATTCCGGTCGAGCGGGCCTATGAACATGTCTGGGGTTATGCGGTCGGTATCGATATGACCCGCCGCGATCTGCAGGGTGTCGCCAAAAAAATGGGACGGCCCTGGGAAGTCGGCAAATCATTTGATCATTCCGCCCCGATCGGCATGTTCCATCCGCTCAGCGAAGCCGGCCACATGTCAGAGGGACATATCCGCCTCGACGTCAACGGCGAGCAAAGACAGATCGGCGATATGAATGCGATGATCTGGAAAATCCCTGAGACGATCAGTTATCTATCCGGCCTGTTCACGCTGCAACCCGGCGATCTGATCATGACCGGCACACCTGCCGGCGTCGGCCCGGTTCAAAAAGGCGATGTCCTCGAAGGCCACATCAACGGCCTCAGCAGCATCAAGATTACCGTCACTTAAACGGCCACAAAACCCGTAATCCGGCCCGGGCAGCGAGGCGGCTATTCCGGCACGCGACTGAACGGGACGGAACACCAAAAAGGATCCGTGTAAGTGCATCAGAACTACAGGCACCAGTCGCGCCTTGGTGCCCTGAAACCCATAATTGCGGCCTATCTTGTTGTATCCTTTGCCGTCCGCCTCAGCCTCATGGTTATTGAGGGGAACTGGGCGCTGTTCTCGCCATTCCCGTTGGTCAGAATACTTTCGGTCGGACTGATTTACGATCTGGCCGCCATTGCCTGGATATCCATGCCGTTCGTCATCAATGCACTTGTCTGGCCTGGGAACGCCTGGGGCTGCAAGGCGCATGCCGTCTCAGCCGCCCTGCTGCTGATCGTCGGCGCCGTGGTTTTAGGCGGCAATACGGTTGGCGAATTCCTGTTTTGGAACGAGTTTTCGACGCGCTACAATTTTATCGCCGTCGATTACCTGATCTACACCCGGGAAGTGACAGGCAATATCACCGAATCTTACCCTATGCACTGGCTCGTGCTGTCGTGGGCCGCCATCACCCTGTCAATACTGTTCATCATTCTGCCATCCGTCTGGCGATGTGCGCAGGGCGCCGCACCGGGGTTACGTCGCCGCGTTGCCATTGCGCTCAGCTACAGCATACTGCTTTTGGGGATATTCTTCGGCCTCGGGGATAAGCCGCATAACTGGATGCATAGTCCCGCTGAAAAGGAATTGGGCAGCAACGGCCACTACGCCCTGTTTCGCGCTTTTCGCTATAGCGATCTCGATTACCCGCATTTCTATGCCACGATCCCCGGTGACAAGGCTTTTGCTCTGATGAGAAAAGAGCTTGAGACATTAGGCCTTACCCCCGACAGCACCAATCACGATAACGGTATCGCCCATATGGTGGAAACCACAGGCACACCGAACCACAAGAACATCGTCATGATCACGATTGAAAGCCTTGGCGCGGATTACGTTGAATCGTTCGGTGGCTTCAAGGGGCTGACTCCGCATCTGAGCGCCCTGACCGAGAAAAGCCTGACATTTTCTAACTTCTATGCGACCGGGCAGCGCACCGTGCGCGGCCTCGAAGCGGTAACACTATCTATGCCGCCGACACCGGGCCGGGCCGTGCCGGTTCGCGAACGCAACAAAGGCCTGATGTCGCTGGGATCAGTGCTCGAGAAAAACGGATACGAAAGCCTCTACATCTACGGCGGCTACAGCTACTTCGACAACATGAAGGATTTCTTCAGCGGCAACGGCTATGCGGTGCTGGACCGCACCGATATCAGCGACAAGGACATCCACCACGAAACCATCTGGGGTGTCGCCGACGAGGATTTGTTCACGCTGGCCATGAAAACCATGGATAAAAAATCCAAAGGTACCAAGCCGCTGTTTGCCCACATCATGACCACCAGCAATCACCGTCCTTATACCTACCCGGATGGCCGCATCGAGATTCCATCCGGCACGAACCGCGAAGGGGCCGTCCAGTATACCGACTGGTCGATCGGCAAGTTCCTCAAGGACGCTGAATCCAGACCATGGTTCAAGGATACGATTTTTGTCATCCTTGCCGATCATACCAGCCGCGGCCGCGGACGAACCGACCTGCCCCATGAGAATTTCCGGATTCCGCTTTGGATCTATGCACCGGGCGTGATCGAACCCGGCTCGAACGATCTGCTTTCATCACAGATCGATGTGCCGCCGACCATTATGGGCCTGTTGAATATTCCCTACACCTCGACGTTCTTCGGCCATGGATATCATCAAGGACGGCCCCAGAAACCAGCGCGCATTCATGGCCAATTACCTGACGGTAGGCTATATGAAAGACGGAATGGTCGTCGAGCTGTCACCACAAGGCCGGGTTAAGATTATCCATGCAAACGACGGCACCAGCGTTTCGGCAGATGATCCGACAGCCAGGCGCATTGTCGAAGAAGCGATCAGCTACTATCAGACCGCTTCGCGTGAGATCAACCGGTTGACACGCCCCTGACGGAAACGGAATAAGCATCGCATGAATACAACCGAGCATCAGGGAATAGCGTCCGAGCAACCGTTTCCCATAAGCAGTCTGTTCAGGCGGCGTTTTATTCCTGCATTCATGGGGTTTACCGCATTATTCCTGCTGCTGTTAGGCCTCACGGCTCAGCACGTGATCGAACAAATTTATCTGGAACTTGCACAACGCCGCGCCCAGACTATTGCCCGCGCCGTCGCCGTCAATGCGCCGGAATCATGGGCGCACCTGATGGGCGGGCGAACTCTCGCCGATCTGCAAGACACGACCGACGCGGCAATCCTGAAGAAAGCCTTCACTGATGAAGTTCGCGAGATGAACCTCTCGGAGCTCAAGGTCTACGATCTCGCCAGCAAGGTTCTTTTCGCCACCAATTATGATGAGATCGGCAGTACAGAAAATGGCCCTGCCCTGCGTCGGACAATTGATCATTCGGTGCCTAATATTGTCACCAAAACGCTACCGGACGGCACGAGCCAGTACGAGCTTTATGTCCCGGTCTTTGACGACAGTAATCAACTGCGCACCGTTTTCGAACTTTACGAGCCGGTATCGTATCTGAATGCCATCCTGCTCAATGCTGCGGTTCCGACGATGGCCGTTCCGGCAGGATTGCTTATGCTGCTTATCGGCGCTCTAAACATGCTTGTCGGCCGCGCGCAAAGGACATTGATGCCCGTACCCATGCACTCAGGGCATTGCAGGAGCGGTTGTCGTCATTCGTCTCGGATACGGCAAAACATGCAGCCCGCTCAGCCACCCAGGACGGCGATATCCCGTCGCTCAAAACCGAAACTACACTGTTCTATTCCGACATCAGGGATTTCACCGGGTTCTCGGAACAGAATACACCGGAAACGGTTGTCGGCTTCCTCAACAGGATAATGTCGCTGCAGGTCGCCGCCGTGCAGGATCAGGGCGGCGATGTCGATAAGATGATTGGTGATGCCGTTCTTGCCCGCTTCGACGGTGACGACGGCGGTGAACGCGCCATCAATGCCGCAAAGCGTATCCAAAAGGCCATTCGCGAAGGGGATTATCCGCGCGCTATCGGTATTGGCATTCATAAAGGCGAAGTCATTTCCGGTGCAATCGGGCCGGCAGATCGACGTGATTTCACGGTCATCGGCGATGCCGTCAACATATCCGCCCGTCTTTGCTCATTGGCCAAAGCCAACGAAATTGTGGTCGATGCTCAGCTTGCCGATGAGACCTTCGGTAACGTTGAAACCGTCCAGGTCAAAGGGCGGGTTCAAGGGATAGATATCAGAAAGTATCAAAATTGATGAACGAGACGGCAACACCAACAAAAAGGGACACCGGCATCGCTACGATCATGCTGATCCTGACGCCTTTGTTCTGGGCCGGGCACAGTGTTGTCGGCCGCCTCGTCGCCAACGAAATACCCACATTCTCGCTGGTCAGTTTTCGTTGGCTGGTGGCCTTTGTCGTCCTCATGATCTTTATCGGCCCGAAGGTTTGGGCTGAACGCTGGCTGCTGGTCAAACACTGGCGCTACGTGCTGCTGACCGGCCTGATCGGGCCGGCATTGTTTCCGTGCCTTCTCTATACCGGGCTCAAGACCACCACCGTTACCAATACGTCGATTATCCAGACGTCCGTGCCCGGTCTGGTGCCGTTCATCGCCTGGATTTTATTGCGTGAGAAAGTTGCCCTGATGCAGGTTGCCGGCATCGCCATTTCCGCTATCGGCGTCGCCGTGATCATCACCCGGGGCAATCTGCTGGCGATCGGCAATGTTACGTTCGTTCCGGGTGATCTCGTCATTCTGACTGCGTTCGTTGCCTGGTCGATCTACACCGTGGTGATCCGCCTCAAGCCTGCTGCAATGCACGCGAATACCCTGTTGGCATCGAGCATGGCAATCGGCGGCATCGCCACATTGCCGTTATGGATGTGGGAGGCATCGAACGGTCAGACCATTCCCATCACGTCGAACGCGGCATGGGCGCTCGGCTATATCATCATCTTCCCGACGCTGCTGGCCTATTATTTTTATAATCACGCCATCAACATCGTCGGTCCGACCAAGGCCGGCATGGCTTCCAATCTGGTACCGCCACTGGGCATTCTGCTTGGTGTGATTTTTCTGGGTGAATCCCTGCACCTTTTTCATGCGGTCAGTTTTGCCGCCATTCTGGGTGGGGTGATCCTGGTTATTCGGGGCGGGCGCGTTTCAGAAAAGCCAGCACCCGGGTAAGGGTTTCATTGCGGGACATGCCGGGCGTGATGTCTTTCTGGTACAGCGCCCTGAGCAGCCAGCGGTCGTGTTCCGTCAATTCGAAATACTGACTTGAATCATTGAAGATCGACGGCTTGACCGCATTTGAATCGTTCGGCAACCCCAGGATCTGGGTGATTTCCTCAACCGCACAGGCACGCAAAAAACTGAACGGATGGCGCGCAGGAAAGACCACGACGGCAGCGACAATCTCGCCTTTCTTCGTGAAGTAATTGGCGAAACAGGTCGAGTTCTGCACCATCCAGCGGACTTTTTCCTCGTCCCCGTCCCAGTACTTGGCCAAAGCCGCCGGGATCGCCCCATCATCCATATAATGCAGGATGACATTGACGCTTGTATGATCAAAATCCGCCGGCAGCCTTTTCGCCTTCTGTTTGGCGAACGAATAATACAGCTCTATCGGATGTCCGGTTGTGTCATTGAGATCCCGCGCGACATCATCAATGAATGCTTCCAGTTCGGGCGGATAAGTCTTGCCCTGGATTCCCATCCTGACCGGCTTCGACCACTTGCGCACAATCTCATAGCGTTTGCCGGAGTATTCGTTGCCAAAGGCGACGATATCGAAATTTCGCAATAAATCGGTATTCGTGAACGGCTCATCGGCAGCCGCCGGCAGCGTCAGGAAAAGCAGCAAGAAGGCAGTGGCTATTCGTCCCATAAGGCGAATTTGCCTGATTTATCAGTGCAGTGCCAGCCCTATTGCCCGTCGGTGCCGTCATTGACAGCCCTGAAATGGCCCCGAGATTGCCATATTCCGACCCGGAAATCGCCACATCGGGTGGAGATACTCTATCTGGATATCAAGCGCCCCCCCGCTTGGTTTCTCCATCTCTCCCCACCCACTGAGGGGATCGCCAATCGGCGGTCCCCTCATTTTTTTGCTTAACGGGCAAGTTCAAGCAGCAGCTTGGCCACTTCGCGCGGTCGTTCGATCATCATCATGTGACCGGTCCGCCCAAGCACGGTCGTCGTGCAATCGCCAAGGGCATCGGCCAGCGGTCTGGCATTCTTGGGCGGCGTCATTTTGTCCTGATCGCCGCAAATCAGATGCACGGGCGCGGTGATCTTTCCTCCCGCTGCAAGCGCATCCTTATAGGCATCACAGGCGATCAGATCGGACGCCATCGCTCCCGGTTTCGACCCGTTGAGCAGACGTGCCGATGCCCCCATCGCCCACAGGCCCGGATGCAGATGTCCGCCCTTGTGTGAGATGTCGCCGAAGCCCCAGTCGGTAATCAGCTCCGCCGCCAGTGGCTGATTATCCTTTGCTGCCTGAACCAGATCGGGGTGCACCGGCATGCTTGCCGCAGAGCCAAGCAGCCCGAGCTTGCGGACCCTGTCCGGATGTCGTGCTGCGATCTCAAGCGCGATCAGTGCGCCCATGGAATGACCGGCAACCACCGCCCGATCGACATGCGCGGCGTCCATGAAGGACGCCACCCAATCGGCCATGGCATCGATGCTCGTCAGCGCCCAGCCTTTCGATTGGCCATGCCCCGGCAGGTCAATGGCCAGGACGCGGATATCCCGGTGCGCCAGATACCGGCTCTGCAGTTGCCACACGGTGCCGTCCATGCCGGCACCGTGGATCAGGATCAGCACCGGCGCACCATCCGGGGCCGTCTTGCCACCGGTTGCCGCGTGCGCCTTTTCACCGTTTACCGTGATCTCCATCGGTCAGCTCCTTTGCGAGGCGCGCAACCCCGCCTTCAGATCGGCAATGATATCGTCGACGTTTTCAATGCCGACCGAGACACGGATCAGGTTCTCCCCGATCCCCGCAGCATCAAGCGCTTCTGCGCTCATCTGCTGGTGCGTGGTCGATCCCGGATGGATCACCAGCGTCT
Organism: uncultured Rhodospirillales bacterium; assembly: GCA_965284225.1. Taxonomy (GTDB): domain Bacteria; phylum Pseudomonadota; class Alphaproteobacteria; order Rhodospirillales; family Casp-alpha2; genus UBA4479. The sequence continues at coordinate 931,942 of CBDIRN010000001.1, forward strand.
TGGCGTCGCCGACGTTGGCCAGATGCGAGGCCAGCTTGACGCTTTCAATGAACTTCCGGCCGCCCTCGCGCCCGCCCTTGATCCCGAAGCTGAGAATGGCACCAGCCCCTTTCGGCAGCAGTTCCTTTGCCAGGGCGTGATCCGGGTGGCTCGGCACGGACGGATGATTGACCCAATCGACTTCTTCCGATGCATCCAGGAAGGCTGCAACCTTGAGCGCATTTTGCACATGGCGCTCCATGCGCAGCGGCAGCGTCTCCGTACCCTGAATGATATGGAAAGCATTCATCGGGCTGAGACAGGCGCCGAAATCCTTCAACCCTTCGGCACGCATCCGCATGATCAGCGCCTGCGGGCCGAATTCTTCGGTGAAATCGATCCCGGCATAGCCGTCATAAGGCTCGGTCAGGGTCGGGAACTTGCCGCTCGCTTCCCAGTCGAAAGCGCCGGAATCAACAACGATGCCGCCGATGGCGATACCATGACCGCCGATAAATTTGGTCAGCGAGTGCATGACGATATCAGCGCCGTGCTCGAACGGCTTCATCAGATAGGGGGTCGTGAAGGTGCTGTCGATCATCAGCGGCACGCCGGCTGCGTGCGCGATGGCTGCAACTTTGGGAATATCCATCACTTCGATACCGGGGTTGCCCAGCGTCTCGCCGAACACGAGGCGGGTATCATCGGTGATGGCCGCCTTGAATGCATCCAGATCGCGCGGATTGACGAAGGTCGTGGTGATCCCGAAACGCGGCAGGGTATAGCTGAACAGGTTGTGTGTGCCGCCATAAAGCGAGCCCGATGCAACGATATGGCCGCCCTGCCCCATCAGCGTCGCCACCGCCATGAAGATCGCCGCCATGCCGCTGGCCGCAGCAACCGCGCCGACGCCACCCTCAAGTGCGGCGATGCGTTCCTCCAGTACGGCAACGGTCGGGTTCGACAGACGCGAATAGATATGCCCCGGCTGTTCCAGATTATACAGCGACGCCGCATGATCGGTATCGTCGAACATGTAGGACGTGGTCTGATAGATCGGCACGGCGCGGGACCCGGTCTGGGAATCCGGCTGATGCCCGGCATGCAGGCTCAACGTCTCAAAGCCGTAGAATTTTGGTGCAACCATGGTGACCTCCCATTAAGCCGCCTCTCCTTCTGGACGCAGCCAAAGGATTGGCTGCTCCTCAGGATGAGGTGATCGTGTTCTCGTCCTCATGCTGAGGAAGCCTGCAAGGCCGTCCCGAAGCATGCGGGCTTTACAAAATCAGCCTCCCTCATTAGGCAGAAGCTTCGAAACCGTCAAACGAAACTCCTTGAGAGGTCTAGAATGAGCCGTCAGATCAAATCCGTCGCCGTTCTTGGCGCAGGCACCATGGGCACCGGCATTGCCGGGCTGGCCGCCGAAAAGGACTGCAAGGTCCTGTTGCTGGACGTCTCGATGCAGGCCGCCGAGAAGGCTCTGGATAAAATCGTCAACGGCCGTCCGCCCGCCATCGACACCCCGGGCAAGGAAGCCAACATCACGCTCGGCACGCTTGCGGATGATCTGGAAAAAATCGCCGATTACGACTGGATCTGCGAAGCGGTGATTGAGGATCTTGAGACCAAACGCACCTTGTTCAAACGCTTCGAGCCGCTCAGAAAAGATGGCTCCGTCGTTTCCACCAACACGTCGGGCATCCCGCTCCGCGATATTACCGCAGGTATGGGGGACAGGCTCTTGAAGGATGTTGCGGTTACGCACTTCTTCAATCCGGTCAAGATCATGAAGCTCTGCGAACTGGTGCCGGGCGAAAAGACGGATGCGGACGTCATCGACGCGTTCCGCGCCTTTCTCGGCGGCGACATGAACAAGGGCGTGGTCAACGCCAAGGACACCGTCAATTTCATCGGCAACCGCATCGGCTGCTTCTGGATGCTGCGCGGTCTGCATGCGGCAACCGATGCCCGCGCGGCCGGTCTTTCACAGGAACGCATCGACGCCCTGATGTCGGCACCGATGGGTCTGCCGCCGACCGGCCTTTACGGACTGATTGATCTGATCGGACTGGATATCATGGATTTCGTCGGCAAGAATCTGGCAATCAATCTGCCCAAGGGTGACATGGGGGAGGCTTTCACGCATTTTCCGAAAGCCGAGCAGGCGATGCTGGAACGGGGTCAACTGGGCCGCAAGACCGGCGGCGGGTTCTACAAGCTGACCAAGCTTGATGACGGGTCGCGTAAAAAAGAGACTTTTGATCTGAACACGGGCGCTTGGCGCGATGCGCACGACGTCAGCGTCGAAGTCAATGCGGACGTGATGTTTGATAACAGTGCCGATGGAAAATTCTGCTGGAACATCATGGGCGCGACGCTGGCCTATGCCGCCAGCCTGATCGGGGAGATTTCCGACGACATCGTCAACGTTGACCGCGCCATGCGCTGGGGCTTCGCCTGGTGCAAAGGGCCGTTCGAACTGCTCGATGCCGTCGGCCCGAAACGCTTCCTCGACAAATGTCGCGCGGAGGGCTTTGCGCCTGAAATGCTGACGGTGCTGGAAAGCGCCGGTGCGGAGACGTTCTATACCGATAACGGTACCAGGTTCCTTGGCCTGGATGGCAAATACCACCCGGTCCCGGCTGAGTAATACTCACCCCCCTCACCCGGCTCACTGCGTTCGCCACCCTCTCCCCAAGGGAGAGGGATGGTTGCGCCGAGAGTTCCCTCTCCCTCGGGAGAGGGACAGGGTGAGGGGGCTTAACTTAACGCCCGCGGATTGCTCTCGCTGAGCGTGGCACGAACCTCGGCCAGCAGCAGGGCGTGGTCTTTTGCCTCCCCTCGCCGGTGCGGATTTTTGCCGCAAGCGCATCCGTAGACCTATCGCCGTCAACCGTCAGTCCTTCGATCTGTCTGGACACGATGGCCAGCGCATTGGCCGTCATCAGGGCCTTGTAGCGCTGATCCCCATCGAGCACGCTGGCCAGATCGTGTCGCACCACGTCACGCGCAATGCCGAGCAAAGCTTGCAGTGACGGCCTGGGACGAACCGGTTGCACATTTTCCGGCAGCGGTGCCGGGTCAGCGGGTGCCGTCTCGGACAAAATCTCAAATTCAAGTTCGGGCACGATATGCGCGGTCAGGGCCAGTTCGAGATTACGCTCGCCACCACTGACGAACCGGTCCGCCTGCTGCAGGGCAATCACCGCCCAGCGCATCGTCGCCATCACCTGCCAGTAGCCGAGCCGTTCACGGTCCAGCTTTACGCCGCTCTCGGCCTCATAGCCCTGAAACAAGGCATCCAGCGAGCCGATCCCGCCGACGACACGATCATCGGCACCGAAGCGCCAGCATTTGGCCGTCAGCCAGCCGATGTCTTCCATCGGGTCGGACCAGCCGGCGAATTCCCAATCAAGGATCGCTGTCAGTGTGCCGTCATCAACCATGTAATTGCCGGTCCGGTAATCCCGGTGACAGAACACGGTCCTGGCGTCGGCCGGGGCATTCACCTCGAGCCACTGCAGGCCCCATTCCAGCGCCGGGTGTGATCCGGGCAGGGCATCCAGATGGCTGCGGTATTCATGGATCGATGCCATCGCCGGCGGTCCGTCGGGCTTTGAGACAAAGGCGAGATCGGGTGCATCGGCGATGCTGTGAATGCGCGCCAGATTGCGGCCCAACTCATGGGCCAGCGCATCGTTCAGCCCGGCCTTGGCGAGCTTGTGCCCGGCAGCGGTGCCTTGGGCGCGGTGCATCAGGAAAAACGGCGTGCCGAGCACGTCGGTCTCTTCGCAGAGCACACAGGGCTTCGGTACCGTGACGCCGGCCCTGTCCGCGTGTTTGAGGATGGTGAATTCCTCGGCCCGGCCATGACTGACGGCAACGTTCGAAGGCGCGTCCTTGCGCAATACCAGATCATGTGTGCCCGGCCAGTCGCCGCCTTCAAGATCGAGGATCAGCCGCCAGTTTTCCTGAATGGCACCGCCGGAAAGCTGCTTCAGATCTCGCACCTGCGCGCGGCCGCCGGATTGGCGGGCCAGCCACACTTCAAGCCGCTTGATGGCATCCCGATCCATATTCGGAATGGCGTCGTCGTTGCGTCCACTCACTGTTCAGGCTCGCTCCAACTCCAGAAATCCATGCCCTTGTCGGCGAGAGCGCCGGCCAGCACCATCTTGTGCACCTCGGATGCGCCGTCGACCAGTTTCGCCTGACGGGCATAACGGTAAATCCATTCCAGCACCGTATCCTTGGAATAGCCGCGTGCACCGTTCAGTTGAATCGCGGTATCGACCGCCTTGTGCAGCACATCGGCGACGGCGACCTTGGCCATCGAGACTTCCTTGCGGCCGCGCGATCCCTGATCCAGTGCCCACGCCGCCTTCATGGTCAGCAGGCGGCCGATCTCGATATCCATCGCCGCATCACCAAGCAGAAGCTGCACGCTTTCACGTGCAGACAGCTTGCTGCCGAAGGCTTCCCGTTCGGCAATGTACTCACCGGCAATTTCAAGGGCGCGTTTGGCCAGGCCGGTCCAGCGCATGCAGTGCGTCAGTCTGGCCGTGGCCAGACGGATCTGCACACACTTCAATCCTTCGCCGACTCCCATCAGCCGGTTCTCGTCCGGGATTTCCAGACCATCGAAGGTGAGCTCGCAGTGACCGCCGTGTTCTTCCGGTCCCATGATCGGAATCCGCCGAACGATTTCCCAACCCGGTTGGTCACGATGAAACAGGAACGCCGTCAGATTGCGGCGATCTTCATCGGAGGTTCTGGCCAGCAAGATGAAATGCTCGGCAACCCCGGCTCCGGTAATGAACCACTTGTGACCGTTGACAACCCAGGTATCGCCTTTCTTGACGGCGCGGGTTCGCATCATGCCGCCCGGGTCCGAGCCTGCGCCCGGCGCCGGTTCGGTCATGACGATGGCGGAACGCAGCTTGCCGTCGATGATCGGCTGCAACCAACGCTCTTTCTGGGCATCCGTGGCGACTTTGTTCAAGACGAACATGTTGCCGTCGTCGGGGGCTGCCGCATTGAAGCAGACCGGCCCGAAAATCGATCGGTTCATTTCCTCGTAGCAGGCCGCCATGCCGACGGTATTGAAGCCACGCCCACCGCGTTCGACCGGCATCGCCAGCGACCACAGCCCAGCCGCACGGGCTTCGGCCTGAATTTTCTTCAACCGATCGAGATTGATATTCTCATGATCGTCATAGCTGGCCGGATCACTTTCCAGCGGCAGAATGCGGTCGGCGACAAAGTGACGAATAGCGAGACGAGCTTCCTCGACCTCGGGCGGTAATGTAAAATCCATCGTATCCTCTCAGGCGTTGATGCCCTGATAGTGGCCTCTTGGGCCGGGTGTCTCAAGGCTGCTCAGCGATTATCTGGGGCCGATACCCGCATAGTTGCCGTCAAAGGCTTCGCGTACCGGCCACACGCCGGCCCGGGTTTGCTTCAGAAAATCATCGATCTCGGCATTGAAGGTGGCCGGGTCTTCGAGATTGATCAGGTGGCCCGATTTCGGAAAGACCCGGAGTCCGGCGGTCGGCATGGCACGTTTCAGCCAGACGTTCACATCCAGACAGACATCGTCCTCGTCGCCGACCATCAGCAGCGTCGGCACCCGGCAGGCCTTGAAGGCATCTTCGAAATCATACAGCGACGGGCGACCGCCCTGCACATGACGAAGCGTGTAGGCAGCACCGATGGCCGGATGCTCGGCCAGCTGGTCGCGGAATTCTTCCCAGCCCCGAATATCCTTGCGTTTCAGTTGCGTGCGGGTCGGGCCGTTCGCGAAGGTATCGGCAAGCATTATTCCCTCGTCCAGATACTTTTCCGACAGCGCAAAGGCCTCTTCACGAAACAGTTTTTCCCCGGCCTTGGGTGAGCCGGCACCGCCGCTCGCCGCAACCAGCGCCTGGACCCGGTCGGCGTGATGGATGGCGAGGCGAAGCCCGGTATACGCCCCCATGGAAAGACCGATGACCACGGCCTGCTCGAGCCCCGCTGCATCCATCACGGCGATGGCATCGGCGTTGGCATGATCCTGCCCATACAACGTCTCGTCATCCGGCATGTCTGAGGGCGGATAGCCCCGCGCACACATGACGATGCAGCGATGATCGCGGGAGAAATGCCTGACCTGCGGCTCCCAGCTGCGCTTGTCGCCACCGTATTCGTGCAGAAACAGGATCGGCGCACCGGAGCCGGTTTCCTCAAAATAGATTTTCACCCCGTCACGTTCGGCATAAGGCATACGGATTCCCCCACAAATGATCGACACTATGATGTGTGCGTTTAAAGACGGTCCCGGGACCTTGTGATGTTTCGCCACAATGGACCATCCGTGGAAACATCTTCAAGTCCGTACTTTCAAACTTGTGCCAACGCGTTACATCTGGCTGAGTGTCGCGCACGGCGATACGCTGCCCTCATTCATTCCAGGTTTTCGCATAGCCTCTTTGGAGAGACGATCCATGGCCTACCCTCCCATCCCTGATGCACATGGTATCGCGGTTTTAATCCTGGTCGTTATGGCGCTCATTCTTTTCACCCGGGAAGAGCTGCCGCTGGAAACCTCAAGTCTGGCGGTGCTGGCTGCGTTATTGCTGGGGTTCGAGCTTTTCCCCTACAAGGTCGATGGCGCAGCGCTGCATGCCACTGATTTCTTCAGTGGATTTGGCCACGAAGCCCTGATTGCCGTCTGCGCGTTGATGATCGCCGGACAAGGACTGGTCCGCACGGGGGCACTGGAACCTCTTGGTCGATCCCTGGCCGGGCTCTGGTCCGTCAGCCCGTCGTTATCGCTGCTCCTCACGCTCATCGTCAGCGGGGCGCTAAGCGCTTTCGTGAATAACGTTCCCGTCGTCGTGCTTTTGCTGCCGATCCTGATCAGCATTGCCCACCGCACGGGCGCATCGGCGTCAGGCATGCTGATGCCCATGGGCATGGCGACGCTCGTCGGCGGCATGAGCACAACCATCGGCACGTCCACCAATCTGCTGGTCGTATCCGTCGCCGCAGATCTGGGCATGCCACGTTTTCAAATGTTTGACTTCATTGTGCCGGCAGCCGTTGCCGGCAGTGCCGCCATTGCGTTCCTGTGGCTCATTGCGCCGCGCATCCTGCCTGACCGGGAAACCCCGCTCGGGGATATGTCGCCACGCGTGTTCGACGGCCATCTGCATGTCGACGAAGACAGCTTCGCCAACGGCAAGACGCTGTCCGAGGTCATCGAGAAAGCAGGCGGGCAGCTTAAGGTCACAGGCATATTTCGCGGTGAAAACGCCGTCTTGAGACCGCTCCCCGATTCCAGACTGCGCACCGGCGATCGCCTGGGCGTCAGCGACACGCCGGAGAAATTAAAGGAATACGAAGAGATTCTGGGCACAAGCCTGTATGCCGGTGACGACACCCCCATCGACGAGGAACACCCTCTCCGCGCCGAAGGCCAGCAGGTTGCCGAGATCGTCGTGACGCAAGGCTCGATACTCGACGGCACGACGTTGTCGCGTGTCCGCTTTGCCGAAACCCATCAACTGGTCATGCTGGCCCTGCACCGGGTCGGCAATGCCGCACCGGTGCTGCGTGAAAACATGGGCGACACATGGCTTCGCGTCGGCGACGTCTTGCTCGTCCAGGGTATCGAAGAAAAGATAGCGGAGCTGAAGCAGGGCGGTGAGATTCTCGTCCTCGACGCGACCGCGGATCTGCCGCACACGCGCCGTGCGCCGATTGCCTTGACCATCATGGCCGGTATCATTTTGATTGCCGCGTTCGGCATCGCGCCCATCGCCATCAGCGCTGTTTGCGGGGTACTCCTGTTGATTTTATCGCGCTGCATCAGCTGGCAGGACGCTGCACAACGCGCTGAACACGCAGGTCGTCCTCATCGTTGTAGCCAGCCTTGCATTGGGTGCGGCCTTGCTCAAGACCGGCGGTGCGATCTATCTCGCGCAGGTGTTTCTGGCAGTGACCGACGGCAGTTCGCCCGCCATCCTGCTGTCGGGCTTGATGCTGGTGATGGCCGTGATGACCAATATCGTTTCCAATAATGCCGCCGCCGTCATTGGCACCCCGATTGCCGTCAACATCGCACGGCAACTGGGACTGCCGCCCGAGCCGTTCGTGCTGGCCGTCCTGTTCGGTGCCAACATGAGTTACGTGACGCCGATGGCCTACAAGACCAACCTTCTGGTGATGAACGCCGGCGGCTACCGCTTCATGGACTTCGTCAAGATCGGCCTGCCCCTGACCGCAATCGTCTGGCTGGTGCTGAGCTTCCTGCTGCCGAAGATGTACGGGTTTTGAGCGGGCACCATGCTGCGTATCCTTCGAAACGCGGCTGTGCCCCTCCTCAGGATGAGGTGATCGTGTTCTCGTCCTCATGCTGAGGAAGCCTGCAAGGCCGTCCCGAAGCATGCGGGCTTTACAAAATCAGCCTCCCTCATTAGACCGGGATCACGGCGCCGGTCATGTAGGCCGAGGCATCCGATGCCAACAGCAACAGCGGCCCGTCGAGATCGTGCATCCGGCCCGCGCGGCGCATCGGGATGCGCTTGATCATCGCCTGTCCGGCGTCTGATTGCAGATATGCTTCATTGAGATCGGTCTCGATATAGCCCGGTGCCAGCGCGTTGACGCGGATCTTGAAGCGCGCCAGTTCCAGCGCCAGCGCCTTGGTCATCTGCAGCACGGCAGCCTTGGAAATCGCGTAAGGCGCTACCCCGGCCGAAACCCTGAGCCCCAGAATAGAGGCCGTGTTGATGATGTTGCCGCCACCATGATCGCGCATCCGCCGCGCGGTTTCCTGAGCGACGATCCAGGCCCCCTGCAGATTGGTGTCGATCACCTTGTGCCAGTCATCGTCGGTGACATCGAGCGCCGCAGAACCCGATGCGACACCGGCGTTGTTCACCAGAACGTCGGGGACCGCCATCTCTGCGGTGATTTCATCCAGTGCGTCGGTGACGCTCATGCGGTCGGTGACGTCCATGCCGACGGCCAGCGCAGACCCGCCGGCATCATTGATCTCGGCGGCCAGTGTTTGCAGCTTGTCCCGGCGCCTGGCGGTCACGGCAACCCTGCACCAGCCCCTGCCAGTACCCGTGCGAAGTGCTGTCCAAGCCCGGACGACGCCCCGGTGATCAGTGCAACCTTGCCCTGCATCAGGCTTCCGTTCATGGCTTAGTCCTTCCCGTTGGTCATGTCAGCGGCGCGGTCGCGCAGCACGAATTTCTGGATTTTCCCGGTCGATGTTTTCGGCAGCGGTCCGAACACAACCTGAGTCGGCGCCTTGTACCTGGCCATCCGTTCCTTGCAATACGCGATCAGTTCCCTGGCATCCAGGGCCCCATCCGCTTCCGCCGTCGGCATCACGAAGGCCACCGGCGTCTCGCCCCATTTTTCCGACGGCATGGCAACAACGGCGCATTCCATCACGCCCGGGTGCTTATAAAGACACTCCTCGATTTCCAGCGACGAGATGTTCTCGCCACCCGATATGATGATGTCCTTGGCCCGGTCCTTGATCTCGATATAGCCGTCGTCGTGCTGCACGGCAAGATCGCCGGTGTGATACCAGCCGCCGCGAAAGGCATCCGCCGTGGCATCCGGGTTCTTGAGATAGCCCCGCATCACGGTGTTCGACTGGAACATGATCTCGCCGATCGTCTCGCCGTCTTCCGGCACCAGTTCCATGGTCTCTGAATTCCTGACGGTCTGGTGAAACAGCGTCGGATACCGCACACCCTGACGCGACATCTTGAGGGCTTTCTCGTCCAGCGGCAGGTCGGTCCACTCATCCTGAAACACGCAAACCGTCGAAGGCCCGTAGGTCTCCGTCAGGCCATAAAGATGCGTCACGTTGAAGCCCATATCCGCCATCCGGGCGATCACGGTCGACGGTGGTGCCGCACCGCCGGTCGCAACCTCGATCTTGTGATCAAAGCGGCGTTTCACATCCTTTGGCGCATGCACCAGCATGTTCAGCACAATCGGCGCACCGCACATATGCGTCACCTTGTGCTCGCCGATCAGCGGGAAGATTTTTGCCGGATCAACGTCGCGCAAGCACACATGCGTGCCGCCGACGGAGGTCACCGCCCAGGTATATGTCCAGCCATTGCAATGGAACATCGGCAGCGTCCACAGATAGACGCTTTCCGGTCCCAGCCTGAACACCAGTGCATTGCCGAGCGCATTCAGATAGCCGCCGCGATGATGATAGACGACCCCCTTGGGATTGCCGGTGGTCCCCGACGTATAATTCAGGCACATCGCCTGCCATTCGTCAGCCGGTGGCTGCCATACGTAACCCGGATCACCTTCGGCCAGCAGATCTTCATAGGTCATCTGGCCGATCAGTGCTCCGCCACGGGCCAGCGGATCATCGATGTCGATAACCAGCAGATCGGCGTTTCCAAGTATCGCCACGGCATCGCGAATAACGCCGGCATACTCCCGGTCGGTGATCAGAATCTTGGTTTCGGCGTGCCCCAGAATGAAGGCGATGGTTTTTGCATCGAGACGATAATTCAGGGCATTCAGCACGGCCCCCGCCATCGGAATCCCGTAATGCGCTTCCAGCATCGCCGGAGCGTTTGGTGACATCACCGAAACCGTGTCACCGACACCGATGCCGCGCTTTTCGAGGGCGCTCGCCAGCCGGCGGCAGCGCGCATCGAACTCGGCCCAGGTCGTGCGGTACGGGCCATGGATCACGGCGGTTTTCGACGGAAACACCCGGGCCGCCCAATCCAGATACGAGAGTGGCGTCAGCGGTTGAAAATTGGCCGGATTCTTGTCCAGCCCCCGTTCATAAATGTTGTCACCACCGGCTTCTTTGGCCATCTGCTTCCCCCGTTCATTCTTATGGACCTAGTGATAGCATTTGAAACCTTGCCCCGGAAGTCCAGTTATCCCCACGCACCGAACCCCTGCTGCTGTATGAAAAAACGTGATCCAGGGGGAAATGCGCGTTAAACCTTGATCAAACGGGAGAGAGAAAATGACCGAGACCTTCAAGATTGCCCTGATACAGAGTTGCGCCGGCGCGGATATGGCCGAAACTCTGGACCGTGCCGAAGCACAGGCCCGTGACGCCGCCAGCCAGGGTGCTGACATCGTGCAGTTCGCCGAATTCTTTTCGTGCTACCACGTCGATGAAGCGGGCATCCATACCGACCCGCTGCCCGAAGAGACGCACCCGGCGCTGTTGCGCTTTGTGCATCTGGCCATGGAGTTGAAGGTATGGGTCAATCTCGGCTCGATCACCGTTCCGGCACCCGACGGTCGCGCCTATAACCGGCAGTACGTGATCGACAGCGCAGGCATTGTTCGCGCCACCTATGACAAAATTCATCTGTTCGACGTCAATCTCGACGCTGACGACCGCTACCGGGAATCGGCGAGCCTGTACCCGGGGCAGCGCGCCGTCGTCACCGATACCCCGTGGGGCAAGATGGGGCTGTCGATCTGTTATGACGTCCGCTTCCCGCACCTTTATCGCGATCTGGCCAAGGCCGGTGCCGATTTCCTGACCGTCCCGGCAGCCTTCACACATCGCACCGGCAAGGAACACTGGCATGTGCTGCTGCGCGCCCGCGCGATTGAAACCGGCTGCTTCGTCTTCGCCACCTGCCAGTCCGGCATGCACGGCAAGGCCCGCACCTATGGCCATTCGCTGATTGTCGGCCCTTGGGGTGAAATCCTTGCCGAAGGGGCTGAGGACGACGAAGACATCGTCATCGCCACCATTGATCCGGCCGAGGTCGCCAAGGCCCGCACGCGTATCCCGGCGCTGAAACACGACCGCGCCTACGATGGCCCAACCGTAGCTAAAGCCGACGCCGCCGAATAATGGATATCTTCAGGTTTACCCCGGGCGCGACCCCGTTGCTGATCAGTGTGCCACACGCCGGCACGCATATTCCGGATGAACTTGCCGGACGCATGACCGACGAAGCACTGAAAACTCCCGATACCGACTGGTATGTGGATCGTCTTTATGATTTCGCACCGGCCATGGGGGCTGCGATGCTGGTGGCGACACACAGCCGCTTCGTTATTGACCTCAACCGTCCGCCGGAAGATGTGTCGCTGTATCCCGGTCAGGATGTGGAAGGCCTGCTGCCGCTGAAAACCGGTGCCAGCGAGCCGGTTTACAAGTCAGGGCAGGAGCCGGACGCGGCCGAACGCGCACTGCGCCGTGACACCTACCATACGCCCTATCATGCCAAGCTTGCCGACACCCTGGCCGCCATCAAGGCCGAACACGGCTTTGCCCTTTTGTGGGATGCACATTCCATCAAAAGCCGCCTGCCCCGGTTCTTCGACGGGCAACTATGGGATATCAATCTGGGAACGAATGGCGGCAACAGTTGTGCGGCCGGTCTGCAGAACAATCTGGCCGACGTCGCCGGCGAAGCCAAAGGCTTTACCCAGATCATGAACGGCCGTTTCATCGGCGGCCACATCACCCGCCATTACGGCAACCCGGCCAACAACGTGCACGCGGTACAGCTGGAGCTGAGCTGGGCGACGTATATGAACGAAGAACACCCCTACGGCTATCGCGAAGATCTGGCAGCAGGCATCCGCCCGGTGCTGCAGCGTTTCATCCAGACGATGCTGAATTTCAGGCCCTGATGCTTCACCCCCTCACCTAACCTCTCCCCCTGCAAAGAGGGATGAGAGTACGACGTGCGCTGATGCGTGAGTCCTTCTCCCCTACGCAGTGGGGGAGAGGACAGGTGAGGGTCTAAACCCGGCCGCCGGCGACCGGCAGTACGGCACCGGTGACGTAGGCGGCTTCGTCCGTGCAGAGCCAGTAAATTCCTGCCGCCACTTCTTCCGCCGTGCCGATGCGGCCCAAGGGGACTTCGTGTTTGAAAGCATCGAACCGGGTCGCGATCTTTCCGGCGATGGACATTTCAGTCAGCGTATAACCGGGGGCCACGGCGTTGACGCGGATCCCCTCCTCGCCGACTTCCCGGGCCAGACCCTTGGTCATGATATCAATCGCCCCCTTGCCGGCGGCATAGTCGATCCACTGGTTGGGGCTGCCCTGCAGCGTCGCTGTCGACGACAGATTGACGATGGCACCACCGTGCCCACCGTTGCTTGTGGCCATGCGCTTGACCGCTTCCCGGCACATCAGCGCCGTACCGGCGACATTGACGCGGAGCACGTCCATCAGCGTCGCCGCATCTAAGTCCTGCATGCGTCGCTTCGGACCCGTGATGCCGGCATTGTTCACAACGGCATCAATATAGAGGCCTTCAGCATCCAGTGTCCTGAACAGCGCCAGAATATCTGCCTCGTCGCCGACATCGCAGCGGAACGGACGGGTGCCCGTTTCCTGAGCCAACGGATCAGCAGCCGCCTGATTGCTGACATAGGTGAAGATGGTCAGCCAGCCCTCGGCGGCGAAGCGCCTGACCACGGCGGCACCGATGCCTCTGGAGCCGCCGGTGATCAGGACTGTTTTCTGTGCGCTCATCGCATGATGAACGGGTTCGGCGTTTCCGTTGCATAAGACATCCAGACCGATTTGGTCTGCATGTATTCAAGGATTGCGTCCTGCCCGTTCTCGCGCCCGACGCCTGACTGCTTGTAGCCGCCAAACGGTGCCATATAGCTGACGGCACGGTAGGTGTTGACCCAGACCGACCCGGCGCGGAGCTTTTCCGACATGATGAAAGCGCGGCGCATGGACTGGGTCCAGACCCCGGCGGCAAGGCCGTAGACCACGTCATTGCCGACATGGATCGCCTCTTCCTCGTCCTTGAACGGGATCACGGAAAGTACAGGGCCGAAGACCTCTTCCTGGGCGATACGCATCCGGTTGTTAACGCCGGTAAACACCGTCGGCTCGACAAAATACCCGCTGCCGCATTCAGGCCGTTCGGCCTTGGCACCGCCCATGCGAACCTCGGCGCCTTCCCCCTTGGCGATACCGATGTAGTCGAGAATTTTATTGTACTGCGGCACAGTCGTGACGGGGCCGACCTGAGTATCCATCAGCATCGGATCGCCCATTTTGGCGGTTTTGGCGAGGGCGACGAGCTTGTCGACGAACTCGTCATGAATGCTTTCCTGCACCAGCAGACGAGAGCCGGCGATACAGGTCTGGCCGGTGGCGGCGAAAATACCGGAGATCGCACCTTTGACGGCGTTCTCCATATCGCAGTCATCGAACACGATGTTGGGCGACTTGCCGCCAAGTTCGAGCGAGACCCTTTTCAACTGCGAAGCCCCGGTCGCATAGACCCGCTTGCCGGTTTCGGGACCACCGGTAAAGGTGATCTTGTCGACGTCCGGGTGCTCGGTCAGGGCCGCGCCGATTTCGTGGCCATAGCCGGTGATGACGTTGATCACACCGGGCGGGAAGCCGGCTTCTTCGAACAGGGCTGCGTATTCAAGACTTGATGCGGATGTGAACTCGGAAGGCTTGAGGACCACCGTGTTACCTGCCGCCAGCGCCGGGGCCAGCTTCCATGCCGCCAGCAGCAGCGGTGAATCCAGGCGTGATGGCCGCAACGACACCGAGCGGTTCATGACGCGTAAAGTGAAAATGCTCGGGCTTGTCGATCGGCGTCACCGCGCCTTCGATCTTGTCGGCAAGACCACCGAAATAATAATACCACTGCGGCACATATTTGAGCTGCATGCCCATTTCCGCCAGCAGCTTGCCGTTGTCACGAACCTCGGTCGCGGCCAGATCAGCGGCCCGCTCGGCAATCAGATCACCGAGTTTGCGCAACAGGTGTCCCCGCTGCGTCGCCGTCAGCTTCGGCCATTCACCCGACGTGAAGGCTTTCTTCGCAGCAGCCACGGCACGGTCGGCATCGGCCTTGGTGCCGCGCGGAATCATGGCCCATGTCTTGCCGGTGAACGGGTTCATGCTTTCGAACATTTCCCCGTCCGCAGCCTCAACCCATTGGCCGTCGATCAGCATCTTGTACTTCTTGATATCACTCATGATGTTTTCTCCCCGATAGAAATCTTAAGCCGCCGATTGATCGGCATGATCCCGGATCATCACGCAGGTCTTGGAAATAATCCGCCATGCGCCATCCAGTTTTAACAGTGACAGGTAATCGACGAAATCGCGGGTGCCGACCAGCACTTCGACCTTGACCATGACGGTGTCCGGCCCCGCTTCGTCAACGGATACAATCCGTTCCCGGCGTTCAGCGCCGGTAGATTTCGGTGAGGGGCGACTTTCGATGACGTTTCTGAAATCGTCCATCGGCCAGTCGACAAATCCGCCGCCCAGATTGGCGGCATACAGATGCGCGTTCGGATGAAATACCGAACCCATCAACAGTTCCGTGTCGCCCGTATAAAGTGCTTCGAAATAGTTCTGGATGCACGCCTCAATGGCGCTCATGTCCTGAGCGTTCATGGATACCCTCCCGTTAACAACAGCGCATAACGCAATTCAGGTTACTGATCATCCCCCGCGTCGGGACAGCCCTCAGGTCTCCACAGGCAGCCTCAGACCGAGCCCGGCCCCAGAAGTTCGGCGCGAAAACGGTTCTTGAGGTGCACACCGTCCTTGGACGGCAGGATGAAATCAAGCGGCTCAGCACGCACCTTGATGACCCGGAACACCGGACCGTCACCATGGGTGATCGCCTTGAGTTCAGCCTTGAGGCCGGCCTCGTCCGTGATCACGGCAGAATTCCTGATGCCGAAGCCCTGCGCGGTCAGCGCCAGATCGGTCACGGTGGCCGTGTGTGTGGCCTGCATGCCGGTCTCGCCATAACGCTCGTTATCAAAGACGCAGATCGTCAGGTTCTTCGGTGCCTTTACGGCAACCGTCGCCAGCGCACCGATCCCCATCAGCATTTCGCCGTCACCGGTCGCGACCAGAACGCGCTTGTCCGGTTGTGCCAATGCCAGACCCAGGCCCATCGGTACGGCACCGCCCATGGCTCCCCACAGCGGGAAAATTCTGGGGGCGTCACCGGCAGCGGTGAAATCCCAGTTGGTCGATCCCAGGCCAGTGATCACCAGCATGTCTTCGCGGGCATTCAGCAAAGTCTTGGCAACGTCACGACGGTGCAGCGGGAAACTTTCGGCGCGATTACTCATGGCTTGTGATCCTCACTTGCCGAAGGTTTTGACGGGGACAAGCCGCTGGCTCAGCAGCAATGCCGTCGACTGCTGACCGACAAAGGCCTTGTGCAGCGCGGCGGCGGCGCGCGGGCCGACATCTTTCGGGTCTTCAACCTCGTCGACCAGCAGGCCGGCGGTTTCAAGCGACAGCTTGGTGGTCGTCCCCATCGGCATTTGCCACGGATTGAATTCGTGCCACTGGCCGCGCATGGTCACGAAGGCCACGAACGGAAAGCGGCAGGTCTCGATCAGTGACAGCATATTGATGCAGTTACCGACGCCGGATGACTGCATCAGCATGACGCACTTCTGGCCGCCGAGCCAGGCACCGGCGGAGACTGCAATGCCTTCTTCCTCGGTAGTCAGCGATATCGCCTCGATGTCGTTATCGGCAATGCACGCATTGATCAGCCGCTTGTGTCCGGCATCCGGGACGTAGGCGACCTGATGGATCCCCGCTTCCTTGAACGCCGTAAAGATGTCATCACCCCATTCGTACATTACGTCTCAACCCTCTCGCAGTTGGTGTTCTTCGATAGCCTTTGGGTCAAGTGCCCAACCACCGCGGTGGCGCCGGACAAGAAGATAGAGGCCAATGCAAACCAATGCCCCGGCAACACTTGGGCGGAAGACGCCCCCCATCATAAACATTGGGCCTGCCAGACAAATTGCAATCATCGGTGTGAAAAATAACGTCCACTTCTGCCGTCCGCGGTATTTCTGATACCAGGGGAAGGCCGTTGAAAAGCCCGCGACCATCAGGAAGAACAGCGACCACGGCCTGGTAAAGAAGATTGTCAGATCGGTGTCCGTGGCCAGGGCCCGGATCAGATTGATCTCGGCATTATCACCCAGCACGACTCCCAGGATCATCGGCGCTAGCGGGAAGCCATAACGCCGCATGGCATAGCCAAGGACGCCAAATCCCAACAGCACCCAAAGATCAAAGACGATGTTGTTGAGCGCGAAGATACCGATGGCGCAATAGGCAAAGATCACCGTCGCCAGCCGGTAGACGGGCACACGGGTCACCGTCACGAAGATACGCAAGCAGATCGCCTGCAATCCAAGCATCATGAACAGCGCGATGAAGAACGACACCATGATCGAATAGGCAAGGACCGGCTGCGTCGAAATAAACGTCGGGCTTGGCGCAATATTGTGGATCAGCAGCGCACCCAGCATCACCGCCGTGACGATGTCACCTGGAATGCCAAGCGCCATCATGGTGATCAACGCGCCGCCTTCGACAGCGTTGTTCGACGATTCCGGCGCGATGATGCCTTCCGGCGTACCGGTGCCGAACTTTTCCGGGGTCTTGGATGCTTTCTTTGCCTGATCGTAGGCAAGAATATTGGCGATGGTCCCCCCGGCGCCGGGCAGGATGCCGACAAAAATTCCGATCAGTGACGAGCGGATCAGTGTCGACCAATGTTTGAAGATCAGCTTCACGGATTGCACGTGCTCGATGGCGATCCTTGCCGTGCTGACGACCATCGGCTCACGGGCACGCTTTTCATCGCGGAGATCTGTCAGCAACTGGCTGAAGGCGAACAGGCCGACGAGCACCGGCAGGAAATCGAAGCCCTGATCCAGAGCATCGAAGCCCATGGTGAACCGGGCGATACCGCTGATATCATCTTCGCCAAGGGCCGTGATGAGCAAACCTACGGCACCGGCAATGATGCCTTTGACCAGATTTTCGCCAGCAAGGCTGGCGGTGATCGTCAGTGCGAAGACGACCAGCGAGAAATAATCCCATGGTCCGAATTCAAGTCCGATATTGGCCAATGTCGGGGCCAACAGCATCAGGAACACGGCGGAAATCATGCCGCCGAAAAATGATGACCAGACACCGAGGCCGAGCGCCAGTCCGGGACGGCCTGATTTTGTCATCGGAAAGCCGTCGAACGTCGTTGCCACCGATGACGGTGTTCCGGGAATACCGGTCAACACACCGGCCATCAGGCCACCGGACAAACCGCCGACGAAGACCCCGATCATCGTCGAAATACCTTCAACCGGGCTCATCCCGAAGGTGAACGGCAATGTCAAAACGACCGCCATGGTGATGGTGAAGCCGGGTATGGCGCCGGTAATCAGGCCGGCCGCAACACCCAGTGCCATCATCAGGAGGATATTCAGTTGAAAAACCGCATCCAGAGCACCAAAGATATTTTCAATGATCATGATCTGGTCCTCTAGCGCGGCAAAATCTCGCCCTGAGGCAAGATGACGCCCAGAGCGTAGGTGAAGAGCAGCCACATGCAGCCGATCGTGACGACGGCAACGGCAGCATTGATCAGATGGCTACGGCGCTCATTCGGTCCGAGGAAGCTCAGTGTCACGAAGACGAAAGCCATCCCGCCCAGCAGCATGCCAAGCCATTTCAAGGAAAACAGGAATACCCCATACAGGGCAAAACACCCGATCACGTTGCGGTTAAGCCGCAGCCACGCAGAAAAACCGATCTGGCTCATGTCGTCTGGACCTGGTTCAGGGCGTGTGGCGCGCAGGGACTGGATCAGGTAAATCGCTGACAAAAAGCCCAGCAAAATGGTAACGACACGCGGCCAGATTGTGGCGCCGATAATCGCACCCGGGACCGTTTTGTAGTAAAAGGTGTCGACATACAGAACGGTGCTGATGGTCAACAACAGCAACGCGATGACGACGTTGGCATCGAGGCGTTTCATGCCCAAATTCCGATCAAGAAACAATATGGAAGCCGGCACCGGCCCCGCCAAAAGGCGGGACCGGGCGTGGCCAGGCTATCAGCCTTTGAACATGCCGATTTTCTTGGCAACTTTCAGGTGCTGCTCATAGGACTTCTTGAGAAAGCCCTCATAGCCGGCGGCATCCTTGTAAACGATCCAGGTGCCGGCGCTATCCATGTGCTTGACCACTTCCGGAGCCGTCATCGCCTTCTTGAAGGCCGCTTCAAAATGCTTGATGACATCGGCAGGCGTACCCTTCGGCGCAACGACGCCACGGTTCAGGCCATAAATGACATCCACACCCTGTTCCTTCATGGTCGCCAGTTCCGGCATCAGCGGGTCACGCTTTTCGGTGGCGATACCAAGAGCCTTCATGGAACCTTCCTGAATGTATTTCTTGGCGGTCAGGATGTTCATTTCGCCAACATCAACGTTATTCGCCAGTATTGCCGTCAGACGCTCGCGGGTGCCTTCGTACGGGATGTACTTGAACTCGGTCCCGGTCTGATCTTCGACCACCAGATTGAAGAACTGGCTGGTCGAGCCGGTGGTCACACCGACGCCAAGCTTGCCCGGATTCTTTTTGGCGTAATCAACAAGGCTCTTCATATCGTCGAACGGGGCCTTCGCGCTGGCACCCAGTACGGACGGCGTGTAGGTCAGCAACGAGACCGGGTCAAATGCGTCCCAGGTAAAGTCGACACGGCCGGCGAGATAGGTCGTGATCTGGCTTTCGTGCAACGCCAGCAGCGTGCAGCCATCGGGCTTCGCGCCTTTAACTTCCTTGGAACCCTTGTTGCCACTTTGACCGGAGATGTGCACGATCTGCAACTGCGGCTTGAAACCGGTTTCATTAATCGCGCGTGCGACGACCTGGAAAACCAGATCCGTATCCCCGCCCGGTCCCCAAGGAACGATCATTTTTGCGGTCGAGCATGGAATGTCGGCAGCAACTGCCGGACCGGATGCAAGCATTGAACTGGTGGCCAGCGCTGCGGCGAAGCCAATAATAATACGTTTCATGATTAGTCTATCTCCCTGTGATGGTTGCCCGTAGGCGCCCTGAGCTTTGCGAGACTTCGCATTTCGTCTCAGTTGGAAAAATCTTAACCTATGGTTTTCTACCTGACCAGTACTGAGAGTACATTGACTTGGTTTTTGCATTTCTCTGCAAAATGGATTGTATTCCAACCCAACAATCTAAATTTAATAGCTGACATACTCATTCGGAAAGGATCATTGATGCGCGATTTGGAAAAACCCGGCAGATCACCGGCGCACGGAAAATACGGCATGGTTGCCACATCCCAGGCGATGGCAACGGCGACCGGCCTTGATATTTTACGGCGCGGCGGCAATGCGATGGATGCTGCGGTTGCCGCCTGTGCCGTGCAATGCGTGGTCGAACCGGAATCAACGGGCATCGGCGGAGACAATTTCTGCCTGTATGCGCCGGGGGGCTCAATCAAGGACATGATCGCCTTCAACGGCTCTGGCCGTGCGCCCGAGGCCGCAACAGCGGAGTGGTACCGGAACAAGGGCATCAAGACGATCGAGCGGCAAACACCGCACGCCGTCATTGTCCCGGGTGTCATCGATGCGTGGGAAACACTGGTTCGCGATCACGGCACCATGGAACTGGGCGAGTTGCTGAAGCCGGCCATCGAATACGCCGCCAACGGCTACCCGGTGTCATCCAGGGTTTCGGTTGATTTCAAAAGCCAGATCAATCTGCTCAAGGGCGATCCGAACGCCATGCGTGTGTTCATGCCGGGCGGCAAGACACCCGATGTCGGCAGCATGCACCATCAGCCGGAACTGGCCAGAACCCTCGAGAAGATCGCCAAACACGGTCGCGATGCGTTTTATACCGGCGACGTCGCTGAAGACATCGTCTCGTATCTGCAGTCGCTGGGCGGCCTGCACACGCTCGAAGACTTCAAGCGCGCCAAAGGCGAGTATGTGACGCCGATCTCGACCAACTACCGGGGCTATGACGTGTATGAATGTCCGCCAAACGGTCAGGGCGTGATCGCGCTGCTTTTGCTCAACATGCTCAAGGATATGCCTACGGACGGCGTTGACCCGCTTTCGGTCGAGCGTCTGCACATGGAGATCGAATTCGGTCGCCTGGCCTATCAGGATCGCAACGTCTATTGCGCCGATCCCAACAAGGCCGACGTGCCGGTCGACTGGCTGCTGTCGGATGCACACGCCAAGGAACTGGTTTCGCACTTCGATCCGTCACGGGCCATGGACCCGCTGCCGCCGGTCTCGATGCCCCTCAACGAAAGCACGGTCTACATCACGGTCGTCGACAAGGACCGCAATGCATGCAGCTTCATCAATACCCTGTTCTCGAACTTCGGCACGGGTCTGATGGCACCGAAATCCGGCGTCATGCTGACCAACCGCGGTCAGGGCTTCACGCTTGAAGAGGGGCATCTCAACTGCATCGCACCGGGCAAGCGCCCGATGCACACCATCATTCCCGGCATGGTCGGCAAGGGCGACAAGGCTGTAATGCCGTTCGGCGTCATGGGCGGCCAATACCAGTCGTTTGGTCACATGCAGTTCCTGACCAAGATGCTCGACTTCGACATGGACATTCAGGAAGCCCAGGATGCGCCCCGCGTGTTCCCGATCGACAATTCCATGAACGTGGAAATGGAAGGCACAATACCTGCCGAAACCATTGCCGCCCTTGAAAAGCTTGGCCACAAACGGATCAAGCCGGACAAGCCGATCGGCGGCAGCCAGGCGATCTCGATTGACTGGGAGCGCGGTATCCTGACCGGCGGCTCTGATCCCCGCAAAGACGGCTGCGCCGTCGGATACTGATCAAGTCCGGCATCCCCTCACCCTCCCATTCGCTTTGCGAACGGGCCCCCTCCCTCTCCCTCGGGAGAGGGGCAGGGTAAGGGGCAACTTCTCTTGAAACAGGTACCGTCATCCCCCAAACTCCGGCGATGAACACAGAACCCTTCTCGAAGATCAGCATCGACATCGATATCGATGCTGACGGCAAACAGCATGGCGCCCTGATCATCCCGTGGTCCCGCGATGAATCATCCTGGGGGTCCATCCCGATGCCGCTGACCGTCATCAAGAACGGCAAGGGGCCGACGGTCCTGTTCACCGGCGCTAATCACGGTGACGAGTACGAAGGACCGGTGGCGCTCTGCAAACTGCGCACCAGCCTTGAAGCCGCCGACGTGCAGGGCCGTGTGATCATTGTGCCGGCCCTGAACCTGCCGGCATTCCGCGCCGGAAAGCGGACATCCCCGATTGACGGCGGCAACATGAACCGTGCCTTTCCGGGCAACGCAAACGGCACCATCACTGAAATGATCGCTGATTTCATCACTACCCGGCTGATCGCCCGCGCCGACATCGTCGTCGACATTCATGCCGGGGGCCGGTCCATGAATTTGCTGCCGATGAGCATCATCCATGACCTGCCCGACGCCGCGCAGATGGCCGATACACTGGCTGCATTGAAAGCATTCGGCGCTCCCTATGGCATGATCCTGACGGAACTGGATGCGGTCGGCATGATCGATACCGTTGTCGAGGACGCCGGCAAGGTATTTGTCTCGACCGAACTTGGCGGCGGCGCGACCTCAACGGTCGAGACCATCGCCATCGCCGAAAGGGGCATCATGAATATTCTTAAACATGCAGGCGTCGTCGCCGGTGCGCCGGATATCCCCCGGCCGAGCCGGCTGATTCATACCCCGAGCGGGAAAGCCTTCGTTACCGCCAGGACCGAGGGGCTGTTCGAAATCTGCCGGGAACTGGGTGAGACCGTCAAAACCGGCGACGTCATCGCCAGAGTACATTATCTGGAAGACCCGGAGCGGGAACCAACCCCGCTGATTGCCGCTTGTGATGGCCAGATCGTCTGCCGTCACGTGCCCGGACTGATCCACCGCGGTGATTGTGCCGCCGTGATCGCCGAAGCGTGGCCGGGCGACGCATGACGCGCCAACGCCCTGTTACCCTGACCGATGTCCGCGATGCGGCGAAAAGGATTGCCGGGCACATCACGCGAACCCCGCTCCGCGTCTCGCCTTACCTCAGCAAAACTACATATCCGGTCCGCCTCAAGTGCGAAACCATGCAGGATACCGGCGCCTTCAAGCTCAGGGGAGCGACCAACGCCATGCTCGGTCTTTCCCCGGAAGCCAGTAAGCGCGGTGTGCTGACATTATCCAGCGGCAATCACGGTCGCGCGCTCGCCTATGCCGCAAAAAGGCTTGGCGTCCGCTGCGTCGTCTATATGTCCGAACTGGTGCCGGACGTGAAGGTCCGGGCGATCCGTGATCTGGGCGCTGACGTGGTGATTGCCGGCGGCAGTCAGGACGAAGCCGAAATTGCGGCGCTGGCGCGCACGCACAAGGACGGCCTGCACTATGTTCATCCGTTTGACGATCCGGCCGTCATCGCCGGACAAGGCACCATCGGTCTGGAAATCCTCGAAGACATGCCGGACGTCGCCAACGTTCTGGTGCCGCTGTCCGGCGGTGGCCTGTTCGCCGGTGTGGCTTTGGCGATCAAGACGCTGAAACCGGATGTGCGCATGATCGGTGTCACCATGGAAAACGGTGCGGCGATGATCGAATCCCTGAAAGCCGGCAAGATTGTCCCGATCAATGAAGTGGCAACCCTCGCCGATGCGCTTGGCGGCGGACTGGGCACCGAGAATGTCCACACGTTCGAAATGACCCGGCGTACAATTGACGAGTCCTTGATGTTGAGCGAATTCGAAATCGCCGATGCCATGCGCGTATTATTTACCGAAGACCAGATCGTTGCCGAGGGTGGTGGTGCGGTTGGTGTCGGCGCCCTGCTCTCGAACAGGCTAACGCTGAACGACGGGCCAACGGCCATCGTCATCAGCGGCTGCAATGTCGACATGAAACGGTTTCTGGAAATTATCCGCTGAAATCAGGGCGCGTGCCCCCGCACCATTACTGGGCAGGCACCATCACCCGATAAAGCGTCATCGGCTGCGGCACGCCCTTCATCTCGAATTTGCCCGCTTCCGCAACAGTAATACCCTGAGATTTCGAAAGCTCCCGGACATTGTCGGTGATGAAGATTTCCCCTTCGCCGGCCTTGTCGCAGACCCGAGCCGCCAACTGCACGGTGGTGCCGAAGAAATCATCTTCTTCCTGCACCGCTTCCCCCGCGTTCAGCCCCATGCGAACCCTGACCGGCATCGCTGCATCAAGCCGGTTATGCTCGAGCAAGGCGTTTTGAATCTGCATCCCGGCACGAACCGCATTCCCGGCCGACGTAAAGCTCGCCATGATACCGTCGCCGGTATGCTTGACCTCGCGGCCGTGATGTTGCGCCAATGCCGTCCGCACAATCGCATTATGGATGCGGACGATTTCCTGAGCGCCGTAATCGCCGCGTTCGTGCGTCATCTGGGTCGAGCCGACGAGGTCTGTGAACATGATGCAGACGATGCCTTGAGCTTGCGCTCTGGCCGCGGAATCCGACATCCACATCTTCACGACGTCGCCGAAATCTTCAAACGGGTTCGGATCACCCTCGATATTGCGGGTCATGGTATTGCGTCCGGCCTGGATCATCATGCCGAAGCGTTCTTCGGCCCGGTAGGATTCAAACTGCCGACAAAAGGAATCAACGCGGTCTTCCTTATTGCCAAGCGCGCCGATCACTTCACGGACCAGAACAAAAGTCTGGAATTTCTTCAAACCGGCGTGTTCACCGTAACGTTCGGCAGCCCCGGCACCAAACAGGTTGAGACCAAAGCTGACATGCTGGTTCATGCGCGGCACTTCGTCCTTGATCGCCAACAGGGCGTCGGCAAGGAATTGCAGGACGGCGCGGCGCATCTGTTCGGTCAGGCTGGTCTTTGCTGATTTGTCGTCTTCGCTTTTCTGTTGATCCGTCTGTCTATCCAGTTCTGTTGGCGTATCAACCGCTTCTGTCTGGACTTCGGCCTCAACAGGTGCGGGTTCTTCGACCGACGTGCGTACCGGCTTCGGCTTGCGCTTCGGCTGGACAGCCATCATCGGTACCGCATCCGTGTCGGCTTCCTGCACCATGGACTGAGTTGCCTGATAATCCCGGTAAACACGGGCCATCAGAACCGATGCTGTTAGCACGAAGACGATCATCGTGACGGCAAAAATCGCGTTCTGCAGGGCATCCCCGCTCAAGCCCAGATGCCCGCCAAAACTTCGCATCAATGCGGAAACAGGCACGAACAGAACAGCGGTAATACCGATCGCCAGAATCCCGCTACCGATGACTTTGCCGGCGGCATTCACTTGTGATACCGGTGGTTTCTTTTTTGCCACGCGATTAATTTTTGGCACTGAGAAACGGCCTGGGGATTCAGCTGACAGCGTCTCCACCATGGACGGGCCCGGTGCCTTAACGGCAGCTTGCCTGGCTGCTTCAAGCGGCACTTCGGCGGCACGCTCGGCGATCATTTTCCCGGCTGCGGCTGCCTGACTTTTCATTTGCCGTTGCACGGAAGCCGTCTTGTTCAGATGCGGGCTGATCCAGGCCAGGGTTTCGAGCGGCGTGCGTCCGCTACCGTATTCAACCACCGCCATGGCCCGGATGCCGTCGTAGTCGCCTTGCGCATCCAGCTCGACGGAACGCAGGATAGCGGCTTCCTTATCGTCACCGGGAAGCGTTTCATGGCGGCGCCAGCGCCCACCCTGACGGATGTAAATGTCAAAATGGGTCGGCGTCACCAAAGTCCCCTCGAAGTCAGCGCACCAAGTTTACCACTTAATGCGATCAACAGGTTACGGCATTTTTGCGCAAGCAGGATCATTTTAATGATCTTGCCGCAGCAAAGAGTGCCGGTCGTAAGCGGTTTTTCTTGATCATATCTATCTGTATTTCCGGTTTCAGTTGCAGCTCATCCGGGAACGGCCTTAAGTGGAGCATCAGGATTACCTGATAAAGATCAAGCCACCAACCCGCGTTTGCGGGATAAATTCCGGAGACGGGCCGTTTTCGCCCGGCGGCAGCTATCCCCCCGTGAAAGCGTTGCCGCCGGTAAAACGGAACTCCCCGTCTCCGGTTTCCCGCGCCCGCTATTTCCGCATATATCCTGTCCACATTGACGAAGGTGCCCCGGCATCGCACTTTTTGTATGGATGAAGTCTGTTACGGGAATACCGGCAACGATGGGAACGATATCAACCACGTTACGAAGCAGACGCAGGGGCGTTTGCCAGTGGGCAGCAATCCCGTTCCTTGCTGTATTTGCCCTTCCGGCTCCATCATATGCGGAAATCAGGGTTGGCGAGATCACGCCGCTGCTGCAGGTCGCCTGCGCGCCCCCCTACAGCGACGTGCAGCGCTTCCGCAAAGCTCTGCCAGAATCCCGCATCATCGCGCACGATGTCGACAGTTTTGCCGGGCAGCCGGGCCGGGCCAAAACAACGTTGCTGCTCGGCGACGGATCACGGCTGGACATCACCGCATTGTTCCCGGCTGGCCGGCTGCGCCGCATCACCTTTGAAACCGACAACGGGCGGCCTGTCTCCAGCATTACCGCCGATCACACCTGCCGTATCACCGAAGCCCGGGAAATCGCATACGACCGTGAGAGCCGCCCTGAGATGATCCGTGTTTACGGTCCTGATCTGAAAACCGTCAGCGATGAGATCGCGCTCAACCCGGACGTCCCGGCAATGCCCGATCCCGGCGGCATATACGGTTGGTGTCATCGACAGCGGCGTCAATTATACCCTAAGCGTGTTTGCCAAAAATCTGGCCCGCAACCCTGACGGCACACTGATCGGCAGAGATTACTGGGATGACGACGCGCGCCCCTTCGATGCCGACACTGACGCTCACCCTTCTTCCTGCACCACGGCAGTGCCGTCATGAGCGTGCTGATCCGCGAAGCGCCAACGGCGCGCGTGATCCCGGTCCGTTATCCGCGCCCGGATATGCAGAAGATGGCCGACGCCGTCGACTGGCTGGCCGGGCATGGGGTCAGGATCGTCAATCTGGCCATGGGCTCAAACAGTCTGGATGAATGGCAGGCGTTTGCAGCCGCCGCCGGGAAACACCCCCTGATGCTGTTCATCATTTCAGCCGGCAATGACGGCAGAAATATCGACACTGCGCCGGTTTATCCGGCGGCACTCGGGCTTTCCAACACCATCGTCGTCACCTCATCCGAGCCTGACGGACGGCTGGCACAGGGATCAAACTGGGGGTCTGAGCACGTCGACATCATGGTTCCGGGTGAGCGGGTCGCGGTCATCGATCATCGTGGCGCACCGGGCAAGGCATCCGGATCAAGTTTTGCCGTGCCCCGCGTCACCGCGCTGGCCGTTCGCCTGCTCAAACAAAATCCGGATTGGCAGGGGCCGGAGCTGCGGGAGCATATCCTGAAACGCGCCCGAGCGCAGACCGGACCGAAGCAAACCCGCTACGGCTGGATTCCCGATCCATTGGATGATTTTTAGGATTTGCAGCCGGCGTGGTTTCAGGCGCGGCGGGGGCGGTGCAGCGTCATAAACCGCCGGGCCGCCGGTGCCATTTCGGGCAGCTTTGTTTCAATCTGCCGCATGGCCAGGTCGGCGCAGTTCCTTGTCTCCGCCCCAGATACCGGCCTGCAGCGCAAGACGCAGCAACTGCGGCTCGTCCGGCATCAACTTCAATCCACGATAGAGGAGCGGGATTTCGTCCTTGAAGCGACCGGCGATATGATACGTCACGGCCAGCGAGATCAGCGCATTCGGCGCATTCGGATCGATCCGGTTGGAACGTTCAAGCATCTCGAGCGCACGCGGCAGATCACGGCTGGCGCCTAAAGTCTGACCGGCCAGATCAAGCAGTTGGCGATTGCCTGTGGCGAGGCAGGCCGCACTGATCTCGATCGCATCGCCTTCGCTCATCCGCTGACCGGCAGCCCTGACGCTATCGAGTCTTTCAGCACAGCGCCGGTAAGCGCGGCCAATCCAAGTGACGCTTCAATCTTGTCCGGGCCGCTGGATGCATGCAGTCGCGTCAGTGCATCGACCGGGATCGCTTCGTTCCGTCCCTCGCCGCCCGATGCGACGATACCGACCAGCGCGCCCGAAGCATCGACCAGCGCGCCACCGGAATTGCCGGGCAGTGAGCGGGCATTGTGATGCAGCCGCGCCAGCGGTGTTTCCGCCTTCGGTGCAATCAGGTGCCCGGGCGCATAAACGCGCACGGCCCCGCGTCCGACATCAAAGCCGATCACATATAATGTGGTGTCGGGACTTACGGTCTCATTTCTGGGCAGTGGTGCGGCATCAATGCCCGTCGCCAACAGTTCGACCAGATCGCCGGGATAATCGCTCGGTGCGACGCGCGCCCTGAGTTTCGTGCCATCGGCCAGCACCACCTCGACCTCAGGATTGTCAGCGACCATATGACGATTGGTCACCAGCAATCCCTTGCCAAGAATGACAGCACTGCCGACCGGCTCAAACGATGAAATCATGACGACGTTTCTGGCTGCCGCACAGACCGGTTCCGGGGCATTGCAACTGTCAGCGTGTGCCCGGCTTGCCGGGGCAAGCATCAGCACCGAGAGAGCGAACAGAAATCTTTTGCGCATACCTACAGGATACCCTGCGTCCGCGCCCAGACAAGAACCATGAACGCACCGGCAGCGCTGAGCGTGCCGATGCCGACGTTCCGCTTGAACAGAAAGAACAGACAAAATCCGAATGTGATCGCACCCAGCCGGTCCACCAGTTCGGATTTTTCCAGCAAGCCCACCGGCAGGATCAGAATGCGGGATATCAGTGCCGCCAGCAGCCCGTATGCGACGCAGGCGATCCACTGAAACAGGGCGCTTTCCGGATCAATGTGTGCGGCAATCGCCGTGCCGAGGCCGCGCCACAGATACGTCGCAGCAATTGCCATGAACAGCAGCAGCCACGGCGCGGTAGAGACTGCCGTATTAAGGGTTTCGCTCATGCGAATCGCCGCAGCAGACGATCTGCATAAAAGCCGGCCGTTCCGGCGATCAGGCCCGAGATCGGCAGGCTCCACTCCGGTGTCAGTTGATAGATCAACGGCCCGGCAATGGCACCCGCGACAAAGGCGATCAGGCAGGCGCGCACCCGCATCGCCGCAAAAACGAAGGCGAAATAGATCGGGTTGATGTAAATCAGCGTCACCGTGACATAGAACGGCAAGGTTTCAGCCAGCAGATAGCCGATCGCGGTGCCACCGGCACCGGCGAACATGCAGATGGTCGAAAACCCGGCGAAATAGGGGGCGCGCTGGTCCGGCGTCAGGGACGGTGCTTTCCTGAGCAACCCGACCCAGGTGTTGATCGACATGAACTGGACCCAGAGATAACGCCAGCGCCAGCCACTCGCTGAGCCTCGAAACACCGGCACCAGCGACAGGCTCATCGGCAGAAAGCGCATATTGGCGAGCGATACCGCCAGTATCATCGACACCACTGGCGCCCCCAGCAGCACGTACTCGATAAAGGCAACCTGCCCCGGCAGCCCCCAGATCCCCATGGTCGAAATAATGGCGATACCTATGCTCATGCCCGAAGAGTGCACTAGAGCACCGTAGCCGATCATGCTGGAAGCAACCATGAATGCAGGCAGGCTGAAGCCGTCGGCGAAGCCCTGTCGAAACATGCTCCAGATCGCAATTTCTTCGGATTGATCGGCTGGGTCGTCGATGGTGCCTCTCCTTGTCGCCATGCTGTCGCAAAGACACCCCGGTATCAAGAATCTCTGTTTTTCTGCAATTTAATTAAAAACGAGACATTTTATGATAGTTTATTGATCCATTCACTCATAACCGTATAGTCAGCAAAACGTCAATCAGTAATGGGGAGGATGAAATGCCAGACGGCGCTCCGCTGATGCATCTTGTTCCACCGGATAACGGCTCCGCACTCGGCAAAAGCATGGCCGTGCTTTCGGCGATCCTGAATGCCGCTAAACCGCCCAGTCTCAACGACATCGCCGAACAGACCGATCTGCCCAGGCCGACGGTTTTCCGGGTCGTCAAACAACTCGAAGAAACCTTGCTGATCACCCGCGCACCTGATGGCGACAAGTATCTGGTCGGTCCCAATCTGATGGCCATTGCCACGGATGCCCTGTCCGCCTTCATGCATGCATCACCGGTCAGATCAATCCTCAGCACGCTGGTTCACGATGTCGGCGAGACATGCAATCTTGGTGTTCTGGATCGCGACAGTGTCGTCTACATCGACCGTGTCGAATGTTCTTGGCCGTTCAGGCTGCAGATCGGCATCGGCTCGCATGTTTCACTGCATGCCACCGCCATCGGTAAACTGCTGGTCGCGCATCTGCCGACCCGGACCCGGCGCAGGCTGATCAACACCACACCCTTACAGCGGTTTACCGACAAAACCATGACGGATCCAAAAGAACTCGAAACCGAGTTCAAGAAAATTCGCCGACAGGGATATGCCTGTAATAACGAAGAGAACACTCTCGGCCTGATCGGTATTGCGGTTCCTGTTTATGATGCCCGAAACCGGGTCGTCGCCGGATTATCCCTGCATGCTCCGGTGGCACGACTGTCGATGCAGAGCGCACTCACCAAACTTGACCGGTTCCGTGAAACGGCCCGGCAGATCGAACAGGCGATGCGGGAAATGATGCTTGATAAGCCCGAGAACGCAGGAGTTAAAAAATGACACTGACCCCTGACCAGCGCGCTCAATTGACACCGATAACCGGTGTCATCGGCGCCGATACACATATCGTCGGCAATCGCATTCTGTCGATGGCGCTGGAGAAAGAAGGCTTCAAGGTGGTCGCACTCGGTGCACTGACGCCCGCCGAAGATTTCATCAAGGCGGCCATTGAAACCGCCGCCGATGCGATCCTTGTTTCCTCGCTGTATGGTCAGGGCGAGCTGGATTGCCGGAGCTTTCGCGACATGTGCATTGAGGCCGGCCTTGAAAACATCACGCTGTACGTCGGCGGCAATCTGGTTGTCGGCAAACAGAACTGGGAAGAGGTCGAAGGCCGCTTCAAGGACATGGGCTTTAACCGGGCCTTCCCGCCCGGCACGCGAACGCCCGATGTCGTGGAAAGACTGGATGAAGACCTGGCCTGCAAAATCGAAGGCGCCGCTGCATGACATCCGCGACGGCCCTGCTCATTGATTTCGGCAGCACCTACACCAAGCTCCGGGTTATCGATCTGGACGCCGGCATCATTCTGGGTGCCGCGCAGGGGCCGTCGACCGTGACCACGGACGTCAATATCGGTCTTGATGCGGCGCTTAAGAATCTCGAAAGCACGCTGGGCACCCTGCCTGCTTTCAAGCACCGGCTGGCATCTTCGAGCGCCGCCGGCGGGCTGGCCATGATCACCGTCGGTCTGGTCAAGGAACTGACCGCCGAAGCGGCCCGGCTGGCCGCCCTCGGTGCCGGGGCCAAACTGATCGGGGCACATGCCTACAAGCTGACGACAGCGGATGCAGCCGGTATCGTCGCCAAGAACCCCGATATCATACTGCTGGCCGGCGGCACCGACGGCGGCAATGAAGAAACCATCCGCTGGAATGCGGCACAGTTGGCCGAGGCGGGTCTTTCATGCCCGGTGGTTGTTGCCGGTAACCGGGTTGCTGCCGACGACGTGGCCGAAATCCTGAGACGCGCCGGTTGCGACGTTCGGGTGTGCGGCAACGTCATGCCCGAATTCAATGTCCTTGATGTGGAACGGCGCGGGCCGCTATCCGCGACGTCTTTATTGAACGGATTGTCCACGCCAAGGGGATCGACAAAGGCTGCAACGCGCTTTGACGCTGTCCTGATGCCGACCCCGGCCGCGGTCATGGAAGGGGCCAGACTGCTGGCAGAAGGGACCGCCCGGCAATCAGGGTTGGGCGCATTGGTTGTCGTCGATGTCGGCGGTGCCACAACCGACGTACATTCAATCGCCGACGGTGCCCCGGCCGAGGGCGGCGTGATCCAGTATGGCCTGCCCGAGCCTTATGCCAAGCGGACCGTCGAGGGTGATCTTGGCATGCGTCATAACGCCCGCACGATCGTCGACGTCACCGGCATTGATGATTTTTCTGCGCAAAGCGGTCTTGAGCCCGACCAGATCGAAACCTTCCTGCTGGGCATTGAAGCCGATGTCGAGCGATTGCCGGTCAGCGATGACGAACGCACTTTCGATGCGGCGCTGGCATCGGCTGCAGTCCGCCGGGCGATGAAGCGCCACGCCGGCCGGATCGAGATCAAACAATCCGTTACCGGCCCGGTCGCCGTCCAGTACGGCAAGGACCTGAGCCGGATCGATACCGTCATCGGCACCGGCGGCGTACTGGTCCACGGCAGCGAACCGGAACAGATTTTACGCTCTGTCCTGTTTGACGAGAACGAGCCCGATTCGCTACGCCCGAAACAACCTACCCTGCTGATCGACCGCACCTATGCGCTCTATGCCATCGGTCTGTTGGCCGGCGTTGAGCCGGATGCGGCGATGCGTTTCGCCCATGCCAACATCGGCAATATGTCTGACCCGCGAAAGGATCACATTCATGGTCGCTCTCCCGCAGCTTGAAGCCGACGCGCTGGCGTTTTCCCAAAACCGCATCGATGACGATGTGTTCGATGCCATGCGTAAAAAGAATCTGGCCCGCTGGCCGACCGGGCAGGATATCGACCTTGAGGAAGCCGCCGCTTACCACCGTGCCCTGCCGAAGCACAAGCAGCTCGGCTGGGTGATGCGTCAGGCTGATGCCGAAGGCCGGTGCCTGACACAACCGCGGGGCGGCTTCGGCACGCTGGAATTGCAGAAAGAACTGATGATCTGTCTGGACAAGGAAGGTCAGGCCGATATCGTGCCGACGACCACCGACAGCTATACCCGCAACGAACAATGGGAAAACGCCGCACGCGGTATCGAGGAATCGAAAAAAGCCGGACGCTCGATGCTGAACGGCTATCCGATGGTCAATTACGGCCACAAGGTGACACGCCAGCTGATCGAAGCCATCGACAAGCCGGCCATTGTGCTATCCGGCACCTCTATGCCGAGGCTGACGTCCGAGATCGGTTTTGCATCGGGGTATTCAGGCTATCTGGGATCGGGCCTCGCCTATACCACGTCATATACCAAAGTCGTCAGCATCGAGCAGGGCATTCGCAATTACCAGTATCTTGATCGGCTGGCGGCCCGGTACGCAGAACTCGGCGTTGATCTGCATCGCCGTCAACCGGGCTTTCTGACCGGCACCAACATTCCGCCCTGCATCGCGATATTAACATGCATCGTTGATGCCTTGCTGGCAGCCGGACAGGGGGTCCGCAATTACGGGCTGGAACTGGGCCAGACGTTGCATCTGGTGCAGGACGCGGCAGCCATCAAGATGGCCCGGGAACTGACGCAGGAGTATCTGGTCCGGCAAGGCTATACGGACGTCTTTACGCCCGTGACATCGCTGCATTGGATGGGGGCATGGCCCTATGACGACGCGGCGTGCGAAGCGTTGGTTGCCTATGGCGGCACACTGGCGGCGATCGGCGGGGCCGTCAGCGTGACGACGAAATCCTCACACGAAGCATTCGGGATTCCGACACCCCAGGCCAACGCTGCCGGTTTGCGCAGCACGCGCATGGCGATTTATCTGGCACGCCACATACGATTGGATGAAATGCCGGAATTCAAAATGGAATGCGACATGGATCGCCCGAGAAGTCCGCCCGATCATGGACAAGATCCTTGAAATGGGCGACGGCGATGTTGCCATCGGCACCATCCGTGCCTGCGAAGCGGGCGTCATGGATGTCCCGTGGTCGCCCAGCAACTACATGAAAAGCCGGATCATGCCGGCCCGTGACGCCGACGGCTATCTGCGCATGTTCGATTGCGGCATGATGCCGATGGACAAGGACGTCATGGCGTATCACCACGAACGGCTGCGCAAACGTGCCGAGCGTGACAATGTCGCGTTCGATCATGAACTGGCGGTCTCCAGCGTTTATGAGCTGTCGGAAAGCCTGCAGACCCTGAGCCCGTTTCCCTGGGCTGCCGAATAAACCGCCGGGCACATTTTTTTTAATCATGATGCGATCCGCGTCAAAGCCCATGGTGATCACGCATGTGGCCGGAAACACACGGGGATCACGGTTTGCACCGTCTTGGAAATTGATCAGAACACCACCAGGCCTCGTCGGATCATGTTCAGACCGGCAACAAAAATCGCCACCAACAGGAGTTTGCGGAATAACTCCTCGTTGATGAAACGTCTGAGACGCTCACCGATCAGAATGCCAGCCATTGCCGGCACACACGCCGCCACAGACAGCCACATCCTGTCACCGTTCAAGACGCCGTTCTGGTAATAAAAAAAGGCAAGCGGAATTGCCCCCAGCAAATAAAGACTGGTCACCGAGCGCACCCATGTATCCTTGTCGAGCCTGAGCAGAAAAAGGAACATGATGATCGGCGGCCCCCAGACGCTGGTGACACCCCCCATGATTCCGCCGACCACCCCGGTCAAGGGACCAAGGATCCGCTCGGCCCCGGGACTGAGTGCTTCCGTTCTGGGCTTGAAGACCTGCGTTAGGACGAAGATCACGGCGGTGGTGCCAATCATCGCAAACAGCACCCATGACGGCAGCACGGCGACAAGTTGCGATCCGATATAAAGGGCGATCAGAAAGACCACCGCCATCACCCAGAACCGTTTCAGCGGCTGCAGCACATCACCATTGCCGAACGCCTGCCATATGTTGGTCAGCACGATCGGCAGTGCAACAAGCGCCAGACCGACCTGGGCTTCGACAAAGTTGAGCGCAATGGAAAGGGCAACAATCGGCAGGGCAACCCCGCTGATGCCTTTGGCAAGGCCGCCCGAGAAAATGGCCAGGGTCATCCAGGCGACGATGTCGGGCGGAAAGCCGAACATGGCTCAGCGTTTGCCGATGATGGCGGCGTCCTTGATGAAGGATGTCCGGTCGGCAAATTGCGGATACCCCGTCGGCATCAGAACGGCACCCTTCTCGACGATCATGGGCTCGGCAAACAACATTTGGCGGGGCTTCAGAAAACCATTCATTTCACCGGCATTATCGATCATCCGGTGCGCAACGCAACACTCCATCCAGCACCCAAGATCGGCCGCGACACCGTTACCGAGCACCGGCGTCATACCCAGATCACGGATCATCTGCAATTGCCTAACCAGATTGTCGATGCTGCCGGCCTTCATCAGCTTCAGCTTTACAAAACTGACGCCGCCGAGCTTTGCGGCACGTTCGATCTCGCGCTCGCCATAAATGCTTTCATCGAGCATGAACGGCACGTTGGTTGCGCGTGCAATGGCTTGCGATGCATCCCAATCATCCATGTGGCAAGGCTGCTCAAGCAACTCGATCTTGTCCGGATTGACCGTCGAGGCGAAGGTCACGCCATCGGCCTTTGAATATCCCTGATTGCCGTCGATGCGGATCATTACGCCATCGGGCAATTGTGACTGGATGAATGCCGTGCGTTTCAGATCGCTCTCAACTTCCCAGCCGATCTTGACCTTGATGGTCTTGTAGCCGGCGGCGACATGCTCTGCGACTTCCTTTGCAATGCCCGCTTCATC
Source organism: uncultured Rhodospirillales bacterium (assembly GCA_965284225.1). Taxonomy (GTDB): domain Bacteria; phylum Pseudomonadota; class Alphaproteobacteria; order Rhodospirillales; family Casp-alpha2; genus UBA4479. The sequence goes on from CBDIRN010000001.1 coordinate 967,374, forward strand.
GCCAGCACTGAGTATGGCCAGCAGCGGCACACGGATGTTTTCGCCGGGCGACAGGATCGGATGGTCTTCCAGCATCTCCACCGCGCTGACCAGCGCCGTCACCGTGAACGGCGCATCATGGTGGAAATGCAGCGCCGCCGCCTTAGCCGCTTCGAATGTTTCACCCGCCAACCCGTGCGCAATCTTCTGCATCGCCTGCCAGCAGCCATCGATGGTTTCCGGCGTGTAGCCGGTCAGGATCGTTGCTTCGCCAAAGCCCGAGCGACCATCCGTATCAATAATCTCGGCGATCACCGTATCGAAATCCGTGACCGGCCCGAAGGACAGTTTGTAGGGTATGGTCAGGGGGATGGAGAGCCGCTCAAGTCGAATTGCCGCGATCCGTCTGGTCATGCATTCACCCTTCCCTGCACCGGTTGCCATCACCGGTATCCGTCCCTAACATCCAGAGCTTAATGAACACGAAAGGCACGGTCATGTCCCGAGGAATAGATCATCTCGTTTTATGCGTAAATGACCTGAAAAAAGCACGTGCCCTTTATGAAAAGCTGGGCTTCACCATGACGCCGGTAGCGCAGCACCCGTTCGGCACCGGCAATACGCTGGCGCAGATGGACGGATGCTTTCTGGAAGTGCTGGCGGTGACGAAACCGGATGACATTCCCGAAGCCGATGCCGAGAACTTCAGTTTTGCCGCCTTTAATCGCGATTTTCTGACGACCCGCGAAGGCATGTCGATGCTGGTCCTCGACAGTTCCGACGCCGCTGCCGACCGCAAGGAATTTCTGGACAAGGGCCTGCATGTCTATGCGCCGTTCGATTTCCAGCGGTTGGCCAAACTGCCGGACGGGAGCGAGGCGACCGTCGGCTTTTCCCTGACTTTTCTCAGCGATCCGAGGCTTCGTGATCTCTCCTTCTTCACCTGCATGCAGTGGCGACCGGATCTGTTCTGGAAACCCGATTACCAGCGCCATGCCAACGGCGCTCTCACGATCGATGAGGTTTTTGTCATCGCGCCTACGCCCGCTGACGCCGCGAATTTTCTGGCGGCCTTTGCCGATAGCGCAGACACCGAAACAGGTGACGGCGTTATCAGGGTACAGACGGCACGCGGGCGCCTGGGCATCTATACACCGGACGCCTTTGAGAACAGCTACCCGGGCGCTTTTCAGGGAATTGAACCAAGCAAGCCACGCTTCGCCGGTTTCTTGTTCAAGACCAGTGATCCCGCTGCCGTCGCGCAACGCTGGCGGAATGCGGCCCTCCATGTGCATGGCGCGGACGGGGCCCCTTGGCTGCATCCGGATCAGGGGCTGGGTTGCGTGATCGCCGCGGCATCCTGAATCACACCCTTAACTTGAGTTTTATTCATGTATATCATTGATAAATCAATTAAAATTAAAGTTTTTTTCTGGCACAAATACACCCCCGAGCGTATAATCCCATCATGACCAACACCATTAAAGTCTCAGTCTGGCGTGGCGCTGCCGAAGGCGAATACGAACACTTTGAGGTGCCCAGACAGGCATCACAAACCGTGCTCGATGTGATCACCTACATTCAGCGCAATATTGATCCGACGCTCAGCTATCGTTTCGCCTGCCGGGTCGGCGTCTGCGGGTCTTGCGCCATGACCGTCAATGGCAAACCGCGCTGGACCTGCCGCACCCACGTCGACAAGGTTGCCGTGGACGGCACGATTGAAGTCGCCCCGCTCAGAAACCTCGAGGTCGTCAAGGACCTGACCTGCGACATGACCGTGTTCTTCGACAAGATGAACCGGGCCGAGGGTAAATTTCATCCGACCAAAACCCGGGATGACGACTTCGCTTTCGTCCTGCCTGATGACAAGCAGCGCAAACAGGCCTCGGCCGGTATCGAATGTATCGGCTGCGGGGTCTGCTACGCGGCCTGCGACATTGTCGACTGGAACAAGGACTATCTCGGACCGGCGGCATTGAACCGGGCCTGGACACTCGTCAACGATGTCCGCGACGGTGGCAACGAAGCACGACTGGCTGCCGTATCCGGCGATGCCGGTTGCCATGCCTGCCATTCTCAGCAGGGCTGCGTTGAACACTGTCCGAAGCATATCAGCCCGACCCATTCCATCGCCGGCCTGAAGCGCGCGACGGCCAAAGCCGCCATCAAGGGTATTTTCGGGGGCGACGACTGATGTCGAACGCCAAGACGGAAACGAAGCTGTGGGTCTGGCAGCGGGCCAGCGCGGCTGTGCTCGGCATCTGTGTCTTCGTTCATCTCGGCATGATTATCTATGCCGTGCAGGATGGCCTGAGCGCCATGGAAATCATCGACAGGGTTTCCGGTAATCTGGCCTGGTTCGGTTTCTATGCGCTGTTCATCATTGCCGTCGCCATCCATGCCCCGATCGGCGTCCGCACCATCCTCAATGAAATGACCAGTCTTACCCCCAGACAGACGCACCTGATCATGGCAGTCCTTTCGCTGGTTATCCTGAGCATGGGATTTCGCGCCGTGATCGGTCTGTATTCGATTGGAAGCGGCTCGTGAAGCCCGCCCCTCACCGTAATCATCCGCATTACTGGGCATTCATCCTGCACCGGAGTTCAGGTCTGTTGCTGGCGCTGTTTCTGCCTGTGCATTTCTATGTCCTCGGATTGGCCATCGAAGGTCCGACAACGCTGGACAGATTCCTGAGTTGGTCAGAAACACCGATTGCCAAGCTTGCTGAAACCGCGCTGGTGATCTTGCTGGCAGCGCATCTGACCGGCGGCCTCAGGCTGATGGCGCTGGAATTCTTCGGTACCCGCGAAAGCTCCAAGGTCGCCGTTGCCGTTGGCGCCGGAATTGCGCTGGTGACCGGTCTGATTTTTCTGCTCAATGGAATATGAAATTGCCATTATTCTATGCGGCGCGTTCGTCGCGGCCTTTGTTGCCGGTGCCGCCGGATTCGGCGATGCCCTGATTGCTGCTGCGATCTGGCTGCAGTTTTTCGCGCCGGTTGAGGCGGTCCCGGTTATCGTTGCCAGCTTTTTTCTGATGCATGTCGTGATGCTGACCCTGATGCACAAACGTCTCGATTTTCGCTATCTCTGGCCGTTCATCGTCGGTGGTGCCATCGGCGTGCCGCTTGGCGCACAGTTGCTGAAGATCCTTGATCCGGACACTTTCAAAAGGGTTGCGGGCGTCGGACTGATCGCCTATGGCGCCATTATGCTGGGTTTGAGCAACCTCCCCGTGATCACACGCGGCGGGCGCTTGCTGGATGCCTTCGTCGGCTGGATCGGCGGTGTCATGGGCGGGTTCGCCGGTTTGTCCGGTTTCGTGCCGGCGATCTGGTGCACCCAACGCGGCTGGCCCCGTGATCAGGCCCGCGGCGTCACCCAGCCGATGATCATGTCCATGCACGGCATGGCGCTGGGATGGATGGCCTACGGAGGTCTGGTAACCCAAACCACCGGCTTCCGCGTTGCCGTTGCCGCGCCTGCCATCGCGCTGGGCGCATGGCTCGGGGTCAAGCTGTACGGCCATTTCGACGATAAAAAATTCCGCCAGTGTGTACTCATCATGCTGCTCATTGCAGGGGCGCTTCTGCTTTTCAATCCGGGAGGACGCTGACATGTCCAAGAACATGACCATTGAACAACATCAGACCGACGTATTGATTCTGGGTTCCGGCGGTGCCGGCCTGTTCGGCGCGCTGCACGCCAAGGCCGCCAATCCGGATCTGGAAGTCACCGTCGCGGTGAAGGGTCTGCTTGGCAAATGCGGCTGCACACGGATGGTGCAGGGCGGCTACAACGTGGCCATTGCAGAGGGCGACAGCACCGAGCGGCACTTCATGGATACCGTTGAAGGCGGCAAATGGATCAACCGGCAGGACCTTGCCTGGACCCTTGTCGAACAGGCGCAGGTCCGCATCCGCGAACTTGAGAACGAACTCGGCTGTTACTTCGACCGTAATCCGGACGGCACGGTGCATCAGAAGGCGTTTGCCGGACAGACCTTTGACCGCACCGTCCACAAGGGCGATCTGACCGGCATTGAAATCATCAACCGTCTGTCCGAACAGGTATGGGCCCGCGACATCAAGCGCATGGAAGATCATCGCGCCGTGGCCCTGATTCCGGCCCGGGACAAATCACGGATCGCCGGTGTGCTGATGATCGACATGCGCACAGGTGCCTTTCGCATGGTCCGTGCCCGCTCGGTGCTGCTGGCGACCGGCGGTGGGCCGACCATGTACAAATATCATACACCTTCAGGCGACAAGACCTGCGACGGCATGGCGATGGCGATGCGTCTCGGTTTGACGCTGCGCGACATGGAAATGGTGCAGTTCCATCCAACCGGCCTGATCGCCGGCAAGGACACACGCATCACCGGCACCATCATCGAAGAAGGATTGCGTGGCGCCGGCGGCTATCTGCTGGACGGCAATCGCGAACGCTTCATGCACAAGTACGATGAACGTTCGGAACGTGCGACCCGCGATATTGTCTCGCGCGGCATGTTCCAGGAAATGCGCACCGGCACCACGGCAACCCATGGCGGTCTATATATCACCATGAAACACCTGGACCCGGTCATGGTCCGCAAAAACTTCAAGGGCATGGTCGAACGCTGCGCCGATTGCGGCTTCGATCTGGTTTCAGGCGATGTCGAAGTGGTGCCGACGGCTCATTACATGATGGGCGGCGTCGTCTTCGAGCCCGACTGCCAAGACCGAAATGCCGAGCCTGTACGCCGCCGGCGAAGACACCGGCGGGGTGCATGAGTGCCAACCGGCTGGGCGGCAACGGCGTTGCCAACTCAACCGTATTCGGTGGTATCGCCGGCGACACCATTGCTCGCGAGACGACGCCCGGCAGTGCGCTCGTCGAGCCCGATCAGCAGGCAATCGACGAAGCGGTCCGGTTGTGCTGCCAGCCCCTGCAGCGCCCCGCATCACACATCGATCAGGTCCGTACCAAGCTTTGGGATCACATGTGGGAAGATGCCGGCATTGTCCGCGACGCCGCCAGCCTGGCCCGTGCCGTCGTCATGCTCGATGAACTGGATGCCGAGCTTGATACCATCGGCGTCAGCGACAGCAATCTGGCCTATAACCTGACCTGGCACGACTGGCTTAACCTCAAGAACCTGATCCTGGTTTCGAAATCCGTGGTCGCTGCGGCCACCGCAAGGGAAGACAGCCGCGGTGCCCATTTCCGGGCCGATTTTCCTGAAGTGAGAGATCTCGAAAACTCGACCTACACTGTTGTGCGGATGAAGGACGAGAAAATCACCCTCGGCACGGAACCGGTCGATTTCACGCTGGTCAAGCCGGGTGAAACCCTGATCAAGGACGATGCGGCTTAATTGCTATCGGCTTACTTGTTCGACATCAGATCGTCGATGTGAAAGCCCTGGAAGAGCGTAATACCCAGATCGTGGCCGACCTGGACGCCAAGTTCATCATCGACGCGGGCCAGGATGACGCGGGTCCCTTGATCCTGCAGGGTTTCGATTTCCTTTTCGAATTGCTGCAGAACCGACTCAGCGCCCTGACGCCAGAATATTTTCGCGTAATTTGCACCCAGCCTTTGCATATTGACGATCCCGACCGTTTCCGGGAACACCGCATCAATGGCGACGGAGCCCTTGCGTGACGCAATCAGGCTTGCCGCCACTTCATATTCATCGAACTGTTGCAGCACGTTTGCCTGACGGAATTCGAAAGCGATGTCTTCAAAGGCATCCTTGTCGGAATGCTCGAGGAAATTCTGAAAGGCCCGGGTGAAAACCGATTCCACGTTGAGATTGATGGAGCACGATGTGCGCGTCGGATTGGCATCCGAGAATGCATCAAGCAGCAGGCGATCTAGTGTGATCGTCAGTTGATTGAAGATGTTGCCGCTGCCACGCAACTCGACATCCAGAAAAACATGGGTTTTAAGCGCATCCATGGCGACAAAATATTCGCGCATGAAGCTTTGCGGCGGCCCGCCCGGCAGAATTTCCGCCATGATCTGATGTCGAACGAAGACCTTGGCAAAAGATTCGTGGCCGATTTCCTGCGTGACCTCGACGACACGGTCGATGTCCTGCTCTCCCAAACGGCGCAGCTTCCGTCGGACGGTCGGTGTCTTTAATTCCTGTTCCTTGCCTTCATAGCGTTCAAGAAACCGGATCGCGTTCGGCAATTTAAATCTGAGATCAATGGGGCGAAGCAGCCTCGACTGATCGATCAGACCAAATTGATCGGGAAAATATTGCTGAATTAACCTGAGGAGTTCGACCTTGGCGTCGGTGATCAGCGTGACCTGATTGTACTCGCCAATCTTGACCAGACAGGCCCGGTCGGTCTGCGAAAGGGTGTACGTTGCCGCGACATGGCGCCTGCGGAAGGCGTTGACCACGTCGTTGAAATCTTTCCAGAACGACGGCGCTGCGTCCTCTGTCGCCAGGACACCCAAAGAGATCAGGAGCAAGGTGTTATGCTCCTGAGGCTGGGCACCCCAGTTTCTGAGCACTCTCAGCAATTCCGTTGCTGAATGCGCCCGGTCCGTAGACGGGTCCTTCGTCAAAGCTTTCCCCTAGGCTTTTCCCGCACTAACTATGACATAGAGCGTGTTTCAAGGGTAGACCTTGGTACGTAAGTATTAGGATATGGCTAACAATTCTTTGCCTTAAACTTTGATTTTAGCATTTTCCGGATCAAACATCGGCTTGATCGATGCCCGCGCCGCAAATCTATTGCCGGCAACCTCGAGTTCGTACCGCCCGGCGTTGATATAGTCTGCATCAATCCCGTTCTTATTTTTGACGTAGCCGAGACCGATTGCCGTTCCCAGTGCATGGCCATACATGCCCGAGGTCAGATAACCGACGATGCTGCCGTCCCGGTAGATCGGCTCGTTGTGATAAAGCAGCGGCTCCGGGTCTTCGAGGGCAAACTGGACCAGCATGCTTTTAACACCCTCTTCTTTCTGACGCAGGATTGCATCGCGGCCGATGAAGTCAGGTTTGGATAATTTGACGGCGAACATAAGCCCCGCTTCGACGGGCGTTTCCTCTTCGCTGATGTCATGGCCCCAATGCCGGTAGGCTTTTTCGATACGCAATGAGTTCAGTGCATGCAGACCGGCAGGCTTCAGGCCGAATGGGTCACCCGCCGCGATAATCGTCTCATAGATGTGCGACGCGAATTCCGTCGGCACGTACAGTTCCCAGCCCAGTTCGCCAACGTATGTAATCCGCGATGCGCGGACCAGTCCCATACCTAGCTCGATCTCTCTGGATGTGCCGAACGGGAAAGCCTGATGGGACAGATCGTCCGGGCTCAAAGATTGCAGCAAAGCCCGGCTGTTCGGCCCCATGACGCTGATCACGGCATAGGCCGATGTCACGTCCGTCGCAATACAGTGCGCGTCATCCGGAATATGGCTGCTCAGCCACTTGAAATCACGGACCTGCGATCCGGCGCTGGTCACGACAAGAAAATCATCTTCCCTGAGGCGCGTGATGGTCAGGTCGGCTTCGATGCCCCCCCGCTCGTTCAGCCATTGCGTATAGACAATCCGGCCCGGCGCCACGTCAACATTGTTGGCGGAAATCCGGTTCAGCACCTGCATCGCATCACGGCCCTGAACCCTGTACTTGGAAAAGGACGACTGATCGAAGACGCCGACCTTTTCCCGGACATTGATGTGCTCGGCAGCGGAATGCGCGAACCAGTTCTGACGCTTGAAGGAATATTCGTATTCAGCTTTCACACCTTCCGGCGCAAACCAGTTTGCCCGTTCCCAGCCTGCCGTCTCGCCGAAGCAGGCGCCCAGGCTTTCCAGTTGGCCATGCAGCGCCGATTTGCGCACACCTCTTGAGGTCCTGTACTGATAAAAAGGCCAGTGCGTCGCATAAAGCAGCCCCAATGTCTCCGATACCCGGTCATGCAGGTATTTGCGGTTCCGCATGAACGGCTGGTTGCGGCGGATATCGACACCGTTGAAATCCCCCGGCGGATGCCCGTTGACGATCCAGCTGGCCATCAGCCGGCCGACGCCGCCGGCGGACTGCACGCCGATCGAATTCATACCGGCCGCAATGAACAGGCCTTCCAGTTCCGGTGCCGCACCCAGATGATAGCGATCATCGGGCGTGAAGCTTTCCGGGCCACAGAAGAACGTTTGGATGCCCGCGTTCTCGAGCGCCGGCATGCGGCGGATCGCGTCTTCAAGGATCGGCTGGAAGTGATCGAAGTCGTCCGGCAACTGATCAAAGCAGAAGTCTTCTGAAATCCCGTTCATGCCCCACGGTTTGGCCACCGTCTCGAAGGCACCGACGAGGATTTTACCGGCGTCTTCCTTATAATACGCCTGATGATCGTAATCCCGATAGACCGGCAGGTCCGGTGTTACCCCCTCGAAAGGTTCGGTGACAATGTAGAAATGCTCGCACGCATGCAGCGGCACGGTGACACCAATACGTCCGGCCAGCTCGCGGGTCCACATGCCGCAGGCCAGCACCACATGATCGGCCATGACAGTGCCCTGCTCAGTGACAACGCCGGTGACCGTGTCGCCATCGGTGAGCACCTGACTGACCAGCGTGTTTTCAAAAATCTGCGCGCCGCCCATGCGTGCGCCTTTGGCCAGGGCCTGCGTGATGCCGACCGGGTCCGCCTGACCATCGGACGGAATGAAGATACCGCCGATGACGTCATGAATCTCGATCAGCGGATGATGATCCTTGCAGCCTTGCGGCCCCAGCACGTCAACCTTGAGACCGAACACCTTGGCCATATCGGCGCGCCTGAGCAGATCTTCCATGCGCCCTTCGTTGGTCGCCGTCGACAGCGACCCGTTGATCTTGTAGCCGACCGCCTGACCGGTTTCCGATTCCAGTTCCTTGTATAATTCGGCGGTATAGCGGGCCAGTTCCGTCATGTGGTGATTATCGCGCAACTGCCCGATCAAACCCGCCGCATGCCAGGTCGTGCCGCTTGTCAGCTGTTTGCGTTCCAGCAGCACCACGTCGCTGACGCCGAGCTTGGTCAGATGGTATGCGATCGAGCAACCGATCACGCCGCCACCAACAATGACGACCCTTGCACGTTTCGGAAGTTCTTTAGCCATGTCTGTTCCGTCCCTGAATAATGTGTTGTCTCGTTAATAGGTAGGCGGTGCAACGACCCAAAGGACCGTCGTTTCCTGATCCGTCGGGTTGCGCGATTTGTGTGGTGCCGACAGCGGAAACGTAAAGGAGTCCCCGGCCCTGAGCCGGTGCGTGATGCCATCGACGATCAATTCAAGTTCGCCGGTGATCACCATGCCGCCTTCCTCGCCGGTTTGGGCATATTTGGCATCGCCGGTTTCGGCGCCCGGCGCAAAGCGCCCGAGAATCATCTCGAACAGGCCGTTGAGACTGGGCGACAACAATTCCTCGGTGACGCCGGTCCCCGGGAAATCGAGCCTGCCGCGGTTCTCCCGGCGCACGATCAGCCCCTGTTCATCGGAAGACTGCGTGCCGCCGTCATTGCGGAAGAACCAGTTGACGCCGACGCCCAGAATTTCCGCGATTGCCTTGAGATTGGGTATGGTCAACGGTGAAAGGCCCCGCTCGACCTGGCTGACATAGCCGACCGAACGGCCGATCCGGGACGCCAGTTCTTCCAGCGTCAGTCCCCGGGCCTTGCGGAGTTCGCGAATTTCAGCGCCAAGCGTTTCCGCATTGTCGGCAGCAGGCGCGTTGTTCGGTACAGTGTTCATGGCTGCATAGAAGCTGAATAACTAATTTCAGTCAAATGAAATTATTTTCATTTGTGGGCCAGGCACAGATAAAACCCTCTCCCTTGGGAGAGGGATATTTCAATCAGCGTCATCCCGATGGTGCGCTGGATTATATATGGTTCTGCACAAATCCGGTCGGCAACATTCTGCGTATGAAGTGCTATGATCGCTTCGTCTACCCGAACGCTCCTGCTGACCTTCTCAACGCTCATTTCTTCATTTGGGTTACTGGGTTGTTCAGGCCTGGATGTCATCAACGCCATCGCGCCGAATGACGACAGCATCGTCACAACGAACATTCTCTATGGCAACCATCCGCGTCAGAGTCTTGATCTGTACCGGCCTGCAGTGTCGCGTTCCGACATGCCGAGTATCCTGTTCTTATATGGTGGCAGCTGGAAGGACGGCGACAAAGCTGACTATGCATTTGCCGGACGCGCCTTGGCCCGCGCCGGTTTTCTGGTCGCCGTTGCCGATTACAGGGTGTTTCCGGAAGTCGCCTTTCCCGATTTTGTCACTGACGCCGCGAAAAGCCGCTGCGCTGGCTTGTCCGGGAACGCCTCAAAATATGGCGGCAGATCAGAGCGGTTACATCTCGTGGGGCATTCCGCCGGAGCACACATTGCAGCGATGATTGCCCTTGATCGCCGATATCTGGAAGCCGAAGGGTTAACCCGGGCCAGTCTCAGCAGATGGGTCGGTCTTGCCGGACCCTATGCTTTCTACCCAAGCGACGTTAATTCCGTAAAAGCAATCTTTGCGCACCTTGCCGATGAAAATCAGGCCCGGCCGATTAGCTTTGTTGATGCGCACGCGCCGTCCGCATTACTGCTTCATGGTACCGACGACAGTATCGTGGTGCCGATGCATAGCGAGAAACTGGCAGCAGCGCTGAATGCCGCCGGCGTTAAATCAGCGGCACGCATTTATGACGGAATCGGGCATGTGAAACTGATCTTGTCGATCAGCCAACCGTTTACGGGATTCGCGCCCAGCCTTGCAGACATCACGCGATTTCTGAAAACCGGTGCTTTTCCCGAAACGCCCTCGATACAGTCACACTAAATCCGCTCAGACGTCGGACCCGGCCGAGAAATTGAACACGGCCCCTTCCTTGACGCCCGACGGCCAGCGCGCCGTCACGGTCTTGAGCCGGGTATAGAACCTGACCCCTTCCATGCCGTGGATCGAATGATCGCCGAACAGCGAGGCCTTCCAGCCGCCGAACGAGTGATAGGCGACCGGCACCGGGATCGGCACGTTGACGCCGACCATGCCGATATTCACGGTACGCACGAAATCACGCGCCGTGTCGCCGTCGCGGGTAAAGACGGCGGCTCCGTTACCGTATTCGTGATTGATCACCAGTTCCTTGGCTTCATCGTAGGTCTTGGCACGAACCACCGACAGCACCGGGCCGAAAATCTCGTCCTTGTAGACCGACATGTCCTGTCGTCACGTTGTCGATCAACGTGCCGCCGACAAAATAACCTTTCTCGTAGCCCTGCAGGCTGATGCCGCGGCCATCGACGACGAGCCTTGGCACCGGCAGCCTCGACCCTCGGCGATATAGACGCTCAATCTTTTCCTTGGAAGCTTGCGTGACCACCGGCCCCATCTCTGCGGCGGCATCGGTGTAGGGACCGACCTTGAGCGCTGCACACGGCGGCCATTTTCGCAGCAGACTGGTCGGCCGCTTCCTCACCGACCGCAACCGCGACCGAGACCGCCATGCAGCGTTCCCCGGCTGAGCCGAAGGCGGCACCGACAGCGGCATCGACGGCCTGGTCAATGTCGGCATCGGGCATGATGATCACGTGGTTCTTGGCGCCGCCCAATGCCTGCACGCGTTTGCCGTTGGCGCAGCCGGTCTCGTAGACATATTTGCCGATGCCGGACGAACCGACGAAGCTGATGGCGCATGACGTCGGGATCGGTTAGGATCGCGTCGACCGCCTCCTTGTCGCCGTTGCACGACGTTGAGGCACGCCGGCCGGCGCGCCGGCCTCGATCATCAGCTCGTGCCAGCACGCATCGGCGCCGACGGGTCACGCTCGGACGGCTTCAGGACAAACGTGTTGCCGCAGGCCAGGGCGACCGGGAACATCCACATCGGCACCATCGCCGGAAAGTTGAACGGCGTGATGCCGGCGCAGACGCCGACCGGCTGGCGCATACCGACGCTATCAGCCACGCCGGCGACGTTGTCTGAATACTCGCCCTTGAGAAGATGCGGAATACCGCAGACGAACTCGACCACTTCCAGACCCCGCGCCACTTCGCCTTTGGCATCATCGACGGTCTTGCCGTGTTCAGCTGAGATCGCTTTGGCAATCGCGTCGTGATTGCTATGATCAAAAGATCGCGATGCTTGAACATCACCTGCGGCGCGCTTCGCCGGCGGCGTTGCCGACCAGCCCGGCAGTGCAGCGGCGGCGCTTTGAATGGCTTTTTTCACATCTTCGGCAGAAGCCAGCGATACCTGTTTCGTCACTTCGCCGGTTGCCGGATTAAAGACGTCTGCCGTACGACGCCCCTGTCCCTTGAAGATTTCGCCATCGATAAAATGGTCAATATTTGTCGCCATGATGCCACTCCGGTTAACTGTAGACGTGTTTATTCGTTGGGTTCAGTTAATGCCCGACTGACCTAAATGACAACCCTCAACATGGCGGAATTCCGGGCTTTTATTTGGCTGGTGCCAAAAAAACGAACCCGTTGGCACTAACGCCGAACGCGGATTCAGCTTGAAGCTGAAAACCTGTATTCAATCAAAACGTCACATGGGGGCCGTTGACCAGACATCATTTGAAGTTTCATAATTAACGCAAGTCCTGCACGACAAGCGGGGCAGCGCTCAGCAAGGGACGCTTTTAATATATAAATCAAACAGCGAAAAACCTTGTTAACGTATTTTCACTTTGACTCAGGGAGCTAGCTTGATGACCTCAAAAACGAAATCCAATGCACTGAAAACGGTCGAAGCGGCGAAAGAATTCAATCGCCGTACCGTTCTCAAGGGCACAGCCGCCGCTGTCGGCGTTGCCGTCGCCGGACCTTTTGTGATCCGCGACGCGTATGCCGCCGGCACCGTCAACGCCATCGTCTGGACCAACTACCTGACCGATGACTTCCTCAAGAAATTCGAAAAAGACACCGGCATCAAAGTCAACGTCACACCGATGGGTTCGAACGAAGAACTTCTGAACAAGATGAAGGCCTCAAAGGGTCGTGGCTTTGATGTGGTCACGCCGACGCTGAACCGCAAAGGCCAGTGGATTGATCTTGGCCTGCTGCAGCCGTGGGACATGAAGAAGATCAAGAATCTCAACAACGTCGAGTCGGCGTTCGTCAAGGCATCCGAAGCCTGGACCTGGGGTGGTGGTCAGCATCATCTGCCGCACATCTGGGGCACCGAGGCCATGTCATGGCGCACCGACATGTGGTCGACGGAGTACGGCAAGCTTTCGTTCGGCGATCTGTGGATCCCGGAAATGAAGGGCGAGGTTCAGGGCCGCCCGCATTCGATGATGGCCGGCATCGGTCGTTACCTCGAAGGCGCCGGCAAGCTGCCGCCGTTCGTCAATGCCTACAAAGACGAAGAAAACATGCGCAAGATCTGGGATGAGATCACGAAGTTCGCCGTCGAGCACAAGCCGTGGGTCAAACAGTTCTGGAATGACCACGACACCCAGAAGACCGGTTTCATGCAAAACGGTGTCGTCCTCGGCCAGACCTGGGACGGCCCGGCGATTGAATTGTTCAAGGACGGCAAGCCTGTCCAGTACATGGCACCGAAAGAAGGTGCCTTTGCATGGCTCGATGGTCTGTCGATGCCGGTCGGAGCCAAGAACAAGGAAGAGACCTACACGCTGATCAACGCCATTTACACGACGGCCGCAGCCGCCGATTCAGCCATCAAGACCGGCTACAACGGCACCGTCAAAGGGTATGCGGACAAACTGGATGCCAAATCCAAAGACTCCTTCAACAAGGCATATCCTGGAGATGCATTGTCGAAACTGTGGTGGTGGCCGGATGAGCCGGCTTGGTACGCTTCGATTCGCGCCGAGTACCGCGACAAGTTCGTCGCTGCCTGATGCTAATGGGATCCGTCCGGCGCTTCGGCGTCGGACGGTGATCACCCAGGATACGATGACGGCAAAAGTCATCGAACAAGACGGCATCAAGCCGTCCATAAGAATAAATGCACGGGGGAGGACCGAACGACAGGTCCATTAAGGGGGACGGATGAGCAGTGTCGAGCTTGATCAGGTCACTATCCGCTTTGGCGATTTTGTCGCCGTCGATAATTGCAACCTGACGATTGAATCCGGTGAGTTTTTCAGTTTTCTGGGGCCGTCCGGGTGTGGCAAGACCACCATCCTGCGCGCCGTCTCCGGCTTTAACGAGCCGACCGAGGGCAGCGTGCGCATCGGCGGCAAGGATATGCGCGGTATCGGCCCGAACAACCGGCCGACAGCCCTGATCTTCCAGAATTTGGCGCTGTTCCCGCTGATGAGCGTTGCCGACAATATTGCCTTTGGCCTTGAGGTCCGGGGCATCGCTTATAACGAGCGCCGCCGTCGCGCCGAGGAACTGCTCAACCTGATCGCCCTGCCGGGCCAAGGTGACAAGATGGTTTCCGAATTATCCGGCGGCCAGCGACAGCGTGTTGCCATTGCCCGGGCCCTGGCCGTCGAGCCGCAGGTGTTATTGCTTGATGAACCGCTGTCCGCGCTTGATCTGAAATTACGCCAGCACATGCGGACCGAGCTCCGCTCGATCCAGCAGCGAGTCGGGATCACCTTCATTTACATCACCCACGATCAGGGTGAAGCCCTGACCATGTCGGACCGCATCGCGGTGATGAGCGCCGGGATCGTGCAGCAGGTCGGCAACGGATCTGAAATCTACAACAATCCGGCAACGGCCTTTGTTGCGTCGTTCGTCGGTGAGAACAATGCGTTCAGAGGCACCGTCAGTCGTGCCGATGGACAATTTGCGGTGATCGACACAACCTTCGGCCCCTTGCGCGGCGTTAACAACCGTGGCCTCAAGGTTGGCGATGACGCCTATCTGTTCATCCGCCCGGAAGTCCTGCGCCCGGCCGCCAGCGGCGATACGGACGGGGATACGACTTTCGAAACCGAAGCCCTGAAGGAAGAATTCGAAGGCAGTTTCCTGCATGTCTTCCTGCGCTCGGAAAACACCGACAAGCCTTACAAGATGGCCATCGTCAACGATGCCAACGTGACCCGTCACGCCAGCGGCTCAACCGTCAGGATAAGCTTCGATCCGAGCCGGGCCGTCGCCTTGCCGGTCGGAGAGCTTGCCGATGAATGACGGCGCCCAAACCTCGACGATGATGCTGGCGCAGATGCAGATCACGCCCAGCTTGCCGACGCCCGCCGAGCCGAAACCGGCAGCGCCGGAGCCGGCAGCATCCGGCTCATCAGGGGGGCTTGGCATTTCACCGTCTTTACCGGGGTTCAGTGCATCGGGCGTTTCACCGTCTCTGCCCGGATCAGGCCCGGCCCCCGCCCAACCCATGCCCGCCCCGGCTGGAAGCGGCAGCCACCTCAACATCACCATCACCAATCCCGACAAGCTGCCAGACCTGCCGCCCGGCCAGCACGAATTGAAACTGGTCATTCAGGACCCGGCACACCAGCCGCCTGTCGACAGCGGTCTGGGCTTCGTTGAAATCTTCATCGCCATCGTCGCCGCTCTGCTGATTGCACCGTTTGTGCAGCGCGAGGCCGGAAAATGGACGGCCAATCTGAACGCATTGCAGTTCGTGCAAAAGAACGGCATTGCGATTTCGGCCTATCTGCTGGTTTTCACCATCGGCTGGATCGTCTTCATGATCGTGCTGCCGCAACTTTACATGTTCGACTTCTCGTTCCGCCATAACCTTGTGCCGGCGGAAATCGGCACGGCAGCAGATACCTATACGCTGAAGAACTACAAATATCTGATATTCGGGCGGGAAAGCGATGCCGAGCTATTCAACTGGCTGCATCTTGAGGTCTTTGCCAAAACCATTTTTGCCAGCGTCATCGTCACGCTGATCAATTTCGCGCTCTGCTATCCGCTGGCTTTCTTCATGGCCCAGTCGGTCAGGGGGCGCGGGCAACGGCTTTTGTTCCTGTGTCTGTTACTGCCGTTCTGGGTCAACGAAATCCTTCGCGCCTTTGCCTTCAAGCTGATCTTTGCCGATCTCGGCCTGATCAACAGCTTCCTGATTGCCATCGGTATTCTTGACCAGCCTTACGACTTCCTCAGCGCCAACGTCGCTCTGTATACGGGTCTCACATACGCCTACGTCCTGTTGATGATTTTCCCGCTTTATAACGCCATCGAAAGTCTGGATCCCAATCAGGTCGAGGCTGCCCGCGACATGGGCGCATCGTGGATCACCATTCACCGCCGCGTCGTCATGCCGCACGCCAAGCCGGGTATTGCGTCCGGCTGCACCATGGTCTTCATGCTGACCGCCGGTGCACTGGCCGCGCCCAATATTCTGGGCGGGCCAAGTTCGCTGTGGTTCACGCAGATCATCTATCAATGGTACAACACCGGTGGCAACTGGCCGCAGGGATCGGCCTATGCCTTCGTGCTGCTGATCTCATGCATCATCTTCGTCCGCATCATGATGCGGGTGTTCAAAGTGGGTCTTGGGGATATCGCGAAACGATGAGCAGCAATCAACTCCGCACCTGGGTCGTCAGGGGGTATATCCTCCTCTTCTTCCTGTATTTGTTCGGACCTCTGTTGATCATGTCGGCATCGGCGTTCAATGCATCGAGCTATCCGACGATAACGCCCTGGGAAGGCACTACAACGAAGTGGTTCGGCGAACTGGCCGCCAACGACCGTCTCGTCAACGGCTTCATCAACAGTTTCTGGGTCGGCCTTGGTGTTGTCGTGCTGTCGGTACCGACGGCGCTGGCCGGCGCGATCATGCTGATGCAGGTCCCCGAACGCGTGCGCCCCATCTATTACACCATCGTCGTCTCGCCGGTGCTGGTCCCCGGCGTCATTATCGGTATCTCGACGGTTATTTTCTGGGAACGCTTCGGCTCGCTGGTCGGGCTTGATTACGAGACGACGAACAATCCGTTCTTTCTGACCATCGTCGGCCAGTCGACGTTCATTTCCGCCTATTGCATGCTGGTCTTTATCGCCCGCCTGCAGCGGTTTGACAAAACCCAGGAAGAAGCGGCGCTCGATCTTGGCGCAACGCATGTACAGGTCTTCTGGAAAGTGCTGATCCCGTTTCTGCGCCCGGCAATTCTGTCATCGATCGTGCTCGCCTTCCTGACATCGTTCGAAAACTACAACACCACCGTCTTCACAATGGTTGCCCGCGGCACCCTGACGACGGAACTGGCCGGTCTTGCGCGGTTTGGCGTCAACCCGTCGATCTCGGCACTGGCCGTCGTCATCATGGGGCTGACCCTGATCTGCGCGGTGATCTACGAAATCAAGAAACGCCGTGAAGAAGCAATCATCGATGCATCCAAAAGACGCGCGGCGATGAAGCGCTCGAAAGACACCGAAGCCGCCGCCCGACAAGCCGCCGCCGCTGCCTGAGGAACAAACCCATGCCTGCAACGGTCCATAAGATATCCCGCCATGCGATCCAGGTCCTTAACAAACGGACCGGGCCGGCGCCCAGACCGTCGATCATCGTCCGCCTCTATGGCGATGACGGTAAAATGGTCGGCACCGCCGTATTCAAGAATTATGGCGAGATGGAAGCTGAACTGCCGATCGGCCATGCCGAGAACGAAAACGTCACGGCCTTTTTTGACGTCAGTTTCTATGAGCCTTTTGTCGGCCTGCTCAGAAGCGGCGACAATCTTTACTGGAAATCGCAATGGACCCAGCTTGGCGCCCGCAAGGAAGTCGCTGATGTTTCGCTCGATACCAAGGAAGAGATCATCGGCGAGTATTTCGCCAAGAACTAGCGGCGTTCTCGCAATCCCCGTCGCCGCGCTGATTGCCTTTTCCGCGAGCGCCCAGACATCTGATCCCTATTATCACCTGATCTATGATCATGAAGTCGCAAGCTTCTGCGGTCTTGTCAAAAGGCACGTGCACGACGCCTACCGTGCGAAACGTTCAACCCTCGAAGCTGCATCCGGTCTATCGGCAGAAACACTGACGCGCATCCGCATCGGTGCCATGGCCGATGCCGAGCGGGAATACATCAACCGCGGCTTGGGTGGTCACAAGCCGTGGTGCCGGAACGAGGGCATGGCGGGGGTGCAGCGGATATTGGAATAGTTCCAGAAAAACGTCACCCCCGCGAAAGCGGGGGCCCAGTCAGACATCAGAATATCTGGGTTCCCGCTTCCGCGGGAATGACGAATTGTAGATCAGATCTTCGACAGCGTGGCGCGCAGCTTGTCGACCATCTCGTCGATGTGTTTTTCCTCGGCGACGAACTGCGGTGCGATGATGCCTGAATCGCCGGTGAACTTGATGTGCAGGCCGTTCCAGAACAGACCTTTCTGCAACTGTGTGCCGAGCACGCCCGGTGCACCCTGCGGCTTCACTTCAATCGCCGCCATCAGACCATAGCTCCGGATGTCCTTCAGACACTCCAGATCCTTGAGGCTGTGGATCGCTTCACCGAAATAGCCGGCCAGCTTTCCGGCGCGCTCGAACAGATTGTCGCGGCGGTAAAGATCCAGTGCGACATTGCCCGCAGCGCACGCCGCCGGATGGCCCGAGTACGTATAGCCGTGGAAGAACTCGATGGCGTTTTCGGGCGAAGCGTTGGTGATGGTGTCGTAGACATCATCCTTGACGGCAACCGCACCCATCGGCTGTGCACCGTTGGTCAGCGCTTTCGCCATGGTCATGATGTCGGGGATGACGCCGAAGGCATCGGCGGCGAAGGCATGACCAAGACGACCGAAGCCGGTGATCACTTCATCGAACACCAGAAGAATGCCGTGCTGGTCGCAAATCTCGCGAATGCGCTCAAGATAGCCGACCGGCGGCACGAGACACCCGGTGGAGCCGGCAACCGGCTCGACAAACACAGCAGCAATGGTCGAGCCGCCATAGGTTTCGCAAATCCTGGCCAGGTCTTCGGCAAGCTCGACGCCCCGCGTCGGCTGGCCCGGAATGAAAGCGTTTTCCGCCATCCAGGTGTGACGCATGCACACAACATTCGGCATGACGTTGGTGAAGGTTTCACGGTTCTTGACCATACCGGCAAGGCTGACGCCACCGATGTTGACGCCGTGATAGGCGCGCTCGCGCGACACAAACCGGGTCCGGTGCCCGTCACCTTTGGCCCGGTGATAAGCCATTGCCATCTTCAACGCGGTATCGATGGATTCCGAACCCGAGTTGACGAAGAACACATGGTTGATCGGTTCCGGCGTGATGCGGGCGACCTTGCTGGCCAGCTCGAACGAGCCCGGATGACCGAGCTGGAACGGCGGCGTGTAATCGTTGGTCAGAAGCTGTTCACGCACAGCATCGGCGATTTCCGGACGGCCGTGACCCAGCGGTACACAGAACAGGCCCGATGAAGCATCAAGGACCGTACCGCCCTTGTGATCGATAAAGTACATACCTTCGGATTTGACAACAATCCGGGGATTAGCCTTGAAGTCCCGGTTGGCCGTGAACGGCATCCAATGTTGCTCAAGCGAGTTTGTCGTAAATTCCATGAAAACCTCCACAATCCGAAAGGCCGCAGCATTGATCCGCAGCGCCAAAATTTGAACGAGAATGATAGCAGATGGCAGCAAAGCCAACGGCAATAAACCTGCACGCAGGGTAGACGTTTGACCTGGACCCATAATAGGGCCAGATTTCAGCATTATTCCAGACCACGTGACGGCAAACATGAGGAACCGGCATGCGCGATGCCATTTTCCATCTCAAGCGCAGCAAGAATGTCAGCTTGCAGGCACAGATCCGCGAAACCCTCGTTGATGCCATTCTGGGCGGGCAGTTGGGCGGCGGCGAGCCATTGCCTTCCAGTCGCAGAATGGCCGAAAACCTTGGCGTATCGCGCAATACGGTGGTGCTGGCCTATCAGAATCTGGTCGATGACGGCTACCTGATCCCGCGCGAGCGAAGCGGTTATTACGTCAATGACGAGATGAGCGGTCAGAGTGCCCAGCACGGACTGCCGAGTGCGGCCCCCTCGCAAAGTGAACCCGACTGGGAAAGCCGGTTCCGGGTGCATCCAAGCCGTCAGGAAAACATCGAAAAGGCCATCGACTGGCCGTCCTATCCGTATCCGTTCGTCTATGGCCAGGTTGACCAGCAGCTGTTTCCTCTGGCGGCCTGGCGGGAATGTGCACGGCAGGCTCTTGGTCGCCGCGCCATGGATGCCTGGACCGGCGACAGGCAGATTCACGACGACCCCATGCTGGTTGAACAGATCCGCACCCACATCCTGCCCAGACGCGGCATCACAGCCGCCAGTGACGAAATCCTCGTCACCATGGGTGCCCAGAACGCCCTCTATATCCTGGCCAGCCTGCTGTTCACCAATCAGACCACGGTCGGCCTTGAAGACCCGGGCTATCCCGACATGTATAACATTGCCCGCCTCAGGACCGAGCGCGTGGTGCCGATCGCCGTCGATCAACACGGCCTGCCGGCCGATGAGCGGATCGATGGCTGTCAGTATCTGTATGTCACCCCCAGCCACCAGTTCCCGACCACAGCGACGATGCCGCTCTCAAGACGCCAGGAGCTTCTGGCCCGTGCCAGTGCCAACGATACCGTCCTGATCGAAGATGATTACGAGTTCGAGACCAACTATATCGGCAGACAAACCCCGGCCCTGAAATCCATGGACGAGGACGGCCGTGTCATTTACGTCGGCTCGCTGTCCAAATCCCTGTTTCCGGGATTAAGGCTTGGCTACATGGTGGCTTCGAAACGGCTGATCGAGGAAGCCCGGGCGCTGCGCCGCCTGATGCTGCGCCATCCGCCGACCGTCAACCAGCGGCAGACGGCCCTTTTCCTGTCGCTCGGCCATCACGATGCGCTGATCCACCGCCTGCACCGGGAATTCCGCACACGCTGGGAAGCCATGGACCACGCCCTGCAGCATTATCTGCCGGCATCGGCAACCAAGCCCGGTTTCGGCGGCACCAGTTTCTGGGTCCGCGGCCCCGACAATCTGGATGCCCGGGAACTGGCCGAGCGCGCCAAGTCGGAAGGTGTGCTGATCGAGCCCGGCCGCGTTCATTTTCGCCGAACCCCGGCCGAAGAATTATTTCCGCCTCGCCTTTTTCTTCACTGCCGGCAGAGCGGATCGAACCCGGCATCCGCATCCTCAGCGAACTGATTTACGGTTTCAACAGGGTTTAATCCGTTGGCATATTCTTCATTGATCAAGACTTGACCCACCGCGCAGAGGCGGCCTCTAATGTCGCCATCACACGACCATCGCCAGCGGCCAATACCCAGATGAACAAGGAACGGACATTATGAGCAAACGCATCGCCGTCATGGGCTGCGGCGCACTCGGCGGCTACGCCGGTGGGTATCTGACCCGGGCCGGCCACGACGTGACAATGATCGATCCGTGGGCGGACCATGTGCAGGCGATGCGGGAACCGGGCCTGAAGCTGGAAGGCCTGACCGAGCCAGAATGTTTTACCGTCAAGGCCAACGCCATCTTGCTGAGTGAACTGCCGGCACCGGGCGACATTCAGCCTTTTGACATGATCATCATCGCCGTCAAGGCCTACGACACCACCGCAGCTGCCGAGCGGATGAAGCCTTATCTGGCGCCGGGCGGCTTTGCCGTTTCGCTGCAGAACGGCATCAACGAAAATCGCATTGCAGCCGTCCTCGGTGCGGAAAATACGATCGGCTGCATCGCCAGTCAGATATCACTGTCCCTGCCCGGCCCCGGCCATATCCAGCGCAAGATCAAGCTCGGCGGCAAAGAACACACCGTCTTCAGGATCGGCGAGATGAACGGCACCATCACGCCGCGCGTCGAAGAGGTTGCCGCCATGCTGTCCGGTATCGACAGCACCCTGGCGACGGACAATCTGATGGGCGAGCGCTGGCTCCAAGCTGGCCGCCAACGCCATGCGCAACCCGGTATCTGCTGCCACCGATCAGGGTGCCAACACCAACGACAAGGATGCGCACATGCGCCGCATCACCATCGGCCTTGCCGCAGAAGCCGTCCGCGTTGCCAGAGCCGAAGGGGCGAAACTGGTCAAGATCATGGGCATCGACCCGGACCTGCTGGTTGCCGCCGATGATGGTGACACCGCAGCAATCGATGCCATCGAAGCAAAATTCTATGCCGACATGGAACGGCGCAGTGACAGCCAGCGCCCGAGCATGGCGCAGGATATCTCAAAGGGCCGGCCAACGGAAATCGACCACATCAATGGTCTGGTTGTCGAAGGCGGCAAAAAGCACGGCATCGCGACCCCCATGAATGCGGGCATTTGCGCTATCATCAAAAGCATCGAAAATGGCGAACGGTCCCCCGGACCGGACACGCTTCGTGATTTGTGATAAGCAGTTCATACAATGCTGAGCAATCTACCCTTCGAAGTGCCGGAACGTCTGATGCAAAAGGCCCAGAGCCTGCCTGCGGTCACCATGGCGATTGCCGGGGCCGATCATCCGGTCGCCCTTGAAAGCGCAAGACAGGCGAGCGAGGCCGGACTGATCATTCCGACACTGGTCGGTGATCGGGGCGATATTCACCGGATCGCCACTGAACTCGGCTGGGATATCAGCGGGATCAGGGTTGTCGATGCAGAGCCGGAAGCCCCTTCTGCCGACGCTGCCGTGCAACTGGCATCCGCCAACGAAGTGCAGGCCCTGATGAAGGGGCAACTGCACACGGACACCATCATGAAAGCCGTCGTCGCCCGAAACGCCGGGCTCAGAACCGACCGCCGCATCTCCCATGTCTTTCACATGACGGTGCCGGGTTCGGACAAGGCGCTGATGATCACCGATGGCGCGGTCAATGTCGCACCCGACGAGCGGACCCTGATGAGTATCGTCATGAACGCCGTCGATCTGGCGCATGCGCTGGGTTACGCGCGACCGAAAGTCGCCATGCTGTCGGGTTCGGAAAGTGTCATTGACGGCATGCCTTCGACGCTGCTGGCCAGAAAGATCGCAGAGCGTGCCCAGGCGGGCGAGATCGAAGCCGCTGACGTCGATGGCCCTTTTGCATTCGATAACGCGGTATCGCCCGAAGCGGCAAAGCTCAAGGGGATCGGCGGTGCCGTGGCCGGACAGGCGGATATCCTGGCCGTTCCCAATATCGAAATGGGCAATGGCCTGTTCAAGATGCTGGTTTATTTCAGATCCGCACTGGCTGCCGGCGTTGTGCTGGGTGCCCGGGTACCGATCGTGCTGACCAGTCGTGCCGATCCGCCCGAAGCCCGCCTCGCCGCCAGCGCCATTGCGCAGATCAGGGCGAATTTTAACGCCTAGTGCAGGCTGGGTTCCGCTTCTTCTTCGTCGTCTTCATCGGGAGCCGGTGCATCCGGGCAGGGCCCTGCCTGATGCGAGACCATGCGCCAGACACCGGCTTCTCTGACGAAGCCGTTGGTGGCGATCAGGGTGCCGCCGCTTAAGGATTCGTAACAGATTACGAGGGCGAAGTCGCCCAGCTCCATCACCCGTGGCGAATGGGCGATGATTCCGGTTATGCCGGGATCGGCCAGTATCTGTTCCCAGCTCTGCATGATTGCAACCCGCTCGAAGATCGGCGTCGCGCCCGGATGCAGACAGACACAGGGCGCATCGGTTGCCCAGACATCATTCATCGCATCAAAATCGCCAGACGCAAATGCGGCATAAAATGCCTCATTGGCGAACAGGATCAATTCTTTGGCACTTTGCCTCATGCGTTGAGCGCACTCAGGCGCCGGCCGGGAGCGATATCTTCCGGGTCAATACGGATTTCGATCAAAGCCATCTGATCTCCTTTCAGGGCGGCATCGAAAGCCGCCTTGAAATCTTCGGTGCGGGTTACCAGAAATCCTTTCCCGCCATAGGACTCACAAAGGGCCGGGAAATTCGGATTGATGATATCGGTGCCCGAAACCCGGTCCGGATAGCGGCGTTCCTGATGCATCCGGATGGTCCCGTACATGGCATTGTTGACGACGATGAACAGAACCTTGGCACCATACTGCATGGCAGTACCCAACTCGTTGCAGTTCATCTGGAAGCAGCCGTCACCGGCAAACGAGACGACGACCCTTTCCGGATGCCTGAGCTTGGCCGCGACAGCCGCCGGCACCCCATAGCCCATGGCGCCCGACGTCGGTGCCAGTTGCGTGCCCGGCTGGCGATAGCGGAAATAGCGGTGCACCCAGATCGCATAGTTCCCGGCACCATTTGTGACAATGGCGTTTTCGGGCAGGGTATCTCGGATCGTTTCCATGATCGCCCCCATGTCGACAGCGCTGCTTGAAGGCAACGGCGTCGTATAGGCGATGTAATCAGCATGCGCCGCCCTGGCATCTTTCGCCCATTTCGAACTGTCGACGGGTTCCATGTCCGCGCAAGCCTGCAAAAACTGGGTGACATCAGCCTGTATTGGCAGTTCCGCCGCATAGACGCTGTTCAATTCCTCACCCGACGGATGCACATGTATCAGCGGCTGCGCCGGATAAGGTGGCTGGATCAACTCGTAGCCACCGGTCGTCATCTCGCCCAGACGCGGGCCGACGACGATCAGCGGATCGGCGGTCTTGACCCGCTCCAGCAGTGCCGGGTCGGCACCGATGCCGACATGACCGGCATACAGGGGATGCGTATTGTCGAAGCAGTCCTGACGTCTGAAGGCGCATGAGACCGGCAGATCATTGGCATCTGCAAA
This sequence comes from uncultured Rhodospirillales bacterium, assembly GCA_965284225.1. Taxonomy (GTDB): domain Bacteria; phylum Pseudomonadota; class Alphaproteobacteria; order Rhodospirillales; family Casp-alpha2; genus UBA4479. The sequence goes on from CBDIRN010000001.1 coordinate 991,995, forward strand.
CCGGGTCAGCGCTTCCGTTGCCGCCGGTGTCCAGCCGCCACCGCCAACCATCAAAAGTGGTCGGGTCCCTTTGGCCAGCCGGGAGCGGAATTTTTCGACATCAGCCTGGGCGATACCGGGTCTCGCGATCGTGACCGGGCGCGTTTCCGCGGCTGCCGCCTTGCCTGACAGCATGTCTTCCGGCAGTGCGAGAACGACCGGGCCGGGACGACCGGCCATGGCCGTCTGAAAGGCGCGGCTCATATATTCCGGGACCCGCGATGTGTCTTCAATCTCGGCAACCCACTTGGCCATCTGCCCGAACATGCGGCGGTAATCGATTTCCTGAAAGGCCTCCCGGTCGGCCTGATCGCGGGCGACCTGACCGATCAGGACGATCATCGGCGTTGAGTCCTGAAAGCCGGTATGCACGCCGATCGAGGCATTGGTTGCGCCGGGTCCACGCGTCACCAGGACCACGCCGGGCTTGCCGGTTAGCTTGCCATAGGCTTCGGCCATATTGGCGGCACCGCCTTCCTGACGGCAGACCGTGACCTGGATTTGATTGGAAACATCGTAAAGCGCATCCAGAACAGCCAGATAACTTTCCCCAGGCACGCAGAAAACCCGATCAATCCCATTGGCGACCAGCGCCTCCACAACCATCTGACCGCCTGTACGCATTATTGGATTCCCCTCCGAAAAAGACAGCGGCCATCTTCACCATGCCGAGGCGGCTTGGCAATGCTCTGAGGACATGGACAGCACAAAAGTTGGCCCCGGAATTGCTGTAAAGGCATGGATACGGGAGAACCTGACCATCAGGACCCGGTTCTGCCGATGTTTTAGGCAGTTCCGGAAAATACTGATCAAGGGTTATGCAAGTAAGCAGCGTCAGCGACCGGCTTGGGAGAGCCTTGGCGTTTGCTTCAACATCGGAGGGAACACAATGTCAGGTAACAATTACCGGATAGGCGCTGCTGCGCTCGCCTTATCCATCACAGCTTTCGCGTTTCCGGCTTCGGCCGCTGAACTGAACGGTGCCAATACGGCGTGGATACTGACGTCAACGGCACTGGTTCTGTTCATGACCTTGCCCGGACTGGCCCTGTTCTATGGGGGCCTGGTTCAGGCCAAGAATGTGCTGTCGGTCTTGATGCACTGTTTTGCTATTGCCTGCATGGCATCCGTGCTGTGGTTTGTCGGGGTCTACAGCCTTGCCTTTGATGAGGGCAATGCGTGGATTGGCGGCCTCGGCAAGTTGATGCTGTCCGGTGTCAGCTTCGATTCCCTGTCCGGTGATATCCCGGAAAGCGTCTTCTTCATGTTCCAGATGACATTCGCCATCATAACTCCGGCCCTGATCGTCGGCGCCTATGTAGAGCGGATTCGCTTTTCAGCCGTCCTCATGATCAGCGCCTTGTGGCTGGTCTTTGTTTATGCCCCCGTCTGTCATTGGGTCTGGGGCGGCGGCTGGCTGGCCAAAATGGGCGTCATGGATTTTGCAGGCGGACTGGTCGTGCATGCAACCGCCGGCACATCGGCGTTGGTGATCGTCAAGATGCTCGGCACCCGTACCGGCTTTCCGTCACAACTGCGCCCACCTCACAGCCCCGGTATGACCATGATCGGTGCCGCCATGCTGTGGGTCGGCTGGTTCGGCTTCAACGCCGGTAGCGCGCTGGCCGCCAACGGCAGCGCCGGTATGGCGATGGCCGTCACACACATATCGGCTGCTACCGCGTCGCTGGTGTGGATCGTTATCGAATGGCTGAAGTTCGGCAAGCCGAGCCTGATCGGTGTTGTTACCGGCATGGTCGCGGGTCTGGCCACGATTACACCGGCATCCGGCTTTGTCGGACCGCTCGGCGGATTGTGCATCGGCCTGATGGGCGGCTTCATCTGCTATGGTGCTGTCGGACTGGTTAAAGACAAACTGGGTTTCGACGACTCGCTTGATGTGTTCGCCGTGCATGGTGTCGGCGGTATCCTGGGCACCCTGGCGGCAGCCGTTTTCGTCTCGACCAGTCTTGGCGGCACCGGTTTGCCGGAAGGCGTCAGCATCGGCGATCAACTCGGCGTTCAGCTTACCGGCGTCGTCGCCACGGTCATCTGGTCAATTGTTGCAACACTGATCATCGTCGCGATCACAAAAGCCGTTTGCGGGCTGCGTGCCAGCGATGATGAAATGAATGAAGGGCTCGACCTTTCGTATCATGGCGAACGCGACTACAATTTCTAACCAGGGACAGAGGAGAGAAAGATGAAACTCATCATGGCCGTCATCAAACCGTTCAAGCTCGACGCTGTCCGCACAGCGCTGACCGAGCTTGGCGTCGAAGGCATGACCGTATCAGAGGTCAAGGGCTTCGGCCGTCAAAAAGGTCAGACGGAAATCTATCGTGGTGCTGAATACAACGTCGAATTCGTGCCCAAGGTGCGGATCGAAATCGTGATCGACAATGATCGGGCTGAACGGATCGTCGAAGCCATTCGCCAATCCGCCCATACCGGCAAGATCGGTGATGGAAAGATCTTCGTCTATGACGTTGAACAGGCCATCCGCATTCGTACCGGCGAAACCGGCGACGACGCGGTTTGATATAACGTAAGTATCTATCGACTTACTGAAAGGCCGCTCTGGAATGTCCAGAGCGGCCTTTTCGATACCAGAAAACCGAACAAATCATTCCGTCATTCCTGCGCAGGCCGGAATCCAGGGACAAGGCTTTCTGGACCCCGGCCTGCGCTGGGGTGACGACAAGTTATAAGCCGGACCGAACGCATTAGTGCAGCGGCTCAACCTTGGCTGCGCAGAACTTGAACTCGGGGATCTTGCCGATCGGGTCGAGTTGCGGGTTGGTCAGTTCGTTGGCCGCGGCTTCGACGTAGGCGAACGGGATGAAGATCGTGCCCGGTGATACCGCATTATCGGCACGCACCGCGATTTCGATCTCGCCGCGCCGGGTAGAGACCTTGACCTTGTCACCCGGTTCAATCTTGAACTTGGCGATGTCGATGGTGTTCATCTGCACCGTTGGCGATGGCTGCACCTGATCGAGCACGTATGAACGCCGGGTCATCGCCCCGGTATGCCAGTGTTCAAGCTGCCGCCCGGTGATCAGGATAAACGGGTACTTGCGATCAGGCAGTTCATTCCCCGACTGGACATTGGCCGGTACAAACTTGCCAAGACCGTCATCGGTCGCGAAGCGATCAGCAAAGACAATGTCCTCGCCCGGATGGCCCGGCGCCGGGCACGGATACGTGACGGAGTTCTCCTTTTCCAGACGCGGCCATGTGATGTTGTTCAGGGACGGCATTGCCTGCTTCATTTCGGCAAACACGTCGGCCGGGGTGCGGTATTTCCATTTCAGCCCCATGCTTTTCGCGATCTCCTGCGTAATCCACCAGTCGGGCCTGGCTTCGCCCGGCGCATCCAGCGCCTTGCGCCCCATCTGCACCTGACGGTTGGTGTTGGAAACCGTGCCCTCCTTTTCCGGCCATGCCGTCGCCGGCAGAACGACATCAGCAAACATCGCCGTTTCGGTCAGGAAGATATCCTGCACCACCAGATGATCGAGTTTGGCCAGCGCATCGCGTGCATGGTTGGCATCCGGATCCGACATCGCCGGGTTCTCGCCCATGATATACATGCCCGCAATCTCGTCAGCGTGAATGGCATTGATGATCTCGACCACGGTCAGGCCGGGATCAGGATCCAGCTTGGCGCCCCAGAGATCTTCGAAGCGGGCGCGGATGGTATCGTTGCCAACCTTCAGGTAGTCCGGGAAGACCATCGGGATAAGGCCGGCATCGGACGCGCCCTGCACGTTGTTCTGACCCCGAAGCGGGTGCAGGCCGGTACCCGGTCTGCCGGTGTGCCCGGTCATCAGTGCCAGCGAAATCAGGCAGCGGGCATTGTCGGTGCCGTGAGTACTTTGCGACACACCCATGCCCCAGAAGATGATCGACCGGCCAGCTGTCGCATACTTGCGGGCCACGGTGCGCAATTCGTCGGCGCTGATACCGCAGACGTCTTCCATTTTCTCGGGCGAGAAGTCCTTCAGGTGCTTCCTGATATTCTGGAAGCCTTCGGTGTGCGACTGGATGTACTGTTCGTCATACAGTTTTTCCTCGACGATCACGTGCATGATGGCATTCAGCATGGCGACGTCGGCGCTCGACTTGAACTGCAGCATATGCGTCGCATGGCGCTTCAGGGCCTGACCCCGCGGATCCATAACGATCAGCTCGGCACCGCGCTTGGCAGCCTGCTTGAAATAGGTAGCAGCAACAGGATGGTTCTCGATCGGATTAGCCCCGATCACGATGATCACATCAGAATCCTTGACCGCTGTGAACGGTGCCGTCACCGCGCCTGAGCCAATGCACTCCATCAGCGCCGCGACCGATGACGCATGGCAAAGTCTGGTGCAATGATCCACGTTGTTGGAGCCGAAGCCGGTCCGGATCAGCTTCTGGAACAGATAGGCTTCCTCATTTGAACATTTGGCGGAGCCGAAACCGGCCAGACCTTTCGGGCCTTTTTTGGCCTTAACATCCTTGAGGCCCTTGGCAGCAACGGCCAGTGCCTCTTCCCATGTGGCTTCGCGGAAATTCGCCAGAGGCTTGCTCGGGTCCATGTTCAGGCCCTTGGGCTTGCCCGGAATACGGATCAGCGGCTTGGTCAGACGCTCCGGGCTGGTCACATAGTCGAAACCGAAACGGCCCTTGACGCACAAACGGTTTTCGTTGGCCCGGCCACCGGCCCCTTCGACCCAGGCGATCTCGTCCCGCCCGGATTTTTTGTTCTTCTTTATCTTGTAGGTAATCTGGCAGCCGACACCGCAGTACGGGCAGACCGAGTTGACTTCCCGATCAGCAACACGACCGCCGCGGCCCTTGTCGTCGATGATGGTTTTCGGCATCAGCGCGCCGGTCGGGCACGCCTGCACACATTCACCACAGGCAACACAGGTTGATTGCCCCATCGGATCATCGAAGTCGAAAACGATCTTGGCATCGTGGCCGCGCGACGCCATGCCGATGACGTCATTGACCTGGACCTCGCGGCACGCGCGAACGCAAAGATTACAATGAATGCAGGCATCCAGATTGACCGCCATCGCCGAGTGCGACACATCGGGCTTCGGACGATTGCCCTTGGGGAAGCGCGACGTCTTGACGTTCATCGCCTTGGTCCAGCTGATGAAAGCGGACTCGCTGTCATGCGCGTCCCTGGTTTTCGGCTGATCCGCCATAAGCAGTTCGATCACCATCTTCCTGGATTTGACTGCCCGTTCGGATTGGGTGATGACCTTCATATTCTCTGTCGGTGTGCGTACGCATGATGCCGCCAGCACACGCTCCCCTTCGATCTCGACCATGCAGGCACGGCAGTTGCCATCGGCGCGGTAGCCGGGCGCATCTTTCCAGCAAAGATGCGGGATCGTCGTACCCTGGCGCTTGGCGACCTGCCAGATGCTCTCGCCGGGTTCAGCCGTGACCTGTTTGCCATCAAGCGTGAAGGTGATTTTGTCCGACATCATGAAATGTCCTTCTTGAAGTATTTGATCACTGAGCGGATTGGATTGGGCGCTGCCTGTCCCAGACCGCAAATCGACGCATCGGTCATCGCCGTTGACAGCTCACCCAGCAGTTTGATGTCCCATTTCTTCGTGTTCATCAGTTTCACGGCCTTTTCGCAGCCGACACGGCACGGCGTACACTGACCACAGCTTTCGTCTTCAAAGAACTTCAACAGATTAACAGATACATCCCGCATGTGGTCCTTGTCCGACAAGATGACAACCGCGTGCGAGCCGACGAAGGAGCCGTATTTCTCAAGCTGTCCGAAGTCGAGCGGCAGATTGCCCATCGACGCCGGCAGAATCCCCCCGACGGGCCACCCGGCAGATACCCCTTGAAGGTGTGCCCGGCTTTCATGCCGCCGCACAATTTGATCAGTTCTTCCGCCGTCGCACCGGCAGCCGTCAACACCACGCCAGGGTTCTTGACCCGGCCGGATACTGAATATGAACGGTTACCCTTGTGACCTTCCCGGCCCTGCTTGATGAACCAGTCGGCTCCTTTGGCCAGAATCTCCGGCATCCAGAATACCGTTTCGACGTTGTGGACAAGCGTCGGGCGGTCGAACAATCCAACCTGCGCAACGTAAGGCGGACGATGGCGCGGCAGACCGCGCTTGCCTTCGATGCTTTCGATCATCGCACTTTCTTCACCGCAGATATAAGCACCGGCACCACGGCGGAGATGCACGTAACCAGGCTCGATAATGCGCTTTTGTTCGAGCACGGCGATTTCCTTCAGCAGGACACTGCGGATCGCCGGGTACTCGTCGCGAAGGTAGATATAAACCGCCGCCGCCTCTACGCCCCAGGCGCCGATAAGCATGCCTTCCAGAAACTGGTGCGGCTTTGTTTCAAGATACAGCTTGTCCTTGAACGTGCCGGGCTCGCCTTCGTCACCGTTAATGCACATGTAGCGCGGCCCCTTGCCGGCGCGTACAAACTTCCATTTCTGACCGGACGGGAAACCGGCCCCGCCAAGCCCGCGCAAACCGGCTTCGAGGAACGTTTCGACCACCTCGTCCGGGGTTTTCTTGCCGGCTCGCAGGCTTTTCAGAACCTTGTAACCACCCGCTTTCACATAGGCGTCATAGCTTTGATATTTTTCACGTTTCGGCTTGATGTCACGATCACGCGCGGCTTTCAAAAGCGACTGCACCGATACATGGCCGGTATAGTTTTTGCCGATAGCTGCCGCCGGTGCCTTGTCGCAAAGACCCATGCATGGCGCATGTTGCACGCGCAGATATTTCGGTGCCTTGTCTGACAGCGTCTTGATGATCTGCTTGGCACCGGCCATCTCGCAACTCAGCGAGTCGCAGACCCGGATCGTGACTTCAGCAGGTGCGCTCTCGTTCTCACGAACCACATCGAAATGGTGATAGAACGTCGCGACCTCATAAACCTCGGCCATGGCCAGCTTCATTTCTTCGGCCAGTGCCGCCAGATGCGCCGCCGACAGATGTCCGTACTTGTCCTGTATCAGGTGCAGGTGCTCGATCAGCAGATCACGCGCCAGTGATTTTCCCTTGAGGAGCTTCTGGACATCCTTGCGGGCATCGGGCTGAACCTGCCTGCCCTTTGGAAAGGCCCGCGCCTTCTTGCGGTTACCACTGCCTGGACGGACCGGCTTGGCTTTTTTTCTGGTCGAATGCGTTTCCATAATGTCGAAGAACCTATTTCACCAATGGCAGAAGTTTTTTAAATGCGTCCGTCCCGGCCTGACCCAGCCATTCGAAGACAACCATTTCTGTTGTGACGATACCAGCCCCGCAAGCCCCCAGTCGATCAAGGCAGGCCTGCTCGCTTTCCAGCGTTCTGGACGAGGTGGCATCAGTAACGACAAAGACTTCATAGCCTTCATCCATAAGATTGACGGCCGTCTGCATAACACAGATGTGCGCTTCCATGCCGGCGATAACGGCTTGCTTGCGACCGAGGGTGCGAAAAGTTTCCGCAAAAATGGCATCCTTCATACAAGAAAAATGCATTTTTTCCAGTATCGGCAACCCGTTTGCGACGGCAGTGATTTCCTTCACCGTGCGGCCCAGGCCTTTGGGATACTGTTCGGTCAGCAGTGCCGGTATCTCCAGTTCGCGGGCAACCGAGATCAGCAGCTTTGCATTCTTGATGGTGCGCGCGGGGGCCTGCATGGCAGGAACCAGTCGCTCCTGCATGTCGATGACGATCAGGCATGAATCGGTAGATCTTAATAACATGGACGCCGCCCAGCGCTATAAACGTTTGTTCGGATATGCCGCCGGGTTCCCTCCCGATTATTGGCATGCCACATACCATATGGTGCGCCCGGCGTAGCGGTCAAACATGCTTCAGCACAAATATTTCGACCAAGCCCGACAAAAAACATTACGAATGCCCCAAAGCCTCGGCCATCGTTTTCGCGACATCCTCTACATTATGTGCGACGTGAGCGCCGGCAGCTCTGAGAGCAGAGATTTTACCCTCTGCATTGCCGCTGCCGAAAACCGACAGCGTACCGGCGTGCCCCATCCGGCGTTGTTCCGGTGCATGCCGTCCGACCACCAGGGCAACAACCGGCTTGCCGGACCTGTTTGCCTTGAGATATGCCGCTGCCTGTTCCTCTTCATCGCCCCCGATCTCACCGATCAGCACAACACCCGTCGTTTCGGGATCAGCCATGAACAACTCGAGACAGCGCACGAAACCGATGCCATGCACCGGGTCGCCACCGATGCCGATGGTCGTCGACTGGCCAAGACCCAGACCGGTCAGGCTGGCAACCACTTCGCTGGTCAGCGAGGCCGAGCGGAGAGGCAATACCAATCGGGCCTGAGCTTGAAGCACTTGTAGAAGATGACGCCGATCTTGCAGCTCCCCGGTGTCAGCACGCCCTGTGAATTCCCACCGACCAGTTCGGTTTTTGTGCCCTTCAGCGCATCCTTGACCCGTACCATATCAAGCACCGGGATTCTTTCCGTGACGCAAACCACCAGCGGCATGCCTGCTTCAACCGCTTCGATGATGGCCGCAGCCGCGTTGTGCGCCGGCACCATGATCATCGTCGCATTGGCACCGGTTTCCTGCATCGCTTCGGCGACGCTGTTGAAGACCGGGCGATCAATATGCCGCTTGCCGCCCTTGCCGGGGCGCACCCCGCCGACCACACGCGTGCCGTAGTTGATCGCCTGATCGGTATAGAACGTACCGGAACGTCCGGTCATGCCCTGCACGATCACTTTGGTTTCGGCGCTGACGAGAATGCTCATGTTGGCTCTCCCTATGCTGCCAGCTTGATGGCGCGCTGGATGGCGTCGGCGATACCGTCCTGGCGTTCGTGCGGGACATTTCTGTCGACCAGTAACTGCCGGGCGTAGTCGGCGTTGTGTCCGGCAAAGCGGACGACGACCGGCACTGTGCGTTTCGACCAGGCGAGGGCCAGAGCCAACGCCTCGGCAATGGTATCGCAGGGCGTCATGCCGCCGCCGTGCACATGCAGCAAAATGGATTTAACGTGCGGGTCGGCGAGCAGGATACCGATACCGCGGGCAACCTGGAGGCTGGTTGCGGTGGTGCGGATGTCCATAAAGTTGGCGGCTTTGCCGCCGGCATCGGCGATCATGTCCTGGGTTGCCAATGCCAGTCCGGCACCGTTGACGACGATGCCGATGTTGCCGTCCAGGCGGACAAGATTGATCTCGTCCTTCTGTGCCTGCATTTCGATTTCATCGCCGCCGCTGCCGGATGCGAGACCGGCAAATTCCGGATGGCGATAGAGTGAATTGTTGTCGATGGTCATTTTCGCATCAACGGCGCAGAACGTGCCCTCACGGGTCAGCGTCAGCGGATTGATTTCAATCAGGGTCGCGTCGGTGCGCAGAAAGACCTTGATCAGCCCTTTGATAATTTCCTTGGCTGACGCCCCTTGCACGCCCTGAAGGCCGACCGCAGACAGGAAATTGTCCGCGTCCGCTTCATCAAACGTACCGTTCAGGTTGACCGGCATTGCTTTGACGATGCCCGGATCTGCCTTTACACGCGCTTCAAAGTCGACGCCGCCAACGGGGGAAGCCAGCACCGTGATGCTGGCGCTGGCCTGATCGACCAGCACCGCCAGGAAGAAATCCTTGTCGGGTTCAACGGCTGTTTCGACATAGACCTGCTGAACAACCTCGCCTGCAGTGTGGGTCTGCGCTGTAACCAGTCGCGCGCCAAGCAGACGCTTGGCGATTGCCCGCACCGCGCTCGGCGTCGCCGCCAGCTCAACGCCACCGGCAAGGCCGCGACCGCCAGCCAGGATTTGTGCTTTCACGGCAAACTTGTGGCCGGGCAGCACCCGCGCGGCGGCTTCCGCTTCCTCAGCAGTGCTGGCGATCCGTCCTTCCGGAACCGGTACACCGTATTGGGCAAGGATTTCCTTCGCTTCGAATTCGTAAAGGTTCATGTTTTGCCACCCTTGATCCTGCACATGCCTGGCTTAGGCTTGGCCCATCTCTGATCTCGCTCTGACCAACGTCTGGGGATAACTCTTGCACGCATTTGAAATTACGCTTTTTTTAGCTCGAATCGACCCCAAAAAGCCCCTCACAACTGGTATACCATATACCAGTGACTTTTTTCCGGCAATCGAAAAAAGAGCGGAATTCCAATGCTTACAGGCTGATGCTTTGGTGCAGTGCAGCAAAAAATGACCGATTTTTCTGTATTGCCGCCTAAAATTAAGTGGCATATGGTATACCACGAACAAACAAGGTTGATCGCAATAAGCCGCCATACAAAAATACCAGTGGCACGATAAAACGAAGCAACGATCAATCTTTGGAGGGGGCGATGGCGCGGAGCATCAAGCTCAAGGCAGTTGGCACGAATTTCAGTCTGAAGGATCACATCTACGATGTCCTCAAGGACGCGATAACCGGCATGAACATCTATGCCGCCGATGCCAATCTGAAGCTCGAAGAACGCAAGATGGCCGAACAGCTCGGCATCTCGCGCACACCTATACGCGAAGCCCTGGCCCGCCTTGAGCAGGAAGGCTTCGTCGACATCCAACCGCGCAAGGGCATCTTCATCAAACGCAAGTCCCGCGAAGAAGTATTGGAGATGATCACCGTTTGGGCTGCGCTGGAAAGCATGGCGGCGCGCCTGACCACGCTGCATGCCAGCGACGACGAGATCAGTTCGCTGCGCCGCATGGTGGCCGATTACACCAAGAATGAAGCGCGCGAACATATGGACGAGTATTCCGAGGCCAATATCCGCTTTCACCGCCGCATCCTTGAACTGTCCAAATGCTCGATGCTGCGTTCGATTGCCGACGGCCTGTTCCTGCACATGCGCGCCATTCGCGCCCGCGCCATGGCCGAAGCAGACCGGGTCAGCCTGTCGGTTGACGATCACATGCACATCATCGAAGCGCTGGAAAGCCGGAACGGCGATCAGGCAAGCAAGCTGGTGCGCGAACACACCATGCAACTGCATGCCCACATTCGCCAAAGCTGGCACGAATTCACCGATCAACTTCCGGACACGGGCGGCGATGCCGCCCTGCCTGGCGGACGATCCAAACGCAAATCAATAGGCTGAACACAGCTTTCGACACCGGAGGAACAAGACATGTCGTCGACCGCGACGGATACACTCAAGCAGCAAAGCGCTGACGACGCCCCCGAAGCCGGCCCGCTGACGGACGGATTTCATCTCGTTATTGATGCGCTCAAGCTGAATGACATCAAAACAATCTATAATGTACCCGGCATTCCGATCACCGATCTTGGTCGCTACATGCAGGCCGAAGGTCTCAGGGTTCTGTCGTTCCGCCACGAACAGCATGCCGGTTATGCCGCAGCGATCGCCGGATACCTGACGAAAAAGCCGGGCATTTGCATGACCGTTTCGGCGCCAGGTTTCCTTAACGGCCTGACGGCGCTGGCGCATGCCACCACCAACTGTTTCCCGATGATCCTGATTTCCGGTTCGTCCGAGCGCGAGATCGTCGATCTGATGCAAGGCGACTACGAAGAGATGGACCAACTGGCCATCGCCAAGCCGCTGTGCAAAGCCGCCTACCGCATTCTCCATGCTGAAGACATCGGCATCGGCATTGCCCGCGCCATCCGCGCTGCCGTTTCCGGTCGTCCGGGCGGTGTCTATCTCGATCTGCCGGCCAAGCTGCTCGGTCAGGTCATGGATGCCGCAGCCGGTGCCAGGTCGCTGGTCAAGGTCATCGACGCGGCCCCGGCACAGATTCCGGCACCGGATGCCGTCAAGCGGGCGCTGGACGTCATCAAGGGGGCCAAAAAGCCGCTGATCATTCTCGGCAAAGGAGCCGCCTACGCTCAGGCCGACGACGATATCCGAACCTTCGTTGAAAAGAGCGGCATTCCCTACCTGCCGATGAGCATGGCCAAGGGGCTACTGCCGGACTCGCACGCACAATCAGCCGGACCGGCACGCTCACTGGTTCTCAAGGAAGCCGACGTGGTCATCATGATCGGCGCCCGTCTCAACTGGCTGCTGTCGCACGGCAAGGGCAAGACCTGGGGCGATAAACCGAAACAGTTTGTACAGATCGACATCGAGCCCCGGGAAATGGACAGCAATGTCGAGATCGCGGCACCGGTGGTCGGCGATATCGGATCCTGCATCTCGGCTTTTCTGAACGCCATGGGCGACAAGTGGAAAGCACCGCCTGCCGAATGGACTGACGAAGTTTACGCCAAGCGGCAAAGCAATATCGAACGGATGGCGCCGAAGCTGCAGAACAACAACGTGCCGATGGATTATCAGGGTGCGCTAGGTGCCCTGCGTCGGATCATCAATGATCGGCCCGATGCCATTCTCGTCAACGAAGGCGCCAACACGCTCGATTTCGCCCGGTCCATCATCGACATGGCAAAACCGCGCAAACGGCTTGATGTCGGCACCTGGGGCGTCATGGGCATTGGCATGGGTCAGGCTATTGCCGCCGCCGTCGAAACCGGTCATCCCGTGCTGGCGGTTGAAGGCGACAGCGCCTTTGGCTTCTCCGGCATGGAGGTCGAAACCATCTGCCGCTACAACCTGCCGATCTGTGTTGTTGTCTTCAACAACGGCGGCATCTATCGGGGCACCGACGTCAATCCGACCGGTGGTGCCGATGTTGCGCCGACCGTTTTCGTCAAGGACGCGCGCTACGACAAGATGATGGAAGCGTTTGGCGGCGTCGGCGTTTACGCAACGTCTCCCGACGAGCTGAGCCGCGCCGTCATCGAGGCCATGGATTCCGGTCGACCGACACTGGTCAACGCGGTGATTGACGAGAAAGCCGGAACCGAAAGCGGTCGCATCGGCAATCTCAACCCGCAAAGTGTCGTGGCCAAGAAATAAACAGCCGGCATCGGATCAACTCATATGAACAGGAGCAAAGCATGAAAGCTCTCGAAGGCGTCAAAATTCTCGATTTCACCCACGTCCAGTCGGGACCGACGTGTACGCAATTACTGGCCTGGTTCGGCGCTGACGTGATCAAGGTCGAGCGTCCGGGTGTCGGTGATGCGACGCGCAAGCAACTGGTCGATGTGCCGGGCGCGGACTCGCTTTATTTCACCATGCTCAACCACAACAAGCGCTCCATCGAGCTGAACTCGAAGAACGAGACCGGCAAGGAAGTGCTCGAGCGGCTGGTCAAGACCTGCGACGTGCTGGTCGAGAACTTTGCGCCGGGTGCACTCGACCGCATGGGCTTCACGTGGGAGCGTATCCAGGAGTTGAACCCGCGCATGATCATGGCGTCGGTCAAAGGCTTTGGCCCCGGCAAATATGAAGACTGCAAGGTCTATGAGAACGTCGCGCAGTGTGCCGGCGGCTCGGCCTCGACAACCGGTTTTCTTGACGGCATTCCGGTTGTGACCGGTGCACAGATCGGCGATTCCGGGACCGGATTACATCTGGCACTCGGCATCGTTACCGCGCTGTATCAACGCGAAAAGACCGGCCGCGGGCAAAAGGTTCTGGCCGCGATGCAGGACGGTGTCCTCAATCTCTGCCGCGTCAAACTGCGCGACCAGCAGCGCCTGAAAGCCGGGCCATTGACGGAGTATTCCCAGTTCGGCGAAGGCATTCCGTTCGGCGACGCGACGCCGCGTGCCGGCAACGATTCAGGCGGTGGCCAACCGGGCCGCATTCTGAAATGCAAAGGCTGGGAAACGGACCCCAATGCCTATACCTACTTCATCACGCAGGCCGCAGCCTGGGAAAAAATCTGCGACGTTATCGGCGAGCCGGATTGGAAAACCAAAGCCGGTTATGCGAAGCCCGGTGAGCGTCTTGATAAACTGAACGAAATTTTCGACAGGATCGAACAGTGGACGATGACCAAGACCAAGTTCGAGGTCATGGATCAGTGCAACCCATTGGACATCCCGGTCGGTCCGATTCTCAGCATGAAGGAAATTGCCGAGGACGAAGGCCTGCGCGCCACCGGCACGATTGTCGAAGTCGATCATCCGGAACGCGGCGCTTACCTCACCGTTGGCTGCCCGATCAAGATGTCGGACTCGCCGGTTGATGTGGTGCGCTCACCTCTGCTGGGTGAGCACACGGATGAAATTTTGAGCGCCGTGCTTGGCTATTCCCCGAGTGACCTCGAACGGATCAAGGCATCCGGCGCAGTCGGCGGTGCCAAAGCAGCGGCTGAGTAGTGTTCATCGCAGCCCTTCAATCGGCTGCGAATAAGAAATAACGGGTTCCGTAGCAGCGGAACCCAAATGGGAGAGTCAATATGCGCGTTATCGTTATGGGTCAGCAGGCATTCGGTCAGGCGGCGCTCGAGAAAATTCTCGATGCCGGCATCGACGAGGTTGTCGCCGTCTATACGGCACCGGACAAGGAAGGCAAACCCGTTGACCCGATCAAGCAGCTGGCACTGGATCGCGGCCTGCCGCTGTACCAGCCGGCCAACTTCAAGGACGAAGCCGTCCTGAATGACATGCGCGCACTTGATGCCGACGTGATGATCATGGCCTACGTCATTATCTTCGTGCCGGAAGCCGCCCGCGACATCCCGAAACAGGGATCGATCTGCTTTCACCCTTCCCTGCTGCCGTTGCACCGTGGGCCAAGCTCGATCAACTGGCCGATCATCTGGGGTTCGACAAAATCTGGCCTGAGCTGGTTCTATCCGACCGATGGCCTGGATGAAGGTGAAATTCTGCTGCAGAAAGAAGTCGATATCGGCCCCGACGACACGCTCGGCGATATCTACTTCAAGAAGATATTCCCGCTCGGCGTCGATTCGGCGCTGGAAGTGCTGGATGCCTTCCGTTCCGGCAATCTGGTCCGCATCCAGCAAGACGAAAGCAAGGCGACCTACGAAAGCTGGTGCCGCAAGAAGGACGCCGAGATCGACTGGTCGAAGCCCTATGCCGACGTCTACAACCTGATCCGCGGCACCAACCCGCAACCGGGTGCCTGGACCACGGTTGGCGGCGCAGAACTCAAAGTCTTTGATGTCGCCAAGGTCGACGGCACCGGAACACCCGGCGATGTCGTTTCCGTTGGAGAAGATGGCGTCACCGTTCAAGCAGCAGGGGGTCGTATCCTTCTAAAACGGGTACGTGCCGACGGCGGCAAAATTCCTGCGGCTGAATGGGCCGCTGCAGCCAGCATCAAAGCCGGCATGAAATTCGGCGGCTGACAGACCGTCCTTTTGTAATTCGACAGACCGAAAGTGTGAACCATGGCAAAAACCGACATTGAAATCGCCCGCGAAGCATCACCGAAACATATCTATGAAATCGGCGAAAAACTGGGCATTAGCGAGAAGCACCTGCTGCCGTACGGGCATGACAAGGCGAAGGTATCCGCCGAGTTCATCAAAAGCCTCGAAGGCAAGAAGGACGGCAAGCTGATCCTGGTCACCGCGATCAACCCGACCCCTGCCGGCGAAGGCAAGACCACAACCACGGTCGGCCTTGGCGACGGCCTGAACCGGATCGGCAAAAAGGCCGCGATCTGCATCCGTGAAGCGTCACTCGGACCGAACTTCGGCATGAAGGGCGGCGCTGCAGGCGGTGGTTACGCTCAGGTCATCCCGATGGAAGACATGAACCTTCACTTCACCGGCGATTTCCACGCCATCACGTCGGCGCACAACCTGCTGTCAGCGATGATCGACAACCATATCTACTGGGGTAACGCACTCGATATCGATGTGCGCCGTATCGCCTGGCGCCGCGTCCTCGACATGAACGATCGCGCCCTGCGTCAGATCACGGCATCGCTCGGCGGCGTCGCCAACGGTTTCCGCGTGAAGCCGGGTTCGACATCACCGTCGCCTCCGAAGTGATGGCGATCCTCTGTCTCGCGTCTGATCTGGCCGATCTTGAAAAGCGACTGGGTGACATGATCGTCGCCTATCGCCGTGATCGCACGCCGGTCTATTGCCGTGACATTCAGGCCGAGGGTGCCATGACGGTGCTGCTCAAGGACGCCATGCAGCCGAACCTCGTGCAGACGCTGGAAAACAATCCGGCCTTCGTGCATGGCGGCCCGTTCGCCAACATCGCCCACGGCTGCAATTCTGTTGTCGCAACCAAAACCGCGCTGAAGCTGGCTGATTATGTCGTCACGGAAGCCGGCTTCGGTGCCGATCTGGGTGCCGAGAAATTTTTCGACATCAAATGCCGTAAAGCCGGCCTGAAGCCCAGCGCCGTCGCCATCGTCGCCACCATCCGTGCGCTGAAATCCAACGGCGGCGTCGCCAAGGATGCGCTCAACAACGAAAACGTCGAAGCCCTCAGGAAAGGGTGCGCCAATCTTGGCCGCCACCTTGAGAACCTCAAGAAATTCGGCGTGCCTGCGGTTGTTGCCATCAACAAATTTCATACGGATACCGATGCCGAGATCGCCGCGATCAAGGAATTCGTCGCCACGCAGGGCACCGTTGCTATCCTCTGCGAGCATTGGGCGAAAGGGTCGGAAGGCACCGAGGAGCTGGCTAAAAAGATCGTTGAGCTGGTTGATTCCAATGTTGCCGATTTCAAGCCGCTGTATCCGGACGAAATGTCACTGATCGAGAAAATCCGCACCGTCGCGCAAAGCATCTACCGTGCCGATGATATTGTCGTCGACAGCAAAATCCTCAATCAGCTGAAGGAATGGGAAGACGCCGGTTACGGGCATCTTCCGGTGTGCATGGCGAAGACCCAGTACTCGTTTACGACCGATCCGAACCTGCGCGGTGCACCGACCGGCTTTACGGTGCCTGTGCGTGAAGTGCGTATTTCGGCGGGTGCCGGCTTCATCGTCGCTGTTACCGGTGAAATCATGACCATGCCAGGCTTGCCGCGCAAACCTGCGGCAGAAACGATCCGCCTTAACGACAAGGGTCTTGTCGAGGGCTTGTTCTAGGGAGGGATAGATGGCGTTTCGCACGATACTCGTTCCCCTTCGGGGCGATGGCCGAGGTGAAACCGTACTTGATCACGCGTGTGCATTGGGGCGTCCCTTCAATGCACACATCCGTGCCGTGCACTGCAAGCCGCGCGCGAAAGATCTGATGCCTTTCGGCGTAGCCGTCCCGGCTCTGGTCCGTGACCAGATCAATTCGTCGGCATCGTCGATTACCGACGATGAAGTTGTACGCCTGAAATCCCTGTTCGATGCCTACGTCGAGAAAGCCGGTCTGGTGACGTGCGATACCCGCCCCCCGAAACACGATACGCTGACGATCTCGTGGAGCGTTACGGACGGCAAACAGGCCGACATCGTCGGTGTCTGGGGCCGGCTTGCAAGCGTCATCGCCGTGCCACAACCGGACCACGACACCAATCTGGGTCAGAACACCCTTGAATCAGCTTTACTGAATACCGGACGGCCTGTGCTGCTGTGCCCGAGACACGCGCCGACAAGCATCGGCGCGCACGTTGCCATCGCCTGGAACGGGTCCGCTGAATCGGCGCGTGCCATTGCCATGTGCGGCTCGATCATCGCCGAAGCCAAGACCGTTACCGTGCTGGCGGCAGAGGATGCGGAAAATCTTGAATTAAGCGCCGACGATCTGGTCATGCATCTGCTTGATCACGGGATCACGGCATCGGCAAAAAATGTGAAATCAAAAGACTCGACGCTGGGCGAAAGCCTGCTGGCAGCAGCAAGGGCAAGCGGCGCCGACGTCATCGTCATGGGTGCCTATGGACGTAGCCGCGGTCGCGCTATGGTTCTGGGCGGTGTAACGCAGTGGGTCATCGACAATACCGATTTGCCGGTACTGTTGGTGCATTAAACACGTTTGGAATTTTGAGAGCAGCAAATTGGTTGATTAGATAAAGAACACTCATTTATCATTGGTATACCTAACACCAAGATTAGGCCCCCAAGGGCAATGCCACCGCAAGAAGTGGCCTGCTAATAAAAGCAAATTCGCAGTTTTTTTGACCGTGTTGCCGGTTTTCCGAAACCATCACACCGGCAATGAAATGTAACTTGGGAGGTTATAATGGTTATCTCTAAACGTCACATTCTTGGCATTGCCGGTGCGCTCAGCATCGGTGCAATGGTTGCTGGTTTACCTGGCACGGCTGCTGCGTGGGAGCCGAACAAACCCATCGACTTTATCATCATGGCAGGCAAAGGCGGCGGCGCTGATAAAATGGCACGTCTTCTTCAGGCCATCATCGAGCAGGAAAAACTCGCATCGAAGCCGCTGGTTCCAGTGAACAAGTCCGGCGGTTCCGGCGCTGAAGCCCTGATTGCAGCGAAAGGCACGAACGACCCTGATCACACGATCATGGTGACACTGAACTCGTTCTTCACGACGCCGTTGCGTCAGGAAAAACTCGGCATTGATATCATGACGTTTGCCCCGGTCGGGCGTATGGCGGAAGACACCTTCCTGCTTTGGGTCCACAAGGATTCAGGCATCAAGACTTTCGAAGAGTTTCTCGCCAAAGCCAAAGCCGAAGGCAACAAGTGGATCATGGGCGGAACCGGGAAAGCACAGGAAGACGAACTGCTGACCGAATTCCTCAACAATAACTTCGGTCTCAAGATCAAATACGTGCCGTACAAGGGTGGCGGTGAAGTTGCCAAACAGCTTGCCGGCAAGCACCTGAATTCCACCGTCAACAACCCGTCAGAAGCTCTCGGTTTCTATGAATCCGGCGATGTCGTTCCAATCGTCAGCTTTACCGCCGAGCGTCTGCCGTTATTCCCGGACGTCCCGACCGTTAAAGAAAAAGGTACGGACTTCTCGTACGGCATGCAGCGCGCCGTTGTCGGTGCGCCTGGCATGAGCGCCGAGGCACTGAAGTACTATGAGGGCCTGTTCTCGAAGGTCTTCAAATCGAAGCAATGGCAGGCTTATCGCAAGAAGCAGTCGCTTTTTGGTGACGAGCTTAACGGTGATGCTCTGAAGGCATATTGGATGGCGCAGCGTGAGCGTCATCGCAAGATGCTGGTCGAGATGGGCGCGATTAAATAAGCACCCACAACAGAACCATTACGTAAACATAGACAGATACTTCAATAGATCGGGAGCGAGCGTACATTATGAGACGTGCAGAAATCATCACGGCTGGGTTAATGGCACTTCTCTCGATCTATTTGATGTTCAAGAGTGCAGAACTTGAGATCGGTTACGTCAAAGGCGAAGGCCCCGGAGGCGGTTTCTGGCCCTTCTGGCTTTCAGCGGGTATGCTGATCTCGACAGTCTGGATTGCCATTAACTGGGTCTTGCGCAAATCGCCCCCCTCACAATCCACTGAAAAATTTCTCGACAGCTACGGACTCAGAATGCTGTTGCTGGTCGGTGGCGGCGTCACCGGGCTCATTGCCGTATCGCATATTCTGGGGTTCTACGGTGCCATTCTTTTATTCCTGATTTACTACCTGCGCTTTCTGGGTCGCCACAGTTGGCCGGTCACGCTCTCGATTGCGATCCTGACTCCGGTCGTCACATTTCTGTTCTTTGATATCGCGATGCGGATCGTCCTGCCGAAGGGCTATCTGGAGCCTCTATTCCTGCCGCTCTATGACTTTTTCTTCTGATCGGTTCGACTGCAACCACAAACGTATCCCCAAATTTAACGGATAGGCGTCAATACAATGGAAATTCTCGGGCATCTTACAGACGGCATTTTCATCGCTCTCGAGCCGCTGAATATTGTTCTCATGCTTGTCGGCGTTGCACTCGGGCTGTTTATCGGCGCGATGCCCGGTCTCGGTTCCGTCAATGGCGTCGCAATCCTTTTGCCCGCGACCTTTCTGGTGCCGCCGACGTCGGCAATGATCTTTCTGGCGGCGATCTATTACGGTGCCATGTATGGCGGTGCCATATCATCGATCACACTCGGGATACCCGGCGCATCAACAGCGGTCGCGACGACCTTTGACGGGCGACCCATGGCGCTCAAGGGAAAGGCTGATCTGGCTTTGGTTACCGCCGCCGTCGCCTCGTTCATCGGCGGCACTGTTGCCAACGTCATGTTCACCGCTTTTGCCCCGCCGCTGGCACACATTGCGCTGGATTTCGGTGATCCTGAAATTTTCGCGCTGATGCTGCTGGCTTTTGCGACATTCATCGGGCTTGGCGGGGATGATATACCCAAGACCCTGTTCTCGATCTTTATCGGTCTGGTGTTTGCTGCAGTCGGGCTGGATATCATGACCGGTGAACCGCGTCTGGTATTCGGTGACATCACCGGCTTCATGCACGGCATCAATTTTCTGGTTCTGGCCATCGGCGTTTATGGTATAGGCGAAATGCTGTGGACCATCGACAGCACCCGTGGCGAGTTGACCATGACCAACGCTGTCCTGACGTTCAGGGGCATCATCAACGCCGTCCGTGAAACAGCCAAAGCATGGAAGGGCATGACCATCGGCTCATTTCTCGGCTTCTTTGTCGGCATCCTGCCGGCTGCCGGGGCGACGCCAGGCTCACTGATGGCCTACGGCATCACGAAGATGGTCGACAAGAACCCAAAGAGTTTCGGCAAAACGCAAGCATCAACGGCGTGGCCGCTCCGGAAGCGGCCAGCAACTCCGCATCCACAGGTGCCATGCTGCCGATGCTGACGCTCGGCATCCCGGGTTCACCAACGACCGCAATCCTGCTCGGCGGCATGGTGATCTGGGGCCTGCAACCGGGGCCGTTGCTGTTCACCAACCAGACCGAGTTTGTCTGGGGCCTGATCGGTTCGTTCTGCATGTTCCAATTTCTTCGCACTGGCCGTCAACATCGCCTTTATCCCGCTGTTCATCTGGATGCTGCGGATGCCGTTTACCGTGCTTGCACCGATGATTTTCGTACTGTCGGTTGTCGGCGGGTACGCCGCAACGCAGGACATGCACGACATCTGGCTGATGCTGATCTTCGGTGTCGGTGCTTACATGCTCAGGAAACTCGATTACCCGGTCGCTCCTGCAGTGCTGGCGATCGTCCTTGGCCCCATCGCCGAGCCCAAGCTGCGCCAGTCCCTGCTGTTTTCGAGCGGCGATCCGATGATCTTCCTCGAAAGACCCATATCCGGCCCGATTACCGTGATTGCGATCATTCTGATCTTGCTGCCGCTGTTCAAACTGATCCGGGACAAGCTGAAGGCCAAACCTGCGGCAGCGTCCTGATTGCATTTGCACTGGAAAGCTTGAGGGCGCCTCCCAATATTCAGTTGGACGGTATGCGTTCAGCTGAAAGATAATCAGGAGGAAACATGTTCTCTCGCGTCTTCTGTGTGCTGGCAATGCTGTGCCTGGGGGCACCTTTGGCCCAGGCCGATGCTGCCAGTTGGTCATATCTGCAAGAACTCGGGCATTTTTCCATCATCCGGCATGCTACAGCACCGGGCACCGGGGATCCGGATCATTTCAGGATTGATGATTGCGCAACACAGCGGAATCTGGACGACACCGGCCGCAAGGAAGCTGAAGAACTGGGGCGGGCCATTCGCAGTGCGGGGATTGAAAAAGCCGCCGTTTATTCCAGCCAATGGTGCCGCTGCCTTGAAACGGCGAAGCTGTTGGGATTGGGTCCGGTCACAGAACTGCCGGCCTTGAATTCTTTCTATCAACGTCAGCAGGACCAGGACGGAAATCTCAAGGCGCTACGCGCCTTCATCCGTGATCTTAACACATCGAAGATGCCGGTCATCCTTGTCACCCATCAGGTGACGATCAATGCCCTGACCAACCGTTACGTTCGGCAGGGCGAGGCATTGATCCTGAAGCACACCAACGATGGCAACGTTGCCATCGTCAGCAGCATTTCACCGGGTTAACGATTGACCGCTGTTAGCTGGCCAGTCGCTGCAGCCCGCTATCCGGAGACTGCCGGCGGCCCGAAGATTGACCACGATGGGGCTTTCTGGATTTGCCCTGCACTTGTTGCGGGCGCGCCTTCGGCTTTTCGAATCTCTTGTAGCCTTTGTCAGACCCGTTGTTATTCGGTCGACCCGAAGCCGGGCGCTGATCAACGTGCGGCTGGTAATCGCTCTGTGCGCCCATACCCGGCGCATTGTCGCGTGGCAGCACGGTGCCGATCAGGCGTTCAATATCCCTGAGCAAGCCGCGTTCCGCATGCTCGCACAGTGAAATTGCAATGCCGCTTTTTCCGGCACGCGCTGTACGACCGATGCGGTGTACATAGGATTCCGGAACGTTCGGCAGTTCGAAGTTGATAACATGCGAAACGTCATCGACGTCAATGCCGCGTGCCGCGATATCCGTGGCAACGAGGATTTTGACGTTGGCCGAGCGGAAATCTGCAAGTGTCCGCTCACGTTGCGGCTGACTTTTATTGCCGTGAATGGCACCAGCCGACAAGCCGGCTTTTTGCAGGGATTCACAAACCTTGTCTGCGCCACGCTTGGTCCGTGTGAAGACAATCGCCCGTTCAACACCCGGGCTGCGCAGGATGCCGATCAGGGCATCGCGCTTCCGCTCGCGATCGACGTGGATAACCTTTTGGTCAATCAGTTCGATCGGCGTCGACGTCGGCTTGACGGAAATTTCCGTCGGATCTCTCAGGAAGTCATCCGCGAGCGCGCGGATCTGCTGCGGCATGGTCGCCGAAAGAAGCACTGTCTGTCTTTGCTTCGGCAGCTTCGCCAGAATTTTGCGGATCGTCGGCATGAAGCCGAGGTCAAGCATCTGGTCGGCTTCATCAAGAACCACGGTCTCCGCCTTATCAAGTTTGACCACACCGGTCTGCACGTGATCGAGCAAGCGACCAGGCGTCGCGACAATGATGTCAACGCCGCGGGCCATCATGCGGATTTGTCCACCTGGCTTGACGCCGCCAACGATAATGGCGACGGACACACGCATGTCCTTGCCATAGGTGCGAATGCTTTCGGCGATCTGCGAGGCAAGCTCGCGGGTCGGCGCCAGAATCAGACCAATGCAATGATTGGGATTTGGCCGTTGGCGCAGCTCGTGGATTCTGTCGAGCAGAGGCAGCACAAAGGCAGCGGTTTTGCCGGTTCCGGTTTGAGCAATGCCGACGATGTCCTTGCCGGACATCATGAGCGGAATGACTTTTTCCTGGATCGGCGTCGGTGCGGAGTATCCCTCGTTCGTTACGGCGCGAAGGATAGGCTCGGCAAGGCCGAGATCAGTAAACTGTTTCAATTGATAACTTTCATATACAGCCACTCATCGGAGACCCGAAGGGGGCACCGGTGGCATTTGGTTTTAAATGTGGGAGCTTGCGTAGATCAGCCGCCAAGTTCGTGTGCCTGAATGGCACGCCCGGCTCGGAAATCGCTTCGGAGACGGAGACTGCTGACAACAAATATGTCATCTACACGCAGTAAGCTGAGGGGGTTGTGTCACAGCTCAGAACAATAAGCAAGTGATGAAAATAAGTCTTCCCGTCAAAAACCAGACCCCGCGCGCTTGCCACGCGCGGGGTCTCGAGGTTGAAGAGTGCAGCAACAACCCCGGGCAGGGGTTATCCCACCGTCTGAAAGATAGCACGCGCGGGCATATTTGGCTAAAAATCAGAATTGATTAATAATTAATCACTATCTCTATTATGATTACTTTTAGGTCATATTTGAGTCGGTTTCAATATAACCGATTTCTGGAAACGGACTTCATTTCCACCTTATAAAATAACAATTTAATGTTATTTTTCAGTATCTTGAAGATTTTAATCCCCACCCGTACACAGCCAGCTTCGATTCTGGCCCGGAACTTGTAATCCCCTATCGCAGTGCAGCAACATCCTTAGGGGAGATACTTAATGCGAATGACATATAAATCCTTGGTTACAGCCGGCGTGCTGGCCGCAACGATGGCGGTCAGTTCCGTCGCTTCGGCTGCCGACACCATTAAAGTCGGTATTCTTCACTCGCTTTCAGGCACCATGGCGATCAGCGAAACGACACTCAAAGACGTCATGCTGATGCTCATCGAAGAGCAGAACAAGAAAGGCGGCGTTCTCGGCAAGAAGCTTGAGGCCGTTGTTGTTGACCCGGCTTCCAACTGGCCGCTGTTCGCAGAGAAAGCCCGCGAACTGATTTCCGTCAACAAGGTCGATGTTGTATTCGGCTGCTGGACGTCGGTTTCACGTAAATCGGTTCTGCCGGTCTTCGAAGAACTGAACAGTGTTCTGTTCTATCCGGTCCAGTACGAAGGTGAAGAAAGCCAGAAGAACGTATTTTACACCGGCGCCGCGCCGAACCAGCAAGCCATTCCCGCCGTTGATTATCTGATCAAAGAAGGCGTGAAGCGTTGGGTCCTCGCCGGTACCGACTATGTCTATCCGCGTACCACCAACAAAATCCTTGAAGCCTATCTCAAGGACAAAGGTGTCGCTGCGGCAGACATCATGATCAACTACACGCCGTTCGGCCATTCCGATTGGCAGACCATCGTTTCCGACGTCAAGAAATTCGGATCCGCCGGCAAGAAAACGGCTGTTGTGTCGACCATCAATGGTGACGCCAACGTGCCGTTCTACAAAGAACTCGGCAACACCAGGGCATCAAAGCCCAGGACATTCCGGTCGTCGCATTCTCGGTCGGTGAAGAAGAACTCGCCGGTCTCGACACGGCTCCGTTGGTCGGCCATCTGGCGGCATGGAACTACTTCATGTCCGACACCAGCGCTGAAAATGCCGACTTCATCAAGAAGTGGAAGGCTTTCACGAAGAACCCGAAGCGCGTCACCAACGATCCGATGGAAGCTCACTACATCGGCTTCAACATGTGGGTTAAGGCAGCTGAAGCTGCTGGTACCACCAAGTCGGACGCTGTTATCGATGCACTGATCGGTGTGTCGGTGCCTAACCTGACGGGCGGCTATTCCGCGATGATGCCGAACCATCACATCACCAAGCCGGTCCTGATCGGTGAAATTCAGGCCAATGGCCAGTTCGAGACCGTGTTCTCGACCAAAGGCCTGGTCCCGGGTGATGCCTGGTCCGACTTCCTGCCGGGTTCGAAAGACCTGATCAGCGACTGGCGCAAGCCGATGTCGTGCGGCAACTTCAACACCAAGACCGGCAAGTGTGGCGGTCAAGGCAGCTGAGCAGAACATCGTTCGGGGGTGGCGCATGCCGCCGCCCCCGGACATCTGTTGTCCCTTACATCGTTCTGGATGCTGGACCTGCCTCAATGACAAAATCATTCAAGACTTCTTCTCTGTTTTTCCTTTTCATCCTTTTCATTTTTCAGATTGCCCTCATTCAACCGGGCAAAGCCGATGATCTCGCCCAGCAGATAGACGCCTTGGCTGCCGGCGGGTTCAGTGATCGCGCAAAAGTCATCTCAGCCCTGGCCGAAACTGCGGATACCCGGGTTATTCCGGCCCTCAACGCGCTTGGCGAAGGAAATCTTTTCCTGCACAAGGCCAGCAACAAGGTCGTCATGGTCGAAACGGTCGGCGACAACTATGCCATCATCGACCCCCTGACCCTCAAAAAGATCGGCGAAGAGCCGAAAGCGGCTTTTGAGAAGATCAAGGTCAACAACAGCCTTCGACGCGCCATCCGCGATTCACTCGGCGGGCTTCAACTCCGCTCCAAAAACCCATCGGATCGTCGCGCCGCAGCCGAAGACGTCTTCAAGGCAAAAGACCCTGATGCGATCCCGCTGCTGGATGCCGCCATTGCCATCGAAGCCGATCAAGGCGCCAAAGAATCATGATCGAGGCCAGGGCAACGGCCGTTCTTTCCAGCTCGCTTGATGAAGCTGCCAAACTCGGCGCTATTGAAGTCCTCAAGGAACGTTCGGGTCGGGATGCCCGGTCCATTTTGCTGGCATTTGCTGCAACCGCAGAAGGCACACTGAAGACGTCTGCCGAAAGCGCTGCGGCTCTGATCGAACGCTCGCTGGCTGCATGGGCGACAGCGCAGAACGTCTGGTACGGCCTTTCACTCGGCTCGGTCCTGCTGCTGGCCGCCATTGGTCTTGCCATCACCTTCGGCGTCATGGGCGTCATCAACATGGCGCACGGCGAGATGGTGATGCTGGGTGCCTACACGACCTATGTCGTTCAGGACGTTATCCGCACCTCATACCCGCAGTTGTTCGAAGTCTCGTTGCTGATTTCAATCCCGCTGGCGTTTTTGGTCGCCGGTGGCGTCGGCATCGCCATCGAACGCGGCATCATCCGTTTTCTCTATGGCCGACCGCTGGAAACCCTGCTCGCCACCTGGGGCATTTCACTGGCCCTGCAACAGACGGTGCGGTCGATTTTCGGTCCGACCAACCAGGAAGTCGGCAACCCCATTTTCATGTCCGGTGCTTTCGAAATCGGACAGATGACGATCACCCTATAACCGACTCTACATTCTGGTGTTCTCGCTGGTCGTCCTCGCCGCCCTGATGATCCTGATGAAGAAGACCCCTACGGTCTGCACATGCGCGCCGTCACACAAAACCGCGGCCCATGGCCGGTGCCATGGGCATCAGGACCGATTGGGTCGATGCCTTGACCTTTGGCCTCGGGTCCGGGATCGCCGGGATCGCCGGGGTCGCGCTGAGCCAGATCGATAACGTCAGCCCGAACCTGGGCCAGTCCTACATCATCGACAGCTTCATGGTCGTCGTCTTCGGTGGCGTCGGCAATTTGTGGGGAACACTGGTCGGTGCGATGACGCTGGGGGTCGCCAATAAATTCCTCGAACCCTTTGCCGGTGCCGTGCTCGGCAAGATCGTCGTGCTGGTCTTCATTATCCTGTTCATCCAGAAGAAGCCGCGCGGCATGTTCGCGCTCAAGGGCCGGGCGGTGGAGGCATGATGATGTCGTTCGCAGCCGGTGCCTTAGGCAAACGCAGCTATATTTTCATTGGCATCGTCGCAGCCATTGTCATAACCGTTGGCATCCTCAATCTGGCGGTGCCGGAAGGACATGCGCTGCATACGTCGACCTATACTGTGTCGTTGCTGGGCAAGTATCTCTGTTACGCGCTGCTGGCTCTGTCGATTGATCTGGTATGGGGCTACTGTGGCGTGCTGTCACTGGGGCATGGCGCGTTCTTTGCGCTCGGCGGCTATGCCATGGGCATGTACCTGATGCGTCAGATCGGTACGCGCGGCGTCTATGCCCATCCGACCCTGCCGGATTTCATGGTGTTTCTGAACTGGCAGGAATTGCCCTGGTACTGGTACGGCTTCGACATGTTCTGGTTCGCTGCCCTGATGGCAGTGCTGGTTCCGGGCCTGCTGGCCTTTGCCTTCGGCTGGTTCGCCTTCCGAAGCCGCGTCACCGGTGTTTATCTGTCGATCATTACCCAGGCGATGACGTTTGCCTTGCTGCTGGCGTTTTTCCGCAATGACATGGGCTTTGGCGGCAACAATGGCCTGACCGATTTCAAGGATATTCTCGGCTTCGATGTGCAGACCGATGCGACCCGGTTCGGCTTGTTCGCCTGCAGCGGCATCGCCCTGATCGCTGCCTTTCTGGTGGCCCAGGCCATTGTTCATTCAAAGCTCGGCAAAATTCTGATCGCCGTCAGGGATGCTGAAAACCGCACCCGTTTTCTGGGCTACCGGGTTGAACACTACAAACTGTTCGTCTGGACGCTGTCGGCGATGATCGCCGGTGTCGCCGGTGCGCTCTATGTGCCTCAGGTCGGCATCATCAACCCTTCCGAATTCTCGCCCGCCAACTCCATCGAGGCTGTGATCTGGGTCGCCGTCGGCGGTCGCGGCACATTGATCGGTGCCGCGCTCGGTGCGGTTCTCGTGAACGGGGCCAAGACGTTTCTGACCGGGGCTCTGCCGGAAGTGTGGCTGTTCGCACTCGGTGCTTTGTTCATCGCCGTGACGATCTTTCTGCCGAAAGGAATCCTCGGGTTGGCAAATCAGATGATAGCCAGACGCAAGGCCCGTGAAGCGACCAGCGCCCAACCACAACCGCAAGAGGCCGACTGACATGACCGAAATGGGTGATACCCTTTTATATCTCGATAACGTTTCGGTCAGCTTTGATGGCTTCAAGGCACTGAACGGCTTGTCGTTGTACATCGCCGAAGGGGAAATGCGCGCAATTATCGGTCCCAACGGTGCCGGCAAGACGACAATGATGGACGTCATCACCGGCAAGACCCGGCCTGACGTCGGTACGGTCGCTTTCGGCAAATCGACGGACCTGACAAAGCTTGATGAGGCCGCCATTGCCAAACTCGGTATCGGCCGCAAGTTCCAGAAACCGACCGTATTTGAAAGCCATACGGTCTACGACAATATCCTGTTGGCCCTGGATCGCCCGCGCAGCGTGCTGGCGACCCTGCTGGATAAAAGCAACGGCGCCGATCACAAAAGAATTGATGAAATCCTCGAGATCATCCGCCTTGGCGATCTCAGGACTGAATTGGGGGCAAACCTGTCGCATGGACAGAAGCAATGGCTGGAAATCGGCATGCTGCTGGCGCAGGACCCGAAACTGCTTTTAGTCGATGAACCTGCAGCCGGCATGACCGATGCGGAAACCGCCGACACGGCACGGCTTTTGAAGGAAATTGCCAAAACCCACTCCGTCGTCGTCGTCGAACACGACATGGATTTTGTGCGCGACCTCGGCGTCAAGGTAACGGTGCTGCATGAAGGTTCGGTCCTGGCAGAAGGCTCGCTTGATCAGGTGAGCGCCAATCAGGAAGTCATCGACGTTTATTTGGGGCGCTGATTATGTTGAATGTTGAAAACGTTGATCTGTTTTATGGCGCGGCACAGGCTCTGAAGACCGTCTCCATGCAGGCGGAAACCGGCAAGGTGACGTGTGTCATGGGCCGCAACGGTGTCGGCAAGACCAGTCTGATGCGGGCTGTCGTCGGCCAGCAACCGCTGACCCGCGGCAGCGTCAACTGGGACGGCAAGGATATATCCAGTCTGCCGGTATTCGAGCGCGCACGCATGGGCATCGCTTTCGTGCCCCAGGGCCGCGAGATTTTTCCGCTCCTTAGCGTCGCCGAAAATCTGGAAACAGGCTTTGCCTGCCTGCCGCGCGGAAAGCGCCGGGTGCCGGACGAAGTGTTCGATCTGTTCCCGGTACTGAAAAATATGATGCGCCGCCGGGGCGGTGATCTTTCCGGCGGCCAGCAACAACAGCTTGCCATTGGCCGGGCGCTGGTAACGCGACCGAAGCTGCTGATCCTTGATGAGCCGACCGAGGGTATCCAGCCATCGATCATTCAGGACATCGGGCGGGCGATTTCATATCTGAGGGATACCGGCGACATGGCAATCGTTCTGGTCGAGCAGTATTTTGAGTTTGCGCGGGACCTTGCGGACCGCTTCACTGTCATGGACCGTGGCGAAGTGGTCCTGGCCGGTGAAAAAGCAGATATGAATGAGACCGATGTTCGACGACACCTCACCGTTTGAAGCCTGTGCGATCACACCCCCTGTCGCTTTCCAGCGCACCAGGGGGGCTGCACGGTGTGGCTTCAAACGCAGGGGATCGGCAACGGTTCTCGATACGCTCTATCAATCCGGCTCGTTCAAAGTCAGGCTGCCGAACGTCACAAGCGGCACCGCACCCGAAGCCGTATTGCTGAATACCGCAGGCGGGCTGACCGGCGGCGATCGGCTCAGTTTCGAAGGCAGCGTGGGTGACGGTGCCAAAGCCATTTTCACGACCCAGGCCAGCGAGCGGGCGTATCGCAGTCTTGCCGGTGATGCCATCGTCAAAACCCGACTTGACGCTGCCCCCGGCAGCGAACTTGCATGGTTGCCGCAGGAAACCATCCTGTTCGACGGGTCACGATTGAAACGGGACTTTCACGTCACGCTTTCCGGAGATGCCCGGCTCATTGCCCACGAGACCGTCGTTTTCGGGCGTACGGCGATGGGCGAGACCGTTCGTCAGGGCGCGTTTTCGGATTTCTGGCGGGTGTACCGGGACGGTCGGCTGATTCATGCCGACGCCCTGCGCGCCGATGGTGCGATTGAAAGCATTCTCAGCAATGCAGCCACCCTCAAAGGTGCGAACACGCTGAGTACGATATTCTATGCAGCCGACGATGCCGAACAGCATCTTGAAGCGGTCCGCGCATTGATTGACACTTTGTCGCCTGCGAAAGGGATCGCCGGGGCCAGTGCGTGGTCTGGAAAATTACTGTTCCGGGCTGTCGCCACGGGCAGCGCACAGGCCCGGCAAATGGTCGAAATGGTCCTTGGGCAACTGCGCGCGGGCCATCCCCTACCCCGTGTCTGGGCAACATGATAAGACGGATGAGGATACAGGCATGCATTTAACCCCAAGGGAAAAAGACAAGCTGCTGATTTCGATGGCTGCGATGGTCGCCCGACGCCGGCTGGAACGTGGCGTCAAGCTCAACCATCCTGAAGCCATCGCCCTGATCACCGATTTCGTGATCGAAGGCGCGCGTGACGGCCGCTCCGTTGCCGATCTGATGGAAGCGGGTGCCGGCGTGATTACCCGCGATCAGGTGATGGAGGGGATTGCCGAGATGATCCACGATGTGCAGGTCGAAGCGACCTTCCCCGACGGCACCAAGCTCGTCACCGTTCACGAACCGATCCGTTGAGGAGTGCGTTGAAATGATCCCAGGTGAAATTATCCCCGCCGCTGGCGAGATCGAACTGAACGCCGGCCAGCCAACTGTCTCGCTTGACGTTGCCAATACCGGTGACCGCCCGGTTCAGGTCGGCAGCCATTATCATTTTTACGAAACAAACCCCGGTCTTGATTTTGACCGCGAGAAGGCGCGCGGCATGCGTCTCGACATTGCAGCCGGTACGGCAGTGCGGTTTGAACCGGGCCAGACCCGCTCAGTGACGCTGGTCCCGCTACTCGGTTACCGTATCGTTTACGGTTTCAACCAGAAAGTCATGGGAGGCCTTGATGCCGGCTAAAATTACCCGCGCCGCTTATGCGGACATGTTCGGCCCGACCGTTGGCGACAAGGTGCGTCTGGCGGATACCGAGTTGTTTATCGAGGTTGAGCGTGATTTCACGACCTACGGCGAAGAGGTCAAGTTCGGCGGCGGCAAGGTGATCCGCGACGGCATGGGCCAGTCACAGACGCCGCGCGCGCTGGGCGCCGTTGATACCGTCATCACCAATGCCCTGATTGTCGATCACTGGGGCATCGTCAAAGCCGACGTAGGTTTGAGAGACGGCCGCATTGTCGGCATCGGCAAAGCCGGTAATCCGGATACCCAGCCAAACATCGATATCGTCATCGGACCCGGCACCGAGGCGATTGCTGGCGAGGGAAAAATCCTCACCGCCGGCGGTTTTGATGCACACATCCATTTCATCTGCCCGCAGCAGATCGAAGAAGCCCTGATGTCAGGCGTCACCACCATGCTGGGCGGCGGCACCGGGCCTGCGACCGGCACCAATGCCACGACCTGCACGCCGGGCCCCTGGCATATCGGCCGCATGATTCAGGCCGCCGATTCCTTTCCGGTCAATCTCGGCTTCTCCGGCAAGGGCAACGCCTCTCGCCCCGAAGGCCTATACGAGCAAATTCTGGGTGGTGCCTGTGCACTGAAATTACACGAAGACTGGGGCACCACACCTGCGGCCATCGATTGCTGTCTTTCCGTCGCCGATCAGATGGATGTGCAGGTGATGATCCACACCGACACCTTGAACGAGTCGGGCTTTGTCGAGAATACCGTCGCCGCTTTCAAGGGCCGCACCATCCATGCCTTCCACACCGAAGGCGCCGGTGGCGGTCATGCCCCCGACATTATCAAGGTATGCGGCGAGTTGAATGTCATTCCCTCGTCGACCAACCCGACCCGCCCCTATACCGTCAACACCATCGACGAGCACCTCGACATGCTGATGGTCTGTCATCATCTGGATAACAGAATCCCGGAAGACGTGGCCTTCGCCGAAAGCCGGATCCGCCGTGAGACCATTGCCGCAGAGGACATCCTGCACGACATCGGCGCGTTCTCGATTATCGCCTCAGACAGTCAGGCGATGGGCCGGGTCGGCGAAGTGCTGATCCGCACCTGGCAGACCGCCGACAAGATGAAGCGTCAGCGCGGCGCGTTGCCCGAGGAAACCGGCGACAATGATAACGTCAGGGTCCGGCGCTATATCGCGAAATACACCATCAATCCGGCAATCGCTCAGGGCATGGCGGCGCATATCGGTTCCATCGAACTTGGCAAGCGGGCGGATCTGGTGCTGTGGAGCCCGGCGTTTTTGGCGTCAAGCCGGACCTGGTTCTGGTCGGCGGGATGATTGCCGCCGCCGCCATGGGTGATCCCAACGCCTCGATCCCGACACCGCAGCCGGTCCATTACCGGCCGATGTTCGGCGCCTTCGGCCGCGCCATGACAGCCAGTGGCGTAACCTTTGTCTCGCAGGCGGCGCAGGAACAAGGGCTTAAGCAAATTCTCGGTGTCGAAAAGGACATGCTGGCCGTGGCCAATACCAGAAGCGGCATCAACAAGAAATCGATGGTGCTCAATGACGCCATGCCCAGCATTGAGGTCAATCCGGAGACTTATGAAGTGCGTGCCGACGGCGAACTGCTGACCTGCGAGCCCGCCGATGTGTTGCCGATGGCGCAACGCTACTTTTTGTACTGAGGTGACGTCATGCTGGCATTGCACAGATACACGCATCCTTCGAGACGCGGCTTTGCTGCTCCTCAGGATGAGGGCTTTTTTTGTAAACCTCATGCTGAGGAGACGCCTTTGGCGTCGTCTCGAAGCATGAAGCCGGCGTGAAGATCATGCTGCGTGCCACCGGCATCAAGCGCAGGGGAGAGTGGGAAGGTGTCGCGATCGATACCGTCGTGCTCTGTTTTGATGACCGTTACCGGCGTCGGATGTCGATGACCGGCACCGGCGGCCTCGACTTTCTGCTCGATATGGAGAAAACCTTGGTGCTTTGCGATGGCGATGCGCTGGTATTGGGTGACGGCAAACTGGTTGCCGTCAAGGCGGCCGCGGAGCCGCTTTTGGAGATCACCTGCGCAGACCCTGAACATCTGGCCCGCATCGCCTGGCATCTCGGCAACCGTCACCTGCCGGCCGAGATCGATGGCACCTGCATCCTGATCCGTGAGGATCACGTCATCGACGCGATGGTGCAGGGACTGGGTGCAACCACGCGCCATGTCAACGTGCCGTTCCAGCCCGAAGGCGGCGCTTATGAAACCGAGGACGCATCAGGCCACAGCCACGGGCATGGGGATGATCATGAGCACGGGCATCACCATCATGGATAACAGCGGGCTATACCGATTGATGGCGTGGCTGTCGCCGAGCTACCCGGTCGGTGCTTTCGCCTATTCGCACGGCATTGAATGGGCCGTTGAAGAGGCGCGTGTGAAGGACGAGGCAACCCTGCTGGCCTGGATCGACAGCATCCTGGCCGTCGGTGCGGGATGGAGTGACGCGGTGATGTTTGCGCATGCCTATGCGGCCGCCGGGAACGCCGGGGTCCTTGTCGAGATCAACGATCTGGCAACCGCACTTGCCCCGTCCAAAGAACGCCATCTGGAGACAACCGCGCAGGGCTCTGCCTTCGTCAAGGCAACCACGGATGCCTGGCCATGGCCGGATTGCAAAGAACTGTACGCTGCACTCGGCGCCGAGATCGCCTATCCGGTTGCCGTCGCCGCCGCTGCCAGAGGGCACGGCATCGACAGGGAACAGGCTTTGCACGCCTATCTGCACGGCTTCGCCGCCAACCTGGTCTCAGCCGGGGTCAGACTGATCCCGCTTGGCCAAAGTGCCGGGCAACGTATTCTGGCGAAGCTCGAGAACGCCATCAGCGCGACTGCAAGCAACGCCGCCACAGCCGCCATTGATGAAGCCGGTGGCATCGCCATTCTTTCCGACATCGCCGCCATGCGGCATGAAACCCAATACACGAGGCTATTCAGATCATGAGCACTTCACAGCATGGGCCCTTGCGGGTCGGTATCGGCGGTCCGGTCGGGTCCGGCAAAACGGCCTTGATGGAACGTCTTTGCCAGACGTTTCGCGATGTCTATGACATTTGCGCCATCACCAACGATATCTATACCAAGGAAGACGCACTGATTCTGACCCGCGCCGGGGCATTGCCGGTGGAGAGGATCATGGGTGTCGAGACCGGTGGTTGCCCGCATACCGCAATCCGCGAGGACGCTTCGATCAATCTCGCCGCCGTCGACACCATGAACGCGAAATTTCCTGATCTCGATCTGATCCTGATCGAATCCGGTGGTGACAATCTGGCCGCAACCTTTTCACCGGAGCTCGCCGACATCACGATCTATGTCATTGATGTGTCGGCAGGCGAGAAAATCCCCCGCAAGGGCGGCCCCGGCATCACCCGTTCCGACCTGCTGGTCATCAACAAGACCGATCTGGCACCGCTGGTCGGTGCCGATCTCGAAATCATGCGCAGCGATACCAAACGCATGCGTGGGGACCGGCCGTTTGTGTTCACCAACATGAAAACACAAGTCGGTGTCGACACCATCGCCGATTTCATTGTTCAGGCCGGCGGGCTTGGTGCTGCTGAATCCATGCGTCACACGACTTAAGTCAGCGTGCACCACCCACTGTCGGTTTCGCGTTATGCTTGATAGAATATCGTCAGATACGGATGGCCAATCGGATGCTATACGTAATCCTGTCCCACCTGTCTGACAGGCACCAAGTACAGAGGTTAATCACAGACCCATGAGTATTCACGCCGCGCTCTATCACCGCACCAGCTACACATATGACCGCAAAGTGCAGATGGGGCCGCAGATTATCCGGCTGCGCCCGGCGCCCCATGCCAGATCCCCCATCCTCAGTTACTCGCTGACGGTCAAACCGGAAGGCCATTTCATTAACTGGCAACAGGATCCGCACGGCAACTATCAGGCCCGCGTGGTCTTTCCTGACCCGGTCGACCATTTCGAGGTCGAGATCGATCTCGTCGCTGATATGTCGATCCAGAACCCGTTCGATTTCTTTCTGGAACCCGACGCCGAAGTCTTACCCTTTGATTACGACCCGGATCTGAAAGAGGAGCTGGAGCCTTATCTTGGTGCCGAGCCGCGCGGCCCGCTGTTGCAGGCATGGCTCGATAATCTGCCG
This sequence comes from uncultured Rhodospirillales bacterium, assembly GCA_965284225.1. GTDB lineage: Bacteria > Pseudomonadota > Alphaproteobacteria > Rhodospirillales > Casp-alpha2 > UBA4479. The sequence goes on from CBDIRN010000001.1 coordinate 1,027,045, forward strand.
CCGCAGACCGGCTCGACGGTGGATTTTCTCGTCGGCATGAACCAGCGCCTGCAAAACGACATCGAATACCTGATCCGGATGGAACCGGGTGTGCAGACCTGTGAAGAGACCCTTGAACGCGGCAAGGGATCATGCCGTGATACCGGCTGGCTGCTGGTCGAAATCTTCCGCAATCTGGGTTTTGCGGCTCGGTTTGTATCGGGCTATCTGGTGCAGTTGAAGCCGGACGTTGAATCCCTTGATGGGCCGTCCGGCACGGATGTCGATTTCACGGATCTGCATGCCTGGACTGAAGTTTACCTGCCGGGCGCAGGTTGGCTCGGCCTTGATCCGACATCGGGTTTGCTTGCCGGTGAAGGGCATATTCCGTTGGCCGCAACGCCGCGTCCACGCAGTGCCGCGCCGATTACAGGCGCTGTCGAAGAATGCAAAGTCGAATTCGAATTCGACATGAAAGTGACCCGGATCAGCGAGTCGCCCCGTGTCACCAAACCTTATACTGCCGAGCAGTGGATTGCCATCGACCGCCTTGGTCATGATGTCGATGCGCGTCTGAAAAAAGACGATGTGCGGCTGACGCTGGGTGGCGAGCCGACCTTCGTGTCCATTGATCATGTCGATGCGGATGAATGGAATACTGCCGCCGTCGGCAAGACCAAGCGGCCATTGGCTGACGAACTGATCCGCCGGCTCCGGGACAAATATGCGCCAGGGGGCCTGCTGCATTACGGCCAGGGCAAGTGGTATCCGGGCGAACCGCTGCCCAGATGGGCGTTCGCTTTGTACTGGCGACGCGACGGCGTGCCGATCTGGAAAAACGCCGATGCCATCGCTGCCGAAACCGACGACCACACACCCGATATCGCCGTCGCCAAGACGTTTGTCGAAGGGATTGCCGAACGGCTGGGGGTACCCAGCAATGCCGCCACCGGCGCTTTTGAAGATCCCTGGCACTTTATGGAGAAAGAGCGCCGTTTGCCTGAAAACGTGACGCTGGAAGATTCCAAGCTCGACGATCCGCTGGAACGCAACCGTCTGGCCAAGGTCTTTACCCGCGGCCTCAGCAAACCGACCGGCTACGTGCTGCCTGTGCAACGCTGGAACGCCCGTGACGGAAAGCGCCGCTGGATGAGCGAGCCGTGGAGCATGCGCACGGACCGGCTGGTGCTGATCCCGGGCGACTCGCCGGTCGGCTATCGTTTGCCGCTGGATTCCCTGCCGCATATCGAAGCCATTGATTATCCCTATATCGTCACCGCAGATCCGTTTGCCGAACGTGGCGAACTGCCGGAACCGGATGCCCAGCGCCAACCCTATCTGAGCGGTAGCGAGCAGCCGTCAGCCAATCGTCAACAGATCACCGAACAGGGCCTTGGCGGCAAAAAGGGACGGGTGCGGGCAGCGATGACCGTGGAACCCCGCGACGGCCGGTTATGTGTCTTTATGCCGCCGACGGAAACGCTCGAGGATTATCTCGACCTGATCGCGGCCATTGAAGACGCTGTCGCCGAAACCGGCCTGCCGGTTCACATTGAAGGCTATGGACCGCCCAATGATCCGCGGTTGAACTGCATCAAGGTCACGCCAGATCCGGGTGTCCTGGAGGTCAACATCCAACCGGCCCATGACTGGAATGAACTGGTTGATATCACCAAGACACTTTACGAAGAAGCGCGCCTGACCCGGCTCGGCACCGAGAAATTCATGCTCGACGGTCGTCACACCGGAACCGGCGGCGGCAACCATGTCGTCGGCGGTGGCGCGACCGCCGCAGACAGCCCGTTTCTGCGCCGCCCTGATCTTCTGAAAAGCCTGGTTACCTACTGGCAGCACCACCCAAGCCTGAGCTATCTGTTCTCAGGCATGTTTATCGGCCCGACCAGTCAGGCGCCGCGTATCGACGAAGCCAGACACGACAGCCTGTATGAACTTGAGATCGCCCTGCAGCAGATTCCACCGGCAGGCACGGACTGTCCGCCATGGCTGATTGACCGGATTCTGCGCAATCTGCTGATTGACGTTTCGGGCAATACGCACAGAACGGAAATCTGCATCGACAAGCTGTACTCACCCGATGGCCCGACCGGCCGGTTGGGTCTGGTCGAATTCCGTGCGTTCGAAATGCCACCGCATGCGGAAATGAGCTTAGCCCAGCAACTGCTGCTCAGAGGACTGATCGCGCGTTTCTGGGAGACCCCTTATTCCGGACCGCTGGTCCGTTGGGGTACGGAACTGCATGACCGCTTCATGCTGCCGCATGCCGTATGGGCTGATTTTGAGGATGTCATCGAAGACACCCGTCTGGCTGGGTTCCCGTTCGAAGCGGACTGGTTTGCACCCCATTTCGAGTTTCGTTTCCCCCGCTACGGCGCAGCGCAGTATCGCCAGATCGAGATTGAGCTGCGGCAGGCACTTGAGCCATGGCACGTCATGGGCGAGGAAGGTGCCGTCGGCGGCACCGTCCGCTATGTCGATTCGTCCGTTGAACGCCTTCAAGTCCGTGTCAACGGCCTTACCGACAGCCGTTATATTCTTGGCTGCAATGGCTACCGGGTGCCGCTGCAATCCAGTGGCAAGAACGGTGAGTATTTTGCCGGCGTCCGTTACCGGGCGTGGAAACCGGCATCGGCCCTGCATCCGACCGTCGCGATTGATGCACCGCTTATTTTTGATCTGTTCGATACCTGGACCAACCGGGTCGTTGCCGGCTGCACCTATCACGTAGCACACCCGGGCGGACGCAACTTTGAGCATTTCCCGGTCAATGCCTATGAAGCGGAGAGTCGCCGTCTGGCCCGGTTCTTCGAAACCGGGCACACGCCGGGGCAGTCAGAAGCGCCGAAACAGGCTGGCAGTGATGAATTTCCGATGACGCTTGATCTCAGACGCACCAAGAAACACGAAACGGACTAGCAGCAAGCACGCCGATCACTTATTCTGGTTTCGCCACTTCGATTCTGGAGAGTTACGCGTGAACGACACCGGCAGGACCTCTAAAAACAAATCCCCGCAGCCCTCTCTGACCGATGAATACATACCGGCACCGGGACTGTTTGATGAGATGATGGATCCCGTTACCGGGGTCAGACCGCACTGGCGCGAATTTCTGAGCGAACTGAGCCAGGTTCCCGACAAGGAACTACAGCACTATTGGGATACCGCGCAGCGACTGATCCAGGAAAACGGCACGACATATAACGTTTATGACGAAACCGGGGATTCCGTGCGGCCCTGGCGTATGGACCCGATACCGATGCTTGTCGGTGCCGCGGAATGGCACCACCTCGAAGCCGGGCTTATCCAACGCGCCAAGCTGTTGAATGCCATCGTTTCCGATATTTACGATCAGCAATCCCTGTTGACCCGGGAACTGCTGCCGGCACCGCTGGTCTTCGGCAATCGTAATTTCCTTCGGCCGATGCACGGCATTCGTCCGCCCGGTGGTATTCATCTTAATTTTGTCGCTTTCGATATTGCCCGGGCAGCGGATCATCGCTGGTGGGTCCTGAGCGACCGCACTCAGGCACCGTCCGGAGCCGGTTATGCGCTTGAAAACCGCGTCGTGCTGGCGCGCACCCTGCCCAATATCTTTCGCGATGCTCAAGTCCATCGCCTCGCCGGTTTTCCAGGCGCTGAGCGACAATCTGGTCAAGCAAACAGGCAAGGATGATCCGTTGATCGTCCTCCTGACGCCGGGGCCCCTTAACGAAACCTTTTTCGAGCATGCCTATCTGGCCCGCTATCTCGGCTTCCCACTGGTTGAAGGGGCCGATCTCACCGTTCGCGACAACAAGGTCTATCTGAAAACACTGAATGGTCTGAAACAGGTCGACTTGATTTTCAGGCGTGTTGACGGTGATTTCTGTGATCCGCTGGAGCTCAAGACGGATTCTCTGCTCGGCGCTGCCGGGCTGGTGGCCGCAGTCCGCGCCGGGAATGTGGTGATTGCCAACAGTCTGGGTAGTGGCGTTGTCGAATGCGAAGCCCTGATGAGCTTCCTACCGGGATTATGCCGGGAGTTGTTCCATGAAGAACTTCTGATCCCATCGCTGGCGACATGGTGGTGTGGTCAACAGAAGGAACGGGATTACGTTACCAAGAATCTGGACCAGTTGATCATCCGCCCGACGTTCTCCAACAGTTCAATCCTCAACGACAACACCAAAGCCATTATGCCCGGCGAAGCGGTCGGGGCACACCGTGAGGAGATTCTGCAACGCCTGAATCGTCGGGGCGCTGAATATTTCGGCCAGGAAACCCTGACGCTCTCGACCTCGCCCGTTTGGCGTCATGGCCAGCTGGAACCGAGACCGATGGCCTTGCGTGTCTATGTCTGTGCTGATGGCGACAGTTACCGTGTGATGCCGGGCGGCTTGACCAGAACAACCGACGGGTTTGATTCCCGTTCCGTTTCGATGCAACAGGGGGACGCCAGCAAGGATACATGGGTGCAATCCGATCAGCCAGTCAGCACGTTCTCAAGGCTGGCCACGCCCGGTCAGACAGTTATTTTGCGTCGAAGCGGCAATGACCTGCCAAGCCGGGTCGCTGACAATCTTTTCTGGCTTGGCCGATATGCCGAGCGCACCGAGAATTCGGTACGCCTTTTGCGGTCCATGATCCTCAGATTGGCCGGCGAAGCGGGTGCAGGCGATGACCCGCAAACCCTGACCCGCCTGACCAATATTCTGGTCGAGTTCGGCTATCTGCGCCAACGCACAGCGCGCAAAGCCGCCGCCAGCGGCATTCAGGCGGTTGAGCGCGAAGTCGCTGCACTGCTTTTCGAACGGGGCCCGGCGAACGGCCTATTGGAACTTCTGGGCAACCTCAAGCGCACCGCCTCTCTGGTTCGCGAAAGGTTGAGTATGGATTCATGGCGCATTCTGATCGGCATCTCCCAGCGTGCCCACAATCACGCATCAAGAATCAGATTGGACGTTGATGACGGTCTGGCACTGCTCAACCAGATTCTGGAAGACCTTGCTGCCTTCAGCGGCATGCAGATGGAAAACATGACCCGGAGCCTCGGCTGGCGCCTGCTTGACATCGGCCGTCGTGTCGAACGGGCAACGTATATGGCCAAGCTCATTCGCGAAATGGCGATTGAGGGAAACCCGGCCGGTGAGGGTCGCCTCGATCTGATGCTGGAGCTCGGCGACAGTACGATGACTTACCGCACCCGGTATTTGTCCAGTGTGCAATTACCCGCTGTTATCGATCTTCTGCTCACCGACAATTCAAACCCACGCTCGATTGCCTTTCAGATCGACGCCATCGCCGATCACATCGCATGCCTGCCCCACGATGCCGAGAGCGCTGTCCTGACACGCGAGCAGCACCTTATCGTCGCCATGACCAGCCAGTTGCGGCTGGCGGACATAAATGCCCTTTGCGCGCAGCGTAGCAAAGGGGACGCAGACTCGAACTCAACAAGTTCGTCGAAAACCTTGAAAATCAGACTTATGAAGTGTCAGACGCCTTGGCCAGAAAGTATTTCAGCCATGTGATGCCGACCCGCAGTGCTTCATCGGGCGGGGTCGTGCCGTGATCTACGACATCAGCCATCGTACAACATTTACCTATGGCTTGAGCGTTTCCATCTCACAGCATTTATTACACCTTTCGCCACGCATGACGCCGAACCAGATCACGCAAAGCTATTCACTGATGGTCGCCCCGGCACCAACACTCAATCAGGAGAACGTGGATTTTTTTGGCAACCCTACGGCATATCTGACGGTTGAAGAGCCACACAACAAACTGAATATCATTTCCACGGCCAGAGTTGACGTCACGCCACCCCTGATCCCCGATGCGCAAACAACAATGCCCTGGGAGTTCGTCCCTGCCGCTGCAAGCAAGCAGACTTCAAGGGACACCCTTGATGCGCAGCAATATATGTTTGAATCGCCCTTCACCGTTTCCAAAGACGCCGCCGATTTTGCAGAGAAGTCATTCCCACCGGGCTGCCCAGTGCTTGCCGGTGCCATTGATCTCATGTCACGCATATTTACGGAGTTCAAATACGAAGGCGGAGTCACCGATATCTCAACGCCGATTGACCGGGTTTTGGCGGACAAGCGCGGCGTTTGCCAGGATTTCGCGCATCTGCAGATCGCCTGCCTTCGCTCCCTCGGCCTGCCGGCCCGTTATGTCAGCGGTTATCTTCGGACGCACCCGCCTGAAGGTCAGGAAAAGAAAATTGGCGCTGATGCATCCCATGCATGGCTTGCGATATGGGTCCCTGATTTCGGCTGGGTCGATCTTGATCCGACCAATAACCTGTTACCGGGCGATGAGCACATCACTGTTGCCTGGGGTCGCGATTACGGTGACGTCAGTCCGATCAACGGCATGGTGCTGGGGGGCGGCGAACAGAAAATCGACGTCGCCGTCGATGTTCGCCCCGTGCAGGTCTAAAAGACTGATTTCCCGATTTTACTGGTAAAGGCTTCCAGTGCCTTCACGCCGGCATGGGAATTGCCGCTGGCATCAAGGCCAGGTGACCATACGGCTACGCTGAGAACTCCCGGGATAATGCCGAGGATGCCGCCGCCGACACCGCTTTTTGCAGGAATGCCGACACGGTAGGCAAAGTTGCCGACGGCATCGTAAAGACCGCATGTCATCATCACTGCATTAATGCGCTTGGTGCGTCTGGGTGTGATAATCACTTCACCCGTTTTGACATCGACGCCGCCATTGGCCAGAAAAGATCCGGCACGTGCCAGATCCAGACACGACATGGCGATGGAGCATTGATGGAAATATGCGTCCAGAACCCTGATCACCTTCCCGTGCAGATTGCCGTGCGCTTTCAGGAAATGCGCAATCGCCGCATTGCGATGACCATGATCCCGTTCGGAGCGCGCAACTTCCCGGTCGAACTGAATATGCTTGTTGCCTGACAATTTGCGCAATTCATTCAGGATCGCCTGCTTGCCCTTTGGCTCGTTTTCCAAGATGCAATCGGTCACCACATGTGCACCGGCATTGATCAGTGGATTACGGGGGATACCCTTTTCGTATTCAAGTTGCGTCAGTGAGTTAAAGGGGGTGCCGGAAGGCTCCCTGCCAACCCTGTGCCACAAGTTCGGGCCGACACAGCGCAATGCCATCATCAACGTGAAGACCTTGGAAACACTTTGAATCGAGAACGGCTCGAAGGCATCGCCGACCGTCGCTTCACGACCATCGACACAACGAACAGCCATCGCGAATTTCGACTTCGGCACCCGTGCCAGAGCCGGAATATAATTGGCAACCTTACCCTTCTTCAGGTCGTCCTTAACGAGCAAGGCAACGGATTCCAGGACCGCCTGATAATTTATCGGTCCATCTGATCTGCGGCGACGGAGTTCTTTTGCCATCTGCGGCTACAACTTTTCAACATCACCGGACGCGGATTCCGCGCCGAAGAATGTCCCTGAAATATTATCTGCGAATTTTTGAAGATTGATCTGAACGCGGTCCAGATACTCGTGCAGTCCTTCTCCGATGACCTGCCGGATAGGTATGTTCAATTGCGCTTCAATCGCAATAATCGGCTGGATGTCCAGATTCATCGCAGCCAGTTCCGGACTGCTTTCCAGGCGGCTGATAAAAGCACGAATGCGATGGACGCAGCAGGCAACCGAGCGTGTGAAAGCAGGGTTCATAAGAATAAACCCGGCCACAGATTCAGGCGTCATACCGCTCGGACACTCGCGACGATAACCATGGTATCCAGCAACCGAGCGTAACAGCGCATTCCATTGGCTAACATCTATCGGCGAGCCAACGTCAGCGACCGTAGGCAGCAGATGATGATACTTGATATCGAGCAACCGGGTCGTCTGGTCGGCTCTATCGATCATTTTTCCGAGTTCATAGAAAATCCAGCCCTGATCACGGAACGTTGTCCCTTCGACGATGCCCGTATGCAACTGGCAGCCTTCCTTGATTTTCTGGCAAAGATGAGACAGGTCGGCCAACCGCAAATCTCTGGAATCCAGATCGGACACATATTTATAGAACACATTCAGCTGCGACCACATTTCGATGCTGATCAGATGCCTCAGACTTCTGGCGTTCTCTCTGGCGGCCCAGACCATCTGCACGATGGAATTAGGGTTTTCCCGATCGATGGTATAGAATTCTATAACGGCATCGGCGGAGGCTTCCGGGTAGCGTTTGAAGAATGATTCCTCATCTGCATGCAGATTGACGATCGGCAGCCATTCCTGCTCACCAAGCTTATCGCGGGCAAAGGATTCATTCACATCAAGGATGCGCGCAAGGTTCTCTGTCCGCTCCATATAGCGGGCCATCCAGAAACCGTTTTCTGCGAAACGTGCCAGCAGATTATTCAAGGACCCAGGTATCCTTTGTACCGCCCCCTTGCGAGGAATTGACGATGAGCGATCCTTCCTTGAGCGCCACCCGCGTCAGACCGCCCGGCAAAACCCACGTGCTTTTACCCGTCACAAGGAATGGTCGCAAATCAACATGTCGGGGTGCAATGCCGGATTCAACAAGCGTCGGGCAGACAGACAGATCGACCATCGGTTGAGATATGTAATTGGCCGGATTGGCTTTCACCAAAGCCCGGCATTCTTCCAGTTCCTTACGGCTGGCACGTGGCCCGACGACGACGCCATAACCGCCAGATTCACCAACCGGTTTGATCACCAGATCGGCCATATGATCGAGGGTAAACTGCAAGGCATCCGCTTCGCGGCAGATATGCGTGTCGACGTTCGGAATGATGGCATCCTGATCCAGATAATATTTGATGATCCGGGGCATGTACGCATACACAGCCTTGTCGTCAGCAATCCCGGTACCAACGGCGTTGGCCAGAATGACTTTACCCTTGCGGTAGACGTCCATAATGCCCGGAACACCCAGCATGCTGTCCGGACGAAACGCCAGAGGATCAATGAAATCATCACCAATGCGCCGGTAGATCACATCGACACGGCGCGGTCCCGTGGTTGTTTTCATCACAACCAGACCGTTTTCAACCGTGAGGTCCCGACCTTCGACCAACGGCACACCCATTTCACGGGCGAGGAATACATGCTCAAAATAAGCAGAGTTGTAGACGCCCGGTGACATCAGCACGATCTGCGGATCAAGGATACCCGCCGGTGCCATGTCAGCCATGGCGTCCCGCAACCGTATGCCGTACTCGGAAACCGGCCTGATCCCGATCCCCGCGATCAGATCCGGGAATGCGCGCAGCATCAGATGCCGGTTTTCGATCACATAGGATACCCCCGATGGCGTCCGCGCATTATCCTCCAGAACACGGAAGATACCGTCGGCATCACGCACCAGATCAACCCCGCATATATTGACGAAACTGTTGTAGGGAATGTTCACATCCGCCATTTCCGGCTGGTAGTTCTCGTTCCCCTTGACCAATTCTTCCGGGATGATCCCGTCCCTGAATATCTTCCCGGGACCATACACGTCACGCAGGAACAGATTGATCGCCGTGACCCGCTGCACAAGCCCCTGTTCAAGGTGCGCCCATTCAGCCGATGGGATTGGCCTCGGAATGACATCGAACGGCAAAACCCTGTCGATGGCATCGCGGTCGGAATAAACTGTAAAGGTGATGCCGAGATTGAAGAGCTCGCGCTCACAATCGAAAGCCCGCTTGCGCAATGCCCTCAGTCGCGTTTTAGCCAGCCAGTTCTGAATACCCAAGGAATGCCCGGCAGGATGAGCCTGACTGCCGAGAAGTTCGCAGTAGTACCCGCCAGCATCATATCCATCGAGAAGACTGCTCATGTATTGATGTCATTCTGTGGCCGGTTAATCATAGGGTCAGCTTACAGGGCTAAAAGTGTGGCGTCATCAGCTATCGGAACATTTAATGTTATCGTTGTTCGATCCGCCGACGCCGGCATGGTAAAGATCAAATGGTTGAAGTCGGCATTAATGTACGTGACAGGAGCGTCAGATGAGCAAACTGCAAAAACTCAGAGATCGTGCCCAAAAGGTATTGCCGGATGGCGGGTTCGGGAACTTCGATCCAGGCGTCGTCGTCCACCACGGCCTGGGCTCTCGAGTCTGGGACGAGGACGGCACCGAGTACATCGACTACCTGATCGGATCAGGCCCGATGCTGCTGGGACACGGACATCCCGAGGTTCTTGATGCTGTCCGCGCGCAACTCGACAAAGGCCTGACCTTTTTCGCCAACAATGCCCGCGGCATAGAACTGGCCGAGGAAATCTGCAGCGCTGCGGCGTGTGCCGAGCAGGTTCGCTTTCAAAGTACCGGCAGTGAAGCCGACATGTATGCCATCCGTTTGGCACGCGCCGTCACCGGCCGGGACAAGATCATCAAATTCGAGGGTGGCTATCATGGAATGTCCGCTGAAGGCCAGATGAGCCTGTCGCCTGAAACGCTGGTTAATTTTCCAGATGCCGTTGCGGACTCAGCCGGCATCCCGGCTTCGGTGCGCGACGATGTCCTGATCGCCCCCTACAATGATATCGGCTTTGCCCGTTCGCTGATCCGTGAACATGCCGGGGAAATCGCTGCCGTCATCGTCGAGCCCTTGCAGAGGATCATACCGCCAACGCCCGGCTTTCTTGCCGCCCTCAGGAAGAGACCGAGAAATGTGGCATCATCCTGATCTTCGATGAAGTCGTGACCGGTTTTCGCGTTGCCTATGGCGGCGCTCAGGAGCGCTCCGGCGTGACCCCTGATCTGGCAACATACGGTAAAGTCATCGGCGGCGGGTTTCCGCTCTCGGCGATTGCCGGCAAGAGCGAGGTTATGGCGCACTTCGACAAAACCAAGATCGGTGCAGACAAGTTTCTGATGCAGGTCGGCACCCTGAGCGGCAATCCGATCGCCGCCACAGCCGGCCTCAAGACGATGGAAATTCTGAGGCGGCCGGGGCAGTACGAGAAACTACGGTCATCGGGCGAGACGTTAATGAATGCGATCAGCGAGCATCTCGGCAAGGCCGGCCATGCGTGTCAGGTGGTCGGCGACCCGGTCATGTTTGATGTCGTGTTCACCGACAAGCCGATCAGAAATTACCGTGACGTCAAGGCCGGGAATGCGAAGAAATCCGCAGCCTTCAATGCCGCTTTGCGTGAGAAGGGCATTTTGAAATCACCGAGCAAGTTCTACATTTCACTGTCACTGACAGATGATGATCTGGAGCAAACGATCAACGCCATCGCCTATGCCGCAAAGCAGGTTTGAAGGACCATCTCGGGACCGGAAGGTGTGCCTGCTGACGGCTCAGGGCGCTTTTTTCGCCGGACGGCTGATGAACAGGATGAGCGGAATCGCTGCGGCTGAGACCAGCGAATAAAGGCCGAATGCGTTCAGATAACTGATCAGTGACGCCTGGTGCACCATTTCCCGGGATAGCTGGGCAAGCCCTTCCACGCTGTTCATATCCCACTCACCCATAACCCAGGGCAGCTTCAAGACCGGATTGAATTGAGAGATGTTCTCCGTCAGCCGCTCATAATTGATCGCTCCGGAGCGCACGATCTCGGTCACGCTCATGGATATGAAGAAGCTTGAGCCGATATTCCTGAGCAAGTGATAGACCGAACTGGTCTCGTCAAGATGCTTGGGGTCCAAGGTTGAAAACGTCACCACCGTCATCGGCACCCAGATGGTGCCAACGGCGAGGCCCTGCAAAATGCCGTTCAGAACAAACTCCATGGGCGTGGTGTTCAGATTAACGGTCATCAGCCACACCCCGGCAATCACCTGCAACAGGAAACCCGCTGCAATGGATTTCCGTGGAAATTTCTGACCCAGAAACATGGCAATGAAAAACCCGCCCATGGCACCGATCCCCCTGGCGCCAACCACATAGCCGACCAGTGAATCCGGCAAACCGACATGTTCGCGGAGCAATCCCGGCAAGATGACCATCGGCGTAAAATTCAACATGCCGTAGATCGTCACCAGGATCAGGCCGATCGAATAATTCCGGTTCAACAGCAACTTCAAATTCAGGAAGGGTTTATCGTGCGTAAGACTGTGCACGACGAAAAGATAGAATGTCAGGACGCCGAGGAACACTTCGATGCATATCTCAGGGGATTGGAACCAATCAAGCCGCTGGCCCCTGGACAATGCCAGTTGGATACAGGCAATCGATATCGATATCAGCAGAAAGCCAGTCCATTCCAGCTTTACATCACTCACGTTGCGCATACGCGGCAATGTCAACATGACACCGATCGATGACACGGCCGCTACCGGAACGATCAGATAGAACGCATATCGCCATGTATAAAGCTCGGCCATGATGCCGCCGATCATCGGCCCGATAAACGCCCCCATGACGACGCCGATGCCATAAAGCCCGACGACAGCACCATGCTGATGTTTGGGGAAGATACCAAGCGTGACTGTCTGGCCGACCGGCGGCAGCGGCGCACCCGCGGCGCCCTGCACGATCCGCCAGAAAATGAGCGATTCAAGTGACGTCGCCGCGCCACAGAAATACGTCGAGATGGCAAAAATGGCGACGCTGCCGGCCAGCAGGTTACGCCGCCCGAACCGCGCCGAAAGCCAACCCGTCAACGGCGTTGCCACCGCTGTAGCCAGAATATTGAACGTCATGGTCCACGAGATTTCGTCAGCCGTCGCCGACATAGACCCCTGCAATTGCGGCAGGACCGCAGCCACAATCAGAATGGATGTGCTGTACAGCGTCACGCTGAGCACCACCATCGCCAGAATCACATATCGTCGAGCAGGCGTCAGCTCCGGATACGGCGTAGCGGCATTCGTTACGATCTCGGCAGCCATGAAAAGAAGTAACCCTGTTGACAGTAAGGAATGCAATAGTAACAATGCTTACTAAATTTGGCGAGGCCTTTCAGTCATGACAAAAACCGACCTGCAGCCCCTTTCCGAAGGGCGCTATCTGGCGTTCCTGATCATGGAAGCGGCGCGCCTGCAGCGTACGGTATTCGACAGGCGGGTTCACAAGATCGGCTTTACACGTGCGCAATGGATGGCTTTGCGCCGGGTTGGCGACCAGCCGGGGGTGAGCCAGTCGGAACTGGCGGAACTGCTGGAAGTCGAAAAAACGTCCGCAGGCCGTCTGATTGACAAGCTTGAAACGTTTGGCTGGCTGGAACGCCGCCCTGATGATTCGGATCGTCGCATAAAGCGCGTCTACCTGACCGATCTCGGCCGCCGCATTCATCGTCAGATCACGCCAATTGCCGAAGCGATGGTTGAGGAAGAACTGGCCGGGCTGAGCCGTCATGAAAAAGAAACCCTGATCGATCTTCTTTTAACCGTTAAGCAGCGGCTCCAGGACATGGCCCTTGCGAACGACCTAATAGAGTTGAAAGAGCTCGAGAAAGACAATGCCTGACGATATGAAAATGACAGATGCTACGGACACATATGTGCCGGCAAAAGATAGCTCAGCCCGGCCTTCGCGCAAATTGCTTATGCGATTTCTGTTGCTTGTTGTCGTCCCGCTTATCGCCGTCGCCATTGCAGTCAACTACTGGTTACACAGTGCCCGCTATGTCGCGACAGAAAATGCTTATGTGAAAACCAATATCGCAAAGCTGTCCGCAGAAGTTTCCGGCAAGGCCATAATCGTTAACGCCCGTGCGCACCTTAAAATCAAGGAAGGCGACGTGCTGGTCATGGTTGATCCCCGCCCCTTCGAGATCGCCGTCTCCCATGCCGAAGCCGATCTTGATGCAGCCAAGCGCGAAATCGAAATCCTCGCTGCAACCCTCAAGGAAGCGCGCGTTGAACTTAATGAAGCGCAGGACCGTGCTCTCTATTTTCGCAAGCGCTTCGAACGTCAGATTCAGTTGACCAAACAGGGCATTACATCGGCGACACGGAGCGACGAGCTGGAAAACGATGCCAACGCCGCCGATGACCGCGTCACCATGGTCCGACAGAAAATCCAACGCGTGAAAACCTCATTGGGTGGTGATACGGAACGGCCGATTGATGAGCATCCCCTGGTCAGGGCAAAAACAGCTGCACTCGAGCAAGCAAAGCTGGACCTCGACCACACCACGATCAGGGCGCCTGTCAGCGGCACAATCGTTACCGTGCCCTTGCTGCCGGGTGAGCAGATCAAGGCTGCGGAACCGCTTTTCGCCATCGTTAGCGACACCGCGCCCTGGGTTGATGCCAATTTCAAGGAGACAGAGTTGACGCACGTCCGTGTTGGCCAGAAAGCGACGATCCAGCTCGATATCTATCCTGACTTTACCTGGGAAGCGGAAGTGCAAAGTATCTCGCCGGCCACCGGCGCTGAGTTTGCAATCCTTCCACCGCAGAATGCATCCGGGAACTGGGTCAAGGTTGTCCAGCGTCTGCCGGTTCGCCTGAAATTGATACCGACAGAGGGTGCGCCTGAATTACGTGCCGGCATGACCGCCACGGCGACGATCGACACAGGTCAGAAACGATCCTTATCGGATATCTTCGATGGCATAAAGGAACTGGCTACGACCTGGACCAGCCCCAAACAGGAATAGACCTTCAGGTCTTTGGCGTCTCGTGGAATTTGGTTCTAAGCCCGTTCCAGTATTCTGCACCGAAACGGTCAAAGCGTTCCTTCACGGTCATCCTGCCATCACTGCTCGGGGGCCGGTCCGACTGCTTCAAATTCGCCAGTACCGCGTCGCAGGATTCCATCACGGTGGTGATCAGCAATGGCGGCACCTTTGATGGCAATGCGATACCCCATCTCTCGTGCAGCCCCCAGATCCAGATCCGGCGTCTTGCCCCCGACGACAATATTCAGCAGGCAAGGTCCATTGACCAGTTTCGGCACCGCCTGCAGTTCATCCATGCTTCGCACTGCTTCGACAAAGGCGACATCGGCACCGCAACTCAAGGCGGCATTGGCCCGCTCGATGGCATCGTCAAATCCGTTCACTGCGCGCGCATCGGTGCGGGCAATGATAACAAAATCCGGATCACGTCTGGCACTGGCGGCGGCGCGTATTTTCGCCATGTACTCATCAAGCGGAATAATCTCTTTATCATCAAGATGACCGCAGCGTTTGGGGCTGACCTGATCTTCAATATGAATGGCCGAGACACCGGCATGCTCATACTCGTTGACCGTCCGTGTGACATTGAGCTCGTTGCCATATCCCGTATCCGCATCGGCGATCACCGGCACCTTGACGGTCCGGGCGATGACGGCCGCATTATCCACCATCTCGGTTTGCGTCAGCAGGCCGAAATCCGGATAGCCCCTCGAAATGGATGTCCCGGCACCGGTCATGTAGACCACAGGAAAACCGGCCTGTTCGACCAGCTTCGCCGTGATGCCGTCATAGACGCCCGGCGCACGGATGATATCGGCGTCGGCCAGCAGCTTTCGAAATTCGTGCGCTCTCGTCATGATATTCCCCCAAGATCGGCATTGTTTATTCTTGTTATCTGATTCTTCTCTCGCCCATTTTCAAGTCGTATTCAGGCGACCGGAACTGACATACCAAGACTGGCGGCCTGGCGGCGTTCAAAAGCTTTGCATACTGCGTCGTGCTGATGGCCACGAATGCCGCCCCTTACGGTGCCCGGCGCAACCGATCGGAAAAAATTACCCCAACTGTCGGGCAGCAATACGGAATCCGGCGGTGCCAGCCACAGCCGCGACAACAGGCGCTTTTCCTCATGCGCTTCATGATCCACATAATCCGTGCGGGAATGCAGCATCACATGATTATTCAAAATCTGCAGATCGCCAGGTTCCAGATACATGGTGAACATGAACTCCGGGCGCTGCAGAATTTCATCGAGCATGGCACCGGTTTCAATCTGCGCAGGAGTCAACTTCGGCACACCTTCAATTTTCTGTGCCGACTGAACCCGGTTGCGGTTCCATTTGATAAAGACCCGGCCATCGGCTTCATCAAATAATGGCTGACCATAGAACAATCCTTCATCAGGCGCCTGTTCGTTCTGGCGGCTGAAATAGAAATCCTGTTGCGCGATCTCGGCCAGGTCCGGACGCTCGGCGATGAGCTGACGACGGGCACTGAGGCTGCTCGTGATCATACTTTGTCCACCGGACTTGGCTTTGTTGTAGCAGGACAGTGAAACCAGATCGCATCCGTCGGCATGAAAATCCAGTTTGGCGTTCGACGAATATCCACGACCGCTTGAGGTTCGGTAATCAACGCCAACATCGCGGACGGCAGAAATGTACTGTGACGCTATTCCCTGCGGTCGCGCCACCCCGATATTCAGGCCGATGGCCCAGTTCATCAGCTCGAATTCCTGCTCGCTGATCCCGTCACGCGGCAGTCCCTGGACGAGGGCAATGCCACGACCGAAATGGGCCTCCCGGAAAGCTTTCGAGATCGTCACCCATGCCGGGCCAAGGTCAAACTCTTCACGGGAATAGTCGAACAGCGGCCGATCTGCGACATAAGCCGCTTTGATAATCTGTTTAAGATGCGCTCTGGCCTTGTCGTCAATGGTGAAGACCCAGCTACGGTCTGCATCGAGGTCAGCGGCACGCCATTCAGCGGGCGACCCGGGGTTAATCATGTTCATATGGCCTCCTCCTGATGCAGGCACTATAGCCATTTCTCAATTGAGCTATAAATACTATTACTTTATCAATATATAAGTATTAATGATCAATCATGCCTCTGGCGGTCTAGATGTGTTTATAACGGTCGCTGACAGGAGCTGTTTCCGGCAAAGCGCACCCTGATATGGCACTTCCAGGCTGGCCGCTTCGAAACGCATTTGCTGCAGATGATCGCAGCAAATCAGAACGGATCAGGGGTAACGGCTGAGAATCTCGTCAGCCGTTTTCTCAACGGAGTCCCGGCTACAATCAACCTGCTCAATGTCACCCCGAACATTTTGTTGATGGCGCTTCATCGAACGGTCGTAAGCCGGGTCATAATGGGTTTCCAGCAACTCAACGGCGAGGTTATGCCAATCTCCGGCATCGATCAGTGCCTGCCAGCTTTCGGTCTGCTGGTGCCCATACCGATACACCATCCCGGCGACAAGCTTGTTCAGATCCGTGATATCCTCGGTCAGGTGGGTATAAACCTGCATGAGATATTTCGCGCGCGCCTCGCGGGGCGTTGTGATGACCACTTGTGGTGCAGCGATGATTTCCTTCCAGAGATCCTTCGGCAACTGAATTTGACCTATCCTGGAACTCTCAGATTCCAGATAAACCGGTTTTGACGGGTCGAAGGACCGCAAAACGTCATTCAGTCGGGATTCGAATAGCCGCTGTCCCGGCTGCGGCCGGTCCTGCAACTGCCCCAGCAGGGACCCCCGGTGCGCTGCCAGGTTTTCCAAATCAAGGACCTGCGCCCCCTTTTCCGCCAATGCGTTCAGGATATCGGTTTTCGCCGACCCCGTGCGCCCGGCAACAACAATATAGTTCAAGGATTGAGGCGTCGTCTCCAGCTCCTGCACTACGGTCCGGCGATACTGTTTGTAGCCGCCATTCAAGATGTAGCTTTTCCAACCTATTTCACTGCAAATACGCGCAAAAGCACGCGAACGTTGCCCACCACGCCAGCAATGGATCAACGGTGTGAAGCCCTGTGGCATATCCGAAAGCGTATTTTCCACATGAGCGGCAATATTTCTGGCAACGAACACGGCCCCTTTTTTGCGGGCAAGAAAGGGGGATTGCTGCTTGTAGATCGTACCGATAATCACCCGTTCATCATTCGACAGCACCGGCATGTTGACCGCACCCGGAATGTGATCTTCGGCAAACTCGAGCGGCGAGCGGACATCGATGATCATGTCGATTTCATCGGCCCGCCAGGAGTATCGGTTTCAGTAATGGGCGCGCTCCATTCAAAGATCACCTGTAACAGAGTTGATGATATCGGGCCTTAATTGCCTAGCGTCACTTGTTCCGGTCGGTCGCTTCTGGCCCGGATGGTCCCGATTGCCGTGGCATGTGCATAGCCTAATGCCTTGAGGTCGGCCAGACATGCTTCAACTTTGTCCGCGCTCAACGCTGCCAGCAGTCCGCCCGACGTTTGCGGATCAAAAAGCAATGGATAACGCGGGTGCGTGGCATGCCGGGCAGCGTTACCAACCATCCGATCAAACCGCAGGTTGGCCGGCTGCAACGTGCTGAGAATCCCAGCCCCAACCGTCTCCAGCGCGCCGTCCAGCACAGGTAATCCACCTCAACCCGAGGACGGCATCGACCTCGGCACCTTTCATCATTTCAAGCAAATGGCCGAGCAGACCGAACCCTGTCACATCCGTACAAGCCCCTGCCCCGTGCCGGATGACGCATTGCGCAGCCGCCTGATTGGATAGCAGCATGGTATCCAGAGCGGCATCAATCCATCGGCCTTTTGCCTGTCGTTGCATGTCGGCAGCAAACAGCGTGCCTGTGCCGAGCGGCTTGGTCAGGATCAGCACGTCACCCGTTTTCATCCCGCCTTTTCGAAGCAGCCCGTCACGATCGGCCAGTCCGTTAACAGCAAAACCAAGTGCCAGTTCAGCGCCCTCACTGGTGTGCCCACCCACCAAGGCCGTGCCGGCGGCGTTCAAAACTTCAACGGCACCGGACATCAACTGGAGTATCGTGTCTTCAACCTTGGCTTCAATGCCATACGGTACGCTGACAATGGCCAGCGCCGTTTGCGGTTCTGCGCCCATTGCGAAAATATCGCTCAACGCGTGGTGAGCAGCGATTTTCCCGAAAACATACGGATCATCAATGAACGAGCGGAAATGATCGACCGTGTGCACCATAACCTTATCCGCAGGCACGACGACAACGGCGGCATCATCGGCATTATCCAGACCGATGATGATATCGTCCCTGGATACGATATTGAGCGAAGACAAAACGCGGGACAAGACATCCGCACCAACCTTGGCGCCGCAGCCACCGCAACGCATGGAAACGTCCGAGACCGCGCTCAGGGTTTCCGCGTTCGTCAAAGCGGGGTCAATCTGCGATTTCTGAATAGCCGGCATTTCCGGCAAATCCGTATATTTGGCCATCCAACGGCGGTCGATCCAATCTTTCCAGGCCCATAAGATCCGGCCTTCAATGGAGTAACCGGAACGGGCGGCAACAGCATATTTATTCCCGGTGCTGATCAGGGCCAACGCTGCCTTCTGTGGGCTGAAAGGTTTCAGAGCCTGCCCCAAAAGTGCCCGGCGGAGGTTGTCGGCCAGCGGCGGGCCTTGCCTGACCGCATACACACCCGCTTTTTCCCTAGGATGATTGACCACGGCGGCAACATCGCCGGCGAGGAAAATCGATGCGTGCGACGTCGAGCGCAAACAATCATCAACCATTGGAAAACCGTCAACGTCAACGTCTAGCCCCGACTGGCGCAGCCAATCCGGCGCACTTGCCCCGGTTATCAGCAGAACTTCATCCAGCGCAATTGTCCGCCCGTCCGAGAGCAGTACGGCGCCGTCTGAAACCTGCGTTGCCTCGACTTCGGTATGGACATGAACCCCGCGCTCTTGCAGCACGCGCTCAAACCGTCTGGCAACAGCATCCGAAAATCTTGGCAGTATTCTAGGAGAACGGCTGATCAAATGGCATTCGAGCACTTCATCTTTGCGACCGGCCGCACGCAACAATGTCTGCAATCGGAACTGAATAGCCAGTATCATTTCAACGCCGGCCGCGCCCGCACCGACAATACCGATCCGGTGCGGCCCAGGCATAGACATGACACGTTCGGCCAACGCGTGCCATTTATCGACAAACCGATTGATCGGTTTAACCGGCGTTGCAAATTGCGCAGCACCGGGCACGTTCTGCAATTGCGGTCTGGAGCCGATATTTATCGACAGCACATCAAACTTGACTGGTGGCCTTTTTGCGCAGAGGACCCGATTATTGGCGACATCGATCCTGACAGCTTCATCATGATACAGCCCGGCCTCGGCAAACCGGCAGAGCGGGCGCAAATCCACATGCGCTTCGTCGAAACTGTAATGGCCGGCAACATATCCAGGGAGCATGCCCGAATAGGGCGTATGCACGTCGCGTGCGATCAGCGTCAGCCGAACACCGGGTATCGGGTTCATCGCAAATTTCTTCAAAACGGCGACGTGACTGTGGCCGCCGCCAATCAGCACAAGGTCCTTAACAACAACGGCAGGGCTGGATTTCATCGCGCCTGATCATTTGTAGAGGCGTTCATTCCGTTTACGGGTTTGCTGAAGTCGATAGCGATGGTTCTGCGTACTTTGCGAGAAATAGTCGATGACACGTCTGAGCAGTTTATCATTCTGGGCAAACCATTTCGATATCGCAGTTAAAAACTGGTCCGCAGAACCGATCGGGATGAGCGGTTTTGTTTCATCCTCAAGGATCATAAGGCAATAATTAACGTGAGACACCAATTCAATGATATGGGGCTGGCGCTTGTAATCATTATCCGAAATACGTTTCAGATAATCGACCCGCTCTTCCTGGCTGCTTTTTTTCAGAACGCCCAGAATAAATTCCTGGATGGTATTGGCGGCGACCACGTAAGGGTTATTCCCATTCAACACACCTTCCGCGAGCGCAGCCTGCTTGCTTTGGATACCCTGCAGCACCTTGGCTTTATCTTCCTTCCTGCCGATCAGGAGAACATCAAAGGCTGACAACAGTTCCTTTTCCGCACGCTCTTTTTTCGAAAGTCCAAACAAAATCTACCCCGCTGAAATCATTATCAAATTTGTGTGCTTTGAACTGAACTGGACGGTCTGACCGCAGTGACGATTTGAAACACCCTCAAGGAATAACGCATAGATACTAAAGGTAGTAGCTTGCTTTATCCTGAACGTTCGACCCGGTCATGCTTTTTTTGTTGAACATTTTATTGATTCGCAGAAACGCACAGCCCCTGATGGCAACCGGACGCCTTGCCGTAGCACATTGAAATACAGAACACCTGACCCAAACACCATACTTAACTTGTATTTATAAGTATGAATTTCTGACAACCGGCGAAAAACAGGCGCATAACCCGATACGTTTCGCGGCTGTTTGCAGAAATGCCGCTCATCACTGCCGGGGGGTTCTATTCCGCAGTACGCTAGCGAGCGTATTGGCGATTTCCCGAGCAATATCAACCTGCTCTTCATGGTAATACCCGGCCTTTTCAAGCAGATTCATCGTGCCGACCGGCCGACCGTCTTCTTTAATTGGCATGTTCAGGACAGACTCCAGACCCAGTTCATGGATGACGGCATGGTCATCAAAACTGTGGCGAATGTCGTCCGCATTGTAACCGATGTAATGTTTGCCTTGCTCCAGGACATGGCGGCCCCAGGCCGTGTCGCGTTTTTGTTTCCGCCCCCCTGTCGGATACTTGTCGGGATTATTGGAATAACAGCGCTCCACTTCCATCGTTTCGGCATGAAACGCCATAATCGTGAACAATTGATGCCCGATGAGCTGCGCGGCTGTCTGCTCGGCGATTTGAAACGCCGCACCAGCGTCCGGGGCGGTAGCGACGGCTTTCTTGTAGGCCTCAAGCGTCGTCCGCACATCTGCATCAACAAGCGAGTGATCCATTCTATACCCCTGCAGCCGTGCCGGCACGTCTGGGATCAGCACCGGCTGTCAGCGCACCCGATTTCGGATCGCCGACCACTGCCAACACCCCGCCAGCTTTCCAGGTGCCGTCCTGCCAGCGTTCCACCTTGTGGCCGCGATCTGTAAGATTGGTCACGACATCTTCAGGGATACTCTGCTCAGCCATTAACAACCCAGGAAAATAGGCGTTCGGCGCAAAGGATGATGGGAAACTGTAGGTGGCGAAACGCGGCGCTTCGACCGCCTTCTGAATATCCATACCAAAATGGAAAGTGTTGAGATAAACCTGGATCATCGCCTGAATTTGCACATCGCCGCCCGGGGTGCCGAACACCATCAGCGGCTTGCCATCCTTGATCGCCAGCGCCGGATTGGGTGTCAGGCGTGGCCGCTTGCCGGGCGCAACCGCATTGATGGACGTTCGGATACCCCGCGACTGCGACCCGCGCGAAGATGGACAAAGTCCGGTGCCGGGGATCACTTCCGTGTCGGCGGACGTATCGCTGGGCGTTGCCGAGAACATGTTTCCGGCACTGTCGATCACTGCGATATAGGACGTGTCGGCAGATGCGGGATCGGCCATCGCATGTTTGTCGACGGGACGGGTGTCATGCGGATCATTTTCCGGCCCTGTGCGCCGCCCCGGCTGCAGCGTTCCGGCTTCCTCAAGCACAGCACGACCGCCCCGGGGATCGCCCGCCGGTGGCATTTCGCCAAAGGCATGTGCCGGATCAATCAGACCACGACGCATCGCCAGATATCGTTCATCCAGCATTTGCTTTACCGGTACATCAACAAATGCCGGGTCGGCGACATACTCTTCACGGTCGGCAAATACCAGTTTGAAGACCTCTGTCAGCATATGGATATAATCCGCCGAGTTGTGCCTCAGCCCCTTGAGGTTAATGCCGTCCAGCATGCGGAAGGCTTGCGCCAGAGAAATACCCTGACACCACGCCCCGCACGTATGGATATCCGCATCACCGAATTTGATCCTGATCGGATCCCCAGAAGCGAACCTGATATTCCGCCATGTCATCAGCCCGCAGAAATCCGCCCTTGGCGATGTGGTAGTCCGTGATTTTTCGAGCAATATCCCCGACATAAAAAGCATCCCGTGCCGCCTGCAGACCCTGCAAACGATCACCGCCTGCAGCCTGCTCCTGATCAATCATGTACTGGATCGTTGCCGCCAGATCACTTTGCACGAAAAGCTCACCCACTTTCGGCGCACGGCCTCTGGAAAGAAAAATCTCTTCAAGTGCCGGCGTGCGGCGATAGGCTGCTTCGTTGGTGGCAATGAAGTCGGCAAAGACAGGATAGGTCGGGAACCCTTCACGGGCATAGCGTGCAGCATAGTGCGCGACGTCAGCAAAACGCATGGTGCCGAACTGGGCCAGCGCGGCAATCCACGATGCCGGTGCCGCGGGGACAACCGTCCGTGCCAACCCCTGCGGCATGGCACCGCAGTGCTCACGCTCAAAATATTCAACCGAGGCCAGCTTCGGCCAGACACCAAGGCCATCGATGGTCACTGTTTCGCCGCCGGCCATGCGGATGATTATCGGCGCGACGCCGGCAAAATTGACCAGATCACAATGCAGCACACCGATCGCAAGGCCTGCCGCTACACCGGCATCAACAGCATTGCCGCCGGCTTCAAGGACTTCCATCCCGGCCCTGGTGGCAAGTTCATGACCCGCTGCAATGGCATGGCGGTCGGCATGCACCACGGCGCGCGATTCAATCATCTGAAGATCCTTTTCAATCGATCCGGTGCGGCAACTCGATGTTCAACGACAGTTTCATCAAATCCCGGCCGATGATGATATTTCCGGAAAAGACCGTCTTCATTTCCGTTACCATCTGTTCAAGAACGCCCGGTCGGTCGAGCATATGAATGAAGTGGGTCAGCACCACTGTTTTTACATTGGCGCGCTTTGCCACTTCTGCAATATCCATGTGATTGCCGCTGGCTTGACGATAGGCTTCCGTCGGCTCCATGCCGGATGCGAAGTGACACATGTGGATCAGCATGTCGCAGTCCCGGGCCAATTCAACCATACTATCCGGCACCCCGCCGCTGTCGCCTGAATAGACCAGTGTCCCGGCCTCCGTTTCCAAACGGAAACCAAGACAATCCATGATCGGCTGGAAATGCGCGGCCTCGCCGACGACCACGCGCCAGCCGTCACCTTCGATGACGTCACCTGGGGATATTTCACGGATTTCCGGGGCCGGCTTGGCGCGCGGCAAAACACCGCCGCGCGAAACGTAGACATCCTTGCTGGCCTGATGCGAGACCCGGGATTCAATATCGAGGCCGTACGCCCCATCCTCGCCAAAAAATCGTTCGCTGATCCGGTTCAGCGGTTGAGGTCCATAGACCTTGAGTTCCGGGATTTTGCCGGCGCCCATATCCCATCTCTGCAGAACCAGTCGCGGATAATCCATAATGTGGTCGTAGTGCATGTGGCTGAGAAAAGCATGCGTCACCTTGGTCGGGTGGCAGCCAGCCTCCAGAAGCCGATGGGCGGCACCAGGACCATGATCCATCACGATGACATCGTGACCTGTTTCGATCAGATAGCCGGAGCTTTGACGGGTCAGTGACGGGGCGGGTGTGCCGGTTCCCAACAAAGTGATTTTCAATTCCGTCTCCCCCTGCCTGCTGCTGAAACAGCATTATTGACGATGTATCGTTTTTATATACTATAGAGTATATAGTTTAAAACTATTATGTATATGGACACATATGTCTACACAGGAAATTGCCATTGATGCACTGCTGCACTCCGTCGGCGACGGCATGCCGTCCGATGGTACGCCGAAGTACCTGAGATTGGTCGAGGCATTTTCTGATTGTGTGATTTCCGGGCGATTCAAACCGGGTGAACGTGTGCCGACCGAGACCTCGCTGGCGGAAAAATTGCCGGTCAGCGTCGGCACCGTACAGAAAGCCCTGGCAAGACTGGTCAGCAATGGTCTGGTCGTACGCCATCGCCGCACAGGGACGTTCATTGCCGACCGCCGGTCCCTCGTCAACGAAGTCTTCGTATACCGCTACAAGGATCCAGATCACCGGCAAACACATGATGCCGTTTGTGCGCACGATCTCCGTCAATGTCGACACCAGCAAAGGCCCATGGCAGGAAGCGTTGAAGGTCAAACGCTGCGTTCGTGTCGACCGTCTGGTGTGGTTTGACCAGCAGCCGCCGGCATTTTCGAGCGTATATTTCACCCATGAGCACGGACAGGTATATCTCGATCAGGCGATTGAGAATCTTAACGGCTCATCGCTGCACCGCATGCTGATTGAACGCTTCAACCTGCCGACGCTGCGTATGGAACACGCCATCAGTTGCCGCACGCTTGATGCTGTGGCCTGCCAGCATCTGCTGTTACCGGCTGGCACAATGGGCATGGTCTGGGATATCCGGGATTTCACCATTCACGATGCACCGATCCTGTTCCAACGCTATCAACTGCCGCCCGGACACAAACCGGTCGAAATTACCGAGAACTACAGTGCCTGAGACAACACAGGCAAAGAACGACAGAAGTCTGAATTAAGAGACTTGAGCAAGAGACGAAAGATAAGAGACACTTTAAACCAGAGGAGAACACGTCAATGAAACGATTAATTCCCTTCATCGCAGCGCTAGCGCTGCTTGCCGGTCCGGCGCATGCCGAATGGGCCCCGAAAGGTCCGATCAAGTTCTGGATCGGCTTTGGTGCCGGCGGCGGCACCGATACCCAGGCCCGTGCTCTGGCCGAAGAACTTGAGGCGCTTAAAGGCTGGCGCATCATTCCGGAAAACAAGGCCGGTGGCGGTGGTGCCGTGATGGCAGCGCAGCTGAAGAATGAACCTGCTGATGGCCAGACAGTCGGCCTTGCAATCAACACCACGTTTGATTTTGCAACGATCGGTAATGAGAACCTTTCGATCGATGATTTCACCTACATCACCATGACGGCCGGCTCGCAAATGGCCGTTCTGGCGCGAACCGATAGTGGCTGGAAAACCCTCGAAGACATGGTCGCGGCCGCCAAGGGTGGCACCAAGATCGTCTGGGCCAACTGGGGCAACCAGGTTCAGGCTGGCGCCGAAGTGGTCGCGCGCCACTATGGCATCTCCGTCAATCACCTGCGCGGCAAAGGCGGCAAATCGGCGATCAACGCGCTGGTTGCCAAAGACGCCAATGTCGGCTGGGGTGGCGGGGTGCAGGACCGCTGGTCGCTGCTGGCGAACTGGTGATCCTGGCATCTGCCGAGGAAAAGCCGCTGGTGCAAGCACCGGATCAGAAAACACTGATCGACCGGGGCATTCTCAAGACAGGCCTTGGTTTCCAGTTTCTGCTGGCAGGACCGAAGGGCATGGCCCCTGAAGTACGCGACAGTATTGCGGGCGCCATTCATCAGGTTCTTTCCAATCCTGAATCCAAAACGGCCAAGTTTATTTCAAAGCAATATCCGCCGGCACCACTGATGATGTCGGGAGACGCCTTGACCAAACAGCTCAAGACCAATCTTGAGGCTAACAAAGAACTGGTCAAACTGGTCAAGTAAGCGTGAACGCTTCGAAAAACCAGAAACGTGCAGCGCTGGACCCTTGGGATATAGGGTTCGGCGCTGTTGTTTTCGTCAGCTCCATTCTGGCCATTTTCGTCTGGTTTCCTAACGATATGCGCGGTGGATTCTTTCACATCAATGCCATTGGAAACACTGAGCCGGGCGACGCATTTTTCCCATCCCTGCTGGCAGCAACACTGGCCTTGCTGAGCGGGCTGCAACTGATCCTGTCCACCCTGCGCGGCTCGCCCGCAGTGAGCCCCGGCGCACAGGGCAACCTGACCAAGGACAATATCAAATTCCTGACGATCTTTACCGGCATTTGTTTCGCCGGGCTGCTCATCATGTACACGCTTGGACCCGGCACCGCCTGGGTGATGCGCGAGCTGGGGCTGATCGATTTTGAGTATCGTTATTTGACAGATACCGCGCCTTATAAATATCTCGGCTACGTCACGGGCGGCTTCCTGATGACAACGACACTGATCGTCTGGACTGAGGGAAAACTTCGCCGCGTCAGTGTTGTCTCCGTTCTTATCGTCCTCGCAGTTTCCGATCATCATTCTCGGACAAATCATGCGACGAACGTTCTGCTTCCACCCAATGCTGATTTTTAGGCTGTAACGCTGATGGAACTGGTACTCGATTATGTCATGCGCGGTGTCGTCGATGTCTTCACGACGACGGATGGCAAGCATGGACTGGATGCCGCTTATCATGGTCTTCGCCGGCCTGATCATCGGCATCATCGTCGGCGCGACGCGTGGCCTCAACGGCCCATTTGCCATGGCGTTGTCATTGCCGGTGCTTGATCTGGGTGTTCGGCGTCAGTGACGACGCTTGCTGCCGATCCTGGGCTTTCTGATCGGCCTGATGAAAGGGGCGACCGTCGGCGGGGCGGTCCCGGCAATTCTGTTCAATACACCCGGCACACCCGATGCCTATCTGACGACCCTCGACGGTCATCCGATGGCCCTTAAAGGTCAGGGACCGAAAGCGCTGAAGGTCGCTCATTTCAGTTCCGTCTGCGGTGATAGCTTCAGTGATATGGCGCTGTTTCTGACGGCACCCGTGCTGGCCGTGCTGATCGAAAGCGTCCTTGATCTGCCGGAAAAGGCTGCGCTGATCATCCTGTCACTGTCCTTCATGGCCGCGGTCGCAGGCAGCGCGCCGCTGAAGGGACTGATGATCGGCGTATTGGGAATGCTTTTGGCCTTGATGGGCTCAACCCTGTCCGGCAATGGCCCAAGAATGACGTTCGGCATCGCCGAATTGGGGAATGGGTTGCCACTGTCATCGGCTATTCTGGGCGTGCTGATCATCGGCGAAGTATTCATCGGCATCGAGGAAGCCGCCCGCGACCGGATTGCCAAAATCAAACCCATTGCCAACCACGCACATGGCGACAACCGGTTTCGCTGGGCCGACATCAAACAGATCATGCCGGTCATTTTTTCATCGACAATCATCGGTACCGTTATCGGCGCGCTACCGGGGATCGGCACGACACTCGCGGCGACACTCGGCCATGGATTACGCCAAGAGATTCTCCAAAACACCGGAAAAGTACGGCACGGGTATCCCCGAAGGCGTCGCTGCAACCGAGGCTGCCAACTCATCCGTATCGGGCGCCAACCTGATTCCGGTCATGAGTCTGGGCATCCCCGGCAACTTCGCTGCCGTTTTCATTATTCTGGCCGTTGAATCGGTTGGTGATTTTACATTGGGGCCGCAGGTTTTCCGGTTCACCGAGATCAAGGAAATCGCCGGGTACGGTACCATCATCAACAAGGATCTGGTGATCGCCTTTGCCATGTTCACGCTGATGGTGATTGCCAACGTCTTCAACTGGACCATCGGCGGCGTCATCATGCGCTCGCTCGGCATCCTGGCCCGCATTCCAAAATCGATCATGCTGCCGGTTGTTTTGCTGATCACCCTGACCGCCGTTTATGCGCAGGACGGTGGCTTCGTCGCGATCTGGGTTGTGATGATTTTCGGCCTTATCGGTTACGTGCTGCGCCGTCTCGATATTTCTATCCTGCCGTTTGTTATCGGCTTTTTACTGTCCCCGAGATTAGAAGAGTTGATCCGCGGCGGCTACTCGGCTTCCGGCGGTGATGCGCTGTTCCTCATAAAATCACCCATCGCCCTGACGTTCCTGGTTATGGCCGGGCTCATTCTGTTTTATGCCAATCCGAAAAAGCGATCGGCCTGAGGCTTAAACGCATCGTTAATAAGAGCGTGAGCATTCTATAAGTTGATTTTGATGCTGCCGCCGAAAGGCAGCGAGCCCAGAACGCGAGAACGCCGGATGTCGCATTTCGTCTATGTCATCAAATCCAGCCACAACGCTGGGGATCGGACCTACGTTGGCTGGACAACCGATCTTGAACGCCGGGTGAAGGCGCACAATGCGGGGAAAGGCGCCAAAAATACGCGTGGCAGAACCTGGGAGCTGATCTATGCCGAAAAGTACAGCAACCGCGCGGATGCGATGCAGAGAGAATGGTCTTTGAAAAAGGACCGGACGTTCAGGAGCAGATTAAAACAGTCCCTTTAAGAAGCACGGCCGTTCAGAAAAGAAATCCTCTTCCGGATTCTAGATCGCCAGATAATGCTGACGCATCTCTTTGTCATCGAGAACGTCCTGAGCCTTACCATCAAACACCACCTGCCCCATATCGAGGATGATGGCCCGATCAGCAAGATGCAGCGCTGCAATGGCGTTCTGTTCGACAATGATCGTCGTCATGCCGAGTTGCTTGATCTGCTCAAGGGTCCGCTCGATTTCCTGAACAATGACGGGGGCCAGGCCTTCATACGGCTCATCCAGCAGCAGCAGTTTGACGTCACGGGCCAGCGCCCGGCTGATTGCCAGCATTTGCTGCTCGCCACCGGAAAGGGTTGTCCCTTCCTGGGTACGTCGTTCGCCGAGCCTCGGGAACAATTCATAAATACGTTCCAGTGACCAGCCGACGGGTGGTGCGATTTGCGCCAGCTTGAGGTTTTCCTCAACCGTCAGCCCCTGAATAATGCGTCTGTCTTCCGGCACCAGACCGATACCGTTACGCGCTGCCTCATGCGCTTTCATGATATGCAGCGGTTTGTGATCCAGCCAGATTTCGCCATGCGTCAGATGCGGGTTATCGACGCGCGCGATGGAGCGCAGGGTCGAGGTCTTGCCGGCACCATTTCGGCCCAGCAGGGCAACGATCTCGCCCTCGCGGACGTCAAAACTGACGCCTTGAACAATATAGC
The DNA here is from genome assembly GCA_965284225.1 of uncultured Rhodospirillales bacterium. Taxonomy (GTDB): domain Bacteria; phylum Pseudomonadota; class Alphaproteobacteria; order Rhodospirillales; family Casp-alpha2; genus UBA4479. The sequence continues at coordinate 1,056,422 of CBDIRN010000001.1, forward strand.
TCTCCCCGTAATAGGCATGCACATCCCAGCATGAGAAATAAGCAGGCTGTCCACCTACGGACCGGCTCGGCTGGACATTTTCAGGGGTTGGCGTCGATTTCTTTTTCATTTGCAACACATTCATAAATGGGCACCTCCAAGGTAAGCTTCCTGTACCCGTGGGTCTCCTTTGATTTTTTCCGGCAAATCCTCGGCAATCACCGTGCCCTGAGCAAGCACACTGATTTTATCGGCAAGGGAAAACACAACGTGCATGTCATGCTCGATAACGACCATCGTCACACCGCGCTGAGCGATTTTCTTCATCAGATCAATCGTCTTGTTGGTGTCCGCCCGGGCCATACCTGCCGTCGGCTCATCAAGCAAAAGCAACCGGGGCTCCTGCACCAGACACATGGCCAATTCCAGTCGACGCTTGTCACCGCGAGAGAGTTGGCCGGCAATGCCGTTCGCCTGATCGGCAAGATTGACGTCTGCCAGCATGGCCAGCGCCTTGTCGCGAAGCCCGGTATCATTTGCCACCGGATGCCATCCATTCACGCGGAATGACCCATCACGCTTGGCGAAGGCAGGAATGATGACGTTTTCAAGCAGTGTCAGATCACCGAAGATTTCCGGTGTCTGAAAAACCCTGCTGACTCCAAGCTGATTGATCTCATGCGGCTGGATACCCAGCAGCGAAGTGCCGTTGAAGATGACGCTGCCGGTATCAGGCTCAAGCCGTCCAACGAAGCAGTTCAGCAACGTCGATTTCCCGGCTCCGTTCGGGCCGATAATCGCGTGGACCGTTCCCTCTTCAATGGCCAGGTTTACATTGTGCAGTGCACGCAGGCCGCCGAAGTTTTTATTGAGGTTGTCTATTTTCAGAATGCTCATCTTCCCCTCCTCACGACGACGTCACGGTCTGCAGGACGGCTTTATCCTGCTTGCCCGGACCCTGACCGCTGGACGGACGCTTAAAGAGATTGCGGATTCGCTTCACACCCTCCATCAGACCGCCCGGCAGGAAGATAACAATCAGCGCGAACAGCGCACCCCAAGGTCGGTTGCCACCCCTCGCCAACGAGGCAGCGACGACAAACACGACTACAGAGCGCTGCCAGCACTTCCGGCAGCATCGAAAAAGCCTGCCGTCAGGATCGTTTCGTTAAACGCCGAGAAGATGTTTTCGACGCGCCTGATCACACCGGTACCAATAACCGGGCCGAGCAATGTCCCGGCACCGCCCAGAATGGTCATCAGCACAACCTCGCCAGAAGCCGTCCACTGCATGCGTTCGGCACCAGCCAACGGGTCGGTAACCGCCAGCAGACCACCGGCCAGACCGGCGTACATGCCCGAGATAATGAAGGCCGTCAGCGCGTAAGGCTTGGTGTTCAAGCCGGTATAATTCATTCGGTTCTGGTTTGATTTCACGGCACGCAGCATCATCCCGAACGGCGAACGGAATATGCGGAGCGTGATATAGAAGCAAATAATCAGGATGACGCCGCAGAAATAGAAACCGGGATATCCCGTCATCTCTGTGCCAAAAAGATCCGACGACGGCAACACAGCGCCATAATCACGACCGAACGCCACATCAAGGGCGCGCGGGTCCGACTGTGCGAGCTGCAGCCCCGTTTCACCGTTGGTAATCGGGGTCAGAACCGAATAAGCCATATTGTAGCTCATCTGCGCGAAGGCCAGTGTCAGGATCGAAAAGTAAATCCCGGACCGGCGCAGGCATATAAATCCGATCAGGGCCGAGAACAGGCCACCGATGACGACCGCCAGAATAATCGCCGGGATCGGGTTCATGCTGATAAGCTTGAACGACCAGACGGCGGAATAGGAGCCGACGCCCAGAAACGCGGCGTGACCAAAAGACAGGTAGCCGGTCAGCCCGAACAGGATATTGAAGCCTATCGCGAAGATCCCGAAAATCGCGAACTTCTGCAGCAAATCCGGATACCCTGCGCCAATCGGGGTGAAGATAAACGGTGCCAACAAAACCACGGCCGAGAACGCGATAAACAGCAACCAGTCTTTTTTATTCATCGTGACATATCGCATATCAGGTTTCCATCACGCCCTTGCGGCCCATCAGGCCACGCGGACGAATCAGCAGAATAGCTACAGCAATCAGATAAATGATGATCTGGTCGATCCCGGGCACAATGTTTTTGACTTCATTCATCGAAGCAAAACTTTGCACGATGCCGAGCAAAAATCCGGCCAGCACGGCCCCGCTCAACGACCCCATGCCGCCGACCACGACGACAACGAAGCTGAGAACCAGAAAATCCATACCCATGTGATAATCGGGACTGAGGATCGGCGTATACATGACGCCGGCCAGACCAGCGACGACGGCCGCCATCCCGAACACAATCGTAAAGCGGCGGTCGATATCGATGCCCAGCAAGCCGACCGTTTCGCGGTCTGCCATACCGGCGCGGACAACCATGCCGAAAGTGGTGAACTGCAGGAATGAAAACACCAGGCCGATAATGCCGAGCGAGAAGAGGAAATACACCAGTCGCCACATCGGATAGACGACGTTCCCCGCATCAAATCCGATCGCGACGCCGAAATCGAGCATGCCAGTCATCGTATCAGGTGCCGGCTGCGGGATCGGGTTGGCGCCAAAGATACTTTTGACGATTTCCTGCAGGACGATGGCCAGGCCGAACGTCACCAGGATCTGTTCCGCGTGCGGACGCTTATAGAAATAACGAATAAGCCCCCGCTCCATGAGGATGCCGAGCAACAACATGATCGGGATCGCGATCAGTATGGAAACAGGAACGGAATACTCGAGAAGTATTCTGCCGTAATCGCCCAGCAACGTTTCAACATACGGCTGCCTGATTTCCACGGGCGTACCCCAGGCCGTCAGTTGCGTCGGATCCAGCGTGATTTTTTCAAGCCCGAGCACTTTCTTGACAGCAACCGCGCAGAAAGCACCGAGCATAAAGAGTGCGCCGTGGGCAAAATTGACGACACCCAGAGTGCCGAAAATAATCGTCAGGCCGAGCGCAATCAGGGCATACGCACCACCCTTGTCCAATCCGTTCAATACCTGAAGGAAAATCGCATCCATCTACCTTGCCTCATATGAAGGATGATCGTCCCGGCAAACCGCCGGGACGACCGGATAAGTCAGAAGTAGATCAACCGCCGTTGTTGTACGGTCCCAACTCGCCGCCCAGCAAGCTGGCCGGATACTCGACCTGGCTGCGTGGCGTAACTTCAACCACCTCAAGCAAGTCGAACTTCGAGGACGGGTTTTCCTTACCCTTCACAACAAGGACATCCTTGAAGCACTGATGGTCTTCAGCACGATATTCGGTCGGACCATTGCCGAGACCGTCGAACTTGAACCCTTCGAGTGCAGCGCCGACACCTGACGGCATGAACGTACCAGCTCGCTGGCAGGCATCAGCATAAAGGATCGCCTGACAATAGGTGGTATGTGCAGCCTGTGACGGCGGGAAGCCGTATTTCTGGCCGAAGGATTTAACGAAAGCTTTCGAGCCTTCATCCTGCAGCGACCAATGCCAGTTGGTTGAACCGAAGATGCCTTTAACGTTCTCACCGGCACCCTGCGCCATCAGACGGCTATAGAGCGGTACAACAATCGCGAACTGCTTGCCGTTGACCTGCTTGTCACGCAGACCGAACTGCACGGCTGCCGTCAACGAGTTGACCATGTCACGACCATAGTGGTTCAGCACCAGACAGTCGGCACCCGAGTTGAGCACCGGCGTGATGTACTGCGAGAAATCACCAGCCCCCAGAGGCGTGCGGACGGCGGCTGCCGTCTTCCAACCAAGCTGCTCGGTGTATTTTCGGATCGAGCCTTCTACCCAGCCCCATGTGTAATCGGCAGTCAGGTGATAGGCGACGCGATCGGAACCGTAGCTGTTCTTCAGCACCGGTGCCAGCGCAGCGCCGGTCATTTCGGTGTTGAAGAAGTGACGGAAACCGTTTGCACGCTTGTCTTTACCGGTCGTGTCGTTGGAATGGGTCAGACCGGCCATGAAGATAACGCCGGCTTCCTGGCAGAGGCCCTGAACGGCGATTGCCACACCCGAGGACGAACCACCGGTAATCATGATGGCACCGTCTTTTTCGATCATCCGCTTGGCACTGGCACGCGCCGCATCGGATTTGGTCTGGGTGTCACCTGTAACGAAGACAACTTTCTTGCCGTTGACGCCGTTACCCTTCAGCGCTTTCGACGAGAAGGTCGATAACATGCCGCCATCGCCACCACCGTTGATATGCTCAACGGCCAGTTCGTAGGCGCGGAGTTCGTCGGCACCCTCATCGGCATACGCACCGGTTTGCGGCACGTTGAAACCGAACGTGACGGTTTTACCCTTCGGTTCGTTGGTATACCCGGCAGCCCAGGCTTTGCTCGAAAAGATAGTCGGTGTGGCAAGGCCAACACCAAGAGCCGCCGAACCTTTCAACAGATTCCGACGGTTGATCGTAAACTTGTCCATAATGGATCTCCCAATGAAGCATTAATTGTTCATCCCTTGGGAGCACCAGAAACGTTGGCAACACCCTGGGCATTGAGGATGAGTCACATCCTGCCACGCACGATGAACTAATTCTGTAAAGAGTCTAGTATCTAATTGACTTTTAAGTATTTTTTTGTAAATTAACAAACAGTAAGAAGCTGCGTTGATTTCGTTAATTATTCACAACTTTCATGCTGCTTTGCAGCATTTTTGAGGCCGCATGCTCAGTTCGATTCTTGGCACCCGCATCCGCCAGCGCCGCCGCGAGATCGGCAGCACGCAGGCTGAACTCGCCAAGAAAGTCGGCATCTCGCCTTCCTATCTGAACCTGATTGAATGGAACAAACGGCGTATCGCAGGCCCCCTTTTGGGAAAGATCGCCGAGGCGCTGGATATCACACTCAGCGAGTTGGATGATGTTTCCGAACGGCGCCTGTCGATCACGCTCAGCGAAATTGCGCACTTGCCGGCGCTGACCAGTCTCGATATCGAAGAGGAACGCATAAACGAACTGATCGGTCGTTTCCCGGGCTGGGCCCGTGGACTGGCGGCACTGGCCCGCTCGGAACGGGATGCGACGGAACGCGCGGCTATCCTGTCTGATCGTCTTTCCAATGATCCTTTCCTCAGCGAAAACATTCACCGCATGTTGTCACGGATTGCCGCCATCCGATCGGTCAGTGAAATCATCAGCGACTATTCTGACATTCCGGACGACCGCCGCGATCAATTTGATCAGATCATATTCGAGGAAAGCCGCGCCTTGTCTGACGTCGGCGAGGCGCTGGCTGTCTATCTGGACAAGGCAACTGAAGGCGACAAGGTCTTCACGCCCACGGACGAAGTCGAAGCGCTGTTTGAAACTCGGGCCAACCACTTTCATGAAATCGAACAAGCCAGCAACAACCTGATCGCCGAGGCCCATGAAAATCGTCGGGGGCAAAGACGTGAACTCGCCGGGACACTTGCCGATCAAAAACTGACCGGTGTCATTGACGAGATCATTGCCGGCCAACCCCAAATTGAAACGTCGGCCGGCAAGGCAAGGGCCGCTGACATGTTGAAGAGTTATGCGATTGCAGCGATTCTTCTGCCGCTCCAGGAATTCAAGGACGCCGCGCTTGCCAATCGGTACGACATCGAAGCGCTTGCGGAGCATTTCTCATGCGATATGGATATCGTCTGCCATCGACTGACGGCAATACCCAATGCGGAGAACGCGCCGACGTTCGGATATTTTCGCGCCAATGCCGCCGGGACGATCATCCGGATGCATGGGCTTGAGCGGATGCCGGTGCCGCGTTACGCCGCCGCCTGCCCGCTCTGGATTTTATTTCGCGCCCAGCAATCGCCCGAAACCATGTTCAGGCAGCGCGTCATTTTCCCATCCGGTGCCCGCTTCGTGTTCGTCGCCAAGGCGTTCAATCAGGGTAAAATCGAATTCAGAAATCCCCGCCACTATGTCACGGACATGATCGTGATGAGCGAGGATGATGCATACGATACCGTCTATGCACCGGACAACGAAACCAGACTGGAAGAGGTCGGTCCGAGTTGCCGGCTGTGTCCTCGCGCAACCTGCCCGCACCGCGTTGTTGATCCGCTGACCAATCACTAACACAGTGCCGCAGGCAACTCTTGGATTGAAGCCTCGGATAATTTAGCCTCTAATCCCCACCAAAGCTTGCACAAGACGAGCGAATTCCGGGAGGGAGCACGGAAAATGGCCGCGCGTATTCTGCTTGCAGAAGATGAAGCAAACATTCTGACGTCATTACGATTTCTGCTTGAGCGGGCAGGATATGATGTTTCTGTCGAAACTCAGGGCCCGAAGGCGCTGGCGTCCGCATTGCAAACACCGCCGGACGTACTGGTTCTTGATGTCATGTTACCTGACATGGATGGCTATGAAATTCTGCGCCGATTACGTGCAGCGCCGGGGACCAGGAATTTGCCGGTTCTGATGCTGACCGCAAAGGGTCAGCGGGAAGACCGGGAAACGGCCTTTAAGTGCGGCGCCAATATGTTCATTACCAAACCGTTCGCGAACGCCGAAATCGTCAATGCCATCGGCGAACTCGCCATGAAACGAACAACCTGATCGGTCGGACTGGCCATGGTAGATCATCCAGACCTGCAACTTGCCCGCCGAAAAATTCGTGACCGATCAATCGCTTTGCTGCTGGTCGGCATCGCTTTCCTGATGCCGCCGATGGTACAGGTCGGGCTCATCGGCGAGACTTTTTTCGGCTTACCGTTTGCCCTCCTTTACCTGTTCGGTGTCTGGGCGTTGCTGATTGTCGGCGCGGCTCTGCTGGCAAAACCTCTGCGTGACAGTGACAAACTGGTTGCCCGCAAAGGTGAAGCGGATACGCCAGGCTGATGCTTTCCGTAAATATCCTTCTGTTCGTTTGTCTGGGATATGTCGCATTGCTGTTCGCCGTCGCTTTTATTGTCGACCGGCGGACCCGCCGTAAACCGATCCGCTGGCTGCAATCTTCGGTCATCTATACCTTGTCCATTTCGATCTATTGCACATCTTGGACATTCTACGGCGCGGTCGGATCCGCGGCCCGAAGCGGCCTTGAATTCATCACCATTTATCTGGGTCCGACACTGGTCTTCATCGGCTGGTGGTGGCTGCTGCGCAAGCTGGTGCGGATTGGCAGGGCACACAGAATCACGTCGATTGCCGATCTGATTTCTTCCAGATACGGCAAAAGCCCAAGCCTCGCCGTATTGGTGACTGTGATCGCCGTGATCGCGATTACACCTTATATCGCCTTGCAATTGCAGTCTGTGACCAACAGCTATCAGGTCATCGCCGGTGACAATGACGGCACGACGACAGCATTCTGGATCGCCGCCGGCATGGCTCTTTTCGCGATCCTGTTCGGCACGCGCAACCTTGATGCCAACGAGCGCCATCACGGCGTGGTCGCAGCCATTGCGCTTGAGGCCATCGTTAAACTCCTGGCGCTGATCGCGGTCGGCATTTTCGCCACTTTCATTGTCGCAAACGGACCGGGAGATGTCTTCTCCGGCGTCAGCGCCGAGGCAATCCACGGCAGCGGTGATATCTTCGGGGCAAAATGGGTAACCCTGACGTTTCTTTCGGCAACTGCCGTGATCTGTCTGCCCAGACAATTTCAGGTGACGGTTGTCGAGAACATCGATGAGCGTCATCTTGCGACTGCATCATGGCTTTTCCCTTTGTATATGCTCGGCATGACGATCTTTATCGTGCCGATTGCGCTGGTCGGTCAGGATGTGATGCCGGCCGGATCCAATCCCGATCTGTACGTTCTGACACTGCCTTTGTCTGAACATATGAACAGCCTGGCGATGCTGGCCTTTCTCGGCGGAGTTTTCGTCAGCGACATCGATGGTGATCGTTGCCGCCATCGCCGCCTCGACAATGGTCTCAAACCACATCGTGATGCCCGTGGTACTCAAGCTATTGCCTACCAGTCAGGCCATCAGCGGCGACGTCAGAAATTTACTCCTGACATCGCGACGGTTCTCCATTGCCGCCATCCTCGGGCTCGGGTTTTTGTATTTCTATTTCAGCGGTGGTTCGGATGCGCTGGCCGCTATCGGCCTGATCGCCTTCGTCGGCGTCGCACAATTCCTGCCAAGCCTGATCGGCGGCATCTTCTGGCGCAGCGCGACCCGGAGCGGTGCCATCGTCGGCCTGATCATTGGTTTCGGGCTGTGGGCCTATACCCTGTTCCTGCCAAGTTTTGGCGGTCAGTTTCTGTTGAACGCCGATGTTCTGGCATATGGCCCGTTTGGCATAGAGTTGCTGCGTCCCCAAGCCTTGTTCGGCATGAACAATCTGGACCCGCTGGTGCATGCGGTTGTCTGGAGTGTCGGCGTGAATGTCCTGAGTTTTGTCGTCGTCTCAAGTCTGACGACCCCCGATGTTCTGGAGCGGCTTCAGGCAACACTCTTTGTCGATGTCTACAAATCTACGTCAGGTTCGACATCAAATATCTCGGCTGAAATCGCCGACTCCGAGGATTTGTTCATTCTGGCACAGCGCATTCTCGGCGCCGATCCGGCCAAAAGGCTGTTTGATGAGATGGCCGCAATTCAGGGCGTCGAGACGGGATTGCCACACGCCACAGACATGGTCGTTACCCGGCTTGAGCGCGAGTTGGCAGGCTCGATCGGCGCGGCATCGGCTCATGCCATGGTGACGCGGATTGCCGGCGGACAGACGGTCAGCATTACGGAACTGATCGATATCGCGGATGAAACGCAGCAGGTAATCGAAACATCACGCCAGCTTGAGGAAAAATCGGCCGAGCTGGAGAAAACGGCGCAGCAGCTCAGGGACGTCAACCTGCGGCTCAGGACACTGGATGCACAAAAAGACGAGTTTCTCAGTCAGGTCAGTCATGAATTGCGCACGCCGATGACATCGATCCGGTCATTTTCAGAAATCCTGATGGATGGTCAGAAAATTACTGACACTGAAAAGGAGCGGTTCGTTTCCATCATCCACGATGAAAGTCTGCGGCTTACGCGACTGCTTGATGAAATCCTCGACATCAACAGGCTCGAAGCCGGCATATCGAAACTGATCCTGGTGCCGATGGATGCAAACGTCGCCGTCAGTACGGCCCTGGAAACCGTATCCGGCATGACGCGCACTGCCGGTGTCGAGGTAAAGACGGATCTCGCCGCAGGACCGCTCAGAATTAACGCGAACGAGGACCGTCTGCGTCAGGTTCTGATCAACGTGTTATCGAATGCGGTTAAGTACAATACGGCACCACAACCCGAGATTCTGGTTCGCACCACACTTGTCGATGGGTTCGTTCAGATTGATATCATAGATAACGGCGGGGGTGTACCGGCGACAATATCCGGTTCAATTTTCGACAAATTTGCCCGTGGCATTCGCGGTGGCAGTAATCACGGTGCCGGGCTCGGCCTGCCGATCAGCCTTGCCATCATGCGCGCGATGAACGGCAATCTGACACTTGAAACATCCGCAGACAAAACCACCTTCTTCCGATTGAGTTTGGAAGGAATGGCCGTTCGGTGACCCCTTGAATTTAGAACGCGGATAGCCCTCACTCTTTTACTTCTATTTTCAACTCTGGACGGCAACCGGATGCATTTTTACGGTCGATATGCTTGACCGTAGTGGGTGCGAACCATAACATTTGTGAAATATATTATAATCATATTAGTGGGGGAAACCATGGCTGAAACATCAACGCCAGAGCGAAAAAAACGCACGATCACGGAAATTCGCAACTCAAAACACACCGGCGAAAAGATGGTCTACATGTCTGTGCCTGATTACACATCAGCGCAGTGGGCCGAGATGGCCGGCGTAGATGTTGCCGTCGTCGGCGATAGCCTCGCCATGATCGCACACGGCCACCCCAACACGATCCCGGCAACCATGGATATGATGGTCCTGCATTCACAGGCTGTACGCCGTGGTGCACGCAACACGTTTGTGCTCGGGTGCATGCCATATCAGAGTTACAACAGTGTTGACCGGGCGTTGGTCAATGCGACGCGCTTCATGCAGGACGCCGGTGTCGATGCCGTCAAACCCCAGGGCGGCAAAAGTCAGGCACATATCCTCAAAGCTCTCGTCGATGCAGGCATACCGACAGCCTCCCACATCGGCCTGACGCCCCATACTGTCGCGATGTTCGGTGGTTTTAAAATCCAGGGCCGCACGGCCGATGATGCCTTCAAGATTCTCGAAGACGCACTGGCCATTCAGGACGCAGGCTGCTTCATGTTGGAATTCGAAGCGGTCCCCGGCAAAATCGCCGAAGTCATTTCAAAGCAGCTTGAGATACCGACCATCGGCATCGGCGCCGGTGTCGGGACGGATGGCCAAATCCTTCTGTGTTACGACCTGCTTGGCGTCTTTACCGATTTCAAACCCAAGTTCACCAAACGCTATGCCAAACTGACCGAGGTCGCCGTCAGCGGCATCAGTGAATATGTCCGCGAGGTCAAAGAAGGCGCATTCCCGGATGACGATCACACCTACGGTGTCGATGAAGCCCAGTACGAAAAATTCCTGACTCTGGTAGAAAAGAGAAAACAGCTATAGTTTGAATTGCCGAGCGATTTGAACCAAAGGTGATTGATGGCTAAATCCGTACTTGCCCAAAAGATGGACCGAAAATTGACCGCCAAACGTACGGAAAGCCTGACTGACAAAGCCTACTCCGTGCTTGAGGAGATGATCGTCACGTTACGCCTTGAGCCTGGCGAGGTCTTGTCAGAGGTTGCACTTTCTCAGGAATTAAAGATCGGACGCACACCGATTCGTGAAGCCCTGCAGCGTCTGGCACGCGAAGGGCTGGTACTGATCCTGCCACGCAAAGGCATCCTTGTTTCCGATATCAATCCACGCAAACAATTATTATTGCTGGAGGTCCGCCGCGAATTAGAGCGTTTGATCGCCCGTTCCGCGGCACAACGCGCCACTCCCGGCGAAAAGCAGGCTTTCGCGGCAATTGCCGACGGCATTGAAAAAGCGTCCAAAGATAACGACGACATGGCCTTCATGCGCTATGACGACGAATTGAACAAGCTGATGGCCAGTGCGGCACACAATGAATATGCCAACCGGGCAATCGCCCTGATGCACGGTCTGTCCAGAAGGTTCTGGTATATGCATTACAGAGAGACGGCGGACCTGCCGCTGACGGCACGGTTGCATGCAAATCTGGCCCGCCAAATTGCCGCCGGCAAGGCCGATGCTGCCGCTGATGCCAGCGATCAGCTCGTCGATTACGTTGAGGCCTTCACCCGGTCCACCGTCAACGCCTGAACGAGTTTGAACAGCTCCGTTAACGTCAGGACTTCTCTGGAACCCGGCGGACCTTGCCTGTTTCCGGGAAAATCCACATCGCCAGTACCATCAGAGCAGCCAGGCCCAAACCGACATAGCCAACCTTTTCGTTGCCGTCGTTCAGGTTCATGTAGGCAAACCCGCCAACAACGAGCAACGCCAGCACCGAGATAAACACTTTGATTTTTACCGGCATTCTTTTCGGCTCCTAAAGATCAGGGGTTACTCGGCCGGCATCGGAGAGGCGGCAGCTTCATCCGGACGCAACGGGATTGCCCGCAAATCCTTCTTCAGGTGATCCGTGTTGTAGCCATTGAACAGATGGCCCAGCAATCCGCGGTCGAGGTCCGAGGTCCCGAACAGCCAATCGGCAATCGGAAACGTCAGGTTCATATTACGCTCCATCATGATCTTGTCGTTGTGATGCGCGGTGTGATGGCGGCGCAGCGTATTGACCAGCGGACACCAGCGCACGAACGCGTTCTCGTCGACGTGGCAGCAGAAGTGCATGAACTCGTAAATCAGATACATGGATGTCGTCGCCGAGATGAACAGCCATGCGGCGTTCTGCGTCGCGATCAGATTCAGCACCAGGACGCCGACCGATGACATCAGGATGAAAACCACAAGCGCATAGGGCGGGAAAAACGTTACGCGCCAATCCTTGTGATCGCGAAACCGCATTTCCTGATCCGTAAAGAACTGGTGATGGTTCAGGGTGTGGCGTTCGTAGATCGCACGCAAACCCGGGTTGTTGTGCGGGCGGTGCATGACGTACTTGTGCAGGAACCATTCGAAAATATTGCACATCAGGAACGTCGCCGGAATGATCGACCATTCCAGCCAGGTCGGGTCATTGATGAACTGCGCATAAATCCAAAGTGCGGTAAAGCCGATGGTATAGATCACCACCACATGGACGGGACCGTTGTACCAGCCGGCGATACGCGAACGGTATACCTGACGGAAGTTGGTTTGGCGTGCTGTCATCATGACTGAATCCTCTCACTGCTGAGTATCGGCATCATCCCGCAATCAGAACGGTGCCCGTTGATCCGATTAACTGTGATATATCATTGATACATCATTAGTTCAATAATTATCCAATATAGCCGCTCTTACATCATCCCCGTCTGCTCGCCCTGCTGCAGAGCGAAAATCGATGAATAGTTACCACCCCAATCCGGCGGCATCAGGCACGGCCTGGGGTCGTGATCGGCCCAACGCGCCCGCTCGCCGCGAACAATCGCCTGATCATACTTGGAATACAGTGGATTGTGCGTGTACGGAATGGCATCTGCCGCCGAATAAACGTTCAGCAGCAAGGGCCGCCCCGCATTCGAGCGGTTCGGCTTGGAGCCATGAATTGTCCGGCAGTTGTGAATGGTCAACGATCCGGCCGGCCCCGGCAGATAGACGGCTTTTTCGGCATCGAGTGAAGCGGAATCCTTATCGGACAAACATCCCGTCCATTTGCCCTTGGTGTCGTACTGATCATAGAGATCACCTGCATGGCTACCCGGAATGATACCGAGCGGCCCTTGCGTGTCATCGCAGTCGTAAAGATAGGTGCCGACGGTGAGCGGCGTGTAATTGGTATGCGGCCAGAATTGGATATCCTGATGCCACTTCACTTCTTCGCCACCCTTGGCCCATTTAAAATTGAGCTTGGAGTGATGAAATTTCACATCGGGACCGACCAGATCGGCGACAATGTCGACAATCGGCAATCCTGACGCATAATCCCAGAACGTCTGATGGTGATCGTTCGGCGAAGACAAGCGGCGCAATCTGGGATCATCATGGCTGTGATTGGGTTCCAGATCCCATTTCTTGTCGGATTTTGTCAGCGGACGCGTTTCCTCAACCAGTTCGTCAACGGTTGCGCGTAACTTTTCGAGCCATTCATCGTTGATCGCTTTTTCGAGAAGCAGGTAGCCGTTCTCGAAATAGAATTCCCGTTGCTCTTGTTTTAGGATCACGGGTTTTATGGAAAGAATGTCTTCGACTTTCATTTCGTCCTCCTAATTGAAGCCAAGCACTTTGGCGGGCAGCCAGAGCACCGTCTGCGGAAAGGCCATGACAATGAACAGGGTTATAATCTGAAGGATGATGAAGGGGATCACCCCTCTGAACATGTCCTGTATGCTAATTTCAGGCGGGCTGATGCCACGCAGATAAAAGATCGCCGGTGCCATCGGTGGCGTCAGATAACTGGTCTGAATAATGATCAGGAACAGGATGCAGAACCACACAGGGTCGAACCCCATTGATTTGACGATCGGTATGAAGACCGGAATGAAAATCAACAAGATAGATATCCATTCCAGGATAAAACCGGCAAGGAAACTGATCCCCAGGAACATCCCGAGCGTCACCCATGGTGGCAGATTGGTTGCGTTGATCAGATCCGTGGTCAGGGCAACGCCACCGGCACCGATAAAGACCCCTGAGAACATACTGCCGCCGAGCAAGATCAACATGATCATGCATGTCACCTTGACCGTCTTGATCAACGCTTCCTGCAGAATGCCGAAAGTGAACGTCCGATAGCACAACGTCAGGATGATGGCGCCGCAAGCCCCCATGCCGGCAGCTTCGGTCGGCGCTGCCCAACCAAACATGATTGAACCCAGCACCGCAAAAATCAGGAGCACCGGCGGCAACAACGCGCTGAGCGTGATGCGAATCTTCTCCGCCCATTCCATGTGATGTTCATCAGCGGTGATTCTCGCACCGTCGCCAGGCCGCAGGGTGCAGCGGATCAGGATATACAGAATATAACAGCTCGACATGATCAGTCCCGGGAACACCATACCCATGAACAGATCGCCGACCGATACGTCCGCAACCGGCCCCAGCACAACAACGACGACAGAAGGCGGAATGATCGTACCCAAGGAGCCACCGGCGCAAATCGTGCCGGAAATCAGACCTTTGTCGTAGGCGTATTTCATCATCACCGGGATCGCCAGCAAACCGACGACGGTTTCTGTCGCGCCGATCACGCCCGTCGATGCGGCAAAGATCACGCACATGACGATCGTGCCGATGGCAAGGCCACCCGGCAGCTTCTTGGTCCAGATGTGCACGGCTTCAAACAGGCGCTCGGCAATGCCTGAACGCTCAAGCATCGAGCCCATAAAGACGAACAAAGGCACAGCCGCCAAAACAAAGTTGGATGCCACGTCGTCGACTTTTTCGACGAACAGATAAAGAGTTGCCGGACCGAAGGCGATCAAGCCAAAGACGAGAGCAACCCCCATCAGCGAGAGCGCAACCGGAAATCCCATAAACAGGACGCTCAGGATCGCCGGAAACATCAGCAGCGATATGTAATCACCCATGATCAACAGGCTCGTCTTGATTATTGGCAGCGAAAAACGCTTTCAGGGCACGAACCCACTCAGCCGTGCATTGCAATGTCAGCATGAAGATGCCCACGAAGAACACTGTCCGATAGGGCCAGATGATGGGATTCCAGGCAGATTCGCCTGAATGATCGCCAGATAAATAAGCATCAAATGCGTAAACTCCCAATCGATAGGATAACCAGTAGCCAAACGGCAACATCAGGAATGTATAGCCAAGCACATCGACAAGCGCCTTTGTGCGTGGGCGGAAATGCATGTAAGCGACATCAATCCGAATGTGAGATTTTTCGCGCAAAGCGAATGCCGTACCGAGCAGGAAATTGGCGCCGGTCGCCATATATCCCACTTCATACGCCCAGATTGTCGGCGCATTGAAAAGATATCGGGACAAAACCTCATAGACCGTCGCGAATATCAGCGGCAGCACGATCCACGCCGCAAGGATCCCCAAACCGCCCGAGCTTTTGTCAATTATGGATAAAATGGATTTCATGATCATGGTTCCCCCTGAAAGGAATTGCACCGGGAGGTATCCAACTCCCGGTGCAATAGTGGGAGTTCACAAAATCATTTCGCCGGCGCTGCGACGTTACGATAGCGTGACGCGTCTTTCCAGAGTTCCTCATAAGCAAGCTGGCTGTCATAGGCCTTCTTGAACCAGGGGTTCTCGGCAGAAACGGCAGCAGCCCATTCCATGGCAGCCTTTTTCACGTTCTGCTGAACTTC
This sequence comes from uncultured Rhodospirillales bacterium, assembly GCA_965284225.1. GTDB lineage: Bacteria > Pseudomonadota > Alphaproteobacteria > Rhodospirillales > Casp-alpha2 > UBA4479. Next base: position 1,071,877 of record CBDIRN010000001.1, read on the forward strand.
AACACTGAGTTCGATAACCTCGTTACCCTGGGAACGATAGAAAGCCAGCGCCTTGGCGTCTTCGTCACCAATTTTTGTCCAGCTTTCGAAAGTCACCATCTTGGCGGCTTCGTCGACCAGCTTCTTGTCGCGGTCAGACAGTTTGGCCCAGGAATCCTTGTTGATGATCAACTCAAACGGTGCAACCGGCTGGTGAACGCCCGGAATAATGACGTACTTGGCGACCTTGTGGAAACCCGATGAGATGTTTTCATAAAGCGTTCCCCACTCGGTCGCATCAATCGTGCCACGCTCAAGGGCGGTATACACTTCTGCACCCGGCGTCGTCACCGGTGCAGCCCCCATGTTTTTGGAAATTTCGAGCCAGGCCCCGGCCGTCCGCAACTTCAGACCCTTGAGGTCGTCCATTGTCCGAACGGGCTTGCGGGAATGCAGAAAGGCTTCTGCGGTACGGATGAACAGCGGCATCGAGACGACGCCATCTCCTTCCATACGGAAATCACGCCACATCTGAAGACCGCCACCTTCATAAATCCAGTGCAGCATCCGCTCGGAGTCCATGGAACCGGCAAACCCGCCGAATACGACAGCCGTTTTATCCTTGCCCCAGTCGTAGCCCATCCAGGTATGACCCGCCTGAGCGATGCCGTTCTTTACGGTTTCCGTAACGTTGAGCGCTTTGCCGAGCGTGCCGCCCGTGAAGACCTGGACTTCGATCCGGCCATCGGTCAGCAGCTTGATTTTCTCTGCGAATGCCTTTGCACCGATGTCCATCAATGGACCGCCACCCCAGCTGGTCGCCATTTTCCATTCATGTTCGGCAGCCGTGACCGGCGATGCGGCGAGCGTTGCTGCAAACAGAGCTGCTACTGCTCCATAAGCGGGTAGCTTTTTCATTATTTTCATCGTGAGTTCCCCTTGTTTGGATGCTTCCGTTCCCGCTTTATCGAGACCAAAATTCGCCTCACTCAGCCCCCTGCCCGCGGGTTTAAGCAGTGGTCAATATTCGATGCACTCAAGTGCCGTTCTGTGATTTCAGTTGCTTATCAATCTGCTCGGACGTCAAAACCCAGTCGTTATCCAGAACGGCCACGACTTTTTTCATGAACGTTTCGACAGCCGCGATGGCCTCGGACGCGACGCCGAGATGGTCGAACAGAATGGCCAACGCCAGTTGCCGGGGCGAATCCCCCGGGTAACCCCACTCAAAACCAGTGTCGGTGTATTGCTTAATGGCGCGATGGTCAGGCAGTGTCACACCGTCCACCATCACCACGAGACCATCAATCGTTCGCGTGCCTGTATATGTCTTCATCACCCCTCCCCGTTCCACAGCAAACCTATTAAGTCGGCTCAGCTTACTTGCTGTTTATATACTGAAGAACGTTTATTGATATATCAGTCATATGGCATATCAGGACTTAAAGAAAGTAAAAAATGTGGGTCTCCAACTTGCTTGATTCGGCCGCTTCAGCGCGGCTTTTACTGGGAAGAACAGCCATGTAAAAACATTGAAATATGTCCAACACCGGCCAGTGGCATTGGGCTGAAAAGCGCTAACTTTGGTAATTCACGCTTCAAACAGACAGGGGTTGCGGCACCTGAGCATCCCGCAGCAAGGCGGTTTTCTTTTTATCAACGACGTAACCCTGGTCCGCAGGAATGATGGCCACACCATAATCGCGCTCAGCGCCGCCAATCGTGACCTTGCCCTGAACCACGTCGTTCAGCACCAGGGCGGGATCTCGTTCAAATGCTGCTCCGTAGCCACCACCGCTCGCCATCTGGTGACAAAAGATATCCCCTTTCTTCATCGGTACCGGTTCACTGAGCAAAACCGGGAGAACTCGTGCATCGGTACCGGATCTGAGGATGTTCATCGAAGGTGCACCCTCTTTGCCTTCATAAAGCCCATGCGGCGGAAATGCCCTTTTGTCGGAGCGTACATTCAGCAAGGCCCTGTCGGACAGTACCCGGTAGTTGCGCTCAATCGCGAGGCCGCCCCGGTGCTTGCCCGCACCGCCGGTATCGGCGACAAAGCCGTAACGCTCGATCCGGATAGGGTACGCCGCCTCGATCATTTCCACCGGCACGTTCGACTGGTTTGCGCCGATATGCGGCACGCCTTCCTGACCGTCACCGCCGGCGCTGGCACCCCACGTGCCCATCGCCGTTTCACAGAATATGTAGGGCTTGCCCCCAATACTGCCGGATATTGTCGGCAGGGTTGATCCGCCCGAACCGTCAGCCGTCACGCGCTCCGGCACGGCTTGCGCCAATGCGCCGAACAAACAGTCGATCATTCTGTAACCCGTGATCCCTCTGGCGCCACATGGTCCCGGTGACACCGGGCGGACAACGGTCCCTTCGGGTGCACGGACCTCGACGACATCCGTAAATCCGTGACAGTTTGGAATATCCGCGCGCATCACAGAACGCAGCGCCGCATAGGCGCACGCCTTGGTAAGGGAACGTCGAATTGACGCCGCCTTCGACCTGTGGCGAAGACCCGGTCCAATCGACAATGATCCGCTTGTCCAGAACCGTCACGGTGACGGCGAGGATGATCGGCACCGGGTTATCACCAATACCATCGATGTGATCGGTAAACCGGTACGTGCCGTTCGGAATGTCCGAGATTTCAGCTTCGGCAAGCCTGCGGGTGTAATCGTTCAAATCCGCGATCGCCTGATCGATGATCGGGATGCCATAGCGGGCATAGAGCTTCTGCATGCCCCTGGCACCGATGGCGCAGGCCGCCATTTGCGCCTGCAGATCACCATACACAAGTTCAGGCGTACGTACATTGAGGCCGATGATCTGCCAGAGGGTCTCATTCCGGACACCTTTGTCGACCAGTTTCAGGACCGGCAGGCGAAGCCCTTCCTGCCAGATTTCGGTAGCACCGAGGGCGTTGGAACCGGCAACGATGCCACCAACATCGGAATGGTGGGCGAGAGTCGTAGACCAGCCCTTGAGGGTATCGCCAATGAACACCGGCTTGACCACATAGATATCAGGGAGATGCTGACCCGCTGCCGCATACGGGTCATTCATGATGTAATAGTCGTCTTCGTGAATGTCGTCGCCGATGACCTTGATCATGTTCATCAGCGCATCGTGAAAACTGCCGAGATGCATGGGGGTGCATAACCCCTGAGCGAGCGTCCGTCCTTCGGCATCGCAAAGTGCCGTTGAGAAGTCGAGGGAATCCCGGACAATCTGCGAGTACGCCGTCCGGATGATGGTCAGCGTGATTTCCTCGGCAATGGTATCGAAGGCATTGCGAAGCACCTCAAGCAGAAACGGGTCGGTGGTATTTTCCTGCGCCATATCGTCCCTCATCGTCCGTATTCCAGATCGATCACGATGTTATCCAATGCGTCCAGATGTGCCGTCGCATCCGGCGGCACGACGGTTGTTCCTTCGTACTCTTCGACGATCAGCGGCCCTTGCCGTGGCGTGTCGGAAAGCTCGCCGCGCGTGATAACCGGGGTCTGCATAAGACCGAAAGTGGAGCCAAAATAAGCCGCGCGCATTGCCGGTGCCGCTGTTGGTTTGTGCGCCCGAAGCCTCGTCGGCGTGGCGCTGTCCCGGGCCGTTGCTGTTACCTTGAGGGCGACGATCTCAACATGGTTTTCCTGATCAAACTTGTGCCCGAAACGTCGTTCGTGTTCGTCTTCAAAGGCTTCGCGCAATGCAGATTTGACTTGCGGCGAGAACGCCATACCTGCAAACGGGATGCTCAATTCAAAGGCCTGGCCGATGTAGCGCATATCGAGAGCGTATTCAAAATTCGCAGCATCCCTGCCCAGATTGAGCAGCCCGCAGGATTGTTGCTCCAGCGTAGCTTGCAGGGGCGTAATGTCGTCACCCGAGATCGTCGAAAGTAAGGCTGGAAACGCACCGACAACCGTAACAGAGCGCTTCGCCAGCAACAGCCCGACGGCACTGAATACACCAGCCGCCGGTGGAACAATGACGCGGCGAACCTCAAGGCTTCTGGCCATGCCTGCACCATGCACGCCACCGTTTCCGCCAAACGCGATGATGGCGAAATCACGGGGGTCCCGTCCGCGATAGGTGGTCACAGCCTTGAGCGCGCGGACCATCGTTGCATTGGCGACTTCGTGCACCCCGTAGGCTGCTTGCAGCAATTCGAGGCCGAGCGGGTTTGCCACAACCTCTCCAATGGACCGGCGGGCGAGGTCTGCCTGGATCGGTACCGTGCCGCCGGCAAGGCCGGTCTGATTGAGGAATCCGATCACGACATTCGCATCGGTCACGGTCGGCGCCGTGCCGCCGGCGTCATAACACGCCGGCCCCGGTACCGCGCCCGCACTTTCGGGGCCGATCTTGATGGCACCGGCACGATCAATACGGACAATCGAGCCGCCACCCGCGCCGACTTCCGAGATATCAATAACCGGCAAGCTCAACGCATACCCGGCACCACCGGCAATGGTGCCGGCCGTACTCATGGATGCGCCGACTTCGTAGTTCTCGGCATAGATCAGCGATCCATCCTCGATCAGCGACCCCTTGGCCGTCGTCCCGCCCATATCGAAAGTGATAGCGCTGGCGATGCCCAGTTTTTCGCACAGGTAGGCGGCACCTACGACACCGGCGGCCGGGCCGCATTCGATGATCTGCGCCGGTTTTTCCATGACCGCGTTGGAACCAACGGTGCCCCCTGACGATTGCATGATCATGATGTCTGCGTTCATGCCCGATGACGCAAGATCGGTGGCCATGCTGTCGACATAACGCCTGACCGGTGGGCCGACGTAGGCATTGATGACCGTTGTCGACGTGCGCTCGTATTCACGGATTTGCGGCAGGATATCAATCGACAGGGTGATGAAAAGACCGGGCAGCATTTCCCGCAGCATTTCGCCCGCCCGTCGTTCATGTTCCGGGTTGCGATAGGAATGCAGGAAACACACGGCAACCGCTTCTACCGATGCAGCACGAATGGCGTCGGCCGCCAAGATGACATCCTCTTCGTTCAACGGTCGAATGATGCCACCGTTGGCACCGATCCGCTCTTCGACTTCAAAGCGGAGATTTCTGGGCGCCAGTGGAGAGGGTTTCTGATAAAGCGGCTCGTACAACCGCGGCACACGAATGCGTCTGAGTTCCAGTACGTCGCGAAACCCTGCCGTCGTCACCAGCGCCGTCCGTGCCCCTTTGCCTTCCAGAATAGCGTTCGTCGCAACGGTGCAGCCATGCACCATTTCCTTCAAACTCGAAGGGTCAAGTGATTGCTTTACGGCCAACCCACCAAGCCCGTCGACCACGGCGCGACCGTAATTATCCGGCGTTGAGGGAACTTTCTCGGTGAACAGAAAACCTTCCTGATCAATATAAGCAATATCGGTGAAGGTCCCACCGATATCCGTTCCAGCTCGCCATGCCATGCGCTGTCGCCCTTTCTATCACTGTCGAGTATGGATTACAGCGCGATGTTTGATTGATCAAATCGATATTTAAGATCAATTTACATCATAAATTTCTATTGATTTTGTCGATCCCAAAGCCCGCAAATGCTCTAACGCCAGCTTGCCCACCGCCGCAGAAGCATTAACACCGGGACCTGCAACATAGCCGATGGTGAAGTGAATATCGGGGAGAGAAATGTCGCTCTTGATCTCGACCAGCACGCCCGAAGCAATTTTATCCTCGACCACACAAAGCGGCACGGCACCGGCACCGAGGCCTTTTTCGACCATCAGAACAATAGCCTGTAGCGAGTTAACCGGGCTCAGCCGGATTGCTGATCTGCCGGTCTCGTTCAGGTGCTGACGCAACTGATGATAGGGCCGCGTCAGTCTGTCGAACGTATAAATCTCGTGACTGGCCAATGTCTCGATGCTGACCTTCCCTTTCGGCAAGCCCAGAGACGGTGAAGCGGTCAGAACCATCGGACAGGTACAGAGCGGCGTGTTGATGATATCGGCATGCGCTGCCGGACCGACCATGAACGCGATATCGATATGCCGCTGCAGCAGATCTTCGCGTAGTTGATGTGAAGGCGCTATATTCAGTTCAAACGTCGCACGCGGGCATGCCTGCCTGAGATGCTGGAGAAAACCAGGCACCCATGTGATCGCCATGGTGTCGGCAGCACCGATACGGAAAATGCCGGTCACTTCATCACCACCACCGAGCGCGTGCAGCGCTTCATCCCGCGTTTGCAGGAGTCGTTCGGCATAAATCAGGAATTGCCGGCCTTCCGGTGTCAGTGCGACGCGGTGGCCTGTCCGGTCGAACAGGGCGACCCCGAGCCGGCTCTCCAGCGTCGCAATCCGTGCCGACAAGGTCGGCTGCGTGGCATTCAAACGTTCGGCGGCCTGACGGTATGTGCCGAGTGTCGCAATCCAGATAGAACGTCTCAATCTGATCGAATGTCACACAGCCCTCCTGACCGCATCCGATACCCCGGAAAACAGGGCACGTGACAGCGCCTGCATATCCCCCGTCCGAATTCTTCCAACGGCATCAATGATTTGATCGACATGGGCGCTGCTCAGCGTCCGCCCGGCCAGCATGCAGAATTTAGCACGGTAATCGGCACGTCCCGTTTCGCCGCCGGAATCACCCCAAGCCGTGATCAAGGTTTTTTCGAAGCGTCCGTCTGCCGTCTCGACCGTAATGCGTGCCGGCGTCCGGCTCGGCAGATGGGCATCCATTTCAGGCGCGTGGTTGATCGCAATCCGCTGGGCAAGTTGTACCGCATCCGGCATGCCGATCATCGCGTCCGTAAGCGGCGAAACGGCATCCTCACCATACACCGCAGCCAAGGCCATGGTATAAGGCAGACTGTACTGGGCGCTGATGATGTTGTCCGGATCGGCGCTGTTGTTCAACGCCGCAGCCTGACCGAAGGTGTCGACGCTGACACTTTTCAGATCAGCCGCAGCCAGGCCCTGTTCACGCATGATCTCGGCCAACCCCGAAATTGACGTATGCGCCCAACGGCAAACCGAATACTTCTTGAAGTACGTCCCCATGATCTTGAAGCCATCACCGAGACCGGCACCGATGACTTCCGGATCAAAACGGCCTTGCAGGTCCAACGCATCGCGGCATCCGGTAAACCCGCGCATGGCCAGTTCTGCGGCCGACATCCCGGTGACCACCGACCATGGTATCGACTCTTTGACGTCTGAGCCCATGAATTTGGACTGCGTCAGGTCGGTGAGCCTGGGACTGTGATACGCGGTGATGGCAAGCGTATGCATGATCTGTTTGCGATCCAGGCGCATCAATCTTGCGGCGGCAACAGCGGCACCAAACCCTGACCAGTTTCCAGTATGATAGGGTTTCCTGATTTCAGCATGACCCAGCCGGACAGCGATCTCGTATCCAGCAACAATGGCCGCGATCACATCCCTGCCATCGGCTTTGATCGTTTCGGCAATGGCCAATGCTGTCGGAATAACCGCAGCCCCCGGATGGCCCATGGCGAGCCGATGACCATCATCAATATCCAGCGCAGATGTCGCTGACGCATTGGCATAGGCCGCACCGATGCTGTTCAGCTGGGCGTCCTTGAACCAGACGGTTGAATGACCGGTCGGATAGCAGCTTGCCGCCATGCCGGTTACAGCCAGAGCGGCGGGCGTTTCCAGGCCGGCGATCGCACAACCGATCGCATCCAGCATGCAATCCTCGACCTTGGCGACAACCTCTGACGGGAGGTCGCCAAATGAAAGCTCTGCCGTCCAGCCAGCAAGGCGGTCCGTAGACCAGTTTGATGGGGTTTCGTTCATGATGTTCCTGCGGATCATTGCGCTGAAATCTATTTATCGACGATTCACAGCTCAAATGATATTCGCAAAAATCGCTGAATGTTAATGCATTTTTTCTATCGACCTTGAAGAAATAGCGCCCAGAGTGCGCCTTCATCAACGGGTTTCGCAGCAGCTCGATACAAGATTAAACGACGCCCTCATCTTTAAGAGCCTGGAGCTCGCTTGCCGTAAGCCCCAGTTCATCACAGAGTATTTCGTCATTATGTTGGCCTTTGCGGGCGCCGGCATGACGCACGACACCTGGCGTTTCCGACATGAAGGGAAAGGCATTGGACATACGAAGCGTGCCGAGGTCCTCATCGGCAACTTCGACGATGTCCTCGCGTGCCTGGTATTGCGGGTCTGCAAAAATCTGGTCGATGGTGTAGGCAGGGCCGATAGCGGCTTCGGCTTTTTCAAATTCATCTAGCACGGTTCTGAGGTCATGTTTGGCAACCCAGGCTGCGACGATGCCGTCCACTTCATCGATATGTTCGACCCGGCCTTGCGGAGTCTGGAAGCGCGGATCATCGGCAGCCTTTTTGCCGCCGCATAATGTCAGGACACGCGTGACGATTGAAGGCGCATTGGTCGAGACGGCGACCCAATGGCCATCTTTGGTCTGATACGTGTTACGGGGCGCATTGTTCTTTGAGCGGTTCCCCATCCGCTGCTGGATGACACCCAGTTGATCGAATTGTAGCGGCTGCGGCCCCATGATCTGAAACAGCGGTTCGTAAATTGACAAGTCGATAAATTGCCCGACTCCCGATTTGTTGGCATCGCGGTGATAGAGCGCAAACATCGCAGCAAAAGTGCCATAAGCGGCGGCAACGCCATCGGCAAGCCCGAAGTTGGGGAGTGTCGGCGGGCCTTCAGGGGTGCCGGTGACTGCAGCAAATCCGGAAAAAGCTTCGGCGATGGTGCCGAATCCTGGTCTGTTGCGATAAGGGCCGGTCTGGCCATACCCGGTTACGCGGATCATCACCAGTCGTGGGTTGATCGCCTTCAGGTCTTCCCAGCCAAGGCCCCATTTTTCCATGGTGCCGGTACGAAAATTCTCGATCAGGACATCGGTTGTCCTGATCAGTTGCTTGAAGATGTTCTGCCCTTTGTCAGCACCGAGATTCAGGGTGACGCATCGCTTGTTACGGTTGGCCATCTTGAACCACAACCCGACCCCGTCCTTCTGGTAGCCGGTCGCACGCAGCACGTCACCGCGTGGATGCTCAACCTTGATGACGTCGGCACCGAAATCTCCCATCAGCATGCCAATGGTTGGTCCGGCGATGACGGTCGAGGCGTCCAGAACCCGCAAGCCTTCCAACGGCGATGCTTTTTTCTCGGTGCTCATGGGGCAGTCCTTCAGGCCAGACCCGGTTCGGGGACAGCAAAATCTTCAGGGCGCAGGAAAATCGTTGTGCGTCGTGCAAAGCGTGGCAGGGACGCATCAAATTCCTCACGACGATGCCAAAGACGAGCGTTGTCCCACATGATCACATCACCATTCCGCCATGTATGCGTATAGATGAACTTGTCCTGCAACATGTGCTGGTTGACGGCTTCAATCAGTTCCTGGCTTTCTTCTTCACTCAGGCCTTCGATGCACAGGGTCTTGTTGGGATCCAGATACATTGATTTCTGACCGGTTGCCGGGTTCTCAAGAATAATATCGTGCGTAGCCGGCGGAGTCTTCGCGTTGATTTTCTTCATGGCTTCCGGGTTGTTGCCAAGATCGCGTTGTGTTGTCGATTCTGCTTTCATGCCGTATTTCGCAGTCGCACGGCGACCATCGAGCTGTTTGCGTAGATTGTCCGGCATCGTCTCGTATCCAAGCTTGGTATTACACCACGACGTCTGGCCTTCGCCTTCCGGCATTTCGACGGCATAGAAGACGGAACCGCTGGCGGGACGCTGGCGATAGATCTGGTCATGGTGCCAGTATATTTCCTGCGTTCCGAGGCCGCCCAGGGATACGCCGTCAGGGCGCTTCAATGCGGTGATATAGATGATTTCCGGATGAACTTTGGAAATCATGTCATCACGCACCAGGATATCCAGATCGCCGAAGCGTTTGCTGTATTCCACTTGTTGACGTTCGCTCAAGCTCTGACGGCGGAACAGCAAAAGCGGCTCTTGTTGCCACAGCTTGTAAATTTCGTCGAACGTCGCATCGTCCAGATCGGAAAGATCGACATCAAGAACTTCAAATCCAAAAGTATTTTTCAGAGGGCGGGTACGTATGGTCATTTCAGTATGGTCCTATGGTTACAGTCATGCTCAGGCGGTTTCAGACAATTCAATGAAGCCGCAGGTATCGGGTTTGTTTTTCAGGCTGTTTTTTTCGCCATGATGGCTTCATAGCGCGCCAGCAGTCGTTCGGCGCGCAGGGCGACGGGGACATCAATCATCATGCCGTCAACCTTGATGGCGCCGATGCCATCTGCTTTGGCCGTTTCATAGGCAGCAATGATCTTGCGTGCCTGCGCCACTTCATCGGTGCCTGGTGTAAATTCTTCGTTGAGTATCTGCACCCCGGATGGGTGGATCACACTGGCCGCTTCGAAACCGAATTTTCTGGAACGTCGCACAGTGGCGCGAAAGGCTTCCATGTCCGTGTAGTCGGCGACGGTGCCAATAAATCCCATGGCCATGATGTGGGCCGCCTTGGCTGCGATGACGACCGTTTGTTTCGGCAGCATCAGGGTTTCCGTATCGGGGGTCATGCCGACATCAAGCGCAAAGTCTTCGCCACCGAGATTCATGCCGACGTTCCTGAAGCTGCCGCAGGCCACGTCGCGGGCTTGAAAAAAGGCGTCTGCGGTTTCAAGCATAGGGATCAGTTTGACGCTGCCATAAGGGCGACCTGCTTCGCGCTCAATCTCGCCGACCAGTTCGTCGACAAGCTTGAGGTGTCCGGCACCATCAACTTTGGTTACGAACAGCGCTTTGGCACCGGCTTTCACAGCGGCTTCGACGTCCTTGACCATGTGGCGGAGCGGCCGGTTGATCCGTACCGTCGCATCTGCACCGGACCGGGTAACAGAAGCGATGGCATCCGGTAGCATTACTCGGGCCCGTGCACGTTCGGTTTCGGGAACGCTGTCCTCGAGATCAAGGATAATGGCGTCTGCGCCTCGGGTATGTGCCTTGTCGATAAAACGTTCGTTATTGGCAGGGACGTAAAGCAGCGATCGCCAGACGAAACTGTTTTGAGCGGGGGTCATGCTGTTGTTCTTCATATCCATATGCCTCGTCATTAAACCGCAAATACCCACGGGATTTTGTAAGTGCCTAAAAGTCTGGCAGTGATGCCGCCATAGATTCTGTGGGTGCGCACCAGATCATTCTAGGCCAGCAGTTGGCGGCGTACCCGTGCGTTGCTCAATATGCTTCCACCGTCTGTCATGGTTCTTGTGTTCGCGCTTCAAGTTGGGACTTTAAGGAAAGGTCGATTGAAATAGAAATACTTTTATTATATTAATTAATCTATGAATCTGATTAATTTAATGCCCGGTGATCTGGACGCCTTTCTCACAGTCGCGCAAACCAACAGTTTCCGTGAAAGCGCAGAAATTCTGGGTATCTCTCAGCCAAGCGTGTCTTCACGCATTCAGCATCTTGAGGCTGTGCTCGGCGTTCGGCTTTTCGAGCGGACGACGCGGCGTGTAACCATCACCGAAGCAGGCGAACGACTGCGCGGTCGCGTCGAGCGGATGGTCATCGACATGCGTTCCCTGGTCCGCGATTTCAAAGATGAGGCAAACCTTAAAAAAGGGCGTGTCCGCCTTGGTGCCTCCCCTTCGGTCGCGGCCAGTTTCCTGCCACGGGTCATCAGCGAATATCAGCGCCTTTGGCCGCTGGTCGACGTCGAACTGATTGATGATTTCTTCGGGCAAGTGCTTGAACGTATCGACAAGGGTGAAGTCGATCTGGCGGTGATTCCGTTTGTTGCCGGCGCGTCTAATTTCATCTGCGAGCCGCTGTTTAATGATGTTTTTATGCTCGCCGTGCCCGACACGCATCGTCTGGCCCAACAAGAAAGCGTGGTCATCGCAGATCTGGCCGGTGAGAAACTCTTGTCGATGCCGCCCGAGACAGCTGCCTGGGCCGTCATTCGGCAGGCCTTTGCCAGTGTTGATGCAGACTATGCACCGACATTTTTGACCCGTGATTCTGTCACCATTGTTTCACTGATCAAGGTGGGTTTTGGCATCAGCCTTGTTTCCGGCCTCATCACTTCCGTCCTTGATATGCGGGGCATCAGGCTTTTACCCGTGCGTGATGCAAATCTGACGCGCAGCATAGGCATTGTCCGGGCCCGTGACCGAACGCCGACCTCTGCCGAAGAAGCGCTTTGTAAATTGCTCAGACATATTGATCTACCCCCATCGTTGAGCCCGTTATAAATGTAAGGGCACCATACATTTTTGCCCCATGGGTATTCTGCATTTGAGTTCCCGAGTGCATCCTTTCAGTTTATACGCATCCCCATGCACATTCTTGATTCTGGCTGATGACCCATAGATTACCCATGCCAATTTACAGTATGAGACCCGGACAGCAAAAACCCGCTAGATGCTTGATCTAGCGGGTTAATGTTTGGTTGCGGGAGTAGGATTTGAACCTACGACCTTCAGGTTATGAGCCTGACGAGCTACCGGGCTGCTCCATCCCGCGTCAGGATAGTCGACGCGTTTTTATCTCATGTCCGGTCGGTCATGAATGTTTTGTCCGGCCGGCTGTGAGAAGAGTAAGAGGAACGATTTTATTTTGTTTGCCGTACGGTTGCGTACGGGCACGCTTTACATACGCTTCGAAGACCTGGCGGCGACCTACTCTCCCACACCTTAAGATGCAGTACCATCGGCGCTAAGGGCTTTCACGTCCGAGTTCGGGATGGGATCGGGTGGGACACCCTCGCCATGACCACCAAGTCGTCGAAGCATATGCGCGTGTGCCGGTTTTGTTACCGGCGCGTTTCTGTCTGGTTTGTGTGCGTTTGAAGTATATGCCGCTCTACGATGCGTAAAGCGCGCCCAGACATTGAGTATGGGCAAACATATTGAGTTAATACAGGTTCCGTTCGTCCGTGCGCATGAGCACGTTCTGAAGCCTATCGAGCTATTAGTACTGGTCAGCTACACATGTCGCCGCGCTTCCACATCCAGCCTATCGACGTGGTGGTCTTCGCACGGCTCTCAAGGGAAACCTTGTTTTGAGGGGGGCTTCCCGCTTAGATGCCTTCAGCGGTTATCCCTTCCGCACATAGCTACCCTGCAATGCCGCTGGCGCGACAACAGGTCCACCAGAGGTACGTTCACCCCGGTCCTCTCGTACTAGGGGCAACTCCTCTCAAGTATCCGACACCCACGGCAGATAGGGACCGAACTGTCTCACGACGTTCTAAACCCAGCTCACGTACCACTTTAAATCGGCGAACAGCCGATACCCTTGGGACCTGCTCCAGCCCCAGGATGTGATGAGCCGACATCGAGGTGCCAAACGATCCCGTCGATGTGGACTCTTGGGCGATCATCAGCCTGTTATCCCCGGCGTACCTTTTATCCGTTGAGCGATGGCCCTTCCACGCGGGACCACCGGATCACTATGACCGACTTTCGTCTCTGCTCGACTTGTCAGTCTCGCAGTCAGGCAGGCTTATGCCATTGCACTCAACAGCCGATTTCCGACCGGCTTGAGCCCACCTTCGCGCGCCTCCGTTACTCTTTAGGAGGCGACCGCCCCAGTCAAACTACCCGCCACAGAGGGTCCCGGATCCCGGTTCAGGGATCGCGGTTAGATACCAGAGAACAACAAGGGCGGTATTTCAAGGGTGGCTCCACTGCAGCCTGGCGGCTCAGCTTCAAAGCCTCCCGCCTATCCTACACAGTCATTCCCTAGTACCACTCTGAAGTTGTAGTAAAGGTGCACGGGGTCTTTCCGTCTAACCGCGGGTACTCCGCATCTTCACGGAGAATTCAATTTCGCTGAGTCGATGTTGGAGACAGTGGGGAAGTCGTTACGCCATTCGTGCAGGTCGGAACTTACCCGACAAGGAATTTCGCTACCTTAGGACCGTTATAGTTACGGCCGCCGTTTACTGGGGCTTCGATTCAAAGCTTGCACCTCTCCTCTTAACCTTCCGGCACCGGGCAGGCGTCAGACCCTATACGTCGTCTTATCCGACTTCGCAGAGCCCTGTGTTTTTAGTAAACAGTCGCTACCCCCTGGTTTGTGCCCCCCGACCGATGGTTGCCCATCAATGGGGCCTCGCTTCTCCCGAAGTTACGCGAGGTATTTTGCCGAGTTCCTTCAACATCGTTCTCTCAAGCGCCTTGGTATGCTCTACCAGTCCACCTGTGTCGGTTTAGGGTACGGTCTATACGGTGGTGTTATTTCCTGGAACGGTTTCACAGCCCCGGCAATCCGATAAGCCAGAACAATTTACACCATTCGTCACCATCCACCAGGCCTAGGAATATTAACCTAGTTCCCATCGACTACGCCTTTCGGCCTCGCCTTAGGGACCGGCTCACCCTCAGCGGATTAGCCTTGCTGAGGAACCCTTGGACTTACGGCGAGAGGGTTTCTCACCCTCTTTGTCGCTACTCATGTCAGCATTCTCACTTCCGATACCTCCAGGACCCCTCACAGGTATCCCTTCGCAGGCCTACGGAACGCTCCGCTACCACTTGCATCAAAGATGCAAGTCCACAGCTTCGGTGCACGACTTTAGCCCCGATACATCTTCGGCGCAGGACGGCTTGTTTAGACCAGTGAGCTGTTACGCTTTCTTTAAAGGATGGCTGCTTCTAAGCCAACCTCCTGGTTGTCATGGCCTTCCCACATCCTTTCCCACTTAGTCGTGACTTGGGGACCTTAGCTGGTGGTCTGGGCTGTTTCCCTTTTGACGACGGACCTTAGCACCCGCCGTCTGTCTGCCATGCTCATACTCGTCGGTATTCGGAGTTTGGTTAGGTTTGGTAATCCTGTGGGGACCCCTAGCCCATCCAGTGCTCTACCCCCGATCGGTAATACATGACGCTCTACCTAAATAGATTTCGCGGAGAACCAGCTATTACCCGGTTTGATTGGCCTTTCACCCCTAACCACAAGTCATCCCCGTCTTTTTCAACAGACGTGGGTTCGGTCCTCCAGTACGTGTTACCGCACCTTCAACCTGCTCATGGCTAGATCACCGGGCTTCGGGTCTAATCCTACGAACTAAAGCGCCCTATTAAGACTCGGTTTCCCTACGCCTACACCTAACGGCTTAAGCTTGCTCGCAAAATTAACTCGCTGACCCATTATACAAAAGGTACGCGGTCACCCCTCAAGGGGGCTCCCACTGCTTGTAAGCATTCGGTTTCAGGTCTCTTTCACTCCCCTCGTCGGGGTGCTTTTCACCTTTCCCTCACGGTACTGGTTCACTATCGGTCATCGAGGAGTACTTAGGCTTGGAGGATGGTCCCCCCATGTTCAGACAGGGTTTCTCGTGCCCCGCCCTACTCGAGGACAGTATCTCTTTCTACCCGTACGGGGCTATCACCCACTATGGCCCGACTTTCCAGACGGTTCCGGTTCTTAAGATACTGCCACTGGCCTGGTCCGCGTTCGCTCGCCACTACTAACGGAGTCTCAATTGATGTCCTTTCCTCCGGCTACTGAGATGTTTCACTTCGCCGGGTTCGCTTGCCTAACCTATGTATTCAGTCAGGCATGACGCTAATGCGCCGGGTTTCCCCATTCAGAAATCCACGGATCAAAGGGTGCTCTCCCCTCCCCGCAGCTTATCGCAGAGTGCCACGTCTTTCATCGCCTCTCG
>CBDIRN010000001.1:1090000-1197765 GCA_965284225.1 uncultured Rhodospirillales bacterium
CGCACAATCGTGGCTGTTCAATACCGGCACCCATAAATGAGCGCCGCCAAAAAACAGTTCCGATACGTGAGAAAAACAGCTCCGTAAGTTGTCCTTAAACAACAACAAGCCGCCGCCCACGTATCTCTTCCATATCTACAATCGTCATCAGCGTTGCATCCCCGCATTGCTGCGTAAGACGCGAAACCGGCCGAAAGGACCCGACCGGAGGAGCGCGCTTTTAAGGCGGCACATCCGGCTTGTCAAACCCCATTCAGACGAGGGTAAGGATTATATCCTCTATCGACCGTATCAGCAATCTTCAAACCTGTGGAAAACTCTGCACACGCTTGGCCTTGGCCGACGAGCGGTGGTATATGATGATGAGGGTGCTTTGGCAAGCATCGTTTTCAAAATAAAGCTATGGGGGATCAACTTTTGCAGAGAAAATCGGAGCGGCAGATTATCTTACTCGGCCTTGCCTTCAGCATGGCAGCACTCCTTACGGTTTCCGGCTGTACGGAAACCGCGCAACTGCAAGGGGGCGGGCTTGCCGGCAACAGCGCAAAAGGGAGCCAGGCAAACGCCAGCATCTTCCCTGACATCCCGATCCCGGAAGGAGCCAATATGATCGTCGACAAGACGCTCGTCGTCGGCACCGACAACTGGTACGGGCAACTGGCCCTGACCGCTTCACAGGGACCTGTGGCGATGTTTGATTTTTACCGCAACCGGCTGCCGCAATTCGGCTGGAACGAAATCACGTCGGTGCGCGCGCCAACCAGCGTGCTGACCTATGACCGTGAAGACCGGATCATGCAGATGCAGATTACATCAACAACGCTGCGTGGCTCGGAAATCCTGATCACCGTGTCGCCGAGGGGCGTCCCCAAGCCCAGCGGCGGCGCAGCCCCGGTTCACCCGTATCAATGCAGCAGCCGAGGCGCTCCCTCAAGCGGCCTGCGCGCACCAGCCCGTGCATTCAGCAAGCCGTTGATCGTCACGCAATCGTCGTGCCGCGTGTACGCCAGGAATCGCGCATGGCCAGCGGATTTTCCAGTGCCCGCTGAATAGTCCGTTTCAGCGGTCTGGCCCCGTAGACCGGGTCATACCCCTGATCGGCGATCCATGCTCTGGCCGCGCCGTCGAGCTTGATGACGATACCACGATCACTGACACGGGAACGCAATCGGTTGAGCTGGATTTCCACGATCCCGTCCATGTGCTCGCGCTCGAGCCTGCGGAACAGAATGATCTCGTCCAGACGGTTCAGGAACTCGGGCCTGAATGCGGACCGCACCACTTCCATGACCAGCGGCCGTAATTTTTCCAGATCTTTGCTACCTTCGTCGGCGGCAATGATATCGCTGCCGAGGTTGGACGTCATGATGATGACCGTGTTGCGGAAATCGACGGTACGGCCCTGCCCGTCCGTCAGGCGACCATCGTCCAGAACCTGCAGCAGGACGTTGAAGACATCCGGGTGGGCCTTTTCAACTTCGTCAAACAGGATCACCTGATAAGGCCTGCGGCGGACGGCTTCGGTCAGCGAACCGCCTTCGTCATAACCGACATACCCAGGCGGCGCGCCGATCAGTCGGGCGACCGCATGCTTTTCCATATATTCCGACATATCGACCCGGATCATCGCCTGCTCGTCATCGAACATGAAGGCAGCCAATGCCTTGGTCAGTTCCGTCTTGCCGACGCCGGTCGGGCCCAGAAACAGGAACGAGCCGATCGGCTGGTCTAGGTCACCAGCGCCGGCGCGTGCACGCCGGACAGCGTTGAAGCAGCGATCAGCGCCGCGTCCTGACCGATCACCCGACCTGCAATGCGTCTTCCATACGCAGCAGTTTCTCTCGCTCGCCTTCGAGCATCTTGTCGACCGGAATACCGGTCCAGCGCGAAACGATCTGCGCCACGTGCTCTGCCGTCACCGACTCGTCGACCATGTGCGATTGCGCACCAGCATCGGCTTTGTCGAGTTTTTCCTGCAAACGCGGGATAACGCCATAGGTCAATTCCCCGGCCTCTTCCAGGTGGCCTTCGCGAATTGCCCGCTCCGCCTGCATGCGGGCCGCATCAAGTTCTTCCTTGAGCTTGGTGCTGTCGGCCAGAGACGATTTCTCGGCTTCCCACTGGGAGGTCAAATCGTCAGATTCAGCCTCAAGGCTTTCAAGGTCAACTTCAACCTTCGCCAAGCGATCAACCGACGCCTTGTCGTGCTCTTTTTTAAGCGCTTCCCGCTCGATCTTGAGCTGGATAATGCGCCGATCCAGTTCGTCGATTTCTTCGGGCTTGCTGTCGATCTGCATGCGCAACCGGCTGGCCGACTCATCCATCAGATCGATGGCCTTGTCCGGCAAAAACCGATCCGTGATATAGCGCGCACCGAGCGTCGCAGCCGCCACCAGGGACGCATCCGTGATCCGGACCCCGTGATGCAACTCATACTTTTCCTTGATGCCGCGCAGAATGGAAACTGTGTCTTCGACAGAAGGTTCCGAGACAAACACCGGCTGGAACCGGCGTGCCAGGGCGGCGTCCTTTTCCACATATTTGCGGTATTCGTTCAGCGTCGTTGCACCAACACAATGCATTTCACCTCGTGCCAGCGCCGGCTTCAGCAGATTGGAGGCATCCATCGATCCCTCGCCCGCGCCGGCACCGACCAGGGTATGCATTTCATCAATGAACATGATGATCTGGCCGGCTGCCGAGGTCACTTCGCTCAGCACCGCCTTCAGACGTTCCTCAAACTCACCACGGAATTTGGCACCCGCCACCAGCGCCCCCAGATCCAGCACCATCAGCGTTTTTTGCTTGAGGTTTTCCGGCACATCACCGTTGACGATCCGTTGCGCCAGACCTTCAACGATGGCCGTCTTGCCGACACCCGGCTCACCGATCAGCACCGGATTATTTTTCGTTCGGCGGGACAGGACCTGAATTGTGCGGCGAATTTCTTCGTCCCGGCCAATTACCGGGTCGAGCTTGCCTTCCATAGCTGCCTGCGTCAGATCACGGGCATATTTATTCAGTGCGTCGTAATTATCTTCGGCGTTGGCGCTGTGCGCGGGCCGACCCTTCCGGAATTCGTTGATCGCGGCATTCAGGTTTTGCGGCGTCACAGCGGCATCGCTGAGCACCTTTGCCGCGACCGTGTCCTTGGACAGCGCAATCGCCAACAAAAGCCGCTCCGCCGTCACGACGCTGTCACCGGCTTTTTCGGCCAATTGTTCTGCCTGTTCGAACAGGCGCGCGGACTCAGGTGCCAGATAAAGCTGTCCGGCACCGTTCCCTTCGACTTTCGGGATTTTATAGAATTCGCGATTGGTGCCTTCAATGGCACGGCCCTGATCGCCACCCGCAGCATCAATCAGGTTGGCGGCCAAGCCTTCCTTGTCCTCAAGCAGTATCTTGAGCACATGCAGCGGTGTCAGCTGCTGATGATTGGTGCGAAGCGCCAAAGTCTGCGCGGCCTGTATAAAGCCCCGCGCACGATCCGTGAAATTTTCGAAATCCATACCTATACCCTCTCTTGGCGCCGGATGCGATCACCCCCGTACGGGCAGCGATAACCCCTCGCAGTTTATGGTTATGTTACTCCTGATATGGCCTGTCCTTGACATGCCGCAAGTCTTCGCACCGGAAAATTTAACACTCACAGTCGCACCCTGATCTTATACCTTTTTTTGCCATAAGCGGACTTCGTAATATTTCGAAATACCCAGATAACAATTACAGCGTAAAAGTTTGATCTGAGTTAAAGTCCACCAGAAGGGGGCTGAGCATCATGGCATCGGGACAGGGGGATTTCGATATCCAGATCAAACGGGACGCCCGCTGGGTGACCGAAGCCATGCGCGATAAAGAAATCGATGCCCGGGCGCTGGCCAAGAAATATCTGAAAGATCCGCAATGTGCCGGCGTTCGCGTTGTTGCAAATCGGATCAAGAGAGACGGCTCAATCGAAGAAAATATCGTCTTCGAAGAAACCCAAACCGTTTCTGGCGATATGCCGGTGCGCATTGTCCCGATTGATGTCGCCCAACCTGTTTGCATGACCGCCAAGGATTTCTTCAGCCTCGAAAGTCGCATGACCCTGAATAGGCTGTTCCGCGATTATCTCGAAGCCGTAACGTTGACGCCGACCGAAGTTTTGCACAATTACAAGCAGTTGCAGCGCCTGTTCGACCGTGACGGCCTGTTGCTGTCGGCCACCAGCCATATTGCTTCACTGCAAACCAAGGGGACGGAAAAATCGGCCAAGGCTCGTCAGGCCGAAATCAATAAAATTGTCGATTATATCGTTGATCAGGCCAGGCAGGTGCAATCACTGAAGCTGCCGCCGCTCGCTGAAAAATTCTCAGATACCCTGAGGGCGATACCGAAAACCGAGGGCAACACGCCCGAATATCTGGCAATGGTGGTTCTGTCCCGGGAACTGATTAAAACGCCGAGCTGGATTGGCAAGCTCGACCAGTTAAGCAAAATGGCCATACAGGAAACGGACCCGATGGCCATCCTGCTCCTTGATACCGTTATTGCCGATCTGCTGGGTGCAAACGTCATTCAGGAAATTCTTGGCTGGCAGCGTTCGCTCGGCAGCGCCATCATCAGCATGATCGATCTTGCTGATGGCATTTTTGATGCGTCCAGCAGTGACGCTAAAGAAACCACCGGCGCGCTCCTTGAACTCTTCAAGAGAAACGCCCTGCCTGCAAGCCAGCGGGTTCTGATTGACCGGGCCATGCGGCAACTCAAGTCATCAGCGCCTCTCTACAAAGCCGATCCTTCGAAGGAGATGGAAGAATATCAGCGCGTGCTTGCCCGCCTTGTCGTGCCCGGCGGCATTCTTTCGGGTGCGCAGGCAGCAGAGGCAATGACGCTTCGCGGAACACAATTCATGGAACAAGGCGGCGTTTCCGGCCGTCGTGCCGCTACTGACGCCAATTGCCAAAGGTTACTGACCTGCCAGGTGCGATAATCCGAACTTTCAAAAACAGGTCTTCTTGAAGATCACCTGGACGATATCATCCAGCAGCTCGACGTTGTCTTCGGCGCCAACGTCATCGATGAACTATGCCGGCAATCAACGTCGGCGAAAGATCGCATGGTCACGGCAACAGGCGCCATTCGGGCAACAGCAACCTCGGCACTTCCCGATGAAATCAAAGAACAGGTCACAGCGCATATCGACAGCGTTCTGGAACGCTATCTGGTCGACGATAACATCATCGAACGCATGGATAACCCAAACACGCATCTGCGCGACCGTGCCGTCATGCTTGTTAAATTTTGCGGTGCGGGGGTTTTGCCCGAGGGAAAAGCGCTGGCGCTGGCCCGCAAGCGGGTGATCAAGCTGTTACGGCAGCCAAGCTTCGATGAGCTTTTCATCGAAGGTATCCCAGACCCGCAAAGAGCTAAAAAAGCACTGCGTGATTTTCACAAACTACTGATACAAGGTGGTCTCGCATAAGCGCGCAGGATGCTCATCAGGCAGCGTTTGACAGCCATATTCTCGCCCGCCACAGTATTTCGCTTATGACACTTCTAGATGATATCTGCCGTTATCCGGTGAAAGGGCTGAGCCCTGAACAACTGTCGTCGGTAGCCCTCAGTGCAGGGCAGGTTATCCCGTATGACCGGCAATATGCCCTGGCGCTTGGATCGACACCGGTATCGGGCGCCTATGTGGAATGGATGCCAAAATCCAATTTTCTGACATTGATGCGCAATGAAAAACTGGCACAACTCGAAACCCGTTTTGATGACGCCACCCAGACACTTTCGGTGTTCAGAAACGGCAATCAGGTGGCGCGCGGGCAGTTAACGCAAAAAATCGGCCGCACCATGATTGAGGATTTCTTTGCCGCATTCATGAAAGAAGAAGCACGCGGGCGCCCCAAGCTGGTTGAGGCTGCTGATGGTTATGTGATTTCGGATCACAAGAATCCCGTCATTTCGATTATCAATCTGAATTCCCTGAAGGATATGGCCAGAGTTGTCGGTAGCGAAATCGCCGCTCAGCGTTTCCGGGGCAATTTCATGATCGACGGCCTTGATGCCTGGGGAGAATTTGACCTCTGCGGCAAGAGATTGGGTATCGGTGATGCAGAGCTGGAAGTAACCGTGCGCATTGATCGATGATCGATGCGCAGCCACCAGGTCAATCCATCCACAGCGGAACGCGATCTGAATATCCTGAAGGATTCGCAACGCGGGATATGGGCATATCGAATGCGGTGTCTATGCGCGGGTCGTCAGCGGCGGGGTCGTTAAAACCGGCGACACCATCAAGGTCCTCTGAAAGCGAAAACCCGGCACAAGGCCGGGCAATCGCAAAATTCTATTCACAAAACGAAAACCGCACGTGATCAATCAGCGGCAGATGATTCCGTCGTTTCAGCGGCCGGTTGTTCCGTTTTACGCGGACGCCGGGCACGGGGTTTACGCGGTGCAGCCTCTGCACTTTGCACCTCGCCAGACGGCTCAGGCGTAACTGCCGCTTCGACAGTTTCGGTACCGGATGTGATCGGGACATCTTCACGATGTGCAGGCTGATTCCCATGAGCCTGCTGCCCATTGCCCCTGTTCGAGCCATTGCCACGCTGACCACCCCGATGATCATTTTGATCATTGTAGTTCTGATCATCGTTCTGATCGTCGTTATCCATATCATCGTCGCCGTTGGCGTTATTCTGGCGCGGACGATTGTTGTCGCGCCCGGCGCTTTCGTTCTCCAGACTTATGATACGATAATAATGTTCCGCATGCTGAAGGTAGCCTTCAGCCAGAATACGATCCCCTGCCGAATAGGCATCGCGTGCCAGTGCCTGATACTTTTCAAGCACCTGCTGCGCCGTGCCGCGCACTTTGGCTTCCGACCGGTACTTTCGAATATCGCACTCCTCTGGTTAGTATCTGCGACCATCCCGCGATATGCTGGACGTCCGTTATTTGATTGCTCTACACCCTGAAGCCGTCAGTACATTGTATCCATCGCTGTGCACCAAGCATAGGCCTGATGAGTGTCCTCCCTGAAGAAAGATGACGCCGCTGTGATCTGATGGGTTTGTGGACTATGGTTCCCCCAACCCCGAAAGCCGGGAACTACAGCTAGCGCGTCGACTCGTTAATCTAACACCTTTATAAAGGTCGCGTTCTATTCCTGCAAGATCGGGACATTCTACTGACCCAGCTGAAAGGCCGTTCGCTGCAGCGATATCAGCGACATTCGAGCTAAAAGCGGCCGATAACACCAACGGATCAGTACGCCACCAACATCCGTTGATTTGGCAGCAAACTGGTTGTGATCGATACGTCCTGTTCGTCGACACCACCCGTCCAATGCACAGGCCCAGTCCCGTACATCGTCCAACGCGGCGATATCGCCAGCCCGGATATAGGGGGGATTGGAAACAATGAGATCATACCTGCCGAGGGACAAGTCAGACCAGGACCCCGTCACCCAGTCACTTCGATCATCCAGCTCAAGCGTCGCTGCATTCGCCTTTGCCACGTGGCAGGCTTCCGTCGAAATATCGACACCAACACCTTTCGATTCTTTGAATTCCGTCAGCAGAGCCAGAAGCAAACAACCGCTGCCGGTGCCAAGATCAAGAATCGTTTCCGGTACGGTGCGCCCTTTGAAAAGCGTGACGGCAAGCTCGATGAGCGATTCGCTATCCGGGCGCGGGATCAGGGTCGCCGGCGTAACCTTAAGGGGGAGACTCCAGAATTCCCGGGTGCCGGTGATGTAGGCGAGCGGCATGCCATCAGCGCGCCGAACGACATTGTTCAGAAACGACCGGAGCGAACCGGCTTCAAGGTCATCGTCACCACGCATGAGGATTTGTGCAGCACTGAGACCCAGCGTATGGGCCAGGAGCACACGCGCTTCTGCACGTGCCTTGTCTATACCGGCGGCTTCGAGCTTGGCTTTTGCTTCGAGCAAAGCCTGATCAACGGAGGTCATTTCATTGTTGCCAGGCGGCGGGCGTTATCTTCGGCAAGCAACGCGTTGATAACGTCGTCCATGTCGCCTTCAATGAAATGATCAAGATTATGCAGGGTTAAGCCGATTCGGTGATCGGTAACGCGCCGTTCGGGGAAATTATAGGTGCGGATTCGTTCCGAACGATCACCGGAGCCAACCTGATCCTTGCGCTGTTGTGCGCGGTCACGCATCTGGCGATCACGTTCGGCATCATACAGACGCGCCCGCAAAATTTTCATCGCTGCCGCTTTGTTCTTGTGCTGCGATTTCTCGTCCTGCTGTGACACCACCATGCCGGATGGAATGTGGGTAATGCGGACGGCGCTGTCGGTTGTATTGACGTGCTGTCCACCCGCACCCTGGGCCCGGAAGGTGTCGATACGCAGATCCTTGTCTTCAATATGAACATCAACCTCTTCGGCTTCCGGCATGACCGCAACGGTCGCTGCAGAGGTATGGATGCGCCCACCCGACTCCGTCACCGGGACTCGCTGCACCCGATGCACGCCGCTCTCAAATTTGAGATACTGGAAAACATCGCGGCCGGTGATTTCGGCAATCGCTTCCTTGGTGCCGCCGATACCCGTTTCCTGCAGGCTGATAACGTTGAATTTCCAGCCCATCCGGTCCGCATAACGATGATACATTCTAAACAGCGAAGCCGCGAACAGCGCCGCCTCTTCACCGCCTGTGCCGGCACGGATTTCAAGAATGGCGTTTCGTCCGTCGGCTTCATCCTTGGGCACCATCAAAAGATTCAGGGCATCTTCAAGTTCAACCAGGCGTTCCTTCAGCGCTCGGCACTCATCATCGGCCAGTTCCCGCATCTCGGCATCATTACCAGGGTCATTGACCATCGCTGCCGCATCGATGAATTCCTGCCGCGCATCGCGGAATTTGTTGATCGCTGCCACAATCGGCGCAAGATCCGAATACTCCTTGGACAGAGACGCATAATCCTCGCCGGAGACATTATTCTCCGACATCAGATGCGTCAGTTCATCAAACCGCGACACCAGTTTCTCCAGGTGTTCTTCCATACTCACGATTTGTTCTCTCCATTGTCTGTGATGTCGAAAAGCGTGCGGATCAGACGTTCGGCCGCCTCGATATCTTCGTTTGCGTGCGCCATCGCCCGCAGACGTTCGCTTGGTGTATGCAAAAGCCGTTGCGCCAGCATATGCGTGGCCCGTTCGGCATCATTCCCGGCTTCCTTCAGGACCTGTTCGCGCAGCAATGCGACATGCCCACGCAAAGCGGCAAGGGCCGGGGTCGCCGTCCGCTCGATCCGGCCTTTCAAGAAAGTATCGACTTCCACCGCGATGATCCGCTCTGCCGCCCGGCTGAACGAACGGTTGCCTTCCAGCGCCAGCCGCTCAAGATCGGTTAGATCATACAAGAACGCATCGTCCAGTCTGTCGACAGCCGTATCGACATCGCGCGGCAAACCGGCATCGACGATGAACTGCGGTCTTGATCGCCTGCTTTTCAGTGCCGTCCGCACCATATCTGTTCAATACAATCCGCTGCCCGTCGGCTGCCGTGATGACGATATCGGCAGCAGATAGCATTTCCGCCAGTGCGCTTTCATCGGCATGAGAAGCACCCAGCCTTTCGGCAATATCAATGCCGGAGCGGGCACCGATATCGCATACCGTCAGTTTGCCAAGACCGGCGCGCAGCAGTTCGCCGGCAATGACTTCGCCCATATCACCGTTGCCGAGCAGCACGGCGGCGGCATTTTCAAGTTGCCCATGCACTTCACGGGCGATGCCAATGGCAACAGCAGCAATCGATACAGGACGCTCACCAATCGCGGTTTCGCTCCGCACCCGTTTTGCCGTGCCGTAGGCCGCCTGCATCAGGGTTTCCAGATCACCCGATGCCATCCCCTGATCTCTGGCAAGCCGGTGGCAGGCCTTGATTTGTCCCAGAATTTGCGGCTCCCCCACAACAACGCTTTCCAGCGATGCCGCGACCCGGAACAGGTGACGCACGGCATCCGCTTCGTCAGAGACACCAGAGAGGGCGACAGTTCCTGAACAGGCATCCCGGCATGGTTAAGCACGTCACCAAGCACGGCGGCATCCTTCTCGACATTCCCGGAGACGGTCAGCACTTCAACCCGATCGCAGGTCGAAAGCACAACCGCCTGGTCGATGCCGCGTTCCTTGAGCGATGCCAGAAATGACGGCACATCGGCGTCCTCGACGAACAGCCGGTCACGCAGCGTCAAGCTGCCCGTGCGGTGATGTGCGCCGACAATGAGAGGTATACGCGGTGGGTCGGATGCGCCGGCCACGATCGCTAGCGGTACTTGGCGAGGTGCTCCCGAAGTTCCGAGAGTGGCACCTCAGCTTGCTCGCCGTTTTGCATATCGCGGACGGTCGCGGCATTGCGGGCCAGTTCGTCCTCACCGAGGATGATGACCGCAATGGCATTTATGTTGTCGGCACGTTTCATACGCTTTTTCAAATTCCCGCTATACCCGAGATCGACATGATACCCGCTTCACGCGTTTGTGCACCATGGTTTTCCGGGAAGCAGCATCACCGACGGGGATGACCGAGACCGGACGCACGGCGCCGACCGTGTCACCCGTCATCATGGCAAGACGTTCAACCCCTGCTCAGCCAATTCCGGCATCGGTTTGCCGCCCATTTGCTCCATCAGGCCATCGTAGCGACCACCGGCGAGAACGGCTCCCTGTGCGCCCAGCTTGTCGGTGACAAACTCGAAGGCGGTGTGGGAATAATAATCGAGTCCCCTGACCAGCCTGCGGTTGATGTTTGCCTCAATGCCGACATCCGCCAATCCCTGCAGGACTTCGTCAAAGAACTGCCTGGAATGATCGTTCAGATGCTCGCTGAGCAACGGCGCATCGGCCATCACCGAGCGGTCGCCCTCGTCTTTGGAATCGAAAATCCGGAGCGGGTTTTTCTCAAGCCGGTTGAGGCTGTCTTCCGAAAGGCTGCCTTTGTGCCCATTCAGATATGCAACCAGCGTGTCACGATAGTTCTGACGGCTTTCCGTATCACCCAGTGTATTGATCTCGAGTTTAACATCGGCAGAGACGCCCAGTGCCTGCAGCAGGTGTGCGCCGACTGCAATCACCTCGATATCAGCCTGCGGCCCCGGCACGCCGAGAATCTCAACGTCGACCTGGTGGAACTGACGCAACCGGCCCTTCTGCGGGCGCTCATAACGAAAAACTGGTCCGCGCGCGAAAAACTTCACCGGCACTGTTTGCTGCAGACCGTTCGACATGAAAGCCCGCGCAATCCCGGCGGTAAATTCCGGACGCAACGTGATGCTGTCACCGCCGCGATCTTCGAAAGTATCCTTGGTAACGATATCTGACGTATCGCCAAGGGTGCGCTGAAAGACGTCGGTAAATTCAAAAACCGGCGGCGTCATTTCCTCGAAGCCATAGAGCAGGGCGGTCGCCTGCGCCGTATCCATGACGTGGCGCTGTCATATCCGTTAGCGGTAAGTACGTGTCCTGGTACAGGCTGTAGCGTCGCCATATTCCCCCGCCCGTTCAGCTATTCGGCAGCGTCAGACGCCGTGCCGCCACCGTAGCGGTTTTTCACGTACTCTTCGACGATACCCTGAAATTCCTCGGCAATACCGGCCCCCTTAAGGGTCATCCGCTTTTCGCCATCAATAAACACCGGCGCCGAAGGCGTTTCCCCGGTGCCCGGCAGCGAGATACCGATATCGGCATGCTTGCTTTCACCCGGACCGTTGACGATGCAGCCCATGACGGCAACCGTCATCTCCTCAACGCCATTGTACTCTTCGCGCCAACTCGGCATGCGGTTGCGGATATAGCCTTGGATCTTCCCGGCCAGATCCTGAAACACCGTGCTCGTCGTCCGGCCGCATCCCGGACAAGCGGTGACAAGCGGCATGAAGGAGCGAATGCCCATGGTCTGCAGAATCTGTTGCGCGACAATAACCTCTTCGGTGCGATCACCGCCGGGTGCCGGCGTCAGAGAAACGCGGATCGTGTCGCCGATGCCTTCCTGTAACAGTACGGCCAGTGCCGCTGTTGAAGTAAATACGCCTTTGAGTTCATGTCCAGTTTCGGTCAGACCGATGCAGGCGTAATCACATTTACCGGCCAGCGTGCGGTAGACCCGCACCAGGCTCTGCACATCCGAGACCTTGCACGACAGCACGATCTTGTCGGCACCCATGCCAAGTTCACGTGCCAGTTCCGCGCTTTGCAATGCGGAAACAACGAGGGCTTCTTCCGTGATGTCCTGAGCCGTCTTCGGGTTCGCCGAAGCCGAATTCCGATCCATCATCGTCACAACCAGTTCCTGATCGAGACTGCCCCAGTTGACGCCGATCCGGACCGGACGGTCATATTTCAGGGCGACCTCGATCATCGTCGTGAACTGACGGTCGCGCTTTTCGCGGAACCCGACATTGCCCGGATTGATGCGGTATTTGGCCAACGCTTCGGCACAGGCTGGATTCTGTGTCAGCAGGGTGTGGCCGATGTAATGGAAATCACCGACCAGCGGCACGGAGCAGCCCATTTTATCGAGCGCGTCGCGAATGTGCGGGACGGCCTTGGCAGCCTCGTCACGATCGACCGTGATCCGAACAATCTCGGAGCCAGCCTCGGCGAGGGCAGCCACTTGCGCCACCGTTCCCTTTATATCGGCTGTGTCGGTATTGGTCATCGACTGGACGACGATCGGACCGCCGCCGATGATAACCTCACCAACGCGAACAGGAACACTTCGGCGGCGAATGATATGTGATATCTGCGTGCTCATCGGTGATCTCTGTTATCTGGTTACGGCTGTGCCGGCCTTGAGACGTGCTGCATCCAGGGAAACGTTCTTGCGGACGGCACCAATGCTGCCGATTTCAGGTACAGCTTTGCCATCAACGGTGATTTTCAATGCACCCGCATTGCCGGTATCCAGCGTCAGCCCCTTGATGTCCGGCACGACAAAAGATTTACCGTCATTCATCAGCCCGGTGAATATGATTGCGCCGCTTTCCGAATTCCTGATTTCAACCCAACTGCTGCCACTCGCCCTGATAACGATCCCTGAGGGGTTTGTCGTCGTTGCCGGTTCCGCCGCAACAGCCGCACCGGCCTGAGGGGATCCAGCGACACCCGTCGCCTGTCTGAGAACCAGTGAATTCAGATCTTCTGCAGTAACTTCTTTCGTTGCAGGTTTGGCTGGCTCCGTCACGGTCAGGGCAGCAGACTCGGTCGGAGCCGGTGTGGCTTCCGTCGTCGGCGCTGCGGCTGGTGCGCCCTGTGTCGCAGGCGTCGCCGGCTGCTCAGCTACAGGTGCCGGAATTGCCGCCGGCGCAGGTTTTCTCTCGGCTGGCGTTTGCACGACAGGTTGCTTGGGTGCCGTTGTCGGGGCTGTTGCAACTGGTGCTGTTGCCGGTTCACTGACCGGGGCCGGCGTGACCGCAGGTTTGGGGGCGGGAGCCGGTGCCGGTTTCTTCTCGACGGGCAACGGCGCCACAGTGGATTGCCCGGTGTTGGCAGCAGCGGTTTCCGGAACAACCTTTGGTGCGCTTTCCGAAATTGCAGCGGCACTCGTGCTGGCCGGTGTTGTGTTGGTTGGTGCCGTGGTAGCCTGTGTCGTGGCTTCAGCAGTCGGCTCGGCAGGTTTTTTCTCTGCCGTCTCGGTGGTCGCTGCGACAGCAGCAGCCTCGGCCGTTCTTTGCGCATCCTGCCCGGCGGCATTGGCCATCTGCTGAGCCGCGGCCGTCGTTTCACGCACCACTTTCTCAACGTCCTTTGACGCCGCTTCCTGACCGGGTATCGGCCGAGATTTCACAGGGGAGGTTCCATCCGTGTCCTGCGGCGCATCGCCCGGCGCGTCGCCACGATTGACCAGATGCTTCAAATGGTCAGGGACCGGCGAAATCAAATCCGTGAGGATGCTTTCGTCCGTCGTCGTCACATACCAGCCGCCGTAGACCACCAGCGCAATCAACACACCGACAAAAACGATCGCACCCTTGGGGACGCCGCTGTCCTGAACAGGGGTTGGGAATGCCAGATCAGTTGCGCTTTTCTTGCCAACCTGTTCGGCACGGTAGCGACGAACAACCTCGTCACCGTCCAGACCAAGATGTTCGGCATATGAGCGGATAAAGCCGACCGCATACGTATTACCCGGCAAATCCGCGTAGCGACAATTCTCGATCGCTTCCAGATACAGATAACGGATACAGAGAATATCCGAAACCTGGCGCAAGTCTTCACCAACGCGCAATCTTGAGGCACGCAACAACGCACCGACCGGCGGTGAGCGGTCAGTGCCGTTCTTTTGATCTTTGTCTTTGCTCTGGTCTTTATTGCTCATAAGGCTCGTTTTAACCCGTCATGCGGGACGCACTCCCGTTCGCCGCGGCTTCCCGGGTTCACTCTGCGTCGTTATTCTCACAATTTGTCATTGATATACAAGGCTAAATCCGGATTTGCACCGCTTTAGCAGCAGTCATGCCCGGGTCATTATACTGCAACACCATGATCCAGCGCAAAACTCCGCAATTTCCCGCGCAAACTGTGCTCGGCACTGCCCAGCAACGGCATCAAAAAATCCTGCAATGCCGCCACATTCAACGAGCGGGTCATTTCTGACCGGACCGATGTTCGGATTAGCCATCGACAGGCGCCGGTAGCCCAAACCGACCAGCGCCATCGCTTCCAGTGGCCGACCCGCCATTTCACCGCAAACGGTAACAGGTTTGCCCGCCGCATCGCTGGGTCGACGACAGTTTTGAGCATCCGCAAAGCCGCTGGTGACAAGGTGTCATAGCGATCAGACAGCCTTGGATTGCCACGGTCCGTAGCAAACAGAAACTGCATCAGATCGTTTGAGCCCACAGACAGGAAATCGACCCGCGACAAAAGCTGCTCGAGTTGGAAAAGCAACCCCGGCACCTCCAGCATGGCACCGGCATACACCTGCTGCTTCGTCGCTTCGCTGGCCAGCTCCCGCTCCAGAAGTATTTTTGCTGCTTCGAACTCTTCAACCTCGGTCACCATCGGGAACATGATGGAAATATCTGTCTTGCACTGCTTTGCGGCCCGGATCATCGCCCGCATCTGTCGGCGCAGCAGCATTGGCCTGTCCAGACCGACACGGATGGCCCGCCACCCCATGGACGGATTCTCTTCTTCGTCGCTTTCAAGATACGGCAAGGTTTTGTCGCTGCCGATATCCAGTGTGCGGAAGGTAACCGGCCGGCCGGCGGCAGTTTCGATGATCCGTTTGTACTGTTCCGTCTGGTCTTCGAGGCTCGGCAATTCGGTCCGCATCATGAACTGGATTTCGGTGCGGAACAGACCAATCCCTTCAGCACCAAGAGCCTGCATCTGCTCGACGTCGATCAGCAATCCGGCATTGGCAAGTAACGCAACTTGTTTGTCGTCCTTGGTGACCGACGGCAGCGGGACCAACTCGCTGTAGTATTCCCGGCGCTCCTGATGCAGCCGCACAGTATCAAGGAAACTCTGCCGGATATCATCGCCCGGACGCAGGAAGACCTGCGCCCTGTCACCGTCGACAATCAGCGGGTCTCCTTCGTTGACCCGATCCAGAATGCCTTTGATCCGGCCGATAACAGGAATATCCAGAGCCCGCGCAATGATCGCCACGTGAGCCGTCGGCGAGCCCTCTTCGAGGATCAGGCCGCTCAGCAGTTTGGCATCATAATCCAGCAACTGCGCCGGGCCGAGCGATTTGGCAATGAGGATCGCGCCCTCGCTGTATGACGACAAATCCGGACTGGCCGGCGCCCCCAGAAGGTGCTGCAGCAACCGGTGCGCCAGATCTTCGAAATCGTGGACCCGTTCGCGCAGATAGGGATCACCGACCTTGGCCATGCGCGCCAGCAGATCGTCGAGCACCCGCTGCACGGCCGCTTCTGCCGTCAGGCCGGCCTTGATCGCCTCTTCCATCCGCTTCAGCCAGCCCTGATCGCGGGCAATCATCGAATAGGTTTCCATGATGTCGCGATGCTCGCCGCTGCCCTTCATCTGCTCGGACGTCATCATGTCGTCGATGGCGCCATGCATCTCAACGAAGGCACGTTGCAGGCGTTCCTGTTCCAACTCGGAATCTTCGGCGACCAGACGTTCGATCCGGAAATGCGGCCGGTGGATAACCGCCTGGCCGATGCCGATGCCTCCGTTGAGCCTGAGCCCCTCTACCCTGAGCGGCGCGGACGCCAAACCGTCTGCGGGCAGCAATTCCTTGGGGTCGATCAACTCACCGCCGGCGACCAGTTCCGCCAGCACCATGGCGACCGTCTGCAGGCTTTCTATTTCTTCTTCATGGTAGTTGCGGCGGGTCCGGTTCTGCACCGCCATGACGCCGATGACCCGGCTGCTGCGGAGAATCGGCACGCCCATCATCGAATGGAAGGCCTCTTCACCGGTTTCCGGCCTGTAGGCAAAACTCGGGTGTTGCTGGGCATCGGAAAGCGCAAACGGCCGGGACATGGCCGCGATTTCACCGATAATGCCCTCGCCGATCCTGAGCCGGGTCGCATGGACGGCTGACGGCTTCAAACCACGTGTGGCAAACAATTCCAGGATATCGCCGGCGCGCCGCACATAGATCGAGCACACCTCGGCGACCAAATCCGCGGCAACAATTTCGGCGATCTGATCCAGGCGTTGCTCAGCGGTGCCGGTATCCGCCATGAGATCACGAACCCTGGCCAGCAACCGTCGCGGGGCCGGTGTCATTTTGGCGCGTGGCGTTCTCTCGGGCATGCCCTGAGTTCCTTAAACCCGGGCTTGCCGGGGCAGAGTGCTAGTCGGCGTCCAGACCGTATGCCGTATGCAGGGCACGAACGGCAAGTTCGGTATATTCTTCGGCGATCAGAACACTGACCTTGATTTCCGAAGTCGATATGACCTGAATATTGATGCCCTTTTCAGCCAATGTCGTAAACATCTTCTGCGCGACACCGGCATGCGAGCGCATCCCGACGCCGATCACCGAAAGCTTGGTGACGTTCTTGTCGGAGCGCAATTCCGCGAACTGCAGTTCGGATCGCTGGCCCTCAAGCGTCGCAATTGCCCGATCAAGGTCAGCTTTCGGCAGCGTAAAGGTCAAATCCGTCGAGCGGTTATCTTGCGATATATTCTGCACGATCATATCGACGTTGATACCGTTGTCGGCCAGCGGCCCGAAGATCCCTGCGGCGATGCCGGGCTGATCCGGAACAGCGACCAATGTAATCTTTGCTTCATCGCGGCTATAGGCGATGCCGCTTACCAGTTCCTGTTCCACGATCTCATCCTCATCAACAACAAGTGTTCCGGGTTCATTGCTATAGCTGGAAAGGACCTGCACACGCACACCATACTTCATGGCCAGCTCTACCGAGCGGGTCTGTAGAACCTTGGCGCCGACCGAAGCCATCTCCAGCATTTCTTCGTAAGTAATCTTGTCCAGTTTACGGGCTTTCGGCGTAATCCTTGGATCGGTGGTGTAAACGCCGTCAACATC
The DNA here is from genome assembly GCA_965284225.1 of uncultured Rhodospirillales bacterium. Taxonomy (GTDB): domain Bacteria; phylum Pseudomonadota; class Alphaproteobacteria; order Rhodospirillales; family Casp-alpha2; genus UBA4479. The sequence continues at coordinate 1,107,503 of CBDIRN010000001.1, forward strand.
CGTGTAGATATCGCAGCGGTCCGCATTCAAAGCCGCCGCCAAAGCGACAGCGCTGGTGTCAGAACCGCCACGGCCGAGCGTCGTAATCCGGTTATCCGGACCAAGTCCCTGAAAGCCGGCGACAACACAGACATCGCCACGTGCAAGACGCTTTTCCATTTCCTCGGTATCGATACTGAGTATCCGTGCCTTGCCGTGCACGCCGTCGGTGTGGATCGGAATCTGCCAGCCCAGCCACGACCGGGCGGAAATCCCGATATCCTGCAATGCCAAAGCCAGAAGACCGACCGTCACCTGTTCACCGGTGGCGACGATCGCGTCGTATTCACGGGCATCATACAGCTTGCTGACGGCGGTGACGAAATCAACCAGCTTGTTGGTTTCACCTGACATCGCCGACAGCACGACAGCCACTTGATTGCCAGCATCAATCTCGGTTTTGACGCGCTGGGCAACCGCCTTGATCCGGTCTACGTTGGCAACCGACGTGCCACCAAATTTTTGAACGATCCGTGCCATAATCCGTAACTTTCCAGAACCACCGTCTCCCGCGCCCTCAAGACTCGTCAGGGTTGATGCGCAGGCGGCGCATACATACTCTGTGGGTTGGCTGCAAGCAACCCTGAACCGGCCCGGAATGGGCCTGAGCGTAATCACAAGGCGACCCTGTTCATGAACGTTAAAACCAAGCCCGCCGGCCCCGAAAAACTGACTTCAGGCAGCACTGTCGACGCAGAAGAAGTTGCCCGCTTTGCAGCCATTGCCGATGAATGGTGGGACCCGAACGGCAAGTTCAAACCCTTGCATCAGCTTGCCCCGGTCCGCATGGCCTTTATCCGCGATCAGGTGACAGCCCGTTTCGGCCTCGACGAAGCCTCCATACGGCCTTTCGAGGGCCTGAAAATTCTTGATGTCGGATGCGGTGGCGGGCTGGTTTCAGAACCGCTGGCCAGGCTTGGTGCCCGTGTCACGGCGATTGATGCGGCCCAACGCAATATCGATATTGCATCCCTTCACGCCGAACAAGCCGGGCTTAACATTGATTTTCGTGCCACCCAACCAGAAGATCTGGCCCGCTCCGGTGAAACCTTCGATATCGTGGTCTCGCTGGAAGTGGTTGAACACGTTGCCGACCTGCCGGCATTTCTTGCGGCCTGTGCCGCTCTGGTCCGGCCCGGCGGCGGCATGGTGCTTTCAACCATCAACCGGACTTTAAAGTCGCTGGCGCTCGCCAAGGTGCTGGCCGAATACGTACTCAGGTGGTTGCCGGTCGGCACCCATGACTGGAAAAAGTTCGTCAAACCCTCTGAACTGGCTTCCGGCATTCGCCCGACCGGCATGGAGATCACGGCACTGCGCGGCATGCATTATGACCCGTTTGCCGACACTCGGCGGCTCGGAAGTGATCTGGATGTGAATTATCTGGCTTTTGCGAAAAAAGACTGAGCAGCGTCAGCTATTGCGGCGGATCGTCGGCAACCGATAGACATCGATCCCCTCGTCATCCAGTTCCTGGGTTTCTTCTTCGCTGGCTTCACCGTAGATGCCACGCTCGTCCGCCTCGCCGTAGTGGATCCGCCTGGCTTCGTCAGCAAATTGCTCACCGACATAGTCAAACTTGGCCTCGACTTCCTTGCGCATTTCAACAGCCGCCTCAAGAATGCGCTCGGCAACCTCACGGGCGCGGGCTTCTGGCGTCATCCCGGTTTGCGTTGACTTGGAAATTCTGGGGGACATCGGCGCCTTGACGACTTTCGTGTTGCCGCAGTGCGGACAAACAATATCGCCGTCCCTGGACTGCGCATCGAATGTGGCGCTGTCTTTGAACCAGCCTTCAAACTCATGCGTGTTCTCGCAACGGACCGCATATTTGATCATTTGATCATCCAACTACGCAAAAACGGGTTATGCACGGGATATAGTGCAGAATTCCAGGAAAAAAAGCGTTAACAAAATACATCCGATCCCGGCATACTGCCAAATATGCCTGAACTCGATCACACACCACGCCATCTGCAAATGAGCGAACCGTCACAATGGTTCCGGCGTCACCAGCCGCTGATCCGGGCCGGCGGCAGCATTCTCGACGTTGCTGCGGGCGGTGGCCGACATGTCGCGTTCTTCGGCAAAGCAGGATTCCAGGTTACGGCCGTCGACCGCAACACAACGCCATTGGTCCCTTATATAGACAGCGTTGGTGCAGAAATCATCGAGGCCGATCTGGAATCGGGCGCTCCCTGGCCGCTGGCCGGGCGCACGTTCGATGCGGTGATCGTCTGCAATTATCTATACCGTCCCCTTTTCGGTGATCTGTTGGGGGCGCTCGCCCCGGGCGGGGTGTTCCTGTACGAAACCTTCGCGCTCGGCAATGAAATATACAACCGGCCCCGCAATCCGGATCATCTGCTGGGCCACGGGGAGTTGCTTGATCTCGTACAATCGCATCTGCAGATCGTCGCCTATCAGCATGGCGCTCTCGATGGGGATGAATGTCCGGGCGTGAAGCAGATGATCTGCGCCGTCAATAATCTGCAGATAACTGACCGTGAAGACGGCCAGCCAAGCCCGGTTCGATTGCCCGAGCCGCTTTCTTAAAACGTATAGGGCCGGTCATGCCTGAGTGATGGAATCCGCTTGCGGGCTTCGGCTGATTTGCCGGTATCGATCTCAACATAGCTGATTCCCGCCTCGACCCCGCCATCAACCAGCACCTCGCCCCAAGGACCAACTGCCAGTGAATGACCGTAGGTTTGGCGTCCGCCAGCGTGTTCGCCGGTTTGCGCCGGAGCAAAAACAAAAGCACCGCATTCGATTGCTCTGGCCCGCAATAAAACATGCCAATGCGCTTCACCGGTTGGCCGGGTGAATGCCGAAGGCGCACTCAGCATGACCGCACCCGCCTTGGCCAGATCACGGTACATGTGCGGAAAGCGCATGTCGTAACAGACGGTCATGCCGAAAGGACCCCAGGGGGTTTCGACTAGACTGATGGATTTCCCCGGCCGGTAGGTATCGCTTTCGCGGTAGATATCGCCACTACCGACATCGACATCGAACAGATGAATTTTATCGTAATTGCCGACGATTGCGCCCTGAGCATCGATCATGAACGAGCGGTTGGCGAGCTTGCCCGGCGTATCTTCGGCCAAGGCAACGATTGAGCCGACCAGGACCCAGATGCCATGCTTTGCAGCACCATCGCGAAGCCGGATCAGGGATTCATCATCAGCCGCCTTGCGGGCCTTGGCACGACAGGCCGGGCGGTCCGGCTCAATCATGTTGCAGACTTCGGGAAACATCACGAAATCAGCACCGGCGGCGGCGGCTTGTTCTAGATAGACCGCATTGCGTTCGGCATTCAGCGCCGGGTCCGGCCCGGCATTGGTCTGCACCAGCGCTGCTTTGAACATACCGCTCAAGCGCTAATGCCCAGTACTTTATCCAGCGTCCCCTTGGCATCCATGCTATGGATGCCGTCGCAGTCGCCTATATGTTTTCCATCAACGAAAATCTGCGGCACGGAACTGGCGCCACCGGCCATGTCCGCCATCTTTCGCCTAAGCGACGCACTCATCATTACATCGTGTTCGATATACGCCACGCCTTTGCTGCCCAGCAGGCTCTTGGCCCTAGCGCAGTATGGGCAGAATGGAGTCGTATAAATCTCGATTTTCGGCATCAAAACCCTCCGTCACATTGAGCTGAATATAAGCTGTCTTGCGGCCTTTCAAAGCCCGGAAGTGACGACCCGCGCAATTGTGATGACGTCAACGGCTTTTGCACCGCCCCTGAGCAAGGTCCGGGCACAGGCTTCGACGCTGGCCCCGGTGGTCAGCACATCGTCGACCAGCAAGACCCGTTTGTCCCTGAGAATCTGACCATGACGGGCATTCACCTGAAACGCACCCTGCACATTTTTATGCCGCCCCAGACGCGATTTGCCACCCTGACTGGGGGTGCGGCGCGTACGGATCAGGAGATCCGGGATCGACAGAACCCGGCTCTGCCGGGCCAAACCGTTGGCCAGCAATGCCGACTGATTGTAGCGGCGGGAAAGCAATCTGGACCAGTGCAGCGGCACCGGTGCGACGATATCCGCCTCGCGCAGCAGAGGCATGGCCGGGCGGCGTAACCAGTTCACCAGCATCGGCGCAAGGTCGGTCCGGTCCGCATGCTTGAAGGCAAGGATGATCCCGCGACTGGCATCATCATAAATGAAGGCCGACCGCGCCCGCTCAAAGGCCGGTCTTCGGGCGCTGCACGCCGCACAAAGTGCGTCGGGTCCGAGGTCGAACGGAAACGGGACGCCGCAGGCATGACACTGCGGCTGCCCCAGAAAGCGGATCTTGTCCCAGCATTCTGCGCACAAGCCGCCGGCACTGTTGAGGGGTATCGCAAGCCGTGCACAAGGGCGGCCACAAATGATCCTGCACAGTTCTGCCAGCCTGCATCACTGCACTTTTGAGCATTACCGCCAAACGTGTCATATAGCCTCCATGAACAGACCGCCCGACACCGCGCCAAGCGCTATGAACGTCTTCGACCGCGTACTCGTGCGTCGGCACCGGGATCGCGCCGTGCCCGGCTTTGCCGATCACGACTTTCTGTTTATGGAAGGGGCAGAGCGGCTTTGTGACCGCCTGCTCGACATCAACCGTCATTTTTCAATGGGCCTTGATCTTGGCTGCCACGCCGGCGAATTGTCCCGCGTGCTGACCGCCATCGGCAGGATCGAGACACTTGTTCAGGCCGACCTTTCGCCGGACATGGCCCGATTGGCCCATACCCGAACCTCCCAGCCAACCGCCGTCATGGACGAGGAACAATTGCCTTTCGCGCTCAATGCCTTCGACATCGTGATGTCCAATCTGAGCTTGCACTGGGTTAATGATCTGCCCGGTGCCCTGGCGCAAATTCGCATGTCGTTGAAGCCGGATGGCCTGTTTCTAGGTCAGGTACTGGGCGGCGAAACCCTGTTCGAGTTGCGCACCGTTCTTGGTGATGCGGAACACGCGCTGGACGGCGGCTGGAGCCCCCGCGTTTCCCCGTTTGCCGATGTCCGCGATCTGGGCGCACTGCTGCAACGCGCCGGCTTTGCCCTGCCCGTCGTCGATATCGATACGATCACGGTTCGTTACACGGACCCGTTCAAATTGCTCAAGGATCTGCGGGGCATGGGCGAAAGCAATGCCGTGTTGGAACGTCGCCGGACACCACTCAAACGGCAAACACTGATGGCCGCCATGGCCGACTATGTTGAGCGGTTTGCCGATACGGATGGCCGCATTCCGGCGACATTCGAGATTTCGACAATGACCGCATGGGCACCGAGCGCCGACCAGCAAAAGCCGCTACAGCCGGGCAGTGCCGGACGCAGTCTGGCCAAGGCACTGGGCGGCGATGAAATCTCGCTGGGGAAAAAGCCGACCCGAAAGGCGGTTAAGACTTTCAGCCGATACCCGCAAAGGAAAAGGGTCACGCGCTGCGTGACCCTTCCCTCAAAAGCTCCTCGTAATTGCTCCCTGGGAAACGTGGGGGCTTACGAGGCGTATTGTACGCCCTTCTCATCGAAGAGCTTTTTGAGCTCACCCGACTCATACATTTCCCGGACGATATCGCAACCCCCGACAAACTCACCTTTGACATAAAGCTGCGGAATTGTCGGCCAGTTCGAAAAATCCTTGATGCCCTGACGGATTTCCATGTTTTCAAGAACGTTCACGCCCTTGAATTTGACACCCATCATGGTCAGCGCCTGTGCCACGGCAGCGGAAAACCCGCATTGCGGCTGAATGGGCGAGCCCTTCATGAAGACCACGACATCGCTGCTGTCGATTTCGCCCTGGATCTGGGTAAACGTAGGATTATCGCTCATTTCAGTGTCCTTGCCATCTGTATGGGGCCCTGTCAGGACCCGGTCTGTGAGCACTTTCGTGCCCGATTTGTGTGATCGTGTCTGGCCTATTCCGGCGCCGAGGTCTGCAGTGCCAGCGCGTGAAGCTCGTTGCCCATGCGGCCCTGCAAGGCCTGATAAACCATCTGATGCTGCTGCACGCGTGATTTGCCGATAAAGGCTTCGGATACGACATGCGCGGCATAATGATCACCATCGCCCGCAAGATCATTGATCGTCACGATGGCGCCCGGAAGCGCTTCCTTGATCAACTTTTCGATTTCACCGGCAGCCATGGCCATGGGCGCAAATCTCCTGAATTCCTCTGATGCGTGATATGGCGCTTTCATAATCCGCCGTCAACCCTACGCGATTTAGGGGTTTTCTGCACTATAACGTTTAAACTGGCACGTTTGCGCTGGCGTTGTTTTCCACCGGGCAGCCTGTTATAGGACGCACAGTAGCGGCTTCACCCGAAGCGGGCCCGCAGATCAGGCCTGTAACGCGTTACGGAGCGCAGATAATGGCAAGACGCAGACAAGTCTATGAAGGCAAGGGCAAAGTCCTTTTTGAGGGTCCCGAGCCAGGGACACTTGTGCAGTATTTTAAAGATGATGCCCTTTCCGCCGGCGACGGCAGGCGCGGCATCATCACCGGCAAGGGGGTGCTGAACAACCGCATCTCTGAATACCTGATGATGCGGCTGACCGAAATCGGTGTGCCGACCCACTTTGTCCGGCGCCTGAACATGCGCGAGCAGCTGGTCCGCGAAGTCGAGATCATCCCGATCATTCTGGCCGTGCGTAACGTCGCTGCCGGCACCTTTGCAGAGCGATTCGGCCTTGTCGAAGGCACACCGCTGCCGCGCTCCATCGTTGAGTACTATTACAAATCTGACGAATTGAAGGATCCGATGGTTTCCGAGGAGCACATCACGGCTTTCGGCTGGGCAGCCCCGCCGGATCTCGACGAGATGATGGCCATGGCGCTCAGGATCAATGATTTCCTGACCGGGCTGTTCTTTGGCATCGGCCTCAGACTGGTTGATTTCCGCGTCGAATTCGGCCGCCTTTGGGAAGAAGAGCACGTCCGGCTGATTCTCGCCGACGAGCTGAGCCCCGATAACTGCCGGCTCTGGGACCTCAAGAGCGGCGAGAAGCTGGATCGCGATCGCTTTGACCGGGAACTCGGCAATGTCGAAGAAGGCTATCAGGAAGTTGCCCGCAGACTCGGCATCCTGCCCGAATCCGGACCGAGCGACATGCCCGGCCCGTTGGCCATGCAGTAATAGAGAGCCGGGCCGGGGTCTGAAATTGAACGTGAGTAAGCGATAGACGTGTACGAGCCTTAGCAGGTTGATAATAGATGCGGTCTGAGGCATTAAATTCAAAATTATCCGTCACCCCCGCGAATGCGGGGGCCCAGTCATCCGGGTGTCTGGGTTGCCGCTTTTGCGGGAATGACAACATTTTTTAAAGTGGAGACAGTCCCTTGAAAGCCAAAGTCCACATTACCCTCAAGAACGGCGTCCTCGATCCGCAGGGCAAAGCCGTGCAGCACGCACTGGCCGGCCTCGGTTTTGCCGGCGTTGAAGACGTCCGTCAGGGGAAATTCATCGAGTTGCAGTTGAGCGAGACCGATCCCGCCAAGGCTGAAGCCCAGGCACTCGAGATGTGCAAGAAACTCCTCGCCAACACGGTCATCGAGAATTATTCGGTCGAAATCGCTAGAGGGCTGAACCAGTGAAATCCGCTGTCATCGTCTTTCCCGGTTCCAACTGTGATCGTGATATCCAGGTTGCGCTGGCCGACGTCACCGGTGGTGAGGTTATCATGCACTGGCATGGCGACCCTGAACTGCCCAGCGTTGATCTGATCGCCGTGCCGGGCGGCTTTTCCTACGGTGATTACCTGCGTTGCGGTGCCATGGCCGCGAAATCGCCGGTCATGCGCGAAGTCAAAGCGCGTGCCGACAAGGGCACGCCGGTGATCGGCATCTGCAACGGCTTTCAGGTCCTGACCGAAATCGGCCTGTTGCCAGGTGTGCTGATGCGCAATGCCGATCTGAAATTCGTCTGCAAGGATGTTCACGCTTTCGGTCGAGACAGCATCATCGGTGTTTACCGGCAGCTACCGGAAGGGTCAGGTCATTCGCATTCCGGTCGCACATCACGACGGCAACTATTATACGGACGACAACACCCTGAAGGCTCTGAACGATCAGGACCGCATTGCCTTTCGGTATGTTTCACCGGCAGGCAGCCGCGGCAACGGGGCCAACCCGAACGGCTCGCTTGACGATATCGCCGGTATTCTCAATGAAAGGCGCAATGTTCTGGGCATGATGCCGCACCCTGAACGCCTGGCAGAAGACGCGCTCGGCGGCACTGACGGTCGCCCGATGTTCGAAGGATTGCTGGCCGCGCTGGGGTAATTTCCCATTCTGCCATAATTTGGTCACCTTCTCCGACAATGGTCACAAATGTTATCCTTTCTACGTGGCGTATGAATGGTGTATTTATTAGTCAGTACCGATTCGCATTCCGACAGGGTCGTTGAGTGCGAGAATTTTTTTCTGGGATTAAAGTAAATGCGTTTAGTGAATCAACTGGCCGTCTTCAGCCTTGCCACCCTGGCGATGAGCGGTACGGCGCTGGCCGCCGACCGAGCCACCGGGACCTATATCAGTGGTGGCGCTGGTGCCAACTTCGCTGGCGACAACAACCTTTCTGGCAGCGGCATCAACACCGACATCAGCCATGACACCGGTTTAGTCGGTGTTCTGGCGCTGGGTCAGTCATACGCCAACGGTTTCCGCGGTGAAATTGAAATCGGCAAGCGCCGCAACAGCATCGACAAAAGCGGTTCTACCACGGCCAGTGGCAGCAGCTCTGTGCTGAGCGCCATGATCAATGGTTATTATGATTTCGCAACGGGTACGGCCTTTATGCCCTATCTCGGTGCCGGTATTGGTGCTGGCCAGTTGAACATGCGGACCTCCCCCGTAGGCACCGGCAGTGTCAACAGCATGGGTCATGGCCTTGGCCTGCAGGGCATCGCGGGTGTTGGTTATCAGTTTGACGATAACTGGGCCGGCTCCGTCGAATACCGCTATTACAATCTACAGGGCGCTGAAGTGAACGTCAGCGGCGTCGGCTCCGTCGATGCGGACTACGATTCTCACGCCATCATGGTCGGCCTCCGCTACACGTTCGGTGCCGAGAAGAAGCCGATGGCTCAGGCGGCTCAGGCCCCCGCCCCCGCACCACAACCGGTCGCTCAGAAGCAGCCGGAACCAAAGCCGGCACCGGCTCCTGCCGCAGCGCCAGCAGTCGCACGGAACTACATCGTGTTCTTTGACTGGAACAAAGATGACATTTCATTCGAGGCACTGGCGATCCTGAAGAGCGCTGCCGAAAACGCCCGCAAGGGGAACGTCAGCCGCATTCAGGCAACCGGCCACGCGGATTCGTCCGGTACCCGCGCTTACAACAAAAAGCTTTCCGAGAGGCGCGCCCGTGCCGTTCAGGCGACACTGAACAGCCTTGGCATTGCAACCAACGAAATCACGGTTGAGGCAAAGGGCGAATTGGAGCCTCTGGTACCGACAGCCGATGGTGTGCGCGAGCCGCAAAACCGCCGCGTCGAGATCGTCTTCCCGTAATCTCAACGTTACCAATACGCTATACGAGCCGGGCCCTTAACGGGGCCCGGTTTCTTTTTGGCTGCCGGATTCTTTTTGGCCGAATGTCTTCTTGAAAAAAGAACCCATACGGACACATGCGGACACGGGTATCCCCGGCCACCGGTTATCCTGGATTTAAATGAATTCAGTCTACCTGGATTTTTCGACGAGGATGACTTCCGGGCGGCAGGTGCTGGGCACATCCACTTCGCTGTTCGGGCGCTTCATCGAAAATGCGGCCAGATCGGTCGGGTTCAAACCGCTCAGCGCAGTAAAGGTCCTGAGCGTGTGCTCACAATACTGGTCGCGACTGGAGATTGAGCGCTCGGAAGCCCGGTTGGCGAGTGCCGTCACATAGGCATTGAGCATCTTTTCGGCACTGGACCCGTGTGAGTTCTGAAAGAGCTTTTTCAGAGCATGACCATGATCGACAAGTGTTGTCTGAAATTTACGGGCGAAGTTGTTGTATTCGGGTCTGGCACCGCAAGTCAGTGCTGCGACCATCAGATCGGTTTGCAGGGCGCGGACATGAAAGGCCGCTTTATCGGTCCGTCCATCGCAGGTTGCCGCTATGGCCGTACCGGCAGTAATACCGGTTATGGCGATCGCGACTGCGAATCCGAGCGCTTTTCCCCGCATGAATACTTCCCCTAGACGTCGAATCTGGCAAGAACGTCCCACATTTTGTGTTTTGCTTCAAGGGGTTTGTGGCGAAATCGGGGCAAACGGCTGCGCATGGATGAAAGGTGTGTATCCTTTGCCCGTCATTTGCTATGAAGCGACGCAACGAAAGCCTTCAGCCCACGGGATATGACCTTGACCGAAATCACCCCCGAAGTCATCGCCGAGCACGGTATTTCCAAATCAGAATATACGAAAATTCTGGAGATTCTCGATGGCCGCCAGCCTAATCTGACTGAGCTGGGCATCTTTTCGGTGATGTGGTCCGAACACTGCTCCTACAAATCCTCGAAGAAATGGTTGAAAACCCTGCCAACCGAAGGCCCCGTCGTAATCTGCGGGCCGGGCGAAAACGCCGGCGTCGTCGATATCGGTGATGGTCAGGCCGCCATCTTCAAGATGGAGAGCCATAATCATCCATCCTACATCGAGCCCTATCAGGGCGCGGCAACCGGCGTCGGCGGCATTCTGCGCGACGTCTTCACCATGGGGGCGCAGCCCGGTATGCACTCTCAACGCACTGCGCTTCGGCAGGCCCGAGCACCCGAAAACCCGCCATCTGGTTTCCGGCGTGGTCTCTGGCGTCGGCGGCTACGGCAATTGCGTCGGCGTGCCGACCGTGGCGGGCGAATACCAATTTCCACGCCGGCTACAACGGCAACATCCTCGTCAACGCGATGACGCGTGGGGATCGCGGATACGGACAAGATCTTCTATTCCGCCGCCGCCGGCATCGGCAACGCCGATCGTCTATGTCGGCAGCCAAGACCGGGCCGCGACGGGATCCACGGCGCGACCATGGCCTCGCGCCGAGTTCGGCGAGGATGCCGACGCCAAGCGCCCGACCGTGCAGGTCGGCGATCCCTTCACCGGAAAAGCTGCTGATCGAGGCCTGCCTGGAACTGATGGCCGACCGACACGATCGTCGCCATCCAGGATATGGGCGCGGCCGGACTGACCTCGTCCATCCGTCGAGATGGCGTCGAAAGGGCGGCGTGGGGGTCGAGCTTGATCTCGATCAGGTGCCACAGCGCGAGGACCGGCATGACAGCCTATGAAATGATGCTGTCGGAAAGCCAGGAACGAATGCTGATGGTCCTGAAGCCCGGCCGCGAAGCCGATGCCCGCAAGATATTCGAAAAGTGGGAACTGGATTTCGCCGTCATCGGCCACCTGACCGATAGCGGCCACATGGTGCTCAGGCACAAAGGTGAAGTTGTCGCCGACCTTCCGATTGGATCCGCTGGCGCTGGCATCCCCCGAATACGACCGCCCCTGGGTGCCGACACCGGCACCGAAACCATTGCTGGCCAGCGACGTGGCAGAACCCAACGATCCACTGGCAACACTGGAAGCCCTGCTTGGCACGCCGGCGCTGTCGTCGAAGCGCTGGATCTGGGAACAGTACGACCACATGGTTATGGGCGACACGCTGGGGATCGGCCGCCCGGGCGGCGCCGATGCCGCGCTGGTTCGCGTTCACGGCACACAAAAAGCATTGGCGGCGACATCCGACTGCACACCACGCTATTGCAAGGCAAACCCGGTTGAGGGCGGCAGACAGGTCGTTGCCGAAGCCTGGCGCAACATCACGGCAACCGGCGCAACCCCGCTGGCGATCACCGACAACATGAATTTCGGCAATCCCGAGAAGCCTGAAATCATGGGGCAGTTCGTCGGCTGTATCGAAGGCATGCGCGAAGCGTGTCTGGCGCTCGACTTCCCCGTCGTTTCCGGCAACGTGTCGCTGTACAACGAAACCAACGGTCAGGCGATCCTGCCGACACCGACGATCGGTGCCATCGGTCTGCTTCACGATTACACGCAAGCCACCGGCATCGGCTTTAAGGCCGAAGGCGATGCCTTGATCCTGATCGGCGAGACCACCGGTCATCTGGGCCAGAGTATCTATCTCAGGGAAATTCACGGACGCGAAGAAGGCCCGCCACCCCAAGTCGACCTTGGAACCGAGCGGCGGAACGGCGATCTGGTGCGTGAGGTTATCCTCGTCCGGAAAAACAAACTGCGCCTGCCACGATCTCTCTGACGGCGGACTGTTGGTCGCTATCGCTGAAATGGCGATGGGTGGCGGTATCGGTGCTTCCGTCAGCCTCGATAACAGTTCTGTACCCGTGCACGCGTGGCTGTTCGGTGAAGATCAGGGGCGTTATGTGATTGCCACCAGCGATCCGGATGCGGTCCTGGCGTAAGCGTCAGGCTTCGCCGGGGTCAAAGCGTCACAAATCGGCTTAACGGGTGGTGATGCCATCACGCTGTCAGATGGCAGCAGCATGGCCCTGCAATCCCTGAAAGAGCGCAACGAAGCCTGGATGCCTGCGTTTATGGGCACCTGAAGGCCCCTACCCGCACGCAGGTAATCCATAGGCACTTTCGAGATACGGCACGCCCGGTCCGGCGCACCGGCAGCGAACAGCCACTTCGGTTTTTCGCCAAATTTTCGCAGGACGACGGCATACACCGTGATGAACATACCGTCATGAAACCGCTGTCGGTGCCGACGTTCATCGCCGCCCCCCATCCGTGGCCCCAATCACCGGTTGCGCCACGCGGCTGCCAAGCAGCGCCTGCCAGGCGCGCCAATCGCCGCTATCCGGATCCGGGATAGCGGCATCCCTGACATTGCGGCAGAATGCCACCTGAAATCCTGTCGGACTGCGGGGGTCATTGATGGGTCATTGGCCGTCAACATCGAAGTCCCGGTTCCAACCGGCAGAACATCGACTTTGGCGCGATCACCGGTAGAGCGGACCCAGAATGCGTCACGGGCATCGGCGATCAGCATATTGAAACTGCGATACGCACGGCCGTCCAGATGAGCGATGGCCTTGGCCGCTTCCGTTGCCTCGGCGTGGCTCAGGGCTTCGAGCGGCAACTCACCCCTCGAGCGCTTGCCCTTTGCAGGCCCCAGCGAACCCGGACGGTTCAAGACAGCAGCCAGCAGACCGTCATCATTCAGCCCCATCCAGGTGCCGCCGGCTTCTTCATCAATGCCGGCAACAACGTGCGGATGCTCGTCCCAATGACGGGCCGGCGGACGCCAGAGGCGATGAGACATTTCGTCGCGGTTGGCGGCGATTATGACCGGCCAGGGGCAATTTGGTTGACGCAGGATGACAACAGTACACATAACCAAGACATAATACGCTGACAGGCGATAAACCAGTCATTGCACGGCTTGCGGCATGACGGAAGGCAGACTATTTTCTCTGGGAACAGGGAACCACATCCGAGGAGCAAGCTGATGGCCGATTCATTCTCAAAGCGCGAAAAAGGCGAAGAACGTAAGTACGAAATGGATCAGCAACTGCTGTTCAAGGCGGAAAGCCGCCGCAACAAGCTGCTGGGCCTCTGGCTGGCTGAAATTTATGGCCTGACAGGTGCCGACGCCGATGCCTATGCCAAGGAAGTGGTTATTGCCGATCTGGATGAGCCCGGCATTGAAGATATCATGCGCAAGGTGATGGGCGACATCAAGGAACGCGGGGCACCGGTCACCGAAGCCCAGGTCCGCACCAAAATTCAGGAACTGGAAAGCGTCGCCATCGATCAGGTCAGAAGCGAAAGCTGACCGCGACGCCCGCTCTCGCGAATAGTAGCGATTAGGAAATTTTAACGCGGCATTGCCGCGGTAGCCGTTGTGCGCTCTCAAACTCAACTAAAAGATTTCTTTTGATAATTATACATCTTTTAGAATACTCTTACCCTCTTTAAAGGGCATTGTTCCAAAAATGACCAGGGGGATGAGTATGTGGGATAAAAATGTAAACTGGTATGTGGCATTCATATCAATCGTCTTCGGCGTATTCATTTCCGTTTGGGCGGAGCCGATGACGGCAACGCTGAGACTGACCATCGCCGAAAGCGAGGATCCGACAGTCACTTACCTGTTGCTGGCGCGCGGCTTTCTTTTGTTCCTGGTGCTTGTCTGCCTGTGGTGGTGGTATGCAATTTTTCTGGCCAAGGTGGACCCTGCCAAAGGATTCATCATGTTTGCCTATGATTTTTTGTCATTGGGTGCCTTTTCACTCGCCTTCAGTGTCTGGGAATCCGAAACCATATTCTCGTTTACCGTGATGATCGCCGCCGGTGCCGTCATGTTCAGATTTCTGCTGGCTTGGCGGAAATCAGTAGAGAAGGAAAAAACAGCCCTCATATTCGCGCTCTTCGTGCTGACAGTCTTTACCGTGATCATGGCAACACTGTGGGTTATGAGCCTAATCATTAACCTCAACATAGACCCCAAAGTCTACCAGATCGGCATCGCGACCTTCCTGGGCATGTGTTTCTTTGCCACTGCGGCCGCCGTCTACTTTATGGAAGGCGGTTTCAGGTGGGGCAGTGAAGATACGGCCGACCCTGCTTCACCAGGTCCGGCACAGGTTTGAACAGGTAAGGTTTGCCGCAATGTCCACCAGTCAAAGTGCCGAAGTCTGGTCAAAAACGTTTCGCCAGGCACTGCTGCCTTACGAGCGCGCCATCGTCGATGGACGGCTGTTTTCGGAAATGGCGAGCGGAGAATTGCCAACCGGTGTGTTTCGATACGCACTGAAAAACTTTTACCCGCTGATCGAGTCGTTTCCGAAACTGATGGGGTTGTGTCTCGCCAAAACTGCTGCCTCTGAAACCGGTGCCGAGGCCAGCGGCTGGCTGATCCACAATATCCAGATTGAACGACGTCATGCCAACTGGTTCAGGGATTGGGCCATAGGCTTTGGCGTCAACGCGCAGGACTTCATTGATGGCGTTTCACCACCGCCGGTCATGGATGCCCTCAACCATTATTTGTGGCGCAAATGCACTTATGGCGATCTGGTTGAAGCGGTTCCCAGCCTGAATTACGCAATTGAAGGGCCAACCGGCATCTGGACCAAACGCGTCATGCATAACATCGATTTGTATAATGGACGTGATGGCATGGTTGTCGACAATGATACGGTCCGTTGGCTCCGCGCCCATGCCCATTACGACGACCATCATCCCGATGAAGCGCTTGAGGTGACGCTGATGCACGTCACATCCGAGCATGACCTCAATCGCGCTATCAAGGCGGCGCAGGACGGCATGGCCTATTACGCCATGGCCGCCGATGCCTGTTACGAACTGGGGAACGCCTGACCCAATTTCAGCTTTCGCCGAACACCCGCTTGAAGATGTCATCGACACGGGCAGTGTGGTAACTGACGGAATCCTTCTCAAGCAGCTGGCTGAGATCCTCCGCCGACAACAGTTCGGCCAGTTCAGGGTCGTGGCTGAGGAAAAACGCCAGTCTGTTGTCGTGATTGGCGGCCTCTTTCTCGATGTCATCCAGCACCGGCGGCGTGTCAGGGTTATCCTGATCGATGCCGAAACTGGTCCACACCCGCATCGCGTTGCGCTGGACGATCTTGTAAGCATCCTCACGGCTGGCACCGTTCTGCGTCAGATACAGCAGCACGCGCTGGGCATCGTGGATACCACCGAAGGCGTTCATATGGCCCAGCATGTTATCGGGATAGACCACCAGTTTATCGATAACGCTGGTCAGTCGGGCCAACGCGAAATCAAGCGTCACCGTTGCATCCGGGCCGATCATCCGCTCCACCGACGAATGCGAGATATCGCGCTCATGCCACAAAGCCACATTCTCGAGAGCCGGAACCACCGCTGAGCGAACGATACGCGCCAGACCGGTCAGGTTTTCCGTCAGGATCGGGTTACGCTTGTGCGGCATGGCCGACGAGCCCTTTTGCCCCGGGGCAAAATATTCCTGTGCTTCGCGTACTTCTGTGCGCTGCAGATGCCTGATCTCAATCGCGACGTTTTCGATGGAACTGGCGATAACGCCAAGGGTCGCGAAATACTGTGCATGGCGATCGCGCGGGATCACCTGCGTCGAGATCGGCTCCGGCGTCAGGCCCATTTTCTCGGCAACATGGGCTTCGACCTTCGGATCGATATTGGCAAAAGTGCCGACGGCGCCGGAAATCGCGCACGTGGCAATATCAGCGCGAGCCGCTTCAAGGCGTGTCCTGTTCCGGGAAAATTCTGCATAAAAGCGGGCAAATTTGAGCCCCATGGTGGTCGGCTCGGCATGGATGCCGTGCGAGCGTCCCATGCACGGCATCAGCTTGGTTTCGAAAGCGCGTCGTTTAAGGGCAGCAAGAAGGCCGTCGATATCTGCCAGCAGAATATCCGCTGCCTGCTTCATCTGCACGGCCAGGCAGGTGTCGAGAACATCCGAAGACGTCATTCCCTGATGCACGAAGCGTGCGGACTCGCCGACCTGCTCGGCAAGCTCGGTGGTGAAAGCGATCACATCGTGTTTGGTTTCCCGTTCAATCTCGTCGATGCGGTCAATCCGGGCCTGGGTATAGGGCTGATCGCCCTTTTTCCAGACAGTTGCAGCAGCATCCCCGGGGATAACACCCAGCACTGCCTGAGCGTCACAGGCATGTGCCTCAATCTCGAACCAGATACGGAATTTGTTGGCTGGCTCCCAGATATCGGTCATCACGGGGCGGCTGTAACGCGGGATCATATGCTGTCTCCTGTTTAGCGCGCGATCATACTGCTGACAGGGATAATTTAAAGCCCACAAACGTATTTTATCGTGTTTCATGACAACGCAATATTGAACGCGTATAAGCTTAATGAATGGATCACCCTATCGCCAACAATCCGCTCGTTGAAATCCCCTATGTCGATGCGACTGACGGCGGCGCGCTTGCCGTAGCCCGGGCCGAAGCGGGTCGCTTTCAGGCCATCATCAGAGCCGGTCGCGCGCGGTATGGGTCGCTGGCCATCGGTATCGGTGATGCCGTCTCAAGAACCTGGCTCCGTCGTCAGAAAGGCAGCTTGGCAGACGAGATCGATGCCGTTGCCGACGAAGCCGGCCGCGGTGGTGCCTGGCTATTGAACCTGTCCTATGAATGGTGCTGTACCACGGGTGCTGGTCCTGACCCATCAGGGCGCGGAAACCGCATGCTGAGAACCCTCGACTGGCCGATGCACGGTCTGGGTGAAACGATTGTCGTCGCCAAGTTCAAGGGCAAAGCAGGTCCCTACTTCAATGTCACATGGCCGGGATTCGTAGGTATTGTCACAGCGATGGCACCGGGACGCTTTTCGGCGGCGATCAACCAGCCACCATTCAGGAAATGGACCCGCTCGTGCTGGCTGGACTGGGGGATTAACCGGGGGCGCCTGTTGACCAGCCCTGCGCCCCCGCCGACACATCTGCTCAGGGAAATCTTCGACACCTGTGCGACGTATGACGAAGCCAAGGAACGGTTGCTCTCAGCGCCACTGGCGATCCCTGCATTCATAACCCTGAGTGGCACATCCCCCGATCAGGCCTGCCTGATCGAGCGCGAGGAAAATGCCGCCAGCGTCCATTCAAGCCCGACCGCCTGTGCCAATCACTGGATGCAACGCAATGTGCCGGGACATTACCGCGGACAAAATACCGAGGGGCGGCTTGCATTGATGACTGAAACCCGTGACCAGGCCGTAGACGGGTTCGATTGGGTGACACCGCCGATCCTCAATGACACGACCCGGGTCGCCGTTGTCACCAATGCGCTTGAAGGGAAGCTTCTGGTTCGTGGTTATGAACACCAGCGCGTCGTCACGCAGGACTTTCAACGACCCGTTCAGTCCTGAATACCAGATACCAGATCAACGCCAGGCCTTGCAGCAGGGCAACCATGCCGAACGCCCAGCGATAGCCCTCAGGATGGAACCCACCGGTTGCACTGAGTGGCCAGAAATCGATAACAACGCCGATGCCCCACTGCACACCAAACGCACCGAAGAAAGCCAGAACATTGATTCCCGTAACCACACGGCCGGCCAATCTGGTTGGGAAACGCTGCGTCAGGCCGGCATAGGTGACGATCCCGTATGTGCCCGTGAAGGCCCATATCATCCAGGTTGTCGCCGTCACCGGGATAACTTCGGCAACAATCAGTACCTGCATGACAATAAAAACGCTCATGCCGATCACTGATATCTTGATGGCCGGGACGCCCCGCTTGCTGAGATAACCCGTTATCCAGGCGAGACAGGCATAACTGGCGACCATTGCCATTGCGACGTGGGACAAGGCATCTGCTGTGGCCCGTGCATCCAGCGCCAGCACATCATGGAACCATGGCCCCAGCCAAAGGCTCTGGATACCCAGAAACGCTGCCTGCGAGGTTACGCATAATGGCGCGATCCGCCAGAACAGCGGCGACCAGAATACCAGTCGTATGCCGCCGATGGTCTCGCCAAGTGTTTCACTGCCGTGATGCTTTTCCTTCCGTTGCGGGACCACCGTGTAAACCATCACCGCCATCATCAGGGCAACGCCGGTCAGAACCCAGAAGACACCGCGCCATCCGAACGTGACCTCGAGCATCTCGATGGGCGTTGTCCCCATCAGCGCACCGATACCGCCGGCAACCATTTGATAGCCGTTCACGGCGGGCAGCTTTTCCTTTGGCAGCCACAAGGCATAGGCCGTGAACGCTGCCATCAGACAAGAAGATGTGCCAATCCCCATCAAAGCCCGGCCCATGGCCAATAGCGCGAGTGAGCTTGCCAGTGCAAATACCGCCGTGCCGATCGCCGCAACGATCAAAAGTGCCGCTTCCGTTTTCCTTGGACCGTATCTGTCCAACAGCACGCCGAGCGGCAGTTGAATTGCTGCAAAAGCAAAAAGATTGGCGCTGGTGAGTAACCCGAGATCCGAGGCACTGAGACCTAAGTCATTGATCAGCGCAGGCGCGATCACCGCATTCACGACCCGCAACAGATATGACAGGACATAACCAAGCGCAAAGGGCACGAAAACGCGGGCAAAATTCGGTGACAATGCTTCCCCCCATAATCCGGCGATCATGCAATGACGTCGCTGGTAAGACACACATTACAACACCCCGGAAAGAACACGGCAATCATGACAAATCGTTAAAAATAAATATTTAGTATGTTGAGAAGGTTTGGATTTCTGCCATCATCCGGGACAGGATCCCGGAAAACGGGACGAATGCGGAGACTGGGATGGCAACGGCAAATCGCTCCAAACGAGGGTTTCTTGATCGCATGGGGCGCCTGTCGCGCCTCAAGCTGATTATTCCGTTACGCCGCTGCCCTCATGAGCCTGAATATTCCGCGCGCGGCGTTGCCGTCGGCATGTTCTGGGCGCTGACCCCTCTTGTCGGCATTCAGATGTATCTTTGTCTGATGACCTGGTTCATTTTCAGATTGTCGAAAAATCTGAATTTCAGTCTTGTGATTGCTTGTGCATGGACCTGGGTAACCAACATCTTCACCATGCTGCCGACCTATTATCTTTTTTATGCGACCGGCCAGGTCATGCGCGGACAATGGCACAGCATCACCGGCTACGACATGTTCCTGCATTCGTGGAATGAAGCTTTTTCTGACAGCGCTGATCTCTGGCAATCCATGCTTGAACTCATGGGTTTGTTGGCCCGCGAGTTGGGGGTGTCGATGGGGATCGGATGCCTGCCATATGCAATCGCCGGGACTTGGCTGAGCTACTGGCTGTCACTTAAATACGTCAAGCGGAAGCGCCGCAAGAAACTGGAAAAACGCATTAAAAAATCTGCCAGTTTTACACCGGCTTCATCACCGCAAGAGCAGAGCCACTAAAGCAGCCCCATTGTCTTGAATGAACGATGTCCGTTTTTGCTGACGATGACATGATCGTGCAGTTGAATACCCAACCGTTCCGCAGTTTCCCTGATTTCACGGGTCATATCGATATCCCCTTTTGACGGTTCCGGATCGCCAGACGGGTGGTTGTGCAGCATGATGATTGCGCTGGCACCCAATTGCAGCGCCCGTTTGACGACTTCGCGCGGGTAGACGGGGGTGTGGTCGACCGTACCGCGTTGCTGTTCCTCATCGGCGATCAGCACATTCTTGCGGTTCAGAAACAGAACCCGGAAATGTTCCCGCTCGGCCCGACCCAGTCGCATCCGGCAATATTCAATCAACCGGTCCCAACTGGACAGGACCGGCATGTTCAGAACCTGCTCCTGACCAAGCCGTTGTGCCGCCTGCTCGACAACTTTCAGGGCCGCAACCGAAGCTTCGCCCATGCCTTCAACTTCTTGAAGCGCTTCAACCGGTGCGGCAATGGTATCGGCAAAGCTGCCGAAGCGCTTGAGTAAACGCTTTGCCAAAGGCTTGACGTCACCGCGCGGGATGGCTGCGAACAGAACCATTTCGATCAGTTCGTAATCAGGCATGTTGTCGCCGCCGCCCTTCAGGAAGCGGGTACGAAGCCGTTGACGGTGTCCGGCATGCTCAGCAGCCTGGACCACCGCGCTCACTTTCTCACACCTTGTAGGGCGGGCAATCGAGCCCGGTCGGCGAGAGCGTGAATATTTCATAGCCATCCCTGGTAACTGCCAGGGAATGCTCGAACTGGGCTGACAAGGTGCGGTCCTTGGTAACCGCGGTCCAGCCGTCGGAAAGGATCTTCACGTCAAGTTTGCCGGCATTGATCATCGGCTCAATCGTGAAGAACATGCCTTCACGCAGCACTTCCCCCTCGCCCGGGCGGCCGAAGTGCATGATATTCGGCGCATCATGGAAAATCCGGCCAAGACCGTGTCCGCAGAAATCGCGCACCACGGAATAGCGTTTAGCTTCGGCATAGGATTGGATGGCGTGCCCGATATCACCCAGTGTCGCGCCGGGGCGGACCATTTCAATACCACGCCACAGACATTCAAACGTTGTCTCTACCAGCTTCTGGGCCTTGAGGCTCGGCTTGCCGACATAAAACATACGGCTGGTATCGCCGTACCAGCCGTCAACAATAACGGTCACATCGATGTTGATAATATCGCCATCGACCAGAACCTTGTCGCTCGGGATGCCGTGACAGACAACGTGATTGATCGAGGTGCAGATCGATTTCGGGAAGCCCCTGTAATTCAGTGGTGCCGGGATCGCATTGCGTTCGATGGTCCAGTCATGGCAGAGCGTATTCAAGTCATCGGTACTGATGCCGACATTCACATGGGGCGTGATGAAGTCGAGGCACTCCGCAGCCAGGCGGCCAGCCTTGCGCATACCCTCAAAGCCGGCGGCATCGTGGATTTTTATGTAGCGGCCATCTCGGCCGGTAACTTTTTCTGCCTGATTATTCATTCTGGTATCCATCATACTCTAGCTAATATAAGGCCCAGGCGTTCTTTTTCACACCGACCCCGAATAATTTTCAGAGTTCGGTCTTTATTTTCCGGGTCACGACGATTTCTTTGGCGCTGAGCTTGCAGGCATAGCATACCACCTCAACACCCGCTTTAAGGGCTGCTGTCAGTCCTTCAGCATACGCCGGGTCGATATCATCGGCGACTTTGAATCTATCGGCATCCTCGCGCTGGACGAGATAGAACATCACGGCGCGGTGGCCTTCCTTGACCATATCGGCGAGTTCGAGCAGATGCTTGGCACCACGAGACGTCACGGCATCGGGAAATTCCACGGCCCCGGCCTTCAGATCCCGGCGCATCGTGGTGTTTTTAACCTCGACGTAGCACTTCGGGCGGGCCTCATCTTCGAGCAGGATATCGATACGTGAATTCTTGCCGTATTTGACCTCGCGGCGGAGCGAGGCATAACCCGTCAATTCCTCAATTTTGCCTGCCTCAATCGCTTCTGAAACAATCATATTGGGCAGCGATGTATTAATGCCGACCAGTGACTTGCCGATCTTGATCATTTCCCAGGTGTATTTGAGCTTCCGGTCCGGGTTTCGTGCCGGCGACAGCCAGACTTCGGCACCCGGCTCATTAACGCTTTCCATGGAACCGGAATTCGCACAGTGCGCGACAACAACAGTGCCGTCGGCCAATTCGACGTCTGTCAGAAAACGCTTATAACGCTTGATCAGTCGACCTTTGATGAGGGGATCTGGAAATTTCATGGTGGGCTCATAGCCGACCATTGCCGGGGGCGCAACCCTTTGGCTCAACAGACAGCACCATCAGCTTTCAAGGTCCATCCGGTCCAGAAAGCCAAATCTGAATTCAGGGGTATTGTTCGGGTGATCTTCGCGCAGGAACAGCGTGGTGTCATTCTTGACCATGAGGACTTCACGGATCGTGTTAACGACCCGCCTGTCGAGGTCGAAGAACCGATAAAATTCATCAATCAATTCTTTTTCACGGGCGACCACACTGCCATCGACGATCATTGTCTCGTACATATTGGTCAGCACAGAAATGATCTGCGCGGGAGACAGCGTTGCCTCAATCGACATCAGAAAGCGGTTGTAATCATATTGGGCGACATAGGCGAATGCATCAGCAGTCAGCCGCTGTATCTGGGTCGAACTCATCTCGCGGCGGCTGACGTGTTTGCCCAGCAAACTGACCAGCGAAGCCCGTTCTTCCGGTAATGCCTTTTTATCGGCCATAACGACATAGGCAGTCGCGACAGCCAGCACTTGCATCGGCGTCAGCTCTGGCATCCCGTCCATTAGGCGCAGTCCCCCTGCTTAAATGATGATTTTGCAATTGTTGCAGGTTTCATTATAATTGTCCCGTCGAGAAGCGACCACCTATAAGGTGTAATTAACGTAGAAAACGCCAATTACGATCCTGATTGTTAACAGGTTTGCCATGGCGTTAGAAGTATCCATCATCGGCAGCGCACAGCGACTGCAGGAGCAACGCGACCAGCGTGCAGAGTTGGTACGCGCCCAGCAGCGTGAAGAAGCACTCGCCAACGCACGGAACGCCGAACGCGTCCAGCAAAGGCGTCAACTTGATGCCCAAATCCGTGCCGATACCCTTGCCAGCGACCAGAAACAGGCACGCATCGAGCTCAGGAATGCCCGCGATGCCGCCAATGATGATCAGTTTCTGGCTGTCCGGGACCGTGCTCTCGACGATAAATTCGATGACGCCCGTCTGGATCAGGAACAGGCCGATCTTCGCTACATCTATAACCAGCAGCGCGCACTGACCGCCGCGCTGGAAGCTCAGGACAACGCCCGCCAGCCGCTGACGGATACCACCCCCTCGGCACCGACGGTTGAGGATGTCACCGCTGCATCCGCAATAGGCATATCTGCTTACGAGCAAGTGCTCAGCGACCGCAACAGCCGGCTTGCCGATAAAGCCGAAGGGGACAGGTTGTTCGCCGAGGCACAAAATCGGGATTTTTCACGCTCTGTTCGGGCCGTTGACGATCTTCGCGCCAATCCGACGGCCCTGCCTGGCGAGCCGCCACGCGGTAGTGTTGTCGATTTTCGGGCGTAATTTCCCCCTGAACCTGCCCGGACTTGAAGCACCTTAAAAATTACGCTTATTACTGGCTGCTTCCTGCGCCTTGAGATGCGCCACGAGCGGATACAAAGCCGCAAGCATAGCGGTGATCACGCCGATCCCTCCTTCACGATATCCCTGCCGGGCGACGTAGCATTTCCAGAAACGAGAGACTGCTTTTCTCGCCATCGTCACGGTTCGCCCAATCTCACCGCGATGCGTAAAATCATCGGCGCGCAAAGAAGTGTTCCTGTTGAACCTCTGGATCAGGCCAGACACATCGGCAACAAAGTTATGCCGCACCCCTTGAACAAGATCGTCACCCCGGCGCCCGCTATAAGACACCTGCGGATGAACCATCTGCATGCCCCACGTCTTAAAACCCTTACGAAACAGACTGCCTCTAAGATCGGGCGCAAGGGCCGCCATCCAGCCATAGCGCACCCATCGCTTACCAACGTAATTGTGGATCGGTGTGAAATAAAAATCTGCCTGATCCAGGCGAACCACCGCCGCAATTTCCTGAGCAAGCGGGGCCTCTATCCATTCGTCGGCATCGACTTCCAAAATCCAGGGCCCGGTGCAGGCATCAATACCCGCCATCCGCCTGGCACCTTCGATTTCCCAGCCGCCTTCAAGCGTCCGGGCGCCGAATTTCAGGGCGATTTCCTTGCTCGCATCAGTGCAACGGTCCAGCACGACGAGAATCTCGTCGGCGAAGGACAGCCGTTCCAGGCATTCGCTCAGAATGGCTTCTTCGTTGTGGGCGACGATCAGGGCGGTGAGCTTGCTCATCCCTGCAGACTAGCAAATACCGACGCCCCTCGGACAGCAAAAGCAAAGGCCGGCATCCATCGGATACCGGCCTTGCCGCAAAAGAATTCGTAACCGATCAGCGCGAATAAAATTCGATGACCAGGTTCGGTTCCATCTGTACCGGATAAGGCACGTCTTCCAGCTTTGGCTGACGGGTAAAGGTACCGGTCATGCGCTGGTGGTTAACCTCGACGTAATCGGGCAATTCACGTTCCGAGCTTTCGCTGGCCAGCAGGACGAGCGGCAGCTGACGTGATTTCTCGCCCACTTCAATAACGTCGCCTTCTTTGACCATGTAGGAAGCGATGTTGACGCGTACGCCGTTGACCTTGATATGGCCGTGGTTGATGAACTGACGTGCCGAGAATACCGTCGGGACGAATTTCATACGATAGATCACCGAGTCCAGACGGCGCTCAAGAATGCCAATCAGGTTTTCCGACGTGTCACCGCGACGACGCACGGCTTCGGTGTAATACTTGCGAAACTGTTTTTCCGAAATGTTGCCGTAATAGCCCTTGAGCTTCTGTTTGGCCATCAGCTGCAGTCCGTAATCGGACGGCTTCTTGCGGCGCTGACCATGCTGGCCCGGACCATAATCACGGGTATTGATGGGGCTTTTCGGACGACCCCAGAGATTGACGCCGAGACGGCGGTTGATTTTGTACTTCGACTGTACGCGTTTTGTCATTTTGGTTCTCTCTACGCTAACCGGATGTTATGGGCCCGGTAGTCCGACCCGCCTTTCGGCGGCGGCGGGGACAGGCGAAACTAAGCCGCCAGCCCACATTCCCGGGCATGAAGGCCGGGAATATATGGAAATTCAGGGAAATGTCAAAGGGTTCGGTGCATTTTCATGCTTCAATGCCAAGACGGCTCAACAGGGCACCCCGGCCATTGTCGGTCATGATGACCTTGCGGGTTCCCTGAATGCGCTGAATCCATCCATGAGTCATGAAGGCATCAGCCAATGCCGCACCAAGAGCGCCGCCCACATGCGGCCGTCTTTCGCTCCAGTCGAGGCATCGTCTGGCCAGATGCCGTCTTTTGCCCTTCAGGGCCTCAAAATCGATGCCGAGCGCCGAAAAGAACGAAATCCCTTCTGCCGTCGGATGAAAATCCTGTCCATCTTCAGAGACATAGCCGTGATCTTTCAGGGCATCGGCAACCGCAACCCCCAGCACCCCGGCCAGATGGTCGTAACACATCCGGGATTCCCTGAGTTCCATGAGGATTTTTGAAGGCTTCCTGTGCGCCACAGGCTGATCCGGGAGCAAATGCGCCAAGGGCTCCAGCGCATCGGCGATCCGTGCATCGGCAAGCCGGAAGTAGCGGTGCCGCCCCTGCTTTTCGACGCTGATCAGATGCAGATCCGTCATCTTTTTCAGATGGCTGGATGCCGTCTGAGCCGTAACCCCGGCGTGCAAGGCTGGTTCCGTCGCCGTTAGTGCCTGTCCACCAGCCAGTGCTGCCAGCATATTGGCCCGCGCCGGAACACCGATCACAGCACCGATACGCGCCGCCGCGCGGGCATCATGACGCTCCCATCCATCATTAAACATCTGAAACTCCTATAACATCCATATTTCGATGATAAGCGAATCGTTTCCTGATGACAAGCTGCCTTTTTTCCATGACTGTGTGCCAACGCTTCTGACGCAAAGGAAACAGCCATGAAAAAAGACCAGTTCCTGAAAAGGCACCAACAAGGTCCGATGATCCGCATGCCGAATGCCTGGGATCCCGGATCAGCCAAGCTCATGGCCGCTGGTGGTGCCGAAGCGCTCGGCACCACCAGCGCCGGCATCGTTTATGCGATGGGCAGACCTGATTACGAGGGGAAGCTGAGCCGTGATGAATGCCTTCGCATCGTTGAGGACATCTGCAATGCTGTGCCCATCCCGGTCAGTGTCGACAGCGAGGATGGGTACGGTGAGACCGCAGCAGACGTCGGCCAGTCATTCCGTCTGATGATTGAGGCCGGTGCCAGGGGCGGCAGCATTGAAGATCACCGTCTGGATGGCGGCAAGGACCTGATGAGCATCGGAGAGACCGTCGAGCGCATACAGGCCGCACGAGAAGCCATCGATGCATCCGGGATCGATTTTGTGCTGACGGCCCGGGCCGAATGTTTCCTCGTCGGTTATGCCGACCCCCTGAACGAGAGCATCAAGCGACTGCAAGCCTATGAAGAAGCCGGGGCCGATTGCCTGTATGTGCCTGGTATCAGAACCCGCGCGCAAATCTCAGCCGTGCTGGCAGCCCTGAAAAAACCTGTCAACGTGCTGGTCGGCATGAAAGGGTTCGATATCCCGCTGGCCGAGCTGGAGAGCATGGGCGTCCGCCGTATCTCGACCGGGGGCAGCGTCATGTGCGCAACGCTGGGGCTGGTCCGCAAAGCCGTTAGCGATCTCGGTATCGGCAAGCTGGATTATCTCGACGGCATGATTCCCCATGCCGAGATCAAAGACATTTTTGCCGATCTCGCCAGCCGGGAAGGCTGAGCGTGTTATTCCCTAATCTTCTCGGCAGCCTGTATCTGTGGATCATGCGATCCCGGCAAAGGCGGCAACTCAGAACCCTGGAAGACTGGCAACTGCGTGATCTCGGCATTCCGAGAAGCGAAGCCGAGCGCGAAGGCAGAAAACCCTGCTGGCGGTCCTGATCTAGGCGACCGAACCCAGAAAACGGGCTTCCGCCTCACTAAAGGCACGCCGCGTCGTCGCCACGTCCCACGGGCGTTCGATCAGGGTTTCGTGATCCCACTCGCTCCGGGGCTCATCGGGCTCGAAGAAATCGCCGCCATAGACATGGATTGCTGCAGTAAATTTACCGAGCGGGTTGGTCACCGAGTGGATGATGCTATGGCCGAGTGTGCCGACATCACCGATGCCGAGCGAATCTGCGCCGGCGGCCACAAGACCTTCATCGGTCCGTTTCCAGAACACGTTATCTTCGCGACCGTTATAAATCCCGATTACGGCAAACATGTTGTGGTTATGCGGAATCAGCGTCATGTAAGGCGACCAGATGAAATTGATCACCGTCAGATCATCCGAGCGGTGCAGCAGGTCAATGCCGGCCTTTTTCGGCTCACCCAGTTCCTTGATAATCCCGGAAGGGTCGGACACGGCTTCCTTGACCAGTTCACGAACGGCCGCCTGTCCGTCCTTGACGGCGATACCACAGGCATCGATGAAACCTTGCTTGCTGAAACTGGTCATAACCTCACTCCTTGAATTGTGAGGTCAAGATATGCCGCAACAGGCTTGGCCTGTCCAGAGTCAAGCGGCTCAGGCTTCCAGTTCGCTATCCCAGTAAAGAAAATCCCGCCAACTTTCATGGAGGAAGTTTGGCGGGAATGAACGACCGTTCTCTTGCAGTGTGTGGCAATTTGGCCGGGCCGGCTCGCGTCTTGGGAACATTCTGGCCTGCTTCGGCAGCTTGTGCCCTTTAAGCAGATTACAGGGTGAGCATGCCGTGACGACGTTTTCCCAAGTCGTCCGACCACCCCGGCACCGTGGCACCACATGATCGAAAGTAAGATCCTCGGTCGCCAACCGGCTGCCACAGTACTGACAGCTAAAGCCATCGCGCAGGAACACGTTAAACCGCGTAAAGGCCGGCCTGCGGTTCATCGGGATATATTCTTTAAGCGCAATCACGCTCGGCAGGACAAATTCCTGAGTCTGCGACCGGGCGACCATATCGTATTCGGAAACAACGCTGACACGGTCAAGGAAGACCGCTTTCAGTGTTTCCTGCCACGACCAAAGAGACAGTGGAAAGTAGCTGAGCGGACGAAAGTCCGCATTCAAAGCCAGAGCCGGGTATCCGTTAATCGTCATCGACTACCATATTTCCTGTCCGACAAGCAGGAGAATACACGATATTGCGGAAATACAAAATCTTTGCGCGTGAAACTTTGGTGAATGCGATTACGAGTTCAGATTGGAAAGATTAATCCCGAAAACGTCGCTGAGGAAAAACATCCCGGCTTTGATGCCGTCGTCATCAAGCCCGTGCCCAAGGCCTGGTCGCGCCAAGCCTTCACAGGGCACACCAACCTGACGCAGAACCGTCAAAGCCGCCGGCATAAAATCGAAGGGCAGAACATCGTCAACCTGGCCATGGCACAGCAAAACCGGTGGTTTCACCGTTATTTCATCGGCCAGATTTTCGGCATCCACCAGCATTCCTGAATAGCCCAATATTCCGGCACAGGGTTTCGGTCGTCGTAAACCGACGTGCAACGCCATCATTGTCCCCTGAGAAAAGCCGATCAGCGCCAGGTCTTTGTCGGTCAGACCCAGAAACGCCAGTTGCTCGTCGATATAGGCATTGAGGATCGGTGCGGCGGCACGCACACCTTCCTTGCGGGCATCGTTGCTGAAATCACTGAGACTGAACCACTGATACCCGATCGGGCCGCCGTCAAACTGAAACGGCGCATGCGGCGAGATAAACCGGGCATCAGGCAAGACCTTCTGGAAGAACGGTGCCAACCCGATCAGGTCATCACCGTCAGAGCCTACGCCATGACACAACACGACGAGTTGCTTTGGGGTCCGCCCACCCAGCGGCTCGAGTGTCGGTCCGCTCAGTTTCGGCAGTGTCGGGGTTTGATCGCTCATACTTGCATGCTCCAATGGTCTGGTTCACAAGTGGTAGCGCATAAAGATCGTCATTGTCACCCCGTCCGCATGAATTGAGGTCGAACGATCAGACCATGAGCACCGTCACCCGCTTCGCGCCAAGCCCAACCGGCAACCTGCATCTTGGACATGCTTATTCGGCCCTGTTCGCCTTCGACGCTGCCCGGGCATCAGGCGGCGTGTTCAAAATCCGGATCGAAGACATCGACCGGACCCGCTGCCGTCCTGAATTCGAGCAGCAAATCTATGATGATCTGACGTGGCTTGGCTTGAACTGGGAAACACCGGTGCGACGTCAATCGGAACATTTCGCCGACTACCGCAAAGCGCTACAGGACCTGACAGAGCAAGACCTGAGCTACCCGTGTTTCTGCACCAGAAAAGACATCGAAGCCGAAATCGATGCCGCCGGCGGTGCACCGCACGGACCGGACGGAGCGCTTTATCCCGGGACCTGTCGACACATCGACACTCACGAGCGCCAAGACCGGATGGCAAAGGGTGAACCCCATGCCATCCGGCTCGACATGCAGGCGGCCTGTCATCGCGCTGGCCCGCTGACGTGGTTAGATCGCGGCCTGGGCCAACGGCAGGCCAGGCCGGAACAATTCGGCGATGTCGTGCTGGCCCGGAAAGATACGCCGACCAGTTATCACCTGTCGGTGACATTGGATGACCATCTGCAGGGTATCACGCTGGTGACCAGGGCCATTGATCTGGCCGAAGCCACCGATGTGCACCGGCTTTTACAGGCGCTGCTCGGTCTTGATCCGCCTGAATATCACCATCACGCCCTGCTGTACGGCAGCGACGGCAAGCGCTTCGCCAAACGCGATAAATCAAAAGCTGCTGACCAGCCTGCTCGACGACGGCATGACACCGACGATGCGAGGCAGCTGATTGCCGAGCGGACCGATGCCTAGATATCTCATCGCCCTGTTTCTCATTCTTGTTCCGGCCCTGCCAGCTGACGCCGGTGCCGAAGTCCAGCATCGGGCAACCGTTACGGAAATTGTTGACGGTGATACGGTCATCATCGACCCGCCTTTCGTTGACGGCAACGAGATCAGGCTGGTCGGAATTCAGGCACCGAAATTACCGCTCGGACGCAAAAACTTCCCGACCTGGCCACTGGCACCCGAATCCAGGGAAGCGCTCTCGAAGATGGTGCTGGGCAAGCAGGTGGAACTGAGCTTTACCGGTGCCAGACGGGACCGCTATGGCCGATGGCTGGCACATCTCGACGTCATCAGCGGCAATGACAGGGTTTGGGTGCAAGGTGCCATGCTGCGCGCGGGAATGGCGCGGGTTTACAGTTTTCCTGACAACAGAGGCAGGGTCGCCGACATGCTGGCAGAAGAACGTCTCGCCCGTCTAAACAGGGCGGGCATCTGGTCACTGGCTTATTATGCGATCCGGAATCCGGTCCCGGCAGCGCTTGATGATGCCCTTGGCACGTTTCAACTGATCGAAGGGCGGATCGTCGATGCCGCCTATGTAAAGGGCACCGTCTATCTGAATTTCGGATCAGACTGGCGTTCCGACTTTACCGTATCGCTGGACCGCAAAGCCTTGAGCCTGTTCAAGGGCTTGCCCGAAGATCCACGAAACTGGACTGGCCGGGCGGTCAGGGTTCGGGGCTGGCTTACCGACCGCAATGGGCCGATGATCCGCGCCACCCACCCCGAGCAGATCGAACTGCTGGATCGCTGAACGCCTTAAAATCGCCTCCGTTGAGTGTTACGGGAGATATACGCTAAACTGGCCGCAGACGGTCGATAAAGGAACTATCATGATCGCTTTGAGAAACTGTGGCTGGCTCTGGATTGCCCTGATGGTGACAGCCGTCACGACATCCGGCTGCTCGACCAACCGGGCCACCGGCGAGCAGAGCTTCACGGCTTTCATGTCGGAAGCCGAAGAGCAGAAAGTCGGTGCCGAAGAGCATCCGAAAATGCTGGAAGCTTTCGGTGGCGCCTATGATGACCGCGCACTGTCTGCCTATGTCACGGCGATCGGCAATAAACTGCTCGCCCAATCGGAACTGCCCGACCAGACATTCCAGTTCACCGTGCTCAACGATGACACGGTCAATGCCTTCGCGTTACCAGGCGGTTATGTCTACATATCGCGCGGTCTGATTGCACTCTGTGAAGACGAAGCGGAGCTCGCCGGCGTGATCGGTCACGAAATCGGGCACGTCACGGCCAGACATTCGGCACAGCGTTATTCATCTGCGGTGGCGACCAATCTCGGACTGACGGCGGTCGGTATCTTGGGCAGCGTCTTCGGCGCGCCGAGCGGGTTCGGCAATATCGTTTCGTTTGGCGCCCAGGCAGCCCTGCAGAGCTATTCCCGCTCGCAGGAACTCGAAGCAGACAGTTTAGGCGCCCGCTATATGAGCCGGGCCGGCTATGACCCGAAAGCCCTGACAGACTTTTTCTCCAAGCTTGATGCCGAAAACGGGATCGAGGCCGATGCCAACGGTAAGCCTCGGGACAACTACTCCGTGATGTCGACCCACCCCCGTACGTCCGAGCGAATCATCCAGGCGCGTGAACTTGCCGCCAAGCAGACACCGCCTAACGCTAAACGCGAACGGGAATTGTTTCTGACTCAAGTTGACGGCGTGCTCTTCGGCAAGGACCCGAAGGAAGGCTTCCAGAAGGGCGATAGCTTCATTCACCCGGATCTGAATTTCCGCTTCGACTTTCCTTCTGGGTTCAAAGTCACCAACGGCAAAACTGATGTCGTCGGCACGGACGGCAAAGGCACCACCATCATCTTTGATATGGAAAACCCAAAGGTCGCGACCGGGATGCCGAACCTGATGGATTATCTGTCAAAACACTGGGCACCGAAGGCCAATATCAGACCTGAAAATCTGGAAAAACTGACAATCAACGGCCTCGAAGCGGTTACCGGCACGGCCAGGGTCGACACCAACAAAGGTGCCCGAGATATCCGCATGCTGGCCATCCGGGGAGGTCGGGATCGCATCTTCCGTTTCGCATTCCTGACCGAACCGAAGGTAACCTCGTCGATGGCGTTAGCGCTCAGACAAACGACCTACAGTTTCCGCACACTGGCACCGGGTGAGGCTGATACGATCAAGCCGCCGCACATCCGGTTGCGCACTGTTCAACCCGGTGACACGCCTGAGAAATTTGCCGCCACCATGCCGCTTGGAAAGTATAACGATGCCTGGTTCCGCACCCTGAACCTGAACGTCGTCTCGGACGGCCTTGCGCCCGGCGAAAAGGTCAAAGTTGTCGGTAACTGAGCTTAAGCCAAAAGCTTATGGCTTTGAGTTGCCCGCCAGTTGCAGTAGATGCCCGAGCAGGGCTTCGGCTTCCGCATAGATACCCGGTGCCGTGCTTTCACGCGGTCCGGCCACATTCAGAACATCGGGCCGTTTCGCCTCGAGCCAGCGTAGTGCCGCCAGCGGCGAATGGGTGCGTTTGAGATCAACAATGTGATACGGACGCTTCAGTTCCTGGGCAACCAACAACGTCTCGCGGGTGCCGCCTTCCGGTTCGCCCCGGGTCAGGATCAGCGTTGCATCGCTGTCGATGACGTTCTGGCGGGTACGCGCTGCATAGTCGGTGCTTTTCATCTCCTGCATCGGGTAGACGGCATCAAGCGGCCCATCTTCGGCCCGGCGCCCTCTGGGCACCCAGCCGCCGCACTGCATGCCAACCGCCAAAGCAACATCAAGCGCAGCCCGGTCAACGCCGGTCTGTCCACCTGAGACAATCTTTGACGGCATTGCACCCTTGGGCCCCGGAGAGGGGCCTTCGGACACCGTCGTTTCCGACGGCGCCGACATGCGGATCAGGCCGCTTCCAGGATTTGCTCGAGCTTGACGGTCGCTTTGTCGACGTCCGTCTTTTCGACGGCAGCAAGCTCGGAAGCCAGACGATCACGCGCCTGTTCGTAGATTTGCCGTTCCGAGAACGACTGGTCGGGCTGGCCGACGTTGCGGTGCAGATCGCGGACGACTTCGGCAATTGATACCGGATCACCGGAATTGATCTTCAAGTCGTATTCTGCAGCACGACGGCTCCACATGGTGCGCTTGACGCGCGGGCGACCCTTGAGCGTGTGGATCGCTTCATCCATGCGCTTCTTTGAAGACAGCTTGCGGAGACCGGAATTGGCGGCCTTGCTGACAGGCACGCGCAACGTCATACGGTCACGATCGAAGCTGATCACGAAAAGCTCAAGCTTGTGGCCGGCGATTTCCTCTTCCTCAACACTGAGGACTTTACCGACGCCGTGCGTCGGATAAACAACGTAATCACCGGGATTGAATAACATTTCGGCCATGATTTTATTTTTACTCACTCATCAAAAAACATCCGGTCGACAAGCGAACGCGGATGAGGTTTCAAAACCTTGTTACCGACGGGCAAGGCACCGGCAAAGCACCGTTCTCGTACGGTTATTTTCACACAAGATCATAGCACAATTTTGCACTGCTTAAAAGAGGGGCGCGGAACAACAAGCTCCGTCGTTCCGCGCACACAAAATCTTTTCAAAACAGAGACTTAGTCGCCCTTGCCCGGATTTTCGCTGAGCATGGCTTCTTTATCTGGCTTGCCATCCCATTCTGCGGCATCGGCCAAAGGATCGCCTTTTCGGGTGATATTCGGCCAGACGGAAGCGAATTTCGTGTTGATTTCCAACCATTTTTCGACCCCGGGCTCGGTATCTGGAATAATGGCTTCGGCCGGGCACTCAGGCTCGCAGACGCCGCAATCAATGCATTCGTCCGGGTGGATCACCAGAAAGTTTTCACCCTCGTAAAAGCAATCAACGGGGCAGACTTCAACGCAGTCCTGATACTTACATTTAATGCAATTTTCGGTAACAATGTACGTCATCTTTTAGTCCTCACTCGATATTTTCCAAACCCAAACGCTTTAATGCCCGTTTGCGCGCCATGCCGCTGTCCCGGTCGCGCACATAGAGCAATCCGGCAACACGTCTTACCAGATTGGCTTCAAAATCATGCAGGGTGCCGTCAGCATAGGCGACCTCCCACAACATCTCTATAACATCGATCCGTTCCGCATCCGTAAATCCATCCCGGATGGTCCGCGTTGCCGCATAGACCCGGTTGGCATCCGCCGTATACGAAACCGCTTCTTCAATCAGAGCGTTCGCATCATCCGTCGATAAGTCGAAACGATCAACCAATATAGCTTCGATTGCATCGCGCTCGCTTGAATCAAAATCACCATCCAGCAGCGCCGCTTCGACAAATACGGCAACCGCAGCTGCAGCAAGGCCGGCTTCGCCCGTTTCTTCCGATGACGTGGTCTCACCACCGCTCAGGAATGATTTGATCATGGAAAACATGATGTTGCGTATCACAGGGCTGATAACCGAACAACCACACTTAATCTGCGGTTTTAGCTTGTCAGTTGGCAACCCCGGCGGCACCCTGCCACGCATGGAACGTTCGCAATATCTGAAACAGCTTTCCCAATCATCGGAGCGCAACAAGGGTCCTATCCTTGAGGTTCTTCTGGACGTGCTGCCCGCAACCGGGATGGTGCTGGAAGTCGCCAGCGGCACCGGTCAGCACGCCGTTCATTTCGCAGCCAACCTGCCAGGCGTAACGTGGCAGCCCAGTGACATCGATCCGGAACTCAGGGCCTCGGTTGCCGCATGGCGGGACGAGGCCGGGTTGCCGAACCTTTTGCAGCCCATCCACCTGGATGTCACCGCCGACCCCTGGCCTGTCACGGAAGCCGCCGCCATCGTTAACGCCAACATGATCCACATTGCGCCCTGGGAAGCCTGTACCGGGCTGCTCGACGGCGCTGGACGGATACTCCCCGAAGGCGGGATCCTTTACATGTACGGGCCCTATAAAATCGGCGGCAAGCACACTGCACCTTCGAACGAGCAGTTCGACCAGTCGCTGCGCACGCGCGATGCGTCGTGGGGGATCAGGAACCTTGATGACGTGGCACTGGAAGCCCGCCGTCGCGGTCTGCACCTGATCAGGACGAAACAGATGCCGGCCAACAACTTCTCGGTGATCTATCGAAAGACGGCGCTGGTCGAGGCGTAGCGTCTGTTGCTCTCTTCTCCGCCGTCATTCCCGCACAACTCCTCGTCATTCCCGTACTCGCCTTCGCGGGCACAGGCTGTGGCGGGAATCCAAAACAGCGGTCGGTTTGGGCCCCCGCCTGCGCGGGGGTGACGTGAGAGCGGTTGCGGGGGTGACGTGAAGAAAAGAGTACGCGTAATGCGGGGGTGACATGAAAGGGGGCGTGACGGGAAAGTTACCGCCCCCGACGGTTTTTCTTTTTGCTTTCGGGCTGCCAGCTGGCGCGGGCCTTGTTGGAGATACCGGGGCGGTCCAGACCCAGTTCGTGCGCTTCCAGACGCCTGATTTCGTCCCTGAGCCGTGCCGCTTCCTCAAACTCCAGGTTGGCTGCAGATGACTGCATGCGGGCATTCATATCGGCGATGACTTTCTGGATGTTGTGGCCGACCAGTTGCGTCTCGCCGGCAACACCGGTGTCGACCGTCATGTAGTCTTTTTCGTAAACGCTTTCGATCGCCTTCGAAATGTTCTTTCTGATGCTGACCGGCGTGATGCCGTGCTCCTTGTTATAGGCACGCTGCCGTTCCCGTCTGCGTTCGGTCTCGCCGATGGCATATTCCAGACTGTCGGTCATCTTGTCGGCATACAGGATGACCCGCCCATCGAGGTTACGGGCAGCACGGCCGATGGTCTGCACCAGCGAGGTTTTGGAGCGCAGAAATCCTTCCTTGTCGGCATCCAGAATCGCCACCAGCGCGCATTCCGGAATGTCGAGGCCTTCCCTGAGCAGGTTGATGCCAATCAGCACATCGAAGGCGCCGAGCCTGAGATCGCGGATAATCTCGATCCGCTCCAGCGTCTCGATATCGGAATGCATATAGCGAACACGGATACCATGTTCGTGCAGGTATTCGGTCAGGTCTTCGGCCATCCGCTTGGTCAGGGTCGTGACCAGCGCCCGCATGCCTTTGGCCGCGATCTGGCGACATTCGCCCAGCAGGTCATCGACCTGGGTTTCAACCGGGCGGATGATGCATTCGGGGTCGATCAGACCGGTCGGCCGCACCACCTGCTCAACGAAGACGCCGCCGGTGCGCTCGATCTCCCACGGTCCCGGTGTCGCCGAGACGAAGATCGTCTGCGGTCGCATGGCGTCCCATTCCTCGAACTTCAAAGGCCGGTTGTCGATGCACGACGGCAGCCTGAAGCCGAATTCGGCCAGTGTCGATTTGCGGTTATAGTCACCCCGGTACATGCCGCCGATCTGCGGCACCGTGACATGGCTTTCATCGACGATCAGCAGCGCATTTTCCGGCAGGTACTCGAACAGTGTCGGCGGCGGGTCGCCCGGATTTCGTCCGGTCAGATAGCGCGAATAATTCTCGATCCCGGCGCAATGCCCGGTGGTTTCCAGCATTTCGATATCGAACATGGTGCGCTCTTCCAGACGCTGCGCTTCCAGAAGCTTGTTCTCGGCGCGAAGCTGGGTGAGACGTTCCTTCATTTCCTCTTTGATCTGCGGGATCGCCTGCATCAGGGTCGGGCGCGGTGTGACGTAGTGGCTGTTCGGATAGATGGTGATTTCTTCAAGGCTGGCCGTTTTCTCACCGGTCAGCGGGTCGATTTCCCAGATCCCTTCCAGATCGTCGCCAAAGAACGACAGCCGCCAGGCGCGGTCTTCCAGGTGGCTCGGAAACAGCTCGATCAGATCGCCACGGACCCGGAATGAGCCGCGATAGAAATTCTGGTCGTTGCGCTGGTACTGCAGCGCCACCATGCGTTTCATCAGTTCGCGTTGCTCGACGGTGCTGCCTGTGCGCAGCTTGACGGTCATTTCCGAATACGTCTCGACTGCGCCGATACCATAAATACACGACACCGAGGCGACGATGATCGTGTCCGGGCGTTCCAGCAGGGCGCGCGTTGCGGAATGGCGCATGCGGTCGATTTGCTCGTTCACCGAGGCGTCTTTTTCGATGTAGGTATCGGTCCGGGGGACATAGGCTTCCGGCTGGTAATAGTCATAATAGCTGACGAAGTATTCGACCGAGTTTTCCGGGAAAAATTCCTTCATCTCGGCATAAAGCTGCGCCGCCAGGGTCTTGTTCGGTGCCAGCACCAATGCCGGGCGTGACAGGTTCTGCAGGCAATGCGCAATGGTGAAAGTCTTGCCGGACCCGGTCACGCCAAGCAGAACCTGCTCGCGTTCCCCGGCCAGCAAACCGCTGGTCAGCGCTTCAATGGCTTCAGGCTGATCACCGGCCGGCGCAAACGGCGACGTCAGGTTGAAGTCTGCCGCACGGTCAAAGGCCGGTCGGCGTTCGGGAATGAAAATCGGGCGCGTGTCCATGCCCTTTATATAAGCGCCAAGGCTTCCTGACGCTACAAGAGTCGTCACTGTGCGCATGTTTATGGCCGGTCGGCGATTGCCGTCACCACATATCGCAGCACCCGATCCGCTGGGCCATTCAGCGGATACGGGGCGACAAGGCTCAGAATATCGGCCTGAGGCTCAATCCTGATCTTGTTTCTGCCGAGATCGACAACCTTCTTTTCAACCACGATATACGGCTTTATGGCGCCGCCCGGGCGTTCGATATCAATCAATTCACCTATGCGAAGGTGCTGCAGAAAACTGAATTGTGAAACGTTGCCGATGACGACGCTATGCCCGTATTGACCGGGCATGGCTGTGCCCCGAACATGCCGGGGGCCGAGTGCCAGTGATCGGCCGTTGCCCCCTTCAACAATAAGCAGGGAAACGTCGTGACGGGAGGCTGCAAGACCTGCCACAGGGCGGGTTTCCGCCCATAGCCAGGGCCGCGGCACCACTTCGTCGTCTCCGGTCGCAGCAAAGGCCCGCTGCAGCAGGATTTCTGACAGGGCTGCTCTGGCCGGGAAATACAGGCCATACCCGACCAGCACCATCACGGCGGCGAGCAATACGATCCCGGCAATTTCCCTGAACCGTACTGCGACAGGGCTGCGTCTCTGCATTCTTCCGGCTGTCATGCTTGAATATCCGATTGAATATCTGCTGAATCCTGATCAGACATGCAATTTGCGGCGGGATTGCGGGTAAAATTTGCTGAAATCGAGGCAGAAGCTTGCCGGACAAGGTGACGAGGCGTAAGGTTTCGCCGGTTTTTAGCCCGTCCTGTCACAAAAATAATCTGCGGAGTTTCCCGATGTCTATCGTCGCCAAACGCTTGAGCGCCATCAAACCGTCGCCCACCCTTTCAATCACACAAAAAGCCAGAGACCTGGCCGCCAGTGGACGCAACATTATTTCGCTCAGCGCCGGCGAGCCGGATTTCGACACG
This sequence comes from uncultured Rhodospirillales bacterium, assembly GCA_965284225.1. Taxonomy (GTDB): domain Bacteria; phylum Pseudomonadota; class Alphaproteobacteria; order Rhodospirillales; family Casp-alpha2; genus UBA4479. Next base: position 1,145,914 of record CBDIRN010000001.1, read on the forward strand.
CCGCAGCATGTCATCGATGCCGCCAAGAAAGCCCTCGACGAAGGCGTAACCCGCTACACCGGCGTCAATGGCACACCGGAACTGCTGGACGCCATCATTGGCAAATACAAGCGCGACAATGGCCTCACCTACACGCGCGACGAAATTCACGTCAGCTGCGGCGGCAAGCCGGTCATCTTCAACGCCATGATGGCAACCCTGAACCCGGGCGACGAAGTCATTGTGCCGCACCCTATTGGGTCAGCTATCCGGATATCGTAGTCCTGTTCGACGGTGTACCGGTGGTCGTTGATTGCCCGAAGGAATCCAATTTCAAACTGACCGCGGCGCAACTGGAAGCAGCGATCACACCCAAGACCCGCTGGCTGGTCTTGAACTCGCCGTCGAACCCGACCGGCAGCGGCTATACCGAAGCCGATCTCAAGGCGCTCGCAGACGTGCTCAAGAAACACCCGCACGTCTGGATCCTGACCGATGATATTTACGAGCATCTGGTCTATGACGATTTCAAATTCAAGACCATCGCGCAGGTAGCGCCTGAGTTGCAGTCCCGCACCCTGACCATGAACGGCATGTCAAAAGCGTATTGCATGACCGGCTGGCGGGTAGGCTTTGCCGGTGGACCGAAAGAACTGATCAAGGCCATGACAATGGTGCAGTCTCAGTCGATCACGCACACGGCCGCCGTATCGCAAGCGGCATCGGTTGCAGCGCTCAACGGACCGCAAGGTTTCATTGCGACAACAACAAGGTATTCAAAGAACGCCGTGATCTGGTTGTCAGCATGCTCAATCAGGCATCGGGCCTCAGCTGCGCAACACCGGAAGGCGCGTTCTACGTTTATCCGTCTTGCGCCGGGGTCATCGGCAAGAAGACGCCGTCCGGCAAAGTCATTGAGAATGACGAGGATTTTGTCGTTGAACTGCTGGAAGCGGAAGGCGTTGCCGCCGTGCATGGCGAAGCGTTCGGGCTGAGCCCGCATTTCCGGATTTCATACGCAACGGCAACCGAAATCCTTGAAGATGCCTGCGAGCGCATCCAGCGTTTCTGCGCCTCGCTCAAGTAAGCGGCGACCTTCATCCTTCGAGACGCCCGCGAGCGGACCCACAGGATGCGGAACTAGCAAACAGCCTCGCCCTGAGGCGGACTGAAAGTCCGTCTCGAAGGGCGCGGCTGTTTCTTATGCGGCGAGGCCCTTCTGCATCACCGACGTCATGCGGCGGATGAAGGCCTGCGTATCCAGAACCGGCTCACCCTCCACAATCCTGGCCTGATCAAGCAGCAGGTATGCCGCATCATCAAGCGTCCGGTCTGTGGCATCCACCTCGGCAAGACCCGCAAGATTTCTGATCAACCCGTGCTTCGGATTGATTTCAAGCACTCTTGCCGATGCCGAATCCAGTTGATTATGCGCCTTCAACAAGCGCTCCAAGTGCATATCCATATCACCTTCATCCGCGACCAGGCAGACCGGGCTGTCGGTCAACCGCGAGGATGCGCGAACGTCTTTGACCTTGTCACCGAGTGCCAGCTTGAAGGCTGCCATCAGTGCATCCATACCGGCCGGCGTCTCTTCCTTGGCGTCGTCCGCACCATCCTTCTTGTCGGCATCATCGGCACCGGCAATCTTGGAAAGATCAACGCCGCCACGGGTCGCCGACTTGAACGGTTTCGAATCGAACATTCCGACTGCCGGCATCCAGAATTCGTCGACCGGATCGGTCATGAACAACACTTCAACACCCTTGGCTTGAAACCCTTCAAGTTGCGGGCTTTTTGCCGCCTGTTCGGCATCGGTCGCAGAGATGTAATAGATCGCATCCTGACCGTCTTTCATCCTGGCGACGTATTCGGCCAGCGATGTCCATCCTTCGACTGCTGAAGACTTGAAGCGGGTCAGTTCCAGCAGGCGGTCACGGTTTTCCGTGTCCTCGTGAATGCCTTCCTTCAGAACCATGCCGAAGGTATCCCAGAAATCCGCATATTCTTCCGGTGACTTGTCGGCCTTTTTCTTCAACTCGTTCAGCACCCGTTTGACCAGTGCCTTGCGAATTTTGGCCACGGCCGGATTGTGCTGCAGCATTTCACGGCTGACGTTGAGGTCGATATCCTGGCTGTCGACGACCCCTTTGAGAAACCGCATATATCCGGGAATCAACGCATCGCAGTCATCGGTGATGAAAACCCGATTGACGTAGAGCTTGAGATGCCCCTTGCGCTCCGGATGGAACAGATCAAAGGGCCTGCTCGAAGGCACAAACAACAGGTTGGTATAGCTGACCACGCCTTCGGTCTTGTTGTGCAAGGTCAGCCACGGCTCATCAAAGGCCATCCCGACGTGATGATAGAACTCGTTGTATTGTTCGTCCGTGATATCTTTCTTGTCACGAGTCCACAGCGCCGATGCACTGTTGAGTGTCTTGTCGGCATCGCCCTCTTTCTGGGCTTTGAGGACAACCGGCTGGGCAATGTGATCGGAGTAGGTTTTGACAATATTTTCGACACGGGGCGCGTCGAGGAATTCCCTGGCGTCTTTCTTGATATGAATAATGACGTCGGTGCCGTGCCCGTCGCGTTCGGCACTATCAATCTCGAACGCACCGTGACCTTCCGAGGTCCAGCGCCAGGCTTCGCTCTCGCCCGCCTTGCGGCTGACCACTTCGACCTTGTCGGCGACCATGAAGGTTGAATAAAAGCCAACCCCGAACTGGCCGATCAGCGCCAGTTTGGCATCTTCGCCACCGCTTTGTGCGTCCTTCAGCCCTTCCATGAATGCCTGAGTTCCCGACTTGGCAATGGTGCCGAGCGCGTCAATCATGTCGGCCTTGTTCATGCCGATACCGTTATCGGACACATTCAGCGTCTTCGATTTGCTGTCGATCGTAATGCTGATCTGAAAATCCCCATCTCCGGTCAGAAGCGCCGGTTCGGTCAAGGAACGGTAGCGCAGCTTGTCACAGGCATCCGATGCGTTTGAGATCAACTCGCGCAGAAACACCTCTTTCTGGCTGTAAAGGGAATGGGCCACGATATCGAGAATTTTCCCGACTTCGGCCTGAAATGAATAGGTTTCTTTCGTCATGGTCTTGCTTACCCCAAATACAGTTTTTCAACACCATTCCAACAGTTCGGCTGGTGCTTGCAGTTACGCGGATATGTGCAGAAACAGGGCCGTCTGCAACCCCTGAAAAGGCCAAAAACCGCCGTTTTATGTCTTTTTAGGCGCAGCAGGAGCGCCGACGGTACGGACGAAGTCCATCAATTCCTCAATCTGGATGGGCTTGGCAAATCCGGTATCAGCGCCGACTTTAACCGCAGCCCGGATAACATCCGAGGCCGGCATGTTTCCCATCCCGGCAGAAACCGCAGCAATCTTGCATTTGGGGCTCGCCGCCCGGATGCGCTGAATGGCTTGAATGCCCCCCATGCCAGGCATGAAAATATCCATGATCACGACGCTGTATTCGCCGTGTTCAGCCGCTTTCAGGACCTGCTCCGCGCGCATCGCTTCGACCACCTCATAGCCAGCCTGTCGCAAAGGCCGGGCCATTGCGAGCAGTGAAAAGTGATCGTCATCGACGACAAGGATGTGCATGCCGATCCATTCCTTGAGTAACGAACCTATCTTACCCTGACGAGCGCCTGCTGCAATGATCGATAAGCATTCCGGTGCGTATTATCCGGACTTGAAATAAAGCACACATCCGGCCAGTGTCGGGGGATGTCATCGTTGATGCATGATAACAGCCGGATCAGCGCCGTCCTTGGCCCGACGAATACCGGGAAAACCCATTTCGCCATGGGCCGCATGCTCGGCCATGCATCGGGTATGATCGGCTTCCCTTTAAGGCTTCTGGCCAGGGAAAACTATGATCGCGCCGTCGCGATCAAGGGCAAAGAGCGGGTTGCCCTGATCACGGGCGAAGAAAAGATCCTGCCAAGAGATGCCCGATGGTTCATGTGTACGGTCGAATCCATGCCGCTGGACCATGATGTAGCCTTTGTCGGCATCGATGAAATCCAGATGTGCGGGGATCCCGACCGGGGTCATATCTTCACGGACCGTCTTCTGTATGCCAGAGGGTACGCGGAAACCATGTTTATGGGTGCGGAAACCATCCGCCCGCTGCTGAGCCGCCTCGTCCCGGAAGCCGACATCATCACCCGGCCAAGGTTTTCGGTGCTGACCCACGTCGGCCCGGCCAAGATCAACCGCCTGCCCCCGCGTTCCGCCGTGGTCGCATTCACGGCGTCCCATGTCTATGCGCTGGCCGAGTTGATTCGCAGACAGCGGGGCGGTGCAGCCGTGGTACTGGGCGCACTCAGCCCGCGCACCCGCAATGCCCAGGTCGCCATGTACCAGTCCGGCGAAGTCGATTATCTGGTGGCGACCGACGCCATCGGCATGGGATTAAACATGGATGTGGACCATGTCGCCTTCGCAGCGCTTAAAAAATTCGACGGCAGACGGGTTCGCAGACTGACAGCAGCTGAGTTATCCCAGGCCGCCGGTCGAGCCGGGCGGCACATGAACGACGGCACCTTTGGGACAACGGCTGACGCCGGCATCCTGCCGGACGATATTGCCGAGCGCATTCAGGAGCATCGCTTTGATGCTCTGGAGCAGATCTTCTGGCGCAACACGGACCTCGACATGTCGTCGCTGGCAGCGCTCCGCAATACCCTCAATCAGCGTCCGCAGCGGCCTGGTCTCAGTCGCACCCGCACCGCCGATGACGAAGTCATATTTGACCGACTGCGCAAGGAAGCCGATATCGTTTCCACGGCAAAGGGTAAAGAGCGGGTACAACTGCTTTGGGATGTCTGTCAGATTCCCGATTTTCGCGGTGTCATGAGCGATGCCCACGCCAACCTCGCCATGTCGATCTATCGTCATCTCACCTCGGAAAGTGAGCGATTGCCGACCGACTGGGTCGCCGCCAACGTCAAGCGGCTGGAACGCACGGATGGCGATATCGATACCCTGATCGGCCGCATTGCCGGAATCAGAACCTGGACGTATGTTTCATTTCGAAGTGACTGGGTGGCCGATGCCCAGCACTGGCAGGCCCGGACACGGGAAATCGAAGACAAGCTTTCGGATGCGCTGCACGAAATGCTGACGCACCGTTTCGTTGACCGCAAGACGTCGGCGCTGATCTCCAAGCTGAAAGAAAGCCCTGATCTGAGCGCTGCGGTTCGGGCCAATGGTGAGGTGCTGATTGAAGGAGAGCCAATCGGCCGGCTGCAAGGGTTGCGGTTTTATTTCGACGCGAAGATTGATGGCGATGCCGGGCGTGCCATTGCCTATGCCACCCAGCGCGCACTGCGCAGCGAAGTCAGCCGTAAGGCTCGGCAGATCACCGACGCCGTGGATAAGGATTTTTCCTTGGGTCCGGCCACCGACAACCGCATACCCCGTATCCTCTGGCAAGGTCACGAGATTGCGCGACTTGAAACGGGCGCAACACCTCTCAGGCCGGGCATCGCCGTCATCGCCGACGATATCCTTGAGCCGCACCAAAGGATTGCCGTCGAACGACGGTTGCAGGATTGGCTGCATGGCCGCATCAATCATATCTTTTCGAACTTGTTCGCCATGCATTCAGGCAGCCTGAAGGGGGCGGCGCGCGGTCTTGGTTTCCAACTGGTTGAAGGGCTGGGCTCGCTCCGGCGCGGCGATGCATCCGAGCAGATTGACGTCCTCAGCAAAAGCGACCGTCGTCAGCTTCGCGAACTCGGCGTGCGGATCGGCCGCGATATGGCCTATATGCCGGCACTCCTGAAACCGGATGCCATACGCTGGCGGGCCCTTTTGTGGGCGTTGGCCAATGATTATGCGCAGATACCCGTGCTGCCGAACCCGGGCCGCGTTTCGATACGGCTGCAGAAATCCGATGATACGGACTTTCTCGAAGCCTGTGGCTATCGGCCCCTGGGACCACTTTCTGTTCGCATCGATATGGCCGAACGGTTGACGTCAAAGGCATGGACAATGACCAAGTCGGGACCTTTTATCCCGACCCCCGAACTGATCTCGCTGATCGGTGCGAACCTTGCAGATTTCCCGGCTGTCATGAGCGCCATCGGCTTCAAACGCACACAGCGGAAAGCAACAGACGGTACGGCTGAAGACCGCTATCAGCCCATCCGCACCAGACAGACCAAACCCAAGGGCGCACCCCGGCAACAACGGCAGAACACCCCCGCCATCGTCGCCAATCCGCATTCGCCTTTTGCCAAGCTCAGGGATCTGACATTCGGGAATTGATGGTGAACGAAAATTCTATCCGCATAGACAAGTGGCTGTGGCATGCCCGTTTCTTCAAGACGAGAACACTGGCCCAGAACACCGTCACCGGCGGCAAGGTACGGATCAATACGGTCAAAGTTGAAAAAGCCAATCACAGCGTCAAACATGGCGACGTCCTGACGTTTTCTCAGGGAAACCGCGTACGTGTTATTGAGATCGTTGCGCTGGCGGATAAACGGGGGCCGGCCAGCATCGCGCAAACGCTATATAACGATCTGACCCCACCCGCACCCGCAAAAGATGATCCCGACACGCCGAGCAGAACCGCCAAACGTGAACCGGGTTCAGGACGACCGACCAAACGCGAACGCCGCGACACCGATCGCCTCCGGGGTGAATGAGGGCGGTCAGCCGATTAATGACGGCTCCAGCATCCAGGTGATCTGCCAGCCATCCCGATAGCCTTCGCGCTCAAGGCAGACAACCGCCCCTGTCGGCAGTGACAGCAAGGGCAGTTCCGAATTCCCTGTGGCGAGCAACGCCACCAAGCGGTCCAGATGCGGCAAATGCCCGGCAATCAGCGTATCGCTGCTCAACTCCTGGATAACGCGAGCCGTTACCGCCGGGTCGTCTTCGGGCTTCAGGCCATCCAGCTTTTCGATTTTCTCCGCCTTGCCGAGCACCCGGGCGTAAATCGTCGCCGTCTGCATGGCCCGGGTTTTACCGGAATGCACGACGCGATGGAGACGCACCCCGGCGTCCGCCATGAAGGCGGCCATGCGCTCGATTTCCGCTGTGCCGGCTGCGCTCAGCGGACGGGACGGATTTTCCGCATTACTCACCGCATGTCCGTGTCGGGCAATATAGAGCTTCATGATGCTTCCTTATTCTTGTCGCGCAGGAACCTGCTGCGTTATGACTGACTATTGTGTGACCAACGGGTTTTCGTCAACGCGAAGCGGTAAAAGCCGGCAACGTCACGAAAGGCCGTTTCTGTCTGCTGGAAACCGGCCTTCTCCAGAACCTTGATGGACCGTTCGTTGTGGCTCATGGCAATGGCCTGCACAAGCGCCAAACCCTGATTGTCAAAGGCATCGGCCAGAACGGCGCGCACCGCCTCGATGCTGTAGGCGTGATTCCAGTGTTCTTTGCGGATCGTATAGCGAAGTGTATAGCCGCCGACATCGTCGCGATACCAGAGCCCGCACTCACCAAGATCGGCATCCCCATCGTTAAGGCGCATGTTCAGCATGCCAAAACCATCCTTTTCATAGGCAGCCAGATAACCATCGAAAAGGTCCCTCGCCTGCAGCCTGTTCATTGGCCGGGCATGGGTGTTTGCTTTCAAAAGCGGATCACCATGCATCTTGGAAAACGCTTCAAAGTCATCGGCTTGATAGGGCCGCAAATAGAGCCGTTCAGTCTTCATTATCGTCATTAAATCAATCCTGCGTGTCGTCACTGGGCGCATTGCCAGGCACTTTTGGTAACATCAAATCGCAACAGGCCTTCAATACCCGTGTGCGCCGTTTCCGTGATCTGGCCACCCAATCGTCGCAGGACTGACACGGCCCCCTTGTTGCGTGACTGGGTGACGGCCCAAAACGACATGACATCCGTTTCAGTGAACAACCAACGGGTTGCGGCTTCATTCATTTCCCAGCCATAACCCATGCCCCACGCGGTATCGTGCAGCAAGAACCGCATTGAGATACCCGGTTTATCCGCCCTATACCAAAAACCACACTCGCCGATAAAAGCACCATCGGATTTCAGACGAACGGCGAAAATACTGAAGCCATGCTCTTCCCAGCACGCCAGATAGCGTGCAAACGTCTCAGCCGCTTCTGTGACACTCAAAGGGCGGGAATCCTTCATGAACTGCATGACGGGCGCACTGGCGTGCAGGGCCGCCATCGCCTCGGCATCGCTATGCGTATAAGGCTGCAGGATCAAACGCTGGCTTGTAATCACAGGCATCAGAATATCCAAAAAAAAAAACGCGGCACATAAGCACCGCGTTTTGAGAACCCTTGACGAAACAGGTCAGGCCGACGCGACCGCGGCCACCATGGCTTCGGCGATACGTCGCTCGTCTTCAGCTTTATCCTTGTCGCCCTCTTCAGCCGCAGCCAAAGCTTTTTCAGCTCCGGCAAGACGCTCGCGCGCCTCTGCAGCATCGATGTCGCCAACCATAACGGCTTCTTCAGACAGCACAGTGCAGCGTTCCGGCGACACTTCGCAGAAACCACCGGCAACGAAGATTTGCTCCGAAACCTTGCCGCCTTCGAACATCTTGATGACGCCCGGACGGACCGTGCAAATCAGCGGCGAGTGGTTCGGCAGGACACCGATATCCCCTTCGGCGCCGGGCACAACAACCATCTCGACGGGCTCGGATATCAAGAGCCGTGCAGGTGAGACCAGTTCGAATTCGACCATATCGGCCATGTGTCGCTCCTAAGAAAACGATTAAGCGGCTTCTGCGGCCATCTTTTTGGCTTTTTCGATCGCATCTTCGATGGTGCCGACCATGTAGAATGCCGATTCCGGCAGGTGGTCATAATCACCGGAAACGATGCCCTTGAAGCCCTTGATGGTATCTTCCAGCGAAACCAGAACGCCCGGCGTGCCGGTAAACACTTCTGCGACATGGAACGGCTGAGACATGAAGCGCTGAATTTTCCGTGCACGGGAAACCGTCTGCTTATCTTCTTCCGACAGTTCGTCCATACCCAGAATAGCGATGATGTCCTGCAGGTTTTTATAGGACTGCAGTGTCTGCTGAACCGCTGTGGCGACGTTGTAATGCTCGTCACCGATAATCCGCGGATCGAGAATACGCGAGTTACTGTCCAGTGGATCAACTGCCGGGTAAATACCCAATTCTGCGATCTGACGCGATCAGAACGGTCGTCGCGTCAAGGTGCGCGAAGGAGGTTGCGGGCGCCGGGTCGGTCAAGTCATCGGCCGGCACGTAAATGGCCTGCACCGAGGTGATCGAACCCTTGTTGGTCGATGTGATACGTTCCTGCATGTTACCCATGTCGGTTGCCAGGGTCGGCTGATAGCCCACTGCCGACGGGATCCGGCCCAGCAGTGCCGAAACTTCGGAACCAGCCTGGGTAAAGCGGAAGATGTTATCGACGAAGAACAGCACGTCCTGGCCTTCTTCATCGCGGAAATATTCGGCCTGTGCCAGACCGGTCAGTGCAACACGGGCACGGGCTCCCGGCGGCTCGTTCATCTGACCGTAAACCAGGGCTGCTTTGGAATTGCCGCCCTCGAGATCGATAACGCCGGATTCAATCATTTCGTGATAGAGATCGTTCCCTTCACGGGTCCGCTCGCCAACACCGGCAAACACGGAATAACCACCGTGGCCTTTGGCGACGTTGTTGATCAGTTCCATGATCAGAACGGTCTTGCCGACGCCGGCGCCGCCGAACAGGCCGATCTTGCCGCCCTTGGCGTACGGCGCGATGCAGGTCGACGACCTTGATGCCGGTGACGAGAATCTGCAGATTCCGTCGACTGGTCAACAAACGGCGGGCGCTCGATGCATGGATCGGATGCGCGCCGTTCGGTTTTGACGTGCGGCCACGCTTCGTCAATCGGCTCGCCGATGACGTTAATGATACGGCCGAGCGTATTCCGGACCAACCGGCACCGATGATCGGCTTCGCCGGTATCGCAACCGGCTTCAGGACCGCGCTGGACGAGACCTTCGGTCGAGTCCATGGCGATGGTGCGGACCATGTTCTCGACCGAGATGCTGGGCGACTTCGAGAACCAGGCGTTTGCCGTCGTTCTCGTGCTTCAAGCGCGTTCAGGATCGCCGGCAGTTCGCCATCGAACTGCGACGTCCACGACGGCGCCGATGACCTGGGTAATTTTACCGATGCGTTGCATTATGCCATCGTTTTGCTCCGTCTGGCCTTGCGGCGTCCGTTAACGGTCAGAGCGCTTCCGCGCCCGAGATGATTTCAATCAGTTCTTTGGTAATCACGGCCTGACGCGGTCCGGTTGTAGGTCATCGTCAAGCTCATCGATCATGTCACCGGCGTTCCGTGTCGCGTTGTCCATCGCGGTCATCCGGGCACCGTGCTCGGAAGCCGAGCTTTCGAGCAGCGCCTGGAATATCTGTGTTGCGCATATTGCGCGGCAGCAGATCTTCGAGGATTTCCTCTTCGTCCGGCTCAAAGATATAAACCGCGCGGGCCGAACCGGCAGCCGCAGCTTCAGCAGCATCATCGTCGGTCTCGTCCATAGCGAACGGGATCAGCTGCTGCGGCGGTCGGGACCTGCGCAAGCGCCGACTGGAACTTCGGTTAAAGATCGACGGTGCGCGACGTCAAACTCGCCAGCTTCGAACATTTCCGTAACCAGTTCGTCCGCGAGACTTCCGATGCTTCTTCGAAATCGGACGTCTGACGACCGATATCTCGTGCAAAGCCTGGCACGATCTTGTCATTGAATTCGCGACGCAGCAGCATCGCGGCCTTTGCTTGACCGACCGTGATGATCTTGACTATCGATGCCCTTGGCCGCACAATCACGCAGACGCTTACGGGTCTTCGCGGACAATTGACGCCGTTGAAGCCACCGCACAGCCCGCTGGTCCGGTGCTAACAACCACGAGCAATTGACGATTGTCCCGCCGGTGCCAGCGAGCATCTTCGGCGCACGCTTCGTCGGCACCGACGCTTTTGGCGATGGATGGCCAGCATCGCTGTGCATGCGCTCGGCATAAGGACGGGCCGTTTTCAGCCGCCTCCTGCGCACGGCGCAGCTTGGCTGCTGCCACCATCTGCATTGCGCCTTCGTGATCTTCTGCGTTGTTCTTAACGCTGGCGATCCGGCTTTTCAGGTCCTTAAGATTGGCCATGTGGCGTCTACCTGGTCCTTATCGCGAACGCTTAAGAAAAGTTCTTCGTGAACTCGCCGAGCAACTTGGAAAGCTTTTCCTTGGTTGCGTCGGACAATGCGACCTTCTTCCCTGATCGTTTTCAGGATGTCAGCACCTGTTGTCGGCGCACTGTCTTCAAGCCAGCGGCGTTCGATACTCGGTTACGCTTGTTCAAGGGCGATCCTGTCGAGGTAGCCGCTGCACACCGGCATAGATCGACACCGTACCTGTTCTTCGACCGGCATCGGGCTGATACTGGCGCTGCTTAAGCAGTTCGGTCAGGCGCGCACCGCGGTGTCAGCAAGCTTCTGCGTGGCGATGCATCGAGGTCGGAACCGAACTGGGCGAAGGCTGCCATTTCGCGGTACTGGGCGAGCTCGACCCTTGATCGAGCCGGCAACCTGCTTCATCGCCTTGATCTGCGCGGCACGAACCAACGCGCGAAACCGACAGACCGACGTTAACGGCCGGACGGATGCCCTGATAGAACAGGTCGGTTTCAAGGAAGATCTGACCGTCGGTGATCGAGATCACGTTGGTCGGAATGATAGGCCGACACGTCGTTGCCCTGCGTTTCGATGACCGGCAGCGCGGTCAGCGAACCGTTGCCGTTGTCGTCGTTCAGCTTCGCAGCGCGCTCAAGCAGGCGGCGAGTGCAGATAGAAAACGTCGCCCGGATAAGCTTCACGGCCCGGCGGACGGCGCAGCAGCAGCGACATCTGGCGATAGGCGACGGCCTGCTTCGACAGATCGTCATAGACGATGAGGGCATGCATGCCGTTGTCGCGGAAATACTCGCCCATCGTGCAGCCGGCGAACGGCGCCAGGAACTGCAGCGGCGCGGGGTCCGACGCGGTGGCGGCGACGATGATCGAATATTCGAGCGCGCCGTTTTCCTCCAGCGTCTTCGACCAGCTGCGCCACCGTCGAGCGCTTCTGACCGATGGCGACATAGATGCAATAAAGCTTCTTGCTTTCGTCGTCGCTGCTGTCGTTGATCGACTTCTGGTTCAGGATCGTGTCGATAGCGACGGCGGTCTTGCCGGTCTGGCGGTCACCGATGATCAGTTCGCGCTGGCCACGGCCAACCGGGATCAGCGAGTCGATGGCCTTGAGGCCGGTCTGCATCGGCTCGTGCACCGACTTGCGCGGGATGATGCCCGGCGCCTTGACGTCGACGCAGTGCGCGCGCTCGGTCGCACTAGATCGGGCCCTTGCCGTCGATCGGGTTGCCCAGTGCGTCGACAACGCGGCCCAGCAGGCCCTTACCGACCGGCACGTCGACGATGTCGCCGGTCCGCTTGACGATGTCGCCTTCCTTGATGGTCCGGTCGTCGCCGAAGATCACGATACCGACGTTGTCGGCTTCGAGGTTCAGCGCCATGCCGCTGGATGCCGCCCGGGAACTCGACCAGCTCGCCGGCCTGCACGTTGTCGAGGCCGTAGACGCGGGCGATACCGTCACCGACGGACAGAACCTGTCCGACCTCGGCAACCTCGGCTTCGTTTCCGAAGTCCTTGATCTGCTTCTTGAGAATATTGGAAATTTCAGCGGCTTTGATTTCCATCAGCCAATCCCTTTCATGGCGAGGCGCATTTTCTGCAATTTAGTCTTCAGTGAATTATCGACCATACGTGATCCAACCCGCACAACGAGACCGCCAAGCAGCGTCTCGTCTACACGTTGTTCGATCTGTACCTTGGAGCCGATGGCTTTCTTCAGCGCAACTTCAACGGCCTGCAGCTGAGCATCGCTCAGCGCCTTGGCTGAAACCACCTCGGCAGTGGCTTCCCCGCGGCTTTCAGCAAGCAGTGTCTGATACGCTTTGATCATGCTGGTGATCGCGAACAAGCGGCGATTTTCCGCTACGACGCCAACAAAATTCTTGGTGAGAACCGAGAAGCCGGCTGCGTCGTTAAGCGCGTCCATGGCTTTGATCTGGTCGTCACGGGAAATAACAGGTGATTTGATGAGGCGCGCAAGATCTGCGCTGCCTTCGATCATCGACCCCAATTGCTGGAGATCACCGGCGACCACATCAAGTTGCTTGTCATACTCGGCCAACTCATAGAGTGCCGTAGCATATCGACCCGCTAACCCGGTCGCACCTGAACTGTCCGCTGCCACCTGGGATATCCCTCCCGCTAGAACACTATTCTATATCGTTATTCGTGCTTCCAAATGCCGCTGAACCGTTAACCGGCAGTCCCGCCGCACATCCCCAGTTCCGCAAGGCTCACCCTGCGGAAGCGGGGAACAGGTAACATACTGATTGAGGGTGTGCAACCCGGCTAAAGTTGCTTTTTTGCGCCGCAAAACACTATTTTGAATCAATGCCTTGCAGTTAAAATTCCACAGGCCGGGCGGATCATTCGCTGAATGTCGATCAAAATCGCCGCTGACCCTCAAAAGAACGAGACCGGATCGACGTCAATCTGCACCCTGACCTGCTTGGAAACGTCGGCCCGCCTGATCCATTCCTGAACCAGATTTTGCGGCTGAAAATCTTTGGCGCACACAGCAAAAGCCGGTGCCGGTGCCGTCCGCGCAGCAGGGAAAGGCCGCCGGGGCCGGGCCGAGCACGCGGATTCCATCGATACGAGGTGCGATCCGGGCCAGACTCGCGCGCTGCAGCGTCAACAGCCGCCTCATCACGCCCGGACACAATCAGCGCCGCCAGGCGACCGAAAGGCGGCATCAAGGCAACCTTCCGGGCCTCGCTTTCCGCCGCAATGAACGCGTCACGATCACCACTGGCCAAAGCCTTCATCACCACATGTTCGGGCATGTACGTCTGTAGCAGCACCCTGCCCGGGCTATCACCACGACCGGCACGTCCGGCAACCTGATACAATAACTGGAAGGTCCGCTCGGCCGCCCGGAATTCGCCACCCGACAGCCCGAGGTCGGCATCCACCACGCCGACAAGGGTCAAACCCGGAAAGTGATATCCTTTGGCGACTATTTGCGTGCCGATGATCAGATCAACTTCCTTGTCTTCGATCTGACGAACCAGCTCCGCCGCCTGCTTTGGCCCCTGTACCATATCACTGGCGGCAATCACCGTACGGGCTTCGGGAAACAGGATCTGGATTTCTTCAGCCAGGCGTTCGACCCCGGGGCCACAGGAAACCATCGAATCCTTGTCTTCACAGTTCGGGCAGATTTCCGGCGGTCTGGTTTGAAATCCGCAGTGATGGCATTGCAATCGTCCGTACTGACGATGCTCAACAAGCCATGCCGTGCAGCGTGGGCACTGCAACCTGTGCCCGCAAGTCCGGCACAGTGTCAGCGGCGCATAACCGCGCCTGTTCAAAAACAGCATCGCCTGTTCTTTGGCCTGAAACGTTTCCTCGAGCGCTTTTTCCAATGCCGGTGAAAGCCAGCGGCCCCGGCTGGTCCCATCCTTGCGCATATCGATCATCGAGACCGCGGCAAGTCGCTGCCACCGTGGCGGTCCGGCAGCGTCACTTCCTTGTAACGGCCGCGACCGACATTGGTGACCGTTTCCAGCGATGGCGTCGCCGATACCAGAACCAGCGGAATATCTTCCATCCGGGGCGCGGACCACTGCCATGTCACGGGCGTTATAAACAACGCCTTCTTCCTGCTTGAAAGAGCCGTCGTGCTCTTCATCAACAACGATCAGGCCAAGCGACTGAAACGGCAGGAACAGGGCCGAGCGGGCACCGACGACGACGCGCACCTTGCCGTCGGCAACCGCTCGCCAGGTATCGCGGCGCCTGGCCGGCGTCAGTTCAGAGTGCCACATCGCCGGTCTGACCCCGAAGCGGGCCTCGAAACGCGATAACCACTGAGCACCCAGTGCAATTTCCGGCAGCATCACCAGAATCTGCCGCCCCTGCGCCAGCGCTTCGGCCATGGCTTCGAAATACACTTCGGTCTTGCCCGACCCCGGCACGCCATCGATCAGGGTGACCTTAAATCCGGCACCAACGTCACCTGCCAGCATTTCGGCCGCAGACAGCTGATCAGCAGACAGCGTGACCCCCCGTCGGGTATGATCCGGCACCGGCCAGTCTTCAAGGGGCTGCACGTTGACCGCAACCAGTGCGCCGGCTTCGGCGAGCCCTTTGACGACGGAAGCGCCGCAACCGGCTTCACGGGCAATGTCGGCAGCCGGGAGCGGTGGATTGGTTTTGAGGAATGCCAGCACACGGTCACGCGCCTTGGTGGTGCGAAACTCAGACGGTGTCGCTGCCAGCGTATAGAGCGGTCAGGGTTGCCGGTTGCTCCAAAGCGTCCGGCACACTCAGCACCATCTTGAGAACGGCACCCTGCGGATACAGGGTATCAACCGGCAACCTCAGTCAACCAGCCTGATCATTGCCGTCGAGAGCGGCGGTGTATCGCGCCTGACATATACTGTACGAAGTTTTGCCGGGGCCACTTCACCCTCGCCCCGGCCCCACACAACCCCCGTCGCCCGGCGCGTGCCCAGCGGCACATCGACGATATCACCCAATTGAAATCGGTCCTGGTCGCCGACCAGATAGTCGTACGGCCCGGCCAGCGGCAGCGGCAGCAAAACGGCGACCCTCTGACCGGGGCCGAATTCCGGCCGGTCGCCCAGACCTGTTTCAGCGTTTTTGGAGTCATCATCGTGCATTTCTTATTTATTAAGGCGAAAGCCGCTATAATGAAACGATTCGCGTGCAAGCGTGCTTTCGCTGGGAGAAGGCCATGAGTGGAAATATTACCGATATCCTTGATTCCGAGGACACTGACGACATTGATATGAGCCCCGACGACGTCGCCGTATTCCTGATGCGTAATCCGTCGTTCTTTACCACGCACCCGGATATCCTTGATTGCGTTGAATTACCGGATCGATTCGTGGCCGGTGGGGTGGTCGACTTTCAGCGCTATCAGCTGCAGCGCCGGGAAAACGAAATCAACGAGTTGAGGACCTGCGCTCAGGACGTCATCGAAACCAGCCGCTCCAACATGTCGATCCAGACCCGGACCCACGCCTCGATCCTTGCCCTTCTGCACGCAACGACCCTGGAACAGCTTTACCGCATCGTGTCCGAAGATTTGCCGATTCTGCTCGACGTTGATGTCGCCGTGATCGGATTCGAACCGGCCAGCGGGGCCAATGTGACGATCCTCAGCGAATATCTCCGGACCTTGCCGACCGGCACCGTCGACGCAATTATCGGGGCCGATCAGGATGTCCAGTTGTACCGGGAATTCTGGGATGACGGTCTTGTCTTCGGCAGCGCTGCCGGGCTCGTGAAATCGGCCGCCATCTCGCGTATCAAGCCGGGTGTGGCCATGCCCAACGGCATGATCGCACTGGGCGCCCGCGACAACACCTTTGCACCCGGTCAGGGCACCGAGCTGTTTTCGTTCCTGCCCGGGTGATCAGAAGCCTCCGTCATGAGGCTCTCCGGCGCACATCCGTGATCGGTCTGCCGGTCCAGCCTGACGCCGCCGGCGCTCTTGATGCGTGGATTTCCTGGCTGCGTCATGAACGCAGATTGTCCGTGCGTACCGTCGATAGCTACACCCACGATATTACGATCTTCATGCGCTTTCTGGAGCGCCATCTGGGCTTCCAACCTGGCATCGACGATCTGGCAGCACTCAGCCGCAGCGATCTGTGGGCCTTTCAGGCAGAACGTCAGGCCGATGGGCTGACGCCTGTTTCCATGGCGCGGGCACTGAGCGCCCTGAAAAGCCTGTATTCCTTTTTCGACAAGCGCGGCATTTGCAAAAACGCCGCCATCGCCACGGCAGAATCGCCTAAGCTGCCGCGCACCGTCCCGAAACCGCTATCCGTCGAGGACGCCTTTGAAACCCTCGAGACAGCCGAGGAGATGGCCATCCAGCCGTGGCACGGCAAACGCGACCGCGCCCTGTTTGCATTGTTATACGGTTGCGGCCTCCGGATCGGCGAAGCCCTTGCACTAAATCGGCGCGACATTCAGAACCTCGACCGCATCGTTGTTACCGGCAAAGGGAACAAACAACGGGTCGTGCCGATGTTAAAAATGGTCTCGATGCAGATCAGCGACTATCTGGCGATATGCCCTTATGATGTCGGTAACGACGGTCCCTTGTTTCTGGGCGCCAGAGGGAAACGCCTGAATGCCGCTATTGCGCAACGCGCCATGCGCACGGTACGCGCGGTCCTTGGCTTAACCGAAACGGCAACACCGCACGCCCTCAGACACAGCTTTGCGACACATCTTCTTTCTGGTGGCGGCGATCTCAGAACCATTCAGGAATTGCTCGGTCATGCCTCGCTATCGACAACGCAGCGCTATACCGAGGTTGATGGCGAGCGGCTGCTTGAAGTTCACGCCGCAGCGCATCCGCGCGCCAGAAGGCGCAGTTAGGACTGGAACCGGAGTGCCAGTCGGTAGAGGACCAAACCGGTTAGTGCCAGAACGATGACGACGGATATCGTCAGATCATAACCGCCCGCTTCCCACAATAATGACCCCGCCACCGGTGCCATGGCCCATGACAACAGATAAGGCACCGCGACGGCGCCGCTGATCGCCCCGAAATTCCGGGTGCCGAGGATTTCCTTGGTAATCACCGGGCGCATGATGCTGCTGACCCCATGACCACTGCCTTGCAGGATAATGAAAACGGCCACCAGTGCCGGGATCACTTGCGAGAAATAAAGCGCGGTCCCGGCACAGGCGACGCCAACGAAACACGCCGTGGTAATCGCATGGCTGCTGACGCGCCGTTCCGCCGCCATCATGGCAAGGCGACCGGCCACCTGCATCGGACCGATCATGGATGCCGCCAGAACGGCGGCATCGCCGGACAATCCCCGGTCGGTCAGAATCGGCAGAATATGATTGATGATGACGCCGTGGTTGCCGCCGAGGATCGCAAAGCCGATGGCCAGAAACCAGAACGCCGGGTTCTTCAGAACTTTCCGCATGTTGAAAGCGGGTTCTTTGACTTCGGGGGATGCGGCGGCACGCGCCTTGCTTTCCTTCTGGTATTCTTTTTCCAGAAAACGGGTCGACATGCCGACCAGCGGCACACCGATAAAAGCGACCAGCGAAGCCATCGTCCATGCCGCCGCATGCCAACCGAAGGCATCGGCAATGGTATTGCTGAGCGGGAATGACACCGTACCGGCAAAGCCTGCCACCAGTGTCACCAGCGTGATATCACGTCTGGCGCCATCCCCCCGGGTTCGGGTGATCAGGGAAAAGCAGGTTTCATAAAGACAGCAGCCGAGGCACGCACCGACACCCAGCCAGATCAAGCCAAAGGTCCAGACCGAACCGGCAAATGGCAGGAGCGCTACCAAAAATGCCGCCACCAGCGCGGCGATGGTCATAATCTGCGGACCCAGTCCCCGGTCAACGAGCCGCCCGGAAATAGGGGCGCACACGGCGGACATCAGAATGGCGCCTGTGAATGCGACTGTGATCGACGTCTTTGGCCACGCCTCGGCAGCTTCCCACTGCACAAGCAAAGCCGCGAAAATATAATACAGGCAAGCCCAGTAGATGGTCTCGCCAATGGCGAGGAAAATAATGGCGCGGCGCGCAGTCATCGCGCTCTCCGTTCTGTAATCAGAGGGTAAACAGTTGATAGCCGATACCCGCCAGCGTACCACCGGTCATCGCCAATGCAATGTAGAGAATGAAGACCGGACGCTTGACCAGCGCGAAGACGGCAATGGCGGCCGGAATACTGGTGATGCCGCCAGCCACCAGAAACGCCATGCCGGCACCCGGGCTGACACCCAGATCAATCAGGCCACTGACCAAAGGCAACGCGGCATAACCGTTCAGATAAGCCGGCACACCGACCAGCACCGCCGTCGGAATTGCCCAGATGCTGTCTGCACCCAGAACCTGCGCGATGGTATCAGCCGGCACATAAGCCAGCATCAGGCTTTCGATGAAAAACGCGATGGTCAGCCATTTGCCCAGAAACAAGGCGGCTGACAGCGCTTCCTTGCGGAACGTATCTTTACGTTTCTGCTCGGCCCAGAATTGCCAGACGACAGGCTTCGGCGTCCTGACACTGGATGCACCGCAACCACCGTTACCGACGCCTTCTCTGAGCGGGTTGGCAAGCCAGCCGTTGCTCTGCAAAGCCCAGGTCACGTAACCTCCCATCAGACCAATGCCGATGGCCGCCAATGTCTTGGCAATGGCAAACTGCGTGCCGAGTGTTGCAGCCGTCAACACGAACATCGACGGATCCATGACCGGCGACGCCAGCCAGAAAGCCATTACGGCGGGCAGCGGCACACCCATCGACAACAGGGCTGCAATCAGCGGGATAACCCCGCACGAACAAAACGGTGACAGGCCGCCGAACAACGCAGCCGCAAAAATCATCACGCCGAGACGACCGGAGAAAACATGCGCGATCAGGCTATCGGCACCCGAAGCCTTGGCATAGGCGGCAAGACCGATGGCAAGCCCGAGAAACGGCGCGATAGCCAGAAGATTACGGCCAACAAAAATAAGGGTCTCAGGCGTTTGCGCTGTATCCACAACCACCAGCACGAGGAATGCCAGCCCGGCAACCGTCCACGCCATTTGGTTTTTGAGTGCAATCACGGCGCGTTGAAGCCAAGTATCGTCAGCTTTTGCCGACGCACTTCCGCAGCACGATGTAACCGGCTCGGCGGTTTCGATCTTGATAATGGTTTCGTTCATGCCGCGTCGTCCTTTATCGTCTGCCCGAGGCCCTGACAGCAGTCATCTGTCAAAAATTCGATCAGGCCCCGCATCTGTTCATAATCGGCACGGGTCGTCAGCACGCGACCATCCCGTTCCTGTTTTGCCAGACCGGCACGCGCCAATGTCTGAATGTGGTGCGTCAGCGTCGATGCCGGCACACCCAGCTTATCCTGCAGCATACCGACCGGCGCACCGTCATCGCCCGCGCGCACCAGCGCCCGATAAATCGCAAGGCGCGTCGGGTGGCCAAGGGCAGCGAAGCATTCAGCGGCTGATGTTTCGTTCATGAGCCATCAATAGCGGAAGATTTTGAGGGAAACAACTATAATTCTAGAATTATCGAAATATAGAGAAAAAAGCTCTATCCCTCTTCCCCTTGCAGGGGGAGAGGTTAGGTGAGGGGGTGAATTAAAGAGCGAACTTTAGATATGAATAGCCCTGCCGCCGACGCCCATCGCGGCTTCCTTGACCGCTTCCGGTAATCCCGGGTGACCATGACAGGTGCGGGCGATGTCTTCCGCTGAGCCGCCAAATTCCATCACATTGACCACTTCCTGAATGAGATCACCGCCCTGCGGGCCGATGATGTGACAACCGAGAACCTTGTCGGTTTTTGCATCAGCGAGGATTTTCACGAAGCCGTCGGCATCGCCGTTGCTGCGTGCACGTGAGTTGGCGGAGAACGGAAACTTGCCGGATTTGTATGCGACCCCGTCCTTCTTCAACTGTTCCTCGGTTTTGCCGACAGCAGCCACTTCCGGATGCGTATAAACAATGCCCGGGATCAAACCGTAATCGATGTGCCCGGTTTGGCCGGCCATAATCTCGGCGCAGACAACGCCTTCATCCTCTGCCTTGTGCGCCAGCATGGCACCGCCAATAACGTCGCCGATGGCGAAGATACCGGGGACATTGGTCTGGAAATCCGCATCGACTTTAATAAAGCCGCGATCCGTCATCTCGACGCCGGCCTTATCAAGCCCAAGGCCCTCGACATAGGGGCGGCGACCGATCGATACCAGCACGACATCGGCCTTCATCGATTCTTCCTTACCGCCTTCAGCCGGCTCCATGGTCAGCGTGACACCCGCCTTGTCGGTCTTGGCGCCGGTGACCTTGGTCTTCATCTTGAATTTCAGACCCTGCTTTTCGAGGATCCGTTTCATCTGCTTCGAGACTTCGCCGTCCATGCCCGGCAGCGCAACATCAAGGAACTCAATAACCGTGACGTCTGCGCCCAGACGGCGCCAGACGGAACCCAACTCAAGGCCGATCACACCGGCACCGATGATGACCATCGATTTCGGCACCTTGGGAAGTTCCAGCGCACCGGTCGAGGTCACGATCTGTTTCTCGTCAACCGTGACACCCTTCAAGGGCGTCGATTCAGAACCGGTAGCAATGATGATATTCTTTGTCGCCAGGGTCTGCTTCTTAGCACCCTTCTCGTTTGGCGTCACCGACACTTCACCGACTTTGGCAACCTCACCGGCGCCGACGATGTAATCGATCTTGTTCTTCTTCATCAGGAATTCGATACCGCCGGTCAGATCAAGGACAACCTTGTCCTTTCGGGCCAGCATGGTCTTGAGATCAAGCGAGACCTGCGCCTTGATGCCGTGCTCGGCAAATTCATGCCCGGCCATTTCGAAATGATGCGATGACTGCAGCAAGGCCTTTGACGGAATGCAGCCGACATTCAGGCACGTGCCGCCCAGTCTGCCGCGCTTTTCGACAACAGCCGTCTTCAAACCAAGCTGCGCGGCACGGATTGCGGCCACATAACCGCCCGGCCCGCCGCCGACGACCACTACGTCATAGGTATCGCTCATAACTTTTCTCTCCTTGCTCCGTCACCCTCGCGAGGACGGCATCCATTGTCCGTCGTATTGGATTCCCGCCCAGACGGGAATGACGGTCGAATATCAGACGTCCAGCATGATCCGCTGCGGGTCTTCGATCAGGTCTTTCAAGCGGACCAGGAACGACACCGCTTCACGGCCATCAACGATGCGGTGGTCATAGCTCAGCGCCAGATACATCATCGGGCGGATTTCCACCTTGTCACCGACGGCCATCGGCCGTTTCTGGATCTTGTGCATGCCGAGGATCGCCGATTGCGGCACGTTGAGGATCGGCATCGAGTTGAGCGAGCCGAACACACCACCATTGGAGATCGTGAAGGTGCCACCCATCATGTCGTCCATGCCAAGCTTGCCGTCTCGGGCGCGCCGACCGAATTCAGAGATCGTCCCCTCGATTTCAGCGAAGCGCATCTCGTCGGCATCCTTGAGGACCGGCACGACCAGGCCCTGCGGCGTTCCGACAGCAACACCGATGTTGTAGAAGTTCTTGTAAATCAGGTCTTCGCCATAAATCTCGGCGTTGATTGCCGGCCATTCCTTGAGCGCGATGCACGCAGCCCTGACGAAAAAGGACATGAAGCCCAACCGGACGCCGTGTTTCTTTTCGAACTGGTCTTTGTATTCCGAGCGGAGTTCCATCGCCGCACCCATATCGACCTCGTTCCAGGTCGTCAGCATGGCTGCCGTGTTCTGTGCCTGTTTGAGACGCCCGGCGATAACCTTGCGAAGCTTGGTCATCCTGACGCGTTCTTCGCGTGGATTTTCCGGACGCGGCGGCAATTGCGACGACGGCGTAAAGCCGAGCGACGATTGCTGCGCTGCTGCGGGTGCTGCCGCTGCACGGCGTTTGCCTGTACCGGCAGCAATGGCATCCAGCACATCACCCTTGGTCAGACGACCGTCGGGTCCTGTACCTTTGATCAACGCTGCATCAAGATCATTGTCGTCAACCAGCTTGCGTACAGCCGGCGAGAGCACCGGACGATTTCCCGCTGCAGGCGCGGGTGCCGATTGCGGCGCTGCTGCGGCGGGTGGCGGTGGTGGCGCTGCCGGTGCGGGCGCGGCCGCTTTCGCAGCGGGTGCGGGTGCAGGTGCTGGTGCCTCTTCTTTTTTCTCGGCGGCTGGCGGCGGCGATGCCGTTGCACCGGCTGCACCCTCGTCGAGGGTTGCCAAAAGGGCGCCGACGCCGACGTCCGATCCTTCAGCGGCGACGATTTCCTTGAGCGCACCTGCAGATGGCGAGTTGACCTCGATCGTTACCTTGTCGGTTTCAAGCTCGCAAACCGCTTCATCAAGCGCAACGGCATCGCCGGGCTGCTTGAACCATTTCGCAACGGTCGCTTCGGTCACGGATTCCCCAAGTGTCGGGACTTTGATTTCAACAGTCATATGTCTTTTCCTCGATCTTTGATCATGGATGTCCGTTAAGGATTAACGCCGCGCTTTAGATTTTGCTGGCTTCTTCGCCACCGATTTCTTTGCCGGGGCCTTCTTCGTTGCCGGGTTTTTCACGGCAGCTTTTTTTACAGTAGCTTTTTTTACGGGCGGGCTTGCCGTGGTTTTAACTTTGCGGGGGGCAGCACCGCTCGATTGAGCGCGTTCTACCGTCAGGGCGTCGTTAACCAGAGCCGCCTGTTCGATCAGATGTTTTTTGGCCAGTCCGGTGGCCGGCGCTGCCGCAGCAGCCCGTCCAGTGTAGCGCACCGTTGTTTCGTTATGACCCATCTTTTTCAGATGATCTTCCAACGGCTCGCGGATATAGAACCAGCTGCCCATGTTGCGCGGCTCTTCCTGACACCAGACGATTTTGGCGTTCGGGAAGCGCTTCAATTCGTTTTCGAGCGCTTTCTCCGGATAAGGATAAAGTTGCTCAACGCGCAACACATAAACATCCTTGATGCCGCGCTTGTCGCGTTCTTCGGCGATATCATAATAAACTTTGCCCGAACACAGCACGACCTGACGGATCTTGCTGTCAGCAACAAACTCGCCTTCATCCCAAAGCACACGATGGAAGCTGGTTCCCTCGCCCATTTCTTCGAGCTTCGAGACGGCACGCTTGTGACGCAGCAGTGATTTCGGCGTCATCAGCACCAAAGGTTTGCGGAATTCTCGGTGAATCTGCCGACGCAGGACATGGAAGTAATTGGCCGGTGTCGAGCAGTTGCAGACCTGCATGTTGTCTTCCGCGCACAGTTGCAGATAACGCTCCAAGCGGGCTGACGAATGCTCTGGCCCCTGCCCTTCGTAGCCGTGCGGCAACAGCATCACCAGACCCGACATGCGCAGCCATTTGGCTTCGCCCGACGAGATGAACTGGTCGATGATCACCTGTGCACCATTGGCAAAATCGCCGAACTGCGCTTCCCACAGCACCAGCATACCGGGCTCGGCGAGCGAGTAGCCATATTCGAAGCCGAGCACACCGGCTTCGGAAAGCGGGCTGTTCAGAACCTCATAAGGGGCCTGACCGAAACGGAGATTGTTCAGCGGCGTGTGTCTGTTTTCGTTCATCTGATCGATCAGCACCGAATGACGCTGCGAGAACGTGCCCCGCTCACAATCCTGACCGGACAGACGCACCGGATGACCTTCCAGCAGAAGCGTGCCGAAAGCCAGCGCCTCACCTGTTGCCCAATCGATCCCCTCTCCGGTCTCGAACATCTTCTGCTTGGCTTCTAGCTGACGGACGATCTTCGGATTGGGGTTGAAGTTGTCCGGCGTCCGGGTCAACCCGGCCCCAACTTCTTGCAGCCGCTCCAACGGCACACCGGTGACACCACGGCGGTCTTCGCCGGATGCGACCGACATGCCAGCCCAGGCACCATCAAGCCAGTCGGCCTTGTTCGACTTGTAGCTGCTGGCCACCTCGAAATCTTTCTCGAGGTGATCCTGGAAACCGGCGATTTCACTGTCGAGTTCATCTTGCGTCATGACGCCTTCGCGGACCAGCTTTTGCCCATAGATTTCCCGGGTCGTCGGATGCGCACCGATCTTTTTGTACATCAACGGCTGCGTGAACATCGGCTCGTCACCTTCGTTATGGCCGTGACGGCGATAACAGATCATGTCCATGACGACGTCTTTTTTGAACTTCTGACGATATTCGGTCGCAATCCTGGCCACATGGACCACGGCTTCGACATCGTCTGCGTTGACGTGGAAGATCGGTGCAGCAACGGTCTTGGCCACGTCCGAGCAATACGGCGATGAGCGTGAATGCTTGGGATTGGTGGTAAAGCCGATCTGGTTATTGATGATGATGTGAATGGTGCCGCCGGTCTTGTAGCCGCGCAGATTGGAGAGATCGAGCGCTTCAGGCACCAGTCCCTGTCCCGCGAACGCAGCATCACCATGTAACAGAAGTGCCATCACCTTTTCGCGCTGGCTATCATTTTTCTGACGCTGCTTGGCGCGGACCTTGCCGAGACAAACCGTATTCACACATTCCAGATGCGACGGATTGGCTGTCAGCGACAGATGCACGGATCGGCCATCGAAGACCCGGTCGGACGACGTCCCCAGGTGATACTTCACATCACCGGAACCGCCAACGTCTTCAGGCTTCGTCGAGCCACCCTGGAATTCATGGAAGATCGCCTGAAACGGCTTCGACATGACATTGGCGAGCACGTTGAGGCGGCCACGGTGCGCCATGCCCAGAACAATTTCTTCAACACCAAGCTGCGAACCGCGTTTGAAAATCTGTTCCATCGCCGGCACCAGACTTTCGCCGCCATCGAGTCCGAAGCGCTTGGTGCCGGTGAATTTCTTGTCGAGGAATTTTTCAAACCCTTCGGTTTCGATCAACCGGTTGAGGATCATCTTTTTGCCCATGAGCGTAAACTCGGGCTGATTGCGAATGCGTTCGATGCGCTCCTGAATCCAGGACTTCTCGTCCGGATCCTGAATATGCATGAACTCGACGCCGATTGAGCCGCAATAGGTCTGCTCCAGCACCTTCATGATTTCGCGCATCGTCGCCTGTTCAAGGCCGAGCACATAATTAATGAAGATCGGGCGGTCGAGATCCTTGTCCTGGAAACCGTAGGATTTGGGATCCAGTTCCGAATGCTCTTCTTTCGCCTGCAGACCCAACGGATCGAGATTGGCGCGCAAGTGACCACGCACCCGATAGGTGCGGATCAGCATCAGGGCGCGGATACTGTCGAGGGTGGCGTCACGGACCTGACGGCCACTGGCCTGTGCTTGCGGCTGGTACTGACGTTCACCGGACACCTGTTGTCCGGCGCTCATCTGTTCGGACAGGGTTTCCAGAGCGCCCTGATTGAGCACACCGGCATCGGACGGCGCCCACGAAGCACCGCGGCGTTCGGACATCAATTCGCGGGCATCATCGGCCAATGGAGGCAAAGAATTCCTGCCAGCTGTGGTCGACCGAATGCGGATCATCCAGATAACGCTCGTACAACTCGGCGATATAAACCTGGTTGCCGGAAAACAGAAACTGTGTCGGATCGATACCGTCCATGCTGCCTAACGCCCTCGGGCGCCTCCCTTAAATTTCTATCTTACCGGCCGGTGGCGGACCATCTTGCCGCCAGTGCTCCGTCGGTTGCGGTGTCAGTGTCATTACTTCTACGCCGTCAGGCGCTTCGAACCGGTGCCAGGCGCCACGGGGTACAATCGTGATCATCCCTGCTGACATCTCAAAAACGTTCTCATCGCCTTCATGCAAAATCGTCACCCGGGCGTTGCCGTCGACAATCTGCACCAGTTCATCGCCGTTCGGATGCCGCTCCCAGGCACTTGTGCCCTGAAACTTGGCAGCAAAGACGGCCCCGGATTCAGTAACAGCCAACTTGTCGAAAGCCGCGTCGAATGCCGGTCCCGCAGAAACAGGAGACCGGCCCTTGAAACCCGACAGCGACGCGAAAGCCGCATTGATATCGACAACGCTCAGCTGCATACGGTCATCATTTCCCAAGTGCCTTGAGCATCGTTTCACCAATGCCGGCCGGGCTGTCTGTAACGAAAATACCGGCTGACTTCATGGCTTCGATCTTGTCACCGGCGCCGCCTTTACCGCCTGAAATGATGGCACCGGCATGACCCATGCGACGGCCCGGCGGGGCGGTCAGGCCCGCGATAAAGCCGACCACAGGTTTCTTGATCTTGCTGTCCTTCAGCAGTTGCGCGCCGTCTTCTTCTGCGGAACCGCCGATCTCGCCGATCATGACGATGCTTTCGGTTTCTTTGTCGGCCAGGAACAACTCAAGGCAATCAATGAAGTTGGTGCCGTTAACCGGATCACCACCGATACCGATACACGTCGTCTGACCAAGGCCGACGGCGGTGGTCTGGGCCACCGCTTCGTACGTCAGCGTACCGGAACGTGAAACAATACCGACCGAGCCCTTGCGGTGAATATGCCCCGGCATGATACCGATCTTGCATTCTTCGGGCGTAATGATGCCCGGGCAGTTAGGACCGATCAGGCGGGTTTTCGACGTCGACAGGGCGCGTTTGACCTTGACCATGTCGAGCACCGGAATGCCCTCGGTAATACAGACCGCCAACTCGACGCCGGCATCAATCGCTTCCAGGATCGCGTCAGCAGCGAAGGGAGGCGGCACATAGATGACCGAAACGTTGGCCTTGGTCACACTCACGGCTTCTGCAACGGTGTTGAAAACCGGCAGGTCGAGGTGTTTGGTGCCGCCCTTGCCGGGCGTTACGCCGCCGACCATCTTGGTGCCGTAGGCAATCGCCTGCTCGGAATGGAATGTTCCCTGCGCACCGGTAAAGCCCTGGCAGATGACCTTGGTATTTTTATTGACGAGGACAGACATCAGGAGGCCTCCTTCACGGCTTTGACGATTTTCTGGGCCGCATCGCTCAAATTGTCGCCGGAAATAATGGGAAGGCCGCTGTCAGCCATGATCTTCTTGCCCTTCTCGACGTTGGTGCCTTCAAGGCGCACCACGAGAGGCACTGAAATATTGACTTCTCTGGCCGCAGCAACAACGCCCTCGGCGATCACGTCACAACGCATGATACCGCCGAAGATATTGACCAGAATGCCTTCAACGTTGGGATCGGCGAGAATGATCTTGAAGGCTTCCGTAACACGTTCTTTCGTCGCCCCACCGCCGACATCAAGGAAGTTGGCAGGCGAGCTGCCATACAACTGGATGATGTCCATGGTCGCCATCGCCAGCCCCGCACCGTTGACCATGCAGCCAATGGCACCATCAAGCTTGATGTAGTTCAGTTCATGCTTGGCCGCTTCAAGTTCAGCCGGGTCTTCTTCGTCTTCGTCGCGCATCTCGGCAACTTCGGGATGCCGATAGAGAGCGTTGTCGTCGAAGTTAACCTTGGCATCAAGCGCGATCACGTCACCCGATCCGGTCACAACCAGCGGGTTGATCTCTACCATCGAGCAGTCGAGATCGTTGAACGCCTTGTACAACGCCATAATGAATTTTGAGGCCGACTTGATCTGTGCCCCTTCGAGGCCCAGCGCAAAGGCAATTTTGCGGGTGTGGAAAGGCATGATACCGGTGGCCGGATCGATCTGGACCTTGATGATCTTTTCCGGTGTCTTGTGCGCAACCTCTTCGATCTCCATGCCGCCCTCGGTGGACGCCATGATTGTGAGACGCGACGTATCGCGGTCCAGCAGCATGCCGAGATAAAGCTCACGGGCAATGTCGCAGCCTTCTTCAATATAAAGGCGCTTCACTTCCTTGCCGGCAGGGCCTGTCTGTTTGGTGACGAGGATATGGCCAAGCATTTCTTCGGCGTTGGTTCGCACTTCATCGACAGACTTTGACACACGAACGCCGCCCTTGCCGTCCGGCTTGCCCTGAAAGCGACCTGCTCCCCGACCGCCTGCATGAATTTGCGATTTGACGACACAGATGCCACCGCCCAGTGACTCAGCCGCCTTGGCGGCTTCATCGGCGGTATAGGCAACATGCCCCTTCGGTACGGCGACGCCGTACTTGGCGAGCAACTGTTTCCCTTGGTATTCGTGAATATTCATAGCCCATCCCCGGTTATTCCGCCCCCGGGGTTAACCGGGAGCGGTGTTTTTCTCTCGGTTTGCTTATTTCTTGGCAGGCGCTTTTGCCTTTGCAGCTTTTGCGCTGGTTTTCTTCTGTGGTGCCTTTGCTTTCTTCGCAGCAGCAGCCTTGATCTTGTTCGTCGTTTTCAACAAATCCTTCACAGCCTTCACCGACTGCTTGAACATGACCTTTTCATTGGCATCAAGATTGATCTCGACAATCCGCTCAACGCCTTTGGCACCGATCACTGTCGGCACGCCGACATACAGACCCTTCACGCCATATTCGCCCTTCAGATAGGCTGCGCACGGCAGGACCCGCTTCTTGTCCTTGAGATAGCTTTCGGCCATGGCAATCGCCGAGGAAGCCGGCGCATAGAAAGCCGAGCCGGTCTTCAGCAGCGCAACGATCTCGCCGCCGCCCATCCGGGTC
This sequence comes from uncultured Rhodospirillales bacterium, assembly GCA_965284225.1. Classification (GTDB taxonomy): domain Bacteria; phylum Pseudomonadota; class Alphaproteobacteria; order Rhodospirillales; family Casp-alpha2; genus UBA4479. Next base: position 1,175,104 of record CBDIRN010000001.1, read on the forward strand.
CGCTGCACGATGTCGTCAACCTGCTTTTGGGTGATCCATTTCATTTTCACCAAATCCGGCAACGGGATGCCGGCAACCGTGGAATAACGCACCGATGGCACCATGGTGTCGCCATGTCCGCCCAGCACAAACGCGGTCACGTCTTCGACCGAAACGTTCATCGCTTCGGCGAGGAAATACTGGAAGCGGGCGCTGTCCAGAACCCCGGCCATACCGACAACCATGTTGTGCGGCAGCCCGGACGCATCACGGAGCACCATAACCATGGCATCAAGCGGGTTGGTGATACAGATGACAAAAGCCTTCGGGGCATATTTCTTGATGCCGGCGCCGACCTGTTCCATGACGCTGGTGTTGATGCCGATCAGATCATCTCGGCTCATGCCCGGCTTACGGGCCACACCGGCGGTGACGATAATGACATCCGCGTCCTTGATGGCAGCATAGCTGTTGGCGCCCTTCATGGCGCAATCGAAGCCTTCGACCGGCGCGCTCTCAGCGATATCGAGTGCTTTACCCTGCGGAATACCGTCAACGATGTCGAACAGAACAACGTCGCCGAGTTCCTTGAGGCCGACCAGATGTGCCAGCGTGCCGCCGATATTTCCCGCACCGATGAGTGCGATTTTATTTCTTGCCATGAATTCGTTCCTGTAGCTTGCAAATGGAATAAAAGATGCCGCATGGTGCGGTCATTCCCTAAATTCGTAACGCCTTTACAGAAACAGGGCAAGGATTCCCCGGTATTTCGGACCGTTCGGTTCAAAATAATTATTCAGGGCATGGCGGGCTGTGAAATGACGGAGAAGCGCCCATGACCGGCAATGCCTGCGATCAGGTTTTGCCCCCCTGATGCGGCAGGGCGATATATTCGGGCGATTGCATTTCCATCAGCCTGGAAACGGTGCGCTCAAATTCAAAAGCGCCATCTCCCGCCGTATACAGATCCGTCGGCGCCACGGCGGCGGAGCAGATGAAATTCACCTTCGCCTCGTACAAGGCATCGATCAGCGTCACGAAGCGCTTCGCCTCGTTACGGTTTTCCGGGCCGAGCTTTGGCACATTACGCAAGAACAGGGTATGAAACCGGGAGGCCACGGCCAGATAATCGCCGGGTCCGAGGGGCTTTGCGCACAACTCCTCGAAATCGGCATAAGCGACACCTTCCGCCGTTCTGGCGATCTCGACCGAGCGGCCGTTAACGTCGAGGGTTGTTGATTTGGCCTGGAACCCGATGGTCAGGCTTTCGAAATCCTGTTCCAGCTTGGGTCCGCACCGGCCCGGACGGCGTCAGATACGTGTCCATCTTCTGCAGTCTTTCAAGCCGGTAATCACGGGCCGCCTGCACTTCGAGCACGTTCATGTGCTGCAGCAGAATGTCGATAAAGGGCAAGAACCGGTCGCGCTGCAACCCGTCCTTATAGAGATCCTTGGGGTGGCGGTTCGATGTCGCGACGATGACCACGCCTTCGGTAAACAGCGCCTCGAACAGACGCCCGAGGATCATCGCATCGGCGATATCCGTAACGTGAAATTCGTCAAAGCAGAGCAACCAGGCGCGTTCGGCAATGACGCGGGCCAGCGGCGGCAGCGGATCCTTGCCGTCGGAAACCTTGCCCGCCTTCTGCGCCTCCCTAAAGGCGTGGATACGGCGGTGCACCTCTTGCATGAAAGAATGGAAATGGACGCGCTGTTTTTGTTCGATCGGCACATGGTCATAGAACATGTCCATAATCATGGACTTGCCCCGACCGACCCCGCCCCAGAGATACAGCCCCTTGGGCGATTTCCGTTTTTTTGCACTGATGCCGAGCCGGGCGGCCCAGCCCTGCTTGCCCATCTGCTCGCCATAACTTTGCAGGTCTTCGCCGAGCGATGAGAGCATCGCCATAGCCTGCGCCTGAGCAGGGTCGGCATTGATCTTTCCGGACGAAACGTATTCTTGATATTTTCGTTGCGGCGAAGACATGATCGCTCCCAGCCCGGCGTTCAGGCGGCGCCGCGAGCTGCAGCAGGCTTTTCAACTTCGTAGATTTTTTCCATTTCCCGTCTGGTCCGGTAAGCAACACTGTCGGCTGGTGCGTCGACATCCGACCAGCAGATGACCCGCCGTCCTTCGGCAACGGATGCTTGAGGCTGACCCCATGCGCGAGGCCGATCGGCACCGCATCGGCTTCCTGGAATCCTTGGCCGTCATCAACCGCCCCCAGACCGTGAAGCCGCCTTCTCCATCAAGCTTTTCACCAGCCTCCAGATCACGCTTGGCAACGGCGACAACATCGCCGTTCCATGCTCTGGGCGCGCCGGTCGGCAAACTCAACAAGCCTGCCCAGGCGACACTGATGCCCAGTTCCAGGCCGATCAAATGATACGGACGCCACAGCGCCGCATACTGACCACTGGGATCCGTCAACAGTCCATAATCAGCCAAGGCAGCGCTTCACATAGTCGCTGGGCGCTTCGAGAGTCACATAAACGCCCCAGCGCAGATTATCGGCGATATCAACGCCATCGCGGCCACGGCTGGAAACAACCTCAACCTGACCTTTCTGATCAAGCACACCCCCGGCACTGGACGGAATCAGCTTTGATGCCAATTCAGACGTGCCGCAGGGTGGAAATGACAATCCGCCTGCCGGTGCATTCAGATCGCAGGCGTTGGCCACGGCAGCCATCTCGATGGCAGATTTGGTCCCGTCCAGGAACGAGTTGAACATCTTCGCGTTCATGCCGCTGGCCTGGGCGCGTTCGGCGGTCAGGCCGTAGTAATCCCAGACCGTGTCCGGCGTCGAGGCGTGAAATTCGGGCATATAAAGTGTGCCCTTGCCGGCGGCGACAACCTCAAGCCCGACGGCGCGCGCCCAATCGACCTGCTCGGCAATCAATGACGGCTGATCCCCATAGGCCAGGGTATAGACAACGTTGGCCGCATCAGCCTTTTTCTTCAGCAGCGGACCAACCAGAACGTCGGCCTCGACATTGACCATGACCACATGCCGGCCACGATGGAAGGACGCCAGCGCATGGCGGATACCGGCTTCCGGCACGCCGGTCGCCTCAATCACAACATCAAGCCCGCCGGCGTTGATCAAAGCCTCGCTGTTGTCCGTGATCCAGGTCGTCCCCTGAGCCAGAGCCTTGGCAGAGGACGTCGCCGCAATCTGTTCTTCCGGCCACCCCGTCTCGAGCAACGCTGCTTTGGCACGACGGACATCAAGATCGGCCACCGCCAGCAGATGCATACCAGGTGTTCTCCTCACCTGAGACAGGAACATGGTACCGAATTTCCCGGCACCGATCAGGCCGACCCGTATCGGGCGATCCTGCTCGGCTCGAATATTAAGAAGATGGCTGAGATTCATGCTATGGACTCCTTTGCGGGAAAGGACTTTAACACCCGTCGTCTTGGCTTGAAACACCAACGACAAGGCCATCTTTTACAGGCCGTGCGGATCAGGAGTTATGAATGCAAGCTATTATAACCGACGATGGCATGATTAGAATCGCCATTTTCGCCAGTATCCTGATCGTCATGATGATCCTTGAGGCGTGGCTGCCCAGACGCCGGCGGAACCTTGAGCGTCGACAACGCTGGCCGGCCAATCTCGGCATCGTTGTCGCAGGGGCAGTGCTGGCGCGCCTGATCCTGCCTCTGCCGCCAGTAGCTGTTGCCATTTGGGCTCACGAAAGCGGTATCGGTTTGTTTAATATCATCAATATGCCGTCTCTGGCATCCGGCATCGCAAGCTTCATCTTTCTCGATCTTGCGATTTACACCCAGCATGTCGTGTTTCACAGAATACCGATACTGTGGCGCTTACACCGGATGCATCACGCCGACACCGATTTCGACGTGACAACGGGCATCCGCTTTCATCCGCTAGAGATTATCCTGTCACTGCTGATCAAAATCGCACTGATCACGGTCCTCGGCATTCCGGCAATCGCGGTGATTGTCTTCGAGATCATGTTGAATGCATTCTCACTGTTCAATCATGCCAATCTTCGTCTGCCGGTATTTATCGACCGTATTCTACGGCTGTTCATCGTCACGCCCGATATGCACCGCGTGCATCACTCCTGGCACACCGATGAAACCGACAGTAATTACGGATTTAATCTTTCGATCTGGGACCGGGTTTTTAAGACGTATCGCGCTCAACCAAAAGATGGCCATGACGGCATGACCATCGGGCTGATCAATTTCAGGGAAGCCGGAAACCGAAGCCTGTTCGGTCTGCTAATGATCCCGTTCAGGAATTGAGCGTTGTTTTATTCAGCGCCTGCATCATTGATGCCGTGTCCCGGTCATCCTGACAGGGGCTAGCAGACAGCGCATTGATCACGCCGCCAATATCCTCTGCCTTGCGGTTCTGGCTCATCTTCAGCTTGATATCGATATGCTCGACCGGCATCTCGAAGGCGACGATCCCCTTGAGCTGGCGCTCCAGATGCCCGTCCGGCAACCTCGCGGTCGACCAGTTCCCTGTCGTGTCATTTTCAAAGGCCGAAACCAGTGTGTTCAGGACCGCGCTCGCGCCGGCATCATCGTCAACCGTCACCGGCTTGCCGTACAGATGCACAGCGGCGTAATTCCAGGTCGGCACCATCGCCGCGCTCACGTAATAGTTGGGAGAAAGATAGGCGTGCGGTCCGGAAAAAATCGCCAGCGACGTCGTGCTGCCGTCAAACCGCTGCCAATGACTGTTGGCCCGGGCAACATGGCCGATCACCCGCCCATGGCCGGCGCCGTCTGTAAGCCAAAGCATCGGCAGGTGCGATATGTCTGGCGCATCCTCAGCCGTCACCGGCGCCGTCATCAGCAGAGCAAAGGCATTGTCGCGAACGATTTCATGGGCCAGTTCGACGTCATCACTGGAAAAGTGCTTGGGGATATACATGGCGATGATTTCCAATCCTATATTGTCCGAACCGCAGAAGCTTCTTATATATGATGCTCAGCCGTTGCCTGAGTAAGGGTTTTTCCGCACCAGCGACAGAACCTTTATCGCCACCCCGTAGGGTGCCACTTACATCGAGCCCGGGAGGACAGTATGGACGAAGAAGTTTTCAACATGCAGCTCAGGAAGTTCCTGAAAAACGTCGGCGTCACTTCCCAGCGTGAAATTGAAAGCGCCGTCCGCGCCGCCGTCGAAAGCGGCAAGCTTTCCGGCGACGAGACCATTCAGGCGAAAGTGACGCTCAGCATCGAAAGCCTCGGCCTTTCGACCGACATCAAGGGCGCAATTGAACTGAAGTAAGTTCTGCCAACGCAACGCTTAACCGCTTAACGTCAGCGACGCTGTACCAGTGACTTCTTGATTTCGGCAATCGCCCGTCCTGGGTTCAGGCCCTTTGGACAAGTGTTGGTGCAGTTCATGATCGTGTGGCAGCGGAACAGCCGGTACGGATCATCAAGATCGTCGAGCCGTTTGCCGGTCGCTTCATCACGGGAGTCTGCAATCCAACGATAAGCCTGCAGCAGGATCGCCGGGCCGAGATAACGGTCACCGTTCCACCAGTAGCTGGGACAGGACGTCTGACAGCAGAAACAGAGAATGCATTCCCAGAGTCCGTCGAGCTTGTCGCGTTCTTCCGGGCTTTGCAGCCGCTCGGTGGTCGGGGCCTGCGTGTCGGCCTGAAGCCAGGGCTCGATAGAGCGGTACTGGGCATAAGGCACGTTAAGATCGGGGACCAGATCCTTGATCACCGGCATATGCGGCAACGGATAGATTTTGACGTCGCCTTTGATATCGCTGATCGACTTGGTGCAGGCCAGCGTATTGGTGCCGTCGATATTAAACGAGCACGAACCGCAAACCCCTTCCCGGCACGAACGGCGGAAGGTCAGGGTCGGGTCGATCTCGTTCTTGATCTTGATCAGGGCATCCAGAACCATCGGGCCGCATTTATCGAGATCAACCTCAAATGTGTCGAGACGCGGTGTGGCGTCGCTGTCAGGATCCCAGCGATAAATCTTGAACGCGCGGATATTGGTGCCGCCGGACGCCTTAAAGGTCTTGCCTTCGGAGACTTTCGAGTTGGCCGGTAATGTGAATTCAACCATGTCTCAACCCTTCCTCAGTAGACCCGTGCCTTGGGCACAATATATTCAACTTCATCAGTCAGCGTATATTCGTGGACCGGGCGATAGCCGAGTGTGCAGCCGCCGTTTTCATCAATGTAGGCTAGGGAATGCTTCATCCATTCCTTGTCGTCGCGGTCCGGATGATCTTCGTGCGCATGGGCACCACGGCTTTCGTGGCGCGCTTCGGCGCAATACATGGTTGATACGGCATTCGGAACGAGATTGGTCAGTTCCAGCGTTTCAACCAGATCGGAATTCCAGATCAGCGAACGGTCATGAACCTTGATGTCGGACATCTTGGCGGTCACGGCATCAAGCTTTTCAACCCCTTCCTTGAGGACTTCGGCTGTCCGGAAGACAGACCGCGTTGTTCTGCATCACGCGCTGCAGTTCGCCCCGGATTTCCGCTGTTGGCGTTGATCCGGAGGCATGGCGCAGTTTGTCGAAGCGGGCCAGCGCCTTGTCGGCCGAAGCCAGGTTAAGTGGCGGCAGAGTGGCTCCGGATTTGACGATTTCGGATGCGCGGATTGCGGCGGCGCGACCGAACACGACCAGATCAAGAAGCGAATTGGTGCCGAGGCGGTTGGCGCCATGGACCGATGCCGATGCGCATTCGCCAATCGCCATGATGCCGGGATTGACGCGGTCCGGATCGTCGGCGGTCGGCTGGATCACCTCACCCCGATAGTTGGTCGGCACGCCGCCCATATTATAATGTACCGTCGGCAGCACCGGGATCGGGTCCTTGGTGGCGTCGATACCCGAGAAAATCCGTGCCGTCTCGGTAATCCCCGGCAAGCGCTTGTTCAGCACGTCGCCGCCAAGATGTTCGAGATGCAGATGAATATGGTCGGACTCGTCGCCAACGCCGCGGCCTTCGCGAATTTCCACCGTCATCGCGCGCGAGACCACGTCACGGCTGGCCAGATCGCCCGGCCGTCGGCGCATAACGCTCCATGAAGCGTTCGCCCTTCGAGTTGGTCAGATACCCGCCTTCGCCGGCGCGCCTTCGGTAATCAGACAGCCGGCCCCGTAAATTCCCGTCGGGTGGAACTGGACAAATTCCTGATCCTGCAACGGGATACCGGCCCGGGCCGCCATTGCGTTGCCGTCACCGGTGCAGGTGTGGGCCGACGTCGCCGAGAAGTAGGCGCGGCCATAACCGCCAGTCGCCAACACCGTCATATGCGCCTGAAAACGGTGCATCTTGCCGTCGTCGAGGTTCCACGCCATGACACCCTGACAGGTGCCATCGTCGTCCATGATCAGATCAATGGCGAAGTATTCGACGAAGAACTCGGCATCGTTCTTGAGGGACTGCTGATACAGCGTGTGCAGGATTGCATGGCCGGTGCGGTCGGCGGCGGCGCAGGCGCGCTGCACCGGCTTTTCACCGAAGTTGGCCATGTGACCACCGAACGGGCGCTGATAAATCTTGCCGTCATCGGTACGGGAAAAAGGCACGCCGAAATGCTCAAGCTCATAGATCGCCGGCACGGCCTCACGGCACATGTATTCGATCGCATCCTGATCACCAAGCCAGTCGGCACCCTTGACGGTGTCGTACATGTGCCACTTCCAGTTATCCTCGGCCATGTTGCCGAGTGAGGCACTGATCCCGCCCTGTGCCGCAACGGTATGCGAACGGGTCGGGAAGACTTTGGTGATACACGCCGTTTTCAGACCGGCAGCCGCCATGCCCAGCGTTGCTCTGAGGCCAGCACCACCGGCACCGACGACAATGACGTCGTACTTATGGTCAACGATCTCGTAGGATTGTGGCATACCCGGACTAGCTCCCGAAGGTCAGGCGAATAACGGCGAAGATGGCACAGGCGCCAATCAGATAAAGGGCGAATTTGGTAACGATCAGCGACGTCAGCTTGATCGATTCCGCGTGGATATAATCCTCGATGATAACCTGCAGGCCCAGAAACGCATGATGAAACATGGTCAGGATCAGCAAGATCAGCAGAACCGGATTGTAATGCGTGCCAACCCAGGCCTTGAAAGTCACAAGATCAGCACTGACAACGGTTGATGCCGACAGCACGAACCAGATCACCAGAGGAACAAGGGCGATGCCGCTGACCCGCTGCACCCAGAAATGATGCGCCCCTTCGTGCGAAGCGCCGAGGCCGCGGACGCGGCCGAGTTGCGAACGGAATTCCATGATCAGCCCCCTACCGAATAGGCCAGCAAGAATGTGGCAATCGTCAGGATTGACGAGACGACCAGGACAGCAATCCCGCTTTTCTTCAGTTGCTCCATTTCGAAGCCCCAGCCGATATCCCAGGCGATATGCCGAAGGCCGTTGGCCAGATGATACCAAAGCGAAAACACCACGCCCAGCAGGACCAGTTTACCAATCCACGATCCAAGGATGGATTGCGCAGTGGCAAACACTTCCGGGCCATAGCTCGCCGCCATCAGCAGGTAGGTCAACAATACCGCGCCAAAGCACAAAACCACGCCGGTCATACGGTGGGTAATGGACATGATGGACGTGATTTGCGGTTTGTAGATTTGCAGGTGCGGTGAAAGCGGGCGATTTCGGGTCGTCATTATGAAATGCCTTTCATTCGGCAGCGCGCATCGCGCAGTTTCAACCGGTTGTTTATTGGTACCTGCCGCCTTGGGGCAAGTCAACTTTTCGTGGTGCATTGCAACACACTAGAGCAGAAAATTCACTACCTGTACCAGCACTGAACGCTTGTTCCCAACGCCCCCATCCCGGCTCAATTGTCACTTCATGGCCTATTTGTGGACAAACTGTGGATGGATTGGGGAAAACCTTCAAGGTTTTACACAGGAAACGTACTTTACCCCCAGCTTTCCAAGTAGCGGTGGCAATCGGAACAGCGCATTGTTATGTCGCACGCGAGTACATCGTCGCGGTTTTTGCCGGTTCGCCGGTCAGAACCGGTCGCGGCATCTGCCGGGGAACATCTGATCCCTTGCAGGGGCTTCGACGCCGATTGCTGCCTGTGGTCAGGCCCTCGGGTTTGCCACACTGCGGGTTCGCCGCCCAGGCGAGTTCAAGGTGCGCAGCACCGGTGACGGAATGTCAGTTCGTTGTCTGGACGTTCAAGCGTCCACGCACGGAGCGTTGAGAGCGGTGGCCGATCTCTGCCCAGGGTGCGGCCCCGATCTAAGCGGCGACATGGTGTCTCATGGGCGAACGGAGCCTGGCCGGCTCCAAGAGGCGTCAGGTGCACCGATCCAGCGGTGCGTGGTGGAGGTTTCCCAGGACCGATACCGCTGACGCCTCTTTTATTATCCGCGCGGCATCAAAACCCAGTAATCCAGATCCAGCACCACGTGCGGCAGATACTTGCCGTCTTCACCCCGAAGCGGGAAATCGGCCGGCGGGTGGTCCTTGGTTGCTACCGTCCTCAGGCGCAAGGCCCCGACATCCGTCCGCCCGGGACAGGCGGCCTTGTCCAGCACTTCCGACCACGCAAACACGGTATCCCCGGCAAAGATCGGATTGGCATGGGCGCCGGCATTGATCGCGGCAATCCTGTAGGCATTGGCCAAACCGTTGAAACTCAGCGCGCGCGCTATGGATATGACATGTCCACCATACACCAGCCGCTTGCCGAAACGGCCCTGAGATTGTGCAAACTGGTTGAAATGCACCTTGGCCGTATTCTGATAAAGCCGCGTCGCCAGCATATGCTCGGCTTCTTCGACGGTGCTGCCGTCGACGTGATTGATCTTCTCGCCGGGCAGATACGCATCCCAAAGATCGGCACTGCCGGCCAGCGTCGTGTCATAAGCCCCCAAATCCGTACCCGCCGGCACGACAAGGTCCGTCACCGTCATTGCTTCCTTTAGCGCAGGCAGCGTGGCTACCGGAGCCGGGCTGTTGACATCGCGCTTGTTGACCATCACCCAGCGCTTGTAATCAACGACGGTCTCGTTTCGCTGATTGACCGCAATCGAGCGCACATAAACGACACCGGTTTTACCGTTCGAATTCTCTTTGATACCGATCACTTCGGATGTGGTGCTCAGGGTATCACCGGCATACACGGGCACACCGAACAGGCATTCCGCGTAGCCCAGATTGGCGACCGCGTTCAGAGAGATTTCCGGCACCGTCTTGCCGAAGGCGACATGGAAGGCCAGCAGATCATCGACCGGCTGCGCCTTGTAGCCGAGGCCCGATGCAAAGACCGCCGACGACTGCACCGCAAACCGGCCACCATAAAGCGCCGTATAAAGGGCGATATCGCCATCACTGACGGTGCGGGGCGTGGCATGGTGGAAGACCTTGCCGATGCTGAAATCTTCAAAAAAATTACCGGCGCTGGTCTTGGCGGTTGCTGGGGCAGGCATTCATGCCTCCTTCTGGGCAATGGCATCGGCAAGCGCCAACAGCCGCGTCGCTTCCTCAACGTGCAGGTTCTCGATCAGTTTGCCTTCAACCACGACCAGTCCCTTGCCGGCACGGGCGGCTTCCGCGTGCGCAGCGATGATTTTACGGGCCCAGGCAATTTCGTCGGCGCCGGGCGCAAACACCGCGTTCGCCGCAGCAATGGTTTTCGGATGGATCAGGGTTTTACCATCCATGCCGAGATCACGGCCCTGCTCACAGGACGCACGGAAACCTTCGTCATCGGCAAGATCAAGATGCACGCCATCAAGAACGGCGATGCCGGCAGCGCGGGCGGCCAGCAGGCAATATTCAAGAGAATACAGGAACGGCAACCGGTCCGGCGTATGGCGGCATTTGAGGTCCTTGGCCAAATCCGACGTGCCCATCACCAGACAGCCGACCCTGGGGTGTGCAAAGGCAATTTCCTCGGCCTTGAGGATGCCTCTGGGTGTTTCCATCATGCACCAGATGGCCATATCGCCCGGTGCGCCCGCGGCCTCAAGTATAGCAACGGCCTCAAGCACCATGGCAGCACTTTCAACCTTCGGCAGGACCACCGCATGGCATTTCATGCCGGCAATCGCGGCGATATCGTCGGGACCCCATTCACTGTCCAGCGCATTGCTGCGGACCGCAATTTCCCGGGCACCGTAGCCACCTTCTTCCAGTGCTGCCTTGACCAGACCACGGGCCTCGACCTTGGCTTCCGGTGCGACGGAATCCTCAAGATCAAGGATCAGACCGTCCGCAGGCAACGCCTTGCCCTTCTGCATGGCACGGGTATTCGAACCCGGCATATAAAGAACGGAACGTCTCGGGCGGGCAGCGGTATCCATGCTCACGGCAATCTCCAACAATTTCTTTTGTGCAGCGCAATAAACTACAATTGTCGTTGCGACTGTGGCAAGCTCGGGCGATGGAATTTATCTCCCTGCAATCCCGTGTCGTCCGGGGCTATGTCGGCAATGCCGTGGCGATCCCGACCTTGCAGTCGACCGGTCTGAATGCCTGGCCGGTCGACACCGTGTTGTACCCCCATCATCCCGGTCACGGACCGACATCACGGAAAGTGACCGACGCTACCGAACTGGGCGATATGCTATCCGCCGTCCTGAACTGTATTGATGGTCCGGCCATCCTGCTGAGCGGCTATCTGGCCGATGCTGATCAGGGACTGGCGGCACTGACGGTTCTGGATGAAGCATGGGATGACGGCCGTCGCCTGTCCTTGTATCTGGACCCGGTGTTCGGTGACGATGCCGAAGGAATTTATGTCGACCCCTCACTGATCGCGTTTTTTCGTGAATGCGCTGTTCCCGCCGCAAAACTGGTGATGCCCAACCGGTTCGAGTTGGCGACGTTGAGTGGTCTCAGTATTGAAACGCCGGCGGACGCCGTTTATGCGTCACGGCAACTGATCGGTCAGGGGCCAGAACTTGTGCTGGTCTCGTCGATACCGGTCGGAACAGAGTCACTCGCCAATATTCTTGTCAGCGCCCACGACGCCTGGATCTGCAGTGTGCCCAGGCAGCCACTTCTCGCCAAAGGCACTGGTGACATGCTGAGCGCCGCATTCAGCGGCCTGCTGGCCGGTGGGATGTCATCGGTGGCGGCACTGTCCAGTGCGGTAGCGTTCGTGCAGTGCGCCGTTGAGGATTGTTGCCGGCGCAACTTATCGGAAATGGATTTGCCGCTTATTCTGAGCACGCCGATTTCTGCAATATCACCTGTGCCTGCCGAGCCGTTTGTTGTATAAGACGCAACGTGTAAAAATGTGTGCGTTCTTGAGGTTGATACAAAATCGGGTGTAATGCGTGTCTGACTACCTGAGAGACATTTCGGTAATGATCGTCGATGATCAAGATTTCATTACCAAAATGTTACGGCAAATGATCAAGGTTCTGGGTGCGTCTGACGTTAACGTCTTTTCGAACGGCGAAGACGCATGGAACTTTTTCAAGAAACGGCCCGTTGATCTGATCATTCTCGACTGGCAGATGGTGCCTATGAACGGTCTGATGCTAACCCAGCTCATCCGCAAAAGCCCGGAAAGCCCGAATACCTTCGTGCCGATCATCATGGTCACGGCGCATCGTGAGAAAGAACACGTCTTTAAGGCCCGCGATGCCGGGGTGACGGAATACGTCATTAAACCGGTCGCGCCGAAATCCCTGTTCAGCCGGATCGAAGCGGTCATTGAAAAGCCGCGCCGGTTTGTCCGGGTCGGCGAGTTTTTCGGCCCCGACAGACGTCGGCACAGCAAAGAATTTGATGGCGATGATCGGCGCGGACAGGATAAGAAGCCGCTATCAGGCGAGGCTGCCGCCAGAGAACAGAAACGGGATATGGGTCAGGACGAAATCAACCGAACCTTCAACCCCGACGACGACAAGCCCGCCAGCACGAGTTGAAGCCATCAAGCCCAAGTAAACGCAGCGGTGTTCGCTACGCTTCGTGAGAGATGACACCTGCCACCCGGTCAGGCGGCAGGCGTCAAATTACTCAGGCGGCGTTCTTCATGTATTTACCAATCAGGGTCTCGGCAATCTGCACCGTGTTCAGGGCAGCCCCCTTGCGCAGGTTGTCAGAGACCACCCACATCGAAAGACCATTTTCAACCGTCGGATCGGTGCGGACGCGGCTGACGTAAACTTCGTCCTCGCCTGAGGATTCCTGCTGCGTCACATAGCCGCCATCGACACGTTCATCAATGACTGTGACACCAGGCGCGTTCCGCAAGGCACGAAGGGCCTGCTCGACTTCGATCGGTTTTGCGAACTCCATCGTGACCGCTTCAGCATGACCAACAAAGACCGGAACCCGCACACAGGTGGCGTGCAGACGGATGGCCGGATCGAGAATTTTTTTCGTCTCGACCATCATTTTCCATTCTTCCTTGGTCGAGCCGTCATCCATGAACTTGTCGATGTGCGGGATGCAGTTGAAGGCAATCTGCTTGGTGAATTTATCCCGGTGCTCTTCGGCCACCTGATTGGTGTAGATGCCTTTGGTCTGATTGAACAACTCGTCCATACCAGCCTTGCCGGCGCCGGATACCGACTGATAGGTCGACACCACGCAGCGCGTGATCTGCGCCAGATCATGCAGCGGCTTCATCGCCACCACCAACTGGATCGTCGAGCAGTTCGGATTGGCGATGATGTTGCCTTCGGTATAGCCGACAATCGCATCCGGGTTGACTTCCGGTACGACCAGCGGCACATCCGGGTCCATCCGCCAATGCGACGTATTGTCGACAACGACGGCCCCGGCAGCTGCGGCAGTAGGGCTGTATTCAGCCGACACCGACGCACCCGGCGACGACAGCACGATGTCCGTGCCCTTGAAGTCATACTTGGCAAGGTCCTGCACTTTCAGTATGTCGTCATCGCCGAAACTGATTTCCTGACCAACCGAACGTGCCGACGCCAGCGCCACCACTTCGCTTACCGGAAAATTGCGTTCCGCTAGAATTTCAATCAAGGCCCGGCCCACATTTCCCGTGGCGCCGACAACTGCAACTTTGTAACCCATCTTGTTTACTCCTCTAAGGGCCTTCGATTGCCCCGGCGACGTCCTGATATGACTTCGGCCCGCGAGCGTTTCAGCGGGCCGTTTCAAAAAACACGAAAAAGCCGCCCGCTATTGCAGGGTTTTGGTCTTCTTCGTGGTGATCGTCGCAAAAAACATATCAAATTCCTCATTCACCCGGTTCATCCCGATGAATTCGCGCGGAACATAACAAGAAGTGATTTTTTTCGCAAGCCCGATACGTATGCGCCCCCGAAAACGCCCCGGCTTTCAGGGCCAGGGTTCCGGGCAGGCGTTGCCGCCCTACCGGATCAACCTCCCTTGGCGAAGGTGATCAGCTCATTCATCCAGACCGGGTTCGGGCTATAGAAAATCTTATGCCCACCAAGGCCTGCCGGCAGGATCTTGTTATCGAAATCGGCCTTGCCCTTTTTCATCGCCGCGTCGCAATTCCCGGCGAACTCGTCATCACTGGCCCAGGCAATCAGAAACTTGCCGTCAATTTCATGTGCTTCGTTCTCCACGAATTTTGAATAACCGCGCAGATATTCATTCCCCGGCAAGCCGCAACCGGCGAAGACGACATAATTGACACCCGTCTGCCCCAGCTTTGCCGCTACGTTCATGGTAATCATGCCGCCCTTCGAATGGCCGGCCACCGTGATCTGATAGGAGGGCACGCCCTCGTCCAGCAGTTGCTGTACCTGCTTGGCTAAGAGTTTCGCATAGTGCCCGGCATTGGTCAGGCTGCGCGCTTCGCCGATGACGACGAAGCCCTGCTTCTCGATCGATTCGAGGATTTCGTAATATGCGTATTTCTCAAACGGTCCCTGCCGCTCGACGTAGGTGCCGTGCATGTAGAACATGTAACGCTTGGCCGGGTCGATCTTGTCCGGAAATTTCCTGTCTGAGGCCTCGGCTGTGGTACCGCAAACCAGCAAGACGGCAAAAAAAATGGCGCCGACAAGACGCTTGTGCATGAACTGTTCCTCGATGTGTGCAGGCAGCAATTTTACGCAGAGTCAGAGAGCGCATAAAATCACAAACGCGAGATCATGGATGCGCTCAAATAAAAGACGGGACGACCAGCGCCCCGTCTTTGAACCACTCGTGGTGTGAAAGCTCAGGCCGCCAGTTTGTCCAGCTCGGCACAGACCTTCTCGCCCATCTGCTGGGTCGAGACCAGGGTCTTGCCCTGCTGCATGATGTCTCCAGTCCGGAAACCGGCGTCGAGGACATTGGCGCAGGCCTTCTCGAGCATGTCGGCGTCGTCGCCCATATCGAAAGAATAGCGCAGGCACATGGCGAACGACAGCAGGGTGGCCAGCGGATTGGCTTTGCTCTCGCCGGCGATGTCCGGTGCCGAGCCGTGTACCGGCTCATACAGCGCACGGCGGCGGCCACTTTCGTCAGCCGCACCCAGCGAAGCCGACGGCAGCATGCCCAGCGATCCGGTCAGCATCGCCGCACAATCGGAAAGCACATCGCCGAACAGGTTGTCGGTGACGATGACATCGAATTGCTTCGGTGCCCGCACCAGCTGCATGGCGCAGTTGTCGGCGTACATGTGCTCAAGCTTGACGTTCGGATAATCCTTGCCGACTTCGGTCGCAATCTTGCGCCAGAATACGCCGGTTTCCATGACGTTGGCTTTTTCGACCGAGTGCAGCTTCTTGCCACGCTTTTCGGCCAGATCGAAGGCGGCGCGAACAACCCGCTCGACTTCATCGTGGGTGTAGGCGGTGGTGTCGACGCAACGCTCGACCCCTTCAAAAGTCTGCATTCCCTTCGGCTGGCCGAAGTAGGTGCCGGCCGTCAGTTCGCGAACGATCATGATATCGAGACCGGAAACCAGCTCGTTCTTCAGCGACGATGCATCGGCCAGTGCCGGCATGCAGGTCGCCGGACGCAGGTTGGCGAACAGGTCCATTTCCTTACGCAGTCTGAGCAGGCCCGCTTCCGGGCGGGCGTCACGGGGAACGTTGTCCCACTTCGGACCGCCGACCGCACCCAGCATCACCGCATCGACGCCCATGGCTTTGGCCATCGTTGCATCGGCAAGCGACGTCTTGTGCACGTCATAGGCGGAGCCGCCGACCAGATCATCTTCGATATCGAACGAAACATGGCGGCGCTGGTCCATCCAGTCGACGACGCGCTTCACTTCGCCCATCACTTCCGGTCCGATCCCGTCGCCGGGCAGCATCAGCAGTTTCTTGTTGGCAGCCATTTTTGTTTCCCTTTATTTTCTTTGTCCCTCATCCTTCGAGACGGCCTACGGCCTCCTCAGGATGAGGTATCAAAACAGTGTCTCATCCTGAGGAGACCCGACAGGGTCGTCTCGAAGGATGCGGTGTGTGCTTATTCAGCGGCGCTGCTGGCGGTCCATGGCAGCTCAGCGGCGCGCTTGGCTTCGAAATCGTCGATCTTGGTGCCGTTCTGCATGGTCAGGCCAATATCGTCGAGCCCTTCCAGAAGGCACTTTTTCTTGAACGGATCGATCTCGAAATGCACTTGGCCACCATCGGGACCTGAAATCGTCTGACTTTCCAGATCGATGGTCAGGGTTGCGTTGGCGCCGCGCTGGGCGTCATCCATCACCTTTTCCCAATCTTCCTTGGGCAGCTTGATCGGCAGGATGCCGTTCTTGAAGCAGTTGTTGTAGAAGATGTCAGCAAAGCTCGGCGCAATGATGCAGGTGATGCCGAAATCCAGCAGCGCCCAGGGGGCGTGCTCACGCGATGAGCCGCAGCCGAAGTTTTCATCGGCGACGAGAATTTTCGCATTCCGGTAGGCCGGCTGGTTAAGGACAAAATCGCTTAACTTCGTTGCCGTCATCGTCGTAGCGCATCTCGTGGAAGAGATTCTTGCCGAGACCCGTACGGGCGATGGTCTTCAGGAACTGCTTCGGGATCACCATGTCGGTGTCGACGTTGATCATGTTCAACGGCGCCGCAGCGCTGGTCAGTTTATCAAACTTGTCCATGTTCGCTTTCCTCCTCGCTCATTCAGCTCAAGTCGCGGACGTCGGTCAGATGACCGGTCATCGCCGCGGCGGCGGCCATGGCAGGGCTCACCAGATGGGTCCGTCCCTTCGGGCCCTGACGGCCCTTGAAATTACGGTTCGACGTCGATGCACACCGCTCGCCCGGCTCCAGACGGTCGGCATTCATCGCCAGACACATCGAGCAGCCCGGCTCGCGCCATTCCCACCCGGCTTCAATCAGGATCTTGTCGAGGCCTTCGGCTTCCGCCTGATCCTTGACCAGACCGGAACCCGGCACCATCAGCGCCTGCACGCCGGCGGCAACCTTGCGACCCTTGGAAATTGCAGCAGCGGCACGGATGTCTTCAATCCGCCCGTTGGTGCACGAGCCGACGAACACCTTGTCGATCTTGATGTCGGTGATCTTCATGCCCGGCGTCAGGCCCATGTATTCGAGCGCCAGCTTGGCCGATTCCTGTTTCGCCGGATTGTCGAAATCCTTGATCTGCGGCACTGTACCGTTGATCGGCAGCAACGTCTTCAGGGCTGGTGCCCCATGTTACCTGCGGCACGATCTCCGAGATATCCAGTTCGACTTCCTTGTCGTAAACGGCACCCGCATCGGACGGCAGCGTCTTCCAGTACGTCACGGCGGCTTCGAATGCAGCGCCTTTCGGCGACATCGGACGGCCCTTGAGATATTCGAACGTGGTTTCGTCGGGTGCAATCAGACCGGCACGGGCACCGCCCTCGATGGTCATGTTGCATACCGTCATGCGGCCTTCCATGGAAAGACCGCGGATCGCTTCACCGGCGAACTCGATGACGTGCCCGGTGCCACCGGCGGTGCCGATCTTGCCAATGATGGCAAGGATCAGGTCTTTCGCCGTGCAGCCCACAGGCAAGGCGCCGTTGACGGTGATGCGCATGTTTTTCAAGGGGCTCTGCAGCAGCGTCTGCGTCGCCATCACATGTTCGACTTCCGAGGTGCCGATGCCGAAGGCCAATGCCCCGAAGGCACCGTGCGTGGCCGTGTGGCTGTCACCGCAAACGATGGTTGCACCCGGCAGGGTAAAGCCCTGCTCGGGACCGATGATGTGGACGATGCCCTGACGGACGTCGGTGACGTCAAACAGCGGCACACCAAAATCGGCGCAGTTTTTCTGCAGCGTTTCGATCTGTATCCGGCTTTCGTCGTCGGCGATGTAGCCACCGCGTTCGGTCGTCGACACGTTGTGATCCGGCACGGCCAGGGTGAGATCGGGACGGCGCAGCTTGCGGCCGGCCAAACGCAGACCTTCAAAGGCCTGCGGGCTGGTCACTTCGTGCACAAGATGCCGGTCAATATAGATCAGACACGTACCGTCATCCTGGACATTCACCAGATGACTATCCCAAATCTTATCGAAAAGCGTTTTTGCTTGCGCCATCGTTTCCTCCACATGGGTCATTCAACCGCCGGGTTCATTCCGGCGGCTGGGTATATATAGGGCCTTGAGGCCCCGGTTTTTAGTTAGCTCTTTGTCTTACCGGCTGCCTTGTCTTTCTTCGCCTCACGCGTTTCGGCGTCACGGGCGTTTTTCTCTTCCTTGGCAACGCGTTTTTCCTCAGCCGTCAGTTTAGCCGAGAAGCCGTCGGTTTTCTCGGCGATCCGTGCCGATTTACCCTGGCGACCACGCAGGTAGTAAAGCTTGGCACGACGGACGTCGCCGCGGCGAACCACGTCGATGCTGTCGATGCTCGGCGAGTAGACCGGGAAAACCCGCTCCACACCTTCGCCGTACGAAATCTTACGCACGGTAAAAGCTTCGTTGAGACCGCTGCCGTTGCGGGAAATACAGACGCCTTCGAAGGCCTGCACACGTTCACGCGTGCCTTCGACGACTTTCACATTGACGCGCAGCGTATCGCCCGGAGCGAATTCCGGCACTTTGCGTTCAGCAGTCAGACGATCCATCTGCTCTTTTTCGAGTTGTTCAATAATGTTCATAGCTTGGTTTCCTTCTTGGCTTAAATATTGCCGCGTCCATAGCGTTCCCACAAGTCGGGACGCCGTTGACGCGTGATTTCCTCGGCCTGGGCAAGTCGCCAGGCGCGAACGTTCTCGTGATGACCGGAGAGCAGGACGTCCGGAACACTCTGTCCCTGCCATTCGCGTGGCCGGGTATAGTGCGGATATTCAAGCAATCCGGTTTCGAAACTTTCCTCTTCAAGCGACGCTTCGGCACCGATTACGCCAGGCAGCAGTCGCACGCAGGCATCAATCAGTGTCATCGCCGGCAACTCGCCGCCCGACAACACGAAATCGCCGAGCGATATTTCCTCGCCCGGATAAACATCCATGACGCGCTGATCCATACCTTCGAAGCGACCGCACAGCGCAATCAGACCCGGACCGTCAGCAAGACGACGCACTGTTTCCTGTTTGAGTGGTGCGCCCTTCGGCGTCATGTAGATCAGTGGCAGGTCTTCGGCATCGGCCCTGGCCGCTTCGACGGCCCGGCCAAGCACGTCCGGACGCATTACCATGCCGGGTCCGCCGCCGAACGGCACATCATCAACACTGGCGTGCTTGTCTTCGGCGTAGGTACGGATGTCGACGGCCTCACACGACCACAGACCACGCGTCAGCGCCTGCCCCGTCAGGGACACGCCAAGCGGCCCCGGAAACATGTCCGGGAAGATGGTCAGCACGCGGGCGCGCCACATCTTGTCTGCCTCTGTCTTGTTCACGTCACAGCGTCCTTATCGTTTTCTTCTTCCTTGCCCGGCGGATCAAACAATCCGGCGGGCGGGTCAACCACCAGTCTTTTGCCTTCGATATCGATCTCCGGCACCACCGCTCTGGTAAACGGCACCAGAACATTGCCGGTGATTTCGAGGACCGGCCCGGCACCGAAATCAAAGACTCCGACCACCTTGCCGATCACCGCACCATCGATACCGACCGCTTCAAGCCCTTCCAGGTCCGAGAGATAAAACTCGTCCTCTTCCGGGGCCGGCAACTGCGCACGTTCGACGAACAACTCGGTTCGCTTCAGTGCTTCCGCTGCCGTACGGTCCTTCACCCCCTCGACCCAGGCCAGGACCACGCCTTTTTGCGTGCCTGTTACCCTGAGATCAAACCGCTGCGCACCCGTCCGATCGTAAAGCGGGCCATAGGCCGCAATGTCCGTGGGCTCGTCGGTGAAGCTCTTGATGCGAACTTCTCCCTTGATGCCCCTGACCCCGACAATAATGCCGAGACGAACCGGATCTTTCATGCGCTGGCTCATAGGCGATGCCGGGACCCCTTGGCCGATCAGGCTTCTTCCTTCTTCTCTTCTTCTGCCGGTGCTTCAGCTTGAGCGCTTCGGCGGCTGCCTCTTCTGCAGGGCTTGCCAATGATCGTGGTACTTGCTTCTTCAGCAGCCAGTTGGGCTTCCGTCGGTGCTGCGGCTGCGGCGGCGGCTTCGGCGGCGGCGGCTTTCTTCGCTTCAGCTTCGGCCAGACGCTCCTGTGCTTTGGCTTTCGGCAGATGCTTCTTGGTCTGCTCGTGGATTACCGGTGCAGCAACCAAATCAACAGCGGACAGGAAACGGGCAACACGGTCCGATGGGGTCGCGCCGACGCCCAGCCAATACTTGATCCGCTCCTGATCAAAGTTGAGGCGGTCCGGGTGATCCTTGGCAACCATCGGGTTGTAGGAGCCGACACGCTCGATGAAGCGGCCGTCACGCGAACGGCGTGAATCGGCAATAACGATACGGTAGTAAGGGCGCTTTTTTGCCCCACCGCGGGACAGTCTGATTTTCAATGACATGGGTTCTCTATATCCTTCTCAGTGGTCGTGCTTTTGCGTTGGTTATTGTGACGTAGACGACTGGCACCCCGCATGGGGCACAAGCCGTTATTCATTCCACGGGGACATCCCCGTAATTATTCCACGGGGACATCCCCGTTATCTCATGCCGGGAGGCAACCCACGCCCCCATTGGCGGAAAGCCGCCGGGAAAGCCCGCGCATCATGCCCGCCTTCCCCATCTCTTGCCGGCTTTCTTCATGAACTGTGACATCTGCATATGCTGTTTCAGCACCCGGTTCACCGCCTGCACCGTAGTGCCGGATCCGATGGCAATACGCCTGCGGCGCGACCCGTTCAGAATTTTCGGGTTCCGCCGTTCCTTCGGCGTCATCGCCAGAATGATGGCTTCCTGATGCGCCAGCATCTTGTCGTCGATATTGGCATTGGCCATCTGCTGTTTGGCTTTCTGCGCACCGGGCAACATCCCGAGAATGCCGTCGAGGCTGCCCATCTGGCGGATTTTGCGGAACTGGTCGACCATGTCCTCAAGGGTAAACTCACCCTTCATCATCTTTTCGGCGAGTTTCTCGGCGTCTTCTTCCTCGACCACCTGCTGGGCTGCGTTCGATAAGGCCGACAACGTCGCCCATGCCCAAGATCGAGCCGGCAATACGACCGGCATCAAAGGCGTCCAGCGCATCCATTTTCTCGCCGGTACCGAGCAGCTTGATCGGCTTGCCGGTGACGGCACGCATCGACAACGCCGCACCGCCCCGCGCATCACCATCAACACGGGTCAGCACGATGCCGGTGATACCGATTTTTTCGTTGAATTCACGGGCCAGATTGACCGCGTCCTGACCGGTCATGGCATCCACAACCAGCAAGGTTTCCGACGGCTTGGCGACATCGCGGACCTGAGCCACCTCGCCCATCAGGGCCTGATCAATATGCAGACGGCCGGCCGTATCCAGCACGACAACGTCATACCCTTCGATGCGCCCGGTATGCATGGCGCGTTTGGCGATGGCCGTCGGCTGTTCGCCGAAAATCGGCGGCAAGACTTTTTTCTGCCAGGTCTGCTGCAACTGCTGCTGCGCTGCCGGACGATAGATATCGAGCGATGCCATCAGGACTTTTTTCTTGTCCCTGGACGTCAGGCGCAGCGCAATCTTGGCCGATGTCGTTGTTTTACCGGAACCCTGCAGACCGACCATCAGGATGCAGGCCGGTGGGGTTACGTCGATACGCAGTGCTTCCGGCACCGAGCCACCCAGCATCTCGACCAGATGATCGTGCACGATCTTGATGACCTGCTGGCCCGGCTGTACTGATCGCAGGACATCCTGACCGACCGCTTTACCGCGGACCCCTTCGATGAATTCCTTGACCACCGGCAGTGCGACATCGGCTTCAAGCAAGGCAATGCGAATGTCGCGCAATGCGGCATCGACATCAGCTTCCTTCAGCGCGCCCCGTTTCTTGAGGCCGTCGAAGATATCGCCCAGTTTGCTCTGCAGGCCGTCAAACATCGTCTAATCCCGGTTCTGCGGGCCATTCGTCCATACGCTCAACGGAAAACGCGCCAATGCGCGAAACTCGCGGATTGACGGCGCCCCTCAAGGCGTGGGTTTCGAATGACCCTGAAATCGGCGGCAAACTAGGCGCGGGCGCGCTTAAAGTCAAGCTTTCCGGGGAAGGCTCCGAACCTGCCCTTACTTCAGCTCATCAAACAGAATTCTCAGTTGCTGGCGCTCTTTGCCGTATTCCTCGGCAGAGAGGATTTTGTCGATCTTCACGCCATCCGATGACAGCGGCAAGCGCATGGCAATATAGAAGGTATTGTAGCCTTCCTGGAGCGGGATTTCGGTCAAAAACGTCTGCGGCCG
>CBDIRN010000002.1:0-730766 GCA_965284225.1 uncultured Rhodospirillales bacterium
ACATGGCGTGATGACGAGCATCTGGCGTTTCAGCAGGCGGTAAAAAAGTATGGCTGGAAATACCGCTACCTTGCTTTCGGCATCGTCACCAAACAGGCCGCCGTCATCATCGAAAAAATCTAGTCGCCGCTGAGATGCAGCACAACGGTGCGGCTATGCAGTCGCAGCCGGTGTTCGAACAGATAGATGCCCTGCCATGTGCCCAACATCGGCTTGCCCGCTGAGACAGGGATGTTCAGTGACACATCGGTGAGCGCGCTCCGGATATGCGCCGGCATGTCGTCAGGCCCTTCGGCAGTGTGCCGGTACAGGGACGGGTCTTCCTGAACCAGACGTTTGAAAAAAGCATTCAGATCATGGATCACGTCGGGGTCGGCATTCTCCTGAATGGTCAGCGACGCCGACGTGTGACGGCAGAACAGCGTCAGCAAACCGGTCTGGATGCCGCTATCCCGACAGAAAGAGACGGCATCTCTGGTGAACTCATACAGCCCCTGCCCGTGCGTTTCGATCTGCAATCGGGATTGCACATGCGCCATGTTCAGCCGATCCGGTGCAGGGTGGCACCATAGGCATTGAGCCAGGCTTCGGCCTGTGACTCATGCGGCGTCAGGGTGCCGACGAGGCGATGAAAATCGGGGCCGTGGTTGCGCTCAATAATGTGGGCGACTTCGTGCGCGACGATGAAATCGAAAACGAAATCCGGCGCCATGATCATCCGCCACGAGAAATTGAGCGATCCGTCATGGGCGCACGAGCCCCAGCGCGACGTCGTAATGCGGACCGTGACCTTGTGGGCCGATTCGCACGCCGGTTGTTCCGCTTTTTCTACTGCCAGTTCGCTCAATCGGCGCTTGGCTTCCTTGCGCAGCCAGTCACCGAGCCGTCGCGGCAGATGTTCAGCGTCACCCGATACGCAGATACGCGTATCGTCCAGCCAGACCCCGCGTTTGGCATCCCCGCGATGTGTGATGATGTGATCGACGCCAAGGATCGGGATTATATGGCCGTCGGCAAAAGGCGTGCGCTCCGGCAGTTTTTCCAGACGTCGTCTGAGCCATGCCTGCTGGCTGGCAAGAAAGCCGAGCGCTTCGGCTTCCGACGCGTACCAAGGCAAGGTCAGACGCACACCATCGGTTTTTGGATCAACCCGCATGATGATACGTCTGGCCTGCCTGTTACGGCGTAATGCCACCGGCACATCGCGGCCGTCGAGGTCAAAGCGCAGATCCTTGCTTTGTCTCCGGGCCGCCAATGCGCCAGCCTTAAGCGGCTGCCGGCATCTGCATGCCGGCAGCGTCGAAAGCGGCAAACAATGCGTTCCGATCCGCATCGCTGAGCGGCACGAACGGCGGGCGCAGACGCATCCAGCCATCGTTGCCGGTATTGCGGGCCGTCAGTGCCTTCAGCGCCGGCGGCAGTGGATAACCCGAGACGGCCTTGCGGACAGCAGACAGCGTTTCGTGTGCGGCCAGGACTTCAGGCGTTTCACCACCGGCAACCCAGCCGTTGTAAACCGCGCCATTAAGGACCGAAGACACGTTCGCTGCTGCCGTGATGCAACCGGCGCCACCACGCTTCAAGAGCGGCAGCATCAGATCGTCAGCGCCTGAGAACACGGCAAAGCCCGGGAATTTTCTCGGCAGCACCGGCCATGTTTTCGAACACGCCGGAGCTGTTCATGCCGACAACCGTTTCCGGATAGGCCTTGAGCAGCTTTTCGATCAGCGTATAGGTGATCGGCACGCCCGACATCTGCGGGAAGTGATAGAGGAAAAATCTTCAACCGGTCGTCGGCGATCTTGTCGATGACCTCGGCAAAGGCATCAAACAGGCCCTGATCGGACATGTTCTTGTAATAGAACGGCGGCAGCATCAGCACGCCCTTGGCGCCGGCACGGATCGCTGCCTGCGTCAGGTTGATGGTGTCGATGGTCGCACAGCAGCCGGTGCCGGGCATCAGGACGTCGCCCGGAATGCCGCGTTCGACCAGACCTTCGATAATCGAAATCCGCTCCTTGAGACCGAACGAATTGGCTTCGCCTGTCGTGCCGAGCACGGCCAGACCATCACAGCCGTTTGCCAGAAGCCATTTGCCGTGTTTGGCCATCAGATCGAGATCCGGTGACAGGTCGGCTTTAACGGCGGTGACTGCGGCGCTGAACACGCCCTTATAAGGTGAATGGCTCAAGGTTCTCTCCTCCTGATTCTTCAACTGATCTATCGTGTTATCTATCTAGGACTACTTGGGCCAATTTACCACATAGTCCTGCATATCTTCGACATCGCGTTCTGAAACAATCCGTCCCAGTACCGACATGCCGGCCTGAATGACCGTATCCGGCGTGCCGGAAACCAGTGGATGCCACCATTCCAGATCTTTGCCTTCGGCGAGCCTGCGATAAGCACACGACGTCGGCAGCCACGGGATCGAGCCGACATTCTGCGGCGTCAGGCGGCGACAATCCGGCACAAAGCGCTGCCGGTCCTCATAACTGGTGCAGCGGCAACTTTCGAGATCAAGCAGGCGGCACGCGGCATTGGTATAGAGAATCTCGCCGGTGTCTTCATCCTCGAGCTTGTTCAGGCAGCACTTGCCGCAACCGTCACAAAGCGATTCCCATTCCGGGCCCGACATTTCGTGCAGGGCTTTGCGCTTCCAGAACGGCGCTTCGTCTTTTTTCTTCTTTTTGCTGAAACCCAGCATCGCATAAATCCTCGACGTTCGCTCTTAGCTACCCCCGGCAGGTGTCCGGCGCAACCGTTATGCGCCGTCAGCGCCCTCAAGATCAATCAGATGAATGAACGAGCCGACAACCCGCCGGTCGGCAAGCCCGACCTCGCCCAGCGCATTGCCGCCGGCATCCGAAGCCCGAAACAGCGGCAGGCCGGGGCCTTCCTCGATCACTGTCGCAAAGTGAAACTCATGGCCGCGAAACCGGGTTCGTGCGCCACCCAACGGCCCGGCCTTGGCCAATGCCACGCGGCGATAACCGATATGCAGCCGACGGGTGGCAAAACTGGTTTCCAGGGGCAGCAGTCCGGCCATCGGATGACGCCGGCCATCGGCATCGGTCAGGCCATGCCCCAGCACCATATAGCCGCCGCATTCACCGAAGATCACCTTGGACGTGTCAGCAGCCTGCTGCAGTCCTTCCATGAAGTCCCAGTTGGACGCGATGCGGCCGGCATGCAGTTCCGGATAGCCGCCCGGCAGATAGATCGCATCGGCTTTCGGGTCGGGTGCCTGATTGGTCAGCGGCGAGAAAAAACTGATCTCGGAACCGGCTGCCCGCCAGCCAGCCAGAACCGACGGATAGGCGAACGCAAACGCATCATCCCGGGCCACAGCAATCTTTTGCCCGAGCGGCGGAATCAGCACCGGCGCATCGGCTTTCGGCCGCACCGGCCATGCCCGCATGGCGCGGCGCATGGCGGCGATGTCCAGATGTTCGCCGATCCAGTCTGACGCCTTGTCGAGGAAGGTTTCCAGATCCTTGTGCTCGCGCGCCTGAACCAGACCGAGGTGTCGGGATGGCAGTTGCAGATCTTCATTTCTGGGCAACGCCCCGAAGCATTCCAGTTCCGGCGCAATCCGCTTCAACGCGTCTTTCAGGATTTCGACATGCCGGGCGCCACCGACCCGGTTGAAGATCACACCGGCGACATCGATCCCTTTGCGATGCGCGGCAAAACCCTTGGCCAGCACGGCGGCACTGGCTGCCTGTTTTGACGCATCAATCACCAGGATTACCGGCCAGCCGGTGATTTCCGCCAGCGCTGCGGTTGAGCCGTCATGCCGGTCGTCGCTCGCCGTTGCGCCATCGAACAGTCCCATAACGCCTTCACAAATAATATCATCGGCACTGGCCGCCATGTCGCCGGCAAGTTCAGCCAGGGTCTGCTCGCGCATCGCCCAAGGATCAAGATTGCGGCACGGCCTGTTGGTGGCCGCTGTATGAAATGCAGGATCAATATAATCGGGACCGGTTTTTGCCGAGATCACGTCAATCCCGGTTTCCCTGAGATGCCTGAGCAGGCCGAGCGTAACCAGAGTCTTGCCGCTACCGGATGACGGCGCGGCAATAATCAGTCCGCTGCCAGGGACACCGGTAAGACGGCGCGTCGTCACAGAAGTTGTCCGAGCCTCTCGGCCATCGCCTTGGGATCGGTGCCATGCGAAAAATGCGTTACCAGTTTCCCCTCCGGACCGATCAGATAGATGATCGAGGTATGATCGACGAGATAATCCTGCGGGTCGTCGCCTTTCGGCTCGTTCTTGCGGTAATACACCCGGTACGCCCTTGCCACGGCCTTGATCTGCTCCTCGGTGCCGGTCAAACCGACCGTGCGGGGATCGAAGAAGCCCACGTATTCAGCCAGATGTTCAGGCGTGTCGCGTGCCGGATCAACGGAAATGAAGACCGGCGTGATCTTGGCCGCTTTCTCATCACCGAGCATATCCAGCGCGGTTGCGATATCGCTAAGCGCCGTCGGACAGACATCCGGGCAATAGGTGTAGCCGAAGAAAATCAGCATATAGCCGCCCAGGAAATTCTTGTCTGTCACGGTCTCGCCCTTGTGATTGACGAGGGTAAACGGCCCACCGACCGACGGCCCGCTGGATTCCGTCTTGGTGCCGTCGGCGGTCGTTCCACGCTTGGCAAAATATTCCGACCCCGCGACAACAATCACAAAGGCAACAATGACAATACCGATCAGGAGCAAAAGAAGCTTGCCACCGGATGATTTTCCGGACTTCACAGCGTCCTTGCCCGGCTGTTCCTTCGGCTCAACAGTCGGTGCGTCAGGCGATTTATCCGGGGTTTCTTTGTGGTCGGCCATATCTGTTCCAATGCCTAAACAGGGTGCCCACCAATCATACGAGGATGGCGGATATCATCAAGCCCGCTCACATGCATGTCGTCATTGGCGTCCGCCCTGTGATCCCTGTAAACTCCGGGCATGACATCGCAATCGCCGACACGCAAACCCGAAGGCGCCCTGCGCCGTGGCTGGACCACCGGTGCCTGTGCGGCAGCGGCGGCGGCGGCAGCGTTCCGCACCCTGCTCACCGGCAATACCCAGACATCGTCTCAAATTCGTTTACCGAAAGGCGAAGAGCCGGCATTTCCCCTGAGCCGTTCTGAACGCGTGGAAGACGGCTGGCGGTGCGGGGTTATCAAGGATGCCGGCGACGACCCCGATGTAACGCACGGCTGCGAGGTGATCTGCACGGTAAAACCGGGGCGCAGGTAGAACGGGGGCATTGTTTAAAGCCGGCGATGGTGTCGGCACTGTCACCCTGCCGGGCTTGCTGTCCTGGTCGGCGAGCCGGCGATCAATCCTGACCACGCAGCATCATTTCAGCGGCGATAACCGGCATCGCCAAAGAACTGAAGACCGCCGCCGATGTCGAGATCACCATCTCGATCCCGGGTGGCCAGGTATTGGCCGAAAAAACCATGAACCCGAGGCTCGGCATCCTGGGGGGGCTCAGCATCCTCGGCACCACCGGCATCGTCATCCCGTTTTCGTGCGCATCATGGATCAATTCAATCCATCGCGGCGTCGACGTCGCCCGCCTGCAGGGCATCACCCATCTGATTGCCGCCACCGGCTCAACCTCGGAAGCCGCAGCGATGCGGGATCATCCGGATCTGCCGGAACAGGCCTTCATCGACATGGGCGATTTCGCCGGTGGGCTGTTGAAGTACCTGCGTCGGCATCCGGCCCCGAAACTGACCATCGCGGGCGGCGTCGCCAAACTGTCGGTGGGCATCTTTGATCTGCATTCGAGCCGCTCGTCGCTGAATATGGCAAAGCTCGCAGAGACCGCCGTCGAACTCGGTGCCGATGCGGCTCTGGCTGGTGCCATCATCAACGCCAACACGGCGATGCAGGCATGGCAGTTGTGTGATGATGCAGGCATTCCCCGCGATGCCATCGCCAGCGCGTTGCGTGGAAACGGTGATGGCTTCACTCGCCGGCGAGACGGACATCGATATCATCGTTTATGACAGGGCCGGACAGGCCGTCGGGAAATGCCATGTCCGATAACGCGATGAACACAACCCGGACCATCGTTATTCTGGGCGGCACCACAGAAGCACGTAAGCTGGCGGATCAACTGGCTGATACGCTGGGCGATTCGCTTCGCGTCATCACGTCGCTGGCGGGGCGAACGCAAAACCCGAAATTACCAAAGGGCGAGATTCGCACCGGTGGCTTCGGCGGTGCGGATGGACTGGCTGCCTACCTCAAGGAGATCAATGCCGACCTGCTGGTCGATGCAACACACCCTTACGCGGCACAAATCTCAGTACATGCTGCCGAAGCCGCGATCTCGGCAGCCGTACCCCGCCTGATGCTGGACCGTCCGGCATGGCAAGCCCAGCCGGGTGATCGCTGGATCCATGTCCCGGATATCGCCCGCGCCGTTTCTGAGATTTCCCGGAAATCCGATGCCTGTCTGATCACCACCGGCATCAACGATCTGGCGGCGTTCGCACCGATTATCACCACCAAGCTTTTCGTGCGTCTGATCGAAGCGCCCTCAAAACCGCTGCCGATTACCGACGCGGAAGTGGTGATCGGTAAACCGCCCTACAGGAAAGACGAAGAGATCGCCCTGATGCGGCTGTTGGGAATCGATCTGATGGTCACCAAAAACGCCGGTGGCGACGGCACCTATGCGAAACTGGAAGCGGCGCGCGCGCTCGGGATCAAGGTTATCATGATCGACCGGCCTGCTGTCCCTGACGGAGGGACGCTCGGCAGCGTCGAAGAAACCATCGCGGCCATCCGGAAATCACTGCAGCTGAACTGATTATTCCGCTGCCGGCGGATGCGCGTTCCGATCAATCGGCAGATGCTGTTCGCCCAGCATGTGAAGGCCAGCACAGCTTCACGCGCCTGCTCCAGATCAAGGCCGTGCTGGGACAGCGTGTCGGCTGCATCTGCGACAATGGCGTCAGCGTCATGCATCGCTTTCAGGCGCTTGAAGACGTCATCATGATGAATCCCCAAACTTTCGCCGATGATATCCATGTAATTGACGATCTCGAACGGCCATGCCGCATCGTGAGAGGACAACTCGCGGTGATCCGCGTGGAATACGCTGCAAAGCGAAGTCACGCCTGCTGCTTCGGCAGCCCGGAACAATCTGGACATGGCGTCCTGGCGATATTTGGGCAAGGTGTCCAGAGCCGACAACTGATACCCCGCATGGGTAATGCCGAGATCAACCAGTTCAAGGTCAGGTATTGCACCCAGCAGTTTATGCACCGCCTCGGTGACGCCGCGTGCACCTGGAAATTCGAACAGGGCCACTTTCTTTTTGACCGGCACCGTCATCAGCTGGCGCATCGCATCCAGTCTGCGCGCCATGTAGACAGGGAACATGTTGATATTGAACAAAGGCTCACCGGGCGGGGAAATCGTCGGCAACGCAATCTCGCCAAACTGGATCTGGCAGGTCGGGCACCACGCCAGCACTTCACTGGCACCGGTCTGATGAAAACGCTCAATGGTGGTTATCGCCTGACGACCGGCATTTTCCGTATCGCCCGGACGGAACTGCAGCACGCCGCAGCAGTTACCCGGCCCGCCGTAAACTTCATACGTGACGCCGAGCCGGTCCAGCACATCCAGACACAGCAAGCCGATGTGCGGCGTCTTGAGCAGATTGCAGCCGGTGTAAAAAATCAGATCAGGGGGCGTTGCCGGCACGGCACGATTGGCCGGTGGATTGAGCCTGGCCAGCACGTCGGGTGCAATCTGCAATCTGGACAGCATCCTGACGCCCCGGCTCATCGACTGAAAACTTTCCCGCCCCTTGGCGCGCCGCTCGGTTTCCTCGCCCGCTTCATTGAGACGACGCCGGGCCATCGTCAACATAAAGCGCGGATTGATACCTTCAGCGCACACATCAATGCAGTGTCCGCTGCCGCAGCATGTGCGGGCCCAGATTTCGGAATCCCCGGCGTGCGCTTCGCCTTTAAGAATATCGATGACACCCGATGCCAGTGCTGCCGGTTCGCTCTCACCAATGCCGGCCAGCGCCGGTGTCGGACAGACCTCGGCGCATTTGCCGCAGCGCGTACAGGCATCAATGATGCCGTCGATGCGCTGATCCAGTCCTTCGATGAAAGCTTCAGCAGAGAAACTCATGGCTACCTCCGGATACCCGAACGCTAAGCGGCAGGGACCGGCCCGTCAATTCGGGCATTGTCACGGCAACATTTTAAAGTGCCGCTACTTTACGTGTGGCCTGAGTACATGGTGATGGTCGGCAGCATACAGGCGGGAATCATCAAAGCTTTCCGGGCGCAGCACCCGGCCGACCATGATAAGGGCTGTGCGCGTGATACCTGATGCCTTCACCTTGTCGCGAATATCGGCGAGCGTGCCTTCGATAATCATCTCGTCCGGCCACGTCACCCGATAGGCGACAACGACAGGGCAATCGGCGCCGTAGTGCGGGATCAGGGTTTTCTGCACATGCGCCAGATTGTTGACCGACAGATGGATCGCCAGCGTCGCACCGCTTTTGCCGAGCGTCTCCAGATCTTCACCGTCAGGCATCGACGACGAGCGCACGGCGGTGCGGGTCAGGATGACCGTCTGCGCCACATCCGGCAGTGTCAGTTCCCGCTTGAGAACCGCAGACGTCGCCGCATACGCCGAAACCCCCGGCGTCACATCGTAATCAATGCCGAGATCATCAAGCTTGCGCATCTGTTCGGCGACGGCACCATAAAGCGACGGATCGCCCGAGTGCACCCGTGCCACGTCATGACCGGCAGCATCGGCTTTCTGCATTTCATTGATGATCTGGTCCAGATGCATCGGCGCCGTATCCATCACCAGCGCATCTGAAGCGGCTTCGGCAATGATCGCTTCCGGCACCAGCGATCCCGCATAAAGGACGACCGGTGCCTGCTGTATGAGCTTCAGACCGCGGATGGTTATAAGATCAGCCGCGCCCGGCCCGGCACCAATGAAATGAACGGTCATTGTCCTCTGAGTACCCCTTCCAGGACATCCAGAATCAGATCCGTGCCCTTCTGAACCAGAAGCACATCGTTATCGACTATAATGCGCTCCACATTATTCGGCAGATTCCCGAGTTTTGCTTCAAGATCCGGCGGCAGATCACTCTTCATCAGGCCCGACGGCAGCTGATTGCCTCGTTTGGCCAGACCCGGCGGCAACTGGTCGCGCTTGGCAAGACCCGGCGGCAGACCGTTTCCACGCCCTTTTCCACTCGCGCCCTTGTCCTTTTTCTTGTCTTTTTTACCGCTCTTGTCTTTGTCGTCTTCGTTCTCGGCAGGTTTCGCACCGGGCACCTGATCATAATATTCCTTGATGATCCGTCTCTCGGCTTCCTTGAAGACAATATCGGCAATATCGCCGATGACGCTGCCACTCCCCGTCTCCTGAGACGGCGGCGTTGATTGCGCGTGTGCGTGCGTCATCGTAAATGCGCCCAACAGGGCCAGCAGCAAAAATCTCATTTTGTTTCCTCCGGCTCTATTATTCAGACAGCTTGGCGGCATAGCCGCGCGGCGTGTACATCCATTCCCGCACGCCACGCCGGATATGGCGTGACGCACTTGAGCCGACCAGAACCAGTGTCAGCATGTCGACCATATCAACTTCCAGCTCGAATAATGTAACTATTCGCACACTCTCATCCATTCGCCCGAGATTCCGTGCCAGAACAACGGGGACACTGTCGGGGCGGTGTTTGAGCAGGATTTCTTTTGCCGCCGCCAGTTGCGTCCGGCGCCGTTTGGAAACCGGATTATAGAACGCGACCGTGAAGTCGCCCAGGGCCACCGCTTCGATGCGTTTTTCGATCACGGCCCACGGCGTCAGCAGATCGGATAACGAAATCAGCGCAAAGTCATGACCGAGCGGTGCACCGATTCGGGCCGCAGCCGCCTGCACCGCCGAGATCCCGGGGCTGACGCGCACGTTGAGGCGGTTGAAGGCCGGATTGTCATCACGGTCCAGCACTTCAAAAGCCAACGATGCCATTGCATAGATGCCGGCGTCACCGGAACTGACGAGGGCGACGTCCCGGCCTTCGGCAGCCAGTTCGATGGCACGACGGACACGGGCCTCTTCTTCCGATAACTCGGACATATGCCGTTTCTTGCCGGCAATCGCATCTCCCAGCAGATCAAGATACAGGCCATAACCGACGACATCCGTTGCTTCGGACAACCAGGCGCTGACTTCGGGCGTGCGCCATGATGCCTGACCGGGGCCGATGCCGACGATCGACAACCGCCCGGCGGCACGGCCGACCGACAGCGGGTCAATAATTTCTGATGTGCGGACAATCGCACAGGTCGCTCGCTTGGATAATCTCTTGGCGACAATCAGTGCGCCGGCCGACCCGCCCGCCGCCAGTGCCGCCCCTTCCGAGACGCCATGACAACCGACTTCGGCGAATACAATTTCAGATGGCGTCTTCAGGCGCGGGGTTTCCGCTTCAAGCGTTTGCGCATCGAAAAACCGTGACGGCACACCCAGGGTTTCAGCCAGATCAAGCACCGCCGCTTCATCGGATTTGAGATCAAGCGACGCAACACAGGCGATGGATGCCGGGGCCAGACCGGCATCGGTCAATGTATCGAAAACCAGTTCAGCCAGCTCGTCCGGCGGGCAGCCCCGTTCGCAACCGACGCCCAACGCCAGAATCTGTGGATGCAGGACAAAGGTGTCCGGCGTCGGCTCAGGATCACTGTCCGTGATCAGGACCGACACGGTCGCTGCATCACTTTCGATGGGGATCGACAGCCAGTCCGCCAAGGGTGCGTGCGCATCCCGCTGCAGCTTAACGGCCTGACCGGCAAGCATCGCCGCCATCACCGTCTTGGCCGGGCCGGGATCACCGGCGCGCCATCCGCTTGGCGGATCATCGAGCGCAAAGCCAAGCTCGTTGTCGCCGGCGGTCGTCACTGCCGCATGACCACCGATCGCGGCTGCAATCTTCAAGGCCAGTTTGTTGGCACCGCGATGCCCGCCCAGCAGCGGCACCACCGATGCGCCGTCTTCACCAACAGCCAGCAGTGGCGGCTCGGACCGCTTGTCAGCGAGATCATGGGCCACGGCGCGGATCAGAATACCGGCAGCGCAAATGCCGATCACCGGTCGGCCACTGGCGAACTGGGATCGAATATGGGGGATGGTATCAGTGAATGAGATGTCCGGCGCAACTGTGCGGTGGGCGAGACCATGCACTTCACCAGTTCCCAGTACAGCAACGATTTTACGGGCCATCGTTTCGCCGCCTGCGGTCAGGGCAATGAGAACAGGCTGTTCCGGCATCATGCATCCACCGCTTCGGCACGGCGGGCCAAAATCATCGAGAAATAAGGTGCGGTGTCGGCGTCGAGTTCGCTCAACGGCAGGACCCTTTCATCGGCCAGTGTGGCGCGTTCGATATAAACCGCGTTCTGCAAGCGGCCGAGTTTTTCCAGAACCCGGCGCACTTTATCCAGATGCCGGGCCAACCTTCATGATGGCAACGGCATCGGCAGCAGCGATGCGGGTTTCGAGATCGCTTTCATCGAGCGGTGCGGGGACAATCGACAGGACCTGATTGCGCGAGACCAGCGGCTGTCCGGCACGGGCCGCACAGGCAACCAGTGACGAAACACCGGGCACTACGACGCTTTGATAGCGATGCGCCAGACGACCAAACAGATACATGAACGAGCCATACAGAAACGGATCCCCTTCGCACAGCACGGCGACGCTGCGACCCGCATCCAGATGCGCTGCGATCTCGACCGCATAACGATCATAAACGTCGTCAGCCGGAAACTGCCCCGGGATCATCGGCGTTTCGATAACCAGTTCGATCTTGCCGGCCGGGATATGCGGCGCAGCGATGGCACGGGCCATGCTGTCGGTGCCGTCGGCCGGTGCCGGATAGGCGATCACATCGGCTGCGGCAATCAGCCGCACCGCCTTCAGGGTCAGCAGTTCCGGATCACCCGGTCCGACACCGATGCCATACAGTCTGGCGTTTGGATTGGCGCTCATGTTTTCTTCACCCGCCATTGCAGAACATCGATTGCCGGCTTCAACGCCGTCAGGCCGCCGACCGGTGACGATCTGGCGATACCGATGCTGACCAGCTCACCACCCAGCACTTCTTCGGCAGTGATCAGATGTGCTTGCGCCTGCAACGTGACGGCATTGGCGACCAGTCGTCCACCGGGTTTCAGGGCATCATAAGCGGCGACCAGAATATCGCTGTCGCCGGCAATGCCGCCGCCGATAAAAATCACATCGGGTTTTGGCAGCGCATCATTAAGGGTACTCGGGAACGACCCGGCGATGATCTCAAGCGACGGCACGCCGAGCGCATCGGCATTGGCGCGTATGCTTTCAAGGCGGACCGCGTCCTGCTCGAAGGCGAGGGCCCGCGCGCGCGGCTCGACACGCAGCCATTCAATGGCGATGGTGCCGTTTCCGGCACCGATATCCCACAAGATTTCACCCGGCAAGGGGCCGAGTGCTGCCAGCGTGACGGCACGAACCTCGCGCTTGGTGATGGTGCCATCGTGATCAAAGGCATCATCGACAAGACCGGGTGCATGGCTCAAACGGACGGCATCCTCACTGGGGATGCAGTGCGCACAAACCGTGTTGAGATCCTGAAAGGCTTCTTTGAAGCCCGCGGACGCGATGCCGTCGGTGCGCTTTTCCTGGTACCACCGATGTGTTCCAGAACCGTGACGGGACTCGTCCCATAGCCCATGTCGCTGAGCGTTGCCGCGATTGCCTGTGGAGTTTCCGCATTACGGCTCAGGATCAGCAGGCGCACGTCAGGCTGGATGGCACGGCGCAATGCCGCGAACGGTTCAGCATGAACGCTGATGGACGTGAGCATCGGGTCAGAAAGTGACCAGCCCATGCGCGCGGCGGCCAGCGCAAAGGCCCCCGGATGCGGCAGCACGCGCACCGCGTCCGCCCCCAGCACGTCGATCATTCTGACGGCGATACCGTGTTGCAGCGGATCGCCGCTGGCCAGCACGCAAACCGTTTCCTGATCGGCCAACGCGGCCAGTTTTTCTATATCGGCGACGAGATCTTTGCCCCAGGCATGGCGCGGGCGCTTGTCGGAATCCGGCAGCATCGCCAGATGACGCTTGGCACCGGCAATCTGGGTTGCACCGGAAAGCGGTGTCTTCGCGGCGGTATGGCCAAGACCATCCAGCCCATCTTCGCCGATACCGATGACGATGATCGGCAGGCCTCGCGACAACCCCGCCGCCAGTCCGCTGACCGCAGCTGACGCAATAGCGCTGCCACTCGATCCGCCCCTGAAGCGTGATGAACGGCACGCCAGATGTGCTTTCCGTCAGCGCCGCCTTGGATCTGGCAGCGCCAACGAAGCCCACCGGAAAGCCGAGGATGACCGCCGGCGCCGGTGCCCCCTCATCCAGCAATTCCAGCAGCGGAATAACGCCGTCGGTGCATTGCCGATGGCCACCACGGCACCGGCGAGGTTCGGCACCCAGCGCTCGACGGCCACGGCAGAACGGGTCGTTGCCTTCGCTTTGGCATCCTCGGCAACACCGTCATCATCCAGCGCACAAATGATGGCATTGTTTGAAAGATGGCGGCGGATGATCCCGGCGCCGACCATGTTGGCATCAACCAAAATCGGTGCTCCGGATTTCAATGCCGACCGACCGGCGCTCACCGCATCCGGGCTAAAGGCGATATCGTCGGCGATAGACGGCATGCCGCAGGCATGGATCAGACGCACCACCAGTTCGGCGATGTCATCGGGAAAGCGCTGCAGATGCGCTTCTGCCCGCACCGTTGCAAAGGATTGCGCGTAAATAGCCGCCGGATCTTTGAGGTATGCGTCTGCCATGATCATCGCTTCGCCGGCGCTGCTCAATGCCCGGCCTTGGTCTTCTTATCAGACTCATGCGCATGCGTGTGACCATGATCATGTGCATGCGGGTGATCATGGTCGTGCGCATGATCGTGCGCATGATCGTGCGAATGCACGTGGTCTTTATCATGCGAATGCACGTGGTCTTTATCGTGCGAATGCACGTGGTCTTTATCGTGCGAATGCACGTGGTCTTTATCGTGCGAATGCACGTGGTCTTTATCGTGAGCATGCCCGTGATCATGACCATGATGATGGTCATGACGATGGCCATGGCCGCGCCCAAGGAAGACGCCGTGGTCTTCCGGATTTTCCTCGACCCCGGCTCCCATGACGTGATGGTGATGGCCGACCTGCGCCTTGCCCTGCTCGTCCTCAGATCCCAGAACCTGTTCCCGGTACTTGCAGAGCTGGCAGTTCATGGCATTGGCGGCACCACCCTCAAGCGCCTGATGAAAGCGTTCGATGAAGGTGTCGATGACGTGGTCCTGATCGTTCAGATAACCGGCCTTGACGAACTCAACATCGGGATATTTTGCCTGGGCCTCATCGACCCATTTGAAGATGCGGCGCACCAGAATACCGGTGAACAGGAAGTACGGGAACACGACGATGCGCTTGTAGCCAAGCTTGACGGCACGCTCCAGACCAGCATCGACGAGGGGAAAGGCAACGCCGGAAAAGCTGACTTCGGCCCAGCCGAAACCGATGCCTTCCCACAGCATGCGGGCGATCTTGGAAATATTTGAATTGGCGTCCGGATCGTTGGTGCCGCGCCCGACCACCATCAGCAGCGTCTCATCAAGCGCGATGCCGGCATCGGTCTGATCGATCGCCTGACGCACTCTGGCTTCGGCAGCTTTCAGCATTTTCGGATCAATCGCCAGATCCCGACCAAAGATGACATCGATATCGGGATTTTCCCGGGCAAAGGTATTGATCTCGGACGGCAGGTCGTTTTTCACGTGACCGGCGGCGAACAGCATGCCGGGCAGGCAGACGATCTTTTTCGCACCGCGTGCTTTCAGTTTTTCAAGCCCGGTCCGGATCACCGGTTCGGCGAATTCCAGAAAACCGCTTTCGATTTCGTGTTCAGGTAGCCGTTCCTTGAGCCTGACGGCAAGTTGATTGAATTCATCAACGGCTGCTTTGTCGCGGCTGCCGTGGCCGCAGATCATCACGGCGGATGTTTGTGTCATTGCCTGGTCCTTGCCTTCGTGCATTCAAGGGCTGGTCATTGCCTCTGGCCCCAATCGGGAGCGGACTATGGCAGGAAAAAACTGAGGGAGAAAGGCCAGAGCCGACAAAAAATGCTGCAAAACCGCAGAAATCAAGCCGCACTTTCGGTCCGGCTTGGAGGCAGCGAAGCGGCACGGACCTCGTATTCCTTGGCTTCGTCGGCGCGGCCCAAGGCACGCAGCAGTGACGCATAGTTCTTGAGGCCGGTGACCAGCGACGGGTGGCCGGGATCGAACGTCCGTTCCTTGATCGACAGCGCACGCTTCAATAGCGGCTCGGCGGCTTCAAGATTGCCCTGCTTCTTGTACAGCAGTGCCAGATTGTTGAGATCGGTGGCAACACCCGGGTGATCGTAGCCGAGCACCCGCTCGTCAATCATCAGGGCGCGCCGGTACAGCGGTTCCGCCTGATCATAACGGGCCTTGGAATAATGGATCAGCGCCAAATTATTGAGCGCCGTAGCAACGTCCGGGTGATCGTTGCCGATGGTCTTTTCCAGCAATCTGAGGCCTCGCGTGAAGGCCTTCACCGCCTTGTCCGAATCGCCGCTCTGGTAACAGGCGGTACCCAGTTTGTTGAGCACTTCGGCCCGGCGTTCGTCGGCGTTGACCGGCAACTCGTCGACCGCCTGCTCATACAGATCGCGGGCGTTCTCGGGCGCAATCAGCACCATGTATAGATCGGCAGCGACGATTTTGGCGGTGGCCGAAGCCGCCAGCAGTTTGGCGGCGCGGTCGCGCAAGCTGCGCCCTTCCTCGCCTTCCTGCGTTCCAGTTTCTCGCAGAGCGTGATGGCTTTCCGGAATTCGCCGTTTTCCAGTGCCGCAGTGCGTCGCAGCGGCATTGTCCTGACCGTCGCCGACGGGCAGCAATTCACGCAGTTTGCGGTGAATGACCGTGTATTCGGTGGCAAACTCGCGCAGCCGGGTGTCCTGTTCCTTGGCGCTGATGCCCTTGGCGCGAAGCATTTCCTGCAGGCTGATGAATACCGGGTTATCGCGGTCGAGGCGAAGGTCTTCGTTTTCAGCCACCGCCGGCGCGATATGATCACGACCGTCTGATCGACCACGTGCAATCCACATGCCGACGAGTGCGCCGATGACGGCGGCAATCCCGGCAGCAAGGGCAATCCCCGCCCATTGCGGCAATTCTGCGAATGATAGATCCATGAGCACATCCTCTTGGCCGTTCCGGCTCAAGTTCCTGAGAATCGGTCAAAAGCATATGATTTTCAACCATTTCCATAAAATCAATCAGGCCGGGCGTTGACCTTGAAACAGCAATGCCGTCAACTCCGGGGATGGTAACCCTTGGATTCGCTGGTGCATCGTCGCCGTTTGATCCCCTGATCCTGCTATTGCTGGCAATCGGGATCGAAGCCTATGTCGGCGAGGCCGCGTTTATCTTCAGGCATATCAAGCACCCGATCGCCCTGATCGGCAACCTGATCGGGTTTTTCGACGACAAGCTGAATCGCCCGATTCGGCCGGAAATGGACCGGGCACTGCGCGGCGCCTTTGTTGTTCTGTTCATGGTCACGCTGACCGCCGCCATCGGCGTCGGCGTCATGTGGCTGACCCTGCATGTGTCCTGGGGCTGGGTGCTGGAATGTGCATTACTGGTCTGCCTGCTGGCGGGCCGGGGGCTTTATAATGCCGTCGCCCGCGTCGCCAGAGGGCTTGAACTGGAAGGACTTGATGGCGGTCGCGACGCCGTCCGCCACATCGTCGGGCGCGATCCGAACAGTCTGGACGCGCCGGGCGTCGCCCGCGCCGCCATTGAAAGTCTGGCTGAAAACTTTTCCGATGCCGTCGCGGCACCGGTGTTCTGGTACGTGCTGTTGGGGATGCCCGGCATTCTCGTCTACAAAACGGTCAATACCCTGACAGCATGATCTGCTACAAGACGGCCAAGTACGCCTTGGCTTTACCGCCGCCCGCCTCGATGATGCCCTGAACGCAATCCCGGCCCGCCTGTCGGCGCTGATCTTCGCCCTGGCAGCCCTGTTTGTGCCGACGGCCAAACCGGGTGATGCCATCAGGACCGCGATGCGCGATGCCGGCAAACACCGCTCGTTCAATGCCGGCTGGCCGGAAGCGGCAATGGCCGGTGCGCTCGGCATCGCCCTGGCCGGACCGCGTACCTATGCAGGGGAAACCGTCAACGATCACTGGATGGGTGACGGACGCGCCCGCACCACACACAAGGATATCCAGCGCGCCCTTTATCTGTACGGTGTCGCCTGCCTGATCACCGCCGGCATCGTCGGTGCGATCGCGGCTGTGCGGCTCAGCTGTAGCCGCCCTTCCGCCCTAAGCCGTCATTCCCCTTTTCCCCCTTCGTCATTCCCGCGAATGCGGGAACCCAGAACAGCCGTCGGTCTGGGCCCCCGTCTTCACGGGGGTGACCAGTGTGGAGAAAGTGCCGCGAAAGCGGGTAAGGGGGTGACGACCGGAAAAATCAACGCGCCAGCTTCAACAACCCATCCAGATCCATGTGCTTTTCCAGATGTGCGGCCAGGTCGTCGAGGGCCGCATCGACGCGGGCGTCATAGTCCGTCTCGGCGAAGCGCCCGTCCCGAAGCCGCGCCAGAAATCCATGGCGGAAATCGTTGGCGGCGAAAATCCCGTGCAGATATCCGGCCATGACCCGACCATCGGCCGAGATAGCACCATCAACGCGGCCATCCGAAAGCGTCAGCCACGGCCTTGCCGTATCCGGCCCGGTGGTGCGGCCCATATGCATTTCGTAGCCTTTGACTGCCGCCCCGGTCAGGTTTTCGGTACCGGTCACTTCGAGCAACGACTTGTCGCCGCCGATCACCGTTTCTATGTCCAGCAGGCCAAGCCCGTCAGCCGATGCAGGCGGCCCCTCGATGCCGTCAGGATCAGCCAGAAGGCGACCGAGAATCTGATAGCCGCCGCACAGACCGACGACCAGACCGCCGCGCCGGTGATGCGCCGCGATATCGATGTCCCAGCCGGTATCACGAAGCGCCTTGAGATCAGCCAGTGTCGATTTCGATCCAGCCAGCAAAACCACGTCGGCATCAGCCGGCAGCGGCGTCCCCATCTCGACAATCTCGAGCCGCACATCGGGTTCTGCGGCGAGCGGGTCGAGATCATCGAAGTTGGCGA
The DNA here is from genome assembly GCA_965284225.1 of uncultured Rhodospirillales bacterium. Classification (GTDB taxonomy): domain Bacteria; phylum Pseudomonadota; class Alphaproteobacteria; order Rhodospirillales; family Casp-alpha2; genus UBA4479. The sequence continues at coordinate 18,309 of CBDIRN010000002.1, forward strand.
TCCGGGGCAGACGCGGCACGGCGATGACAATGTCGCCCGTGCGTTCTGTCGCATCCCGGTTATCCAGCGCCATGGCATCTTCCTTTGGCAGAAGCCGGGCGTCCGTGAAATACGGCACCAGACCCAGCGCCTTCAGACCGGTGCGTTCCGCGATGAACGTCATGCCGTCATCGAACAGGGTGGCGTCGCCCCGGAACTTGTTGATGACAAAGCCCGTCAGATGCGCACGATCGCTTTCCGATATGACCGCGTGGGTGCCAACGATCTGGGCGATCACGCCGCCCCGGTCAATGTCGCCGATCAGCACGACCGGGACATGTGCCGCTTCGGCGAAACCCATGTTGGCGATGTCGGCGTCCCGCAGGTTGATCTCGGCCGGACTGCCCGCGCCTTCGACCAGAACCAGATCAGCGCCGTCGCCGATGATCCGGAAACTTTCCAGAACCCGTTCCAGCAGCTTCGGCTTCAGGGTGTGATAATCGCGCGCTTCTGCATTGCCGACGACCCGGCCCTGCACAATGACCTGCGCGCCAACATCCGATTGCGGCTTCAACAGCACCGGGTTCATGTGCACGCTCAACGGCACCCGGGCGGCTAGCGCCTGCAACGCCTGGGCGCGACCGATTTCGCCACCGTCCGCCGTCACCGCAGCATTGTTCGACATGTTCTGCGGCTTGAACGGACGGACGCGGAGACCACGATTGGCAAACGCCCGGCACAGCCCCGCGACCAGCAATGATTTGCCGACGTCAGACCCCGTGCCCTGAAACATCAGCGCCGGTGTGCGCGTGCCCGGAACCCCGTTCAATACGCGGCCAACTCAGTACTTGGCGAGCACTTGGACGAGGCGGTCGGCGCGGGCCATACGATTGTTCGGATCGGTGACGATGTCCCTGGGCGTCTTGCCCCGGCCATAAACCGCTTCGTTGATGTCCTGACGTCTGGCGATCACCGCGCCCTCGACGCTGGCACCCAGATACCCGCCAACCTTGGAATTGGCAAAGGCCAGCACATCGGCCCCCATATTCGTGGTCGTCGAGGCTTCGGCACCCACACCATAAATCCCGGCCGTGATGCCCGCATCCGCACCGATCTTGGCCTGATCCTTGAGGATCGCATCCAGAGCGCCCTTGTTGCGGATCACCAGAATGATTTCCGTATCCTGTGCACCGAACTGCAGACCAAAACTGCCGGCCCCCATGGTATAGAAGGCAGGTGAGCTCCAGCCTGCGCCATTGCGCACCATCAGCAGACCATTGCCGCCCTCACCACCGACAAAAAATCCGGCCTTGATGACGCTCGGGAAAATCGCGATGGCTGTCGCATCCGGCAGAAACTTCTCGAATCGCTGCAGCCCCTGCAACGTCTGGAACCGCTCGACAGTGGCGACGGCGGCATCAACCAGGTGTTCAGCCTTGAGAACCGGTGATTCTTCATATTCGGCACAACCGGCAAGGCCGCTCAGCATCAGTGCGCCAAAGGAAGCCGAGAGAAAGCGGCGGCGGGTGGCTCGGAAAGTCATGACGGTGTCTCCTTAAAATTCGATACCGATCTGGGCTTTGACGCCGGACCGGAACGGATGCTTGATCTGCGTCATCTCGGTGACGAGATCGGCGATTTCAATCAGTTCGTCCTTGGCGTTGCGGCCGGTGACAGCGATGTGCAGCATTTCAGGTTTGTTCTGCAAAACCGCGATCACTTCATCCAACGGCAAGTTGTCATAACGCAGCACTATATTCAGCTCGTCCAGAATGACCATCTTGTACGATGGATCGTTAATCATTTCTTTCGCCATTTCCCAGGCCTGACGGGCAGCGGCGATATCACGTTCGCGGTCCTGGGTTTCCCAGGTGAACCCCTCCCCCATCGCCCTGATCACGCAAAGATCGGGAAACTTGTCCAGAACCACCCGCTCCCCGGTTTCCCAGACCCCTTTGACGAATTGCACGATACCGACCTTCATGCCGTTACCGATGGCCCTGACTGCAAGCCCCATCGCCGCCGTCGACTTGCCCTTGCCTTTGCCGGTATGGACAATCAACAAGCCCTTCTCGATGGTCTTGGTGGCCAGGATCTTGTCGCGTGCGGCTTTCTTCTTGGCCATTTTCTCGGCGTGCCGGGCGTTCAGTTCCTGTTCCGTCATATTGTCCTTGCTGCTCATCATCTCTCTCCGTCAGAACGCCTTTACTATACCCGGGCAGAACCCAGACGCTGCAATAAATCTCTGGTCGAATTAAGGCGCGGTGACCAAAGCCCGCGATCCTGTGCTTCCATCAGCCGCTCGGCGATATCCCTGAGCGCGTCCGGGTTGGTTTCACGCAGGAAATCCCTGACCCCGGGATCATCAAGATACGCCTGATACACCAGATCAAAATGGTGATCGCGGACAGCCCCCGTGGTGGCCGCGAAGGCGAACAGATAATCAACCGTCGCCGCCATCTCGAAAGCCCCCTTGTAGCCATGCCGCATCACGCCTTCGATCCATTTCGGATTGACGACACGGGCGCGGACAACGCGGGCGATTTCGTCTTCAAGCGGCCTGACCACCGGCCGGTCCGGCCTTGAATGGTCATTGTGATAGATCGCCGGACGCTGGCCGCGCTCGGCATGCACGGCTGCCGTCATGCCGCCTTCGAACTGGTAGTAATCATCCGAATCCAAAAGATCATGCTCGCGGTTATCCTGATTGTGAATGACCGCCTGCACCTGACCCAGACGTTCCTTGAAAAGACCGTGCTCGGCCGCACCCTCGGCACCGGATCCGTACGCATAGCCGCCCCACGCGACATAGGCCTTGGCCAGATCGGCTTCGGTCTGCCAGCCCTTTTCGTCGATCAACGCCTGCAGACCGGCCCCGTACGCACCGGGCTTTGAGCCGAACACCCGGTAGCCGGCGCGGCGCTCGGCCTCGGCGGCATCGGCACCTTCCGCCATCAGGCGCGCGACTTCAGCGCGTGTCCGCTCTGCCACCGGATTTTTGTCGGCAGGCTCGTCCAGTGCCGAGACGGCCCGAACGGCACTGTCGAACAGATCAATCAGCGCCGGAAAGGCATCCCGGAAAAATCCAGATATCCTGAGCGTCACATCGACGCGGGGCCGGTCAAGAAGATCAAGCGGCATGATCTCGAAGCCGACGACACGCCTTGACGCACTGCTCCCATCTTGGTCGCACACCGAGCAGCGCCAGCGCCTGCGCGATATCGTCGCCGCCAGTCCGCATGTTGGACGTGCCCCAGGCCGAAATCGCCATGCTGACCGGCCAGGCACCGTGATCTTGCATATAACGTTCAATCAGCAAGGTGGCCGATTTCCAGCCCAGCGTCCAAGCCGCCGGCGTCGGCACGGTTCGGGTATCAACCGAATAAAAATTACGCCCGGTCGGCAACACATCGGGCCGGCCGCGCGTTGGCGCACCGGATGGGCCGGGGGCAACAGAAGCGCCCGTCGAGCGCGGTCATCAGGCCATTGATCTCAGCCGTACCACTGTCGGCCACGCGCCCTCTCAGATCATTGTCGAGCCAGTCCAGTACTGCCTGCGTGGCAGTCCATGCCGGATCGCAGGTTTCAGTGCCCGAAACGAGGCCAGTAGCCAGCAGTTCCAGTCTTTCCACCGTATCGCCGGTTGAGCGCCATGGCTGATCATCCACTCTTTGCAGGGCTTCGGGTTTCAGCCCTTGCCAGACTTCTGCCATGTCACAATCCAGCGGATCAAAATCAAGCTTGAAGTCGGCCGCCATGGCCCTGTGCAGCGATGCATCCGGACCGGCACCCGCACCTCTCGGCACCCGCAGCAGCGCCACCAGCAGATCATCCAGCAACCGGCCTTCGGGGCTTTTACCGAACACATGCAGGCCGTCCCTGATCTGCAGCTCTTTCAGCTCGCACAGATAGCCGTCGAGCTTGGCCAGCGCATCGTCTTCGCTTTCATCAACGCTGATGCCGATATCCTCATCGAGACCGGTGGCACGACAGAGCGTCAGGATGTTTTCGGTGAGAACCCTGATACGGCGCGGATCAACACCGGCGGCTTCGTAATATTCATCAACCAGCTGCTCCAGATCCTTGAGCGGCCCGTAGCTTTCGGCGCGGGTCAACGGTGGCGTCAGATGATCGATAATAACGGCCGAGGCGCGGCGCTTGGCTTGCGTGCCTTCACCCGGGTCATTGACGATGAACGGATAGATGTGCGGCATCGGCCCCAGAGCCACTTCAGGAAAGCAGTTTTCGGATAGCGCCAGTGCCTTGCCCGGCAGCCATTCCAGATTGCCGTGCTTGCCCATGTGACAGACCGCATCCGCGCGAAAGCTCCCCTCCAGCCAGGCATAGAAAGCGAGATAACCGTGCGGCGGAATCAGGGCCGGGTCGTGATAGCTTTGCACGGGATCAATGTTGTAGCCGCGCGCCGGCTGGAGGCCGATGACAATACTGCCGCATCGGTATGCGGAGATTGCGAACCTGCCGCAATCAAGCGCGCCCGGCTGATAGAACGGATCGCTTTCAGGCGGGCCCCAGCGTTCCAGCACTTGCGTGCGGACGGCAAGTGGCAGGGCACCGAACCAGATCTGATAGTCCGCCAATGACAGGCTTTCGCTGACGTCCCGCATTGGCAGCGATTTGAAATCGTTGGTCGGGCCCGCCTTGAGCCGGTCGATCAGGGCAGCCCCGTCAGCCGGCGCATCGACAACGCGATATCCGGCATCGGCCAATGCCTTCAGGACACGGATTGTGCCGGCCGGGGTATCAAGGCCGACACCGTTGCCGAGCCTTGCGTCCTTGTTCGGGTAATTGGCCAGCACCAGGGCAATCCGTCGATCTGCCGGCTGTGTCCGTTTGAGTTTGGCCCAGTTGGCGGCGAGCCTGGCGACGAAAGTCATGCGGTCCGGCAGCGGCTCATAAGTAACGACGTCACTTTCGGTCGCCGCATCCCGCCGTGCCCGGCCCTTGAACGAGACCGCACGGGTGAATATCCGCCCGTCGACTTCTGGCAGCGCCACGTTCATGGCGATATCGCGGGCCGAAAGACCGCGCGTCCCGCTTTCCCAACCGGCCCGATTGCCGCCAGAGAAAACGACCTGCAGGACCGGACGGTCCGCCCGGTCGAGCGGCCCGGTGACGTGACACTGACCCGGTGCCGATACGGCAAACCCGGTCGCGTTCAGCACGACATCGGGGGACGCGGACGAAAACACTGTATCGATGGTATCCGCCGAGACGGGGTCTTTAAGGCTTTGCGCAAAGATCGGCAAAGGATTGAGTCCCGCATTCTGCAGCGCCGCAATCATCGCGTCGACGGCGGCAAGATTTCCGGCCTGGACCAGTGCCCTGTAAAACACCAGCGCACAAACCGCGTTGCCCGCTTGCCAATGCGCCCGCACGCATTCCAGATCCGGCAGCACGGCACCCGGCCAATATAGTCCGGCACGCAGCAAAGGCGTCGGTTCCCGCCAGTCGCTTTCATCACCAAGCAGCGAGGCCATATACAGAAGCATGTTGCGGCTATTGTCCGGCCCGCCGTGCACGCAATATTGCAGCATGCGATGTTGCACGTCGGCGCTGGCGGTTGCGTAAGCCGCAAGCTCTGAGTCGGGCTGATCATCGCCCGGCAGCATCACCAGCTGGATTTTCTTATTGCGGCAGAGCTCGGCGATCTGTTCGATGCCATAGGGCCAGTAGCCATAGCCGCCCAGGCATCGCACCACGACCAGTCTCGCATGACGGATGATGTCGTCGACGTACAGATCGACGGACATGTTGTGGCCGAGTTGCATCAGATTGGCGAGACGGAGCGTCGGCACCGCGATGCCGCTTTCATGCAAGGCATTCAGGCCATCAGCCAGCAGCGCCAATTCCGTATCAGCGGCGGAAATGAACACCATATCGCCGGGGCTTTGCCCGAGATCGACGGCTTCCTCGCCGTCACTGATGGCGCCCGGTTGTGCCGCTAGAAGGTGCATCGAACTCCGTTTCCTCTGTTCCCCTCACCCGCCCACCCGCTTTGCGGCTGGGCCCCTCTCTCTCCCAAAGAAGAGGGGCTTGAGCTTTTCCGGTTATCCTCTGAGCCCGCGTTCTATCGCGGCCCGGTCCATACCGGTAAGCCCGATCACGACAAGCTGGCTCTGGCGCGTTTCCCCATCACCCCACGGGCGATCGAAATACCGGTCGATCCGGGGGCCAACCGCCTGAACGACATGACGCATCGGCTTGCCCGGCACATTGACGAATCCCTTGATGCGCAGAATATCATGATCGAGGGACACCGACTTGATCCGGGCTTCGAGGGCGTCGGTGTCTTCGATATCGCCAAGCCCGACATGAAAACTTTCGAACTCGTCGTGATCGTGATCGTCGTCTTCGTCGTGGTGTGACGGTCTGCCTTCAAGATCATCTTCGGCCGCCGCCGACATCGCCAGCAGAACCTTGAGATCGATATTGCCGCGGACCGTTTCGACGATTTTGACGCCGGAACGTATTTCCCTGTTCAGGATCGACAGCACATCCCCCCGGTCGTCATCGCTGAGCAGATCACCCTTGTTCATCAGAACCAGATCGGCGCACAGCAGCTGGTCTTCGAACACTTCTTCGAGCGGCGAGTGATGGTCGAGATTGTCATCGGCTTCGCGTACCGCCTGCACTTTATCCGGATCGTCGGCAAAGCGGCCACTGGCAACGGCCGGCCCATCGACCACGGCGACAACACCATCAACAGTTACGCGTGAGCGGATTTCAGGCCAGTTGAAGGCCTTGACCAGCGGCTTCGGCAACGCGAGACCGGACGTTTCGATAACGATGTGATCGGGCGGCTCGGCCCGGTTCAGCAACTTTTCCATGGCCGGCAGGAAATCGTCGGCAACGGTGCAGCAGATGCAGCCGTTGGCCAGCTCAAGAACGTCATCCTCGGCGCAGCCTTCAATGGCGCAGCCGTTGATGACCTCGCGATCGATACCGATATCGCCGAATTCGTTGATGATCAGGGCGATCCGGCGACCGCCGGCATTGGCCAGAATATGGCGGATCAGGGTCGTTTTGCCGGCACCGAGAAATCCGGTAATGACTGTCGCTGGAATCTTCATGTCTGTGTATCCTTCATAATCATCGGCAGACCGGCGGCGACGAACACCACCCGGTCGGCGATCCTGGCAATCTGCTGATGCGTGCTGCCAGCGTAATCGCGGAATTGTCGCGCCATTGCGTTATCGGGGACAATCCCGAGACCGACCTCGTTGGAGACGAAAACGACACGGGCGTCAAGGCCGGGCAGGGCTGCCGTCAGCATCGCCACCTCACGCTCGACGTCATGTTTGCCGAGCATCAGGTTGGAAATCCACAGTGTCAGGCAATCAACCAGCACGGCACGGCCCCGGCAGGTTTTTGATGTCAGCGCCCCGACCAGATCGGTCGGCGCTTCAAGGGTTTCCCACAACGCGCCGCGTCTGGCCCGATGCTTGGCGATTCGCACCGTCATCTCGCTGTCCCAGGCTTCGGCCGTGGCAATATAGATGCCGCCGCCGTCGGCTTCGACCAGCGTTTCCGCATGCCGGCTTTTGCCGGAGCGGGCGCCGCCAAGCACAAGCGTCAGGGGCGGCAGCGTGCTCATCAATGATCCTCGCGGGCCGGCCGGTTAACGTGAACCACGCGCCAGGCGCCACCACGCCCCTTGAGCAAGCCATCCGGCACATGCTCGATCACAGTCAGCGACAGCGTGTGCACGGTGATCGCCATACCCGACTTCGGATCAAGGTTCAGAGCGTGCGCCAGTGCCGCCCGGATCGTGCCGCCGTGCGACACGCAGACGATGTCGGAACCCGCATGCTTGACGGTGTATTCTTCGATGGCGGCTCCAACCCGGGCGATCTGATCTGCGAAGCTTTCACCGTTTGGTGTCCGGTTGCCGACCGGATCCTGCCAGAAGGCATCATAGGTCTTGAGGTCGGCGGCCCGCATCTCGTCCAGGTGCGCCCCTGCCAGTCGCCAAAGCTCTGCTCGCCGAAACGGGGGTCGATGACCGGCTCAGGCGCGGCAAGGCCGGCTTCGCGAATCGATTGCGCGGTCAGCTTGGCCCGGCTCAGATGCGACGTGTGCCAGGGCGCAGTGCCCGGCAACCGTTTTGCCAGAGACTGAAAGGAAAGACTGTCGGAACGGTCGCATTCGACGTCATCGGCGCCGCATATCTTGCCTTCAACCCCAACCACCGGGGCGTGGCGGACCAGCCACCATCGTGTCGTACCGTCAGCCATAATAAGCACGAACTCCATGCCGCGGCACCGCAAAGCACCGCAATTTCCAAAACCTGTTGCAGGGCACCCAGCACATCGCCGGTCTGCCGCCGATGACGCTGATGCCCAGAAGATGATCCCTGCCGCCAGCACGCCGCCGACGCCAGCGGCGGTCAAGCGCGGCAGAACGGCAGTAATGTAAAGAGGGTCAGCGTGCCGATCCCCATCGCCAGCATGGCAATCCGCCTTTCCGGCCTGCCGGCGGCCTGGGCCAGCCCGTCTGCGCGGGCCGCAGGCATCAGGTTCATGACCAGCGGCAAGGCCCCTCTGGAAAAGGCTGCTGCTGCCAGCAGGACGGCAAAGGCGACGCCCGGGCCCGGAATGCCGGCGATCATCGTCGCCCGCAAGCCAACACTGAAGATCAGGGCCAGCACCCCATAGGTGCCAATTCTTGAATCCCGCATGATAGCGAGAATTTTTGCCTTATCATGACCCCCCAGTCCGTCGGCGAGATCGGCCAGACCATCCTCGTGCAGGGCCCCGGTCACCGCTGCCTGCACGGCCAACGCGATCAAGGCACAGACAATCGGTGATACATCGGTTTCGGCACTCAGATAGAGCGCGCCGCCGGCGATCACGCCGACCACCAGCCCAACCAGCGGGAAAGCCCATGCCGCACGGGACAGGTCGTCCGATGCCAGATCCCGGATCCGTCCGGTCGGGATTCGGGTCAAAAACATCATCGCGACGCGGAAGTCGCGGACAGGCTGGAAATCGTCGCTCGATAAGGACATAGGGCTGGTTCTATCGCGCTCAACCATGCCTGTCACCGAATTTAGCTTTCGGTGCCGGCAAGCGAGCTTATATAGTCCGGGCATCATGACGGATGCACCCAACAGCATTGACGCTATCCTGGCCAGGCTGGCTTTGGTTCCAGCCGCCGGCAATGCCGCCATCGCTCAAACCAAAGCCCGCGAAGCGACCCTGACCAAGCCGCCGGGGGCGCTCGGCAGGCTCGAAGAAGTCTCGGAATGGCTGGCCGGTTGGCAGGACCGGTCCCCGCCCCGTATCGACAAGGCCGCCGTCGTCGTTTTCGCCGGCAATCATGGTGTTGCGGCCCGGGGCGTCTCGGCCTTTCCGGCAGAAGTAACGGCGCAGATGGTTGCCAATTTCGAAGCCGGCGGCGCCGCCGTCAATCAGTTGAGCCGCACTGCCGGTGCCGATTTCAAAGTCATCCCCATTGATCTCGACCGACCAACAGATGATTTCACTGAAGCGCCGGCGATGAGCGAAGCTGACTTTATTGCTGCGTTCGCCATTGGCTGGCGTGCGCTTGAAGACGGCGTCGATTTGCTTTGTGTCGGTGAAATGGGCATCGCCAACACCACCTCGGCAGCGGCGCTTTGCCATGCTCTGTTCGGTGGTCGCGCCGAAGACTGGACCGGACCCGGGACCGGCGTTTCGGGCCAGGCCTTGTCAAAGAAAGCAACTGTTGTCGCCGATGCCGTCACCCTGCACGGCAGCGCTGCTTCCGGGCCGCTTGATCTGCTGCGTCGTCTGGGCGGTCGGGAGTTGGCGGCCATGGCCGGGGCGATCCTGGCGGCACGGTTCAAAAAATGCCCGGTGCTGATCGATGGTTACGTAGCCGGCGCCGCGGCGGCAGCCCTGGAGGCCGCCCATCCCGGTTGCCTTGATCATACCTTGGCCGCACATGTATCGGCAGAGCCCGGTCATCGGCGGCTTCTTGATGCACTGGGGAAAAGCCCGCTGCTCGATCTCGGCATGCGGCTGGGCGAAGCATCGGGGGCAGCGCTGGCCATCAATATCGTGCGCGCTGCCGCCGCCTGCCACGCCGGGATGGCCAGCTTTGCCGATGCCGGGGTCAGCGATAAACCGGCTTGAGTTTACAGCATCGACGACAGCAGCGTGGCGATCCCCAGAAACGAGAAGAATCCGGCAATGTCGGTCACCGTAGTCAACACAATGGATGACGACTGCGCCGGGTCCTGACCAAGCCGCGTCAGGACAATCGGCACCACTGCACCGGCAAATCCGGCAGCGACCATCGCCATGACCATGGATATTGCAATCACCAGCACCAGCCCGGCCGAACCGCTCCAGAAATAGACGCCGATGCCGCAGGTAATGGCGACGGCGATGCCGTTGACCAGACCGACATTGACCTCTTTCAAGGTGACCTTGGGCCATTGCCGGATCGAGATTTCCCTGAGCGCCAGACCGCGCATGGTCACGGCCAGCGCCTGAGCACCGGCATTCCCCGACTGCCCGGCCACCACCGGCAACAGCACGGCAAGAGCTGTGAACTGGGCAATGGTGTTTTCAAAAAGCCCAACCACGGCAGCTGCCATGAACGCCGTCAGCAGATTGATCTGCAGCCACGGCAGCCTTTTGCGAACCGCAAACAACGGCGCTGAAAGCGCCCTTTCGTCCTTGCTCGCACCGACCATGGTCTGGATGTCGGCGGTGGCATCTTCCTGAATAGACTGCACCATCGATGCGTGGGAAATGACACCGACCAACCGTCCTTCGGCATCGATCACCGGCAGATCGGCATGGCGATCCTTTTCCAGCAGTTCGGCGACTTCGTCGACGGAGGCCATCGGCGTTACGTATTCGGTGACCGGTCGTTCAAGTGCGGCCAAGGGTGTATCATCGTCGGCAATCGCCATATCCTGAATGAAGACCCTGGAGCGCATGCGATTATCGTCATCGACGATAAACAGGCTTTGCGCCCGGTGAATGCCGATGGCGCGGAGTTTATGCAACGCGTCTGCTGCCGTCATCGAGCCCCGGAACGATTCCACCATCGGGTTCATCAACCGCCCGGCGCTGGTTTCCGGATAACTCAGGAGTTTCCTGATTTCGGTGCCGATTTCAGGTTTCAGGTCGCTAAGGAGTTGCTCGCGCCGGTCTTGTTCCATCAGGTTCAGAAACTGCACCGCTTCGTTCGGCAGCATCTCTGACAACAACTCAAGCGTCAGCGCGTGCGGTAGCTCGGCCATGATCCGGGCGCCATCACCCGGCAGCACCCGACGCCAGACCGGGATCAGACTTTCAACCTCCTGATCGGCCAGGGTATCCGCTGCTTCAGCGGCATCAAGAGATTCAACAAGCCGTGCTGCATCAATCGGATGATCGAGCAGAAAGCGCCGGTTCAATGCGGCAACAGCCGTTTCGATGTTACCCGTCATGGCGCACCTCCGATGTGGCGAAGGTTTTGTCTGAACGCAGCACCAGTTTCAAAAGCCCATACAGGACAACCGCATAGCTGACGGTCATGTTTTGCAGAATGGTATGATTATCAAATGGCTGTGCCGTGACATAGGCCTGATTGCGAGCATCGGCCCAGTCCTTGCGGGACAGCGCACCCAGAAAATTCCCCTTGCGCCCGACGACGGGTAGCACGCGATGGCTATCCCACTGCGGCGCATTTTCAATCGATGACAGCGAAGCCCGGGCCAGGAACGGGCTGATACCCTTTTCCATGATATCGCCAAGCAATACCTTGCCGTCATGGCGCAGCAATTCTGAAATACGCACCAGACCCAGATAAATCCGGCCGTCGTCCGTAATGAACAGATATTCGCCTTTCGGCCGTTTTTTCTGACGCGCATATTTGAGCGCATCGGCAACCGTCCGGGTTTCTTCCATGGAAGGCGAAAGCTTGTTCATGTGGGCACCGACGGTGCCGACCGGAAAGGCCAATGAATTTTCGAAAGCCTTGGCCAAAGCCGTGGGCAGGTCCTGGAGAATATCCGCACGGCATGTCGGCGATGCCAGGCGCAAAATGGCGGCGGCATCCTGAAACAGCATCTGTTCGACTATGCCGGCGGCACGTTCGGTGGCTATTCCTTCAATACATTGCGCCGCGTTCCAGGGACTCATACGCCCGACCGCCAGCGCCGCCGTCCGCATCGGCAGCGAGGCAATCAAAGCAGAAGCATCGAGAACGTTGAGGGTTTCCAGGGTTTTTGCAGCCCGTTCAGGCTGGCCTTCAATATAGGCAATGGTCAGGAGTGAGGTTTCAGCCATGGTCATCACCGGACTGTATGAGGACCACGTTGTCTGCGAAATAAGCAGCACCCGGAACAGCCGTTACGCCGTCAGCGGTCGATATCGTCACGCCGGTCGGGGTAAATTCAAGGATCTGCCCCTCGACGCCGCTGATCCGGACAACCTGACCGATGGTATATTGCTGACGCAGGTAATGCGCCCCCAGCAAATTGGTCGTCAACGGCTTGGCACCCAGACCGAAAGCCAATGCGAGGCCGCTGAACAGTGCCCCGACAACGACGGCGATGACGACGATAAGGAATGTGACATCGATGCCGATCTGCTCGAGACCGACGATCACTGCTGTCATGAACGTCGCCCATTGCAGGATCGCACCGATAATATCGCTTTGTCTGACACTGAGGGTGCCGAGTGCAGTCGCCACAAGATCGCGAATGGCGATGCTGACCAGATAGCCCAGGAATATGATAAAGCCGCCGCCCAGCAAATTCGGCAGATAGGTGACGATGCTTTCCAGCCAGACCGAGAAGATCGTCAGCCCGGCAGCATTGGCCGCCGCCGTAACGAAGACGAACACGACCAACCAGAAAACCGCATTGCCGATCAGACCCGCGACATTTTCCGAGACCCGGATTGTCGCCAGGCGCCCGGTTGCCGCGATCCCATCCAGAACCCGGTTGAGTCCATGGGTTATCTTGACCGCACTGGCGCGCGCCAACTTGCCGACGAACCAACCGGCCAAAAGCAAAAATACGGCAGCAGCCAGACTGGGGAGATAGTCGATCATACCGGCAGTCATGCCGATCAAGCCATTTTTCAGGCCGGACAGCCAAATTGATGCGTCTTCCATAGTAACCTCTCTGTCAGCGCGGACAGCACGGGTTCAGAGGTCGGCGATCTCAAGCGGCTTTTTTGCGCTCCGCGCGGGCACGTCAGCCTTGTTCATCAAGTAAACCGGCGACCGAAATCAACTACAGGATCGATATGTTCATAACTACAATATGCGTCATGATGTGCATCATGGTTCATGACGTAGGCAGTGTCATTAAAATAATCAGAAACCGCGACTATTCGTCTTCCTGCGGCTCAGAACTCCGCTCGATCCGTCGTTTCAGCTTCAGCAGATCTCGGCGGCGACCATCCTCTGCAATCAGGTTTTCGACGAACCGTCCCTGAAATTGCTGGATGCCGACGGAGCGCCCGAAATCGATGGCTTCACGGTTATCGCAGCGGCAGAGAATCCATCTGTCCGGCCCGTCCCGCTCCAGCAACCGCTTGAGAATGGCCTGCACTTCATCACCGCCGTCGGCCAGATTAGGATGCCAGACGATCTTTGCCATATCCGCGCCGAGGCGTTCCCGGTCAATCACCTGCAGGGTTTCCATCGCCAATCCGTCGAGGCATACCCGATAACCCTTTGTCTGCACGAATTCCCGGGCGAAAAGATACGCCGACAGATCCGAGAAGATGTCCTCTTTCTGTAATTCAATGACGATGGCACCGCGTCTGGCGGCAGAAAGGTTGTCATCGAAAATCTGGAATTGGTCCGACAGCAGCGTCGAGACGTTGATGTTGAAGCTGATATCGCCGGAAATCGACACCGCATCGGTTTTCATCAACATTGACAGAACCCGGCGGTCGAGGGTTTCCGTCAGATGCTGAAACAGCCAGCGGTTCGAAACCAGATTGACGCCGGGCAGGATCGTTTCACGCAGGTCCTGAATGGAAATGAACAATTCGCTGAATTTCTGCTCCGGCACCATTTTGCTGTCGACCGCACAAATGAACTGACGGCGGACAAGGTTGGAAAGATCGGCGCGGGAGAGCGCTTCTTCAACTTTGGCCAGCACGCTTGGGGTCAGCGGCTCGCCCTTTTTCTGTTTTTCCTTGAGCCGCTGGCGCGCATCCATGCGATTGCGCACTTCGCTCTGGCGCTTTTCCTCGGCTTCGGCCAGCCCCTGCACCAACTGTACAACTTCGTCATACTGGGCGGCTGTATCATACCAGGTTGTGAATTCGCGACCATCTTTGCCATCGTCTTCAACCAACGGGTCGTCGCCGAACAGGAAACGAATTTTTTGCACAACCGTCTCAACCTGCGACTTGACCTGGGACTTGAAGAAAAAGAACAGATCCGCATTCTTGGTCGTGAACAATTGCCCGTGCATGTCCTTGATCAGGCTATCGAAATTACCGGCGGCGGTCCGGATATGCTGCTCGCGACGATTGAACGGCCTGAGTTGCGACAGATGCACGTGGGCCAGCCCGCGTCCTTCCTTGAGCTTCTCAAGTCGGCGCACGTAGTCGATGAGCAGTTTTTCCTGCGAGGGAAGCTTGTCGGTTTGTGTGGCCATGGCTATCCGTTCCGCCCGCGGGTCATGCTGTACCCGCCTTCGCAGGCCCCGCACCGGTCGGCACCTTCGGCTGTACTTTCGGGCGCGTCATCGCGTGCACCAGCTTGTCGATAAAATATCCCTGGAACCGGGAAATACCCAGCGACAGCCCCCATTTGACCGCTCTCTCGGAATCCACGCGGTAAACGATGATGCTGTCCTTGCCGGCATGCTGCACGGTTTCACTGAGCATCTTCAGTTTCGTGCTGTCTGTTGATTCTTCTTCAAATTCCTTGCCCCAGGCGACCTTGATGAAATCGGGCCTGAGATTGGCCGGGTCGAAAAATTGCAGGGCCAGCGGGCTGACGCCATCGACAAGAACTTTATAGCCGCGGTCCTGCAGCATATCGCGCGCGTAACCGTATGTATTCATATCGGCGAAAATGTCGATGATCTGCAATTCGATCACAACCTTGCCTGCATTATCGCCGACGACACGATTGAAGTTGTTGAAGTCCCGGGAAAGCACGGTGCCGATGTTGAGGTTAAGACTGATCGGCTCCTTGACCTCATCGAAATTCTTGCGGCTGATGACCGACAGCACACGCTTGTCCAGCGTCTCGGTCAGATACTGGAACAGCCACGCACTGCTGAACAGGTTGACGCCGGGCGAAACCCGCTCTTTCAACTCGGACATGGCAATGAAGTGTTCGCGGAAAACAAACGCACCGGCTTTACCCGGCGCAATGCGGATGCAGGTTTGCTGGCGAATCAAATCGGCGATCCGGGTCGCCTGAAGCTGCTGGTTGATGGCCGCCAAATTCTTTGCTGACAGCGGATCCCCGCTGCTTTTGCCGAGCTGCTGCTCGCGGTTTTTCTTCTGTTCTTCGAGCAGTATCTGGGCTTTGACGGAAAGCTCCGTCGCCGCTGACAGGAATGCGGCGAAATCTTCCTTTGATGCCAGATCGTACCAGGTCGCCAGACGGTCATCGAACTCGTCATCGCCGGAAGCCAGCGGGTCTTCGCTGAACATCGCCCTGACTTTGTGAATATATGGGTCGATATCTTCGACCAGAACCTCACGACAGACCAAAACCAGGTCCTGATTCATCATCGTATAGAGGATAGCGTCGGAATTGTTGATGAGGTTATCGAACACGCGAATGGCAATGTTGATGAAATGTTGCTGGCGATTGCTCGTACGCAATTGTGAAAGATGCAGATGGACAACAAAATAGCTTGTCGGGCTCTCTTCGATCCGAGACAGCTTTTCCAGGAGAGCCGCTTCCTGGGTCATTGATTTATCCAAAGGCATTGGCATGCTTATCTTGTAATCCGCGAGGTTTCACAAACCGTTAACGATAACAGGCGCTCAATACTACAGATATCAAGTCGTTTGTTATAGTGGGCTATTTGAAAATCCCCGCGACAAGGCCGAATATTGCCACCCGCCGAGGCTTACCGGCCTGAAAGTGGGCGGTTTCTCTGAAACCCTTTCGCCTTGGCCCTCCGCCCCACCAGTGGTAGTTTCCGTCACCGTAAGATTTGTAAATGATGAGGGTGCCGTGAGTTCACTTCTGGCTAAAAAAATTCTGGTTACCGGGGGCGCCGGCTTTATCGGCTCACATCTTTGCGAGCGGCTCGTTGCCAGAGGTGATGATGTCATATGCCTCGACAATTTCTTCACCGGTGCCAAGTCCAACGTTGCGCATCTGCTGAAAGCCGACAACTTCGAGCTTTTAAGGCACGACGTCACCTTCCCGCTGTATGTCGAAGTGGATGAAATCTACAACCTCGCCTGCCCGGCCTCGCCGGTGCATTACCAGTATGATCCCGTGCAGACGACGAAAACCAGCGTGCATGGCGCCATCAATATGCTGGGGCTGGCCAAACGGACCAACGCCAAGATTCTTCAAGCCTCAACAAGCGAAGTGTACGGCGATCCTGAAGTGCATCCGCAGACCGAGGATTACAAGGGCAACGTCAACCCGATCGGCCCGCGCGCCTGTTATGACGAAGGCAAGCGCTGCGCCGAAACCCTGTTTTTCGATTATCACCGCCAGCATCAGCTGAACATCCGGATTTGCCGGATCTTCAATACCTATGGCCCGCGCATGCATCCCGAAGATGGCCGTGTCGTCTCAAACTTCATCATGCAGGCACTCAGGGGTGAGCCGATAACGCTATACGGTGACGGATCGCAAACACGCTCGTTCTGCTTTGTCGATGATCTGGTCGAAGCGATAATCCGGCTGATGGATGCCGATGACGTCAACACCGGTCCGATGAACCTCGGCAATCCCGGCGAGTACACCATTCGCCAGTTGGCCGAAACCATCGCCGAGATGACGAATACGAAATCGGAGATCATCTACAAGCCGTTACCCGAAGATGATCCGACCCAGCGTTGCCCGGATATCGGACTTGCGAAAAAAACTCTGGGCTGGGAGCCGACCATTCAGCTTCGGGAAGGTCTGAAGCGGACCATTGATTACTTTAAAAACATCTCCTGAGCAGGGGGCCGCGCTGCAATGAAGCAGGTCATACAATCGCGACGCACAGGAAAACTGGCCCTCAAGGATGTGCCGGTCCCGGTGGTGCGGGCGGGTCACCTGCTGGTGCGCACCCGTGCCTCGCTGATTTCCGCCGGCACCGAGCGGATGGTCGTCGATTTTGCCAAGAAAAGCCTCGCTGCCAAGGCACAGGCACGCCCCGACCTGGTCAAAAAAGCCCTTGAGAAAGCCAAGAAAGAAGGCCTCTGGAATACCTGGAAAGCGGTCATGGCCCGGCTCGACGAGCCGCTGCCGCTGGGTTATTCCGCCGCCGGTGAAGTGATCGCCGTCGGTGCCGGCCTCGAAGGCGCGTTCCGTGTTGGCGAGCGTGTCGCCATGGCCGGCGCGGGGATCGCCAACCATGCCGAATTGAATGCCGTGCCCCGCAATCTGGTGGCCAAAATCCCGGACGGGGTCAGCGACGAAGACGCCTGCTACGGCACGGTCGGGGCCATCGCCCTGCATGCGGTGCGCAACATGGGTGCCGGGCTGGGCGATGTCGTTGCGGTGATCGGCTGCGGTCTGGTCGGCCAGTTGGCGATGCGCTTCCTGACGCTTGCCGGTGCCCGGGTTATTGCGCTCGATTATGCTGACGACCGCTTGCACCTGGCCCGCACCCTTGGTGCCGAACTGGCGCTGAAACCCGACGCAGATGCTGCCGCCGCTGTGCGTGGACTGAGCGACGGCCGCGGTGCCGATGCGGTCCTGATCGCCGCCGCAGCAGCATCGAGCGAGCCGTTCGAAGTCGCCGCCGACCTCGCCCGTGACCGCGCCCGCATCGTCATGGTCGGACTGACCGGCACGACGTTCCCGTACCAGACCTTCATGCAGAAAGAACTCAATCTCACCGTCTCCAGGTCTTATGGCCCGGGGCGCTACGATCCGGATTTCGAAGGCCGGGGCATGAAATATCCGGAAGGCTGGGTGCGCTGGACAGAGACTGAAAATCTGGGTGAAGTCCTCAGACTGATGGCACCGGATCGGGCCTTGCGGCTCGACCCCACGCAATTGACCACACATACCTTTGCCCTCGACGATGCAGCCAAGGCGTATGATCTGGTGACAAGCGGTGCCGAACGTCATCTTGGTGTCGTGCTCACCTACACGGGCAACGTCGATACGACGACCACACAGATCGCCAAACGGGCTTCCGGGGTTGCGCAATCCGGATGCGTTCTGGGCGTCATCGGTGCCGGGAATTTTGCCCGCGCCGTGCTGTTGCCGGCGTTGAAGCCGCTCACCGGCGTCCGTTTCAAGACACTGGCGCAACGCAGCGCTGGGCCAATGCCGAGCATGGCGCCGACAACTTCGGCTTCGAAGCTGCCGCCAGCGACCCGGCAGCCGTTTTCGACGACAGCGCGATCAATGCCGTTGTTGTCGCCACCCGCCATGACAGTCACGCCACACTGACGGCCTCGGCACTCAGAGCCGGCAAATCCGTGTTTGTCGAGAAACCGCTGGCGCTTGATCTGACGCAACTCAACGACGTGATCGCCGCCCTGAATGACGCTCAGGGATTTGTGCAGGTCGGTTTCAACCGCCGTTTTGCACCGCAGATTGCTGATCTGATGAAGCATTTTGCAGCGTCAACCGGACCCCGCGTGATTACACTGCGTGTCAATGGCGGCGCCATCGACGGCACCCACTGGACACAATCAGCGAGCGAGGGCGGCGGCCGGGTGCTGGGCGAGATGTGTCACTTTGTCGATCTGGCACGGCATCTGGCGGGCAGTCGCATTGTCAGCGTTGACGCCGACGCGGCAACCGCCGTGCAGGGCAGTGGCGACGACGTTTCTGCACATTTGAGATTTGCCGACGGTTCGTTGGCATCCATTGTCTATACGGCGTTGGGCGATACTTCATTGCCGAAAGAGCGCATTGAAGTATTCGCGGGCGGGCGGGCCGCAGTGCTCGACGATTTTCAGACCCTGACGCTGGCCGCAGACGGGCGCAAGAAATCGAGTTCCGCTGCTCAGGACAAGGGCCACAAGCAGCAGATGCAGGCCTTCGTTGCCGCCGTGCTGTCGGGTGGTCCGGCACCAGTCGATGAAGCCGAACTGATCGAGACCACAGCAGCGACGATTGCCGTCCTTGAAAGTCTCAGGTCCGGCACCCGCGTTGAAATGCCCGTATCATTAAAGACCGTTTAGCAAAGCAAGACAGACCAAGCATGGACATAAAAAAATTTTTCGCCGATGAATTTGACGAGCACGCCGAGGTCACCGCACTGACCCGGAAATCCTGTGCCGACGGTTTTGCCACGCTGTTGGACCGTTGCGCCGAAAGCATCCGGCATGGCGGCAAGATTATCTTTTTCGGGAATGGCGGCAGCGCTGCCGACTGCCAGCATCTGGCGACCGAACTGACGATCCGCTATAAAACGGACCGGGCACCGATTGCAGCGATTGCGCTGACCACCGACACTTCGGCGCTGACCGCCGGCGGCAACGACCTCGGCTTCGAGAATATCTTTGCCCGCCAGATCGAAGCCCTCGGCAAGCCCGGCGACGTCGCCATCGGCATTTCCACATCGGGCAATTCGGAAAATGTGATCCGCGCACTCAAGGCGGCACAGGCCCTTAATATTGTTGCGGCCGCGCTCAGCGGCAAGAACGGCGGTCGCCTCGTCGGCCTGGCCGATCCTTTGATTATTGTGCCGAGTGACACCACCGCACGCATTCAGGAAATGCACATCACCCTTGGGCAGATGTTGTGCGGCGCACTCGAAATCGAATTGGAGCTGGTATGAGCACGGATCGTTCACGCCTGATACCACTGGTTGAAGCCATCGAAGGCACCCATGTCCTGGTCGTCGGCGATGCCATGCTTGACCGTTTCATCAGCGGCGAGGTTGAGCGTATATCCCCGGAAGCACCGATCCCCATCCTTCGTGTCACCAGCGAAAGCCGGATGCCGGGCGGTGCCGGTAACGTGGTCCGCAATCTGGCAGCCCTTGGTGCCAAGGTGACGTTTGTCGCCGTCGCCGGCAAAGACAGCGCAAGTCAGGAACTGATCGACGCACTGGGTGAGAACCCGCTGGTCAACGCCAAGCTCATCATTGACCCTGCACGGACAACGACCATCAAGGTTCGCTATGTCGCGGGCAATCAGCAGATGCTGCGTGCCGACTGGGAAGCCGATCAAGAAATCGGTGCCAAAGTCGCCGAGCGGCTGCTCAAGACTGCCACCAAATCGATCAAGAAATACAGTGCCGTGGTGCTGTCCGATTACGACAAGGGTGTCCTTGCCGGTGGCGCGCGCCGCTGCCATCATCAAAGCCGCAAAAGCCGCCGGCGTACCTGCTGATCGTTGATCCGAAGGGCGACGGCTATGAACGCTACAAGGGGGCCGATCTGATCACCCCCAACCGCAAGGAACTGGAACAGGCCGCGAAAGCGCCGTGCCCGGATACCGACAGCATCATTGCCGCCGCCTCGGCCCTGATTTCCGCCCACGCGCTCGGCGGCATGCTGGTGACGCGCAGCGCCGATGGCATGAGCCTGATTGCGCGGAAAGGCGTAGCGCATCACCTGCCGGCGGAAAGCCGCGAAGTTTTCGATGTTTCGGGGGCCGGAGACACCGTGGTCGCAACCGTTGCCGCAATGATCGGTGCCGGTGCTGCAACCAGGGATGCCGCAGCCGTCGCCAACACGGCAGCAGGCATTGTCGTTGCCAAGGTCGGCACCGCCGTTTCCTATGCCGCCGAAGTTATCGCAGCGCTGCATCATCAGGATATTTCCGACGCCGAAGCCAAGGTGCTGACCGATACGCAGGCCATTGACCGGCTCGCCCGCTGGCGCCGACAGGGTTTCCGGGTCGGCTTCACCAATGGCTGCTTTGATCTTCTGCATCCGGGTCATGTTTCATTGCTGGCTCAGGCCCGTGGTGCCTGTGACCGGCTTGTCGTCGGCCTCAACTCCGATGCCTCCGTAAAGCGGCTCAAAGGTGCGGAACGTCCGGTTCAGAATGAAGCCGCCCGCAGCGCCGTTCTGGCATCACTGTCGAGTGTTGATCTTGTCGTGATCTTCGGCGAAGACACACCCTATGAATTGATCCGCGCACTGCGCCCCGACGTCCTGGTCAAGGGTGCCGATTACAAGATCGAGGATGTGGTCGGCGCTGATCTGGTCAAGAGCTGGAACGGTGAAGTGGTGCTGGCCACATTGAAGGACGGGTTTTCAACAACGAAGACGATTGAGCGCCTGAATAAAAAGCGCCCCTGAGTTCAATTCGTATCCGGGGTACCGTCCGGTGTCGTGTTTGCCGTACCGGCTTTCGGCTCGACATTTTCAATCGCTTTCTTCGCTTCCTGCTTCACATCGGTGATCGTTTCGAACAATCTGTCGAAGAACCCCCGGTCATCGGTCGGTCTGGGCAGGTCGCGTGACGGCAGCCCCTGATGCGCCTGCGCCATCACGTCCCGCCAGATGCGGGCCGGGAATCCGCCGCCGGTAACACCCTTCATCGGCTGGCCGGAATCATTGCCGAGCCAGACCCCAGCGACAAAATCAGCGCTGTAGCCGACGAACCAGGCGTCTCGGTAATTTTGCGATGTGCCGGTTTTGCCGGCCGCATCGCGACCGAAGTTCGCCGCCTTGCCAGTGCCCCGGACAATCACCTGATGCATCATGCTGTTCATCGGGCTGACAAAGCGGGGCGCGATCACCTGGCCCGGGCCGGAGCCGCTGCGCCGGTAGAGAACCTCGCCGCCACCGTCCCTAATTTCTTCGATCCCGTAGGCAATCACGCCATTGCCGCCGTTCGCAAACGGCGCATAGGCCGAGGACAGATCCAGCAAGGATGTTTCGACGGTGCCGAGTGCAATCGACGCATCGGGTTTGTCGCCCGGATCAAAGCCGAGCGAGCGCGCCGTTTCCGCAACCCGGCTTATGCCTGCTTTCATGGCGACCCGGACAGCCACAGTGTTAACGGAATTAGCGAGACCATCCGTCATGCTGATCGGCCCGGCGAACTTGCCGTTAAAGTTGCTTGGCTGCCAGTTGCCGATTTTGATCGGCGCATCATCAAGCATTTCGTCAGGCTTCATGCCGGCTTCCAGCCCGGCCAGATAGACAAAGGGCTTGAAAGCTGACCCTAGCTGCCGACGTGCCTGCGTCGCCCGGTTGAACTGGCTATCTGTGATAGCTTTTACCACCGACCATAGCGCGAACGGCACCGTCGGGAGACATCAGCACAATCGCGCCGTCACCGATATTGCGGGCCTTGCCCGATTTCTCCAGCACCGCGTAAAGGGCCTGTTCGGCAACCTTCTGATCTTCCTGGACAAGCGTCGTCTTGACGATCAGATCACGGTCGCGGGGACCGATATAATCGCGCACCTGATCCAAGACCCAGTCAACGAAGTATGGTGCCACCAGCCCCGGGCGGACGGTTGCACCCTGCCCGGATGTGGATTTGGCCGACTTCGCCTGATCTTCGGTCAGATAACCGGCGGCGACCATATTCGCCAGTACGACACGGGTGCGTTTGTCGGCGCGTTCATCATCGCTGTGCGGGTTATAGCGGCTCGGCGCCTTGAGCAAACCCGCCAGCATTGCCGATTGCCAGACATTGATCGCAGAGGCCGGGCGGGCAAAATATTTACGCGCTGCCGCATCGACGCCATATGTGCCGCCACCGAGATAGACGCGGTTCAAATAAAGCTCGAGGATCTGGTCCTTGGAGAATCTGTTTTCCAGCCAGAGCGCCAGCATCACTTCCTGGAACTTGCGCTTGAAGGTCCGCTCGGAACTGAGGAACAGGTTCTTGGCAACCTGTTGGGTGATTGTGCTGCCACCCTGCACGATACGCCCGGCACGAACGTTGGCGACCATGGCCCGTGCCAGACCGATCAGGTCGATACCAAAATGCTCATAGAAACGCCGGTCTTCGGTCGCCAGTACCGCCTGCGGCAGGGCCGGGGGCAGGTCCGCCAGCTTGACCGGTATCCCGTACAGATCACCGACGGCACCTATTTCCTTGCCGTCTGCTGCCATCACCCAGACCGTCGGGCGCCTGGACGGGGCCAGACTGTCCTCGACGTTGGGCAAATCAATGTAAAACCAGCCAACCACGAACAGGGTCGCGATAAAGCCCCATACTATCAACGTGCCCAGCCATTTGCCGAGACGCCGCCACAACGGCGCGGGGCTGGAACTGGATTTTCTGGATCGGGTCGATTTTTTACGGGCCATGCCGCTTTATGCCAGAAGGGGCGTTATGAACGGGTTAATTCCCGTCACCTATTTTTCGGGCGCGCTACGCGAACCCGAATGTGGTGCAATCAGAGAAATAATTTTGCAAGCTGCGTTTCGTACATGACGAAGAAGCCGAGCCCGGCGGTCACGGCACCGATGCCCGTTTGCATGATGCGATTGGCCCAGGTCAAGGTCTTGGCGGTATATCCAAGCGGCACCGCGATAACCATCGATAACGCAGCCATACCAAGCATCGAGCCGATACCAAACAAGATGACATAGCTGATACCCGTCAGCGGATCACTGAGCGCGGTTGCCGTCAACACGACCAGTGCTGCCGAGCCGGCCATGCCGTGCATCAGTCCAACGCAGAGTGTCCGCCACGGTAGCCCTTCAGGATGCTCGTGTGCATGGGCATTGCGGTTGTGAGGTGCTTTTTCACCAGCATGGCTGTGGGCATGTACGTGCAGGGTGCCATCATCATGACGGTGCGTGTGAAAATGGATTCGTTCCCTGATCATCCGCCAGACAACCTGTCCGCCGAGCCCAACCAGCATTACGCCGACAATAAATTCGAGCCAGCCGGCAACTTCGGCATCAATGACTGCGCCCAGATAAACCGCCGTACCGGCGACAATGCCCAATGTAATGGTATGGCCAAGTCCCCAAAGGGCCCCATGCACAACGATTTTTCGAAGTGACGTCTCGCCGGATGCGATGGATGACACGGCCGCGACATGATCCGCTTCCAGAGCATGCTGCAGCCCGATGATCAGGCCCAGTAGCAGAATGCCGCCTAACGTGTAGTCCATGGTGTCAAAGCCTTTACATTGCGCTGCACAATCTGGACATCCTATCCCAGTCCATTGTCAGCGCAAGGCCAGATCATCCCATTGTTCTGAAATTTCGCGTTCAGACAGGAATCGCATCAAAGGCGATACAAATCCGGGTATCCGTCGATCTCAAAGGGATCGTCCGATGATAAAAATAGGATGGAAACAGGATCGCCTTGCCCGGCCTGGGCCGGATCAGGGTTATATCCGACGTGGTTTTCCGCTTCGGATAATCATGCGGGGTGCCGAATTCGATCCAGCCCGCATGATCCGGGTCCGTCTCGGTAACCGAGGCCGGGACCTTGATGTAATAGACCCCACTAAGCCAGGCATCCCGGTGAATATGCGATGACTGGTGGCCCTGATCTTCCATGACAACACCCCAGGCATTGAGACGGTAGGCTGCGGGGGCGTTTCTGGCGAATGCATCATCCCGGGTTGCCCGGCTTTCGGCGATGACCGCATCGATCTCGGCGCGAATCCAGTTCAGCAATTCATGGATCGGCCCGCTTTCCTCATTCGCAATCTCACCGGTATGATAGCCCTTTTTCGTTGAGTAATCCTTGGGCTCATAAGCAATCGACGGGTGCGTCGAAACGGCTTCAGCCAGGGCGGCATTCAACAGATCGGCTTCGGGCAAGCCTCTTGTATCGGCGATATCAAGGCTCATCAGCCGCTTGTCAAAATCCATGATTGCGCGTGCTTCGTCGGCGCGGCCAAGCTCGTAACAGATGACCGATTGCATGGCCATGGCCCCGGTATGGCCGGGAATCCTTGCCAACACTGCGGCACATTCAGTATCGGCCTCGGCCCAGCGACCGGTGATCATCAGCGCTCTGGCCAGCGCCAGCCTCGCAACATGGTTGCCGGGCGCAAGCTGAAGCGCCTTGTTATATGACTTCACCGCTTTTGCAGCCTGTGCCGGCTTGCCCAGTTGCATCAGCATATGGCCGACCATGATGTGCGCTGCCGGATCACGAGGATTGAGCCGGGTGGCGGCGGAAAACTGTACGAGCGCCTCTTCATGCCGGTGTTCGCGCTCCAGCATGCTGCCCAGATCCATCCGTATCTTGGGAATTTCAGGCAGTCTTTTGGCAATCCCCTGCATCGTCTCGATCGCCGATGTGCGATTGCCAAGATCGAACTGGGCAAGCGCATCAAAGAACCGGACGATATCGTTATCCGGCTGCAAGGCGATCAGATTGGCGTAAATCTTCACCGCGCCCGGAAGATTCCCCTTGGCGTGCAGATCGCCCGCCTGCTCCATCAACTGATCAAAATTTTCTATCATCAAGACGACTTATACCCCATCACCCGGCCTTTGTTGATGGCAAATTCCACACGCCGGGCACAAAAGGAAACCGGCATCTTCGGTACCGGGTCCCTCGCCTTAGCAAAAGCAAAATCTCGGAGTTCCGGCGCATCGGTCGTGACCGGATAGACTCACGGGCATGAGTAAACCTGCAATGAGAGTTCGTCCCTGTCAGTCACGCGCAGGGGTCAGATCGTGCCCACATGCCGCGCAATGCCTGGGGCTCCCCTGCATGACATGCCTGCAGTGGGGGCAGGTTGTCTTCAACCGCTTTGAGCCGGCATCGAAGAATTTCAGAATCTTTGTCAGTATTTCCAGCACGCGGCGTGCTCCTTGTATAAAGGCATGGGTACCGTCCTGGGCTAATTATTGTTCGGCGCAGGCGTCGTGATTGGCGGCAGCTTGGCCCCCTCCTCGGCGGACATATTATAACCATCATCGATCAGAAAGATGATCCCCCTCAAGATCAGCACCAGCGCAACGAAGATCAGCACTGAATTGTATATTCTTTTTTTGCGCGCCCTGAGGCGATCTGGATCGTTTTCGGCATCAGACATAATCTGGTTCCTGCGGCAGTATTCCGATATCGGATATGAGTTTCCGCCGCACCGCCATAGCCGTCAATTCCCACACACACGGCCCGTGCAAATGAGCGCTGTAAAATGCCGTCGGCATCCCTACATAATCAACATAACCATCATCATGATACGAAGAGAGATTGTGGAATGACAACGACCAAGTCCGGCAGAGGCCCCACTGTCAGCGAAACCATCAACGTTCTCAAGAACCGGCAATCCATCCGCAAATATGCTGAGACCCCGGTCAGCGATGCCCATGTCGATTCGATCCTGAGTGCAGCGCTGCGCGCGCCGACATCGTCAAACCTGCAGGCATACAGCGTCGTCGTGGTGCGTGACCCGGAGATCAAGAGCCGGCTGGCCGTGCCATGCGGCAATCAGAAACATATCGTCGCATGCCCGGTATTCCTGGCATTTTGTGCCGATTTGACCCGCATCCGTGCGGCGTTTGAACGCAACGGACACAGCATCGACAACAACAATCTTGAACTTGGCCTGGTGGCTACCATTGATGCCGCACTGGTCGGCATGGCCGCTTATGTTGCGGCCGAATCACTCGGCATCCACGGCGTCATGATCGGCGCCATGCGCAACAATCCTGCCGCAATCGCCGAGATTCTGGAATTACCCGAACACGTCTATGCCACCTTCGGCATGTGTCTGGGCTATCCCGCCGAAGCACCGAAACAGAAGCCCCGGATGCCGGTCAGCGGCATTGTCCATCATGACCGTTATGATGCCAAAGCGGCACTTGCCGTCATCGATCCGTACAATACCGAGTTGAAAGCGCACTACGACAGTATCGGCAAGGAATCAGATCCGGCATCATGGACCCATGAGGTCAATGCCAAGTTTGCAAGCCGACCGCGCGACGGCCTCAGGGCTGCCCTGAAGGCGCGGGGCTTTGATTTCGCTTAAAAATCCAGTGCACGACTCAGAACCATCTGGCCGCCCTTGATGCCAGGAAAAATCCGGCGATCATCGCACCGACAAACAGCGCGACGGGCCATCCGCCGATGCTCAACGCGGTGAGGGCCGGTCCCGGACATAATCCAACCAGCCCCCAACCGGCCCCGAAGCTGGCCGCGCCGGCAAACAGTTTTGTGTTCAAGCCGCCCGTGGCTGGTGCCGGAAATGTCTCGCCAAAGACCGGTTTTCTTCTCGTCGCAGCATAACGCCAGGCCAGCAACATCGGCGTGATAGCCCCAGCCATAACAAACGCCAGCGTCGGGTCCCATTGACCACTGGCGATATCGAGGAACGCCAAAACGCGGGAAGGGTCGATCATGTCCGAAACGATCAGGCCTGTTCCAAACAGCGCCCCGCTCAGGAGCGAAATCAGCAGCCGCATGATTTTATCCATGGAAAAGCGGCCTGATAAAAACTGCAATCGCCATGGCAACCAGCATGAACGTCACGGTCGCGGCCATTGACCTGGGTGCCAGCCTGGACAGGCCGCAAACCCCGTGACCGCTGGTGCAACCACCCCCCGTACGCGCCCCGAACCCGACCAGCAAACCGGCAAGAACCAGCAACAGGGCAGACTGGGTGATACCCAGATCCGGCATAGGAAAAGCCATGCCGTACAGGAGCGGCGCCACGATCAGCCCGGCAAGGAATGCAATGCCGCCTTTATCATGGTCGCCGGGCTCAATCCGCAGGGCTGCACTGGCAATACCGCTGATGCCCGCAATGCGGCCGGCAAAAAGCAAATACAAAGCAGCCGCGCAACCGATCAGGAAACCACCGGCCAGCCCCATCAGAATATCATGTGTATTTATGGTCATTTTTCCCTGACGGCCCTTATGGCCCGCCCGCTTCAGGCCCCGCTTCACGCATTAAGTTTACTAAATTCATTGAACAGGTCGCGCCAGTTTTCAGGTTTATGGCTCAGGTCCTGATACGTCACTATTTTATCAATGGTTATGCCATCGCCGGAAAGCGGGAAGCGAAAGGTGATCTGGTCGCCGGGCTGATAATCCTTGAACGACAGTTCGTAAATAATCGCCATCGGCTTTTGCTGGCGAACGACTTCCGCAAATTGCTTCATGCCCTGCATCACCGCAGTTTTTGTCGGGCTTGCGGACAATAGCTTCCCTGACATTTCATAACCTTTGTGCAGCGTATTATTCGATCCCCAGAACCGGTATCTGTAATCCCTGCCACCGTCGATAACATCGACAACCATCATGTTCGGAATGATCTCGCTCGCAAGATCCTCAAGCCTGAAATCACGCCGCCATGCTGGTGCCAATGCCTCGCCCTTGTTGCGCTCCCAGTAGGCAAGAACTTGCGATGACTCGCCGCAGAGAACGTCACGGGGATCAAGTATTCTTATATTCGGCATAACCTCGGCGCTTTCGATAACAAATGAATTGCCGCCCAAAACACAGCCAAACCACAAAATGCATGATGGCCGATAATGCAGGGAATAGACACTTCCCCGTGCCTGCTTCAATCACTTCCTTACTGATATCCTTTTTCGATCTCTAAGGCCTTTTGGACGGACGGTCGCGCCAGCATGCGGTCGTGATGCGCTTCGAGCGCGGGATAGGTCCCGGGGGCGGCATCAATCGACGGGCGGAAGCGCCAGTAGACGCGGAACAGATGAATGTCAGCCGCCGAGAAACGGCCTATCGCCCATTGGCGGTCACCCAACTTGATGTTTGCAACATCAAAAGCGGCGGCAATATGCTCTGGTCCTTTGGAAGGTGCCCCATGGACCGTCGATGCTGTAAACGACATCCACGAAATGACGTCCGCTTCCAACTCCAGATCACCATCAGGCCAGAGGTTCGCTGCCGGATACCGGCGTGCCAGGTAATATAAAGTAGCGGCCACTTCGGTAATAACGTGTCCGCTTTCGGTAACCATCGCGGGCACCTTGCCGTTCGGGTTTATCGCAAGATAAGCAGGGGCGCGTGTTTCCTGCTTTTTCATGAGCGTTGGACATAGTTCATATTCAGCTTCGCACTCGATGAGCGCGATATGCGTGGCCAACGAACTGGTCATTGGCGAGAAGAAGAATTTCAACATTTCTGATCCTCAAATTGGCATGAAGGTTAAAGCGACCACCACCATCAGAAGGGCAAGCCGTGATGCAGGGTATGCTGCACGAGACTCATATCACTCCTCAAATTTCTTCGATGGTCAATCCAAACCGGGAACCGGGAAGTGTGCCCTTGGCCGTATCGGCGTTTGTTGCTTCTTCCTGGGCAATCTTCTCTTGCGAGGCTTTTAATATCGCAGCTTGGCGCTCAAGTGGCACAACGGTGACGCCATCAGCATCGCCAAGCACAATATCACCCGGCTTAACCGGGCACATCGCGCAAGCAATAACGCCGTCAATAATACCCCCAAAGCCCTTGCTCGGTCCTGCCGGTGAAATCGCAATCGCAAACGTCGGAAAACCGAGTTCACGGATTTCGTCAGCATCACGTACAGCGCCGTCGACAACCATCCCGCCAGCGCCCTGTTTCATGGCCGCGCGCGTCATAATACCGCCCCATACTGCTGTATCTTTATGCGCACGCGCATCGATAACCAGGATTTCACCTTCGGCCAACATGCCGATGGCCGCATGACTTGCTCCGTTATCGCCGACCATTGTCGTCACAGTCCTCGCCTGACCACATAACGTCATCCCCGCGCCGATCGGCATCATGTCGCCGCTCATCACGTTCGTGCGATTCATACAATCACCTGCAATTGCCGTTGGGATTTTTCGCCACTGATCCAGGACTTCACTTGAAAGTTTTTCAAATGTTTTCGCGTATTTTTGAACGGCCATTTATTAAAGTTCCTTGTTGCTACTTCATTTCTTGCATTATTTTGGATCGGTAAAGTCACCACGTTCGAGAAGATACGGCGTCAGACCACCAGCCTTCAGTATGTCCAACATGATCGGCGACAATGTTCCGGCTTTGAACTCTTGTGCTTTCGTCACGTTCTTCACAATCAATCCACTTGCGTCGACAGTGATCTCAAGCGCATCCCCATCATCGATGCCGTCCGTGTCACATATCACGGGCATCAGGCCGTTATTGATCGCATTCCGATAATAGGCGCGGGCAAAACTTTTCGCCAACACGCATGAAACACCGGCAGCTCTTACAACGGTAACAGCAACCTCCATCGCTGAGCCGCACCCGAAGTTTCGCCCGGCAACCATTACGTCGCCAGGTTTGATCCGTTCGCCCAATGCCTTGTCGTAATCTTCGAGCAGAAAGGCACGCAGCGCATCAGCGTCAATCGTGACGCGTTTTCGCCGTGACGATATGATGTAGTCGGTATTGACGTCATCGCCGAGCAGGCGGGCTGGTCCCTGAGCAGAAAATCCGTCTTTTGCTGATGGGGCCGTCATCGGCCGATCCTTCTTGGATCCGCAATCTTGCCGGTGACCGCAGCGGCGGCACATGCTTCGGGTGATGCCAGAAATACCCGCGCCTTCGGGTTCCCCATCCGGCCGGTAAAGTTGCGGTTGGCGGCGGAGAGAACGACCTTTTCATTCCCCGGAATCGCACCGCAAGTACCGCAACACGATCCACACCCCGGCGTCATCATGATTGCGCCGTATTTCAGAAATTCAGTCAGCAAACCGTTCGTTGCCAGATCCCCATATACCCGATCCGAAGCCGGCGTAACGATCAGCTGAACACCCGGCGCTTTGCCACCACCGGCACGCAGCACGTGAAGCGCACGTTCGAGATCAGATTGCCGGCCACCCGTACAGGTGCCCAGATAGATCATATCCACCGGCGTGCCTTCATCTTCACCAAGATCAACAATCTCCGCCGCAGCCCCACCAACCGGCGGCCGTGCAAGTTTGGGCGTCAATGTATCGAGATCAATCTGCAGATGCATCGCATACACTGCATCCGCATCGGCCACAGTTTTCTCCATCGATGATTCCGCAATACCAAGATATGAAGATGTCGTTTCGTCGGCTTCAAATATCCCCGCCTTGGCCCCGGCATCCGTGGACATGTTGGCCAGCAGCATCCGTTCTTCAAAAGTCAGGGATTTGGCTCCCGGCCCGGTGAATTCAAGCGTCCGGTATCCGGCGTCTTGCGGATCGAGGATCCGGTTGATCTCCAGGGCTATATCCTTGGCATTCACATGGGGCGCCAGCGTGCCGGTCAACTCGATGCGGATACTTTCAGGGACGCGAAACCAAAGCTTGCCCGTTAACATGGTGGCCGCCAGATCCGATGAGCCGATACCGACCGCGAAAGCATTGGCCGCGCCATACTCGACCGCATGGCTGTCGGCCCCAACCACAAGCATTCCCGGACGGATATGACCCCTTTCCAACATCAACTGATGGCCGATACCGGCACCGATCTCATAAAGCACATTCCCATGCAAACTGCTGAATGCCCGAATGCGATCCTGCAACGCAACGGTTGCCGGGTTATCCGGCGGGGCATAATGATCAAGTGCGAAGATCAGGGATTCAGGGGCAGCCAGCTTTTTCCCGCCCATTGCGTGGAAATAGTCTATCGCCATCGGCGCCGAGCCATCGGTCGCCATCGCCCGATCAACACGGCATACAACCGTGTCGCCGGCACGACATTCATAACCACAATGTCGCGACAGAATTTTCTCACTCAACGTTGCCGATATTTTATCGGGGCGGTTCATTGCAGTCCTTCATTCATCGAGAGTGTGATATTCAAAGCATACCACGCGCAGCAGCGACCCCCGCTGACGCATCAACATCGGCACCCAGATCGACGAGCACCTGCCCAAGATGATCCAGATCCGTCAGGATATGTTCGGCACTGACCATGCCCATCGTCCCAATCCGGATCATCTTGCCACGGAATGCGTTGCGCGCCCCGGCGATAACGCTGCCGTGCTCATCATACATCTTTTTAACGATAGCGGTGCCATCGATTGCCGCCGGAACCTTGAACACGCCAACGGTGTTTGAGGTCAGGGGAGATGTCGGGAACAGCGGCAGACCCAGCGAAGCGGCGCCGGCTTTCAAGGCTTCCGCCAGAACGTGATGACGCTGCAGCACGTTTTCAATCCCTTCTTCATGGATGGCTGTCAATGCTTCGTGCAAGCCGGCGATCAGCGACACTGGCGGCGTGAATGCCGTTTGCCCCTTCACGGCCCACTCAAGTGCTTTCCGGAAATCCCAATAAAAACGCGCCTGACCCCGCTCAGGCTCAATACGTTTCCATGCCTTGGCGCTGACGCTCACCAGACCAAGGCCGGGCGGACACATCAGCGCTTTTTGCGAAGCCGATACAAGGATGTCGACACCCCACTCATCCTGGCTGCATTTCGATGCCGCCAAGACCGCTGACGGAATCGACAACAAAAATAGCATCCGTCGCCGCAACAATGGCACCGATCTCGCGAAGATCCCCAACAGCACCCGTTGAGCTTTCATTGTGAATGGCAATAACGGCGGCATAATCGCCTTTCGACAACCGCGCTTTCAGCACATCTGCGGGGATCGCCTCTCCCCACGGGACTTCAATCTCATCAATGCCTGCGCCCATTCCCAACGCGGCTGCGATCGATTTGAACCGGCCACCCCATTGGCCGTTATTGAGGATGAGTATCTTTTCACCAGGGACAAGCGCGTTGGCAACACTGGCTTCCATCACCCCTGTACCAGAACTGGCAAAGACCATGATTTCATTCTTCGTGCCCATAACCGGCCGCAACAGGTCGGCAACTTCCCCCAACTGCTGGGCAAATTCGGGTCCACGGTGATTCAACACCGGCTTCGCTGTCGCTTGCAGCACCCGTTCCGGAACTTCGGTCGGACCTGGTAGTCTCAGCCGGTACGGTCGCTGGGTATTTGTTGCCATCTGATCAAACCTCTTCAAATATTACGTGCCGGAACTTGCCCAATCGACGCCAACAGTCTGCCGCATACGCCATGTCCTGGATTGAGAGTTAAGTACTGGCGCAGAAATTAAAAGTCCAATTCCATCAGCACCCGTCTTGATATCCGTGTTTCCCGCCTGGAATGGATTGCCCCCTGCAATACCTGTATCAGGCGAAACCTCGGATATCAGGCGGCGGCAAGTTCAATGCAGGTACGGATCTGATTTGTGCCTCGAGCGCAGCCGCCGCCCGGAGCAGGTCCAGATCACCACGGCGACGACCAACGACTTGCAAACCGAACGGCATGCCGATGGCATCAAGCCCTGCCGGCAAGGCAATGACCGGATGCCCGGTCAAGGTCAATGCCGAGCGGATCAAAGACGCATCAACATAGTTCTGCATCGGCTTCCCGTTTACAGATTTCGGAATGCCATCGGCAATCAGGAATGGCGGCACAGCATTTCCGGGTACGATAAAAAGATCGATGTCGGCAAAAAACATCTCGAATTGCCTGTACATCTCAGCCCATGACCGTTCGGCTCGAGCGACATCGGCCAGCGTCATAGAATGTCCCGCCTCAACATTCGACACAATGTTGGGGGATAACACATCGCGATGCTTTGCAACGCGGTCTTCGTGACTTGCGAGGTAATACACACATCGCAACGTCCAGAACACATCGCGCGCCTGCGAAAAATCTGGGTCGCGCTGTTCGCATTCCCGGAACCACGGCGCGATCTGATCAACAACGCTCGAAAATGACTGTCGGATTGCATCATCAACAGGGGCCGTGCCGCCGAAATCGCTCGACCACGCGACGCGGAGCCTGGACAAATCGCAGGGCGGCAGTTCTACAAACGCATTTGCATCCTGCGGACCGGCAAGCGCATCCCGTGTGTCATTACCGGCCAGCCCGGCCAGTAACAATGACGCATCGGCGACGCACCGGCCCATAGGTCCTTGCACGCTGAAATGGGTATAATTCAGTGTTCGGTTTTCACGTGCAACCAGGCCCGGCGTCGGGCGAAACCCGACGACGCCGCACCAGGTTGCCGGATTACGTAAACTGCCACCTGTATCACTGCCGTGCGCCAGCGGCAGCATGCCTGTCGCCAGTGCTGCCGCCGAGCCCCCGGACGAGCCACCCGGCGTACGCATTGGGTCATACGGATTCCGCGTCGGCCCAAATACCTTATTATCCGTATGCGAACCGGAGCCGAACTCCGGCGTATTCGTTTTGGCAAGAATGATAGCACCGGCAGCGCGTAAGCGTTCGACCATTGCCTCATCTTTGGCAGGAACGTCATTTGCGTGCAGAAGCGAGCCATAAGTGGTCCGGAGTCCCCCTGTCACATTCAAATCCTTGATACCGACCGGCAAGCCGGTCAGCGCCGACAATTCGCCGCCTGCAGCGAACGCGCGATCAGCAGCTTCTGCTTCCAATCTGGCACGTGGCACATCCATTGCTGTTATCGCATTGATAACACCGTTCACGTCCTCAATGCGGGCAAGACAGCTATCCAGAAGTTCCGTCGGGGATAATTCCCGGGCGAACATTAATCGCCGCGCTTCGATCGCCGTCAGGTCACAGGGTGCAGTCATCAGGTATTATACCAGTGTCTAAAATCATGGCGATGCGAAGGGTCAATCGTCCGAGGCTCAACTACATTTTTCAATTTCAGGATGTTAAGTTTAACGATCAGATCGTCAACTCATTATGTCCACCACCCCAGTTGCTTACGGCAGCACGATCATCTGCCAAAGGCGCCCGAATTGTTCGCGCGCCTGATCGCGATGCGTTCGATAATTCACATGCGCGAATGGCCCTGCATCGGGCGCAAGCTCAATCGAAAACAGCGCGCCAATCTCGTTCGGAACGAAGGAGTACCGCACATCGACAATTCGCCGGGCGTTGCCAGGGTCTACCGCCGAAAAGCCATCACTGAAATGATCAAACCGTTTTACGTCTTTTGCCTGCTGGGAGCTTGCCGCCAGCCAGGGGAAGTCCGATCCGACGTTCAGCCTGGAAATGGATGTCCCTGTGTAAATCCGGGGCGCGATACCGACCCGAACCGCATCGACATAAAACGTGCCGTCGGCCTCATAAACACTTTTCCAAACCAGGATATTTCCGAAACTCGGCTTGATTTCAAAACGTACCGGCACGTGCCCTCTCGAAGTCGCCAGGCCCGCCGCGATCTCTCGTGCCCCCTGATGCTGCCACCAGCCGAGCCCCAGATAAAAGAGCGCCCAAACGAGACCAATACGGGCAAATCGCGGATCATTCCGCACCCCGGCAAGAATCACCAAGGAAAGCAGCGGCACCGTGAAGAGCGGGTCGATGATGGAAATGATACTCCACGAATAACGAGTCTCGACAAATGGCCAAAGCAACATCGTCCCGTATGACGTCGCCGCATCCAAAAGCGCATGCGTCGCATAACCGAGTGAACACAATATCACGGTCTGCCAAAACTTAAGGCGCCAGCGTCTTGTGAGAATCCAATGCAGCATTGATGCCACGATCAGGCCGCCAATCGGGATGAAAATAAGGGAATGCGTGAACTGCCGATGATATGTCAAAAACAGGAGCGGATCGGTATCTGAATAAATCAGCACATCCAGATCGGCGGCGATACCACCGAGCATCCCAAGAAAACCTGCGAGTGCGTACTGATATTTACGATGACCGGACCACTTCGCCGTCAGCGATTGTGGCAATGCGGCACCGAGCGCGCCTTGTGTTATTGGATCCATATCACCCCAGGACCAGACCTGAACAGCCAACATCGGCGTCAGTAAACCAATATTGCACCTTTGGCGAAGATTGTTCAAAGACCCGAAGTGATTGGTAAGAACACCTTGCATATACCGTGCACCATCGCTACCTGCGGGCACAATATGGGCAAAAGGGAATACATCTGCTGCTGCCCCTGCCTAAAACCTCCTATGAGACTACTCGTCATCAAGAATAGACCAAATATAAAACTCTGAAATTCAGTTGGTGTTTTTACCAGCTACCAGTGCTGAATGAAAAAATTCCCTGGAGAAAAAACCTATTTGCGTGTCACAAGCTGTTAATTCTGATAATTCAATCTTAACTGAATAGCATTTGAAACGGCCATGGTCGGATATTTCGATAAAGCTGCTGCTAATTATGAATCGGCAAGTTCAAGCTGGCCGTGGTCATGGCTTAGAAAGCGCGAAGCAGCCGGCATCTTCACACTTCTTGGAGACGTTTCCGGTAAAACTGTTTTAGAGCTCGGCGCCGGTGCAGGCTATTATACGCGAAGATTATTGAAACATGGGGTCCTGAGAGTCGTCGCTGTCGATGCGTCGGAGAACATGGTCGCGGCACTGGGACGCGATTCAAAGATAGAAGCCGTTTTGTCCGATGCCGAAACGCTCAATCTTTCCGAGCGGTTTTCTTATATCCTGTGCGCCGGTCTCCTGGAATTCGTCACGAACCCGGAAAGCGTCCTTGTGACCGCAAAACAGCACGCCGATGAGGACAGCAAACTGGTCCTGTTAGTCCCGCGCGCCAATTTTTGGGGCTCTTTATACTGGTTGTTTCACAGAACGCATGGCATGCGCATTCATCTGTTCCGGGCTAATGAGTTAAAAGTCCTCGCGGAGAAAACAGGTTGGACCGTTATTGACGAATTAAACATCTGGCCGTTCACGTACGAGTTAAGTCTACGGGCGAAACCATGACGATCACTTTTGGCGCACCCGACAGGCGACGAACCTGTGACCGCTGCCTTCGGGGTGAAAAGTGGTGGGCGCGACAGGGATTGAATTCATTCCGGTCACGTTTCCATCGGAACAGGTTAATCGACAGGTTCAAATCAGGAGCGGAAGAAAATCAGCAGTCCATCACCCCTTTCAGGAATTAATCAGCAAAGATGACCCCATGCGTTTGCGACAGCAGACGCGGGTCTTTGGATTTGATCAGAACCGGTTTCCCGTCGAGTATTTCAAAACAGCGGTCCAGTGTCTCGGCCTCCAGGCGCTGCATGCTTTCGTGGGTATAAAATGTGAGATGGGGAGACATGATGACATTCTCCATCCCATACAACGGGCTCATCATATGCCCACGGGTGGCCAATGGCTCACGGCTGTAAACATCCAGTCCGGCACCGCTGATCCGACCTGATTGCAGGGCCTGAACGAGGGCCACTTCATCAACAATGGCACCGCGCGATACATTGATGAGAACAGCCGATGGTTTCATCGCGGCCAGCTCGGATGCCCCGATCAGATGATGCGTTTCCCTGTTGAGGACACAGTGGATCGAAACAAAATCGCATTCCGACAGCATTTCATGGAGATCATGTCGCGGCTCCACACCCGCCTCGCGCATTTTTTCCGCACTGACATTCGGATCATAGCCGAGAACACGGGCACGGAACCCGGCACCGGCCATCCGAGCAAAGCTCCTGCCGATCCGCCCGACACCGACAAGGCCAACCGTCTTGCCGGCAATATCGGATGCCAGCCATCGCGACGTCGGCAAGGCCCAGCCATCCGTCTGCACCGACTGATGCAGCGGCATCAGTTTCTTGGCGAGTGCCATCATCAGCGCGAAAGCGCCTTCGGCCACCGTCTCTTCGGCATAATCGGGAATATTGACGACCGGAATTTTACGCACTTTTGCCGTATCAATATCGATGGCGTCGATACCGACGCCATACTTCACAATGCCCTTCAGTCGTGCCGCACCGTCCAGCACCCGTTTCGTGATCGGCGTGTAGCACATCAACAGCAAATCGGCGTCGCTGACCTCCCGTGCCAGTTCATCCTCGCTGACACCATCCGGCAGCAGCACCAGATCAGCACCGCTCTCCAGCAAGACACGGTCAATGACCGGGCATTCCAGTTCACTATCGGTTCGGACAATCTTGATCGGCATTTTCAGGCTCACTTACAGCGACAAGGATATTCTGTAAGCGCATATTGAAGTTGGACGGGGCACCCAACAAACTAATTCAGTTTTTTTAGTTATTAATTTTATTGTAAAATAGCCCGATGCGCGCAACGAACACGCAGATACGGGCATTCAATGCTGTTGCCCACGAGGGAAGCTTTGTCAAAGCAGCTAAGCGCCTGCATCTATCGCAGCCGGCCATCACGTTACAGGTCCGAAAACTTGAAGATACCTATGGCGTCGTGCTTTTTGATCGGCGCGGGTCGCACGTTACATTGAAGGCAATCGGCCTCGAACTATCCGAGATCACCGATCAGATCGGCACCCTGGAAGAAGAAGTTGATGAACTGCTGAGTGCCCAGTACGACCTGATCAAAGGGGCGCTGACGATTGCAACAGGAAGCCCGCAAGTGACGATGAAACTCGTCAGCGCCTGTCAAAGCCGTTACCCGCAATGCAAACTGACCGTTATTATCGGCAATGCGCGCGAAAACATTGACGCGATTTACAGTCGTCGCGCAGATATTACATGCATCACCAATCCGAGCGACGACAACCGGCTGGTCGCGCTACCGTTCTACAACAATTCAGTGGTCGCGCTGATCCCGGTTGGCCATGCGCTCGCCCAGGAAAAATACGTCAGCCTGCAGGCGCGGGCTTGTCTGATGAAAAGTTTCAGCTTCCCCATTAACGTGACAATGCCCGTGAGAGTT
This sequence comes from uncultured Rhodospirillales bacterium, assembly GCA_965284225.1. Taxonomy (GTDB): domain Bacteria; phylum Pseudomonadota; class Alphaproteobacteria; order Rhodospirillales; family Casp-alpha2; genus UBA4479. The sequence goes on from CBDIRN010000002.1 coordinate 56,851, forward strand.
CTGGAAAATATCCACTTCTGACCAGAATCGGGCGATTGAGTTAAATCAATGATTTAAGCGCAACATATTCCTATGCTGCTTATCTGAATTACGAGCAGCCTAAGGGAGGACTTTCACATGCCAGAAGACACGAAAAACAAAGTAACAGACCATAAGCCAACCGAACCGCTTAAGAAAACAAGGACCATATGCAAGAGCAAACAACCTTCCAATGTGGCGATTGCTGCAAAGATTAAAGAAATAAGCGAACAGCCTAATGGTATGCTCAATCACAATACCGAAGCCCACAATCGCACTGACGAGGCCAACCACATCCTGGCGGAAATGCGTCACGACCCGGCGATAATCGAACGTATCTTCCGTGACGGTGTCTATCCCTATAAGCAAAAAATTCAAACAAAAGTCTATGAGAAACATAAGGCCGAACTGCAGAGTGAATTGCTAAAGGCGCAAAGTTGGGTCAAGGAAACCGGTCAGAAGATTGTCATTCTTTTTGAGGGCCGCGATGCGGCCGGCAAAGGCGGAACCATCAAACGCTTCATGGAACATCTCAACCCACGTGGAGCACGCGTTATTGCGCTCGACAAGCCGACAGAAACTGAGCGTGGCCAGTGGTACTTCCAGAGGTATATAGAGCAACTACCGACCGCCGGCGAAATCGTGTTGTTTGACCGCTCATGGTACAATCGAGCCGGCGTCGAAAGGGTCATGAACTTCTGCAATGGCATTGAGTATCTTGAGTTTATGCGTCAGTGCCCGGATTTGGAGCGCATGCTGGTCAACAGTGGCATTCGGCTGTTCAAGTACTGGTTTTCGGTCACTGCAGAGGAACAACGCAGACGCTTTAGTGCGCGCAAGACCGATCCGCTGAAACAATGGAAGCTTAGCCCCATCGATATCGAGTCTCTTAACAAGTGGGATGATTATACTGAAGCCAAGGAGGCCATGCTTTTCTATACAGACACTGCAGATGCCCCGTGGACAATCGTTAAATCCAACGACAAAAAGCGTGCACGGCTCAATTGCATGAAGCATTTTCTCAGTCAGTTGCCATACCCCAACAAGGATAAAAGCATTTCGCACGGCCCTGACCCACTCATTGTCGGCCACGCGGCCCGCGTAGTTGACAAGGATCAGCACATTCTCGGCTTATCGCTGCATCCGGAAAGTCGAAGGGCCAAGTAACGTCTACCGACATAGTCACGTTAACGGTCAGTTCTAAGCATGTATACCGCTTGTGGGCATTGTCAGACAAATACGGACGTGCGTATGAAGGCGGTCAGTTTTTGCGATTAGACAGCGAGCTGACGCCACTCGGCCAGGGCAGCGACTCGGTCTTGTTTGAAAATGCCGCGGTGGTTGAAATGGTTGTGTATCGAGACGTGGGCTGATGCGAATTTTAGGCTCGATTGTTGAGCCAGCGACCGCATGCCTGTTTGGCAGCGTTACCGATTATATTCCGTGCAGCTCGGCATGACCGGAGCCGGTCCGTGACAATCACCTTTGGCTGGCCAAACCTCTTCATCGCCCGCTTCAGAATGGACGGCGCTTCCGTATTTCGGCCGCAAACATGGGGCCAACGCGGTTCCACCAAAACCGTACCGTCTCATGGCAGATATCGATACCTCGTTCGAACAGGATGTCCTCGGCCTGTCTTAGCGTCAGCGGATAGCGGATGGACATCATCACCGCCAAGAATGATCGCGGGCGAGCTATTGAAATAGCGGAAAGGATTCTTCATCCGCAGAGGTAAAAATCCGGATTTGCTGATCTCAAGTCGGTTTACTCTGACACTGCCCGGCTGCATCCAATTTACCGAAATTCCTGCACAACTCAGCCGTAAGCTTGTCTTCATCTTCTAGACCAATACTGATACGAACGATCTGCCGGCCCACAAAGATTCTGTTGATGGTCCGTTCTTTATCAAGAACCACTGGCGCTAAAATACTGTGGTTGCCGCCCCACGAAGCGCCAAGTTTAAATATTTCCAATTGATCAAATCTGGCGGCAAAAATGGCGTCATCTTCAGCCGCAAGAATAATACTGAACAGACCGCTCGCGCCCCTGAATTGCCTCTCCCAGAGCGCATGAAACTGGCTGTCAGGCAATGCGGGGCACAACACCTGTTCAACGACGGCGCATCCGGACAGTTCAGTCGCAATACGAACCGCCTTACCGCCAATATGGCTCAGCCGCATTTCAGCGGTTTCCATGCCTCTCAGCACCATCGAGCAGTCATCCGGCGACACACCCACCCCCAGGGAGCGAATGGTTTCATAGATCAACGCAGCAGATGTTTCATTGCTGACGGATATTGATCCCATCAACACATCTGAATGGCCCGACAGATATTTAGTCAGTGCCTCGATGACAATATCCGCACCAAGCTGCAATGGTGTGCATAGCAATGGCGACGCCCAGGAATTGTCGCAACCGAGAAGAGCGCCGCAACGATCCGCCAGGGAACGTAGCTCCGTAATGTCGGCAACTTCCATGGTTGTCGATCCCGGCACCTCAGCCCAGACCAATGCAACATTGCCCGTCAATTCGGGGACAGCGTGAAGTCGGGTGGGGTCATAGTAAACCGCGTTGATCTCCATTTTTCGGAGTGTCGTCGCAGCAAAGCGCCGCACCGGTGGATAAACATTATCGGGGATGAGTACCGTGTCGCCTGACTTGCAGACGGCCAGGAAAACCGTAGTTATTGCCATCAGTCCGGAAGGAACGAGAAATGTATCGTGGGCTTGCTCCAATACGGTCAATCTGCTTTGCAACGTGCGTGTTGTCGGCGTTCCTGCCAGGCCGTATGAATAGCCGGATCTGTGGTTGGCACCTCTTTCGGCAAAAGATTTATAATCCGGGTAGAGCAGTGTCGATCCTCGATAAACCGGGACCGAAAGACTCCTGAATTTATCAGGTGGAACAATACCGGTCGCATTTATCCTGTCATTGCTCATATTCCGGTATTTCCTCGGGGTTCTCCTGATCTGACAATGGAGAGCTTTCGGCGATGCGCGATATACACAACACCAATCGTTACAAGAACCATACCCCCACCGACCACATCGCTGACCCATCCCGGGAAAACCAAAGCGACCGCTGCTGCCAGAAATATCGCTCTAATCCAAAGACCGAGTGGTTGCAGTAACCAACCGATTACCGCAACCGAAAGGCACATGATGCCAATCAGCGCGGAACCTGCTGCGTGAAGTATTTCCAGCGGTTCGCCAATGCCTATCAAGGCCGGCGAATAGCAAAACACAAACGGCACCATAAAAACGCCTGCCGCCATACGAACGGCATGAATGCTCGTTTTCCAAGGATCGCCTCCAGCTACTGCAGCAGCGGCAAATGACGCAATGGCGAGCGGCGGCGTGATATTGGACATGACGGCGCCGAAGAAAATAAACATGTGAGCGGCGAGCGGCTCGAACCCAAGATTGATCAACCCTGGCGCCAGAATTGATGCAAGAACGATGTAGACTGCCGACGTCGGCATTCCCATGCCAAGCACAATAGCAACCAGCATTGTCAGGATCAGAAACAGAATAGAACTACTGCCGGCAGCAAGCGCAATAATGCTGGTCAATCTGACGCCCAGACCCGTTAATGAAATGATCCCGGCGATTAACCCGCCGACAGCACAGGCAACAACGACGGGGGCAATCATACGCGGCGCTTCAACGGCGGCGTCCCAGAATACGGTCAAAATTTCACGTGGCGTTTTCTTGGACAGAAGCGGCAGGCAGACCGCAAACGCCGCTATCCCGTAAAATCCCGCAACTGCTGGCGTATACCCGTCTATCAGCATGTAAATCATGATGCTCAGGGGAACGATCATGAAAATCCCACCGCGGATAATTTCTTTCAGGCTTTCGGTTTGTTCAAATTTCCCGGCCTTCAGACCACTTCGCCGCGCTTCAAGGTCAACAGCAATAAAGACCGCCGTGAAATATAATAATGCCGGTATCGCCGCTGCCGCCATGATGGTCGCATAAGAAACACCCAGAAAATCAGCCATGATAAATGCCGCAGCACCCATCACCGGTGGCGTGATCAGGCCCCCAGTCGATGCCAGTGCCTCAACCCCAGCGGCGAAATCCCGATCATAGCCGTATCGTTTCATTGCCGGGATTGTGAAGGAACCAGTGGTGACGACGTTTGCCGTCGAACTGCCCGACAGCATGCTCATAAAGGCACTCGACACAACGGCCGTCTTCGCAGGCCCCCCGACGAAACGTCCCGCAATAACATTGGCAAATGCACTGAAGAAATTGCCAGCGCCCGACGAGACCAGCAATGCGCCGAATAACACAAACAGAAAGATGTAGCTTGCGGACGCACCGATCGGTGTTCCCCATAAACCATCCAGACTCAGGAATATCTGTTCAATAACTTGTTGCGGTGGATAGCCGCGATGCCAGAACGGATAGGGCAACATGGGGCCGATCTGGGTATAGATCATGAACAGCACGGCCAGAATGACCATCGGCCATCCGAGAGAGCGTCGGACTGCCTCCAGCGATGCAACGACCACCATCGCACCAAGGACCTGCTCAAGCGGCGTCACGGCCGTCACGTAAAGCATACGGTGGGTAACATGCTCGACGAAAAGGATAATATAGGCACTCGGCACGATGACCGCAGCCATCAACAGCAGATTGACAAGGTAACCCGTGACGCCTGCCGGCGCCTTACCAAGACTTGCCGTGCAGAACAGCAGTGATACCCCAAGCATGAAGTGAGTTGCTCTAAAGGCTTCCGTTGTGGGCGGGCCATATATGGCGAACCATAGATGAAACACCGTCATGCAAAGTGCTATCCCGGTTGAGAGGATCATCAGAGCAGAGGCGATACTAAATGTCAGACTCCTGGATGGTGCATCCGAAGGCGGACCGATTGGCAATTCGTTCATACGCGAATCTTTCCTGGGCGATGCGCACTGCAATCGATGCGCATCGCCCTAAGGTGAAAGTTATTTCAAAGCACCTACTTCACGGAAATATTTGGCGGCACCCGGGTGCAGCCCACCACCCGGCACATCGGCCATCTCAGCAACCGTCAGCGTCTTGAAGGAGGCGTGCAATGCGTGCACCTGTTCAATGTTCTCGGACAGGGTTTTAGCTACCCAATAAGCATTATCGTCACTCATATCCGCTGAACCGACGATAATCATTTTTGCGGTAACAGTCGGCACATCATCGGGCTGGCCTTTATATGTACCGGCCTTGATCACTCCTTTGCCGACTGTCGGCAAAATTGCTTTCAGCTTTTCGTATGCTGCATCCGGGACCGGCAGGAAAGTGACCGGTATGGTCTGTGCCAACTCAGCACCCCACGATGACGGATAGGATGCGATGGAAACCATGCCGTCGGATCGGCGATCCTTCAGAGCGTCCTGTTGTTCGGTCAGACTTCCCGTCTTCAATTTCAGGTCACTCTCAGACATTCCGTAACTCTCGATGAGTTTTTTAAAGACGACTGCAGTGATAGAGCCCGGCGCCTGCGTGACAAAAGGATGTCCTTTAAGATCGGAAATCGTCTTGAAGCCTTTCTCGCCGTTTACGATGACGTGCATCAGACTTTCGGAAAGCGCCGCGATGACGACCGCATTCTTGATCGGTGCACTAAACGGCGCCTCTCCGTTATAAGCAACAGTCATTGCCGGCGTCATGGTGAAACCCAACTCACCCTTGCCAGATGTCACATTAGCAATGTTGGATAGTCCAGCACCCAGTTCAGGGTTCGACTGTACCCCGTTCTTGGCGAATATTTCCGCCATACCGGCGCCAATACCGTACCAACTGCTCCCCGATACCGATGTAAAAATTGTCAGTTGTTTTGGCTTTTCAGCGGCACTTGCGGATACCGACGCGAGCGTGAACAATGCAATGATAATTCCTGTAATTTTTGACATTAACCATCCTCCTTGTTGTTGTGCTGTTTAAGCGAATCGTTGTCGTTCAAACGATCCGGAGTTTACCGTGATTTTTCATCAGGCTGATCGGCCCGTCTTTGCCGACAGCTACGGTGTTCTCGACCTGTAATCCCCCAAAGCCGAGTTCGTAATATGGTGTCTCGACACAGAGCACCATGCCCTCCTCAAGTATGTCTTCGCTGTTTGGCGTCAGATTTGGGAGATCGTAGCCATCAAGGCCGATGCCATGGCCAACATGCGTTCTGGCGTAATGAGGAATGCCTTCTTTGCGCACGGTAGCAACCACCGCTTCAAAGATGTCGCGACAACGGGTTCCGGGCTTAAACATCGCAATGCCGCATTCGACACCTTTCCAGAGTGCCTGATGATACGTTTTGATTTTTTCAGTAGGCTCACCCAGCACCGCATTCCGAGCTATGTCGGCGCGGTAGTGCTGATAACGTCCGCCAGCGTCAAACCGGATAATATCACCCTCCTGCAATTTGCGATCGGAAGGTTGGACATTAGGCATTGCCGATCTCGGCCCTGTGCCGATGCAATAAAGTACTGGAATGCCACCATGCCGAATGGTTTCCACATTGAAAGCTTCCGCCAATTCCAGTTCGCTGACCCCGACTTTGGCAATTGCCAGGGCGGCATCAATTGATGCCTCGGTAATCTGCGCCGCCATTCTGAGCCGATCAATTTCCTCCGCCGTTTTTACCGCCCGCACCCTCCGCAACAGTTCGAAGCCGGGGGTGATTTTCAAATTAGGCAGGTCCGTCAGTTCATATTTATCCAGTGACGGCGCCAACCCCATCTCATCAATCGCAATCCGGGCATCTTGCAGACCAAGTGAACAGAGTGATTTGACGAGTGCCGCAGTTGCATTCGGCGCATGGGGCAGCGCTTGCAGGGCAAGATGTTTTTGGTCGACTTCACCAAGCTCGGTTCCTGGTGATATCTCAATGACGAATTGCCCGAATTTTTCCACGCTCGCCACATTTACCGTCTGGTCCGCAAGCTGATCGAGCAGGCTGGCGCTGGCGACGATACAGGGGGCTCCCCGGTCCCTTCTTGGCCATACCACATAAGTTTGCGGGCCCCGCCGGATCCACTGGGACAATGCCCAGTATCCGCTCGTATAGGTTACGTTCTCCGGCGATGTCGCAACGATGGCATCAACGCCGACCATACGCATCAGGTCCTCGAGACGATCGGCATTAACCAGCATGATTACTCACCACCAAAGGAGAAACGTCGGATTTCAAAAAATGCCGCGGACAGCCCAGGGCTTGGGATATTTCTGCCGCCGCGAGGACGGTTTCCCTGATGACGTTGGGCAAAAGGATTTCCGGTTGCAGCACAGGGGCATAGGCAGCACTGATCGACGCAATAGCAATGCCGGCAGCATTCCTGATAACAGCACCTGCAGCGACAACGCCTGGCAGATTCTCTTCCATCGACATCGCGTATCCGCGGGTCCGAATTGCTGCTAGTTCAGCGTCAAATGCCTTCCGGCTGGTGATTGTTTTATCGGTAATTTTATCAAGGCTTTTGGTGCCGATCAGTTTATCGATATGGGCGCTGTCTTCTTCAGCCAGCAATGCCTTGCCCATCGCCGTCGAGTGAAAAGGTGCGGATGCTCCAGGCGTGGAGCGAAGTGCTATCGGTCCTGAACTTTGCAACGCCAGCACATAAACAAGCTGCGAGCGCGATTCGACCGCAAGAAAGCTGTTAACATGCATACGGTTTGCGAGGCTTGTCAGCACAGGTACCGCAACCGACACAAGCTTGTCTTCAGTTAGCATTGAATGACCGAGCGATAATGCTCTGTACCCGAGCGAGTATTTCTGGGTTTCCCGATCTTGCGACAAGAATTCAGCATTCATCAGGGAAACAATGAGGCGCTGCACCACTGTCGGACTAAGCGCTAGCCGACGAGCAATTTCCCGGACACCCAGAGCGCTGCCATGCGCATCAATCAGTTCCAGAATGGCAAGACCGCGATCCAAAGATTGGCTTTTATCACTCATAAAATAGAATTCTCCATGTGTTCCTATATTTGGTACAGTGTTCCGTTATTATAATTACCTATTAATCTTGTCAACAGCACTTTTGTGCAGCCACCGATAAACAAAACACATTGAGAGTAAGGGATGCCGCACAGGGGGCGAATCACCACGCTTGATCTGAATGGCATTGTCAGACAAATACGGACGTGCGTATGAAGGCGGTCAGTTTTTGCGATTAGACAGCGAGCTGACGCCACTCGGCCAGGGCGGCGGTTCGGTCATGTTTGAAAATGCCGCGGCAGTAGAGATGTCGTTCGTGGTTGAAATGGTTGTGTATCGAGACGAGGGCTGATGCGAATTTTCGGCTCGATTGTTGAGCCCGCGACCGCATGCCTGTTTGGCAGCGTTACCGATGGCAGTGTCAGAGGAAAACTCCTTGAGGCATGAATTTGGTCTTTCTACCCTCAGGGGATGAAAAATCAGTATCCATTCCGTTACTTCAAAACATCCCCCGAGATCATTCGCCTGGCCGTCATGATGTATGTCCGGTTTCCGCTATCGCTTCGTAACGTGGAAGATTTGCAGCACGAACGCGGAATTGATATTTGCCATGAAACGGTTCGATATTGGTGGAACCGATTTGGCCCTCTATTCGCCGCAGAAATCCGCAAAAGCCGGATGAGACATCCTCATTCAAATTCAAACTGGCAATGGCATTCGGATGAGGTGTTCGTAAAGATCAATGGAGAAACGCGCTCCCTTTGGCGGGTCGTTGACCATGAAGGCGAAGTCTTAGAAACGTTTGTCACCAAGCGCCGCGATCGCAAAGCTGCTCTCCGGTTCCTCAAGAAATCGATGAAACAATATGGAACACCAAAAGTCATTGTGACGGACCGACTGCGCTCATATCGAGCTGCGATGGCTCAACTTGGAAATACGCATCGCCAATCAACAGGACGTTGGCTTAATAACCGCGCGGAGAATTCTCACCTGCCATTTCGACGAAGAGAACACGCCATGCAAAGATTTCGATTAGCCCGAAGTTTGCAGAAATTCACAGCCATACACGCTTCTATCTGCAATCTCTTCAACCTCCAAAGGCACCTCATATCAAGAGACAAATTCAAAGATCAACGTATCGCTGCGCTTTCCGAGTGGCAGCAGCTTTGTGCAGCATAAGTCGCGCCATTTGACGGCAGACTGAGACGAGTTCGCATTCGTCTGACAGCACCGCCAAGAATGAAGTCAGCGGAGGAAAGATCACGGTTTCGACGGGATAAATTCCGGCCCTTCCGGTAACAGCCTGACTCCGGCTCTGAGATGCTGGTACGGGTACGCGCGCGGATCAACGATATGAGCGCCAGGTGTCAGCACGACCAGTGTCTTCTCGGCAATGTAATCAAAGTCGGCTCGAAAGTGGCACGTACTCTTTAACGCCAGTATCTTCTGTTTCGTTGGTTCGATCCCGATATGCTTGAAGATGTCCTGATCATAAGCCTGCATCCGCCGCGATGCGACAACGATGGAAATACCGCCGATGCGCAATACCGCCGTCGGTCCGAGATTGATTTTGCGCCCAGGGATGCTCCGGCCCGTGGTAATAAACTGTCCGTCGCTCAGCGCGGTAACCGTGAATGTCCCATGGAATGGCTTGTCGCCGGGAATTTCATGCTTGCCGCCTAGCGCGAGTGTTACATCGGCACCGATGCCCGCCGCATGCGCGGCTTCGGCGGCAGCAGAGTCCCACATCACGCACATGGCAACGCCTTCGGCACCGTGACGGTGCAAGGCTTCCAGAAGCCCGGTGGTGTCGCAGGTGCCACCGCAGCCGGGATTATCCTGAGTGTCTGCAAGGACCACCGGTTTAGTGGCACTGGCGGCGATCTGCATCGCCTGACTGACCGCTGCGTCGGCATCCAGCAGCGGCTCGGCAAATTCAGCCTCGCGATTGATGACCATGGCAGCGAGCGCATCGGCCGCCGTGTCTGCCGCCTCCTGGTTATAAGCATGGCAGACCACGGCAGGCCCGCATTCTGCCAAGTCTGACGGCGGGAACCCGGCACCGTAGCAAAGGTTTAGAATCTCGCCGCCCTCACCCGCCACCGACGCCTCAATGATCCCCTTGGTCGGTTCGACCAACGTGCACTGGAAGTTTAACGGCAGCAGGAAAGGTATCCGGCGGATCGCCTTGCCGCAGGGGATGCCGTCTTCAAGGATTTTCATCAGGATCTTTGCCGACCGACCGCCCGTATGCTGGCGGTCGATATGCGGATAGGTCAGATAAATGGCCATCCCATCGCAATATTTGACGATCTGTTCGGTGATGTTGACATGATAGTCGAGCGTGATCACCACAGGGACGGCATCGCCGACAACGGCCCGGACACGGCGCAGCAGTTCTCCTTCCGCATCCGGAAAGGTCTCCGAGCACATGGCGCCGTGCAAATCCAGATAAACCGCATCGACCGGCATTGCCTCGGACAGCATACCAACCATTTCACCGACGATCCGTTCGAAGGCAGCGTCGGTGACATATCCGCCGGCACCGGCATGTCCCCAGATCAGCGGCACCAGCTCATGAATGCTGTCGATAGAGTCAAGGAACCCCGACATGCCGAAAGACCCGCCTGTCGTCCGGGCGATAACCTCTTCGCGTCGCGCCAGCGGCGGGAACTCGCCGCCCTTGGCGTAATAGTCATAATCCGTGTGCATCGGCACGAAGCAGTTGGTCTCGTGCAAAAAGCCAGCAATCGCGATTCGTGCCATAGATTGAGTTCCTCGTTTACTGCATGCCGCTCAGGGCATTGTTTACTGCATGCCGCTTAGGGCATTGTCACATTAATACAACCATCACCCATTTTGGAAGTGTGTCGGTTCCATACAAAAGCCCCCTGCGTGATGCGGCCAATCTGTAATCGCTGAAAAGCAAAACCCCCGGTTTCCCGGGGGTTGGTATGGTGGGCGCGACAGGGATTGAACCTGTGACCCCTGCCGTGTGAAGGGAGAGAACTTCTGCCCATTCAGTGCAGTTGGTTCCTGTTTTGTCTGCCGACCGTCCCATTCAGTCCATTTGCGTCCTGTTATTTCCGGACAGATGTCCGGATTGAATTCAATCCGGACAAGTTTCAATCGGAACAGGTTTCAATCGGGAGCACGCAAACACCGAAAGTTAACTTGATGCATACCGTAAAATTAACAAATGACCATTTGTAATAGATACTTTGCGCGATGCCCTCGCGCCGACACAACTCGGCGATGGTTTCTTCGCCACGCAAACCATCCAGCACAATGCGGATCTTTTCCTCCGCTGAATACTGCTTGCGGGTTGCCCTGCGGATATCCTTGATCGCCTTAGCAACTGCCGTTTGACGTGTCTCCGATTTCTGTCTCATCTGCGTTCCCTTCGGTCACTACGATGAGCCAGAAATCCTCTCTTATGCAATCAGCCTAGTTTGTTCCATAGGCGCTGACGTCAAACAGCGTAGAAAAAATTATCTGCCTGAAATCGCAGGCCCGGCGGCGATTGATCAAGGCGTTCCTGCGTCTGGCGAAAGAATTTCGTTCAGGAGACATAACAGGCCAGATGCAAGCGTAGCTTGCCTCAGGCCTCGAGAATGGCCCCTTCGACTATATCCAATGCACGGTCAAGATCGGCTCGTGATATCACCAGTGGCGGTGACAGGGTCAACACACAGCCCTGGCTGATCTTGAAGCTCAACCCTTCTTCAAGGCAGCGATAATAAATTTTTTCCGCCAGATTATTGTCGGGGGTCCGCGCCGCGATATCACTCACGATCTCGACACCAAACAGCAGACCCCTGCCCCTGACATCCCCAATGAAATGGGTGCGGGCCATCAAGTCACGCAGACGGCCTTGCGCATGCGCGCCCAACTCCCGGGCGCGATCGACCAGACCTTCTTCTTCGATAATCTCGATCGTCGTCAGTGCGGCCCGGGTCGTCACGGGGTTCTTCTCATGGGTATAATGGCCGATCGCGAAATCACCGCAGACATCAAGGTCAGAACGCACGATGGCTGCTGCAATCGGCAGGATACCGCCGCCAAGTGCCTTGCCGACGACAATGATATCCGGATCCACACCATCATGTTCTGAGGCGTAAAATTTGCCGGTCTTGCCGAGCCCTGTTGGTATTTCGTCAAAGATCAGCAGCGCCCCATGTGCATGACAGGCGTCGCGAACATGCTTCCAGAAACCGGGCGGCGGCACATACGGCACGGCCCGCATCGGCTCGGCAATAACGGCAGCCACATCACCTTCGCGGGCGAGAACGTATGAGACCATCTCGGCACAGGCCAGCCCGCAGACATCAGGTCCGGCGTGCTTATAGGGGCAACGATAGCAGGCAAAGGGTGCGACATGTTCGCTCCCCGGCAGCAACGGTCCTGCTATATGCGAGCGAAACGTATGCTCCCCACCGATACTGGCAGCACCAAAGCCGGCGCCGTGAAATGCATCCCAGAACGAGATCGTCTTGAAGCGACCGGTCGCAGCACGCGCCACTTTCATGGCGACTTCAATCGCGTCTGACCCCCCGGTCGTGAACAGCACCTTGCCAAGATCACCCGGCGCCAGGGATGTCAACTTTTCGGCCAGTGCGACCGCGGGCTCGCATGTAAACCGGCGTGGTGCAAACGAAAGATCATCAAGCTGCGCTTTGATCGCCGCGATGAGTTTCGGGTGAGCGTAGCCAATGTGATGCACGCTGTTGCCATGGAAATCCATGTAGCGTCGCCCGCCGAGATCTTCGATCCAGATGCCTTCGGCTTTGGCGATAGCGGAAACACAGGGGCTTGAGAGGCTTTGGTGCATGAAAACGGCAGCATCGCGATCGAGCAGCGGCTGCGCATCGGCATTGTGCTGACGCGCCAGCCATTCCCGGCGCGATGATGAGGTGTTTGATTCACCTTCCGTATGAAACGTCTTGGACGGTTGCTGTGCCATATCCGGAAATCCACCGCTCACAGTTTGGTATGTCTGCCCGCTGCTTTGCAGACAAGGCATCATAGGCATTGAATGAAATCAGCAATAATAAATACATGAATAGGTAGATATAAGTTTTATTAGCGCCGCTCTTTTTGCTTATCCAATATCGAAAGTCAGTCGGCAGTCGCGACCACCAACCGTGCAAGCACACCCGCAAGCACATCTGCACCCGCGAACAGGTCTTCGGGGCGTGTGTATTCAGCCTCGTTGTGGCTGATCCCGTCTGCGGACGGCACGAACATCAAGGCGCTTGGCAGCAACCGGGCGAGCGTGACGGCGTCATGCCCGGCGACCGTACGCATCCGCATCGATGGCAAGGCGGCGGCCTTTGCTGAGTCTTCAATCAGGGCTGCAAGTCTGGTGTCAAATTCACCTGCCGGACGGTCAACCACACACTTCAGCCTGGATTGAATACCACCCTCACCAAGAACCCGAACTTTTTCCTCAAACCGGCGTCGCGCCGCTGCCAGTCTGGCACCATCGGTATCACGCAACTCTGCGAACAAGCGTACCCGGTCCGGAACCACATTGGTCGAATTCGGTGACACATCGATACGCGCAATGGAAGATAGAAGCTGGCCGCCCGTATCATCGGAAAGCCCTCTGGTAAACAGGATCAGCTCAGCAGCCGGTAACAGGGGATCGCGTCGCTCTGCCATCGGGGTTGGTCCGGTGTGCGCTGATTTACCAATAAAATCGATTTCGTATTTAATCGTGCCCCAGTTTCCCTCGACCACGCCGATGCGCTTGTTGCCTTTCTCCAGATACGGCCCCTGCTCGATATGCACTTCGAGATAACTGTCGATGTTTCTGGGCGCCTGATCGGTGCCTGAGAAGCCGATGGCATCGAGTGCGGCCCCCAGCGTCACGCCTTTGGCATCCGTGGCTGATCGTGCGGTTTGACTATCCAGTTCCCCGACAAAAACGCTGCTGCCAAGCAGGCTTGGGGCAAAACGGGCGCCTTCTTCATTGGTCCAGTTCACCACGGCGAGGTTTTTCGTCGAACGCTGTCCGGTGCTGGACAACATTACACCAACCGCACGCACAGCAGCGACCGCTGCAACGACCCCATAAGTGCCGTCAAACCGACCGCCGTTGGGTTGGCTGTCCAGGTGTGATCCGGCCAGGACGATGTCGGCATCCGGGCCCGCCACGGTCAGCACGCCAAACATATTGCCGACGGAGTCAATCCGTGTCCGCATCCCTGCCGCTTGAAATTCCTGCATCAGCCAGCTGCGTGCCTCGCCGTCGGCAACACTGGCCGTTTGACGGTCAAGGCCGCCTGCGGGCGTCGCACCGAAAGCCGAGACCGCATCCATCATCCGGGTCAGATGCTCACGATCAATTTGCAGCGCTGCAGTGGGTGCTTTCATTGTGGTCATGTCAGCTTTCTTGCGTTGGATCAGATGGAATTGCCGGCGGGAAATTCGGTTCACCGGCGAAGTGGCAACGCACCAGACGATCCTCGACAGCGCGCAGTTCTGGCGGCTCGGTCGTGCAGATATCTTTCCGGTACAGACAGCGTGTATGGAAACGGCATCCACTTGGCGGATTAACAGGGCTTGGCACATCACCAGTCAGGATGATCCTGCTACTTTTGCTTGCTGTGTGGGGATCGGCGACCGGAGCCGCCGAAAACAGCGCCTGCGAATACGGGTGCATGACGCGCTGGCGCACCGCCGCCGTATCCGCCAGCTCGACAATCTGGCCCAGATACATGACCGCAACCCGATCTGATATATGTTTCACAAGAGACAGGTCGTGCGAAATGAACAGATACGCGATGCCAAATTTCTTCTGTAGTCTTTTCAGCAGATTGATCACCTGCGCCTGAATGGATACATCCAGCGCCGAGACCGGCTCGTCACATATGATGATATCAGGCTGCATGGCCAGTGCCCGTGCAATGGCCACACGCTGACGCTGCCCACCCGATAGCTCATGCGGATAGCGGTTCATGTATTCGGCGCTAAGCCCAACCGTTTCGAGCAATTCGGCCACCTTGGCCGGCCTGCTGCCCGCGTCACAGAGCCCGTGCAGCCGCATCGGATCGCCGACGATACTGCCGATAGACCAGCGCGGATTAAGGCTGGCATAGGGGTCTTGAAAGACGATCTGCAGCGACCGCCGCAATGCCCGTAGACCGCGCCCCATGGAAAACGTGATGTTCTCGCCTTTGAGCGTGATTGACCCTGACGTCAACGTCTCGAGCCGCATGATGCAGCGAGCCAGGGTTGATTTCCCGCAACCGGACTCGCCGACGACAGCAAGTGTCTCTCCCTGTTTGATCGAAAGCGAAACCCCGTCCAGCGCATGAACAGCCTGATCTGCACTGAACATCCCGCCCTTGATCGGGTAGTGCTTGACCAGTTCCCGCACATCCAGAACCGTGCCACCGGCCACAGCATCGCTCTTCTTGATTTGCCGGTCTTCGCTCATCTGATTTCTCTTTCAGCAGCGAAACACCTTACATTTCGTCCCTCTGAAAGCACCGTCTGTGCCGGCATCGCGTTATGACATTGTTGATCGGCGAGAGAACACCTGGGCGCAAAACTGCAACCGGCCGGCATGTTGAAAGGCGAGGGCACCGTCCCCGGGATCTCATAGAGTTCGCCGCCACTGGTCCCCTCCCACTTGGCGGCGTTCAGGAGACCCCGCGTATAGGGATGACGAAGGTCATCAAATATGTCGATGACGCTGCCTTCTTCAACTTTCCGGCCCGTATACATGACCACCACGTGGTCTGCTGTTTCGGCAACGATCCCGAGATCATGGGTGATCAGGAGAACCGCCATGCCAAACTTTTGCTTCAAGCCCTGTATGAGGTCGAGGACCTGCGCCTGTACGGTCACGTCGAGTGCCGTTGTCGGCTCATCAGCGATCAACAGGCGCGGACGGCAGGCCAATGCCATGGCAATCATCACGCGCTGGCGCATGCCACCTGAAAGATTGTGCGGATACTGTTGCGCACGTTCCTTTGGCGCAGGAACGCCAACCAGGCGCAGCAGTTCGACAACTTCTGAATAGGCCTCGCGTTTCGACATGCCGAGGTGCAACTGCAAAACCTCGCCAATCTGGCGTTCAATCGTATACACAGGATTGAGCGCCATCATGGGATCCTGGAAAATCATGGCCACATCGCGACCGCGAATGCGTCGGATTTCCTTTTCATCCAGATCCAGCAGATTGACGCCATCAAAATTGATTGACCCGGATACAATGCGACCGGGCGGATCAGGGATCAAACGCAGGATCGACATTGCTGCGGTGCTTTTACCCGAGCCCGATTCCCCGACCAGGGCTACGGTCTCTCCCTCCGAAATCTGAAACGACAGATCATCGATCGCATGAACACAGCCGTGACCGGTCTCGAAATCGACCGATAGTCCCTGAATGTCCAGAATGACCTTTGCCATCATTTCTTCAACTTTGGATTTAGGGCATCGTTCAGCCCTTCACCGACCAGATTAATGGCCAGCACGGTAATCAAAATCATGACGCCCGGAATCGCCGCCATCCACCAGGCGGTCCTCAGCACCGTCCGTGCGACGCCGATCATATATCCCCACGAAACCAGGTTTGGATCGCTGAGACCGAGGAACGACAAGCCGGATTCAGTCAGGATTGCTGTGGCCACCATGAGTGACGACACGACAATGATCGGCGGCAAGGCGTTTGGCAGTATCTGCAGGACAATGATTTCCCAATCCGGCATGCCGATCGAACGGCATCCCTGAACGTATTCACGGTCACGATGCGCAATGAATTCACCACGCGCCAATCTGGCCACCGACGGCCACGAAACCACCGAGATCGCAATCGTGATGGTCACCACACTGGGCTGAAAAATAGCCACCAGCACGACGGCCAGCACGAATGAAGGAATGCAAAGGAAGAATTCCGTTGTCCGCATCAACACGTCATCGATAAGCCCTCCGTAATAGCCGGCAATGGCGCCGAAAGTGACGCCGATGATGGTCGCCGTCAGACTCGACAAGACACCAATCATCAGCGATACCCGCGCGCCGTTAACAATCCCGGCAAGAATGTCGCGCCCGGCGACATCCGTCCCAAGGGGATGGCGGTCAAAGGGTAATGTGAAAGGCCGACCGATCATTTCGAACGGATCCACCGAATAAATCATTGGTCCGAAAACAGCCATGAAGATGACGGCAAAAAGCACGACCACACCCGCTGTCGCTGCCCGGTTGCGTTTGAACCGGAACCAGAATATCTGCAGCCGTTTCATTTGTGCACAATCCTGGGGTCAAGCGCGCTATACAATAAATCGACAATCAGGTTGGCAATAATCACCACGACCGACGAGATAAAAAGAATGCCGAGGAGGAGATTTAAATCGCGCTGCAACAGTGCGTCGAAAACCAGCCGCCCCAGTCCCGGCCAGCCGAAAACCGTTTCGACCAATATGGATCCCCCGAGCAGATGGCCAATTTGCACACCGGCGAGTGTGACGACCGGCAACAAGGCATTCCGCATCGTGTGGGTCCAGGCAATCCTGCCTTCTGACAACCCCTTCGCACGCGCTGTTACGATGAAATCGAGAGAATACACCTCAAGCATGGAAGCGCGCATCAGACGTGTGTAGATGGCGACGTAAAACAGACCAAGCGTCGTTGCCGGCAGCACCAGATGCCAGGCAACATCCAGGGCATACTCCAGCCCCGTGAAACCGGCACCGATCTGAATCATGCCGCCGGACGGCAAGATATCGAAGACGATTGAAAACAGCACAATCATCATCAGCCCGAGCCAGAAAGCAGGCGTTGCATAGACGACAAGCGCCAGCACTGAAATCAGGCTGTCTGCCAGAGTTCCTTCGCGCCGGGCCGCGCCGATGCCAAGCGCAATGCCGACGACGACAGAAATGACAATCGCCGTTACCATCAGAATCAATGTTGCCGGCAACCGCCCGAGAATAAGATCAATCACGGGGGTCTGCTGCAAATGCGACATGCCGAGATTGAACGTCAGCAACTTTCCCAAATAGATGAAAAACTGCTCGTAGAGAGGCTTGTCCAGGCCGAATTCACGCCTGAGCTGCTCGGTAAACTCAACCGTAGCATGCCCCATTTGACCGGCAATGATATCTGCAGCATCGCCAGGCGTCATATGCAGCAAAATAAAATTAAACGACGCAATCGCGATCACTACGGGCACAACCTGCAGCAATCGGCGAATGATGAATGTGACCGTCGTTTTTTTCATAATTCTGACAATGCTAATCCAGCGCTTTGATTATTGAAAAGCGGCATAAAAAACACCGAAGTGCCGACATCCACCCCTACGCGCTTTCAAGGCACGATAGTGATGGATGTCGGACTGCGTTCGTTCAGTTAACCCAGACGGAATCCCAATTTGAGTACATTGAGATACCATTCGTCATGAGTCCGTGTACGCGCTTGTTCCAGATATGGGTATAGCCGATTTCGATAAGGAAGATCACCGGCAGATCGGCTCTGATCGTCTGCTGTATTTCATCCCATACCTTTTTACGTTCCGGACCATCCGGAAGTGCTGCGGCTTTTGCCAGCAATTCATCAACTTTGGGGCTGCTGTAGTTCATTGAGTTGCTGAAAGACGCCCCTTTGCGGATATTCGATGAAATGAATGCCCGCTGCACACCGATCGTCGGATCAGAATAGTTGTGCGTAAAGTTGCTGGTGTAATCATAATCCCAATCGGTGTAGATACGCTTTAACCAACCGCCCATATCAAGGCTTTGCGTTTCTGTTTCCACACCGATTTTCTTGAAGGCCTGGCGGATGTATTCGCCCTGACGCACCCATTCCTCGCCATACGGCAGGAAGTTCTGTGTCAGCTTGAAACGCACACCACCATCACCGCGCGGATACCCGGCTTCATCCAGCATTTTCTCTGCTTTGGCTGGATTGAATTCGAATTTCGGCAGGGTTTTGTCAAAATGGTTGGGGTTACCGCTGACAATCGGCCCGCGTGCCGGCTTGCCATTTCCATACCAGATCACATCGACAAGCTTTTCACGGTCGATAGCCATGCTGAGTGCCTGACGAACGCGCACATCGGAAATCGGCTTTTCGCGCAGGTTCATTTCGAGCCACATAATCGGCCCCAAGCCTTCACTTCCCTCGTCGGAAGATACCAGGCCTGACAGTTTACCAAGTCGCTGAATTTCCGACGGCGGCAAGGCCGTCATCGGTGCGAGATCAACCTCGCCCTTCTCAACCGCAATGGCCCTGGCCGCGCCATCCGGCAGAACGCGTAGGACAATCTGATCAAGATAAGGCTTCCCGGCTTTCCAGTAATCCGGATTACGTTCAAGGATGATGTGGCTGCCCTTGCTCCATTCCTTCAATTTGAAAGGCCCGGTGCCGATCGGGTTTTGCATGACCTTGGCTTTGCGAACCGTTTTTTCCGCAATCTCCTGCTCGGAGAATGCGTGCTTCGGCATCATCGGGGTTTCACCCGGCTGGAATGCCCGGAGAAGATATGGTACCGGCGCGCTGAGCTTGAGGATCAAGGTGTGCGCATCCGGCGTTTCCATGTCGGAAACATTCTTGAAATAGGTTTTGCCGCGAGAATGATAATTCAGCGCGACCGTGCCGATACTGAATTTCGCATCTTCACTGGTGAACGGGGTCCCGTCGTGCCATTTCACCCCCTTGCGTAGCTTGAAGGTATAGGTCAGCTGGTCGTCGGACACTGTCCATGATTCAGCAAGACCTGGCTTTGGCGTCAGGCCTGCACCCTCGTATTCCAGCAAACTCTCGTAAATTTTCGTCGAAATGAGTGCAACCGGCACAGCAGTCGTTGCAATCGTCGACAAAGCGGTAGGCTCGGGGTGATACGTATAAGTAAGTGTTCCGCCTTTTTTCGGTTGTTCAGCGAATGCACTCAGGGCAGTCCCCACCAGCAGCGCGGCTGCGGCGAGGCTCGTTATCAGTTTGTTTCGCATTTTAAACCTCCTGTTCTGGTAAACTTCCTCATTTTTCTTCAGGTTTTTCCCTGAATTATCTGTCATTCAATCCTGCGCAGCATCTTCATTGCACCAGGTCCATATGAAATCGATCAGGTGCTCGATGCAGTCCACATATTCACGTAGATCAATATGCTCGTCCGGCTTGTGCGCCTGGGCGATCGTCCCCGGTCCAAATATGATCGAGGGGATTCCCGCCTGATTCACCAGATGACGCATATCACAACAGAACGGGCCCGGCCTGACGTCGTCTGCGCCACCGCGTGTCGACAAGACGTCACACATATGCGCCGCAATTGGAATCTGCGGGCTCTGATGGGTACTGTCATCATGATGCAGGAATTCAATTTTGGCCGGATGCTTGGAGAGGAATGGGTCGCTTGCATTCGCACCATCCAGTGAGCGCCGGAAATCCGTCATAACGTCAACCACGTCACCCACTTTAGGGGCGAAATAGGCACCACCCCGCAAGGTCACATCACTGGCCGTAACGGTTTCATAATGGCCGCCCATGACTTTGCCCATTACCAGAGAGAACGGGGCGCGTCCGTCTTCAAACGGGTCATCCGTCGCGGCTGAATTGTATCGCTTCTCCAGATCAACGAGGGCGTTGATTACCGCCGGCAGTTTTTCAATGGCGCTGACACCTTCCTGCGTGCTGTTTTGCCAGCGGGCACCCGGCGAGCGGGCGCGACCGGGAACCTTGACCTGCCAATAAAGACCACCCGGATGGCTGACGGCGACTGAATTATTGGTCGGCTCCAGCACAATTGCCGCGTCGGCGGTGAACCCGCGACGAACCAGATCCAGTGTGCCGTTTCCGGCGTGTTCCTCATTGACGACGCTTTGGAAAATAACATCGCCGCGTAACTTGGCACCGGCACGGCGCAGATACGTCATCGCCATGAGCGCGGCCATCAAGCCGCCTTTCATGTCGGATGTGCCGCGACCATACATGCTGCCGTTGACGATTTCGGCACCAAACGGATCCCGCGTCCATTCATTGACGGGCTCCAGCGTAACGGTATCGATGTGCCCATTGAGGATAAGCGACTTACCGCCACCTGTGCCTGCAAATACACCAACAACGTTAGGCCGATCCCGATAGTTCAGAACCTCTTCCAGACCGCTGTCATGGAGAGCCTGATAAGTGGGCAACTCCGCATAAGGCAAAATCAGATCGTGCTGCCAGTGCGTTGGATACTGGGCGACACGGGGAAATTTTTTAAACAGCTCGGCAACGTCCGGCTCAGCGACGATCGTTTCCGCACCGATGCTTTTCAGCGATTTGACCAGGTGCGATTGCGCTTTGCCCTCTTCACCGGTGAGGCTTGGAATGCGGACCAAAGCGGCCAACGCAGCAATGCTTTCTTCGTGGCCCATAACCGCCAGCTTCATTGCTTCGTCACGTGCCCCGTTATCAAGCATCAAGTCTATTCCTTCGGTTTATTCAGCTGATCAGATCGCCATATAAACTTTAGGACCAAACAAAAAAAATAGACAAATTAATAATTATATTTAATATTTCTAAATTAATTAATAGCTATCGATGCCCTTGCCATGAATTTCACACAGCTCCGTGCTTTCGATATGGTCGCCCGTGAAGGTAATTTTACACGCGCTGCCGAACAGCTCAGCGTCACCCAGCCGGCCTTGACCATTCAGGTCAAAGCGCTTGAAGAATTCTATACAACGCGTCTTCTCGACAGATCGGGACGAACCGTCACACTAACCGCTGATGGCAAGGCCTTGTTCGACATAACGCGCCGTATTTTTGCCCTGGAAGAAGAAGCCCGTGAACTGCTGACGGCTTCCAATGAGTTGCGACGCGGGCACCTGAAGGTCGCCGCCGACGGCCCGCACATCGTCATGAACATGTTCGCGCGGTTCAGAAAAAGTTATCCGAATGTGCAGCTCCATGTAACGCTCGGCAACACCGCATTCGTTCGCCAGCAACTCCTGGACCGGCATGTCGACATCGGGATTATGCCCAATATCGAAGATGACCCGGCATTCGTCGGCGTCCCCTTATGGCAACATACCCCCGTCCTGATCGTCCCCCGCGCTCATCCATGGGGGAAACGCAAAACCGTCACGATAAGCGATCTGGATAATCAGCCGCTTTTGATTCGTGAAGACGGCTCCAACACCCAGCGCAGGCTAAATGATGCCCTGGAGCGGGAGGGTGTGCGTCCCGATGTCGTGCTGCAACTCGGCAGCCGGGAAGCGGTCCTCGGCGCAGTCGCCGCAGGACTTGGGTTTGGTGTTGTCTGGCAAGTTGAAGCCATTGGCGATGCCCGGTTCCATATGATGGTGATCAAGGATGATGATATTCACAGCACCGATTACGTGGCGTGCTTAAGAGGTGAACGCAATCGCGGAGCGGTCAAGGCGATGATGACAATTGCCAAGGAAATCCATGAAACCGGAACCGTGTTTTAGAATATCAAGGCATTGTCCGAGTATCAGGCTCGTTAACGTGACTGGACGTCGCTCCTTCGGATTCCATCAGGGCCAGTGGTCATGTGCCGCGTCAATAGGCCGGATACATGAATGCAAACCTTAATCGCCAATCAAATCTGATCATCCCCTCGCAATATCGGGGGCGTCCATACATGACAATGCCGAAAAAAAATTGAATCTCATTTTACTTACGAGTCATTTGTAAAAGAAATGGCCCGGTTAAGGAGTTAGCGAACTTCCTCGTACTTGGTAAAATGCTGCCGGACGATCGCCTGAACCGCCTGATCGATGTCACTGTCTCGGGCAACGATCGTTGTGATGCAGGACTGCGTTGGGGGTATGGCAAGGTCGACGACTTCAAGTCGCGCCCGCCCTCCGGCAACATTGAGCAATTGAACCGTGGGGCTTTCTTCTAGTGCAACCAGCCCCTTCAGGCGTATCAACGCAGGGCCAAGATTCTCCAGCTCGGCAAGGAACCCATCACGATCGCCAAGCATTCCGCATCTTATCGTCCGGGTTGAATAGCGGCTGTGCGGCTCATGCAGCAAGCCGTTACTGGTGACCCTGCCGGAAATTGTGCCTGCATCCCCTGTAAACAGATGTCGGAGGACATCTTCCGAATTTGAAATCTCAACAGGCGCATCGGGTGCAATCCCTGACAGTAAATTCGTGATGAGAACCACAGCATCAGAATCAACCAAATCAGTTTTTGACAGCAGGACAATATCCGCTGCCTGTAACTGCCTGACAATATCCGGTGCTTTCAGGTTTTCCTTGATATCCGCCACAAAGCTAGCGGCATCGACCATCGTTATTACTTTTCCAGGCTGCATGTCAGGTTCTGCCCGAGCAATGGCGATAAGCCGCGCCGGGTCGGCAACGCCGCTCGCTTCAAGCAGAATTTGAGTCGGTCTGGGGGTGAGCGTCAGGGCCGTTTCGAATGCCTTGTAGAGACCTGACGCTGCCGAACAACAAACGCATCCGTTGGCCAGCGCCAAAGTCTGCCCGTCATTTCGGCGAAGCACCTCGGCGTCTATCGACAACGCGCCGAAATCATTGACGATGACGCACAGTCCGGGATGACCATGCGTCGTTATTGCCCGATTGATAAGCGTCGTCTTGCCGGCACCCAGATAACCGCTGACAACGGTTAATGGTATGGGAGACTCAGGTTGCAAAATGCCGACCACCAGAAACGGTCCCAAGAACCTTGATGTCGCCGAATATAGCCGGATCGACATCGAGGGGGTTTTCGGCAAGAATCGCGAAATCGGCAAACTTTCCCGGCTCAATCGACCCGATCTCGTGCTCCATCTTCAATGTCCACGCCGCATCCAGTGTTATCGCCCGAAGCGCATCCATCACCGATATGCATTCGTCAGAGCCCAGCACTTTGCCACTTTCGGTTCGCCGGTTGACAGCTACGCCGGCCGTGAACAGAGGTGCCAATGTCGTTACCGGTGAGTCGGAATGCACAGCCATCGGCACACCAACCCGGTGCGCACTGCCACAGGGGTCGATCTTTGCCGCACGTTCGGGGCCAAGCAATATCTCGACGTGCTTGTCGCCGAAGTAATAGACGTGATTGGCAAATATGTTGACGCCGGCGCCGATTTCTTTGACGCGTCGCAGATGCCTTTCGTCTCCCAGTTGGAAGTGCTGAATGATATGACGGTGATCCCAACGCGGATGACAGGCCACCGCCGCCTCCAACGCCTGAACAACCACCTCGACCGCAAGATCGCCATTGGCATGAAGATGCATCTGCCGTTTATCGCCATGCAGAACACTAACCAAACGGTTCAACTGTTCGGGGGCGATATTCCACATCGGATCGCCGTTGCCCATATGGTAGGGATCCTTCAGTTGAGCGGTGTAGCCCTGCATCGAGCCGTCGGTCATTACTTTCACAACACCCAGCCGCAGACGCTCCGTCGACTTGTGTGCCAGTTCCCCGGCGCGGGCGCTGATATCTTCGGCTTTTCCACCGAGCGCGTTCAAGGCGGCAAGCAGGCGGATCGGGCAATCCTCGTCCGCTGTATATGCGTCCATCATGGCAACGGCATCATCAGGAAGGCCGTTCAGCAGATCGGTCGCGGTCGTAACGCCTGCCCTGACGCACAAGCGGCCGTACCGGTCCATCGCCCGTTCGGAATTGGCAAGGGCGTCGATGTCGATGCCCAGCCGGCGCATGATCGGGAACATAGCTGCAAATTCGCGGAGCACGCCGGTCGGTTCGCCTTGCGCATCGGTGACCAGGCCGACCACATCACGACCCCGCGTGTATCCGACCATATCCAGAGCCGCCGAATTGACCGTCATCAGATGCAGGTTCGAATGCAACGGCGGCAACAGGCACCGTACTGTCGACATGGTCGAGATCCCGGCGCGACAAGTGCGCACCGGGCACAAAAATCGGATCAAAACCCCAGCCAACAACTGGCTTCCCTGGCTGACGTTCTGATTGCAACCGCGCAACGACGGCAGCATTGTCGCGAACGCTGCTTATTTGCCGGCCATCAGGATGGGGGCGAGAATGCGCGCCCACGAATATGAAATCCCAAATTCCCCCCGTGACGAGGTGGGCATGTCCTTCGACAAATCCAGGTGTGATGACCCTATCGCCATAACGATCATCAATCTTGAAACCCCAGTCCTTGGCATCTTCTTTGTCACCAACGGCAATGATACGGCCATCATCCACAGCAACATGGGTTGCCAGCGGTTGATCTGGGTTCATGGTCACGATTGCACGGGCGCAAAAAACCTCAGTCATGGACGTTTTCTTTATTCCAGTTTTTACCGGGCACGGCTGCCAGAAGCTTCTGAGTATATACATGGGACGGTGCCGAGAAGATGTCGTGTGTCGCACCATATTCAACAACCTTGCCGAACTGCATCACGGCGAGGGTATCGCATACCTGTGCTGCAACACGCAGATCGTGGGTCACGAAAATCATCGTCAGCTTAAATTTCTCGCGAATGTCGGCCAGAAGCTCCAGCACTTGCGCCTGAACAGACACATCAAGGGCGGATACAGGCTCGTCAGCAACAAGGATTTCCGGATGCAGCGCAAGCGCACGGGCTATGCCGATACGTTGACGCTGTCCGCCCGAAAATTCATGCGGATAGCGGTTCGCTGCCGATTTATCGAGGCCGACGAGATTAAGCAGATCAAGCGCCCGCTCTCTCGCTTCGGCGGCTGGGGTTCCGTGCAACATGGGTCCCTGCTCAACCATTTTAACCACCGAAAGGCGCGGATTAAGTGAACCATACGGATCCTGAAAGACCATCTGGATGCGCCGACGCAACGGGAGTAATTCTGCACGGCTGGCCATCGCCAGTTCATGTTCACCAAATTGAATGGTGCCGGAGTCCGGATCGACGAGCCGCATCACGCAGCGCGCCAGTGTCGATTTTCCGGAGCCGGATTCGCCGACAATTCCAAGGGTTTCTCCCTTGCGGATGCTCAGCGAGACGTCCGCCACGGCGTGTACTTCACGCGTCGACGTCAACAGCCCGCCGGTGCGATAAGTCTTCACCAGATTCTTGATCTGCAGTGCGTCAGGCACACCCTCAACCGCCTTCGGGCGCGGCTTCGTCTTCAGAGACGGCACCGCAGAGATCAGCATCTTCGTATACGCCTGCTTCGGATGGCTCAGGATTTCTTCGGTCGTGCCGTATTCGACAACGGCCCCGTCCTTCATGACGACGACGTTGTCGGCGATCTCGGCAACAACACCGATATCATGCGTGATGAACAGAACCCCTGTTGACCGCTCGGCCTGCAACTCCTTGATCAAGGCCAGGATCTCGGCCTGCGTCGTAACATCGAGCGCAGTCGTCGGCTCGTCGGCAATCAGAAGGTCCGGTTTCATGATCAACGCCATGGCAATCATGGCACGCTGCCGCTGCCCACCGGAAAGCTGATGCGGGAAGCTGTGCACGATCTTTGACGGATCCGGCATCTTGGCCGCCGCCAGAATATCGAGGACCATTTCTTTACGCTCGGTTTTGCTATACCTGCCGTGTATCTTGACGACTTCTTCGATCTGATCGCCGATGGTATGCATCGGATTCAAGGCACTCATCGGTTCCTGGAAGATCATTCCCATAGCATGCCCGCGCATGGCACGGCGTTCATGCTCCTTGAGCGACAGCAGTTCCGTGCCTTCGAAATTCAGGTTTCCCCCGGCGACAGTCAGTCGCTTCGGCAGCAACCCCATCACAGTCTTCGCCATGATCGACTTACCGGAACCGGACTCCCCGACAACGCAAAGGATTTCATTGCGAGCCAGCGACAGACTGACGTTTTCAACCGCAAATTGACGGTCGCCTCCACCGGGCAGACGCACGGACAGATTTGAAATCGTGAGAAGCGGCTGGGTCATTTCATAAGTTCCTCAGCCGTGGATTCAGGGCATCATTCAGCCCCTCTCCGATCAGATTAATACTGAGCACGGTCAGCAGGATCGCCAGCCCTGGAATGGCACACAACCACCACGCCGTCCGCAGGAAACTGCGCCCGGCACCGATCATGAACCCCCAGCTCATAATGTTGGGGTCACCGAGACCCAGAAAGGCAAGAGCGCTTTCGATCAGAATGGCCGTCGCCACCATCAGTGAGCCGGTCACGATGATCGGAGAAAGGATGTTGGGCAGAATTTCCTGAAAGATGATCCGCATGTCACGCATACCCAGCGAAACGCAGGCTTCAACGAATTCACGTTTGCGGATCGCCAGCATTTCGCCCCTCACGAGGCGCGCTACCGGCGGCCAGGTCACGACGGCAATGGCGATGACGATGCTTTTCATCGATGGTTGCAGAATTGCGACCAGAACGATGGCGAATACAAATGACGGAATGGTCTGAAAAAATTCCGTCACCCGCATCAGCAAGTTGCCAATCCATCCCGGATAGTAACCGGCAAAACAGCCGATGCTGGTGCCGACGAAAATCGAGATAACCGTAGCAACCAGCGCCAGCAGCAGTGACGTCCGCGCCCCGTGCACAACGCCGGCCGCAACATCACGCCCCAGCTGATCAGTACCGAGCAAGTGCTCGCCGAACGGTTCCATGAATGGCGCACCGACGCTGCTGAATGGATCGAGCGGAAAGATCAGAGGCGCGGTAATTGCTAAAATTATGATTGTGAGCAGGATAATCAGCCCGATGACTGCGCCGCGATTGCGCGCGAACAGGCGCATGAAATCCGTGAGAGCTTCTGAGCGAATCATGACATTTCAATCCTCGGATCAAGAAACGTATAGAGAATGTCGACCAGCAAATTAATGACGACGACGAGAACCGACGACAGGAAGAAGATACCGAGCAGCAGGTTGTAGTCCCGGGCGAACAGCGTCTGGAATGCGAGCTGCCCCAGTCCCGGCCAACCAAACACGGCTTCGACGACTACCGAGCCACCCAGCATGGCACCGACTTGAAACCCGGCCATTGTGACGACCGGCAACACCGCATTGCGCAGTACGTGGCCATAAACAATACCGCGCTCGCTTACTCCTTTGGCACGCGCCGTCACCACATAATCGGCACCGTGCTGTTCGAGCACCGATGCCCGCATCAGCCGCGTATAGAGTGCCAGATAGAAAAGAGAGAGTGTAATTGCCGGCAAGACCAGATGTTGCGCTATGTCGACAACTCTATCCCAACCTTCATAAAACATGACGACGTTTTCCATGCCGGTCGCTGGCAACCAGTCCAGCTTCAGCGAAAACAACAGGATCAGCATCAGGCCAACCCAGAACAGAGGCGTTGCATAGGACACGATGGCAAGAATGGAGATCATTGTATCGCGCCAGCTGCCGACACGCGTCGCGGCGATCAGACCCAGCAGGATACCGACGCCGACGGACAGGAACAGCGTTGTCACCATCAACAGCAAGGTCGGTCCGAGACGGTCCAGGATAAGATCAAACACCGGCATGTTATGACGCCATGAAAACCCGAGATCAAAGGACATGACGTGCCGCATATACTCCCACAGCTGAACATATAATGGCTGGTCGAGACCAAACTGAGCCCGCAACATCGCCATATATTCCGGTGTTGCCGAACCGGCTTCACCTGCCATGACGTCCGCCGGATTCCCCGGTGCCATATGTATCAAAAAGAAATTCATGAATGCGATGCAGATAATGACCGGCACCGCCTGCGACAAACGCCGGACGATAAAGATCAGTCTGGCCTTGATAAAATCATTCATAGCGAGATCCACTTCCGTGACCTGAAGGATGAGGACAAGTCAGCATTAATGCACGATCCCGGGGCAGCGCTTGTGGCGCTGCCCCGTTCACGCTTGCTAACGTGTTCAGATCTGTTCGGCGCTTCGGAAGGTCCCCGCCAACCCGAGTGACGTATCCACAACCCCCTTCACATTCTTTGAAAGAACGGTCGGGAAAAGGATTTCGACACACCATGCCACCGGCACTTCTTCACAGAGTATCTGCTGGAACTCATGATAGTAAGCGGCACGCTTTTTCGGATCGGGTTCGACTTTCGCCAGGTTCATCAACTCGTCCGTTCTGGGCGATGACCAGCGGGCAGCATTCTTGAACACAGTGCCCGGTTTGATTTCCTCAGAGTGATAAAGGCGATGCACACCAAGCGCCGGGTCGGCGAAAGTGTTGAGCCAGTTTGCGGTGATCTGGAAGTCAAAGTCGGTATAAATCCGCTTAAGCCATGTCGCGACATCTTCATAGCGGATCGTCGCCTTGACGCCGATCTTGGCCAGTCGCTGCACAACGTATTCGCCAAAACGCTGCCACTCTTCACCATATGGCGTTACATCCAGCGTGATTTCCAGTCGGTCTGCGCCGGCCTTGCGCGGATAACCGGCTTCGTCGAGAAGCTTTTCCGCCAGCTCAAGAGCATTTGGCACGTCGTATCTCTTGACCTTATCGGTATACAGACCCGAGGCCGCGAAGTTCGAATTGATCGGGCCGGTTGCCGGTCTGGCAAAGCCGAACCAGATATTCTCGGAGATGTACTTGCGATCAATGGCATAGCAGACTGCCTGGCGCACACGCTTGTCATCAAACGGCTTCACCTTGGTATTGAAATCCAGCTCGCCTATTGGCGAAAACATTTCATAGCCCTGCTTGGTGACTGTAATGCTGGAAAGCTTGGCCAGACGTGCAGCGTCGTTGTAGGGCACCGCGCCAAAACCGGCGACATGGGCTTCACCCTTTTCCAGAACGGCAGAGCGTGTCGAGGAGTCCGGAATCGTGCGGATGACGATGCGATCAACCTTTGGCTCATCTTTCGACCAATAGTCATCGAAACGATCAAGGCGCAAATACTGGCCGCGCTTCCATTCAGTGAATTTGTAGGGGCCGGTGCCGATCGGCTCATTTGCGTTCGGGTGCTTTTGAACATCCGTTCCTTCGAAAAGGTGTTTCGGCAGAATGGGTGATTCGTAACCGGAAAAGGCCATGATCATCGACGGCGATGGCGATGCCAGGGTGAGGACGAGCGTGTGGCTGTCCGGCACTTCAGCTTTGGTGATCAGACTGAAGTTACTTTTACCGCGCGGGTGGAACTGTTTCAGAACTTCCATGATCGAGTAGCGGACGTCCTCCGCGGTCATCGGTTTGCCATCGTGGAATTTCACGCCCTTGCGGATTTTGAAGGTCAGCGTCAGACCGTCAGTGGAAATATTCCAGCTTTCCGCAAGCGCCGGGCGTGGACTGAGATCAAAGTTGTATTCCAGCAAGCCGTCGTAAACCTTGCTGGCGGCCTGTCCGACCGGCATCGACGTACTGAGATAGCTCGCCAGGGTCGGCACTTCCGGCTGGATCAGCATCGACAGTGTGCCACCTTTTTTGGCCCAGGCCACAGAATTGATCGGGAAAGCGCTGGCTGTGACACCAACGGCACCGGCGATACCCGCCATACGCAGAAACGTGCGGCGATCGAGGTCTTTATAGTCGTCTGTTGAGTTTGTCATTATTCAGCTCCCATGGTTTGTGAATCGTGAAACCTTTACCTGTCAGGTCTGCCGAAATTTCAGTCGGCCGCGTCGGACAACACATCTTCGTACGCAAACAATGCCGCCGATCCACCGGTATGCAGAAAGACGATATTATCATTTGCGCCGAAGAAGCCTGAGCGCGTTAAGCCGATCATCCCGGCAAACCCTTTTCCCGAATAAACCGGGTCGAGAAGTATGCCCTCCTGTCGAGCAGCCAGCTTGATAGCCTCGAGAGTCGATTGCGCCGGAACGCCGTAGCCTTCACCGACATAACCGTCTTCGACAATGACCTTGCTGACCGGGATATTGCCTCCGTTTAGTTTTTTGACGGTCTTCTCCGCGAGTGCGTGGACCGCTTTGATTTGTATTTCTTGTTTCTGTCGAACACTTACACCCATAACCGGGATGTCTGATCCGATGACATGCAAACCTGCAAGCAACCCGGCTTGCGTGCCGGTACTGCCGGTCCCCATCACCAACCAGTCGATCTTGATATTCTGATCGTTGGCCTGTGCGACCAGTTCTTCTGCGCACTCAGCATAGCCGAGAGCACCGATCTCATTAGAACCGCCGCCAGGAATGACATATGGGCGGCGACCCTGCTGGCGAAGCTTTTCTGCTGCAGTTTGAGCTTCTTCATTCATATTCAGTCCCGGCGGGCGAAATTCCAGGGTGGCACCGAACAAATGATCGAGAAAAACATTGCCCGTATGTTCGTAATCGTTTCCTGTTTTGGTAACGCGGCGTTCCAGCAGGCCATGGCAGTCAAGCCCGTACCGGCATGCCGCTGCTGCGGTCTGGCGCACATGGTTGGACTGCACCGCACCCTGCGTTACGACGATATCAGCCCCCTGGGCAATGGCGTCGCCGATCAGGAATTCGAGTTTCCTTGTTTTGTTGCCACCGCTCGCCAGACCGGTGCAATCATCACGCTTGATCCAGAAATTCGGGCCGCCCAAGACATCATTTAGCCGCGGCATCGCCTCCAACGGCGTCGGACGATGGCACAATGAAACACGTGGAAATCTGTCTAAACCGAGCACAATCTACCCCTGAAACCCGCGACAGGTCATGCAAGAGAATGGCCGCCTGGCGCTTTTTATAATTGTTAAATTATTGACTTGGTTACCCGGACAGGGCCAATGTTATGTTTGCGATACATAATGCGTTTTTTGCATAGTTATAAAAAACCATGGATACACAATGGATTATAGATCTCGCTAGCCTCAAAAAGACGGGGAATTTCTCCCATGCTGCGCTTTTGAACAACATAAGCCAGTCCGCATTCAGCCGTCGTATAAAGTCATTTGAGGCATGGGTCGGGACTTTGCTTGTCGACCGATCCAGCCATCCAGTCATCCTCACGTCTGCCGGAGAGCAAATACTGGAAGCCGGTAATCAGGCGCTGACGCGGATCGAGAACGAACGCAAACTTATCCTTGATGCCCTGGCTCAACCGGACAAGTACGTCGTCCGATTTGCCGCGCAACACTCGATTGGCTGGCGCTTCTATCCGACCTGGTTACAGGCCATCGAGGAATCCTTCGGCCCGATCCTTTCCAGGCTGCGCGCCGATGATCTTGAAAACTGTGTGTCAGACCTTAATCGGGGCGAAGTTGATTTCGTCATATCTTACGAGAGCGAACATGCTCGTGGCATCTATCCCAGCCCGGATTTTGAATCCCTGATTATCGGACGTGACCAGCTGATACCAATATGCAAGCCGGATGCCGAAGGTAAACCCATGTACGACATCGATGGCGGCGCGGATACGACTATTCCGTTTCTCAGGTTCGGGCCATCCGCACCGATTGGCTGGAATGTCGAGCCTATCCTCAAAAGTCGGAATATGAGTGCCAAATTGATCCCGATTTATGAAAACTCGCTGAGCGGCGCGCTGCGGATCCGTGCCCGCAACGGTCTTGGCGTTGCCTGGCTGCCCTATACAATGGTCGAGCCTGACATAGAAGCAAAACTGCTGACCTGGGCCGGCACCAGGGATTGGGCCATCGACGTCGACATCCGCCTGCACCGTCTCATGCGCAATCATAATACTCTGATCCGAAATCTCTGGACCTTTTTACAACAGCGCGAAAACCAGCCACTGAATTAAAATGGGGGCATTGTCACGTTGGCATTGTCACGTTAACTGATTAGATAATTGATCGGCACCGTATATGGTGCACGAGGGATCGTCATACCCGCAGCATTTCGTGCTGAATATCGGGGAAGTTAATTAACGTGACAATGCCTACTGGATATTTGGAATCGAATGGTGGGCGCGACAGGGATTGAACCTGTGACCCCTGCCGTGTGAAGGGAGAGAACCTCTGCCCATTCAGCACAGTTGGGTCCCTTTTTGTCGCCGTTTCATCCCATTGAGAGGCACTGTCAGTCTAAACGGAACCTGTCGCGGAAAACTTCGAAGCATTCGGGTCAGGCTCTAAGTTGTCGCCACTCGGCCAACGCGGCGGATCGGTTCTGCCTGAAAGTTGCACGAGAATTTAAATGACGTTCATGATTGAAATGGTTGTGAATTGAGGCGTGGGCTGATGCGAATTTCTGCAAGGTCTTTACGTCCCGAAACTTCGACATCGCGCCCTCTCGTCGTCGAAACGGCTGATGCGAATTTTCGGCTCGATTGTTGAGCCAGCGACCGCACTCCTGCTCGGCAGCATTCCCGATTACATTCAGCGCTGCCCTGTATGACCGAAGCCGGTCCGTCACAATCACTTTTGGACGTCCATACCGCTTCATTGCCCGCCTCAGAAATTTGAGCGCAGCCTTGCGATCTCGCCGTTTCGTGGCAAAGATTTCTAGCACTTCACCTTCGTGATCCACCGCACGCCACAGATAATGCGTCTCGCCATTGATCCGCACGAACACTTCGTCCAGGTGCCAACGCCAATTTGAATACGAACAGTGATTTATCCGGCGCTTCCGTATTTCAGCTGCGAACATTGGACCAAAGCGGTTCCACCAAAACCGTATAGTTTCGTGGCAAATGTCGATACCGCGTTCGAATAGGATGTCCTCGACCTGCCGTAACGACAGCGGATAACGGATGTACATCATCACAGCGAGGCGAATGACCTCAGGCGAACTATTGAAATAGCGGAATGGATTTTTCATCCACAGAGGCTAAAGGCCGGACCTGCCGGTCTCAAGCCAGTTTACTCTGACACTGCCCACTCAAGTCATATCGCCCGATTTTCCTGACGGCACCTATGCGTATTTTTTGACGCATGAATTTCCTGTCATTCCTCGTTGTCACTCGGGAACACCAATTGAACGAATAGGGCCTAGCAGACGCAACTGAAGTTAGGTATTGGCTAGAAGCGGGCGATAACACCGGGCCACTGAATTAGTCCGCTTCTGACCCAAAGCGGGAAATAATATGGCCCTAAATTGACACAGCCAAAATCTATAATTTCGACAGACCTTAAACTGCTTCTTTTTTTTATTACTGAACCTTTCACGGCAATCCAATAATGCTGTTGATTTGCGGTGATTCAATAATGCTTTTGGTACCATCCGTTCGTTCAACGACAACACGCGCTACAACGGAGGTTTTCCCTAAGCCGAAATGCACATCTGGCGTCGGGTCTGTCATCAATCCGGTCGATGCGATGACCTGCCGCACCAATTTATTGCCGTCGTTGGTCACGACTGTCACCTTCGCACCATACGTAGCCACGTTGTCTGGCATGCGAACGGTAAGGAAGTTTCCTTTTGATTTATTCAGAAAAGCCCGCAGCGGCCCGTCCATATTTAACCAAAGGACATCTGCGCGGCCATCGGCATCTAAATCAACGATGATGGGCGACTGACCAAAATACCGGTTATCCAAATTAAGTCCTTCTACTTGATAAAAGCCTCGCCCTTCCGGAGCGTCCAACTGCAGTAACGCTTTTGCAGGTAATGGGCTCAGTTTGTGCAGTGGCCATTTAATATAGTTTTGTGCAACCAAAAGGTCCGTCATACCATCAAGGTTAAGGTCCTCAAACTGCGCGCCCCACGCGAATCCGTACCCACGCAATTTCCACTTTTCTGAAACGTCAGTGAACTGAAACTTGCCATCATTTTTTAGCAACGCCCACTCA
This sequence comes from uncultured Rhodospirillales bacterium, assembly GCA_965284225.1. Lineage (GTDB taxonomy): Bacteria > Pseudomonadota > Alphaproteobacteria > Rhodospirillales > Casp-alpha2 > UBA4479. Next base: position 91,318 of record CBDIRN010000002.1, read on the forward strand.
GTGTTGTGGCGTTGACTATTGGTCAAATCGCCTTTCGTCAGAAAATCTGGGATCGATGATCCGATGTTTGACACAAATATGTCCGGATCACCGTCAGCGTCAATATCGCCAACCGCAAGCCCCATCCAAAAACCGAAACCGGAGTTTGTTGGACGGTCTTTGAATGTCCCGTCACCATTATTTTCCAATATCTCAATCTCGCCGGTGTTCTGCGACAAAATCATATCAGCGTCACGGTCTCCATCGAGATCGGCAAAGGTCGCGTGAAATGTGTTCTGCTTTCCAGTCGTACCACTTTCCACTGCCACATTCGTAAACGAAAAATCGCCGTCATTGCGGAGCAAAACATTTGCCCGTGCATGGCGAGGGTCATTAAAAGTCGCGCTTTTGAATGCAGGAAATGAGACAAAAGCGGACACATAAATATCAGCATCTCCATCACCTTCGATGTCACTGATCGCAACGCTGAGGAAGGATGTATCTTCCGGCGGTTGAATGATGCGCGGACGAGCCGTGAGTAAACCGGCATCATTAATGTAGACAGTAACTCCGTCGTCACGAGCGACGATAAGATCAACATCACCGTCGCCGTCAATATCACTAGATGCAGCGCCATAAGTTGCATAGCCGGAGACAGAAAAATTCTGGGCACTTCCTATATCGACAAGCTTGCCGTTCTGATAAGACAACAACATATCCTTCTGCCCGCGTCCGCCGCCGACAAAAACTTCCATCTTGCCGTCGCCATCGATATCAATAACCGCAGCACCAGAAAATGGGTGACTAGGTTTTCGCCAGACGTGGACAAATGGCGTTTCGATTTCAGTAAACGCTGAGACTTCTACTAATGCTGTCGACTGATGTGATGTTTCGAAGGTAGGCAGGCAAGCAGCAACGGTTAAAGCCGCAGCGGCAAAGACAACACCAGTAGAAACGCGCATTTTCAAAACTCCTGTATCAGGATTTACTTTAATCAGGCGCAGTCAAATATTGGATTTTATAGTCACGCACAAATCAACCAACTGTGAACTGTCGAGATTCACAAGAAAAATGCTCTTGGTGCGGAAACAGGCGTCACCATACTCGAGCTAGAAAGTCGGAAAATGGCTAGAAGCGGGCGATAACACTGGGTCACTGAATTAGTCCGCTTCTGACCCTGAGCGGACAGATCATTCCTGAGCCATTTCCAATCAAACACTGGGAAATATGCTTAAGTGAATGCATAGACGTCTAATCAAACAAAAGTTCGGATTGCCAGGACAGATCGTCAGCTGACATTGGATAGGCGCCGCCAGCGGTCGGACGCAACATCTTGCCAAAGGGGAGGCACAGGATTTTTTCCTGTATGGCTAGGGCCGTTTTCATAGACAAACCGCATTTCCAGGTGAGCGCCAAAACAGATTTGGCACTCTGCATTTTCAGTAAATTGCGAATATCTCCCATTGGTTGGCCAGCAAGAACGGCTAGAGCGGCATCAACAAATGGTCGGTCATTATTTGATATCGCCGAGAGGATCCTGGTTTCACTCAGCTCATCCGCATCCTTGAGAGCTTTTGCTTTTTTGTATGCCATATCTTCAGGGTTCATGGATATCGGCTGTTCAAAGGTTTCTTCTACCCTGTGCTCAACCGCAGTTTGTAATTCAGCATGAAGTTCTTCGCCGAGATCCGATCTAGTACGCAGGCGTTTTAAGACCGCTTCAGTCGCGAACCTTGATAGCCGAAAAAGTGTATCAGCGGGTATGCTCTTGCGTGACGCCAGGGCAAATTGCCATCTCTCACGACTTGTCGATGCATCGACGATTTTATCCATAGTTTTTTTCGGGATGTTGGCCTTTTCGTTTTCGATCAGAGCCTCAACCGCGATATCATCATGGGTTTTAACGATTGTATCGATGAGTTCGACAGTCAGGTCCTCACGTCGAGATACCGCTGCCAGACACTTGCTGCTGATGCCCGTTAAGATCAGGTTGAGTAAATCCTGTTCTTCAAGCAAAGGCGAGAATTCCAGGACTGGCATGGAAACACTGTCTTCAAGATCACGAGCCAATAATTGCACGATCGGTTTTGGGACGTTATCCAGCGACTTGATCGATTCGGCGATAATCTTGCGGACCTGAACTGCTTGGTCCTCGGCAAGAATTTCCAGCACTTCGAAAGCGAGTTCGGCCAGTTTTTCACTTTGGTCAGGCCTGATATTCGGTAGAATTTTAGCGATTTTTTTTGCCAGCGCCGAGCGGACCGAGGCTTCCCGATCCTTGGCCAGCAGAATGTCTGCTTGCAAAGGCGTGCCAATATTATGTGCGACGGCGGCGCGGACACCAGGATTCTTGTCCGTTGCAAAATAGTATAGAAACTCTGGCGGCAAATCTTCACATCGCGCAAGGCGAGTGCGTTCATCAATAGAGCCATTCGCGGCCTTATCACGGGCCACTTCGTATGGAGGAGCTTGATGAGCCGCTTTTTCCGAGCGGTTATTGCCAAAAACCCACTTGAGCACGTCTTTTCCTGCCAGCTGCTGACCAGCTGTTACAAATATTTTATCAACTACGTGATGGTTTATGCCATGAAGGCGCTAACCGAACCCTTCTTGTTACCATTCAATACGGTCTATGCCGTCAAATTGCAATTCACTGCCGTCAGAGAGTGTAATTGTGCCCGATGAATCGTGCGTCAACGCCAGATAACCATCCGCCTGTTCTTCAATCGAGCCACTTGCAAGTTGGATTTCCCAAGCGCCTTCACCTGGCCCATTGTCAACGCCGTCAAGATGAATGCTGTCCATCCAGCCCTGGCCGCCGTGTGCGATGTCGGCGCCGTCGCCAGAGCCGAAGTGAAACAGGTCATCGCCGTCCCCGCCGGTCATCGTGTCATTGCCGGTCCCGCCATAAAGCGTATCTGACCCTGCGCCGCCATCGAGTTGATCATTGCCGGCATCGCCAAAGAGCTGATCGTTTCCATTGCCGCCGAACAGTTTATCGGCATCATTGCCGCCATGGATCAGATCGTTGCCATCCTCGCCGTACAAGATGTCATTGCCGGCACCGCCTTCAATGGTATCGGCACCTTGAGAGCCATAGACCTTGTCGTTGCCTGCGCCGGCATCAATCTTGTCGATATTGTTAATTGTCGTGTTCCGGAAATCGAAGGTGTTGTTGGCACTGGTGCCGCTGAATGTGCTGCCGTTTGTGGCACCTTCAATGTTCTCAACGGAGTTTGATGTACCAAAGCCCTTCATTTGAATACCGTCGGCGCCAGCGCGAATGGTATCATTACCGGCTCCGCCAAGCACCGTGTCGTTGACGTCCTGTGCGCCATTCAAGACAAACGTATCGTCTCCATTCCCACCATCAAGTCTATCTGTTCCGTCACCGCCTATAAGCGTATCATTGCCGTCACCGCCATAGAGCTTGTCGTTGCCGCTGCCGCCATCAATCGTATCGTTCCCGGCCATGCCATAAAGCGTGTCGTTACCGGCTTCACCATTGATGGTGTCATCACCGGCAGAACCGTAGACCTTGTCGGCACCGTCACCGGCATTGATCTGTCCGATGTTGAGAAGCTCGGCATTTCGGAAATCCAGAGTGTTGCCTGCACTTGTTCCGTTGATATTGCTGGTGCTGCTGCCACCATCAACAATTTCAATCCCGTTGTTGGATGCAAAGGATTTGAAGGCGAAGTCGCCGTCGTCATCGGCGACAACGCGGTCGGTGCCGGCCCCACCTTTCAGGACGTCATTAACGTCATCGGTGCTGTTCAGGATGAATGTATCGTCGCCATTTCCACCATCAAGCGTGTCCGTTCCTGCACCACCGATCAGGGTATCATTGCCGTCGCCACCATAAAGCTTGTCGTTGTCACTGCCGCCATTAAGGACATCGTTCCCGGCTTCGCCATAAAGCAGATCGGCACCAGCACCACCGTTAAGGGTGTCATTGCCGTCACCGCCATAGAGACTGTCATTGCCAGCTTCACCATTAATGGTGTCATTGCCGTCAGAGCCATAGATCTTGTCGTTGCCGGCGCCGCCATTGATCTGACCTATATTGCGAAGCTCGGCATTACGGAAGTCGAGGGTATTGTTTGCGCTCGTGCCATTGATGTTGCTGGTACTGGTGCCGCCATCGACAACTTCAACACTGTTGTTCCCGGCAAAACCGGCCAAAGTGAAATCGCCATCATCATTGGTAACAATGCTATCGGTGCCGCTGCCGCCTTTTAAGATGTCGCTTGCGTCGGCGCTGCCATTCAGGATGAACGTGTCGTTGCCGTTACCACCGTCCAGCGTGTCTGTGCCGGATCCACCAGTCAGGGTATCGTCGCCGTCTCCGCCATATAGCTTGTCGTTACCGTTGCCGCCGTCGATAACATCGTTGCCGGACATCCCATTAAGAATATCATTACCGTCTTCACCATTTATGGTGTCATTCCCGCTCGAACCGTAGACCGTGTCGGCACCGCTTCCCGCATTTATCGCATTGATATTCCGAAGCTCGGCATTTCGGAAATCCAGGGTATTGTTGGCGCTCGTTCCATTGATGTTGCTGGTGCTGGTGCCGCCATCGACAATTTCAATGCTATTGTTATTGGCAAAACCGGCCAATGTGAAATCGCCATCGTCGTTGGTTATTATTCTGTCCGTGCCAGTGCCGCCTTTAATGACATCGGTGGAGTCATCGTTGCCGTCCAGCACAATGGTGTCATTTCCAGCGCCGCCATCCAGTGTATCTTTGCCAGAACCACCGGTCAGGGTATCGTCGCCGTTACCGCCGTAAATTGTGTCATTGCCACTGCCGCCATAAATAGTGTCGTTGCCGTCTTCACCACGCAGCGCGTCATTCCCGGCACCGCCATCAATCAGGTCGTCCCCGCCAGCAGCCCGAACATCGTCATTCCCGTTTCCGGCATTAATGACCTGCGCCTCGTTGTTGCCGTTGATTCTCTCTGAGGAATTTGTGCCGGTAACTTCTTCTCGCACCATAACATTGAGCGATGAGACGGCGCTGGATGTATCGCCGTTGCTTTGCTCTGTCGAGGTTGCCGTAACAACGAGAGCAATTTCACCGGTAAATCCGCTTGGCGGCGTAATGGCCAGATCGCTGAGCTGTTCAGGCCTGATTTTAGCACTGCCGTTATTGATCTCCAGGGCTTGGCCGTATGAGGACAGCTGTGAGCCAGCAGGAATTCCGGAAATCGTAATGCTGAGTTTTTCCGATCCGTCGGTGTCAGTAAGATTTGCCGAAATATCGAGCTTTATCGCACCATCTTCCACGCCCGCGACATCCGTCGCAGCCAAATGAGGCCGCTCAGCAGTGCTGTCGACGTCATTGGTGTTCGCAAGTTTGGCATTACGCTCATCAATCAGGCGCTGCTCTTCATCAAGGCGCTGGTTTCGACCAAATCCTCTCCCACGGGCATCGCTATCACCAAAACGTTCAGACGGCAGAAACGGTGGCCGCGCCAAATCTGGCGTAGCAGCGCTGTCCTGGTCTGATCCGTTGGTGATTTCGACATTGGAACCGTTGACCGTAATGAGGATTTCACCAATGCCGCTGCTATCCCTGAAGCTTTCTTTGTCGACGACAAGGACGAGTTCATCAATCTGATCGCCGCGGACGGTGACGCTGCCGTCTTCATTGCGTGTGCCGACGGATGGCTCTAAGCCTTGCGGCAGGTTCTGAATGACGATGAACGCATTGCCGTTACTGGTAGCCTCAAATGGAATTGGAATCCCTGCCGGGCCAACAGCATCGACAGCCGTTTGAACCAGATCGTGCGTGATCCGTACTTCATAGCTCTTGATTTCATTTCCGCCAGATTGAAAAAGAGACGGACCGCCGTCGTCTTCTGGTTTTTCAGCGGGCCCGCGCGTGTCATTACTTCCCATATGAACACTCGACAAGGTAATGTCATTTTCTAATGCAATCGTGGCTTGCGGAGTCAGCGAGACATTGCCGAAGTTATGGGCTTCAGCATCATCACTATTAGAACCGGATTGAAGATCGAAAAGATCGTTATTAACCGATTGATTGGTGGGAAGCGCCATTAAAACAAGCCTTTCTGTCGCTTGGGAATGTTTTCTATTTCCCTAATAGGCTTTACTATATAGGTAACAACTTGCAGATTCCTTACACTAATTGAGCATGATCATCCCGATGAGCTTACAAGCCGAGGACTTTGCCGGCATTAGCACGTATTGTTAAGCCTGCTTTCAGGTTTAACAGCTATACACCTGTTAGATTAGCGTAGCGGGCCAATGCCCTTGGGAGTCTCTGTATTGGCAATTGCCAGCACGCAACAGTCTGGAACATCCAGAAAACGGACCAGTTTTCTAAGATCTCTGAGCCGGGTTGCACTTGGGCGTGCAGATATCCTGATCGCGTCGCTTTGCCTGAACATACTGACGTTGGCCCTGCCACTCGTCATCCTGCATGTGTATGACAAAATTATTCCGAACATCGCTGTCAATACGTTTTCCATGATGGTTGCCGGACTTGGCGTCGTCGTTGTGCTGGATCTTATCCTAAGAAGTATCCGGAGCTACATAACGAGTTGGGAGTCGGCCCGGTTCGAACATGCAATTTCAAGGCGCGCTGTCAACCAAGTGCTTCATGCCGATATTCAGGCATTTGAACTGACCCCGCCCGGCACACATATGGATCAGATTTCGGCAATCGAACAACTGCGCGATTTCCATTCCGGGCAAGGGCTCGTCGCGGTTTCTGACTTGCCGTTCGTTGCCGTCTTCCTCACCATTATCTATCTCATTTCCGGAGAGCTGGTTTTTGCCCCGCTTGCTGTTGTCGGTGTTGCAGGTTTATTTGCCTTTGTGATGGGGATGCGGCTTGATGCCATCGTTCGCCGTCGCAGTGAAATGGACGATCATCGATACAATTTTGTTTTCCAAGTTCTGAACGGCATTCATTCAGTAAAGGGGCTGGGTCTGGAGGCGCAAATGACGCGGCGTTACGAGGCGCTGCTGAGGCCACTCGCCGAAACGGTGCGCAAGGAAGCTTTCCTATCCTCTGCTGTGCGTGCACTCGGGCCTATCTTCGGGACGATCGCGATGTTCGCTGTCGCTGCGTTTGGATCACAATTAGTTATTGCCGGAAATTTGAGTAGCGGGTCGCTGGTTGCCTGCACTTTGCTGGCAGGCCGCGCTGTGCAGCCGCTGATCAGGATGATCGGTGTGTGGGTCCAGTCGCAAAACCTGAAACTGGCCGAAGAACGCCTGGACGAACTGTTGAATATGCGTCAGGAGCACAAGCAACAGCCCGAAACTCAGACAGATCATCAACTTGTCGGTAACTTCGCGCTTGATCATGTGACGGTACATAGGGGGCGGCCGGAATGGCCAATACTCAAAAATGTAAATCTGCGCATCCGCGCGGGGGAAATTGTCGCCGTTACAGGTGTTTTAGGGGGTGGCAAATCGGCATTACTGGAATTGTTCACCGGTTTTGTTCAGCCTGACGAGGGGACATTCCTGATTGATGAAATTGATTCGCGTCAAATCGATTTCGAACTCCTGCGCCGGCAAATTGGATATGCCGGGCAAAAGGGCGTGCTTTACCGAGGCACAATCCTTGACAACCTGACCAAATTTAAAGGTCGCACGGCCTTGCCCGAAGCCCTCAAAATCGCAGAGGCACTGGGGCTTGATCGTGATTTGGCACAAATGCCCAAGGGATTGCGGACCGTTGTTGGAGACGTCGCATCGGAAAGCCTGGCCGGTAGTGTGCAGCAGATGATCTCACTCGTCAGAGCATTGGCGGACAACCCCAAACTGGTACTGCTCGATGAAGCCAATTCGGCACTCGATATGGATGCGGATAATCGTTTGCGTGGCATTATTGAGGGCTTGCGCGGCCGATCAACAGTCATTCTTGTCACCTCTCGCCCATCACTCATTCGAATTGCCGATAAAGTTCTGAAAGTAGACCGCGGTTTGGTTACTGAGATTCATCCAAACAGCATGGCGCCGGTGAATTAAACAATGATTGCCCTTACATGAGACATATCACGCTTCATCAAACCGAGCCACAGGACTTGTCCTCTGAATGGCTCAAGGTCCTGTTGCGCCGGTTTGGGCATGGTCAGGGTCTTGATCCGTCTTCGGCGTGCCTGGTAACGCTTCTGGATGCCCTAGGTTGGCAGGGTGGCGCGCGTCAATTGGTTGAAGCATTACCGGTCGGCACATCTTATCTAGATGCCGCCGATCTCCGCGATATCCTGGCAAGGCTTGGATTTCGAAGTGAGCGAATAGATATCGCGTCGAAAAAAATTTCTGATCGCCTTTGTCCCTGTTTGTTGTTCCCAAAGTCTGGGCAGCCGGTTGCGGTCTTGAACAGGAATACCGAAGGGTTTGAAATACTGGATGGTGCTAAACCAATCCACACAGAGCGCGTGAAGAAACTTAAAGATGGCATGATTTTATCCATCAAGCCGATAGACGATGACAGTCGGATCGCCAATGAGAAGCCCAACAATTGGCTACGACGTATTCTTGGAAACGTGCACGGATTGTTGATCAGTTGTCTGGCTCTATCCTTTGTGATCAATGTTTTGTCACTACTGGTGCCACTGTCGATTATGGTCATTTACGATCAGGTAATCGCTAAGGAATCGCACGAACTGCTGTTCGCTCTTTTGACTGGCGTTGGTGTCGCGACATGTTTTGATGTTGCCATGAGACTGGCCCGTGCTTCGATGCAGGCTTCAGCTGGCGCACGGCTCGATTATCTGATTAGTCAACGGGTTTTCGAGCATATCATATATTTATCACCGTTGTTTACCGAACGCGCGCCGGTTGGCGGTCAAGTTACCCGCATTAGAGAATTTTCGACGTTCCGCGAGCTTTTCACCGGGCCCTTAACGACGTTGATTCTTGATCTGCCCTTTGCCGTTATTTTCCTTGGTGTGATCATGGCATTGGGTGGCCCCTTGGTCCTGGTGCCAATTGTTCTGGGACTCGCTTATATCGTTCTGGCTTATTTTGCGATGCCGGAAATCAAGCTGCGGACGGTTGAAGCGGGAGATGACCGCTCCAAACGGTATAGTTATCTTGTCGAAATCATGTGGTGGATGCGTTCGATCAAGCAATTGGGTGGCGAAGAAACATGGTTGAAGCGCTTTCGGAAAATTTCTGCTGATGCTTCATGGGCAAATCATGAGGTTGCCCGTGCCCAGGGCATATCACAGGATTTGTCCCAGAGTTTGATGATCCTGAGTGGAACAGCAACGTTGGTGTTCGGTGTTTTTCTGGCCATGTCCGGCGATATTACCATCGGCGCCCTGATCGCCACCATGATGCTGGTCTGGCGCGTGTTAACCCCTGTGCAGGTCGCTTTCAGCCTTGTCGGTCGCGTCGAACAGGTGCGCCAGAGTTTCGATCAATTGTTGAAGCTTCTGTCATTTGAAAAAGAGCAACAGCCAAACGACTATCCCATGACCAGTATCGGATTTGAGGGTGAAATCGGTTTCAACAGGGTCAGCATGCGATATTCAACGGATGCAAATCCGGCGGTGCTCGGGGTTAACTTTATTGTTAACCCCGGAGAAATGATCGGGGTGATCGGCCACAGCGGTTCCGGCAAGACAACACTTATGAAGCTTGCTCTTGGTCTTTATCGGCCACAGGCAGGTGCCGTCACTCTGGACGGAGTCGATATCCGGCAACTGCGGCCAATTACACTCAGACAGACGATTGCCTATGTGCCGCAAACCAACCATTCGTTTCCCGGAACGTTGCTGGATAACATCCTTATTTCAGACCCGACGGCCAGTATCGAACGCGTAAAGGCGGCCTGTGAAATGGCCGGCATCCTGCATAAGATTGAAGCTTTGCCTGAGGGCTTGCTGACGCAGTTCCGCGAGGGCGTTCAAGCACAGGTCCCACAGGGATTTTTGCAACAACTGGCGCTGGCCCGCGCGTTTCTTCGTGACAGTCCGGTCATCATTATGGACGAACCCGCAAGCTCAATGGAGGATGCGGATGAACGCCAATTCCTGTCTACATTGGCCAAACTCAGAGGGCAAAAAACAATCCTTATGATTACGCAGCGGCCCAGTCACATGCGGTTATGCGACCGGCTTATTTTACTTGATCACGGCAGCGTTGTTGGGATCGGCACACCTGAAGAAGTGCTGTCTCAACCTGCACTCATTGATCATAAATCCACCCGAGCTTTGACAAGTTGAAACAATGACGGAAAACAGAAACGAGCAACTCAAAGACTTCAATCGGCATTATATTCCGCGTGGACAAATGAAGCATTTAACCCGGGAAGCTGTGCTTGAGGAATTAGGACCGTCCAGATTGGCAGTAACGACGTTGCTGTTGATACTTGCATTTATAGCCTTTGCTGTTGGCTGGTCTTACTTCGTGCCAGTAACGACGGCGGCAAAAACGATTGGCAAAGTCGTACCTTCCGGAAACCAGCGAGTCGTGCAACATCTCGAAGGAGGGATTGTGCGGGAAATATTGGTTCAGGACGGCGATCATGTCTTGCCGGGACAGCCCTTGATCCGCTTTGACCCCACGCAAAGAAAAGCGGAGCTTGATCAGATCAAAGCCCGCGAAACTTCACTTCGCATAAAAGAAATCCGTCTGCGCGCTCAGATCAACGGGGCAGACCCTGATTTTGGTGATCTTGCGGCACGTTATCCAGTGTTGGTTGAAGAAGCGCTTATAACCTTACAGGCAACGCGCGAGCGTATCGCCGGCCAGCAATCCGTTCTGCAGAGTAAAATTGAACAGCGCCGCTCTACCGTCTCCATCTACCGCAAACAGGCCCTTAACTTGAAGAACCAATTGAAACTGGTTCGCGAAGCCGTGGAAATGCGAGAGAAACTTTTCAAAAGCGGCCATGGTTCAAGGGTCAACGTCATAAGCGCAAGCCTTGAACTGTCGCGCGTTGAAGGTGGCTTGAGCGATGCAGAAACCTCGGCTAGTCAGGCCGAAGTCGGCATTGAAGAGGCCCGCAATGAACTGAATGAATTGATCGTTACGGAACGCGACAATGCGCTTCAATCGCTCTCGGGCGTTCTTGGTGAATTAGCTGAGGTTACTGAAAATCTGACGCGATTACAGGATCGAGTAGACCGACTGGTGGTCAATGCGCCAACCAATGGGATCGTGCTTGGATTGACTGTGAATACGCAAGGCGCCGTCGTTGAGCCAGCGGCCATATTGATGACAATTATTCCTGTTGATGAACGACTGGTGGTGGAAACGGAGATTGCGCCCAAGGACATTGGCCATGTTGAACTAGGTCAGGTGACCAAGGTTGCGGTTAACGGCTTCGATCAGCGTCGCTATGGAACGGTACTTGGCAAACTCATGCGGTTGTCGCCAACAACAGTTCTTAACGACAAGGGAGAGCCATATTTTAAAGGCCGTATTGAGCTGGACGATTTTGTGATCAGGGCAGACGGAAAAAAAACTTATCCTATCATGCCGGGGATGACAGTAACTGCAGACATTATCACAGGCCAGCAGAGCTTGCTGCAGTACCTGACAGGCCCGGTTTACAACGCTCTTTCCTCCTCGTTCGCTGAACGTTGACTTGATTCCGGAAGGTTGCTTCAGACTGCTGAATGTGGAGTCTGAAATAGGTGTGGGCAAAAAATCGTAAGCTTTTTTAATGCGACTTATTCATTGACACAGTTTGCCCCAAGAAGCATTTCAGAAGTAGCAATCCATAAAAATCCGATTTAATTTCAGTGTGAGATAATTAAAGGAGTGAAGCTCGTTACTACCCCGAACGAAACACCGTTGACTGCAATCATTGTTGACGACAGTGATTTGATGCGTGTGGTCATCACTGCACTTTTAGAGAAATTGGGCTTTGAAGTGATTGGTGAAGCCCGTGACGGGCATGAAGGGGTAGAACTTGCCGCCGCATTGAACCCAGATTTGATTTTACTTGATGTCATGATGCCGAAGATGAATGGCTATCTGGCGCTGGAAGAAATAGTCAGAACAATAAAGAACCCCTTTGTTTTGATGCTGAGCAGTGTTGACGAGGATCAGGTCGTGCAACAATGTATTCATGTTGGAGCCAAGGGTTTCATCCCAAAAAACAACGCCGCAGAAAATATTCTGGAACATCTTGCTCACTATTGCGACACCTTAAAAACGGCGTCAGCATCCAAACCTTAGTCATTTGGCTTTTTACGCTCATTTTTTATAGCACATGATTATCAACATTTATCGCATTTAGTCCCATTTCACTCAGGTATCGGGAACATTCAGCAAGTCAAAATCTGACGCAAACAGGCCGACCTTGATAATCCAAACCGCTACCCTACTATTATGAGGGTAAGGTCATGCCCTCTGAAACTCAGGCCGATAACCATTTTACCGGTAAACGCCCCTAGAATGCCAAGTAGAATCCATGCCCAATTGGTTTAGCCAGATAAAGAATACCATCTTAGGGGATCAGGATTCTTCGGATGTTGCTGCGCCGAGTGTGCGCAATCTCGCGTTTGAAGAAGCACAATATCTTGCTGAAAACGCTTCACACGATAAACGCCTTGAATTGGCATCATCACAAAGTTCATCGCCAGAATTGCTGTACTTTTTTGCATCCAGAGGCGAACTCGATGAACGGGCAAGTGTAGCCGCAAACCCCGTTGCGCCGATCCAGGCCGATGTCTGGTTGTCGAACGATGAATCAGAAAGCATCAGATCCATTCTGGCATTTAAGGCAACAAAACTCGCCAATAATGAACAGGTCTGCGCCAACGAAGAGAGGCGCAATAATGTCCTTTGTATTTTGGATAATTTGAGCAAGGAGCATTTCCCGAATGCTCAAAACCCGTCATCGGACAATCAGATGGGCATCGATGAGGCAACCAAGTCGGTTATGGACATGGTTTTGAGCGATACGCCCTTAAAAGTAATGGGATCTGTTCTTGAATTCTCACCCTTAATCGGGGACCGGGAAATCTTGTATCTATTGAACAATGGTCTTGGCTCAAATGGGTTATGCGCAATAGCGAAGAGATCCGACTTGTCTGAATCGGTCATTGAAGCGTTAATGAGAACAGAAAATCCAATTGTTCGAGAAACCATTCTTGCCAATGTAAATTATCGTGACTCATAAAATTGACATTGTTAAGAGTAAAAAATCAGCATGGATTTCTTTCCAAACAGGCTTTCATTTTGTTCGCTTAGCTCGGAGGTCAGGCAGTAAGCTGCGGGTCGTTATCTATACAGCATTCGCGGTATTGGGCGCTTTAATCGTCTACTGGCGCAGTTGTCGAGGGGCACGATTGACAGTTCCCGCCGTTAGCTAGGATAAGCAGCGATGATGAAAGGCCTTGGAGGCCTCTCAGGCTATAGGGCAACGAGTATCGCGCCCAGTGCAATAAGGACGACGCCGCCCCAATTTACGTAAGATAGTTGTTCGCCGAGGAACAAGGCACCGATGACTGCCACAAAGACGACGCTCAACTTATCGACCGGCGCGACCTGAGAAGCATTTCCAAGCTTGAGTGCTCGAAAATAGCAAACCCAAGATGCGCCCGTCGCAAGACCCGACAACACGATAAAGATCATGCTTTTTGGTGTCAGCGTTTCTAGCGACTGGAATTTACGGGTAAAATATAGAATAGCCCCCAAGGCTACGATCACCACAATGGTACGAAGAAATGTTGCAAAATCGGAATTGACGTCTTCGATACCAATTTTCGCAAAGATCGCCGTAAGAGCGGCAAAGATAGCTGCCAGAAACGCCCAGAATTGCCACGAATAACTGAGAGTTGTCATAACTAATCCAATACACACTATTAGGCAGAGTCTTAACTCTGCGCTTTTACATTCAATCACGCAATTGAGACGTGCCTGAGCTCTCGTGGTGACATGTCCGCTGATGGCTGAGGCTGTTGAAAAACTCCGTTGAACGCAGCAAGTGATCGTGATTCCTTTGTTCTGACAGGACTGGACAGGGGAATGATGATGTTGGGCGAACGAGTTGGGCAACAAGATCGTCTGTTCTATGAGTTTGATCTCGACGACCGGATACCATCTGATCATCTTTTACGTCACCTCGATGCCGTGCTTAATCTTAGTTGGCTGCGCACCGAACTCGCACCGTTTTACAGCCACACAGGTCGTCCTTCGATCGACCCAGAACTGATGATCCGGATGCTCTTGGTTGGCTATTGCTATTCAATCCGATCCGAACGCCGCTTGTGTCAGGAAGTTGAACTCAACTTGGCCTATCGGTGGTTTTGCAGGCTGGGGCTTGAGGATGCCGTTCCCGATCACTCGACCTTTTCGGTCAATCGCCACGGTCGATTTCGCGACAGTGATGTTCTGCGTTCCGTGTTCGAAGACGTGGTTCGCCGCTGCATGGAAGCTGGGTTAGTAAGTGGTGAAGGCTTCGCCGTTGACGCCAGTGTCATTGAGGCCGATGCCAGCCGCTTTGCGCGGATCGAAGGTTCACAAGTTGACTGGACGGATGAACAGCAAGCTCAGCGGCCTGTCAGGGAATATTTAAAAGCCCTGGATAGCGCACATTCGCCAACTAACCCAGAACGCAAACCCAAGGCGCTATCGCCCACCGACCCCACCGCCGCGTGGACGGCGCGGGGGCGTAACAAAGTGATGTTCGGCTATAGCCTCAACTATCTCATCGATATGGAAAATGCGGTCGTTGTTGATGTCGAAGCCACCCCGACGCGCATCTCCAAGGAGGTCGAAGCGACCGAGACAATGATTGAACGCACCGCAAATATATTTGGCATCAAACCAAAATGCATCGCTGGTGATGTGGCCTACGGCACAGGCAAGTTACTCGGCTGGTTGGTCCGGCGTGGGATTGAGCCTCATGTACCCGTCTGGGATAAGGGTAAGCGGGATGATGGTAGCCTCTCCCGGGCTGACTTCGCGTTCAACCCCGAGGATAACGTTTATGTTTGTCCCAAAGGCAAGGTACTCACGACCACCGGCACAGTTCACGATGGCAATACACTCTTATATAGATCATCAAAGCGAGACTGTGATCTATGTCCGATGAAACCTAAATGTTGTCCACGCAGCCCATCGCGAAAAGTACCCCGCGACATTAACGAAGCCGCTCGTGATCACGCCCGATCCCTCAATGGCGGCGAGGCCTATAGTCATTCTGCCCGGGATCGCAAAAAGATCGAGCGGTTATTTGGTGAAGCAAAGCGATGTTTAGGTATGACGAGACTGCGCTTGCGCGGCTTGAGCGGTGCGAAAGACGAATTCCTGCTCACCGCGACGGTGCAGAACCTTAAACGGCTGGCAAAACGCGCCTCAAGGTCGCCACCACGGCAGGTTATGGCATGAACTATGTGCAAAAAACCCGAAGCAAATAGACCGCAAATACACATCCCGCCCCGGCCTTCGCCAGAGGCGGAGAGGAAAGGTCCGCTTCTAATAATAGAGAACATTAAAAATCGCTTCTGAGCAGAGTTTTTCAACAGCCTCGGCTAGAAGCGGACCAGCTCTGGGCCTCGGCAGCCGCGTCCGGTTCTACTAGCCGAGGCTGTTGAAAAACTCCGTTGAACGCAGCAAGTGATCGTGATTCCTTTGTTCTGACAGGACTGGACAGGGGAATGATGATGTTGGGCGAACGAGTTGGGCAACAAGATCGTCTGTTCTATGAGTTTGATCTCGACGACCGGATACCATCTGATCATCTTTTACGTCACCTCGATGCCGTGCTTAATCTTAGTTGGCTGCGCACCGAACTCGCACCGTTTTACAGCCACACAGGTCGTCCTTCGATCGACCCAGAACTGATGATCCGGATGCTCTTGGTTGGCTATTGCTATTCAATCCGATCCGAACGCCGCTTGTGTCAGGAAGTTGAACTCAACTTGGCCTATCGGTGGTTTTGCAGGCTGGGGCTTGAGGATGCCGTTCCCGATCACTCGACCTTTTCGGTCAATCGCCACGGTCGATTTCGCGACAGTGATGTTCTGCGTTCCGTGTTCGAAGACGTGGTTCGCCGCTGCATGGAAGCTGGGTTAGTAAGTGGTGAAGGCTTCGCCGTTGACGCCAGTGTCATTGAGGCCGATGCCAGCCGCTTTGCGCGGATCGAAGGTTCACAAGTTGACTGGACGGATGAACAGCAAGCTCAGCGGCCTGTCAGGGAATATTTAAAAGCCCTGGATAGCGCACATTCGCCAACTAACCCAGAACGCAAACCCAAGGCGCTATCGCCCACCGACCCCACCGCCGCGTGGACGGCGCGGGGGCGTAACAAAGTGATGTTCGGCTATAGCCTCAACTATCTCATCGATATGGAAAATGCGGTCGTTGTTGATGTCGAAGCCACCCCGACGCGCATCTCCAAGGAGGTCGAAGCGACCGAGACAATGATTGAACGCACCGCAAATATATTTGGCATCAAACCAAAATGCATCGCTGGTGATGTGGCCTACGGCACAGGCAAGTTACTCGGCTGGTTGGTCCGGCGTGGGATTGAGCCTCATGTACCCGTCTGGGATAAGGGTAAGCGGGATGATGGTAGCCTCTCCCGGGCTGACTTCGCGTTCAACCCCGAGGATAACGTTTATGTTTGTCCCAAAGGCAAGGTACTCACGACCACCGGCACAGTTCACGATGGCAATACACTCTTATATAGATCATCAAAGCGAGACTGTGATCTATGTCCGATGAAACCTAAATGTTGTCCACGCAGCCCATCGCGAAAAGTACCCCGCGACATTAACGAAGCCGCTCGTGATCACGCCCGATCCCTCAATGGCGGCGAGGCCTATAGTCATTCTGCCCGGGATCGCAAAAAGATCGAGCGGTTATTTGGTGAAGCAAAGCGATGTTTAGGTATGACGAGACTGCGCTTGCGCGGCTTGAGCGGTGCGAAAGACGAATTCCTGCTCACCGCGACGGTGCAGAACCTTAAACGGCTGGCAAAACGCGCCTCAAGGTCGCCACCACGGCAGGTTATGGCATGAACTATGTGCAAAAAACCCGAAGCAAATAGACCGCAAATACACATCCCGCCCCGGCCTTCGCCAGAGGCGGAGAGGAAAGGTCCGCTTCTAATAATAGAGAACATTAAAAATCGCTTCTGAGCAGAGTTTTTCAACAGCCTCAGCCAGTAGCAGACATTTCACGCACTCGAAAAAAGACATTGAGCGAAGCCGCAGAAAAGAAGTCATTTCTTGGCAACATAGCGAGACACTAACCAAATCTTCAGCATGAAACGGGCTGTTTACGATTTATTTTACTAGTTCATCGGCCAGGAGCTTCTGAAGAATCGGATTGGGATATTCTCTCTTACGTTCAATTGCAAAAAATGTCTCGTTTATGCCCGGCAGACTTTCAACCATCTGAAGCACGCCTGTCTTCAGTTCATCATTCACGACAATAGGCGGGATCACGCCAAGGCCTATGCCTTCTCGCGTCAACAACCTGGCCATCGCCATATCGTCAATCTCTGCGACAATTTTAGGTGATATCTTTCGTTTGCTTACAAGAACGTCAAATGCCGTTCGCAGACTGCTTGGAGCGGCGGGTAAGATAAGAGGTGCAGAATTGAGGCGTTCGGTGAGAGACATTTCTTTTTTGCACAAGGCAGGAACACCAATCAGGCCAACAGGCTGCTCGGCAATGCGGTGGACAATATATGACGAGGTGTTACCCGTATCCGGAGCGTGGTTGCTGAGAATGACATCCAATTGAAGTGAAGACAGAGCCTCATAAAGCTCCGAGCGACTCCCTGATCGAAGAATAACCTCTACGCCATCGTGTCCTAAAATTGGCTGCAGGAAAGAGAGCTGAAAATTTCTTGATAATGTAGAAACTGCACCGACCCGCAATGGACGCCTGACCTGTACTTCCTTGCTCAAGATCGAAAGAAGCTCTTCTCCAGTTGCGAATATCGAATCGGCATGGTCGAGAGCAATCCTGCCCGCTTCCGTTAAGTGAAGTGATCTTCCCCGTCGCTCAAACAACAAGTGACCAAGACGTTCTTCTAACAAGCGAATTTGAGAAGAAAGAGCTGATTGAGAAACATTTAATCGCTCTGCCGCGCGAGTAAGGTGCCCCTCATGTGCGACGACATAAAAATACCTGAGGTGATGATAATTCATATCTGCCATATTATTCTTATTATAAGAACAATTAATTCTAAATAATATATTTTTTATTTATTCTGATTTCGACCACTTTACCCGCCAAG
This sequence comes from uncultured Rhodospirillales bacterium, assembly GCA_965284225.1. GTDB lineage: Bacteria > Pseudomonadota > Alphaproteobacteria > Rhodospirillales > Casp-alpha2 > UBA4479. The sequence continues at coordinate 109,502 of CBDIRN010000002.1, forward strand.
TCGATAGAGCGCTGTCGCGCTCGACCGGAAGACAACCGAATTCATTATCTTGAAGGGTAAAAAAATTGGAATTGGCACTAAGCACTTTACTCACTGCACCTGTATTGTTTTTTATTCTCGGCCTTTTTGGCGCACTCGCCTCAGTCGAGATTCGTATTTCCGAGAACTTTTCTAAAGCAATCGCCCTCTATCTATTGGCGGCCATTGGCCTCAAAGGCGGCGTTGCAATTTCCAAAGAAGGAATAGATGGCATATTCAGCGCGGCTGCTGTTGGAATCATCCTGAGCTTCCTGATGCCAGTGATCGCTTTTGGGCTTTTAAAGAAAATGACGAAATTCAACCGGCGTGAGGCTGGTGCCATCGCTGCCCACTACGGATCAATCAGCATAGTCACGTTCATCGCCGCAAGTACCATGCTCAATGATCTGGGCGTTGCATTTTCAGCCGGAATGGTTGCTGTTGCAGCCTTGATGGAAGCCCCTGCAATTGCTACCGGTTTGGCGCTCGCTGGACGCGGCAACATGAAAAAAGCCCCTCTGACCGACCTTTTCAAAGTCGTCTTATGGAACGAAAGCATCTATCTCATTCTCGGTGCCATGATCATCGGAAGCCTCGTAGGTGTGGCAGGCGGCAAGACAATTGCCCCATTCTTTTCGATCCTTTGCAGGGCGTGCTGTGCTTATTCTTACTGGATATGGGCCTGAAAACCGGAGATGGCCTCCGGCGTGATCGTCGGGCGGTTTCCGCCGGCAGTTTGCTTTTTGGATGCCTTATGCCAGTGATTGGCGCCGGGCTCGGCTTAGGCGCTTCAATTCTGATTGGGATTAACGCTGGTTCTGCGGCGCTCTTGATGACACTCGCGGCGTCAGCTTCTTATATTGCGGTTCCTGCAGCTATGCGAGTCGCCATGCCTGAGGTCAATCCCGCCCTTTATGCATCACTTTCTCTCGGCGTGACCTTCCCGTTTAACATCATTATCGGTATCCCTTTTTACGCGACCACTGCACAAGCGTACCTAACGCCATAGTCCGTTCTGGTATTGTCAGAGGGGCGTTGTCACGTTAACTGGCTAGAGCGAAGCTCAGACTCTGGTCTCCGCCTGGCTGTTACGCAGCCACAGCAATCCGCCAGCAACACAACACTTCAGTCCGAAACATCTTCATTGTCGTCCGAGAGATGAGGTGCCGTTGAATGTTGAAGTGGTTGTAGAAGGCCGTGAATGTAGAGAGGAAGCGTTGAGCGGACTTCGCAGATTTAATGCGCTGCAATTTGCGCTCCCGCCTTCGCGTCGGTTGATGTGAATTCTCAATACGGTTGTTAAGTCGTTTTCCGACAAGGTTCTCAGCGCCCGGAAGAATATCGCGAACTGCTGACATTGATGCCTGCCATTTATCGGTGACGACCGTGTCTGGCGTCGCTTGATGCTTCTTAAGCATATGGCGAAGGAACTTACAGGCAGCGACTTTGTTTCGGCGCGATTGAAGAAGCACATCCAGCACCTCACCTTCATCATCGACAGCACGCCAGAGATACATCTGCTTGCCACCAATCTTTAGAAACACTTCGTCGATATGCCATTTCGAACTTGGTATAGGGCGCATCTTCCGAAGCTGTATCGCATACCGACGGCCAAATTTCTCGACCCAACGGCGGATCGTTTCATAGGAAACGTCGATACCTCGCTCGGCCAATAAATCTTCGACATCTCGATATCTCAATGTGAACCGGAAGTAGAGCCAAACGGCGTGCTGAATGATGTCCTGCCCCCCTATAACTGAGCCACGTATGGTATGAAAATCTCAGTTAACAGGGAGGATTTGATGACCCGGAAGCGTTTTTCAGAAGAAGATATCTTGAATATTTTGCGCCAGGTAGAGATGGATCTGGCCGGCGGAAAGACGGTTGAAACAGCGATACGAACAGCTGGCGTAAGCGATGCAACGTATTACAAATGGCGCAAGATGTATGGTGGCGTGGGTAAGGCTAAACTCCATGAGTTCAAGGAGATGGAGAAAGAGAATGCTCGATTGAAACGTATTGTCGCCGATCTTGAGTTGGACAAGCTGATCCTTAAGGAAAGCCTTGATTATTTAAAGCCCAAGGCCTGACGATTGCCGATCTGCGCCAGGCCGTTATTTATGTCCGTCAGAAACTGAATACATCTGAGCGACGAACCTGCAAAACGATCGGTCTGGCACGTAGTACGCAGCGCTATACCAACATCAATGAACATGATGATGACGAGGAACTGCGTCTGGCGATGATCAGGCTGGCCAAACAGTATGGCCGATATGGATATCGCAAGATTGCCCAGCTCCTTTGTATTGAAGGTTGGACGGCTAATCACAAGAAGATAGAACGTCTGTGGCGGGAAGAAGGGCTGCAACTGCCGCATCGCCATAAGAAGCGGAAACGGCTGTATCATAAGGACAGTTCTGTCATCCGGCTTCGTCCTCAGCATCCCGGGCACGTCTGGAGCATCGACTTTGTTCACGACAAGCTGAGCAACGGCCGCAGTTATAAGATGCTGACGGTTCTCGATGAATATACCCGTGAGGCTCTGTGTGTGGCCGCAAAATCGAGAATGGGACATGCCGAGGTTCTGGAAGCTCTTTATCCGCTGTTCCTGAAACACGGAAAGCCTGAGTATCTACGTTCTGATAACGGCAGTGAGTTCATCGCCCGTGATCTGCAGGCGTGGCTCAAGAAGGTCGGTATCAAGCCGATCCAGATCTATCCCGGCAGCCCGTGGGAGAATGGCTACAACGAACGCTTCAATGGAACTCTTCGCAATGAGATATTAAACGCCGAGTGGTTCTCAAATGTTAAACAGGCACAGATCGTCATCAACAGATGGCTCAGGCAGTACAATCATATACGACCGCATCAGGCTCTAAACATGAGGCCGCCGGTGCCAGAAACCTTATCTCAAAGTGGTACATAGAAAGGGGGCTAGACAGCGCGGTATATATTCAAGTTCAGGACTCAGTTTGCGGATAACCTTTACGGCGACAAACAAACCGGTAAGGCGCGTTATGGGTCGTTGTATGAAGATAACCTGTTGCGGTCTTATGTGCGTTTGTGGGATGGGTTGATGAATACATCAACTGGTAGCAAGAATCGTATTAGCAATATGGCGTTTCGTCATAAGGTTTAGAAGGTTGGTTTGGTAGGTTTAGTTTTATCTTTTCTATACTAACTACACCCTCTCTGGGGCAATCTATGAACGATGAATATACCGCCAATAACCCATTGAAAATATTGCCAAAAATAAGCCTATTTTTGAAGTATCAGGAAAAGGTGATTCAATAGATTCGTCTGCATTCAAGTCATTGCCTTACTAATAGCACTCTGGGCCATCTTGCGGATATGGGCCTTCTGGGTGGCTTCAAGTTCGCCCCGGTCAATGGCGACATCTATCTCATCAGCGATGGTTTCAAGGCGTTCTTGTTTTAGCGCCAGCATCTCCTCTTCATCTATTCCGTCACCGTAGATTAACGGAAAGGCCGCCTGTCGTTGCTTTATTTGTGCCGCGTGGCAACGCCGTTGAAGCTTCATCTGGTGAAGCCGCTTCAAAGTTATAGTCGGTGTTTCTGTTGTAAGTTCGTAGGCTCGCATAGGGGTATTTATAGCTGGTGGAGCCACCACACCCTATTTCGCAAATCTTTGAAATAACGCGGACAGCAATACTTTGGGGACGCAGCGGGGACGCAAGCAAAATACGCTTGGGGACTCAACGCCTTACTGACACATAACTATATGATTTTATTGTAAAAAATGGTGGGCGCGACAGGGATTGAACCTGTGACCCCTGCCGTGTGAAGGCAGTGCTCTCCCGCTGAGCTACGCGCCCTTGCCGAGATCAATCCGGACAAGTGTCCCGATTGCCTACAAGGTAATTTTTTCGTCCAAACCGGACAACTGTCCGGATTGGTGTCCCGCTAAACGGCGGTGGCTTTTGATCGAGCACTCCTGTGTGAAGGCAGTGCTCTCCCGCTGAGCTACGCGCCCGCCGGGTGCCGTCTGCGAGAAAAGGCGGCGGCACCGGATCCGACCAGTTTTGGCCGGGAGGCGTGATATACTGCCCTGCCCTTCTGCCTGTCAATGCTTGAGGGGTGGGCTCGAGGGGTGGGCTCGAGGGGTGAGGATGAGGGCTGGGACATCTTGTATCAGCTTGCAACGCCGTTTAACCTGCGGGAAGTTTCTCTGATCATACTGGCAGCCTATCCATGTTTTCCGAACGCAATGTCGCAGACATCTTTCCAACGCCGTTGTTCAGCTATCAGATCGCTGACAAGGATGGCTTTAATGCCTATCTGATGGAATTCATCAACCGGGTCCGCAAGGAAGAAGGCTGGGATGAGGAGAGCCTTGCCGACAAGGATGAAACCCTTGAACATCTGCAGAGCTCTGAACAGTTGCATCAGCGCAAGGACTGCAAGCGCTTTGTCGATGTCGCTATGACGGCAACCCGTGAAGTCCTCGAGTTCCTGCATTACAAATACGACGACATCCAGATGACCAGCTTCTGGTTCAACGTCTCAAGGCCCGGTTATTCGCATCGCAACCACGTGCATCCGAACAACATCATCAGCGGCGTCTATTATCTGAAAACCTCGCCGGAATGCGGCAGTATCGTTTTCGATGACCCGCGCCCACAGGCCAACGTGCTGCTGCCCGACGTCACCGAGGTGACACCATTCAACAACCACACCTATGCCGTGACGCCCGAAGCCGGTCAGATGATCATGTTTCCGTCGTGGCTGGCGCACCGCGTCGCCATCAATCGATCGAAGCAGGAACGGATCAGTCTCAGCTTCAACGTCATGCTGCGCGGCGGCTACGGCTTTGACCGCGCTTATGCCTGAGCCGGATAACGAACAAGTGAGAACAAGATGAGCCAGCGCAATGTTTACAATTTTTTCCCTGTCGCCGTACAATCGACAACAATAGCAGGGGCTGACCAGCTCAACGCCGGAATCATTGATGAAATCGGGAAAGTACGCGGTACGGTGCCGAACAGCCTGCCCGAAGGCTGGAGCTGCAATCTCTATACGACCATCGCCAGCGGCTTCAATCTGCTGGACCGCCCTGCCTTCAAGACACTGCAACAACATATTTTCACCGAAGCGACCGCCTTCGCAGAGACCTATGCATACGATACCAGGAACCACCCGGTCCGGATTACCGAGTGCTGGGTCAACGTTTACGGCCAGGGGGATTCACAGGAAGTGCACCTGCACCAGAATTCGGTGATCAGTGGTATCTATTACGTTGCCGCCCCGGAAGGGTGCGGCGAATTGCTGTTCCACTCGCCGCAGGCTGACGTCATGCTGGCGCCACCGACGACAGCGAACAACGACATCAACACGTCGATGATCGCCTACAAACCTATGGCCGGCGATATGGTACTGTTCGAAGCTGGCTCAAGCACAGCGTCAAGCCGACCAAAGGCAAAGAAGAACGCATCTCCATCGCCTTTAATCTGACGATGTAGGCTTTGCGCTGAAGCTGAGAAAATCGGCGCGCGCGCAACGTTCCAGAAACCCTTCCAGTTGGCGCATCAGCGCTGCATCGGATTTTCTGAACCCGGCTTTATTTACCGCCTCGGCAATGGTCCGCTCGCCGTCGCACGCTTCCAGCAATCCGATACCGTTTTCCGTCGTCTCGACTGCAATGTCTGCTTCCCCATGGTATGGCCATGTAATGCGATAGGTTTTCCGCCCGTCCCCCGGCCGTGCAACCTCAAGACCATGCGCCAGGATCGGCCGCAGTTGCGACCAGTTGCGCCGCACCGGGACCGTTTCATAATCGCTTTCCGGTCTGGACTGGTGGCAGGCAATGAATGTGTGCTTCTTGATGGATGCCCGATATAACTCGACACAGGCGCGTTGCTGCACTTCGGACAATGCCTTGAAGGCTTTACCGCCAACCCCGGCCAGCGGCGAAAACAGCGGATCGGTGCGTCCGGCAAATAACAGCTTCTGCATTTTCAAACCGGCTGAGCCTAAAAAATCATGCACCTCATCAATCGTATAGGCCCGGTCCTGCACGTGTAACAGCAGATCGACCAGACCTTCATCATCTTGCCAGTCCGGGTGCAGATGCCGAACGGCTGCAAAGGGGTGCGACCCCGGCAAGTGTTCGACAAGAGAACGAATGGCCGTGATATCGGCTTTTGACACCTTGAGCGGATCAATGTGCATCGATCTGAACAGCGCCTGCAGCATGTAAATACCCCTGCCGGCCATGCTGGCCATACAGCATCAGATGCATGGAACCGCCCGAACGCAGCACGGATGCCAATGCGGCGAGGCCAACTTCCGGATCGCTCAGGTGATGCAGAACGCCGGTGAAACGACAAGATCGAAATCCTGTGCCAGCTTAGCCGTATCCCCAATGCTGCGCTTTTCCAGTTGGACATTTTTAGCCCCGATCCGATCCAGAAGCCGCCTTGTCTCAGCCAGACTGTTGTCGGAGATATCGGTGGCGACGATACGCGCCCCCGGCAGACCAGCTGCAATCTGGGCCGCCTGCTGCGTACCGCAACCGGCGATCAGGATATCCAGATCATGGCTCGGGGTCCGGTACGGCCAGTACAGATGAAAGTTGGGGTTTGGCGATTCCAGCAGCCAGGCTTCGCCCCGGGCATAAGCCTCGATATCATCATCAACGGGCGGGTACGGATGGCGTTCGTACATCTCGGCGACCCGCCCCAATATATTCTTTTGTTTTTCGTCAGGCATACAGGACCTTTAACGGCAGTGCGACAAGTTGGCCATTCACAGGCACGTTCTGGTGCGTGCTTTCGGCAGAATACTTTTTCAACGATATAATATCGGGTATCTTTTGACCAATTGGATATCGACCCCTGTTTCCGGAACGGCCAAGCCCGAATGACGCACAATGCCCGGGCTGAAACCTCTGGTAACAATGTTTGACTTGGCGCTACACAGCCAATGTGGCACACGGTTTCCAGCCGCATGATCGTTTCGGAGTAGTTTTTCAACATAATGAGTCGTCGTACAGCAGCCATCGTTCTTGCCGCCGGTCACGGCACACGAATGAAGTCATCCCTGCCCAAGGTTTTGCATCCGTTGGCAGGCCAGCCAATGATCCGGCATCTTCTGGCAACGCTGGATGCCGCCGGCATTGATCAGGTCTGCGTCGTCGTCGGCCCCGATATGGAAAGCGCCTCCAAGGCTGCGGCTCCACACAAATCCGTCATTCAGAAGGACCGCCTTGGCACGGCCCACGCGGCGCTGTGCGCCAAAGATGCGTTCCCGGACGGCATCGATGATGTGCTGATCCTCAATGGTGATAATCCCCTGATTCCGGCACAGGCAATAACGGATATCCTGTCAAAGCGGCAATCGGCCGATAATCCGGCGGTTTCAGTGCTCGGCTTCAGAACGTCCGCACCCGGTGCCTATGGCCGCATGCTGACCGATGCCAATGGCAAGCTGCTCGGGATCGTCGAAGCCAAGGACGCAACGCCCGAACAGTTGGCAGTCACCCTCTGCAGTTCGGGGGTGATGGCGCTCGACGGCGCGTGCGCGTTCGACATGCTGGCCGGGATCGGCAACGACAATGCCGCCGGAGAATATTACCTGCCTGACGTCATCGGCGTAGCCCTTGGCATGGGACGCACCTGCGCCTATGCCGAGGCAGCAACGCAGGATCTTCTGGGGTCAATTCAAGAGCTGAACTGGCTATCGCCGAAGCCCGCGTCCAGCAGCGTCTGCGGGATAACGCCATGGCCAATGGCGCAACCCTGATTGCACCGGATACGGTGTTCCTTTGCCTCGATACCAGGATCGGCCGTGATGTGACGATTGAGCCCAATGTCGTGTTCGGCCCCGGCGTGACGATCGCCGATGCAGTAACGATCCGGTCCTTCAGCCACATAGAAGGCGCCAGCATCGCCAGTGGTGCTGTCGTCGGCCCCTTTGCCCGCTTGCGGCCCGGCGCCGAGTTGGCGGAGAATGTTCACATCGGCAATTTTGTCGAAATCAAGAATGCCACGATGGGGCCGGGCGCAAAGGCCAACCATCTGTCCTATGTCGGCGATTCCGATGTCGGGGCCGGGGCCAATATCGGTGCCGGGACCATTACCTGCAATTATGACGGCGTCTTCAAATGGCGCACGACAATCGGCGCCGGTGCCTTTATCGGCTCAAACACGGCACTGGTCGCGCCGGTCACCATTGGTGACGGTGCTGTGACCGGGGCCGGCAGCACCATTGCAAAAGACGTTGCCAAGGACGCACTGGCCGTGACCCGCGCCCCACATCGCGAGATCAGGGACTGGGGCCGGCAAACCCGCGAACGCAAGCTGGCGCTCAAGGATAAAGGGGAGAAAGGCTGATGTGCGGCATTATCGGCATAGTCGGCAATAATCCTGCGACACCGCGCCTGATCGATGCGCTCAAGCGGCTGGAATACCGTGGTTACGATTCAGCCGGTATCGCCACGCTGGTCAACGGCGGCATCGAACGCCGTCGCGCCCAGGGCAAGCTGATCAATCTGGATGCCCGGCTGGTGAAAGAGCCCCTCGCCGGGACCACCGGCATCGGCCACACACGATGGGCGACGCACGGCGTGCCGAACGAACAAAACGCCCACCCACACGCAACCGGGCGCGTCGCCGTAGTCCACAACGGCATCATCGAAAACTTTCAGGAACTCCGTGACGAGGTAGGACGGGCCGGCTGCAAGCTCGCATCGGAAACCGACACCGAAGTGATCGCGCATCTGGTGACGATGTATCTGGATGGCGGGCTGACACCGAAGGACGCGGTATTCGAAACACTCAAACGACTGCAGGGTGCGTTCGCCTTGGGTTTCATTTTTTCCGGAGAGCACGACCTGATGATCGCCGCCAGACAGGGCAGCCCGCTGGCCCTCGGTTTCGGCGATCAGGAAATGTATCTGGGCTCCGATGCGCTGGCGCTGGCGCCGTTGACCAACAAGATCCTTTATCTTGAAGACGGCGATTGGGCGGTGATGACCGCGAACAGCGCCCAGGTTTACAACGCCGAAGGAGAACCCGTTGAGCGGCCGATCAGACTGACAGAACTGTCCGGTGCTGCCATCGGCAAGGGCGGGTACCGGCATTTCATGCTGAAGGAAATCTACGAACAGCCGCAGGTTATCGGCGATACGTTGCAGACACTGATCCACCCAGGCCAGCGCCGTATCGTCATGCCGACCGGCTCTGTCGATCTTGCCAAAGCCGACCGCCTGACCCTGATTGCCTGTGGCACGTCATATTATGCCTGCATGACGGCCAAGTACTGGTTTGAAAGTTCACCCGATACCGGTCGACGTCGATATCGCGTCTGAATATCGCTACCGCGATCCGGTATCGCCCGAGAACGGCGTTGCGATCTTTATTTCCCAGTCCGGTGAAACCATCGACACCCTTGCCGCACTTAATCAGGCGAAGGCCGGCGGACAGAAAATCCTGTCCATCGTTAATGCCCCTGAAAGCGCCATCGCACGCGCATCCGATGCGGTGCTGCAAACCCTCGCAGGTCCGGAAATCGGCGTTGCTTCGACCAAGGCCTTTACGACGCAGTTGACGATTTTAGCCTGCCTCGCCATTGCCACAGCGGAAGCACGGGGCACCATCAGCGAGAAAGAAGTTGCCGATCTTGTCGGCGCGTTGACCGAAGTGCCGGCGCGCGCAGCCGAAGTCCTCAACCACGATGATGCCATCCGCGATCTCGCCGCAACTGTCGCCGAAGCCCGAGACGTCCTGTATCTCGGTCGTGGCACCAGCTATCCGATCGCCCTTGAAGGGGCACTCAAGCTGAAAGAGATTTCCTATATTCACGCTGAAGGCTATGCCGCGGGTGAAATGAAGCACGGCCCTATCGCCCTGATCGATGAGTCGGTGCCGATTATCTGCATCGCCCCCAGCGACAAATGGTTCGACAAGACAGCATCAAACATTCAGGAAGTTAAAGCACGGGGCGGCAAGGTCATCGCCTTCACAGACACCCATAAAGCTGATCGCATTTGCGAAGGCGCACATCGCATCATTGCGCTGCCTGCCGTGAATGCCTTTGTTTCGCCCATTTTGTATGCGATCCCGGTACAATTGCTGGCCTATCATGTTGCTGTCATCAAAGGCACGGATGTCGACCAGCCCCGAAATCTCGCCAAAAGCGTTACCGTGGAGTAGTACAGATGAAATGGTTTTTTATCCCAACCCTGGTGTTTCTGGCCGCAGCCTCCCTGCCGGCAACGGCCGACAAGATCGACCACGCCCAATGCGCAAAGAACTTCGATAGCTGCCTTGCAGACTGCAAGACGAAACACGTCGATGACGCCGCCGGGCACGCAGCCTGTGTGCCGCAGTGTTCAGGAAAATATGCGGCTTGCGATGCCGGTGTTGCTTACGATAAAGCCAAGCCCTGGATTGAGGAACAAGCGCAGAAAACCAAAAAGTTTTTCGACGACATGATCGAGAATCTTAAAAAGGACGAACCCAAAGCAGACACGCCGAAAGACAAAAGCATCTGAGGGCGATACACAAGCTGTCAGGATGCCTTGTCCAAAAGCCGGATCAGCGGTTCCGCAGCCGGCAGATATCTTTTCCAGCGATCAACCGATGTCTTGTACACATCCTGCCTGACCTGCAGGGCGCTTGCTGTTTTCACGACACGTTCTGATGCTGCAAAATCCAGACACCGGTCAGACCAGTCGAGCCCGACAGCGGCAATTAACTTTCGCGCTTCCGCCTCTGGTGCCGCAACCAGCGCTTCGTAGGAAACTATCTGGATGCGGCCCGGGAATTTATGTTCCCAGAATGACATTATAGACCGTTGCGCTTTGGCATAGACGGCCATGGCTTCAAAGCTGTCGGTAAAGGCGAACGCGCCGTCAAAATTCTTGGATATGCAAGAAATGCACGTATCACGTAAATCACGCACACAATGAATGATCGTCGCACCTGGAAAAGCCAATGCCGCAAATCCCAGATAACGGTCATTCATCGGTTGCTTGTCGATAACCCGCTGCGCATTCGGGGCCAGTTTCGTGATCGCATCCAGATACCCCTTGGATATCCCGGACAAGGATGGAGCAATTTGACCTGAAACTGTGTCAGAAAACTCCCAGGACGGCAGTGTTTTTCGTCCGATGCGCCCATCAACATGATCAAGCACGGCATCACGCAGGAACGAAAGTTCGCCTGCTGCATGGACCTTCTCGTGACCAGCCAGGATTTGTTCGACAAGAGTTGTCCCGCTTCGCGGTAACCCAACGATGAATACAGGCTTGTTGCTGGCGGACTGTCCTTTTGTTATCGCATCCAGGCATACATCTTCAAAGAGGGTCGCAATCCGCTCCAGCAGGGCAACCTCATCTGCGCCCGAATAGGCCCGCATACCGGCGGCAATCTCGCCGGCTTTTATGAAGCAATGCATCGCATCGTTATATTTCTTGATGTCATCATAAGCTTTGCCAAGGGTATAGAGCACACTGGCACGGTCATCCGGCGACATGGATTGCCTCGCCGACAACGTCTCAAGTATCTTGATCACAGGATCATCAACGTCGAAGCGGATGTTTTCGCCATAGTTTCTGAGCACGCGGACATCTTCGGGCGCATAACTCAGCGATTGCTTATAATAGGCAACCGCCTGCTGTTGCCTGCCGATACTGGCCATATTATTGGCCGCATTAAACAGCACTTCATGGTCATCTGCGTTTAGCGCCAGGGCCTTATCATAGGATCTGGCCGCTTCCTCATGGCAATTCTGTTCTGCGGCGATGATGCCACGATAGTTCCAGGCGCTGGCCTGTCGTGGCCATAGCTCTGTTGCCTTCATGGCAATTTTTGCCGCCTGATCGAAGGCGGCTCTGGCAAAGAGATCCAGGATCAGCAACCGGTATCGTTCCCCCACACCGTCGAGTAATTTGAACGCGGTGCGGTAGTCCTTTGCCAGGGCTTTCGTCAGGGCGAGGTATTGAAGGGACTTCTCGGATCTGTTCTTTTTGAAAAGCTTTTCCCAGTGCGTGAAACTGCGACGGTAATCACCGGATTCCAGATACGCCGTGGCCAATGCCGTCTCGGCGTCCGTGTTTTCCGGAACGAGTGCGACAAGCTTTTTGAATATTTCGGCCGCCCCCCGGGGCTGCCCTGCATTGAGCTTGAATTGCCCGAAATGGTTGAGAAAATCGGCACTTCCTTGCAACCCATCACGCGCTTTGGTGAATGAGTAGAGTGTGGTCGGATAATCTCCCGCCTTTTCGGCGACAAGACCGCGCAAATACCACAAGTCAGAAGCAATTTTCCGGGAGTCTTGAAAATATCCTGCCGTTGATACAAGCGCGGACGTGGGGTCCTGCCCTTGCAACGCGTTCAGAAGTTCTGATTTTACAGTTGAATCGTCGGTCATACCGTATGGTGAAATCTAAATGCACAAAAAGAAAGGCCAGGTCAAATGACCTGGCCTTTCCGTATCAGAACGAAAAACGTTCTGATGACTTAGCACAAAGTTCTTAGAACTTAATGCGCGTACCAGCGAAGATTGCCGTAGCATCTTTGTAGGCCACTGCAGTCGCATCGTCAAACGACATCATCTGCACACCAACATACAGTTCCGTACCGGCATCCTTCAGATGCTGGACGACACCGAAGTCGATCATTTCTGCTTCCTGGCCATTACCGGCAAGATCTTTCGTCACGGTGTAACCGACGGCGAAAGCGGTCGTGCCCATGCTGGTCAGCGAAGCGTCATAACCACCGCTGATGTTGTAGGCTTTGGTGTCGTTCGAAGCAGCCGAGGTCTTGTCGGCTTTGCCGTAGTGACCACGAATGTTCAGGCCGCTGTCGTGCATGGCAGAAGCGGAAACGACCCACTGGCTGTCAACCGACGTGCTGGTTGCGCTGGTGTTGAGGTACGAAGCAGCACCTGCAACCTTTACGCCACCGAACTTGCCAGAGTAGGTAGCAGCAACGTCACCTGCACCACCGGAAATCGCGGAAGCGGCAATGCCGAAACCAGCGAAAGTCGGGGAGTCATAACGGACGCGGTCGGAACGGCTGGCGCCGTCCAGGTTCGACATCTTGGAGCCCCAGGACTGGGTACCAAATGCGTTTTTAGCCTGAGCAGAAGAACGGATCAGTGCATCGCCGATTACGAAGAACACGCCACCACCGGCAGCCATGTAGGCACCGCTGAGGGAGGTTTCTGCCGTACCGTCGGAAGCGGTCGGGCCTTGGCCGATCGACAGCTTACCGAACTGCTTGTGGCTGATGAATGCTTCCATGCGGCGCTGGTTGAAAGCGGTCTGACCGAAGGAATCGGTCGTACCGGCAGTGGTAGCAGCGTTGGCATCATCGATCGTGAAGTTGTTCGAGGCGTTGTCCTGGAATTCAACTTCCAGAGCCGTACCAACGGAAACAGCTTCGTTGACTTTGCCGGAACCGAGGATCCGGAAACGCGAACCGCTGTTGTCGTTGTCGACAACTGCCGAACGGGTGTCTTTACCGTCGTCGAAGTGCAGGAACATTTTGCTGATCTGACCGGAAACGGTAACCGAGTTTCCGTTGCCGTTGCTGACGGTGCCAGCTTCGGCGACAGGAACTGCAACTGCGAAGAGGGCAGCAGCAGCAACTGACGTTTTGAGAGTTGTTCTGATATTCACTTTGGTTTCTCCTTCACCAACGAATTGGGGTAACCCCAGTTATAAAGGGAAGCCGCGATACGGCGGGCGTCCCAGCCGCTAACGGCGGCTTCCAATATGCATTCTATGTATTTCCGTTCTTGAGCAAAGCAAAATCACAGCCATTTGAGGTTTTTAGGCGTCACTGTGACGCAAAAGACACAATGCGCCAAACGCCTTATCCCGCTTCAAATTTTAACCATACCTTGTGCAATCGTGGCAAAAAGGACTCTATTTGCGCATCCATGCGGCATGATCCCTATATGTTGCGCCTGTTAGGTTAAGAATCTGGCTTATCATCACGAACGCCGGCGGCTTCCCGCAGACACACGGCATCACGTTTAAGTTAAAATTACAGGCACGTATCTTTGCAAATCCCGCGTTCTGAACTACATCATGGCACAAGGAGTCGATTAAAACCGACCGCGTTCACGAATCGCCGCCCCGAATCCCAGTATGTCATTTCATTGCCGGGCGGTTTGATTAAACCAACCGCACAGATAACCGAGGAGCCTTCCGTTCATGCAACTCTCTGATCCAAAGCTTTTCCGCCAGCAATGCTATATCAATGGCGCATGGGTCGATGCCGACAGTGGCGAGACCATTGACGTCACCAACCCTGCAACAGGTGAAAAACTAGGCACCATTCCCAAGGCCGGCGCCGCAGAAACCCGCCGCGCCATCGAAGCCGCCAATGCTGCCTGGCCCGCATGGCGCGCCAAGACCGCCAAGGAACGCTCGGCCATACTGCGCAAATGGTTTGAGCTGATGATGGCCAATCAGGATGATCTCGGCACGCTGATGACCGCCGAACAGGGCAAGCCGCTGGCCGAGGCCAAAGGCGAGGTTGCCTATGCGGCATCGTTCATCGAGTGGTTCGCCGAGGAAGGCAAGCGCATCTATGGCGATACCATCCCGCAGCACGGCTCGGACAAGCGAATCGATCGTCATCAAGGAGCCGGTCGGCGTCGTCGCTGCCATCACGCCCTGGAATTTTCCGGCCGGCAATGATTACCCGCAAGGTCAGGCACCCGCACTGGCCGCCGGTTGTCCGATCGATCATCAAGCCCGGCGACGGAAACCCCGCTGATTCCGCATTTGCCATGGCAGAACTGGCCGACCGGGCCGGAGTGCCGAAAGGCATTATCAATGTCATCACCGGCGCCTCGCGTGAAATCGGTGGTGAGCTGACATCCAATCCGATCGTCCGCAAACTGACCTTCACCGGCTCCACCGAGGTTGGCAAGATCCTGCTGAAACAGTGCGCCGATACGGTCAAGAAAGTGTCGATGGAACTGGGCGGCAACGCACCCTTCATCGTTTTCGACGACGCCGATCTGGATGCAGCCGTCATCGGCGCAATGGCGTCCAAATACCGCAATACCGGGCAAACCTGCGTCTGCGCCAACCGGATTTATGTCCAGGATGGCGTTTATGACGAATTTCTGTCCCGCTTTTCCCAGGCGATCTCGGCAATGAAAGTCGGCGACGGCCTGAAAGGCGCGACCCAGCAGGGCCCGCTGATCAACATGGCCGCTGTCGAAAAAGTTGAAGAACACCTGAAAGATGCCGTCGACAAGGGTGCCCGCGTCGTCATCGGCGGCCATCGCCATGCGCTGGGCGGCACGTTCTTCGAGCCAACCCTGGTTGCCGACGTCACCCAGGACATGAAAGTTGCCAAAGAGGAGACTTTCGGGCCGCTGGCACCCGTGTTCCGCTTCAAATCCGATGCAGAAGTCGTGAAATGGGCCAACGATACCGAATTTGGTCTGGCCGCCTATTTCTATTCCCGCGACATCGGCCGTATCTGGAAAACCGCCGAACAGCTGGAATACGGTATCGTCGGCATCAACGAAGGCATCATCTCGACCGAAGTGGCGCCGTTCGGCGGCATGAAGGAATCCGGCATGGGCCGCGAAGGCTCCAAGTACGGGATCGAGGATTATGTTGAAACCAAATACCTGTGCATGGGCGGCATCAACTAGAGTTACCGATCACAGCATTCGGAATTTCCGATGATGAAAGGGGTGGCCGGGAGACCGGCTGCCCCCTATTTATGTGATCGGCATTATATAAAGGACACGACATGGCTGAGTACGATTACGACCTGATCACCATCGGCGGCGGTTCCGGCGGCGTCCGGGCATCCCGCTTTTCCGCGCAGCGCCATGGCAAGAAAGTCGCCATCATCGAAAACCTGCGCATCGGCGGCACCTGTGTGATGCGCGGCTGCGTGCCGAAAAAGCTGCTCGTGTACGGTGCCCACTTTGCCGATGACTTCGAAGATGCTGCGGGGTACGGCTGGACCGTCAACGGCAGCAAGCATGACTGGCCGAAGCTGATGGCCGCCAAGCAGAAAGAACTGAACCGCCTTGAAGACGTCTATCACCGTCTGCTGCGTGAAGCCGGCGTTGATGAAATCACCGGCACAGGAAAGCTGGTCGATGCCCACACCGTCGACGTCAACGGCAAGACCTATACCGCTGAGCATATTCTGATCGCCACCGGCGGCTGGCCGTCGCTGCCGGATGTGCCGGGCATCGAACACGCCATCACATCCAACGAAGCGCTTGATCTCGAGGATTTGCCAAAACGCATCGTGATTGTCGGCGGCGGCTACATTGCCGTTGAATTCGCCGGTATTTTCAACGCATTTGGGGCCGAAGTGACCGTCATCATCCGGGGTGAGAACATCCTGCGCGGCTTCGATCAGTCCATGCGTGACGCGCTCCGCGATGAAATGCAGAAGAAGGGCATCACCGTGCTGTCCGGGTGCCAGGTCAAATCGATTGAAAAGGCGGATGGCGGCTTTTCGCTGCGTCTCGATCAGGTCGATATGCTGGAAACCGATCTGGTCATGTACGCCACCGGCCGCGCCCCCAACTCCAAAGGCATCGGCCTTGAAGAAGCCGGCGTCAAACTGGACCGGAACGGTGCCATCGTCGTCGATGAATATTCGAAAACCAGCGTCGACAGCATCTATGCCATCGGCGATGTCACGGATCGCATTCAACTGACCCCGGTGGCGCTGGCCGAAGGCATGGCGTTCGCCCGCACCCTCTATGACGGCAAGCCGACCTCTGTCAGCTATGAGAACGTGCCTTCGGCCGTTTTCTCGCAGCCGCCGATCGGCACCGTTGGTCTGACAGAAGAAGACGCCCGCAAAAATCACAAGGTGGCGATCTATCAGTCCCGCTTCCGGCCGATGAAACACACCCTTTCCGGGCGCGACGAGCATGCCGTCATGAAACTGATTGTCGACAAGGAAACCGACAAGATACTCGGCGCCCACATGATCGGGGCGGATGCGCCTGAAATCATCCAGGGCATCGGCATCGCCGTCAAAGCGGGCGCAACCAAGGCCGACTTCGACGCCACCATCGGCATCCATCCGACGGCGGCAGAAGAATTCGTGACCATGCGCGAGCCGCTCAGAGAAGAATAATAACGCCGCCTGCGCACGCTGGGCCCGGGTTGGGGCATCGACGCCTGAGGCGGAAAATTCTGGCAATACCCGGCTGATCAGCCTATATCGTGAGGCTCTTTACTGGGCAGAGATAGTTGAGGAAGATTATGGCGAAGACATGGACACCGACAAGCTGGCGCGACAAGCCGATCCAGCAGGTCCCGGAATATCCGGACGCGAAAAAGCTGGCCGAGGTCGAAGCCGCACTGGCACGTGTGCCACCGCTGGTGTTTGCCGGCGAGGCCCGCAGCCTCAGGAAATCGCTGGGTCAGGTTGCTGACGGCAAGGCATTTGCCCTGATGGGTGGCGATTGCGCCGAGAGCTTCGCCGAGTTTCATCCCGATAATATTCGCGACACCTTCCGCGTCATCCTGCAGATGGCCTTCGTGCTGACTTTCGGTGCCGCCATGCCGGTGATCAAGGTCGGCCGCATGGCCGGACAGTTCTCCAAGCCGCGCTCGGCGCCGACGGAAACCCAGGGCGACGTGACGCTGGACAGCTACCGCGGTGACATGGTCAACGCCATGCCGTTCACCAAGGAAGACAGGACCCCCGACCCGGACCGCATGATGCGGGCCTATAACCAGTCGGCCTCGACGCTCAATCTGCTGCGTGCCTTCGCGCAGGGCGGCTATGCCGATCTCAACAAGGTGCATCAGTGGACGCTGGGCTTCATTGCCGACAGCCCGGAAGCCGAGCGTTATCAGGATATGGCCGACCGCGTTGATGAAACGCTGGGCTTCATGGCGGCCTGTGGTCTGACTTCAGAGAACACGCCGCAGCTGCGCGAGACCGATTTCTATACCGCGCACGAGGCGCTGCTTTTGAATTACGAGCAGGCCATGACGCGCGTCGATTCAACGACCGGCGACTGGTACGACACGTCCGCGCACCTGCTCTGGATCGGCGACCGCACCCGTCAGATTGATCACGCACACGTCGAGTTCATGCGCGGCATCGGCAACCCGATCGGCATGAAGTGCGGCCCAAGCACCGACGCGGATGAATTGATCCGCCTGATCGATATCCTGAACCCGGACAACACACCGGGCCGGTTGACCCTGATCTCCAGGATGAGTTCCGAAAAAGTGCTCGACCTGTTGCCCCCTCTGGTGCGCCGGGTCCGCGACGAAGGCCGCAGTGTGGCCTGGGTCTGCGATCCGATGCACGGCAACACGATCAAGGCGACGAGCGGCTACAAGACCCGCCCGTTTGACCGGATCCTGACCGAGGTTCGCGGCTTCTTTGATGTCCATCAGGCCGAGGGAACCCATGCCGGCGGTGTGCATTTCGAAATGACCGGGCAGAACGTGACCGAATGCACCGGGGGTGCAATAGCGATCACCGATGCCGATCTTTCGGATCGCTATCATACCCACTGCGACCCGCGCCTGAATGCACAGCAATCTCTTGAGCTTGCCTTCCTGCTGGCAGAAGAGCTGAAATCGGTCCGCACAGGCTTGCAGCCGGCACGCGCCGCATCCTAACCCGGGGAGGGGTCGATGGCCTCTGATCAGGACACGAAAGCAGACAACAAGCAGACGCCGGCGACCAGGATCGTGCACGCGACCCAGGCACCGTCGGCTGCTGATGTGTCACGCTGGAGCGATCACTACTTCACCCGCACCAAGGAAATCGTCGGTCGTTTCGGCGACAAGACCGTCACCTATGCGGTTTTCATGCGCCGCCCGGTGATATTTGCGCCGAAACTGATGCTGGACTGGCTGCAGCGTATCGCCGAAGACCGCGGCGTACACTTCGACATCACGCTCAACTACGATGAAGGCCAGTGGGTCGGTGCTGGTGAACCGCTGCTCAACATCACAGGATCAATGTACCACCTGGTCGATCTTGAAACGCTCTACCTGCAGAAGTTGGGTGCTGCCTGCGTTGCCGCCAACAACGCCTTCACCATGTGCGTGGAACTGCCGGACGTATCCTTTCTGGCGATGGACGCCCGCCATTCGACGGGCATCGAAATGGCCGAGATCATGGCTTACGCCGCCTCGGTCGGATCACGTGCTGCGCGCGATCAGGTCGGCGCCAAGGGCTTTATCGGCAATGCCACCGAAGCGACAGCACATTATTTCGGCGAGACGCACGGCAAGGGCACGATGCCGCACGCGCTGATCGGCTATGCCGGGTCGACGCTGAAAGCAGCGGAAATGTTCGTCGATACCTTCCCCGATCAGCCTCTGACCGCGCTGGTCGATTATTTCGGTCAGGAAATCACCGATGCCCTGACCGTCTGCCGCCGCTTTCCGGCGATGGCCACCGAAGGCCGCATCTCGATCCGTCTCGACACCCATGGCGGTCGTTTCGTCGAGGGGCTTGATCCGCAGGAATCCTATCGTGTGATTGAGCGCCATGCACCCCAAGCGATCCGCCGCTATCGCAACGATGCGGAATTGCGCTATCTGACCGGGACCGGGGTTTCGGCGGCGGCGATCTTCCACCTCAGAGAGCACCTCGACCGGGGCGGCTTCGATGCTGTCAAAATCGTCGCCTCGAGCGGCTTCGACGTCGAGAAATGCAAAGTCATGGCAGACGCCAAAGCCCCCATCAACATGATCGGCACCGGCTCATTCCTGCCCAGCAAGTGGACGGAAACCTATGCGACGGCCGACATTGTCGATTACGACGGGGTGGCTTCGGTAAAGGTCGGACGCGAGTTCCTGATCCGGAAATAGCCAGGCGCGTTTGAAGCTCTGGCGAAGCTTTGGCCTCAGCCCAGCAGCAGGCGTTTCAGTGCCTTGTTGGCATTGTCGACGATATCCGCCCCATGCCGCTTGACCAGACGTTCACGGCCCTTTTCCGAGGACAGCACTTTCCTGAGGTCGGACAGCATTGCATCCAGCATGCGCCGGAAACCCGGCTCAGCAAGATTCCAGCGCCGTTCACCGTCGGTTGCGCTGGCACCCAATCCTGCAAGGTTGGAATTCACCAGATTGATGAACCATCCGGAACGGCGGTCATAATCGCTGAACTGCGCGGCGATTATGACCTGCGCGTCGAGGCGGACCGTTAGCGCATCACGTTCCGCATAAAACTGATCCCAGTTGAATTGTTCTTCACCCACTTCGCTTTTCAGGCGGGCGACGATGCCGCGGCATCTTTCATGGTAACTGGTTACATTATCCGGCCCCAAAAGCATGCCGATCGCGGTAAAATAGCCTGGCAACATGCGCCGCGTGACACCCTTGCGGCTTGGCTTTTCGGCAAACATCTGGGCAAACGGCTTGACCATAAGCCGATAGAACGGGTCAACCCGCTCCTTGTTCCATTTCACCTGTTCGCGGGCATGGGCGTAGGTATCAAGCGTTGCCTCGATCTGCGCCTGCATTTCCATTGCTTTCTGGGCGAAATTGTCCTGCATCGCATCCAGATCCTGAACCGACAGCATGCCGCCCTTGGCATGCGCCGCCTGCTTCAACTGATCAACGAACGAGCCGACCGTGGCCTGCGCCAGCGCCTGACTTTGTTCTTTGGCTGAAGCCGGATTCCTGATGGCGGGTGCAGGCTTTCTGACCACTGGCGCGGCGGATGGCGCGGGGGCAGCCGGCTTCGGTGCAGGGGCCGCAGCAGCAGGCGGGACGGGTGCCGGTCTCTGGGCCGGTCTGGGGGCCGGATTCTGGGCCGGTCTGGCGGCTTCAGGTGCCGGCTTTGCCTGTTGAGGCATGGGCGAGTTCGAATAGCCGCCCTTTTCGACGATTGGCTTGCCGTCCTTGCCGACGGAAATGATCTCGGCACGCTGCGGCTTGGGCTCAACCCTGCCGCCGTACATGATCACTTCGGAATCTTTCGGTGTTTTTACCATGGCGTCGGAAGCATACTTTGCCGATATGATTTGTGACAACGATTGATTAGCATAAAGGTTCAGGCTTGATCCGCTGCACCCAAGGGACGATTTGTCTTAACTCAAGCCCCTGCAATTGACAGACACCGTCCGGGACGCCTAGTTTCCGCCATCCTTAAGCAAGAAGACGACCTAATGACCGACCGACTTATCATCGCTGTAGCACAAACCAACCCTACCGTCGGCGATGTCGACGGCAATATCAGACTGGTTGAAAAATACGCGCGCGACGCAGCCCGGCAAGGTGCTGATCTGGTGGTCATGAGCGAATTGCTGGTATCCGGGTATCCGCCCGAAGATCTGGTCCTCAAGGAAGCCTTTCAGAACAAGATAGAAAAAGCCGTCACGGCGCTTGCCGCCTCGCTCCACGCCGAAGATCTGCCGGCTGTCCTGCTGGGGACACCATGGCGCGTTGAGGGGGCACTTTATAACGCAGCCCTGCTGCTCGACGGTGGCGAAATCAAATCGACCCGGCTCAAGCATGAACTGCCGAACTACGGCGTATTTGACGAAAAACGCGTTTTTGAGCCCGGCCCGTTGCCGGGTCCTGTGGCGTTCCGGGGCGTCCGCCTCGGCGTCATGGTCTGTGAGGACTTGTGGTTTGCCGATGTGTCGGAATGCCTGCAGGAAAGCGGCGCTGAATTACTGATCTCCCTGAACGCCTCGCCGTTTGACGTGAACAAGGTGGATGTGCGTCTCAACACCGCGCTGGAACGGGTCACGGAGACCGGCCTCGCATCGCTTTATGTCAATCAGGTCTCGGGTCAGGACGAACTGGTTTTTGACGGCGGCTCGTTTGTCGTCAATCCCGATTACAAGATGGTGATGCGGGCGCCGTTCTGGCAGGAAGCCCTGATCCTCACCGAATGGACACGGGGCACTGATGGCTGGTTCTGCCAGCCGGGCCCGGTTCAGCCGAGCCTGAGCATGGATGAAAACGTCTATGCGGCGATGACCCTCGGACTGCGTGATTACGTTACCAAGAACGGCTTCCCGGGCGTCGTCATCGGCCTGTCAGGCGGGATCGACAGCGCCCTGTCGGCTGCGGTTGCGGTCGACGCGCTGGGTGCCGACAAGGTCCTGGCCGTGATGATGCCCTCACCCTACACATCATCAGACAGCCTTGAAGATGCCGCCGCCTGCGCGGCGATGCTCGGCATCCGCCTTGAGACCATCAATATCGGACCGGCCATGCAGGCTTTCGACCAGATGCTGGCACCCGCATTCAGCGGCCGCGATCCGGATATTACGGAAGAGAATATTCAAGCCCGTGCCCGGGGCCTGTTGCTGATGGCGCTCTCCAACAAGCTCGGCCACATGGTGCTGACGACCGGCAACAAATCCGAAATGTCGGTCGGTTATGCAACACTCTATGGCGATATGTGTGGTGGCTATTCCGTGCTCAAGGATGTCTATAAAACCTCCGTCTTTTCCCTCTCGCACTGGCGCAACGCAAACAAGCCCGAGGGCGCACTCGGCCCCGATGGCCCGGTGATGCCCGAGCGCGTCATCACCAAACCCCCTTCGGCGGAACTGCGCCCCGACCAGAAGGACGAGGATTCGTTGCCACCCTACGACGTGCTGGACGACATTCTCCATTGCCTGATCGAGGAGGAAATGTCGGCGCGCGAAATCGTCGAGCGCGGCCACGATCGCGACGGTGCAGCGTATCTGGCGGCTGCTCGACCGTGCCGAATACAAGCGCCGCCAGGCCCCGCCAGGCGTCAAGATTACCGGACGCGCCTTCGGCAAGGATCGCCGTTACCCGATCACCAACGGATTTACGAAACTGATCTGATGACGGAAAATCTGACCCTTCAAATTCACGATACCCTGAGTCGCGAGAAGCGCGTCTTCAAGCCCGTCGATGCCGGGAATGTGCGCATGTATGTCTGCGGGCCGACGGTTTATGACAAGGCGCATATCGGCAATGCCCGTCCGATCGTCGTGTTTGACGTGCTGGCGCGGCTGCTCAGGCATATCTATGGCGACAAGCACGTCACCTATGTCAGGAACATCACCGATATCGACGACAAGATTAACGCCCGGGCTTTCGAGCGCGACATATCGATCCGCGAACTGACCGATCAGACCGTTGACGTGTTTCACGCCGATATGGCGCAACTGAACGCGCTGCCCCCCGACCATGAGCCACGCGCCACCGAGAATATCGAAATCATGATCGAGATGATCGCGGCGTTGATTGAAAAAGATCATGCCTATGAAGCCGAGGGGCATGTGCTTTTCAACGTCCCGTCGATGACCGATTACGGCCAGCTGTCCAGGCGCAAGCGTGACGAGCTGATCGCCGGGGCACGGGTCGAGGTTGCACCCTACAAACGCGATGCCGCCGATTTCGTTTTATGGAAGCCGTCAGACCCGTCCAGGGGCGAGCCCGGCTGGGAAAGCCCCTGGGGCTTTGGCCGACCCGGCTGGCATATCGAATGCTCGGCCATGAGCAAGGCCATATTGGGTGAGACCTTTGATATTCACGGCGGCGGCCTTGATCTGATCTTCCCGCACCATGAAAACGAGATCGCCCAGTCGCGCTGCGCACACGGCACCGACGTGATGGCCAATTACTGGATGCACAACGGCTATCTGATGGCCGAAGGCGAGAAGATGTCGAAGTCGCTCGGCAACTTCTACACCGTCAACGAATTGCTGGAAGAATTCCCGGGCGAAGCGATCCGTCTTTTACTGCTCAAGACCCACTACCGTCAGCCGCTGGATTTCACCAAGGAAGGTCTGACCGAAGCGAAGCGGGAACTGGATGGCTGGTACCGGATTAAAGCCAAAGGCGGCGCTATGCCGATCCGGTTGATTGAAAGCCTATGCGACGATCTCAACACGGCGGGAGCCATCACCGTGCTGCGCGCAAAGACCAGCGACCCGTCTGCGCTGACGGCCGGGGCGAATTTTCTTGGCCTGCTGCAGCAAGACCCTGAAGACTGGTTCAAGTGGCAGCCCACATCAGCAGCAGGTGGCCTGACGGATGATGCGATCGAGGCCAGGATCGCGGCCCGCGTCGAGGCCCGCAAGAACAAGGACTTCGCCGCGTCCGATGCCATTCGGGACGAACTTCAGGCGGCCGGCATTATTCTCGAGGACGGCGCCGGCGGCACCACCTGGCGGCGCGGCTGATCCAGATTACCCCTCTCTCTCGGGAGAGGGTGGCGCGAAGCGCCGGGTGAGGGGCTGCAGCTTCACCCGAAGGCCCGGTAGCGGCGGACAATTTCC
This sequence comes from uncultured Rhodospirillales bacterium, assembly GCA_965284225.1. Classification (GTDB taxonomy): domain Bacteria; phylum Pseudomonadota; class Alphaproteobacteria; order Rhodospirillales; family Casp-alpha2; genus UBA4479. The sequence goes on from CBDIRN010000002.1 coordinate 133,744, forward strand.
TCTTCCGTGAGATCGGCTTCGATCCCCATCAGTTGTTCGGCTTCCTTTCGGGTACGAGGCCGCCCGGTCCAAGGCTCGACGCCTGACGGCAGCGGGTCATCGTTGTTCGCCATATAATCAGCATGATCAGCAAACATTTGCAGAACGCATTTGAAAGCGTCCATTTCCAGGTCCTGAAACTTGGCCTTGTCCGGAACCGGGAAACGCCGCACCTCGACAATCGGGCCGGCGTCCACTTTCGCCGTCATTTCGTGCAAGGTGACGCCAAACTCTTTCGCACCGTCGTAAATCGCAAACCCTGCCGTAAAGCTGCCGGGATATTCAGGCGGCCCCGGGTGAAAATTATAGGCGGGGCCATCCAGGCGGGAGAGCAATTCGCCGGGCACGATAACGCCGGTCAGAAAAGCAACAAGCCGGCAACCAGACGTGCCGTTTTGAAACGAATTAGCCAGCATGCTGGTGTCGAGGACCACATCGACAACAAGCGCAGGATTGCGTTGGCGCAACAAGCCGCTCAGGTGCGGCCCTTCCACTTCTCCACTCAGCAATACGATACGATCAGGCATGGCAAGAAGCTAGCATGTGACGGGAAAAGCGGATAGGTTATATGCGTGTGAACGTCCCAAGCGGAATCAATCCGTAATGGACGTGATAGAGCAAGCAGCCCAGTGACTAGGGTTTCGTGTTTGAGGGATACGGGATCGACATCCGTTTTGCAGCTTGGCCTGACGGATGTTGGTGGTCTGTGTGTTCTGTCCAAGATTGATGACTTGGGAGCAGATGCCACCCGTTATGCCTATTGACGACGATACAAACACGCACAGTCCGCCCAAGGCCTATCTGGATTTGGTAAGAACCCTGACGCACGAGGTGCGGACCCCCCTCAGCACCATCATCGGCTTTGCCGACATGATAGAGCATGAAATGCTGGGGCCTCTCGGCAATCGCAAATACCGGGATTATGCCGAAGACATTCACAAAGCGGCACGGGTCATTCTCGATACATTGAATGATGTTTCACAACCGGCGCACTTTGCCCGCTACAAGGAATCGGAAAACGATTTCCGCCATCTGATCGAGCTGGCACCGGACCTGATCTGCATCTGCCGCGACGGCAAAATCGAGCTGATCAACCCTGCGGGCGCCGGCATGCTCGGGATCTGGCCTCTGGAAATGCTCAAGGAACGGATGTTCTTCGACTTTATCCATCCTGATTACCAGCCCCTCGTTCGACCCGACTTACAGGATTTGGCTGCTGAAAAGCTCCGCTTGCCGTTGATGCTGATCCGCAGTGACGATTTGAACGTCGAAGTGGAAATTGCCGCCTTGCCGTTCGCCGGCCCCGGTGCCTCGGAAAGCGACGCCGTTATGGTCATCGCGCGCGATGTTACCGATCGCAACCGCGCATTGTCAGCGGCGCAACAACGCGAAGAAAATCTGCGACTGGTCATGGATGCGGTTGCAGATGGTATTGTCACCATCGATCGAGCACGGCAAAATCGAAATGCTCAACGCCTCGATCGAGCGCGCGTCTCGCTTTCCAGCGCAGAAACCCTCATGGACCGGCATATCGGCGTGCTGATCCCTGCTCTGGACGGCGTCCCGCCTGATCAATTCATCGAACAGCTCAGCCATGACAGCAAGGATTTCGAGCTCGAGAAATACACCGAAATGACCGGGCGCAGGCATGATGGTCTGGAAGTCCCGGTCGAAATGGTCTTCACCGTTTCAACCAGCGCCGGCAAGCGACGCTATATCGGTGCCATTCGCGATATCACGGCACGAAAGAGCTATGAAGATCGCCTGCGGACCATGGCGACCCGCGATGATCTGACAGGCCTCGCCAACCGCAACCTTTTAGCTGAGCGGCTCGGCGAAGCCATACGCAATATCGATCAGAACGGGGGCGAACTGGCGTTGATTTACGTCGATCTGGACCAGTTCCAGAACGTCAATGATGCCTTCGGACATGAAGTCGGCGATCAGGTCATCATCATGGCGGCGCGAAGACTGCAATCGTCCGCACGTGATGGCGATACCATCGCCCGGGTCGGCGGCGATGAGTTCCATATTCTGATGCCGGGCATTAAGGGCGAACGGGAAGCCACCCGGTTTGCAGAAAGCCTGTTGATCGCCCTTTCCAGTCCTTACGATATTGATGGCCGGGAAATATTTTCATCCGCAAGCGTCGGCGTCTGCACCTATCCGCGACACGCCAAAAATCTGTCTGAACTGATGCGCAACGTCGACACCGCCGCCAACAACGCAAAACGGGATGGCCGGGCGAATTACAAAATCTACACGCCCAGCATGTCCGAAGAAGTGCATCGCCGCGTCGAGGTTGGTCATCAATTGCGCCGCGCTCTGGAAAACGACGAACTGACGCTGAATTATCAGGCAAAAGTCGATCTTGCCACGCAACGCATTACAGGCGCGGAAGCCCTGCTGCGCTGGTCAAACGATAAACTCGGGTTCGTGTCACCGGAAGAATTCATCCCGATTGCCGAAGAAACCGGCCTGATCGTACCGATCGGCGAATGGGTACTGCGCACGGCGTGCATGGAAGCGGCAAAATGGCGATCCCCGGATGGCCTGCCGGTACAGGTTGCCGTCAATTTATCGGCCTTGCAGTTTATGCATGGTGATCTGGTCGCGCGCACAATCAGCTGCTTGAACGATTCCGGCCTCGACCCCAAATCGCTTGATCTCGAGTTGACCGAAAGTCTGCTTGTCGAGCGCCCCGATGAAACCATAATAATTCTGAACCGGCTGAAGGATATGGGCATATCCATTTCCATGGACGACTTCGGCACCGGATATTCCTCACTCAGTTACCTGACCCGCTTCCCGTTGGACTCGCTGAAGGTCGACCGGGCCTTCGTAACAGATCTGCCCCACGACCATGGTGCCGCAATCGCCGTTAGCCGCGTTGCCAGCATCGTCGGCGGCATGGCCACAGCTTGCAGCTCTCTCACATTGTCGCGGAAGGTATTGAAACGTCCGGGCAGATGGAATTCCTGCACGGTCTTGGCTGCCAGACCGGCCAAGGATATTTGTTCTCCAAGCCCATATCGAACAAGCAGTTTATGGAATTGTTGAACGACCGAGCCGCAGGATAATCCTTCCCTGACAGCGATCCCGACGTTGCCGGGATAAAACACCCTTCACCGTTTATCGGCCTATTTTGTTGTGCATCATGGGCGAATTGGGCATTCTCGGCGCGTTTTCCCGATACGAAGGCTCAATGCAGGAAGAAATGACCGAATATGTCCGATAAGCGCGTTTATCTGTTCGACACCACGCTCCGCGACGGGGCGCAGACGCCAGGCGTGGATTTCAGTCGCCGCGGACAAGCGCACTGATTGCGCGAGAACCTGCTGGACGAGACTCGGCCTCGACTACATCGAAGGCGGCTGGCCCGGGCGCGAACCCGACCGACAACGGCTTTCTTCGGCGACCCGCCGAAGCTTGCCGCGGGCACGCATGCACCGCCTTCGGCATGACCAGACGGCGCCGGCCGCAGCGGCGGCGAACGACCCCGGCCTCGCCGGGCGTGCTGGAGGCCGAGACGCGCCGCGCGTCTGCCTGGTCGCGCAAAGCCTGGGACTTCCATGTCGAAGGTCGCGCTCGGCAATCGACCAACGCGGAAAACCTCCGCATGCATCGGCGACAGCGTCCGCGCCTGCCGCGGCAGGCCCGCAAAGCCGAGGTTATGTTCGACTGCCGAACATTTCTTCGACGGCTACAAGGCAAACCGCGAATTCGCGCTGGCCTGCGTCCATACTGCGCTCGACGCCGGCGCCCGCTGGGCCGTCCTCTGCGACACCAATGGCGGCACGCTGCCCGACGAGGTCGAACGCATCGTCGGCGAAGTCGTCGCCGCCGGCATCCCCGGCGAAAAGCTCGGCATCCACGCCCACAACGACACCGAAAACGCGGTCGCGAATTCGCTGGCCGCCATCCGCGCCGGCGTGCGTCAGGTGCAGGGCACGCTGAACGGCCTCGGCGAGCGCTGCGGCAACGCCAACATGGTCTCGCTGATCCCGACCCTGGTGCTGAAACCTCTCTATGCGGATCGTTTCGAGACCGGCGTCACGCGCCGAGCGACCTGAAACAGCCTCGTCGCATGTCTCGCGCACTGCTGGATGAACGCCTCAACCGGGCGCCGAACCGCTAGGGTGCGCCCTTACGTCGGCGAAAGCTGCCTTCGCCTCACAAAGGCGGCCTGCCATGTCTCGGCCGATGGACAAGGACCCGCGCACCTATGAGCATGTCGACCGCCGGAGACGGGTCGGCAACACGTCGGCAAGATCGCGGTCTCCGATCAATCCGGGCAGCTCGAATATTCTCGCCCGCTTTCGTGAGGTCGGCATCGCGGCCGACCCGTCCGACCAGCCGCATCGGCCGCCTGCGTCGAGGAGGTGAAGGAGCGCGAATTCCTCGGCTATGCCTATGACGGTGCCGAGGCGAGCTTCGAGTTGCTGGCACGGCGGGCACTCGGCAGCGTGCCAGATTATTTCAGATGTTCAAACTTTCGCGTCATTGATGAACGCCGCTGGGATGCGCACGGTGATCTGGTCACCCTTTCCGAAGCGACCGTCAAACTCAGTGTCGGCGACGTCGAGCATATGGCTGTCGCCGAAGGCAACGGCCCGGTCAACGCCCTTGATGCGGCGATGCGCAAAGTGCTGACACCGATCTATCCATCGCTGGAAGGCCTGAAGCTGGTTGATTATAAAGTTCGTATTCTGACACCCGGCGACGGCACCCGCGCCATTACCCGCGTCATGATCGAAAGCGCTGACGGCAAGGGCGAGCACTGGTCAACGGTCGGCGTCTCGGCCAACATCATTGATGCTTCATATAATGCCCTTCGCGACTCGCTGATTTATCTGCTTTACCGCGATGGTGCCAAAGAACCGCAAGAACCCTGAGCCGTGTCTGCACCCATTTCTGACCGCTTTGCCGTCATCCTTGTCGAGCCGCAACTTGGCGAGAATATCGGTATGTGCGCCCGTGCCATGTGGAATTGCGGCGTTGACGATTTAAGGCTTGTGAAGCCACGCGATGGCTGGCCATCGGAAAGTGCGCGTGCCGCAGCGTCCGGCGCCGACGTCGTCATCGATAATGTCCGGGTATATGACAGCACTGAAGCGGCCATCGCCGATCTTCATTACGTCATCGCGACCACAGCCAGAAGCCGCGATCTGACCAAGCCCGTCTTTACGCCGGAAGCCGCTATCGCAGAAATCAAGAACCGCCAGCATGACGGACAACGGTCGGGTGTCCTGTTCGGCAAGGAAGCATGGGGGCTGAACAACGATGATGTGACCCTCGCCGATGCCGTTCTGACGGTACCGCTCAACCCGGCATTCACCTCGCTCAACCTGGCCCAGGCCGTACTTTTACTCAGTTACGAGTGGATCAAGTCGGATGATACGACCAAGCCGCACGAGTTGCGGATACCCACCGATACCCGCCCTGCCAACAAGCAGGAACTGACCATGCTGTATGATCATTTCGAGGACGCGTTGGAAAAAGCCGGGTTCTTCATGGTGGCCGAAAGGCGACCGACGACCGTGCGCAAACTGCGCAATGCATTGTCGCGTGCCGATCTGACTGAACAGGAAGTGCGCATGTTCCGCGGTATCATCGCGGCCCTGACCCGAACACCCCGCGATTAAGACGAGAAAATCTCAACCCGCTTTTTCGCGGAGCGTTTTCCAGCGTTGAAGAGATGCTTCCGGCCAGCATTCCCGCCTGTCGTAATACCCGGGCCTTTCAGGCTTGCCGTCAGCCAGTGTGACCCATGGCTGCTTTGACGCCGTGAAGATGTGAATATCAGGGGGTATCAGATCCGGCTCCAGTAACGTGCCGACCCGAACGAAACGAACGGCATCACCAGCACCTGCGTAGTTGCTCCACACCGTGACCCGGCATGTCGGACAGCGCCAGACGGTCTGCCCTTTGCCGCTTTCCGACGGAATTGCCACTGGTTCAGGCGTGCCTGCCAGCAATTCGACCCGGTCTGCTTCGATCATGGCGTTGAGTGCAAACGCAGCCCCGCTTTCACGCTGGCACCAGCGGCAATGGCAGCAGTGAACAAACAACGGCTCACTGGTCATTTGATACCGCGTCTCGCCACAGGTGCATCGGCCTTCATGAAGCATCATCAAACAGCCTTTATTCGGGTTCAGATTTTTTTCGACAGCCAGATTGCCAGTTTTGAGCCGGTTTTAACGGCTGCTTTCAACACTTCGTAGCCGGGCGCCTGTTCAGCACCATGTGCAAGCGCGGTCTCACGATGCTCAAGCTCTTCAAGGCGAAACGCTTCGAAGGTATCGCGAAGCTCGGTTTGATCCTCTTCCAGATCGAGCGCTGCGACCTGCTCGGCGTAATGTTCATCAATCACCTCTTCGACGGCAACCGTGCAGGCGTGGGCCGCCTTCTCACCCAGCAAGGCGGTGCCGGCACCAAGGGCGAAACCGGCCATATGCCATAGCGGCAACAGCACCGTCGGGCGCACCCGGTTGGCACGGATCAGTTCGTTGAATTTTTGCAGATGAACCCGTTCCTGCTCGGCCATGTGCTCGATATCGGCATGGCTGCCGGCACGACTGCCGGCGTTACTGGAAGTCTTGCCGAGCACCGCGAGCTGGCCTTCATAAATTCGCACAGCACCGTATTCACCGGCATGATCAACCCGGATCATGCTGTCCAGCATAGCAGCCTTGCTTGGGTCTCCCGGCATCCGGTGCGCGCGCTTTGCGGTTTTCATGCCGTGGCCCTGCCCAGTTTGCGCCATACCCAGAGCGACGCCGCAGCGAAGCCTAGCGAAGCCGCAACGTTGTACGTCGCCATTGAAACCCCAAACAGGGTCCAGTCGATATCACCACAGGATTTGACCGGTTTTTTCTGCAAAGCCGCCATCAGATCCTGGGTTGAGGTTATCACCTCGCCGCTGGAGCCGCAGGGTGCCGCCGACGTCCACCAGTGCTGCTCGACACCGACATGATAAAGGGCGATCCCGCCACCTATAGCGAACACAACGGCCGCAATCAGAGCGACCAGGCGCTTTCTGTCAGCCGACGGCATGATCAGCGCACAAAATCCGAGAACCATGATCAGCCCGTAAGGCACACGCTGATACAGACACAGCACACAGGGCTCATACCCGAAACCGAGTTCGGCCGTATAGGCGGTGCCGAGCGGAACCGCAGCGGCTGCAAACAGGGCCCAAGGCAGGATGCGAAGAAGCGTGTTTTGATCCGGCATGATGTAGATATAGGCCTTCGACGCGGAACAGTTAAGTCAAAAACTTGAGCGCAAAGATCCCTGCCACAGCAATGGCGCAAAAAAGCAGGGTCAGCACTCCCAGCCGCTTTTCAATAAAGGCCTGTATCGGCGCGCCGAATTTCCAGAGCAGGACTGCGACCAGAAAAAACCTGGCACCCCTGCCGACGAACGACGCCAGCATAAAGGACACCGGCTCCATACCGGTAACGCCACTGGCAATGGTAAACAGCTTATAGGGTATCGGGCTGAAACCGGCCGTGAAGACGATCCACACGCCATTTTCGTTATAGGCGGCACTGATCGCCTCGAATTTTGCCGTCGCGTGATACATGTCCAGAATCGGCCGGCCCAGCTCGTCAAACAGGAATGCACCAATGAAATAGCCGAAGGCGCCCCCGGCAACCGAGGCCAGCGTACAAACCAGCGCATAACGGAACCACTTTGGCCGCGCCGCCAGCACCATCGGGATCAGCAGGACATCGGGCGGCACCAGAAAGAAAGAGCTTTCCGTAAACGCAACAAGCGCCAGAATCCAGATTGCGTGACGGTGAGCAGACCATTGCAAAGTCTTGTCATAAAGCGCACGCAACATCGAGGGGAACTCCGATAATGCCATTAAGGCGGGTCTTGGTGCCGTCTTTAGCAGGCTCACCGGCGGCTGGCAACGAACGCACAAGAAATGCAGCATTCAGGGTGTTGCCGTTATGGACAAGCCGGTACGATACCTATGTTCCCTCCGCTTCACGCCGTGCGGGTGTGGTGGAATTGGTAGACGCGCCGGACTCAAAATCCGGTTCCGTGAGGAGTGTCGGTTCGAGTCCGACCACCCGCACCACTCTCCAGCCGGGAGTATCCCTTGAGCGAACGCACCGATAATCCCGATCCCGAATTTGCCCCCGAATTCGCCATTGAAATCGAGAACCTCAGCAAGGTTTACGCCGGCTCCAACAAGCAGGCACCGAAACACGCCCTGAAGGACGTCACCCTGAAGATCAGGCGCGGCTCGTTCTTCGGCTTGCTGGGACCGAACGGCGCCGGCAAATCGACGCTGATCAATATTCTCGCCGGTCTGGTCAACAAGTCGGCCGGGTCTGCGAAGGTCTGGGGGCACGATATCGATACAGACATGCGGGCCGCCAGACGCGCCATCGGCGTGGTGCCGCAGGAACTCAATATCGACCCGTTCTTTACCCCCCGCGAGCTGCTTGACCTGCAGGCGGGCCTTTATGGCGTGCCCAAGGCGGATCGGCGCACCGATGACGTGCTCGCCGCCGTCGGCCTCGCCGATAAAGCCGAGGCCTATACCCGCTCGTTGTCCGGCGGCATGCGTCGACGCCTGCTGGTCGGCAAGGCCATGGTGCACCGCCCGCCGATCCTGGTTCTGGACGAGCCCTCGGCCGGTGTTGATGTCGATTTGAGGCGGCAACTCTGGACCCATGTCCGGCAATTGAACGAGCAGGGCATTACCGTCCTGCTGACAACGCATTATCTCGAAGAAGCACAGGCCATGTGCGACCAGATCGCGATCATCAACCACGGTCGCATCATCGCCTGCGAGACAACGGAAACCATGCTGCAACGGCTTGATGCCAAGGAACTGACGGTCAGCCTGAACGGCCCGCTCGACACGATCCCGGCTGCCCTTGCCGCCTATAATCCTTCCCTTGGCGGGGCCGACTGCATGACGCTGCGTTTCGCACCGTCGAAAACGCCCGCCCGCAAGGTGCTTGCCGACATTGAGGCGTGCGGGCTGAAAGTCCGGGATTTCTCAACCAAGGATTCCGATCTGGAAGACATCTTTATCCGGCTGACGCACGGTGACGATGATGCTGCGGCATGATCAGCACCTGCTGAGCTTTCTGGCGGTTTCTGTCTTCTTTCTGCTTTGTTCCTGTACGCCACAAATAATCGACCCCGGCCCGGCACGCTGGGCGCCACAAATGCATGCCTCGCATTTCGCGACCCGTGACGGCCTGACGTTGCCGTACCGGACTTGGTTGCCCGAGCAGCGGCCGGTAAAGGCCGTGATCGTCGGCCTGCACGGCTTTAACGACTATTCAGCCTTTTCGATGCGCCCGCGACTTTTCTCATGACAAAGGGCATCGCCAGTTATGCCTTTGACCAGCGGGGCTTCGGTGGTGCCGGATTCCGTGGTCGCTGGTTTGCCACGGACCGCTACCGCATGGATGCCCGTGACTTCACCCGCGCTGTCTCGGCAAAGCACCCTGACGTTCCCCTTTATATCCTGGGTGAAAGCATGGGCGGCGCCGTCGCCATGACCCTGATGGCCAAGCACGACACGCCATGGATCCGGGGCACAATCCTGTCGGCACCGGCGATCTGGGGCCGCGACACCATGCCCTGGTATCAAACCTCGGCACTCTGGCTGGCAGCCCATACGATTCCCTCGGTACCGATGTCCGGTCGCGGCCTGAACATCAAGCCCAGCGATAACATCAAAATGCTGATCGCGCTTGGTCGCGACCCGCTGGTGATAAAAGGCACCCGCGTTGATGCCATCAACGGCCTTGTCGATCTGATGGGGGAAGCGCTGACGGCATCACAGGACTTCGATGCCCAATCACTGATCCTGTATGGCAAACGGGACGATATCATCCAGGCCGGTCCGACCCGGATCATGCTGGAACGGCTGCCCAAGGTCAGCCGGGAACAGCGCATCTTCGCAGTCTACCCAGGCGGCTACCATATGCTTTTGCGTGATCTTGAGGCTGAAACCGTATGGTCAGATATCGCCCACTGGCTGGATAATCCTGCCACCGCCCTGCCATCCGGCGCCGACAGCGAAGCCAGGGGTTTTATTCATAAATAATCGTCATCACGAAAATATTATCAACGCCAATGAAAATCGTATTGCACTCAATACTAATATACCCGATTGATATTGCGTTCGGCATTCATGCCGGGATCCCTTCGGAGAAATTAAAATGTTTTCGCGTCAGCTGAGTCTTTCCTTGGCAGGGGCAATTCTGCTTGTCTCGACCGCAGCACATGCTGTCGATGTTCGTAATGAAGATGAAAAACCACAGGAAATCCTGTTGAGCGTCTGGAAAAGCGCCACCGGGACTGAAACCAACGACACCTTGATCAAACTGGAACCGGGCGAAGTCCGGACCGGCGTCTGTGAGGCATGCATTGTTTCGCTCGGCAAGGGCGATGAGGCGGAATCCGTCTCTGCAGAAAAGCTTGATGTCGTCACGATCGAGAAAAAAGGCCGTCTGCGGATCAACTAATCCTGCCAGAACACCTGCCAGAACACCTGAAAGACTGAACGACTGGGAAGGGCGGTATCGTGGATGCCGCCCTTTTCTCTCATGGTCAAGCAGCCGGACTGCATGTCGCTGCGTCCTGCAGACCATGCCCTGCAATGCCGCCTGAATTAAGACGGCGTATCAGTTATCCGTTGCCACCTGCAATTTACCCGCCACACCATGCCGCTCGAGAAGTTCGGCAACAAACCCGCTGGATTTTGCCTCGGCGACAAATTCGCCCAGAAAAGCCGCCATCGCCTTGTTTTCAGGCTTGGTGCCCAGCGCCTGTTGTACCGCCGTATAACGCCCCGGGATCAGGCGCGATCCCGGCAACGATGCCGCATTTTCTTTCAACGCCGGCACAAGGCCAGCCAGGGCGTCGAGTTTTTCGCTTTTGAACAGCTCGAATGCCCCCGGCAGCCCCTTGCCACGAGCTAGGTCGCGTTCTTGAGGGTTCTGGAAAGATACAGATCATAGGCCGCGCGCTCGGATACTGCGATGCGCACACCCGGCTGGTCGACATCATCAATGCTCTGCAGCGGTGATCCGGCCGGCACAAGATACGTGGCCTCGATCTCGACATAGGGTTTGCTGAAATGGATAGTCTGGGCACGTTCCGGCTCGAAAGCGATCAGCGCGATGTCCCATGCATCGTCAGCCAGTGCATCCGCAACTTCTCCAGGTGTCGGGCGAGTAACGTAACGAACCTTGACGCCAAGCTTGTCGGCAATAGCCGCCGACAAATCCGGCGAAACCCCTTCAGGGTCGCCATTGGCGCTGGTGCCGGTAACCAGCAGTATATTACCGAGATTGACGCCGACCCGAAGGACGCCGGGTTCTGAAAGTTCCTGGAGTATGTTCTGATTCACGGTGCTGCGACTTTCCGGTTGTGATGGACTATGAGAGGGGCAGTTTGCCCTGCTTTACGACGGACGGCAACTGGACCGGCCGTTGCCGGACACTTACGGCAGCTTGTCCAGAACGACACGCTCACAGCCTTTGGTTGCCGTGGCAACGATCCGTGACGGCAGATTTCTCTCATCAGCAATCATCAACGACGTGATTTTCAGATCACCCGAGCGGGCGTTAATGTCAGCCATGACGCGGGCAGAAATCTCATCGGTCCGGGTCCGGTCCATGACACCCCCCTGTTCCGACGCCGCACGCATACGGAACAGGATGCTTTCGTTGATGCGCGGTGCCTGTGAACAGATCGGGGTGATCTTGTCTTCCTTGTCGATGCCGATCAGCGGGACCAGAGCCATTCTTTTTTTACTGCCATTCACTGTGATGGTGATCTGGAATGGCTGGAGCGCGATCATGTATATCTGTGTTTTTGTTCGCTCAGCTGTCACCGATGGTTTCGGGCTCTCCTGTTCGACTTGCGAAGGTTGTTGTTGCGCCGCGGGTTGCTCTGCCTGCTCCTCGGTTGTCCGTGAACTGAACTGCATGGCGACCAGTCCCCCGACCAGGAACAGGATAAGGGCACAGCCAATCCCAAGGGTCAGATAAACAGGATTGCCGAACAGGCGTGCCATAAAGCCTTCTTCGGCCGATTTCCGCCTGCGCTCAACGCTTTGGCTGCTTTCCTTGTTCTTGACGTGGAGCGCCGCCTTTTCGATGCGCATTTCCATTTCGACGTTCAGGATGCCGGTAATCCGAGAGATTGCGACTTCTATCCCCTGATCGCTGATTGCATCCAGAGCACGATTGATCATGCTCGTGAATTCTGCTCTTGGTTCGGCATCGCGTTTTCGCTTGAACAAAAGCAGCGCCACATTGGCCATCACTGTGCGCAACTGGTCGATGGACCGCGCCGACGCAATCGCAGCCAGTATCCCCTGGTCAGGATCTTCAAAAACCACTTTCCAGTTCGTTGTGCCGTCAGGATTAACCAGTCGCGGTGGCTCGCCAGCCGGCTTTTTAGTCTGACCGTCGTTCATCAGTAATCCTTAAACCAGTGCGCACTTTCTACCGCAGTGACTATAACAGGCAGCCCCATAACATAGTTCTGGCCCGGTCGATGCGGCAACGATCACACCTGACTATGTCAGCCTCACGCATGAGGATAAGCAGGAAAGCTTAACAATTTCGGTACTTTAGAATTTCTGCCAGTAGACACCAAAATCATCAATCGTGACGATTTCTTCGGTGATGCCATGCTCAGCGCGGTAGTCTTCCACCGCTTGGCGGCATGGTCCAAGCCCGAAGTCGTCGATGATGATATATCCGCCTGATGAAAGCCGGGGATAGAGGGTTTTCAGCGCCACAATGGTTGAGCCGTACATGTCTCCGTCCAGGCGCAAAATCGCAAATCGTTCGGCCGGAATGCCGTCGAGCGTGTCTTCGAAGTAGCCTTTGACGAACCGGACCTGATCATCAAGCAGGCCGTATTTTTCAAAATTCGCTTCAACCGCCTGCTGGCTGACGGCCAGGGTCGAGAAAGTATGGTGGATGTCGCCTTGATCCGCCGGGTGCTTTTCCGGATCCGGTGGCGGTAACCCTTCGAAGGAATCGCAAGCCCAGACCAGGCGGTCCGTAATGCCATGAACCTTCAAAACGGCACGCATCAGGATCGATGCCCCGCCCCGCCACACGCCCGTTTCGATGAAGTCTCCCGGAACATCGTCCCTAATCACCGCCGTGCATAAACTTTGCAGATTATCCAGACGCTTCAATCCGATCATGGTATCGGCCATCAGCGGCCAATCAAGGCCGCCCTCGCGCCGACGCCGACGCTCAGCCGGGGTCAGGCGATCTTCCTTCAGTACCAGCAGATGACTGCGACGCAACAAGCCGATCAGCCATTTATTGCGCAAGTTCTTGAGTGCGGATTTGGACGTCCAATGTTCGGACGGCGCGCCATTGGCATAGGCATGATCAATGTGCAGATAATCGGTCAGCGCCTTTTTAAGCAAATCCAGATATAGCGCCTGTGAGACTTCGGACATGGAGGGAATCTTTATCCTGAGAAATACACAAGACTGCGATTTCAGCCATCACAGTCCTGAAACAACTAGCATACCCTTGAATGAAAGACATTTTTTTCTGGAACAGTTGCGGCGGAAAGTGAATAAACCTGTGTTCGGCGGCTAATTTCTACTAGGGTTTGGCTTTGTTGAATTCCGCCAATGGCCCGGCCCGGAACGATATCCGGGTCGCGCATGGGCACACAGCAGCACGAGTGAGCGAGGAACATTGAATGGGCATAGCCAGACGCATCAAGAAATATAAGGCGAAGCGGGAACAACGTAAGCTCGTCGCTCAGTATTCAGCCAATGCCCATCCCATGCAGTTTGACTGGGACTGGAAGCAGGTGAATTACAATCGCATTGCCCTGGTCAATCTGCTGATCAGCCTATCGGGCGACAATCCCGATTATCTCGAGATCGGCTGTGCTGATAATGAGTTGTTCGATTCCGTTATCGCCGCCAGCAAAACCGGCGTTGACCCCGCGTCGGGGGGCACGCACCGGGAGACCAGCGACAGCTTCTTTGCCAGCAACACAAAGACCTTCGATGTCGTCTTCATCGACGGCCTGCACGAATATCAGCAAGTGCGCCGGGATGCCCAGAACAGCATCCAGTGCCTCAAACCCGGCGGCTGGATTGCCTTCCATGATTTTCTGCCGCGCACCTGGAAAGAGCATCATGTGCCGAGACTGCAGGGGCTCTGGACCGGTGATTGCTGGAAACTGGCCATGGAATTGGCCGAAAGCGAAGATATCGATTTCAAGATTCTGAACATCGATCACGGGGTCGGCGTCATGCGGTTGAAAAAGCCCAATGCCCGGATCACGGATCTGAAGGACACGTTGACGGATGCCCAGTTCGATTACTTCGTCGACAACCACGGCAAGCTGCCCCGCACCGACTGGGCCGACGGCGTTGCCTGGATCAAATCTGCATCGGCGCATTGAACATCAGTGGTCAGGAAGAATGCGACCAGACTGACAATCGGAACAACGGTGCAATACCCGGCAACGGCAACGACCGCGTTGCTAGCCGTTTGAACCGCAAAGCAGCAAGATTCTCGATATCGTAAATCGTCGTCTTGTGATAATGGCCATCAAATCCAACCAACTTGCGCCCCAATCGATACAGCCAGGTCTCTGTAGGACCCGACAGGATCAAAACCCCCTTGTCCGCCAGACATTCGGATAATCGGTCCAACAGCGCGCCAACGTCGTCGTTATGCTCCAGCGAGTCGAGCGCGAAGATCGCCGCGTAATGTCGTTCTGGCAGTGCTTCAATCGTTTTCCGCGTGGCTTTCTGATTATATTTTTGCAGACAGTTGGCGACGATGTCATCGGCTTCAACAAACGCGTAACCGTCCGGGCGACCCAATAAATGCCATAGCTCGCCACTCGAAGCACCAAAATCAAGAATTGGCCCTACAGGTGCCCAGCGCGCACCCAGTTTGGCGGCCAGGGCCAGGCGCCACCAGGCGATCCCGCTGGCAATGGGATTCTTGTGTAAATATGACGGGACGCAGCTTTCTTCCAACGCCTCAAATTGATGAACGACGTCAAAATGTTGTCGAAGGGCTGCGCGTCGTTCACGGATGATGGGCAAAGTCTTCTGCATGAATTTCTCTCATAGTTTATCAAGGGCGCTGTAAATGCTGTAAATAAAGTATCTTATACCTGGCCGTAAATGCCTTGGAGACGCGTTCATGCACTACGCAGGAGTCTCAGGTTTATTGCATTGATGTCGAACTGATCAACATCATTCACAAAAAAGCGCTTAGCCATTCTAGCCGGTGCGATCACCGGCGAGACCCTGAGGGCGCAGTAACCGGAAGATGAGAAGCGCAAAACTCATCAGGACTGCCACGCCGAGAAACGAGAGTCCCCATCCCATCGTCGACATGCCGCCGGACAAATCCAGCGTCCATCCGATCAGTAGCGGGCCCAGGAAACCACCGCTGTAGCCAAGCATGGAATGAACGGCGAGTGTGGCACCCCTGCGCCCAGGTTCTGCGGATCCGGCAGCACCGGCTGTCAGGGACGACGAGTCGAGCCACATGAAAATGGCGTATAGAAACAACAGCGCTGCGCAGAGTGCATATGATGCACTACCGAGAAAACCAATGCTGGCACCAAACGCAATCGATGCCAGCATCGCTGTCTGAATGAGCCGGCGCCGGCCAAAGCGGATTGCGGCCTCATTCCCGACAATGCTGGCCAATGTCCCTGTGAGACCAAGGCAAGTGACGATGACCGCCGGTGATATTGACGCCGTTGCAGCTCCGGTCGTAAGGGCAACATAGCCGAGAAATGCAACTGCCCAACCACGTAGCGCATTCACTTCAAGAGTATGGACTGCATAGGCAGATGCGTAGGCCATTGCTGAACGGTTCCGGAAGACCGGACGGAAATCGAACAGACCACCGCCGTCGGTGCGACGCGCCGGTAACCCGTCGCGAGCAGGCATGATGACGACGATCATCAACCAGGCCAAGCCCGCGCTTGCCGCAGCAGCAATGAATGCTGCCTGCCAACCGAATGCGCCGGCGATGAAATCGCCGGTCGCGAAAGATACCGCCCCGGATAAGCCAATGCTGGCAGCGTGCCCGGCTGTCGCCCGCGACATCATCCGAGCATCAACCCGATCAGCAAGTAACTTCAGCCCGGTCATGTAAGTGCCGGCCCAGCCCAAGCCTGTCAGCGCACGCGCAGCCAGCGCCGGCCAAAATCCATCGGCAAAGAGGGCGAACGCGAGATGGCCGACGACAGTCATGCCAACCCCGAACAGATAAATGAACTTGGGATCGATCCGGTCGGTCGCGGTCACCAGGATCGGCACGGAAATCATATATGCGCCATAGAAGATGGCCGTAATCCAGCCGGCTTCACTGTTGCTGAGGGCCCATAGCGGTATCATCGTCGGCAACAATGCCGGCCAGAAGAAAGCACCGATCTGCACCAACACCTGCGCGCAGCACATAACGGCGACAAGGCGCCAGGGTTTTGAGATGAGGACGGGTTCTCTGATGGTCATGCGCGGACGGCTCTAATCTTGAAACAGGGAGCGCAGAACCAGCGCATGTGCAACGCTAGCATTGCGACCAAAACTCGTCAAAGACATCACTCCGATTGTCCATCTACACATATTTCACACCACCGAAGGGATGTCTGCCCGCCCAGACAACAGCACGATGTGACCATCACCCTGACGAATAGCGCATGTCTTTATAGACCGATTTCACATAAACGCGCTTTACGCCGCTGCTCACACCAAGTACAACGCGGCCAGCAAGATTTGTTCCTTTGCGCTTTTGAGCGCAGCGGCGTGCGCCTCCCAATTGAATGTCCGCAATCCGGCGCACGAAATCGATACTCCGAAAGAAGAAAAATGACAGAATTCCAAGGCGTCGTTTCGACGCTCGCCCAAGCGTTGACCGAACGCGAATACACCACGTTGACCCCGGTACAAAACGCCATATTGGCCCCTGAGCTCAACGCGGCCGACATCCTTGTCTCTGCCCAGACCGGATCGGGCAAAACCGTTGCGTTCGGCATCGCGATCGCCCCGGCCTTGCTGGGTGGGGCGACGCAGTTCGGCCAAGCGACAGTGCCCCTGGCGCTGGTCGTCGCACCAACCCGGGAACTGGCATTACAGGTCAAACGTGAACTTGCATGGCTTTACGAAAAGGCCGGGGCATCAATCGCCTCATGCGTTGGCGGTATGGATATGCGTGACGAGCGCCGGGCGCTGCAACGTGGCGCCCACATCGTGGTTGGTACGCCAGGGCGGTTGCGCGATCACATCGAACGCGGCTCGTTTGACACAACGGGCCTCAAGGCCGTGGTCCTGGACGAAGCGGACGAAATGCTCGACATGGGCTTTCGCGATGATCTGGAGCTTATCCTTGATGCCGCCCCGAAAGACCGCCGCACGTTAATGTTTTCGGCCACCGTGCCCCGGTCTATCGAAGCGCTGGCCAAGCGTTACCAGCGTGATGCCGTTCGCGTCACCACGACGTCGGAGCAAAAGCAGCACCTCGACATTGAATACCGCGCGCTCACCGTTGCCGCTAACGACGAGGAAAACGCAATCGTCAACGTGCTCAGGTATTTTGACGCCAAGAATGCTCTGGTTTTCTGTGCCACCCGTGCCGCCGTCAACCACCTGACCAGTCGCTTCAACAACCGGGGATTTTCCGTTGTCGCGCTTTCCGGTGAACTGAGCCAGAACGAACGCACCCACGCCCTGCAGGCCATGCGCGATGGTCGTGCCCGGGTCTGTGTTGCCACAGATGTAGCCGCGCGTGGTCTTGACCTTCCCAATCTGGAACTGGTCATCCATGCAGAGATTCCAAAAACCCGTGAAACCCTTTTGCACCGAAGCGGCCGGACCGGGCGTGCCGGACGCAAAGGCGTTTGCACATTGATTGTGCCGCACAGTGCCCGCAAGCGGACGATGCGGTTGCTAAGCAGCGCGAACATCGACGCCACATGGGCGAACCCGCCGACTGCCGAAGAGATTATGGCCCGCGATCACGAGCGCTTGCTTTCCGATCCCTCCCTGAGCGCCCCCATGAGTGATTTTGAAAAGTCGTTCGCACAGGAACTTCTGGCGCGTCACAGCGCCGAGCAGGTCGCCGCCGCATTCGTGCGCCAGCATTTTGCCGAACAGGCCGCGCCTGAAGAGCTAGGGATTCCGGTCCGGCGGAACAGCAATCCAGACCGCGCGATACTTTCAAGACGCGCGATAATTTCAAGAACAGTGTCTGGTTCTCGTTGTCTGTCGGGCGCGACGAATCTGCCGAGCCCCGCTGGCTGTTGCCGATGCTGTGTCGGGTTGCCCACATTACCAAGGACGATATAGAGGGCGATCCGCGTTCAAGCCAAGGAAACCTATGTCGAGCTTGCATCGGGGTGCGCTGAATTTTTTCTCGATGCTCTTGGTCCTGACGCCAAGCTGGAAAACAATATTTCCGTGACGCGGCTGAACGGCGCCCCGAATTTACAACGGGAAAATCGCAGCACCACAAGCGACAAGCCGCGCCCTCCGAAAAAGCCATACACATCCGAAAAACCAGTTGCGCAAGACTTCTCAAAACCCAAACGCACGTTCATCAAAAAGGCCGATGATACTTCGGCGGGCAAAAAGCCATGGGATAAAGCTGCGAAAAAACCCAAGGGGAACAAGAACAAGCCCAGCGCCGCCAAGGCGGGCACGAAATACAGCGGACCGGAGCGGTCCGGCCAGGCATCATTGAAGCGGAAAAAGCCGAAGAAGCAAAAGACAGGATAAAAGGCGTTTGCTTATGGCAACCCCGCATGGATTTGAGCGGCAATCACCGGACCCAGGATTGTCCGGGGTCCCATCCAATCCTTGCGCCATTCACCCCTGAACGGTATGTTCCGCCCGTCCAGACAACGACACGATGCACCCGTAGCTCAGCTGGATAGAGCGCTGCCCTCCGAAGGCAGAGGTCACAGGTTCGACTCCTGTCGGGTGCGCCAAATTTTACAACTAAAACAACGCTTTATATAGTTTATTATTTTTCCATAAATGCTACTCTATCCTAGGGAAGCAATAGGGAAGCATGCGCTTTGCCTCAACAGAGCTGGTGCATGGCTGATGCAACGGCTAAATAGCCACAACCTTGCTTCATATCCAAACTGCCAAGACATTTTGTCTTCAAAACAAAGGTGGGGGGGGATCACGCTTTCGAAAATGCACCTCGTAAAGGCTTGCTAAGCACCCCTCATTTGGCGAGCAATTTTTCAAAACTCTCTAGAGCTAGAGTATTTTTGGACGACTATCCTCCCTGCAACCCATTGAAGTGACTCAAAGAGCATTCCCATACATTAATAATGATTCTTATTCGCTTTAATGCGGAGGAATTTCATAAGGCTGAAGGTGCGTTACATTAGCGCGTTAATGTGTGCGGCCAAGTAGCCTCGATCCGCCAATCGTCGCCGTCTTTTTCCAGTAAATATGTCGTACCCATTTCTATAGGCACTGCAAAGTTTGTCGGCGCACCTGATGTGAGTGAGAACACAATCACCCATTTCGAATCTATATTTTGCACGAAGTTCTGGATGCTTGAGGCCCGTGTATCATGAAATGCGCCGATATAACCGTTGTATTTGGCTTGCCCATCAGTTTCAAAGCGTGCAATCGCCGATGATTCGCCAGATCCTAGCGGGTCAAAAATCACCAGACCTTCGTATGGCTGCATTTTTAGGGCGGCCTCTGCCGAGACCATACGATAATGTACGACCCATGGCTCGCGATCAAAGCGCAGTTTTTGCGCGAAGACGAGAGGTGCTGCCATCACCAAGATCACGGGCAACCACGCGAGCCGCCTCCAATGTGCCCAGTTTTGAACGCGCAGACGCCACAACGTTGCCGTGCCGAACACTGTGAAGGCGACAACGATCAAACCTAGGTGCATGTTGTAGCGCCAAAACGAGGCCGCCCGAAGCGCATCAGGGCGCCCGAACGACGCCGTATAGGCCAACAGTAAGAACGCTTCGTAGCCCAAAATGATTAACGCCGTCGTCCCCGCCAATCGATCAAAGTCATTTTTGGGACGCCAAAGTGCGCGGAGCCCGAACGCAAGCAGGATCAGCACGAGGCCGAGGTAGTAGCCTTTTTTTGCCAACACCAGCAGCATCGTAGAAATGATTTCTGGCAAAATATCGATGTGCCACTCGGCGAATGGACGCAGCGCGAATTCACCCGCGACCAGCTCCGACGTCACGTGGTAGCGCCACATCAGATAGATCGCAATTGGCGGGATCACGATCATCGGCAACAAACGCACAGCTTGCCAAAGCCGGATCGCCGGATCACGCCATGCCATCAAAAGAAGGCTCACCGTGATTAACACAAACAGCACGAAGGTCGCTTGTTTTAAGTTCACCAGCAGCAGCAAAACCAAGCCGAGTTGCCATGCCAGCGTGCGCGCTGAAACGCGGTCGTCCGCTGCAAGCTCGACGAGGATGCGCCAGGCGAGAACCGCAGCAATACCTGCGACCACAGCCGAAGATGTGTCAGCATAGTAAGTGATCACGACTTTCTGCGCGAAGGTCGGGTTCAGCAGTGTCGTGCTCAGCGCGGCTAAGCCGATCAGCCACCATGCGGGGCGTTTTGCCCAGTCATGTTTGTCCGCGCCCCAAGCAACAAGCCGGACTGAAACCATGGCGAAACTGAGCAGCAAAACCACATTCATCAGCGCGCCGGCACTCTCGGTCAGGCCCCCTGCGACGCGGCCTGCGAGGTAGCCGACAAAGTGCCAGCTATACGGATAGGCCGCATAGGATGCGTTGGTGAAAGGATTGTCTTTGCTGGGGAAATGGTCGGTTGTCAGCAAATAGCGAGGGATGATCGCCCAGTCGGTGAACTCATCCCATTGCGAAATGTTGACGGCCGACGCCAACACCAATAGCGGTGCGCCGACGGCAACCAGCTTCGCCATGGTCAGCAGCGATCCGTCGAGGCCGCGCCGCAGCATAAGCGCGGCGCTGACCAGCGCGCCAACAAGCGCAAGGCCGGCGATCCATGTGAACGCGACATCACTAAACACGCCAAATGCAACGAATACGACACTGACCACGGCCCAACCGCAGAAAACATCCGCTTCTGCGAGGCGTCGGCTACCGGTGCTCATGGCGCCGATGCTGGTAAATCCGATCCAAATCAGCGTAATGGCCAAAATCGTCGTCACTTGGCCACTGTCTGCAAAAAAATTGCCAAGGTAGTGCATCATGTCAAAGCGAGCCCCGCGTCTGATAAAGTGGCCGGACTTTAGGGGGCTACGTGTTGTTTTGCCAGCATGGAAATGATCGACTGGCATGGCACGGTGTTAAGCGCCTGCTTGACATCGACAGCCATTTTTCCGATTACCAACAGGACTTCGCGTTGCGTTCTCTTATATAGGTTAGGTGCTTTTGAATGTGCGGTATTTTTGGTTTTATTGCGCCTGCCGGTACGCCATGGGACGCGGACCTCATGCGGCATTTCATTTCCGACCTGATCGGCCGTTCTGAACCGCGCGGCCGCGACGCGGCCGGCCTTGTGATTATCAGCGACGGACAAGCTAGCGTTTTTAAAAAAGCGATGCGCCCGGACCGCTTGCTGAAGCGTCGCGATTTTCGCGATTTCATGGCGGCGAACTTGGGCGCTGCAACAATGCCGGCATCAGGTGGCGGCACCAAGCTGTCCCGTCCACTGGCCGTGATCGGACACTGCCGACTGGTCACCAACGGTGCCGAGATCGTGCCCGGCAACAATCAGCCGATTATCACGGGCAAGACCGTCGGTATTCACAACGGCATTGTGACCAACGATGCCGCGTTGTGGGCGATGCATGATGATCTTGTGCGTCAGTTGGACACTGATTCTGAAATCATTTTCCAGCTTGTCGATGCGCGCGTTGCTGCCGGCATGGGCATGGCCGATGCGCTGAGCGAAACCTATCAAGAGCTGGTCGGCACCGCGTCGACGGCACTTTACAGTGATGGCCAGGATGCGTTGGCGCTGGCGAGCAATAACGGCTCACTTTTTTACGCGCATGTCGCCGATCCTGGGGTGCTGTTCTTTGCCTCTGAACGCTTCATCCTAGAGGCGTTTATGGCGGCCAATCAGGAAGCCATCGGTGGCACCGGGGCGACGGTTCAAATCAAAGCCAGTGACGCTGTGCTGGTGCCGCTGTTGGATGCGGTGCCGTTGCCGTTCAAGCTTGATCCTAAAGGGGGCAGATCTGAGATCCCGTCCGCCCCATACATCAAAAGCGCGACACCGGCGCCTGGGTTTATGTTGCAGGACGTGTCCGAAAAGATCGCCGACATCCCAAGATGTACCAACTGCATTCTGCCGTCGACTTATCCGTTTATTGAATTTGATGCTGACGGTGTTTGTAATTATTGCCGCAGTCATCAGCCGCCGAAGTTGGCGGGGCCAGGGGCGCTGGAAGCGGAGCTTGCCAAATATCGTCGTGACGACGGCGAGGTGGATTGCATCATGGCGTTTTCCGGCGGGCGTGACAGCTCGTACGGTTTGCACGTGATGAAGAAAGATTACGGCATGACGCCCGTCGCATTTTCCTATGACTGGGGCATGGTCACCGATATCGCCAGACGCAACCAAGCGCGGATGTGCGGTGCGCTTGGCGTTGAACATGTGTTTCGGGCTGCCGACATTGCCGCCAAACGGCGCTACATTCGAAAAAATATCGACGCCTGGCTGAAGCGTCCGCACCTTGGGATGATCCCGCTGTTTTCGGCAGGTGATAAGTTCTTCTTGGATATCGCGCGGGAAATGCGTGAAGAGATGAAGGTACCGCTTGTGGTGTTCTGTGCCGGCAACCCGCTAGAGCGCACGGATTTTAAAGCCGGTTTTGCCGGTGTGCGCGAAAGCCAGCATGCACAGGTGCTGTTCGCATTCTCGCTCGCCAACAAGCTGGGTCTGGCGTCGTTTTATGCATGGCAATATCTGCGTAATCCGGCGTACATCAACGAATCCCTGCTCGATAGTTTCGGCGCGTTCCGTTCAAGCTTTGTCGGGCACGATAACTTTATGTACTTGTTCCACTATTTGAAATGGGATGAAGAGATCATTAACGATACGCTCATCGGCCAATACGATTGGGAAACTGCGCCGCACACCGACAACACGTGGCGGATCGGTGACGGCTATACGTCGTTCATCAATTATATCTATCATTCGGTCGCAGGCTTTTCTGAATTTGATACCTTCCGTTCACAACAAATCCGTGCAGGTTTAATCGGGCGAGAAGAGGCGCTGCAGCTCGCGATCAAAGATAATCAGCCGGATTTACCAACCCTTTATGAGTTCGCCGGTCAGGTTGGCTTTAACCTCGAAGAAGTGCTGATCCGTATCGATAGCATCCCCAAGCTGTATTAACCGATAGGGCGCTGATATGAGCACCGGTGTTAAGGGCGCGCGCAAATTTGTTTTAGATACAGGCTGGAACTATGGCGCCTTTGCTCTGATGGCCAGCACCGGCGTGATCTTGAATTTTTACATCGTCGCTGTGATGGGCGTGGAAGCGCTTGGCGTTTTCAATCAGACCTATGCGATTTTCGTCGTCGTTGGTCAGTTGGCGACGTTGGGCATTCACGATTCCACACAAAAGCATGTGGCCGAGCATAACGACGGTTTGGCGACCTTACGTTCTGTCATAGTGACGGGGGCTGTCCAGGCTGCGGCGCTGTTTGGATTTGCATCAGCGCTTATTCTATACCTTGCGGCTGATGGGATCGGGGTCGCGTTTGAAAGTGAAGCCGTCGGCACCAGCGTGGCGTTCATTGCGCCGGGTGTCGGCTTATTTGCCTTCAACAAAACCCTGATGGGTATTTTAAATGGTCAGCGGCGGATGCGGGAATTTGCACTGGCGCAGTCACTTCGCGTGTTGGCGATTTTGCTGTTTTGTATCAGCGTCGGTGTCATCGGCGCCGATGCAGCATATTTGGGGTTTGGCTTTACGGTCGCCGAAGCCGTGTTGCTGCCGTTGCTGCTTGTGTTCGTCCGACCCCGTTGGCGGCAGTTGGATAACGAGGCATTCGCCTGGGTCGGGCGCCACGCGCGCTTTGGCTTTAAGGCGCTGACCAACGGCATCTTGGCCGAAGCCTACATCCGCATCGATGTGATCATGCTGGGCTTGTTCTTAGATGATGTGCAGGTTGGTATCTATAGCTTCGCAGCGTTGTTTGTCGAAGGGCTGTACCAAGTGCCGGCGGTGGTCCGTACCGTCGCCAATCCCGTTCTGGTCGGCCTGATCAAAGCCCAAGACATGAACGCCACCGTGAAATTTACGCGGCGTGTTTTCGCCGCCAGCATCGCGATCTATGCGGTCGCGGCGGGTGGGTGTCTGCTGATCTTCCCGGTCCTGGCCCCGTATTTTCCGGACGGCCTGATTGATGGCGCGTATCCGCTGTTGTTCCCACTTTTGGGCGGCTTGCTGTTGTATACGGGCTTTGTGCCGCTCGATTATGTATTATTGCAGGCTGGAATGCCGGGGCGTCAAAGTATGCTGATGGCGTTCAATGTCAGCATCAACGTTGTCTTGAACGTGGCCTTGATCCCGATGTTTGGGCTCTGGGGGGCGGCAGTGGCGACGGGGGTTTCGTTTGCGCTGGTCACAATCACGTTGAACATCGCCGCCGCGCGCTGGCTTGGGTTCAGGCGTGGCTTATTGCTGGCGCCGAATTAAGCTTTTCGCCACGCAGAAATGCTGAACAGCGGCACGCCGAAGGGGGCGCGGCGACGCTCTAATAGCGTCATGTGCTGGGCGGCTGCTTGCTCAATATGATGGATTGTCGTGGTGTGGTAATGACCGTCAAAGCCGGCGATTTTACGCCCCAAACGATACAACGCATTTTCGGTCGGCCCAGATAAGATCATCACGCCACCCGGCTTAATCTTCGTTGCCAACTGGCCCAGCAGTTCGGCGAAGTTACCTCTTGAAATAGAGGGAGACTGGTGCTCTGAAGGGTTTAGACAAAAACCTTTTTACGAGTTCATTAACGACTCCAGCGAGAGCTCAACGGCGCGTGTAATTTCTAGGGCACTATTGAGCGAAAAAGATGGGGTCGAATTTTTATTGCCCCGCTCTCTTCGCGAAGCGGCCGGGAATATGGCGTCCTTAATTATAGATAAATACCATCACACTATGAGCCAAAATAGCGGAGTTTTATCTTTTCAATATTGTGTAGCTGAATATGAATCTCTTGAATTTTTTAATTTCTTTTTTCTAGATTCTTTTGGTGGGAAAAATGGTGCCGAAGTGATTCCCTACACCTCATACACACGTTCAGCAATTAAGCGTCATCTTAAAAGCCTTGCCGAGCGAAT
This sequence comes from uncultured Rhodospirillales bacterium, assembly GCA_965284225.1. Taxonomy (GTDB): domain Bacteria; phylum Pseudomonadota; class Alphaproteobacteria; order Rhodospirillales; family Casp-alpha2; genus UBA4479. The sequence continues at coordinate 159,143 of CBDIRN010000002.1, forward strand.
AGAGGTTATTCAGCATAAAAGCCTGCCTTTATACCGTGCCGCGTTACGATCTGGTTCTGGCCAAATAAAGTCAGGATAATTTTCCGTGCCCAAGAAATCAGAAATTCAAATGTTTTATCGTGGTGTGGCTCGCGACAATGTTGGCCGACACGTAAACGATATATGGCGCTTTGATTTTGAAGAGATTGAATGGACACATGATTTTATTCAGTGGCTATTTCCCCTAATGGACAAAAGTATATTCAACTCTAATTCACCAACCCTCACATTAGAAGACGTGCAAGCATTTAAAAATGATCCGGATCTTCAGAAGAGTATACTTTTCTCCCTCGATTTTATCCTGCCTTTCTTCGGCTTTAGGCGTCGAAAGAATATCATTGAACTCGATGAGTCTTTTGATGAACGGTCTGAAGAGTGGCATTGGGAAGATAGTCATCACCACTTGCGGCTCACACGAATTATCAAGTCTTTAGATTTGTTTGGACACAGGCTGCTCGCAGAAAGCCTTCGCTCTATACTTCTTGAACTCGCTGATGGAGCTGATACGGATAGAGTATCACCAGCTACAATTACAATTTGGCACTCAGCAATTAAATGAGGTTTCTATGTTTACATCAAAGCTCTTTTGGTTTGGTTCGGTTCCCCTCTCTAAGAGAGAGGGGGAACCAAACCTAGCCAGAAACTTTATGCTGAAGTTCAAACAGTATTAACGTTTCGGGTAGCCGTTAGAATATATTCACCGCCAACATTTTTGTTTATTGCGCCATCTTTAAACAGTGCTGAAATTGCTCTCTTGGCAGTCGCCAAGCCACCGTCATCAGCTTCGCCAATCTCTTGAATCTCTTTATAGGATCTTGGCTTGCCATCAGATAGCGATTTGATGATTCGCTGTTTTGCATTCGCGGTTTTAGAGCTTGGTTTATATAACCCGCCTGCTGACATCGAAGCTGCTATATCTGGCTCTAGTACAAATGATTTTATTACCGGCGCATTTTGCTGGGGAATAAGAACCTCCTTAAACTTGAATGCAAGTGGCGTAAATTCCTCGGCATCACGCTGTTTTTCGCTCTTCACAACAACTCGTTGATTTGCTTTTGATGCACTTATAACGGTATCAACCGCGCCGAGAAGCGCTGTACTTCCTCTTGCCCCTCTTGATGTGTCCTTTCCCGAATGATGAACGCTCATAGTGTGACATTTAAAGTGTTGTGCGATCTTATCTACAGCTGCGACATAAGCACCCATCTCTGACGCATCATTTTCATTTCGGCCAGCACCAAGATGCCGCGCCAAAGTATCAACAACCACCAGCACCGGAGGCCCGAACCTTGGGGAGTTCGTCCAATGTTCGATATCAGCGATTAAATCGTCAACTTGATCCGGCAAATTTGTTACATCGGTGACGTATGCGAGAGGGATATCACGGATATTCACTTGGCCATCAATCTGAATGGCCTCAAGACGTTTACCTAGGCCAGCATGACCTTCGGCGGTCAAGTATATGACTGCACCCTGCTTGACTTTCTTTCCGGCGTGCCAGTCACGACCGGAAGCTACTGATACTGCCATATTCAAAACCAGTGCTGATTTACCGTGACCAGGGGGGCCGTAGATATACGAATTGCCCCCCTCGATAATAATCCCATCGATCAGAAAACTGGGAGGCGGAGCGTCAATAAGCTCAGAGGATGTTTTAAATTTAAAACGTGTGGCGTCACCATTTGTTTGTTGGCTGTTCTGCGTATACAGGTTCTCTACTTGGTCAATAAACTGAACTGTTTGTTTATCAAATAGAAAGCTGCTGAAGCGGTCTGAACGTTTGTCGTAAAGGCTATCGAGCATCCAATCTATAATAGGGCTGGCTTCACCATTTGGGAAATGCTGGCGCATTATATCCATAAGATTCAGGCTACTTATTTGGCCGTCGGCATTTACTTCTTCGCGCGGCCATGAATACCAACCGCCCTTATCATAGCCGATCACTCCCTTATCATAAGCGATTTGGAGCGTCTTCAACGGCTCTATTCCGAATTGAGCGCCAATGGTAATTGTGCCGCTGATCACCCCGATTAACGATCGACAATACCGCTCAAAAAGTGGGCCAGAATTAGCAGTCGAGAGAAAGGTTTGGCTGTTCATACTCCATCACTCCCATTATTGAATGGGATATCCACTCGACTTTGGTTAATGAATGCCTCAACAGCGGACTCGTCATACCTTACGCATCTACCGAATTTTGCATAAGCAGGCCCCCGCTTCGCCCATCGCCAACGCTGAAGGGTTGCCACTGAAACGTTTAGTTTTTCGGCAACCTGATTCTCATTTAAAAAATTATGGCTTTCATTGGCTGACATTTACTCACTCCACATAGAGTTGGACTCATTGGTTTAGATTGCAGGCGAATCAGCCCGCTCAACTTCGACCAGCTTTGTGAATGACGCGAAGGGTTGTCGTCCCTATCTCCGAAATTAATTTCAATATGCCGCTAGCTTATTGTTTTATAAAAGGAAATTAAACCGAACTTCGGAATTGAATAACCGGGTTTTCTTGGATCAATCCCATTCTCTCAGCAATAGTTCGCGAGATTCGGTCAGCGGCATGAGCAAGTGCATGATCAACGTGATGGGCATAACGAGCCGTGACTGAGTTGGAACTGTGCCCCAGGAGACCGGCGATGGTGAGTTCCGAATAACCCAACTCATGCGCGACCGTGGCAAATGAATGACGCAACGTGTGAGCGCTAACGTCTGAAAGGCTCGCCGCCTGGCATATTGCTTTCATGGCTTTGGTGAGATTCACGTAGTGGCCATCTCCACGATCCGAAGGGAATACCCACGCATCCCCCTCATCAGGACGAAGTTCGTCGAGTCTAGCCAGCGCGGTCTGGCCAATGGGGCGCAACTGGCTTCCGGTCTTTGTATCAGTAAGCCGAAGACCATGTGCCTGAGCATCGACCTCAGCCGCCTTTAGGCCGAGAATTTCGCTTTTCCTGCACCCCGTTAAGGCCAGGGCCTCGACAATGTTCGCCACGATTACCCGCTGTTCATGAGTTCGTTCTGCTAATAGTGCTATGCCAAGGCGTTTGTACTCCAGCGGTGTCAAGAACCGCTGGCGCTTATTGTCTGCGGGTTTCTCGATACCAAGGCATGGGTTAGTATCAACCCAACCATTGCGAATGCCATAGTTATAAATAGCAGAAAGAAGACTAATCGCCTTCGACGCGGTGCCAGGACCGCCAGTTACGCGGGCCATGCCACGTGGCTTCGTTTTAACGACAGTCGCTGTGGCACCTTCAATGATTTTGTGCATAAAAGCCTCAGCCTCTCGGCGCGAGAGATCCTCAGCCGTATGGTGCCCGAGCAATGGCTTGATGTGTCGGGCAATGCGTCCGCTGTCTATGGCAATAGTACTCGCCTTTTTCGGCTTGCCACGGCTGAGAGTCTTGCCCGCTTTAGCATCTTTCAAATAGCGGTCACAGAGTTGAGCGACGGTAAGGGCGTCCCGGAGGCTATGGCGTTCGACGGATGGATCATGCCCTTTATCGACCTGCGCGAGCGTCATACGAGCCTGCTTCCGTGCATCCTCGACCTTCATACTATCGCATCTGCCAAGTGTTAGCCGCCGTGTGCGTCCGCGCTGGTTCCTGTACTGAACAAAGTAGGATTTAACGCCCGAGGGTTTAACGCGAACGCCGAACCTTGCTGGATCTATATCCCACCAGAAAACATCCCGGTCTTGGTTCGGTTTGATACTTTTGATAAACGCCTGTGTAAGACGGCACTTGTTTGACTGAGTTGCCATGGAGAACCCCCGCTCTAGCTACTCCTCTAGATAAGAGGGAAGCACTGGGGAAGCAAGATAAAGCTAAATAGGTCTTATGAAACGAATCGTTAAAGGGGCGAGATTTTTCTTATCTAATTGATTTTAATGTATTAATAATGACATTCAAACTCAGTCAAAATAAGGAAGAGTTACGACTACTATCCTCCGAAGGCAGAGGTCACAGGTTCGACTCCTGTCGGGTGCGCCAATTTTTCACAGCCAGCCGATGCCAAGCAGCCCGTCATGGATCAACTTGATGCCGGCAATAAACAGCAGCGCGTAGCAGATCTTGTAGAACGTCTCGGCGGCGATGACCTTGATCAGGCGCCAACCGAGCCAGACACCGACCGGCACGGCGGGCATCAAAATCAGGCTGGTACTCAGGTTTTCCGTTGAGAACTGGCCCAGCCACAGATATGGCCAGATCTTGATCTGGTTGATGATGAAAAAGAAAAACACCTGCGTGCCGACGAACACCTTTTTGTCGAGGCGTTGCGGCAACAGATATATTTTCACCGGCCCACCGCCGGCATGGGCAACAAAACTGGTAAAGCCGGCCAGCGTGCCACAAAAGGCACCAAACCACCGTCCCCATAGGCTGTCAGCCTTGACCGGGCTTTGCTGCAGGAAATAAGTCAGTGAAAAAATCAGCGACAGCACGCCCAAAATCAGCCTGACCGCGTTTTCATCAATATAACGAAAAGTCAGTGCGCCGATGCCGATTCCAAGCACGGCACCCGGCACCAATGCGATCAGGTTGCCGCGGTGAAAATGTTTGCGGTACCCCCAGATGTTGAACAGATCGATCGCGCACAGGATCGGCAGCATGATCGCCGCCGCCGCCACCGGCGAGATGAATACCGCCATGATCGGCACGGAAAGCTGGCCGAGGCCGCCGCCGAGGCCGCTTTTCGAGATGCCGGTAATGACGACGCAGAACAATGCTGCTGCTAGAAAAACAGGATCAAGATCAGGCAATTTCAAACAACCCGGAGCATGCGCTTGGAAAGACCTGTGGAATGACTCATATCCTGGGTATGACAACAACAGTAAATTACGAAATTACGTTTCATTATGACGCATACCGCGAAAAATAAAATGGCGCACCCGTTTATTTGCTACACCTTTCCATCTACCACTTTGATTTAAGAATTCTGGCACCGGATAGACTGGCTCGTCTGGAATCCCTGGGCTACCGTGTCGACAGGGAAGCTCAAAAGACGAACAGAAGATGGACTGGGGACGGGAATGTCAGAAATACGCATGATGGCGACCACGGGCTTGCTTGGGTATGGATATACCGAAGAAGCGTTCCGGCGCGGCCTTGAACAAAATCTGGATTTCATCGCCGCCGATGGCGGCTCCATGGACCCGGGGCCGCATTATCTGGGCGAAGGTGTTCCTTTCGTGTCAAGGCAGGCGTTGAAGCGCGATTTATCGCTGATGCTCGAAGCCGCCGTCGACAAGAAAATTCCCATGTTGATCGGGTCGGCGGGCGGCGGCGGCAGCGAACCTCAATTGGCGCTGATGCGCGAACTGGCCGAAGAAATCGCCGTTGAAAAGTTTGCATTTCGACATGGCGCTGATCCATTCCGAACAATCCGCCAAATATCTGAAGGCCAAACGCGCCGCAGGCAAGATAGAACCACTCGGCCCCATCGCGGAGCTCACCGACGCAGAAATCGATCAGAGCAAACGGGTCGTCGCCATGATGGGGGTTGAACCTTTTCAGGCCGCTCTGAAAGGCGGCGCCCAGGTCGTGCTGGCCGGGCGTGCAACGGACGCCTCGATCTTTTCCGCCATCCCCCTGATGCAGGGCGCCAATCCGGGCCTGTCCTGGCACTTGTCAAAAATCATCGAGTGTGCCGGGCAAGTCACAACGCCGCGCACTGGCCAGGATTGTGTGATCGGCACGTTACGCGATGACCATTTTCTGATCGAGCCGGGCCATCCCGACAAGCGTTGCACGCGCATGCGCATCGCCGCGCACACCTTGTACGAAAACCCGAGCCCGTATCATCTGGAAGAGCCGGATGGTACGCTGGTCACGATTGATTCCGTTTATGAACAAATTGACGAACGGATCGTCAAAGTCAGCGGCAGCCGGTTTGAACCGTCCGCCGCCTATACAGTGAAGCTGGAAGGCGTGAAGGAATCGGGATACCGCACAGTCTTTGTCGCCGGGGTGCGCGACCCGATCCTGATTTCGGTCATTGATGACTTCATCGACTCCTGCCACGAACGCGTCGCGTTGGAGGCCCAAAGCTTAGGGGTTGCCAGGGACTCCTACCGGCTCAACGTCCGGGTTTACGGGAAGAACGCGACAATGGGCCCACGCGAACCCGTGCAGGATTTCTCCGGCCACGAAATCGGCCTTCTGGTTGATGTTCTGGCCAACGATGCAGACACCAGCAAAGCCATCATGGCCAAGGCGCGCTATGCGTTGCTGCACACGGACTTTCCGGGTCGCAAATGCATTTCCGGAAATCTGGCAATCCCGTTTTCGCCATCTGACATGCCCGTCGGCATGACATATCAGTTCAACGTCTGGCACCGCATGGAAATTGACGATCCATTGGAGCCGTTCCCCATCGATTATGTATCCGTGTAAGGCATAAGGTTTATAAAAATGGCGACTTTAGCTGAATTGACAAGCGTGCTCCGCTCCAAAAATGCGGGCGCGCTACTGTGCACGCTCGACCTCATGTTCGAAACCGAGGAAACCTATATTCATGTCCGCGACAGTGGCGTCTTGCAGCCAAGATTGATCGCACAGCTCTACAGCGTGTCCGAGAACGCGGTGTCGATCATTCCTTATGACGTCGCCTACGCCATCAAAATAACCGTACCCCGGCTGTATAAGTCCGGGGATCCCGGTGACACCGATATTTACGGCGCACAACAACATGCGCCGTTGCTTGATATCGAGATCCCGGACTGAGGATTTCCTTGCCGGATTTCGACACTATCTTCGCCAGCGCCGGGGCAGCGGTGGATGCTCACTTTGCATCCGCTTTCAAAATGCGCAACTTATGAGTCAATCCACAAACCCGCACGCTGTAGGGGAACGTATAGTTCTGCGTTGACGGTGTCCAGAATCCGCCATTCACAGCTCATTTTGTGCACATAGTTCTGCGCGGTTTTGGCAACTTTTCTGCGCACCTTCGAAATATAATGTTTCTTCTCAGAAGGCGCGATAAGAATACAGACACCATGGGACAAATTTTCGCACGATAATACCGCCCAGTCCTCTCGAACTCGGTCGCTCAATCACACTCAATGACTGGATACTAATGTAGAATGGTACCAATATCGGCTAGGGCAACCAGGTACCCGCGTCTTGCTTTGCCTTCGTCGCTGGCTCCCACGAGCGATACTCCATTCCTTTTCAACCTCTTGCTCAAAGAACTTGGCGAACAGGAAGCAGCACTCGCAAGGTCCGCGAGAGGCACGTACCGCTTCTGAAATTCCATGACAGATCGTGCTGGAATTCTGAACGTCTCTCGACCTGCGTTGATTTCCTCAGCTTCGATCAACCCTTGCCGACACCATTCCGATACTGAGTGATGTTTCCACCCGGTCAAGCGACAAACGTCTTGGATACTCCAGATAGGTTCTTTGATCTCAGTCTTCAGATAACGAGCGACGTCGGATTTCGAAAGCTTCATGTTCCCAATTTTCGACGCTTTAGAGATCCCGCCAATCTTTCCAATAGCAACATCCTTGAGCAATCGAAGAAGAGCACCCTTATCCGTCGTCCTTCTCAGACTCAACTCTGAAAAATAGATGCCTTCTTCGCTTCGGCAATTCGCCGCATTGGCCTCAACTTGCCTACTTAGATTGAGAAGCTCGTAGCGATTGATATCGCCATCAACCAATGTAGGTCGATCAAGTGAGGCAATGACGCGAACCACCCTTGCTTCAATTAGATACCGCAAGAGAGTAACTGGAACTCCCAAGATCTCCGCTGCTTCATCGCGACTGCAGTACTGTTTCATTTCGGCAGCGATCTCATCAACAGTCGTGCGTTCAAGAGTGGTATGCCGATAGTTGATCCCGCGCTTACGGATGTTCCCTCGAACGTCCCCCCGGTCAACTGCGTTTCGCAAACGTTCGGGGCTCACCCTTAAAATCGATGCGGCCTCCTTTGCAGAAATGTAAGCCCCCTCGGCCTTCCGACTCGGTCGACTGGAAGAACAAGCAAGATAGTTTCCATCAAAAACGCAGTTTCCTACGGTCGAAATACGTCGCCTAAAAACTTGATACTGCGGCTCTGATCGTTTGTTAAAGACACGTGCCCAATAGCCCAACCGAGATGAAAGCCCAGCACATGACTTGTCGCTAGCATGAATACGACGTTCAATTTCGCGATCAAAGTTCACCGGCCAGTCACTCAATAGGTTGATCGCGGGAGAAAGAAGTTTAATAGCATCCACAATAGTTCCGGGTTGCTGGGTCTTTCCGGGCTTCCTTTCACTCTGTGCAACCTGATAACACGCTAGCTGAAAAACAAACTGATCCAGGTCTGATGGAGGGTGATAGATGTTCAATTTCGCAAACAATGAACCAGGCGAAGCGTCCATACCCAGAATGGCTGCAGTAAGATCCAGGATATCATCTGCGGCGTCATCGGCCGGAGAGCTTCGTAAATCGTAACCGCATTCACATGTGAACAACTCAGGGATCTTTGTATTCAGCGGCTCGCTACAGCTTGGACAATGATCGACTAACAACCTTTTGTGGAACGGGCATGCGACTACTAAGCGGTGGCGCCAAGCGACATGCCTGCCGCCTCTTTCGCTTAAGCACTCAGGGCATACTGCATCAGCCTTCCCACGTTCGAATGCCCTGTTCAGTGATGCAACCGGAGGATCGTAATGTGGACTCTGTTCAATAAGTGTTCGTTCCTGGAGACCAAGTGTATTTTCAATTTTTGAGAGACCATCCAACAATGGTCTCCCGTACCCGCGCACCCCGAATGAACGTACGAGTTCATTGAAGGAAATAAAATTCTCCTGTGCGACCCGAAGCAAATAGCCGTATACGCCTTCGTCTTGGACGAACTCATTTGGGAGAAAATATATCATCCGATATCCGCCAGTTCCATTGCAACTGCCTCGTCCGGCGTATTCTGGACCATGGGAATACCAGCCTCATTCATCACTCGGAAATACGCCGCCAGCAATTCTTGGTCCGAAAATCCTTTTTCGCTGAATGGCAACTTACATGGTCGCCGAACGCAGCTTGTCTTCTCAAAGACCCCATTTAGGTCTTTCGGGGTTAGCGTTCCTTCCTTCCGACGCCGCAACTCGCTAAAGAACTTATTCAATAAACCGATGCGTCCGCCACTGATAGCGTACATGCCGGTAACCAATTGCTCGTAGTCGATGTTGAGGTGAATCCCTAGCTCCTCCAATGCCTCCATGTACGAGACAACGGCCGCCCCGAAGCCATCTTCTTCTTCAGGGATCAACCACCGGTAGGGGTTGAAATAAATGGGCGCCAACCCTCGTTCGTCTAGCTGTTCATTTCGGCGGAAAATTTCCAATGCCGAAGGAAGGCCAACGAGGATTACCACGATGCCTAGGTCCGCCTGAAGGTTCTTGATCCAGTCACCAATCGTTCGATCACCCATCCGACTCCCGGCCTCGATACAATGCTGAATTTCATCAATTACAAGTACTCTCGTCCGAGCACGCTTGAGATGTCTAATCAGGTGTCTAGTGATCTCATCCGACGTCTTTTTGCTAAACTTACTTAGCGACATCGCGAGAAGCGCCATCTCAGGAAGCGAAGTTGTTGTCGGACGCGTCGGGCATCTCATGTAAACGAACGGCAAGCCCCCAAGATCCGTCAATGTTTGCGGAGCAGGAGCATTCGAGAGCACGCTGGCAATTACCTGGCTCTTCCCGACTCTGGTTGGGCCGACAACAGGAACGATTGCTGAGTATCCATCGAGTGCATCGCTGACAAGCGATGACAGATTATTATACACTTCGCTAAAGAAGTTGTGACGGATGTTGCCAAATACCGAAGGTTCGCCAACGAGCGGTGGTCTCATACCATGAACTCCTCACGAGGTGCCGCTTTGGGCGCGGCACGCCTCCTTGGCGCATCCTGCTTGAATTTGATATCGCCAACAGCCGCACCTGCATCGCAGAGTTCACCAATGGCGGGGGCACGGCGCGATCTCTCGCGAAAGGTCTGTAGCCGATGATCGTTTCGTGCCGCTTGGGACGCGGCCTTAGTGGACTTCTTCACATCCCCATCAACGCCATCAGTTGGCTTTTCCCTAGCAATCAAAGCGCCATAATTATTGTCTGCTTTGGCCTTCTGAGGAGACTTGCGCATCTCACTTTGTAGGCGCTTCACATCTTTGAACGAAGTGGCGAACTCTTCCTTGCATTTGAGCAAAATTGGCCGCGCGCCAATTTTCTCAATCACCAGAATTTCCCGGCAGTCCATTGGATCATAAGCGACCCAAACTTCTTTGCTTGCTCCCAAGCGGTTCCATAGCTTAGCGAATTCTCCGTCTCCGCAGTCTTGGAATTTAAGGTTCTTAAACTCGATCCCGTAGTGTTGCAGACGCCGTGTATCATCTTCAAAAATGAACCTTGCTCTTCTTAGCACCTCAGGACTCGGTGGGAGGTTTACCTCCAACTGGTCCGACATGCGCTCCATAGCCTCTCGCGGGTTACAGGTTTCGCCAAATCTATAAGTCAGTCTCGCTTTGGGGTTCATGCAGTAAACCATGTACTTCCACTGCTGGATATTGGCATCTAACGCTTCAAGAAATTCAGAGGCTTCCGCTTGTGCTTCTTCCGTTCTCTTATTGTCCTTGTATGCTCCCTTGACGTGAGAGACGGTGCCGCCGGGGAAAGTTTGGAGGAACTCTTTAAGCTCTCTGATAAATCGTTCCACAAATGGTTTGCAGTCTGGACGCCCTGGGAGACACCATCTGGCGTCAACTCCAATTTGCGATAGTGCTGAAAGGGTCTGACGGGCGTAGTTCTCGGCACCGTGATCGAGAACCACCATTACCGGCGTGCCTGTCAGTTCAAATCTGTATTCATGAGGAATACCATACTTATCGAAGTACTCTTGGCCTTTTTCACCGAGTGCGTCGACGATTGTATCTGAGACCAATTCGCCATTCTGTTCGCCAAGTGTAATTTTAATAGCGAGTGGAATACCCGTAGCGACATCGATAATAACACAGCCGCGAGGCCGAATTGCTAGAGCACCTTTTACTGTATTCAGCACAAAATTCGGCAAGGTAAAGCAATCGAGTTCGACTCTCTGTAAAATCTGGAGGTCGTTCATCTGTCTAATCGCTTTCCGCAGGATACTGCTCGCCCGCTTGGTCTTTACCTGCCCTCTCAAGATCTCTAGGCGGAAGTATTCATTCAAGATGTGGGCAACACAACGAGGCCCGCGAAAACCATACTTTTGACCTGTTTGGTCGCATCTATGTTCATATTCCTGCTTGATACGTTTACAGAGGTCCGTAATGGTCCAGTTTGGGAACTTGATGAACTCATCCTCGATCACGCCTAAGGCACAGTCCACAAATAGGTCATCGAACCGACGGGTTCGGTTTCCCGATTTATCATATCTCGGAACCAGCCCCCACAATCGCTCTTGTCTGTATGCGCTCACATAGTCTTCCAGGGTTCTCTTCTTAATCGGGATGCTATTGCCACCAATAGTTCTGACAACACAGCCTGATAGCATTTCCATCACGTCTGCCCAGAGCAGTCCGTCATCCAGTGCTTCTACAGCTCTCTTTGCGACCTTCTCTCGAGAGTACGCCACTTCACGATACCGCTCAGGTAGCAGGTTTACGGCTTTCACAGGAACATCGGAGTAGTCTTTTTGGTCATTCGCCGTCAGCTTTGGCACGATCACGCCCTTCGCGATGCGAGTCCTCACTTCGCTAACAGTGAATTTCAGCCGATCATTGTTGTCGTTAGCGTTGTAAAAAGAGACAACCCTAGTTTCCCAGTTGATCCGACTGACCTCGAAAAGCTCGCCATCAATATAGAAAGGACGACCGCGGTATAGATGAGAAAGCTGCCAAATCTCTAAGCTCATGGCAGGAACTCCAAATGTGTCCTGTCGGGTGCCAACCAAACCGGCATATGCCTCGAGATGAATTTTGCTTTGAAGTCGGATGCAATGAGCCCTGTAAGAAACAATGGGATCGTCGATTTCAGGTCGACATTCAATTTCCTCGACAGATCCCCAAGCGTGAGGCCCTTGGGTTCGCCATCAAATGCGCGCCTAACATCTGCGCATTCGATTGGCGCCAAGACTTTCGTGTTAATTGGATGGCGATATTGGTAGAGCGCATTTACATTTCGCTCGAGATAAGTCTCCCGGAAATAAGTATCGAGAACGAAATCGATCGCGTAGCCATAGCATGCCAGCCAATTCATCCCTTGGCGGATTCGCACATCATTTGGGTCGTGATACTCTACGCACTTCATCTCGTAGAATCTGATCCGACCATCCCAGAACTCCACGGCAAGGTCCGTAGTATAGAAACGCAAATCTCTTTTTCGCTTACCCTGTGCCACAAGTTCTTTTTCCAGTGCCTCTCGGCTTTCACGGATCATGCCGGAGCCAAGTTCAATGACGAGCGGTTCGGAGAAGACGCGACGAGTTCTCCAATCCAATTCCGCCGCTTTGAAGAGCACAGACGCCCACGAACCATCGACGTCAACATCTCTGTGCATTCCATGGCTTCTAAGCTTGCAAGCAGCACGAAACTGGCCTCGTTTCGCCGGTAGCCTTGCCGGACCACGTTTCAAGATTTCAGTGATTTCCATATTCTCGACCCAAGGTTTAAACTGTGCTTTATTTAGTTTAACAATGCTTGTTAAGGAAATATTGTTAACGAATCGATTGTTTATCATATCATAACTTTTAGGTCAAGAAAAATGGCACCTTTTGAATCTGTGGACGAGATCGCCAAATTGTCAAACTGGCACGAATTCGCCTATCATCGCCTAGATAATGCACTTTGAATAATAAAGATTTTTTTGGGGGTCGCTCTGCGGCGGCCAAGTAATTTCTGAAGTTTCAGCCATCCGCGGTCGGATCGGTCGTATCAACACGTCTAGCCCTTCGAGCGATCAAGTTCGTTAAGGAAAACTACCCCGACTATGCTGAACCAGGATCGATACATTGTGGCGTGACCCTGGTGGTTGAACTGGCTCGAATTCACAGCCTCTCCCCGGAGCGGGCCGATGACGTAGCTCACGACGTATTCTCCGATAGTGCGCTTCTATCTTTCCTTCGAAACACCTACGCGGAACTGAAGGAGTCTGCGGTAAAAGAGACGCCTTTCGCCGTCCAGCGCGCACTTAATACCTCCAATGCTCGGGAGTTTAACAAGAGCATCGGGCAATTTACTCGTTGGTACGTCCAACACACTGCTGCCGACAAACGTCCCCAGGTCAAATCGAAGCAGAAGTTCGGGATCACACGTGTCGATTACGCCATCTACTTCGATGACAAACCTAGCATTCTTGTCGAAGGCAAAATTTTTGGAAGCAGTGCAAAGGTGTCGCAGATTGCCACGACCCTCGGGCGAATTGCTTTGCTGCGAGGTATCGTTGATGAGTTTTGGCTGTGCACTCCGATGAGTGGCCGCGCGATTCTAGAAGAGGCATCGGAAGCTGCGAAAATATATCGTTTGGACGGCGTTCGGTATTTCGCTATCGACGGATTTGATGAGCAAACAGGAACGTGGAAACATGAACAACTAACGTTTCCGTTCCTGTAATAAGCCGAACGCTGCAGCTCGAAAGGGGACGCAATAACTCGACACTTGAGGTGCCCCTAGATTTGTAGCCGCTTTCTTCCCTAAATTGAGGCAAGGAGGCCGATATCGATAAACTCAAAGCCAAAGCCGACGATGCGACGGCGGACACACAGTTGGCCTTCTACAAAGATATCGAGACGCTTCGTGAGCGACAGGATATCGCCCGCAAGCATCTAACGGAAATCGAAGAAGCCAGCGAGAATGCCTGGAACGATCTCAAAATCGGCGCTGAAACCATGTGGCTTGAGATGGAAAAATCGGTCAAATCGGCGATTACCCGTTTTAATTAATCGTTCTCATCCAGGGTGCTGTCATGTATGGACGCCCCGGACAGAACTCAAACCAAGGCCGACCTGATCAGGAATGCGATCGTTCCGAACACATTAATAGCAGCGAGATACAGCCCCACGAACCAAAACCAGCGGCGCATCAATGGTATCCGTTGTCGGGGCGAACTTTGCTGCGAAACACTCAGTAGGAATAGGCGGTGTAGGCCAAATATCATAAGGCCATGAACGACCGCTCCTGGCTGAGGCTGTTGAAAAACTCCGTTTAACCCCGCAAGTGATCGTGATTCCTTTGTTCTGGCGAGATTGGACAGGGGAACGATGATGCTGGGCGAACGGATTGGGCAACAAGACCGTCTGTTTTATGAGTTTGATCTCGACGTCGTTACTCGCGGTACGGTTGTCGCGCCTGCGGCTCGATCCATCAGGCGCTGGCGCCGGAACGGCCGATTGCAAAGGGCCGGGCGACGCCCGGGCTTCTCGCCCAGGTGCCCCCAGTGAATTGGTCCACCGTCTACATTAGTGAACGGGGTATCAATTCACTGGGGGAGGATCAATACTATGCTTCAGATTTGTTGGCCACCAGTTCATCGGATAGGCGACGATAAATCCTGCGAGGAGTGAAGCGATGAAAAGGTTTTTTAATCTGAAAAAGGCTATCTCCTGACTTTGCCCGCACCACCCCGAATTGCTTAGACAAGCCGATATGTAAAATACTCTAATTAATGGCCCGTATGCTTATTCTGGGCTCGGTCTCCAATCCAATTTGGCAAATAGGCTCGCTCAAGAGCAAAAACTATGGCGATACCCGAAAGTGCGATTAGAACGATTGTCGGGTCTGATTGGAGTTTCATGAAGCCGAAAGCGCCAAGCACGATCACATCAAGAAAGATAGCGCTCAGCAAAATCCACCCTCGGGCACGGATTTCATGCCTCAGATATTTAAATACACCCCAATGGATGAGAATATCCATAAAAAGATAAAAGAAAACGCCAAGTGATGCGATGCGACTGAGGTCAAAGAAGATTGTCAGGACTGAGGCAATAACAACAGTGTACACAAGGGTATGTTCGCGTATTGGCCCGGACATGCCAAAATGGCTATGTGGGATCATCTTCATGTCGGTCAGCATCGCGAGCATGCGTGATACGGCGAAGACACTCGCCAAAAGTCCCGATGCGGTTGCCAAAACGGCAAGAATAATCGTGCCAAAAAAACCGTATTGTCCGAGTGCTGGCTGCGCCGCTTCGGCGAGCGAGTAGTCTTTTGCCGCAACGATCTCATCAATTGATAAATTGGCACCCACGGCAAATGCGACGAGTAGATAAACTACAATACAAAGGGCGATCGAAAATATAATGGCCCGTCCAACGTTTTTATGAGGATCGATAATTTCAGCACCACTATTCGTGATCGTGGTAAATCCTTTAAAAGCGAGAATTGAAAGCGCCACTGACGCAACAAATCCACCTATTGGTAAAGATTCCGCCCCATCCGCAGCAGCGGAAAAACTAAAGCCACTTGCCCATAAAGCCGCTACACCAAAAAAGGCGATCCCGCCGATCTTGAGCAGAGCCATCACAAATGAGAACAATCCAACGGCCCGGTTCCCCGATATGTTCACGATGTACGCAAAACAAATCAGCGCCACTCCAAGGAAAGGAATCCATAAACTCTCGCCACCTATGTTGAACGGCCTTAATACATACGTCGCAAAGGTTCTCGCGACTAAACTCTCACTGATCACCATCGAAAGGGCCATGAGAAGCGCCGCTCCGGCGGCAACAGCTCCCGGCCCATATGCTTTCTGAAGTATCATTCCGATGCCACCGGCTGAAGGAAATGCGTTAGACATCTTGATGTAAGTGTAAGCACTAAAGCCAGTTACGATGGCACCAACAACAAATGAAAGCGGGAAAAGCGGCCCGGCAAGTTCGGCGATCTGACCGGTCAGAGCGAATATACCGGCGCCAATCATGACCCCGGTACCCATCGCGATGCCACCAAGCAAGGATATCGAGTTTTTCTCGTATTCTTGTTTCATCCTCAATTACTCCCATCACCAGTCATGCTTGACTCGTTTCGTCGTAGCCTCGGGATGAAGCGAGGTACGTGCTTGGCATATGCGCGGTAGGACTCGCCGAAAGCCGCCTCAACCGTGCGCTCTTCGTTAAGCGCCAAGCGCCAATACATGAACATTAAGACGGGGAACATGGCCAACGTTAGAATCGTCGGCCACTGGATCAAAAACCCCGTTAAAATCAAGACGAAGCCGACGTACTGTGGATGACGAATCCGCGCATAAGGGCCATCGACAGCTAACGTCCCGGAAGCTTGCGCAGTGTATAGCACCCGCCAGGCCGCCGAGAGCAATATAAACCCTCCACCGATGAGGGCAAAACTCAACAGATGAAAGGGACCGAAGTGCGGATTTGATTCCCACCCGAACATCATTTCGAGCAGGTGACCAGAATCATGAGCCAGCCAATCGATTTCCGGATAATGGCTTTGCAGCCAACCAGAAAGAAAAAATATCGTCAGCGGGAAGCCGTACATTTCGGTGAATAGCGCGATGAGGAATGCACTAAAAGCGCCGAATGTAAGCCAATCACGCGCTGTTGCAGGTTTGAAAAAACTGAACGCAAAGATAATAAATACAGCAGAATTGATAAAGACAAGCGACCAGAGACCGTAGTCAAATGTGGCTTGCTCGCTCACGTGTCTTCTCCTTTATCGTCCGTATCATGTCCCTGACGGCCATGCCCTCCATGACCGTGATGCATGAACAGATGCATTAGCGGACATAGCGCCAACAATAACCACGGGAGCCAGCTCCCAATGGAGGGAATATGCGCCCGATGTTCAGTCCAAAGGAAATACCCAGCTATGCCGATAAATCCAGCGAGAACCAGCCAATGCCGGACCAACAATTCTCGCAAGCTGAAAGTTCGACGTCTTTTGCGAGTAGAAGGTATGGGTGACGTTTTCAAAATTATGCTCTCCAAAATTGACTAATCTAGATTTTTGCTGTGCGTAAGCGAAGCGCGTTCCCGATCACAGATACGGAGGACAGACTCATCGCCGCCGCTGCGAACATCGGCGAAATCAGCAGTCCGAAGAAGGGGTAGAGTATACCGGCAGCCACCGGCACACCGGACGCGTTATAAACGAGCGCAAAGAACAAGTTCTGCTTGATGTTCCGCATCGTCGCCGTCGCCAGCCGCCGCGCCCGGACTATGCCGCCCAAATCACCCTTTACCAACGTGATCCCGGCACTTTCGATCGCTACATCCGCGCCGGTACCCATGGCAATCCCGACGTCGGCTTGTGCCAGTGCCGGGGCATCGTTGACGCCGTCACCGGCCATCGCCACCTTGCGGCCTTGCTCTTGTAGATCCTTGATGATGCGTGCCTTGTCTGCAGGCAGAACATCGGCCCTTATTTCGTCTATCCCAAGACGCGCCGCGACGGCCTTTGCGGTACGCTCGTTATCGCCGGTCGCCATGATGATCCGGAATCCTAGCGCATGCAGTTCCTTAAGTGCATCCGGCGTCGTTTCCTTTACCGGGTCGGTAACGGCAACCAGTCCAGCGATCTCTCCGGCAACGACAACGAACATCACCGTCTCGCCCTGATCGCGCCGTGCATTCGCTGTCTCAGACAGTGCCCCCGCGTCGAGGCCCAGATCCGAAACCAACCTGGCATTACCGAGGGCAACTGCTTTGCCGTCGACTGTACCCGTCACTCCTTTACCCGTAACGGCATCGAAATCCGTTGCGTCTGCAAGCTCGACACCTCGTTCCTTAGCGCCCGAGACAATCGCTTCCGCCAGCGGATGTTCAGATCCCCGTTCAAGGCTCGCGGCCAGTCGCAGCACCTCTTCTTCGTTATGGTTTCCTTGGGCTATTACGCTGACCAGTTTGGGTTTACCTTCGGTAAGCGTTCCCGTCTTGTCGACGATCAGAGTGTCAATAGCGGCGAACCGCTCCAGCGCTTCTGCATTCTTGATAAGAACCCCTGCCTGCGCACCCCGGCCAGTCGCGGTCATGATGGATACCGGCGTTGCCAGACCCAACGCACAAGGGCAGGCGATGATCAGCACCGCGATAGCTGAGACCAGGGCATAGGAGAAAGCGGGCGACGGCCCCCAGACAGACCATGCTATGAAGGCAATGACAGCAACGCCGATGACCGCCGGTACAAACATGCCAGCAACGCTGTCGGCGAGTTTTTGAATGGGCGCACGTGAACGCTGTGCGGATGCCACCATCTCGACAATCTGCGATAGCATGGTGTCCTTACCGACCCGTTTAGCTTCAATAATCAGACTGCCGGTACCATTGATGGTCGCGCCTGTCACCGGATCGCCCGCCACTTTTTCGACCGGCACGGGCTCGCCGGAAATCATCGACTCATCAATCGATGAACGGCCTTCCAACACCTCACCGTCGACGGCAATCTTTTCCCCGGGGCGAACACGGAGTTTATCCCCCACCTGGACATCCTCGATCGCAATCTCTTCTTCCGTACCGTCCGAACGGATGACACGGGCTGATTTGGCAGCGAGATCCATCAATGCACGGATCGCGGCACCGGTACGCTCGCGCGCCCCGAGCTCGAGAATTTGCCCCAAAAGCACGAGCACGACGATCACCGCACCTGCTTCAAAATAAACACCGACATGCCCCTCTGCATCGCGGAAACCATCCGGAAAAATATCCGGTATAAACACGGCAACAACACTGAATAAGAAGGCAGCGGAAACTCCCATGCCGATCAGTGAGAAGATAGACGGAGGTTCATGGTGCGCGAACGATTGATAGCCCGCGCACCAGAAACGGCCAGCCGGACCATAGAATAACCGGTGTCCCCAGGATGAGTTCAATCCACAACGTAAGACGCTCACCAATCCATCCCCGCACCGGCAAACCAACCATCGGTCCCATCGTTAAAACGAGTAACGGCAACGTCAGCACGGCTCCGATAGCGAAACGGCGCTTGAAATCAACAAGCTCCGGGTTCGGCCCTTCATCGGCTGAGGGTGCGCCCATCGGCTCTAGCGCCATACCGCATTTGGGGCAGGTGCCGGGACCGACTTGTTCAATTTCGGGATGCATTGGACAAGTATAGATGGTGCCTTCCGGCATCGGTTCCGGCTCCGGGCGGTCACCGAGATAATTTTCGGGATTATCTTTGAATTTGGTTTCGCATTTGGTCGAACAGAAATAATGCTGCTCATCGTCATGCTGATGAACGTGCTTTGCGGTTCCGCGGTCCACCGTCATGCCGCACACTGGGTCGGTCGCAGTCAGATAATTGCTCGGCGAAGCGAGGAACTTACTCTTGCAACCTTTCGAGCAAAAATAGAATTGGTGGTCTTGGTATTTGGTTGACGGTTTATCAGCGGTTACGTCGACTTCCATGCCGCATACCGGATCGCGGGTGAGTTTGCCATGCGTATGTTCAGCGTGCTTGTCCATCTCGATCTCCTAATTTGGACGATTTCCTCACCGTAATCCTTCCAGTAACTAGAATGTCAAAGTGTTTAATGAATTATATTTGAGTTAAAAACGAGGGAGTTGATTTGGATCAATAAGGGCTTTGAATATTTAGCTCATACTCAATAAATCAAGCGGCGATACACTGATATAAACGTTCGAATTATTTCACCGCTCCCCAGAGAAAAGGATAAAAGACAATGAAACGCGCTTTAACGGCATTACTCGCAGCAAGCAATATTGCGCTGATATCCGGTGCAGCCATCGCAGATGGCGGTTCCTACGGCGACCACCAAATGATGTGGGGAAACTGGGTCATGGGCCCGATGATGATGCTTGTTATGGTCGTCATCGTTGTTGTCGCAGTCATACTCATCCTAAAAGCTTTCGGGCTTGGTGGACAGGCGAACGCGAAACCGGACAACCAGAACAATGCGCTCGCGATCCTCAATGAACGCTTTGCCAAGGGAGAGATCGATAAGGCTGAGTACGAAGACCGCAAGAAGGCGCTCGGCGCCTAAGTTTACCGGTCCGTCAGAACAGTCCGTTTGCCTGTTGAACGGCGCGAACGTATTCGACAATCGCCTGCAATTGAGTTGCGTTCACATCCTTAACAGGCGGCATATTGCCAAACTTCCAGTGGTGCGCCCGGACGCCTTGTTTCGTTGCAACGAGAAAAGCACCGTCACCATGATGGCCGGGGTGATAAATATTACTGATAAAAGTCGGCCCCTTGTCCGTGCCACGCGCTGTCTTGCCGTGACATGACGCGCAATAGACTTCGTAGTTCATTTTGCCAATGCTAAGCGTGGGGGTCATTTTTGGTTCAACGGGATTTGCAAATGTCCAATGCTGAGACGCATACGATCCCCACGCTACAATTGAAAAACTGAGAGTAAGACCCGCCAGTCCAATGCGGCAACGTTTCATAATAATTCCACCTTTATATGGGGCGTAGATGAGTACTCATCATGCTCGGCGATCCAATAATCTATCGGCCTTCTATTTCAGACAAGATCACAAGTAACAAATAGCATCATTGTTATTGCTTCAGTTTTCATCCAGCCCCAACTGGACGATTGCAGAAAGTCCTCTGGGTTGACATCGTGCTAGACGAATTTTTCCGCCATGGCTTTCAACTACAGACTTGGCGAGGCTCAAGCCTAATCCTGTGCCGCCAGTGTTTTTGGTGCGGGCGCGGTCACATCGGTAGAATGGCTCAAAAACACGTTCCAACTCGTCACTTGGAATGCCGGGCCCATCGTCTTCAATGAAGATTGACACATGCCCTTGATTAACAGTCATTGTTACTTTTGCATCTCCTCCATATTTTACGGCGTTATCCACCAAGTTTGAGAAAGCTCGTCGCAAAGCTATTGGGTTACCCTTAGTGATGACACGACCTGGTGGGGGCAAAAAGTCAGCAATTTGTTCAGCTTCTGTTAGATCATCACAAACAGATTGAAGGAGTGCGATCAAATCGACTTTTCGCTTCGCTTCTCCGCCATACATCTGTTTAGCAAATAAAAGTGAATCGTTTACGATTGCCTCCATCCCATCAATCGAATCGCACAATCGGTCACGTTCAGTCGAAGCAGGCAAGCTCTCTGCGCGCAGTTTGATCAATGTCAGCGGGGTACGAAAGTCGTGGGATATTGCGCCCATCATTTCTGTTCGACTGCGGACAATCGCCTTAATATTTTCCCGCATCTTGTTAAATGCTTCCGCTACAGCAATCGCTTCGGCAGATTGACCTGATTGCATCGGTGGAGCATCGATATTTTGTGAAAAATCTCTTACCGCACGTGTAACATCAGTAAGCGGTCTAAGTATCCTTCTTACTGTGAAAGCAGAAACTAGGATGAGGATTATCGTAAACACCCCGACGGATGATAATGCGGGGCTCCAAAGTTCAGATGGGTAATCAGGCAGCGGCAGAGAAATATTTAGCCACTGGCCGCTCTCAAGCTCCATGGCGACATTGGCGATCATATGCATTGGTAGCTTAAGAAATACCTGTAATAGATGCGGGGGCCTGTTTGTGAGTTTTTGCTGTTCGCCAGAACCATTTTTCACTGCGGCTTCCTGACTTAATGAAAACCGCAAGCTCACAAATTCATTACCGTGCGCGCCTGACCTCAAATATTTGTCAAAGGCGATGTCGTGCTTTGTGTCGTATTTAGTTTGCTCGAATGCAGGCTTGTCAGCCAGCAACACATACATCTCGTCGCGGTCGACACTATCTATGACGCTTAGTCTCCAGGCGGGCTCTGATACCGCAACCGTATGGGCAAAGTGAATTACTGTTAGCGCCGTATTCTTTAATCCTAAATCGACCAAAGCTTCCAGACGATCCTTCGAATACACAAACAAGCTGAAAGAATATGCTATGATTAAACTTCCGGCGACGATCAGTATGGCCTGAACACTCAGGCTTTTTAGGGAGTTGGCCTTATTCTCTCGACACGTCGACTGTGAAAACATAGCCACCTCCCCACACTGTTTTTATAATTTGAGGCTCGCGTGGATCAGCTTCTATCTTTCGGCGTAGCCGACTGACTTGCGTATCAATGCTTCGATCGAATGCCGTCACATCTCGACCATGCGTAAAATCGAGTAACTGATCACGAGAAAGTACGCGGTTCGGACGTTGAACAAACACGCTCAAAAGGTTGAACTCGCCAGTGCTTAGGGGAACGATGATGTCGTCATTCTCAATCAACTCGCGCCTTTCAAGATCGAATAGCCATCGTGAAAATCGATAACCCTTGAGGTCGTCGTCAGATTGCACTGGTGCACCAGTATCGACACGCCGCAACACGGCTTCGATGCGAGCACTTAACTCCGCCATGCTAAATGGCTTTGGAATATAGTCGTCAGCACCCATTTTTAGACCCAGCACTTTATCCAGGTCATCGTTCTTGGCACTTACAAACACGATTGGCGTTGTTGATTTGGCGCGCAAGTTTCGGCATAGGACAAGGCCATCCTGACCAGGAAGCATGATGTCTAGTACGATCAAGTCAACTCGACCCTGATCAAGTTCATGCAACATTTCCCGACCGTCACCGGCTTGCCTTACACGATAACCTTCCTTTTTTAGAGATTTAGAAATTAATTCTCTCAGCTCGCGGTTATCTTCAACAATCAAAATCTTCGGTGCACTGTCCATCTGAATTCCAAATAATTTGTTACAATGTTTGTCAGGTGCCCGAACTGTATAAAACTGTCACAATTATCGATATTCACGGCAAACCTCTGGCACATCAGCGTGTTCTATTTCTCTTGTTCACTTAAACAAACGGAGAAAAACATTGCCTAAAATCTTATCGAACATCATGAGCCTCAAATCGATTATCGCCATTGCGTCACTCGCACTCGCGATCAGCGTTGGTGCGGCGAGTAGCGTTTATGCGGACGACTCAAAAAAAGGCAGCATGAATACCGCCACGACCCATACAGACAAAGGGTGCCACACTCATACCCCTGAGGAATCCAACACGAACCACGACAAACAATAAGACAGCCATTCTAGTAAATTGATGAGGGCCCGTTTTGCGGGCTCTCATTTTTTTTCAATTTCATTTGCCTTGAAATTGACGGCAATAACCTCAGTAAATTACTGCACCATCAGATATGCATCGCATCTGTTATTGTGTTTGGCTGGCAATAAAGCCTCTCGATATGACAGCATTCGAGATGGAAATCCCACAATGAGGAAGCCCGGCATGAAAACCTGACGGATTTCAATGCCGGGCAAACACATTAGAACATCAAGCGAAGACCGGCGACAAAGAATAAGCCATCACCTTCTTCACCTTCAGCTCTTTTAATATCAAGCGTATCGCCGAAAACCCGCTCATAATGAACACCCAAATAAGGTGAAACCGAGCGATCAACCAGATCGTAGCTTAGACGGGCGCCGACTTCTAATTTAGGCCCCCACGCGGCAACTTCAGCACTGCTGTCATCTCTAAACGGCAGGCTTAATTCGACACTTGGAGTCAGAATTAGATAGTTCGTGATTAAAGCCTCATACTCTACCTCAAATCGGGCCGACGGCTTGTCTGAAACGAACAAATCGGCATCGACTTCGAACCACTGTGGTGCCAATCCATGAACACCAATTGCCAACACCGTGTACGCGGTCCCGACCGTCAGGTGTATCGAAACGGACGCCTGCGACTGCATCGAAGAATGTGGAAATTGGCTTTTGCAGCCGCAATTGTGTTTCCATCGTCTCCAGGCGATCACTTCTCGTTTGATATTCGCCTTCACTTCTAACGACAAACTTCAATTCATCCGTGCCTATTAGCGCATCCCCATCCCATGCCATGGCATCCGATTGGGCATTCCCAGTGAAACGGTGCTCTAGTTGATTAAGCCGGACGCCCCAGATAAGCGGTTCTGCCTGAACAGAGGTTGCCACAAAGACGAAGGACAAAAACAGTCCTGTAAATGCTACAATACGTTTCATAGTCAGCCTCCTTCTTGACTAGTCAGGGAAGCCGCTTTTGGTCCGCCTTCAACGACGACTTTACGGAACATACCGCTATCGGCGTGGTACGAAAGATGGCAGTGGAATGCCCATTGCCCGGGCGCATCGACTTCGGTTTCGGTGTAAACAGTTGTCCCCGGCGCCACACTCACTGTGTGTTTTATGGGATCCCATTTTCCATTCCCGTTGTCGAGAATCGACCACATTCCATGAAGATGCATCGGGTGGGTCATCATCGTTTCATTTACGAATTTGAACCTGACGCGTTCTCCATACTGGAGCACGATCGGATCAGCGTCCTCGTACTTCACACCATTGATCGACCAAATATAGCGCTCCATATTACCGGTCAGCCGCAATTCAATCTCACGTGTAGCCTCCCGATCCTCGTAAAGAGGCTTCTGCGCTTTCAGGTCACTGTAGGACAGGAATTTGCCGCCATCGGCGGCTGATGGAAGCAGGCCACTACCTGAGGCGTAAAAGGCGTCACCCTTATTTGCATCACCAGCCATCTTGCTGTGGTCCATGCCCGGCATCTTGTTGCCGTCCATACCAGCCATCTTGCTGTGGTCCATGCCCGGCATCTTGTTGCCGTCCATACCAGCCATCTTGCTGTGGTCCATGCCCGGCATCTTGTTACCGTCCATACCAGCCATCTTGCTGTGGTCCATGCCCGGCATCTTGTTACCGTCCATACCAGCCATCTTGCTGTGGTCCATGCCCGGCATCTTGTTACCGTCCATACCAGCCATATTGCTGTGGTCCATGCCAGCCATATTGCCGTGGTCCATACCCATATCCGCCATCGTCAACCGTGGGACCTCACGGAGTTCCGGTAGTTCTGCCATCATACCCTCACGCGGGGCCAAGGTTCCGCGAACGCCCGCCGTGCGCCCCATTGATTCGGCAAATATCGGATATGCCTTTTCGTCGGCTGGCTTAACGATGACATCGTAGGTTTCAGCAACCCCGATCCGGAACTCATCAACTGTAACCGGCTGAACGTTGTTTCCGTCAGCCTGAACCACGGTCATTTTGAGACCCGGGACGCGGATATCAAAATATGTCATTGCGGACGAATTGATGAAACGTAACCGAACGCGCTCGCCCGGTTTGAAGATACCAGTCCAGTTCTGCGAAGTTGACTTTCCGTTGATAAGCGGCGTGAAACCCTGCACGTCCTCGATGTCTTTGGGCATCATTCGCATATCACCCCACATCATCCGGTCGTCAATTGCTGCACCAAGCCCTTTTTCCTTGGCATCGGAAAAGAAGTCCAGGAGCGTCTCTTGCTTGCGATTGTAATAATCAGCGGACATCTTGAGGTTGCGCATAATGCGGTTTCCAGAATGCGGATGTGCATCTGTCAGTTGAACAACGTACTCCCTATCGTATCGGAACGGTTCTCGTTTTTCGGGCTCAATGACGATGGCACCGAAAGCACCGTCCGGTTCCTGAAATCCCGTATGGCTATGAAACCAATAAGTCCCACTCTGGACGATCGGGAAGCGATAGGTGAACGTTTCGCCAGGGTCAATCCCGTCATAACTTATTCCCGGGACACCGTCTTGCTGATAGGGCAGGATTAATCCGTGCCAATGTATGGATGTTGATTCGTCCAGATTATTAGTAACCTTGATGGTTACATCTTCTCCTTCCTTGAATCTGAGAACCGGTCCTGGTGTCTTGCCGTTATACCCGATCCCAGTACGTGTAAATTCCCCGGTATCGATCTTAACCCGATCAACGGAGAGCGAGTATTCACCGGCGCTGACATAGGCCGCATTCGTAGCGGCCAAACTTAGCCCGAAGACACCAGCATAAAATATACTTAAACGTGACATAGCATGCTCCTTGTTGAGATGCTGACGGGGAGTGGGGCAACCAATCATTTGGACGGCGCCAAACTCCCACGTCAACTCTGCTCATTTAATGTGAGAGTTTGATCTTGCCGACCATGCCGGACTCGTAATGTCCAGGAACATTGCAGGCAAATTCGAGCTTGGTGTGCTTAGGGAACGTCCAAACAACCTCGCCGCTTTTACCTGGCTCCAACAGCACGCTGTTCGGGTCGTTATGCATACCGTGACCCATCGATGCCTGCATTTTCTTCGCAGCTTCCCAATCGATCTTGTCTGCCTGAAGCACGCCGTGCTCCATCATCATCATCATTTCGGGGGCATGAGCTTTGTGCATGTCGCCCGTTGCAATATTGAATTCGTGCACAAACTCACCAGCATTCTTGATAACGAAACGGACAGTTTCACCTTCTTTAACGCTAATGCTCTCCGGCTCATAGAAGTTGTCGCGCATCGTCACTTCGATCGTGCGCGTGGCATCAGACGCTTTTCCAGGTGATCCGGTTTTTCCGGCTTTTTCGGTACTACCGTGCCCAGCACCGGCAAGCACAGGGCCGGAGAATGTGGACAAGCTCAAAGCAATCACAGCCGCTGCTGCGTATATTGAATACAGTTTTTTCATGTTCTTTAACCTTCGTAGTTTGAAATCATCATAGGCAAAGCTCATTGCAGACCGATCAGGACTGCAAAGCTCATTCGTAGTTACTAAGTGATGGAATCAAACTCGAGGAGGAGGCGTTTCTGCTTCAAACATCAACTGTGCAAACAAGTCCTGATCGATTGAAAAATACACCTCAGAGTTAAAATTCGGCGAACTTTCCGTCCAGACTTCATTGTAGCTGGATGTTGGAGAGCAATGCGTAATGGCTTGAGAACAGCACGATGTTTTCGAGCCGGACTCACAAGCATATTCGCATTGGCTGGAAGCTGCGTAATCAGCGTGGGACGAAATGTTGCCGTGATCATGCGCAACCTCTCCAACAGCGTGGTGCGCCATGAAGGGGCTGGCAATAAGGACAAAAGCAAATATTGCGACCAGTAAACGTCTCATCATCAAAAAGGTAAACCTACCAGCGGGGGGAAGGTCAAGGGCAATGTGCCTAGCCGAGCAAATGGTCACGGAACCGTGATGGTTATTCAGCAGGACAAGTTTCTTTTACCTGTTGACCTGTTATTCAGTCTGATCCAATTTGCATGTCGTCATGAAAAATGTACGCCAAATTATAATTGTCTGTCTCGTATCGCTGTTCGCGTTGGGAAGTTCCGCCCACGCCGCGAACGCGACCACGATGGCGTTTGATATGGCAATGGCAGATGTTCAGATGGACGGCGGCGGAGATTGCCAAGCTTGCCCTGACAATGACAGCAAGTCCCCGCTTTGCGATTTTGTCTGCCTGATGACTTATGTCACTCTGCCAACCTCATTTCCGATAGTGCCAATGACAATGCATATTGCGTTCGATGACGCCCCTGATCAGGACTGGCCCGGACGATTCGGGACACCGGATCCCGCTCCCCCGAGACCTTCCATCCAAAACTGACGCATTGTCGGGCGAATGCCCGATCTAAGGCGTCTGATTGATCGCGACATAGCGGCTGAGCCGCATCGCAGATGTTCCGCGAAGCTCAACAGAGAGCTTTCCGTATCAATGTCTATTGGATGATTGAAAATGTATAGCCAATCAACGCCGGGGCTAACGCGCCGATACTTTCTAAAATCATCGACTGCCATATGTGCAGGCGCAATTGCCAGCAGTTATTCGCTGCGTGGCGCCAACGCAGTTGAATACAATGAATTCCGTCTGCGGGCAGGCATGAACCCGATCCGCCTTGTGCCTGAACCCAACGGCATGACCGATGCCTGGTGCTTTAATGGACAGGTTCCGGGGCCGGAAATTAGGGTTCTGCAGGGTGACCGTATCCGTGTCACAATAGAGAATACTCTTGATGAGGAAACGACCGTACACTGGCATGGCATGCGGGTACCGAACGTCATGGATGGGGTTCCTCATCTGACCCAAACGCCAATCGCGCCTGGAAACACTTTCACTTATGAATTCGACGCCGTTGATGCCGGTACGTTCTGGTATCACCCCCACCAGCGGAGCTTTGAACAGGTCGGACGTGGTCTTTATGGCCCGTTGATCGTCGAGGAGCCGACACCGATTCGCGTCGACCGCGACCTGACCTGGGTTCTGGACGACTGGCGATTGACCAAGGACGGCCAGATCAGCGACGATTTCGGCAACCTGCACGACATGGGCCATAACGGCCGTGTCGGCAACACGGTAACGATCAACGGCCAGGTGCCACAGACTTTCAAGGTCCAACATGGTGAACGCATTCGGCTTCGCCTGATTAATGCGGCAAACGCCCGCATCTTTGGAATCGATTTCGGCGAGCACAAACCCGTGATTGTCGCGATCGACGGTCAACCGGTGGCACCACACAATCCTGAAAACGATCTCCTTGTGTTAGGTCCGGCGATGCGTATCGACGTCGTCATAGACATGGTCGGAGACGTCAACCAGCGCTACACGCTGACCGACCCATTCTATCAGGGGCTCAAGTACCGGCTTGTCGATCTCGTTTACACCGACACCCCGATGCGAGATCGGATACCCGATTGGGACATGCAGTTATCCGCCAATTCGCTTGCCGAACCTAGTCTGGGCGAAGCCGAACGCCACGAGGTCACATTCAATGGCGGGATGATGGGCGGCATGGTGATGCAAGAGATGGGTGGTTCCATGGGCCATGAACTTATGGGGGCGATGGGCTCCATGATGACGATGATGCACTCAGGGAAAATCTGGTTCATCAACGGCGTTGCTGCAGAAGGGCACATCATGGAACCGATGCTCAACCTGCAACACGGTCGCAGCCACGTCGTTTCGATGACCAATGCTACGGCATGGCACCATCCGATTCATCTTCACGGTCATTCGTTTCGTGTGCTGTCCCGCAATGGCAGCCCCACCCGCTTCAAGGAATGGCAGGACACTGTTCTGATGGCGCCAAAGGAACGCGTCGAGATCGCCTTTGTCGCCGACAATCCAGGAGACTGGATGTTTCATTGCCACATCCTGGAACATCAGGCGGCCGGTATGATGGGTGTGATCCGGGTCGCTGAACCAGGAGAAAAGATATGAGATACTGCATTCTCTTCGCGATTTTTCTGTTCCCTAATTTGGCTGCTGCAGAGGGAGATCCGATGCGGGGTGGGCAAGCCTTTCGTGCCTGCGTCGCTTGCCATGCACTCGAGCCCGGGGTCCACCTGAGCGGGCCAAGCCTCGGAAATTTTATTAATCGGGCAGCAGGCACAGCCGATGGCTATTCACGATATTCGCCTGAACTAAAAGCAGCCGGTTTCGAATGGACCACGCCTGTACTCAATGCCTGGCTCGAAGACCCCGAAAGAATGGTACCGGGTACATACATGTCTTTTCGCGGCATCTCCGATCCGCAAGTCCGAGAGGATCTCGTCGCCTTCCTTGAGATCGCGGGCGCGCGCGGCGGTACCGAGAAGGTCGTCGGCAGCGGGTTTGTACCCACTGCGTGGGCGCGGGCAGGTGCGCCGGACCCGATTGGCAATGCGCTCCCTGACTCCCGGATCACCTTGATTCGACACTGCGGTGACGGCTACCTCATCAAGACTGAAGATGGCGCCGAGCGGCCCTATTGGGAAAAGAACGTCCGACTTAAGATTGACAGCACTGAAACAGGCCCGCCAGCAGGTGTGCCTGTCGTCTTAGGTGCCGGTATGCGAGGCGATCGCGTTTCCGTTATTTTCCGCAGCGTTTCCGACTTATCACGCCTTCTCATGGAAGGCTGTCCGCAATGAATCAACCATCAGAAATCAGGAGACAATCAATGATGAAGACCTCTGTCTATGCCGCACTTTTCGCCATTGTCGGTATTTTTGCACCGATCCATGAAGGAAAAACCGCATCTAATCCGAAGACGATAACATTGTACAAGAACCCGCAATGTGGCTGTTGCGAAGGATATGCCGAGTACATGCGAAAGAACGGTTACACGGTTACCGTTGTTCCGACGCACGAACTCAGCGCCATGAGCAAACAGGCCGGTATACCCGAAGATTTCGAAGGCTGCCATTTGTCGATGATCGACGGCTATGTTGTCGGTGGTCACGTACCAGTGGCGACCGTCAACCGCCTTCTATCCGAACGCCCTGCAATTAAAGGTATCACTCTCCCTGGCATGCCGATGGGTTCGCCCGGGATGAATGGCATCAAGTCAGGCCCATTTACAATCTATACGGTCGGTGAAGATCGTCCGTCCGTATACGCGACTGAGTGAAGGAGGACGTTTCAATGAATAACGCATCAACCGGCATGGGAATGATGGATTGTATGGGCGGCATGATGTGGGGAATGGGGCTCATTGGAATCCTCGGCGTTATACTTCTGGTGCTGGGCATCGTGGCGCTTACGAAATTTATTATCAGCGGAAAGCGCCAATGAAATTCGTAGCAGCTGGAATCTTCACGGTGATCGCAATCACCAGCATCGGATTTTGGGGATGGAATGCTTTATTCCCGCAATTTTATGCTGACCCGAATAATGTAACACAAGTCAATCGTGGCCAGATTGTCTATCAGCAGTACTGCGCCTCTTGCCACGGCAAGAACCTAGAAGGGCATTCAGATTGGCGATACCGAAAACCCGACGGGCGTTTACCGGCTCCCCCACACGACGAAACAGGCCACACATGGCATCACGCTGATAAACACCTGGTCGAGGTCACCAAATATGGCCCAGGAAAATTTGTGTCTGGAGAGTACAAGTCTGACATGCCCGCATTCGAAGGTTCGCTTCCGGACAAAGATATCTGGGCGGCCATCGCGTACATCAAGAGTACATGGCCGCCTGAAATTCTCGCACGACAATCGAAGACAAACCGATGAACAGCAAAACCACGGATGTTGTGAATTTATCTATCCACATTGACAGGACTCAAAAACATCGACGTTCCCGAGCAATCTACATCATCCCCCTTGTACTGTTCGGCGGATTGATACTCGCACTCGGATGGGGATTGACCAATGATCCGCAAAACATTCCATCACCTCTTATCGGAAAATCTGTCCCTTTATTTCAGCTTCCACCTGTAAAGGGCAGGACACTTGGACTTGCAGATAGCGACCTGAAGGGGACGGTTTCGCTGGTGAATGTTTTCGCATCCTGGTGTACGGCGTGTGAACTTGAACACCCGCTTTTAATGGACCTCGCGGCTTCCGGCGCTGTTCCCATCCATGGATTGAACTACAAGGATCGCCCCGTTGACGCCTCTGCATGGCTGGACAAACTCGGCGATCCGTACACACGAACCGGCGCAGACGTATCTGGGCGTGTCGGTATCAATTGGGGTGTTTACGGGGTTCCGGAAACATTCGTGATCGGACCGGATGGCCATATAGCTTACAAACACGTCGGCCCGCTAACGCCTGAAACTATTCAGAACACAATTCTCCCGCTGGTTCAGCGTTTAAACGCTAAATGAACGGAGCTTTAAAATGAAAATAATAGCCTTGGCACTTCTCTATCTCCTGACATCTGCCAGTTCTGCTTTCGCGGAAACGAAACCTTTCATGCTTTTGCATAACGATCCGCAACCACTTGCAGACATATCATTCCAAGATGAAACGGGGGCGCCGATGTCACTATCTGACTGGCGGGGCAAGGTAGTACTCCTGAATGTCTGGGCGACATGGTGCGGACCATGTCGGGAAGAAATGCCAACCCTTGATCGCCTGCAGGATAAACTCGGAAGCGATAAATTCGATGTGCTGGCCCTTTCGATTGATCGCGCCGGTGCTGGCGTTGTGCGCGATTTTTACGACGAGATCGGCATTCGGCACCTGACTATACGTATCGACCCGACCACCAAAGCGTCACGAAAAATGAATGTGTTTGGACTGCCAACAACACTATTGATCGGCCCCGATGGCAAGGAACTGGGCCGGAAGGTAGGGCCTGCCGAATGGGATGCCACCGAAGCCGTCGGGTTTTTCGAGTCCGTCATCAACAATCATATCAGATAAGGAGTAACGAGATGTCATCTGGAATTACAAAAAATGTCCCGGCCAGAGTGCCGGTAACGTTGACCCGCTTACTTAGGAATCGGAAAGTCTGGGCGATCAGTGGCCTTGCGATTGTCGCAGTTGGATTTGCCCTCAAATGGGATTGGTTTACCGCTGTCGGCGCGGCGCCTGTACTTTTAAGCCTACTGCCGTGCGTTGCCATGTGCGCACTTGGTCTCTGTATGCGGGGAGGATCGGGGAAGTCATGTCACGGTGAGGGAGCAGGAACTCAAAGTAAACCCAGCCCGGTCTCCAACAACGTTGGGAAATAAATTTATGAAGAGCCAGAAGCAAATATACGCCCGTGGCAACAGGACGAGTATTTGGCGCGTATTGGTTTTCGCGTTGGCGCCCCTTTTGTCGATTGCACCGGTACAGGCGCATCATCCTGGAGCCGATCTTGATAAAGTAATGGGCAGCAAGGAAAAGTACTTCGAGATAAAAGATAAACCTGCTCCAACGTTTGATCTCGTGAATGGAAATGGAAAAAAAGTTAGCCTTTCAGATTATACCGACAAGATTCTCGTTTTGCATTTTGTCTATACAAGCTGTCCTGACGTCTGCCCTCTCCATGCAGAGAAGCTACAAGAAATTCAAACGATGATTAATTCTTCGCCCATGAAAGACGTCGCACAGT
Organism: uncultured Rhodospirillales bacterium; assembly: GCA_965284225.1. GTDB lineage: Bacteria > Pseudomonadota > Alphaproteobacteria > Rhodospirillales > Casp-alpha2 > UBA4479. The sequence continues at coordinate 191,680 of CBDIRN010000002.1, forward strand.
TTGTCACCATCACAACGGATCCCGCGACCGACACGCCGGATGTATTAAAAACGTACGGTGAAAATCACAACCTGGATCCAACCAACTGGACATACATGACGGTGGCATCCGGTCAAGCTGAGGACACAACGAGGAAACTCGCCGAAGCCTTCGGTCATAAATTCGTCAAGAGCGACGACGGATATCAAACTCACGGAATCGTAACGCATGTGATAGATCGCGGCGGTCGTTGGGCCGGAAACTTTCATGGCCTAAGATTCGCTTCCATCAACATGGTCCTCTATATCAATGGCTTGATCAATAAACCGGCAGAGCCCAGGGGAAATCAAGGCTGGTTCGAGAAACTTAAAGGTCTGCTGAATTGAAACCGCAAGACACTTCAGGAGATTCTGGCAATGCCATTGCTGTGCTTCGCCGCTACATGATTGCGATCTTTACCCTGAACCTTGTTTGGGAGTTCGCACACATGCCGCTTTATACGATCTGGAATGAAGGATCGACAAAAGAAATCATGTTTGCTGCAATTCACTGTACCGGTGGTGATGCGCTGATTGGATTGACAGCAATAATGCTCTCAGTTTTCATGTTTGGCGGGTCATCATGGCCCGGGAAACATTGGCAAGCAGTGGTGTTGGCGACCGTCACTATTGGTCTCGGGTACACGGTATTCAGCGAGTGGTTGAATATTGTTGTCAGGCAGGCTTGGTCCTATCGAGAAATCATGCCCGTCGTCCCCATACTCAATGTCGGCTTGAGTCCGCTTCTACAATGGATTGTTATTCCAATTATAGCTTTTCTGTTCGCTCTTAAGCCGTTTGGACGGCGAAACCGGCATGCCTGATTTAACGGCATTCGGTCTCGTTATCGCGTTTCTAGCAGGCACGATTTCGTTCATTTCTCCGTGCGTCCTTCCTCTTGTCCCCGGCTACATCTCCTATGTCGCCGGGCAAACCGCTAATTCAACATCTGGCATTGGAAAAGTGCCAAGGCAGGCTGCGGCAGCGGGTTTAAGCGTGATGTTCGTTCTCGGCTTCACGACCGTATTCTCCATCATGGGTGCGAGCGCCACGGCTCTTGGACAATTCTTCCTGAGTTACCGTTACGAGTTGAATATTGCTGGCGGAGTCATCGTGATATTCATGGGCGCACTAATGCTGGGCCTCACGGTGTTCCCTGCATTGGAGCGGGACTTCCGGTTTCATCTGGATATCCCGGGCGGTAAACCGCTCTCTGCATATGTGCTCGGACTCGCGTTCGGGTTTGGTTGGACACCGTGTATAGGACCTGTCCTTGGCGCGATCCTGACTGTCAGCGCCGCACGCGCAACCGTCAGCGAAGGCGTGCTGATGCTGGTTGTTTATTCTCTCGGCCTCGGCCTGCCGTTCATCCTTTCCGCCGCATTCACTTCTCACCTGACGCGCAACTTGAAAACGATTAAACGGCTCGGACGGCGGATACAACAAATTGCGGGGTTGTCGTTAGTGGCCATGGGGATCGCCATTATCACCGGTCAACTGACGGTCCTGGCATACTGGCTGCTGGACGTGTTCCCAATTCTCGGCCGTGTGGGCTGAGGTCGCCCCGCCGCATGGCGATAAATATACTATAACGACCTTCGAATCTTCGGAACTGCGTTCTCCCTCGGTTCATGGAAATCGATAATGCTGACGAAGCGGCCTTCAACATCGTATACGAACACTCCGGCTGTGTGATCCATCGTATAGGTTTGACCAGTTACGATTTTCTCGTATTTAACCTTAAATCCAGCGGCCACATCGGCGATATCCTGGGGTGAGCCGGTATAGCCGACAATGGCCGGATGGAAGTTCTCGACGTATGCTGCCATCGCATCAGCAGTGTCGCGCTCGGGATCGACAGTGATGAATGCAACATTGATCCGCTTGGTGTCCTCGCCCAGCAGCTCAAGCCAGCCTGTAATATCAGCCAAGGTCGTTGGACAAATATCGGGGCAATACGTAAAGCCGAAAAACACGAGCAACGGCTGCCCGACCCAGTCCGCTGGCTGAACTCGGTTGCCTTTGTGATCGGTCAACGAGAAGTCCATCTGACCAATTGAAAGGGGCAACTTGCTTTCACGAGCTTTTCTCTCAGGCGCACCGGGGCCGTCAACCTGCCACCAGCCGAACAAGAGTGAGGCTGTGACCGCCACCGCTAGCCAACAACCGATGAACAGTAATTTTCGTGCAGGCTTGCTCGATATCATACCGTCCTAGCCTTTCTTACGCGACGAAACGTCTGTCTTCGGCCCTCCTCGAGCATTTTCGGTAGATGTCGAAAGTTCCAACATCACCTGCATTTCAGCGGCTTTTTGCTGAAAACGTGATAATGCTTCGCCTTCAAGCTTCCGTTGCGGAAGCGCGGCAACCTTTGCCGGGTTCACTTGCCGTTCCCCTTTCAAGACCTCGAAGTGCAAATTCGGTCCAGTCGTGAGGCCCGTCTCTCCAACATAACCGATCACCTCTCCACGCCGGACGCGGTCCCCGGATACCAAAGTGTCCTTGTATCGGTCGAGATGAGCGTAAACTGTGGAGAGTTCGCCACTGTGCCGGATTCGAATGTAATTACCGAAACTGCCGTTACGGCGACGCTGCACAACAGTGCCGTCGCCCGCAGCCAGAACCTGCGTGCCGCGCACGGCCGCAAAATCCAGCCCTTTGTGCATTCTTGTATAGCCAAGGACAGGATGCTCTCGCTTGCCGTACGGTGACGACAACCGCCCGGTCGCAACCGGGGTCTTCATCAGCCCCGATGCAATGCTCTTTCCTGCCTGATCGAAGTACGACACAAAGCCGTCACTCGCTTCATGCCTGAAGTACGCAAGCGATCTATCCGTAATATCAAGCGAGATATAAACGAGATTACCGGCATGCGTCCCGACATCGCCTTCATCCACGTAAGTCTCATAACCGAGCGCGAATCTGTCGCCCTCAGCGAGGTCGCGTTGGAAATCGACGGCTTGGCCGAGCACCCGATACGCCTGTATCAAGACAGACATGGGCACACCTGCCTCGCGTGCAGATTCGGAGAAGTTGTATGTAATCGTCCCGACTGAACGAACCACGCGCTTGTCGTGTTCAATGGGCTCAATCCTTGCCAAAAAACCTTCGTCAATTTCGTGTTCGACAATCACCCGGTTATCCGTTTCCGGGATGAAAGCGAGCTGATCAAGGTGTTGACTATTCAGGTCCTCTTCAGCGGGCTTCACCACGATTGAAAGTCTTTGTCCTGCTTTCAGGTCGCGTGGGTCAAAAACCCCATTTAATCTGTTGCTCGCGGCAAATGCTTCTCTGAAGGAAACCCCGGTGGCGCTGAGCGCATCGATCAACGTATCTCCCGGCCCTAAAATAATCGAAATCCTCTCGAGGTCATCTGCTCCAGAAGTAGGCGCAGCACGCTCAACCGGGAGCGTCATTGCAACTTCACCAGAGCCAGCCAATGAAGCCCGTGAAACTTTCTCAAGGTCTTCTGCCTTTCCTCTATCGAGAGCCAAACCGGTAAGGAATGCAATCGCCAAAGCCCCGCTGACGGCACCAGCACTGCAGAGAAGAATGCGCCACATCCCAGTCATTTGGCTGGACCACGTGCCCCAATTCCTAGAACGGGCACCGATACGTCGACGGGCCCTGCGTTCTCGAAGATCAGGGTCATGGTAAATTTCTGTCCTTCTTTGAGTGGCTGTTTCAGTTTCATCAACATGACGTGTAGTCCACCTGGGTTCAGCACCACCTCACTACCAGCCGGAATCTTCACTGCGCCTGCCGGTCCCATTCGGGCGATACCATCCGTCATCGTCATCTTGTGGACTTCGGCCAATTCCGAAACCGATGCTTTTATGCTGGCCAATACCTCTGGTTCGCTTCCTTCATTACGTATCGTCAGGTAGGCCGCAGTCGGACGCGATGTTCCGATGGACGCACGTGCCCACACAACATCGATAGCCACATCCCCTTCTCGCACAGTCTCCGCACCGACCGGAGACATGGAGACAACGGTTAGCAAAAAGGTTAACGCAGCTACAACGGACAGAAACTTGAAAATGCTCATATCCTTTCTCTCAAATCTTTGACAATCATCTCTGGCGGCTCCCCGAACTGATAAGTGCGTACAAAATAACCATCAGGGGAGAGCAAGTAGACGACTGAGGTATGCCCCATCGTATACCCGTCCGGAGCCGACTCCTGCTGGACACGCTCGAAATAAGCCTTGAAGGATTTTGCTGCGTCGGCGACTTGTTTATCGGTTCCAGTCAGCCCAACAATGGAAGGGTGAAAAGCGGAAACGTATTCCGCCACTTTTTCGACGCGGTCCCGTTCTGGATCAATGGTGATGAAAAGCGGCGTCACTCCCGCCGCCTCGTCGCCAAGGCCATCCATGATGCTCCCGAATTCCGCAAGGGTCGTCGGGCAGATATCGGGGCAATTTGTGAACCCGAAGAACACCAAAGCCCAGTTGCCTCGATAGGTCACTTCGCTGACTGTTTCACCTTGATGGTTCACAAGGGTAAATGTGGGCCGGAATCCGCTAACTTCATCTGGGTCAGTACCTAAGAAATGCGATAACTGATGGCCAGCAACGACTACCAGAGCGACAAGGGCAACTCCCCAAAGGGTGTAGCGAATTGCTCTCACAATGCCTCCACTTCGGATCGGACAAGATCGCGTAGCTGCTCTTGACCGAAGGATTCCAAGGGTTTGCCGTTAACAAAGAAAGTCGGCGTTCCAGTCACCCCGGCAGCTTTTATATCTGCTGCGTCTTGATTAAGGACGCCAACAATATGAGGCATTTGGCTTTCACGTTTCGCACGTTCTATGTCCAGCCCTGTTCCGTCTAGCAAACTCCATATGTCATCAGGGGCACGTCCGTGCGGCGCCCAACGTGGCTGGGTTTCGAACAATCGCTCTAGCACAGGTTCGAGCTTTTCTTGCAGACGTGCGGCCTCAAGAAGTCGAATTGCTTGCTCAGACGGTGGATGAAATGCTGCGTACCTTAGCACTACGCGCACTTTATCAGGATATGTCGCCATGATGTCTTTGACGATCGGATGGAAAGCACGGCACGACTCACAAGCCGGATCGAAAAATTCAACAATAGTGACCGGAGCATCTTTTGGGCCGAACACAGGTGAATGATCACGGACCAAGTCGGCAGCATTTGCAACTGGCGACGCCTTTCCCATTTTCTCAACTAAGGGTTGATAGAGGTAGATGCCGAAAAAAAAGATGCCCACAATTGCTATCCCAATTTGGACGATAAAACTACGACGATTCATTTTTGTTCCTTTTTCACAGACAAAAATAACAAGAGAGAAATCAAACAGAATGCAGCTAACGAGAGATACGGAAGCGGTAAATACCCGAAAAGGACCTGGTCTTCTCCAGAACAGGAAGGGCCATTCAGCGTGCACGGTTGTATCGCTTCCGAGATGAACCCGGCAAAAAGCAGGCTGTGCCAGAACGCTATTGTGCCCCCCGCAATGGCTAATGGGAGTGCATAGCGGCGCACATTGAGGTCCGACAGATAACACGCAATACCGAGAACAACGGCTAAGGGGAACATGGCGATCCTCTGGTACCAACATAGAACGCAAGGGGTGCGTCCCATTACCTCACCGAGAAATAGCGCCCCCAGAGTGGACACCAGCGCAATCAACCATGCACCGATCAGCGCATTGTCCGGTGAAAGCAATGTTTTGGGCTGCTCAGGGTGCATCGTCTCTCTCTATGTTTTTACTTCCGTCTGTCGCCGTTGACACAATCGAGACGATCACCAGTGAAGCCGCGCCAACACAAATGAACACATCCGCAAAGTTGAAGGCTGGCCAGTGCAACCCCATCACATGAAAGTCGAGGAAATCCGTGACCGCGCCTTGCCGTATTCGATCAATAATGTTCCCAAAAGCGCCGCCTGCCATGAGGGCAATCGCCACTGTCTCGAACAACCGGTCCATACGTGCCGCCCAAACAGTAAGAACCATCGCTATAGCGATGGTCATAGTGATCAAAGGCCATTGCTGGTTACTGAAAAGATCACCGAAAACACCAAAACTGACTCCTGTATTGAAGCCCAAGCTAAGATCGAAAAATGGCGTGACTTCGATCTTGTACGGTGGCGTCGATAAAAACGTGAGTGCTGCCCACTTCGTCACCTGATCTAAAGCAATTGTTCCAAGCAGGACCGACGACACAACAACAATCGAGGTCGAGCGGGTGCAAGTTTGCGAGATCAAATCTGCTATCACTCTGCTTAGACGGATAGGTGGTTTCATTACGCGCGTCACCAACGGATTTCCTCTATGCTAGGGTTGCTACTCAGCGGCGGCAGCGTGCGCCTCGACGTGGCGCCGTTCATTCATTGCCTGCTTGATAATCTGCAACGCTGACCACAGGAACAGCCCGGCCATCAACCCCGCGACGATCAGGTCGGGCCAAGCGGTTCCGGTCAGATACACCCCACCAGCCGCCAGCATCACCGCGACGTTGCCAATCGCGTCGTTCCGGCTACAAAGCCATACGGAGCGAACGTTCGCGTCACCGTCCTTGAAGCGCATCAGGATAAGCACGCTCGAGAGATTGGCCGCCAGAGCAAGCAGGCCGATGCCTCCCATGATCGTTGCCGTCGGGACACCGAGGATCAGAACTTGATATGCGGTCATCCCGAATACCCAGAGTCCCATGGCTGCAAGACTGATCCCTTTGGCTAAGGCCGCCGTGGTGCGGACTTTGAGCGACATACCAATCACGATGAGGCTGATTGCATACGTGACCGTGTCGCCCAGAAAATCCAATGCATCGGCTTTCAATGCCTGAGATCCGGCCATCGCACCGGCTGCCATTTCGACGAAAAACATGATTCCATTTATGGCGATCACTGCCCATAGAGCACGTTTAAAGCCCTTCGACATGCCGTCGAATTTTGGTTCGTGACTACAACATCCTCCAGCCATGGCGCATCCTTTCGTTCGCCGTTTCATCTCTGATATGCTAAACGTAATGTCTACAGTAACTATAGGTTCAAGAGGTAATTTGCTTTGACCCGCGATTTGACGATTGGCCGCATCGCCAAGGCTGCTGGTTGCAAGGTGCAGACGGTCCGATACTACGAGCAGATCGGCCTTATTCCGGCACCGCCGCGCACAAGCGGAAACCAGCGTGTTTACGATGATTCCGCTATTCACCGTTTGACGTTCATTCGACATGCTCGGGAACTCGGGTTCCCGCTGCAAGCAATCCGAGACCTAATCAGTCTATCGGATGACCCAAATCAGCCGTGTGACGCAGCAGACGCCATTGCCAAGGCACAACTCAGCGAGGTCGATCGTCGCGTCCAACGTTTGCATGCACTTCGCCATGAACTGGAACGCATGATCGAGCAATGTCGGGGTGGCCGGATCGCAGATTGCCGTGTTCTTGAAGTGCTGAGCGATCACAGTCTGTGCGAAACCAACAATCACGCGACACCAAAGAATTCTTAGCTGCGCTAGCATCGGCTCTTGGTTGGATAAAAACTCTTGAGAGCGATCGCATGCCACGATGTAGAGGATGCACAAAACTCGCCTAAGTTCCCCGCGGCCCCCAAAGGATAATCGCCGCTCCAAGAAGACAGACTGCCGCTCCAGTTAAATCCCATCGGTCCGGAGTCCGGGTCTCAACCAGCCAAAGCCAGAGAATCGACGCGGAAATGTAGATTCCGCCATAGGCGGCGTAAGCACGTCCGGCGAGGTCGCTGTCGACGCGGGTCAAAAGGAATGCAAACAGAGCCAGACTGATCATGCCGGGCACGAGCCACCACGGAGACTTGTCCAAGCGGAGCCATGCCCAGAAGGCGAAACAACCGGCGATTTCCGCGACGGCAGCACCCATGTAAACAACGACCGTACCAATCATGATGCCAGTCCTTTTGTCCCAACTTGCAAAATGCGCTCAATTCTTTTTGGTCGCGGCTGTGATATATGATTCGTGTTAGGTGTCCGGTAGATCTTTACCATGTCACCAGTTTCTCTTTCACGACTTATTTCATTCACCAATTAATCTGATGTTCACAAAATGCGGGCGGACCCCCGACTTATAATCACTATACGATCGTCTCCACCAGCTCGGCCCCGGGGATTGCACGCACTACATCTTCTTTTGCACTATCAGTCGCTGCCTTAAAACTGACTGCCTGACGTGAAAATGTCAGTACAACAGAGCCAGTGCTCGGCAATCCCGACCAGTGCATCACTGCACCCTGCCTCATAGAGGGCGTCCAAAAATTCAGCGGCATTTTCGGTCAGTATCGGCAATCTAAACCGCATCGTGAACTCAAAAGTTTCCATCTCTTGGCCCGGTATTTATAGCGATGGCGCGGCACAAAGGACTCAAAGTTTAATAACAAGGCCTGGATCGAAACCCTTAACGCCTTCGTTCGGATAGCCGCGCTGATTAGAGATCATCTGCGTTCTTCCAAGCCGAAAATTCCAGCAAGAATGGATGTGACCGAATACCCACGCAGCGATGCCAGAATTCGAAATCTCATCGTCCAAGTCAGTGACGAACGCAGGAGAGAGAATATCTCCTTGGAAACGTTTCTCAATTGCCTGAGACGTTGGAACGAAGTGCGTCACGACGACGGTGCGTGCTGGATCGCCTTTTTGAATCTCAGCGAACAGATACTCTCGTTCTTTGAGATGCCGATCACGAGCATCGGCGGGATGAAACCGCCGCTTGGTCCTGTCGTGCTGCTCGGTCCAGATCAACCGGAAATCATTGAGCCCCCGCCTTGCACAATCCATCGAAACCGCGCGTTCGTCTTCACCATATAGATCAAAATCCGACCACAGCGTAGCGCCGATGAATCTCCATCCACCGACCTCAGCAACTCCGGGGTTCAACAGTTCAACTCCGTACGACCTCGCTAAGTCCTGCATTTCGTCGGTGATCTCTTGAAAAGATCGGCCGTCCGGGCTGTAGAACTCATGATTCCCGGGAACGTAGACAATTGGAATTCGTTCGAACTCCTTCGCCGCCCATTCGACGCCACGCGCAGCAAGGTCGATGTCACCAGCAAGTATCACTACATCGTATTGGTCTACTGATAACGGCGGCAAGAATTTATCAAATTCGTTGTGCAGGTCGCTGAGAACATAAATGCGCATTGGGACATGCCTCCATAACTTCTGTGATCACGAGATCGTCGCAAGGCGTAGTGACAGGGTCGGTCGTAGTTAGGCGGAATCTTGCAGAAAGATGCCGCCCATTTTCTATGGAGCGACAAAGTGAGAACGGGAATGCACTTGTCCTATTGTACTGTTGAGACAGAAACGGTCACAGTGGCCAGGTTAATTTGGCGGATCGAAGGGCGCGGATTTTTGCTACTGTGACACGCCTTGGTCAGTAAGTGTGCCAACCTCGGTCACACACAAGCATAGATAGAACATAGATAGAACATCCGTGGTCGACTCTCATGCTGAGGGCCGTAATCCTTGTCCTACAGTATGGAGGACAACATGATCAAAACTGAAGAACTTGAAGAGTTTATTCGTCGCATTGACGACGAACCTATCGGCTCTCTCATCCGAGAGAACAGAAATCTCTGCCACCTCGATTTAGCGGATGACACTCAAATTCGTGAAATGCGCGGACATATCGACTCACCAGGACCCGCAAAGATGTATGTAGATCCGTACTGGATCATTCGAATTTGCGCGTATCCGAAAACCGCGGATGAGCAAGTCACGTACCACTTGCTAAGTACTGAGGTTATTACCTCGGATGTGCAGATTGTTGACCAAGAAAAACTTATCGTCAGAACGACGAACAGTATTTACGCCATCGGAGAGCATGGTGGGTTAGATGTCCCACTGGGTGTGAAATTTCGAGTTTGCGCAGGTTTGCACTATTGGGGAGTCGGTCAGGTACTTGGAGTCCCTCATGTCTTCTATTGATCGAAGCGTACTAGGCGGCATGCTTGCGAAGGCATGGCACCTGAGGCTCATTGAGCGTTTTCCGTCTGAATTCCGCACGATTCATTGTGGTGACGTAACGACGTCGCTAGCACATGGGCTCAACGTAGGTGATGGCTGGCAAAATATTGTAGAAGCAGCGGTGGTGGTTCTGAACAAGCAAAGCCGCCTGAAACTTCGCGAAGATCTGAGAATTCTTGATATCACCACTCATACAAGCGAGCTCTTAATCGAGGTATCTCTTGCCGACGAACGCGTTCGCGGCATGCTCGCAGCCGCCAGAATCATTAGCAATATTGTATGCGACGTTTGTGGCGGTTTCGGCAGGCCAGTGCCGGTGGGAGGTCAGACAGCAAAATGTGATGCGCACCGGACAACAACAAATGGCGATACCACCTGGGCCTTAACCATTTTTGACCAAGACGTACGTGCAGGGGTCGTCGACCCGCCTCTGCTTGCGGGTTTGAGAAACTACGAGGACGCAGTTCAGCAATGCGTTCTCGCGTTGGCCTTCTTCATTGGGGCGACGCACGGACGCACCGCCGAGAGCAGGGGCGTCCAACCACGCCTAATAGATTTCGTATTGTCGAATGAACGCGTGTTCGATGCACGCTTTGAGTTTGATCCAGGCGAGCAGCTCCGCGGGTTCGTTGAGTTTTGCCGGATGTATATCATTATCTGCCGAAAGCAAGAAAAGCTGAACACGTCGGAGGTTAGGGGCGGCTACCTTACAGGATATTTAATTATTCGGCTGAAAGATTTGTTGCGGAAACTTGTACGATCAGCTTGGCTTGCTGCCCGGTCAGATTTCAAACGGCACCCTGTTGTGTGCTCGTTTTATGCGGCTGTGTTCCTTTTCTTAATTTACATATTGCTAACAGTAGCGGCGTCGAAGCTAATGGAAACTAGCAGTTAACGGCCGAGTAAAATCAAATTTGTGCTGCGAGTATCCCTCGTGCCTTTGCCTAAACTCGCAAAAGCAAAAAACAACTGCCGCAGACTGGTATAGTGAACAGGTGCTAGATAAACGAATATGCTTGGATAGACGGACTGGACATGTAGGCGCAGAAGAATGTTGCCATTAACCATGCATCGATAGATTTGAGGAGTTTGTTGGAAGCATGATTTCTATCAATATCTTTAAAAAATCGGTACTCGTAATCGCAATACTTTCATGCTCATTCCATGCAGTAGCCGCGTCAGATTTTATCTCAGGAACCGCCCGAGTTGTTGATGGCGATACTCTGGAAATTTCAGGAGCAAAAATCCGCATTCACGGAATTGATGCTCCTGAATCCCAGCAGACCTGCCATCGCAATGGAGTGGAGTGGCTTTGTGGCAAGGAAGCAGGCCAGGCCATGCGGAGCCTGGTAGATGATGCCATCGTTAAATGCGAAATTCAGGACCGGGACCGCTACGGACGCTTTGTCAGCCTATGCAAAGTTAACGGTCGGGATGTGGGGGCGGCTCTGATATCCATGGGGTTGGCGTTAGCTTTTCGACAGTATTCGAATGATTACGTTGCCGTCGAGGCAGGAGCTAAGGCTTCTCGCGTTGGGATGTGGTCAGGCCAATTCGTCCCACCGTGGGAATGGCGCCAAGGTAAAAGGCTGGAAATGTCCCCGTCAAATGACAATCAAGCGTGTTTGATCAAGGGCAATATCAGTCAGTCTGGCGAGCGCATTTTTCACGTACCAGGAGGCCAATATTACGGTCGGACTAAAATTAGTCCCGAGAAAGGCGAAAGGTATTTCTGCACGGAGGAGGAGGCCACTTCAGCAGGATGGAGAAAATCACGCCGATGAGCTTTATAAATTCCCAATAAAATAACGTTGTGCTTTCCTAAAATCGGCTGAATCCTTCCATAACGACGAATAGATCATTCCATATTGCGAATTGATACATAAAAAAGTTCGCCATAGGATAGTATTGCGGGCGTTCAGAATGGGGGGGGGGGCGGCAATGGGCAATGCATTAGCCCGGCTACGGGAAATTGCTCAAGAAAACCGAGGCCAACGACAACCGTCGTTGTTTGACTTCTCGCCACTAGATGTCGACCAGATTTCATCCGACATGGAACTCGAAAAGCAGGGCACTGAGCGAGGTGCCGCCGGTGAACCTTTAACCAGTTCGAACTCGCTCGACAGCGTTGAAAGAGAGGTTGTCGACAAGATCCAGTCATTTCAGCAGCAGGCGATAGAGCAACTTACAGAACAACTAAGCATATGCTCAGAGCGGCTGCGACGGCTCCAGTTCGACTCTATGGTTATCGACGTCAAATCTGAAACGACAGCCACTGTCGCAGATTTCGAGCAAGAAGGGAGGAATGGCCTAAACACCCTGTTTCAGCTTCGACGACAGCTAATTGATGCAACGGATGCGTTGGAGAAGTTCAAAGAAACGCACAACATCAATCGTCCTGCACATGAAAAACCATATGCCCTATATACTTGGCTAATCTTAGGCGCGGTTTTCTTAATAGAAACGCTAGCTAACGCAGGATTAATTGGTGCAGCACACGAATCAGGGTATATCGGCGCATACACTCTTGCCATATCCTTGTCTTTCATCAACGTGATATCCGGTTTTGCCGCTGGCTACTTTGGTCTGCGTTCCGCGTATCACAACGAAACCTCTCATAAATTATGGGGCTGCACCGTTGTCGGGGGCTATCTAGCAGGTATTTTCGTATTCAACCTGTACATCGCTCATGTTCGTGATGCCATGCAATCTGGTGGCCTTCAGGAAGCGTTGAACCAGGTTTGGTCAAAAGTCTGGTCTTTCTCGTTCGATTTTCAGGACTACCAGGCTCCACTCATGCTCTTAATCGGAATCGCTTTTAGCCTCGTTGCCTTTTACAAAGGTTTCAAAAATGACGACCCTTACCCTGATTATGGGCGCCAATCCCGCCTTCGCGATGGCACTGAGGCCACATACGCCGAGACGGCCGCAGAACTCGGGGATCATCTCACCGATCTTCGCAATGAGATCAAGAAGACCCTGCAAAATGTCGCTGCCGAACTCGGATTTCGGCGAACAGAATACTTCGACATTATGTCGACGATTGAGAAGTTGATCTCAAGGTTTCGGGCGCACGAACGCCACCTCGAGAGCAGCGCTCAGCGTCTTCTCAACGTCTATCGAGAGGCAAACAAGAAAGCACGCAATAAAGGACAGCCGAAGCACTTCAAAAAGGAGTTTAAACTCGACGGATCTCATGTGGAGTCACCGAACGTCGATGATATCTACCCGAAAGACACCGTCGAAGGCCTCATAAACGAGGCCAAAGACCTGATTAGCAACTCCATTGAAGATATCGACCTTGCCCACCAAGCGGCCTTTAAGCGATTTGAGCTGATCTCTCAAATCCTAGACAAATCTAAACTTGAGGAAGTTGCGATCGCCCAGGCGGAAAAAGAGGGGATAAACGTTGGCTCGTAGATCAAGGCCATCCCTTCGAACCAAGTCGAAATCATCACCAGGGCCAATTGCGAAAGCCGGGATGGTACTTGGTATCATATGCATCATTGCTGTGATCGGCGGCATCGTGGGCTACGGAACCTTTTTCACGAACAAGGTTGAAGTTGATAAGGCGACCGGGTGTCCCGTTGATGGCCCAATTGCGCGTCATGTCATGATCGTCGATCAAACAGATACATTCACGCCAGTTCAAGCCGTCGATATCCAAAACCAGTTTGAGGACTACAAAGGCAAAGTGCCTCGATATGGGGAACTGGTCGTCTATGCCATTCGCCCAGGCTCAAAAGGGATACCTGCACCGGTAATCAGAGCCTGCAATCCGGGAAATGCGGAAGATATCAATCAGCTTGTCGAGTCCTCGCTCCAAATTGCCCGGAAATGGCGGGAATCGTTCGACGGACCGATGCAAGAGGTGATTGAGCAGGTTTTGAAGCCAACTTCCTCTGAAATTTCACCGATCATCGAAACAATCCAAGCAGTTACCGTGAAAGAGTTTGGCCCGACTTGGATGGATGATCGGCGCAAGGAATTGATCGTTGTCAGCGACTTACTGCAGCACTCTAAAGCGCTCTCCCATTACGGAGCCCGTTACAGCATCGACAGCTTCTTAAAAGGGCAAGCTTTCAACAAACTAAGAACCGACTTGCGAGATGTGGATGTAGATCTTCTCTATCTCTATCGCGATACGGAGAAAGCCAACCAGAACACAGTGCACAGAGACTTCTGGATCAAACTGATCCAAGAACAGGGCGGCAATGTGCGCAGAATTTACTCGGTAAGTGGATAATCAGCATGGCTGAAGCGACAGATCAGAAAAAGGTCGAGCAGGACAAACCAGGGCCATGGGATAGTCCAGCAAGACCCAAAGCAATGGGCTACACGCTCCCGAAGCTCGTCTCGTCAACGGGGCGCCTAGGCGACACTGTCATCTTCATGTTTTTTGCCACTGTTGGCATCCTTTTGGAGATCGTTACTCACACGTTTACCAAGGACACTTTCTTTATTATCGCTGGTCCAGTGGTAATGCTTCTACTGTATGTCTTAACTGCGGTGGCGTATCGGCGGTTCCGACTTCGTTTCGACCAACTTGGCGACAACTGCTATTACCTCGGTTTCCTCTTCACCCTGACGGCACTATCGATCGCTCTATATGACTTCAAAGGTCTTAAAGTCGAGATCTCCACCATCGTTTCCAATTTCGGGGTCGCCTTGGCATCAACGATTTTAGGTGTCCTTCTCCGAGTTCTATTTTCGCAGATGCGAGAAGACCCGGTAGAGGTGGAGGAGCAGTCCAGGTATGAGCTCGCTCAGGCCTCTAGCATGCTGAAGGAGGAACTATATGCCTCTGTACAGGATATGAAATCCTTCAGAGGGTTGCTCCAACAGTCAATTGCCGAGTCCTTCGACGAGGTGAACGAAAAATCTAAAGAATCCATCCTGAGGGCCGCTGAGGAGCTGTCAGAGGCAGCCAAGAATATTAATCAGGAGATCGCCGAAAGAAATGAGCAGCTCGGTGAGCGGTTTGATCGCTTCAACGACCTCACGCAGCGTTCTGTGTCCTCCTTGGAAGCACTTGTGGAAAGCATGGAGACGGTTCGTCCGCCGAATGAGCTTATCCATGAAGCATTCGAGAAAACAGTGAGCTCCATGGAGCGATTGGGCGAGGAATCACAGAAAATTTACCATATAACTGAGCAGCAACGTGAGAGGACCCAAGCGTCGATTGATATCGCCGCAACCGCGATTCAGAGGATTTCTGAAGACCTAACGAAGCTGACCGGAGAGAACAGTCCTCTTGGGTCAGTGATCGATAATCTCAGCAAAACTACGGAATCCCTAGACAACGTAGGTAAGGATATTGAACGCCTCTCCAGCAACCTCGCTCGTGAGGTGACCACTCAAAAAGACAAACTGGGAGAGATAAACTCAGTAACTTCGGAGTCTGTGCAGTTGATGAAGTCCCACAACTCCGAGCTTTCCGAAGCTCTTAAACAAAACCGAGAGATGTTGTCAGAGGTCGAGAAAAATTTGGCCGAGATGGCTCGTGCGCTTGTTAAAGCAGTTGGTTGACCGGCATGCGGCCGAATAGCGTTCTTCACAGCGACCAAGCTTACAAAAGGGGGCTTATTCTTGGCCTGACGATGGCTGAGATCGTGCTCCTTCTCCTTTTCTCATTGCTTTTGGCGTTGGCTGCCCTGTTTTGGGAGCAAGAGAAAAAAACGGAACAAATCATGCTGGAAAGGGACAAGATCGCGGAGGAACTTCGGATCAATGAGATGAAGTTGGAGAGTCTAGTGGCAATTTTGTCTCGAACTGATTTGAGTGAAATGAAAAAAGAGCTCGTCCGTCTGAAAGACCAGGAGCAGAAGATCGCAGTTCTACTCGAGCGCTTGCAGATTGATAAAAGTTTATCGGCAGATGAGAAGGTTTCTCTACTAATAGAAAAAACTACGAAGTTGAACGAGGTGTCAAAAGAGATCAAGGCTGCAGGATTTCCTCCTGAACCGAAGGATCTATCGAAAGCCTTAGATCGAGTGAAAGATGCACAAGCCGAAATTGCCGAGGCCGACGAAGCCCTAAAGCAAGCTCAAAAAGCGAACACAGAGCTTACGCAAAGCCTGGAGGACGCGGAGCAAGGAATTGCTCAAAAAGAGGGCCAAATTGCACATATGAAGCGAACGCTGGACCGCTTTGGTAAAGGGACCGAAAAACCGGCATGCTGGGCAGATGAGAAGACTGGCAAACCGAAATATATATATAACGCAGGCCTGACCAGTGGTGGCATCATCGTCAGACATTCGGAAACGCCACCTTGGGGAAAATCGAGAAATCTACCGATTGATACGATTCCCTTCGATAATGATATGAAACCACGTGAATTTTTGCGTAAAGCCAATCCAATGCTTGATTGGTCAAAAAGCCACGAATGTCGCTTTTGGGTTCGCGTATACGACCTTACAGGCCCAACCGAGAAGAAAACTTACAAACGTCACCTACGGTATTTAGAGCAAGCCTTTTACACTTGGGAGGACCTCGATGGCCATTGGGAATGACCAAAGCTTCTATGAGGCCTGGCTGGAGCTAAGAGAGTCGTTCGTCCGCCGACTCGCCAGAAAATATTATGGGGTAGAGATCAGCGAAATCGGAATTCGTGCCTATAAGGTGTCGAGAAAGCCGTTAATCGCTGTCTTAGCAGAAATCCGCCGGAAGAATATCTTTGAAAGCACAATGTTCAGAGCAGGTCGCCGGGTTAGGATCGTGTTGAGGCGGAATCCGGTGAAACGTAGCTAACGGCCCTCTTAAATGATCCGGTTCTGTAGAGTGATTTACTAGCTGTGAGAGCACCTCAATATTCCGAACCGCGGCTCAAAGAACCAGATATGTTTGGTTCTCGACTAAGGGCGACTTTGGATCATCTGACTACTCTCAATATGGCGAAGAAGCTTCGTAAGCAGAATGAATTGTATGAAACTAGACACAACTTTCTAAATAATGGTGTAAATGTCTATGAGGACAAGTGACAAACAGCATACGCTGATTGCGGACTTAACCACAGAAACTCTGGCACAGTTTGTTCCAAACAGTAAGTGCTCATTACCCCATGCGGATGCCATCGAATGGTATGTCAAATTGGAAGCGGCTAACATTGATTATGGTGTTCGGGTGCTGAAAAATTCGAGAAATTGGCAAGAACGATTTTCTTTAGCAGGGAATCCACTTGATACAGCAACTTCAATTTTTGCTAATATTGCTCGCGAAACGCATTTTCTCCATGCGAATGCCTTAAATTGGGGGTTCCCTTTATTTGAAACGCAGATAACCCGTGGCTTAGCCAATTTCTTAAATGCGGGTTACAGCCGAGAAGTGCGACTGCAACGTTGCAAGTTAATGGCAAAAGCGTTGTCTAGTTTTGCATCTCCGATAAATGAGAGCTTTATCGCTGCGATAGAAAGTGCAGAAGATGCTTACTGTGGTTCTGAATACGGGGACAAGAGTGGTCGAGTAGACTTATTCCTTTGGTTTTTTACCGATATAGCACGTTCCAAATCTACTTGTGCCGTAGCAATGGAATGTAAAATGAGTGCAGATCTGAACGTTGGACAACTGGCTAAGTACAATCGGGTTTTCAAGAAGAAAAGACTTCACGAAGCAGGTTATGAACCAAAATATAATTCTCCTCCTTCGTCAGCCATTCAGAAGTACCTAATCGTCAAATCTGAAAGTGCAATTGGCAAGCATCACCGGCGGAATTCAAGCTGGGCAATCGTGCCATGGGCGACTCTTCTTATTGCATACGAGCGTGAAATAGAGGAACAGCTAATGTCCGGGAAAAAACTTAACGTGGGTTCGGATGACCATGAGTTTAGGCAATATATGAAGGTGGTTTTTGAGCTGGCAGAAGGGCGTTTAGTATGAGTGGAAAATTGACAGTTACTATCCCCGAAACACTTATCAAGTATTTTGGCGATAACGCATGGAAAAGTGCTGTGAACTCCTTGTTAGATCACAGCCCGAAGAAATATCCGCCCAACCTAAAATGGGAGGATCAGATTGATTTCCATTCGGTATATGTGGCTGCACAGGTAACACGTTTGGATTACCATAAATTTGTTTATGACTTGTGGGATAAATGCTGGGATAACTTAAGCCGGATCAAGAGCATTTGTGGTTCAGGTCAAAAGTGGGACGACGTGAAATACCTCGCTCCTTACGATGTTTGGGATGAGGGGTTATATAGAGAGTGTTCTGTTAAAGAATCTGCAAAAAGGTATGTGCAGCTTTTTGTAGATATTGAAGAGAATTACCTCACAGCTGGTTTGTATGTCAGTGCAAATAGAGAAAAAGACCAGGTTGATGACTCCATTAGAAAATCTGTAGAAAACGCTATTGCTAGGGAAACCGAAATTTCAAATGATTACGTTATGTGGAAGCACGCTGAAAAACCAATTGTATTTGATCCGAATAAAAGTGTGATAGAGGTTGATATTTCAGATCTGAAAACGTCCTGCGACGACGCACTAAATGCTCTTAAGTAAGTTGTCTAGCAAACTAGGGGCACCTCAATCCGAGGCTGCCCCTGGCCGACAAACACATCAACCTGACGCATCTTCGAGACAATCTCTTCCGGTTTGTATCGTTTCGTTGCCATCTGTGCTCCTCCGTTTCCTATCAGAACCGGTAGACCAATTCAGTGGGGGAGGATCAACTGTCGCTGTTTGGCCTTGGGGCGATGCGGACGGCTGAGAAGTTTGGAGGGAGGGCGCATTTGTTGACAGTGGCGCTGACGGCTTGACACTTGAATGTCCAGTCTCCAAAGCGTTCACCGACCGTGGGTTCTTCAGCCGATGCAGGCCCTGTGGCTAATCCCAAAAAACTACCAACGCCAAAAGGAACCACAATGGTTTCATCATTGTGCCAACCTCATCCAATCGTATTATTGTTATGTCTATGTTATGCGTGATTCTCATTTAATTTCAATATGCTATGATTGTTCGAATGTTTTTGTTTTGCGCTGGAAATATTTCGATATCGAATGGATGTGAGGAGTGTGATCGATGCGTCAGATACTAGGCCCAATTTCTTTTATCGCTGGCCTAGCGACTGGCGGTCTCCTCATAATAGTGGGACTCGTGGTCGTGACATTGGGTTCGGACGTGGTAGCGGCTGATGCGTTCCCAAAGTTCCTCTATAAGTGGCAAACGCTATTCGCAGGGCTGTTCGGCATATTCGCGGGCGGTTTCGCTATCATTGCCGCCATCATCTCGGCCCGGCACGGCGAACGCTTTGCTGCTAAACAACAGAAGTTAAAGGAAGATGCACTTTGCACCATAATTAGGCAAGATACGATCCAGACTCTACATGTGGTTTGTGAACTTGCCGTTTGGATAGATGTGCATGCTAGTAATCCAAACCACCCCATGCCCTATAAAAACTTCGTCATGGGTGAAAGCCTCGTGAATGTCTGGTCGGCTTTTCCCTTCGTGCCACCGCAAATCGCCAAGGAATTGTTCGAGTTTTCCCATGCCATGTTCGATTGTCAGATACGAACCAAGCAATTGGGAGAGCTGGACAAAATTGAACTCAGCGATCCAGCATCCAGGAGCTTCTTGAATTCCGTGGCCAGGGCCAGGTCGGCCGGGGAGGCTCTTCTTGCAGCACTCGATGCATCCCACTATGAACACGGAACATGCACCGAGCAGGTCTTGATGAAAGATAATCTCGGGTCGGGACAGAAAACAGCGTTGATCGTCTTCGCCCTCCTGGCCACTCTTAGCGCAGGGCTTTTCTTGCTGGCGGGGAACATGCCTGAAGACTGGCGTGGGCTCATGGGCACGCCGGTTTTGTATATCGTTCTGCTCTTGTTGGCGTTACATCTGTTGGTGATGGCCTTGCCGTTCCTGCTGTACGTCAGGAATCGCCCCATTCTGCTACAACGGGTCGAAGTCCTGGCGCTGCGCGAAAACGACGCCCCTATTTCGACGGGCGGATTGTTTAACGAATTCGTATCGACTTTCGTGATCGCACTTGTTGTCTCGATCATCACCCTATGCATCTATTGGGCCACCCACTGGTTTTCCGAGAACGGACATCTGATTTCTCTGACGGTGGCCATGGTGGCGCTGTTTTTGCTAAGCCTGTGGGCGAACCGTGATGAAGCCTTGATCAAAAATCTTTCTAAAACAACTCCCTTGATCGTGGTCACTGGCGGCTTGTCGTTCGGACTGTTTTTCGGTTTCAAAGAGCACGCTGGTCCTCTTGAAGTTCCCGAAATTATTGCTTGGTTGGTTCCCGCATCTTATTTGTGGCTCACCCTTCGGGAAAGGCTGAGAGGAAACAAGCAAGGAGGTGAGGCTGATGACCTGTCGCCATTTCAGCCTTTTCACCTGCTCTGGTACGTGTCCGAAATCATTCTTCGGAAAGTGCGGCGAGGGGCCACCGCCAATCAGGCATTTGCGATCCTTCTCACCCTTCTCATTTTTGTTTTGCCGGACCAAGTAGCAGCCGTAACCCCGGACGGCCTGGCTGCCATGTTTTCGGATGTCTGGAACCGGTTTGGCGAATTGTCGATAACCAAGGACCATGTCAGCTACGTGGCGCTTGCCGTCTTCGTGGCATTTTCGTGCAGCGACTTCGCA
Organism: uncultured Rhodospirillales bacterium; assembly: GCA_965284225.1. Classification (GTDB taxonomy): domain Bacteria; phylum Pseudomonadota; class Alphaproteobacteria; order Rhodospirillales; family Casp-alpha2; genus UBA4479. The sequence goes on from CBDIRN010000002.1 coordinate 212,257, forward strand.
TCGATCGTTCCTGATCTCGTGCCCGAAACGTGGCTCCTCCTTGGCGGCCTTTACAACGCGATCCTAAAGGCAGTTGTCGGACTGATCTTCCTGATCGCCATCGCGCCACTCTTTATTCTGCTCTTCGCTGTCGGTGATGCGTTCTTGGGGCCTGACCTCGCAATCATCGTCGGGTTCTTCACCTTCCCCTCCTGGTCGCAGCGTGTTTTTGCTCTCTTTGCCGCCGCCTTTACCCTGTCGTTTGATCATGCCGGTAGCGTAAGATAGCAGCAGGAAGCAGATTTCTCATGCCTTTGTGCAGCCATGAGAAAAGGGCGATGGTTGTTTCCCAATTGCCTTTCCTCCGCAATTCTCCTTCCGTGATCGTGGCAGCATCAGAGTAAACCGACATGAGACCAGCGGGTATGGTCTTTAGCCTTTGTGGATAAAAAAGCCATTCCGTTATTTCAATAGTTCGCCCGATGTCATTCGTCTCGCTGTAATGATGGCTGGGTCAGAAAAGGTACTCATGGGCACTCTGATCCGCTCCTGATGTGCTTGTAGTGAATTATTCAGGCACAAGCATTAAGCCGTGTGTATGAAGAAATTCTACTTTATATTAATTTTATGAATCAATACACTCTCAATAGTAGCTACATACAGTACTGCTGTTGGAGTCTTTTTGCCATCAAAGCATTGGGGCCTTATGAAAAAAATGAGTGTAGATGTGTTCAAAGCTTTCTTTGAAACTGTATGGAAACCCCTATCCAATTTCAGTTCTGTTATTGGCCTGATCGCAACTTTCTACTTATCTGTATTTTATGTGCCCAGCTATGTGGAGGATATTACTAAAGGTAGAGGACAGGTGATCCATGAGAGCCTCATAGATGACCTTCAGGAGATTATCTTCTATGAGCAAGAACTTACCATTAAAGATATTGAATCACTCATTCATGGCCGAGAGCTTCAGCAAGGCGTTAGCTACGAATACAATCCCGATGAACTTCTTGTCCAAGTGCAAGAACGTTTCATAGGGAACAAGTTTATCCCCTTAGAGAAGCGCAGTGCTTTATTGGAACGCATTAAGTCTATTCGTATCACCTACAAACCAATAAAGGAGATAGATGAAGGCCCGATTGATTGGCCGACCATACTGAGTTTAGTCACAGCAATGTTAGGGACGATCTTTTCCTTGCTCGTGATGCTTAGCGCATCAAAGAAATTCAAACTCGATAGTGAAGTTGCAGACGATATCATCTCTGATCAAATGTACGAGAGTGACGCTCCAGAATTTATTCGAGACGGCGCACCGCAACAATACGAAGAGATGGTCATTGAAGTGCTGACTGAGCTGGATGCTTTAAAAAGGCACTCAAGCCAAGGTTATGAAAACCAGTATGACTTTATTGCTGGGAACAATCGATGTGAATATATTGGTGAAGTTAAATGGCTTAGGCGCTTGCTTGGTTTTGGAACAGTAGTACGGTTTTTGCGCACCGTCAGTCATTCAGGAAAAAACGGTATACTTGTGATTAACACTGGGATTACTGAAAGGGCTAAAAGTGCAATACGCGAACATAATGAAATAAACAAAGACCAACATGTTCACGTTATTACAGGTAAAACTAGAGAGTTTGTGAAAAGCCGTCTGAGCAATATTTTAAAAACTGATGCTGAAGATTAACAGATATTCTTGATAAGCCCTGCATTAGGAACAGAAGGTCACGACACACACTCATGAATAAATATGACCAAGATTATGTGGACAAATTTTTTTCTGATATCTCATCTTGGTCTAAGGCTTACACGTCTATCGCCGTAAGTTACTTAGCTTTTCGTATAGAAGAAGGGTACGCACTAACTAAAGCTCGGATATTCCTCGACGTGTGGCCCAGAGATATAGAAAGAACTCAAATTAAATTCGATAGCCTTCAAGCAGGTGTTTTCTACTTATCTGACATAGACATATCACCCGAAGATTATATCCAATGTTTGGAGGACGGTTCCTTCTCAACTCCACATGGCAAGCTGGTATTTCTTCCAGAAGATAGTGGTGCTTATTCCGCCTATTATGACCCGTATTTAAGCGAGGGGACTCAATCAAATTATCGACTTAGCCTCCTGTCAATTAGTGGTGGGGGAGTTAACCCTCAACCACGAAATACAGAGTTGGACTGGGAGCTTAAATCAGGGGAAAAGCCGTTTGATAATGTTAATGCACTGTTGATGGAGCTTGGCATAGGAACAGTGAGTTCAGATAGAGCAGTAGTTGAGTATGTAGCGTCCAGTTGTTTAAAGCCCCATTCCGTAGAACCGTATGGAATGGTAGTAGGCAACAAAGCATGCCCAGCACTTCTAATTCCAAATAGCTTAGAAGCAGCAAAAACAACCCTCGGTTATCAAGTATATCATGACGGTAAGGTGATAGAACGGAAACGAATAGAAGGTTCCGATCTACGATGGGAATTCATTCGGGGTGCAAACTTGGGCAGCAAGGAAATAACTATTCCCGAAGGCGCTGTTCTACAATGCTTTGGTTCCTATGCAGGAAGCACACAATTTCAGTGGTGGATGAGTGATCCAGCAACCGTACAGAACCCATTACGCACAGTGTACAACACATTTGATCAGGGGCTTGAAGTCTTACTTGATTATCTCGCTAAGGGGCCCGGCAAGGGGAATGCCCGAGATCTCGAAACGGCAATAGCTTGGTTGCTATGGATGCTTGGATTTAATGTGGTGCACTTGGGAGCTACACCTAGGAATCAAGAGGCCCCTGATTTAGTTGCATCAACATCATTGAAACACTTCTTTGTCATAGAATGCACTACTGATTTATTGAAAGCAGATAACAAGTTACCGAAACTTATAAGTCGTAATGAGGCTCTACGCACCAGCTTGTATACATCCGGCAACCGTAACCTTAAGACTCTGCCAGTAATAGTATCATCCAAGAGTAGGAAAGAGGTTGCTGCTGATATTGAACAAGCTGAAAAGCTAGGTGTACTGGTTATCACAAGAGATGAAATATTAAAACTGCTTGATCAAACTTTAATGCTCCCAAATGCGGAAAACATATACCTTGAAGCTGAGCTTAAGGTGAAAAAAGCAGTTGATAAGCATTCGCCGAACAAAGACTTTTTGAACCATTCGTGAAGAGCGTTTAGTGATGCGTAGATGCGATTTCTGAGGTGCCCCTAGTTTGCTAGACACCTTCCACATTCATCGTGGCCGCCAGAATTCAGAAGGCCCTCAAAGCTGCCCAGCGCCCTTTATGGGCGATATTCGTCGTATTGGCCCTAATCTTGTTTAATCTCATATATTGATCGCTAAAGAATGAATACTTCCAGACAATGCCCTTGCCGCCGCTAGAATTCTTCGAAAATGCTCTAGATTACAGCCGAGTTGATCTTCTGGAGGACATCTTGGCCAATCAGGGCATGTCCGGCGCATTCACCAGGAGAACACTCGAAGCTTATAACAAGGGAAAGAAGCCTCAGAAATCAAAGGGCTTGGTGCTTGAAAAAGCCTTCGAGGGTTACGCGGAAGGTGCCAGACTCAATCATATAATTGAGGCAGTCAATGAAGCAGAAGAGGGTACCGGCCTCCTAAATGACACTTACGCAGGCCCTTGGCTTCAAATCATATCGGGATATGAAATTAGATGCGCAGAGCCCGTATTTTGGACAACAGAGGCTCGCAGGGCCCTTAGATGCGCACTTGAATTACGCGATATCGCGCAAGGTAAATCTACACGCATTCCGTCAGAAGTGATCGACGATGCAAATCTGCCAAAAACGAGGACCTACCAAGAGGTTATTAGACGGCTCCGTAAATACGAGGCTGATCGGAATTGTTTGGATGAACAATTACTCACACCAATCTATCTAGAGACAGCCTTGTTTATAATGGCATGTCACGATTTTGAGCACGGCGATTCCAACTACGTAACACTCATAGACAAGGACGCGCCCGCTTCAAAACAAAGCCCGATGACAAAGCTCATCTTAAAAATGCGTGAAATACGTCAGATTTCAAGTTACGCGAAGATCAGCGAATTTCTCCTCCCAGATCAATCACCAGAATCCGCCCTCACAGAAATCAAAAAGTGGCGCAAGGGTAACCGGTATCCGAACTGGAAAAACGTAAAAAAGTGGCCCAGCAAATTCCCAGAGATAGAACCCTTTGCAATTTACTGGGCCGTTGGTTATGCCAGAATAATCCAAGAGATTTTCAAGAAGGCCGTCGACCTAGAAAAGGACTTGGATTGGTTCCGCGCTGATTGGATCGCCGAAAGCCGAGATGTAATCGGTTTTCACGTCCCCGACAGATATCACTCGTTACTATCTTCCAAGTCGTCAGGGCGACCGTCTTCGCCGCGAGATTGATAGTACGCATCATTGTTCGGATTAAGCTGGTCCGCATGATTGTCCAGATCAGCCTTTTCCTGTTCGGGCGTTCGTGGATCCATTGTCGTTCTCCTTATATCGAGTTCTGCCATCTACATGGAGCAGGGGATTCTGCCCTTGTTTGATAGATGGCTCCTATCAACCAGTGAACGATACCCGGACCTGCCAGGACACAGACAGGAGGCAAAATTGGAAAAATGCGTAGTACATGGGTAGTAATCGGGTTCGTAACAGATTGACCGTCTCGTAGGTCTCCCGAAACCGACCAACGCCTGAGCCGCAATATCCTCCACAAATCGCGCCGCCGGGCACGCTACAGGTGCCATAATATTAACCCGCCAAAACCGCACCGACCATCCGCGTCAGATCTGAAAATTTTTGGGGGACGGGAGTTTTCCAGCGATCCGCCTCAGACTTTGAGTCCAGCGCTTCAGACTTTGTGTCTGTTTACACCTTTACTCGGGCGGCATTTCAATTGCAGTTAAGAAAAAATGATCGAACGGCTAAAATATTAAAAATCACAAATAACTCTCCATATCTTGATGGCAAATTTCGGCTATCATCGAATCCGCAGTCATTACTTCTATGTAAGACCGCCGGTATTAAGATCGCCGAGTCATGAGTCTGCATGCCCTTGCACAAATAGATTTTTTGAATTTCTGGCTATATCGATAATTCGTGCAATGCTTCGAATCCTTTTCATTCACTTTTGTGATAATCTGGATTAGGTTAACCGATAAGTATTATCAGAAACTAAAATTCTATCGAGTATAGTAAAATATGCAAAGACCAATGTGGGCCGACAAAGAATCAGATGTTGATTACTTAAACTTCTCCGAGGTTGCTGATGTTGCGGCGTCAATGATTAAGCAACCTGGGTTGTTACCGTTGTCGATTGGTATTTATGGAGGGTGGGGTGCAGGCAAATCGACTACCTTGCGCCTAATTCATGCGAGTCTTCAGCGGGGATCGCCAAAGGATGATACGTTAGTAATCGAGTTCGACGCTTGGCTGTATCAAGATTTTGATGACGCCCGCGCTGCTTTGATGGACGTAATTACTTCGCGTTTAATGGAAGCGTCTAAAGACCACGAAGGCTTGGCCGAGAAGGCAAAGTCGCTCATCGCGCGTGTCGATTATTTTCGAGCAGCAGGATTGCTGGCAGACGTAGGAATGTCAGCTCTAATCGGTGTTCCGCCTGGTATCTTGTCGCGGGCTGTCGATGGCGCAAAAAAAATGTGGTCAGGTGATAGTAGCGAGGGAGATATATCAGATTTTAAACAGGCTGGCGCCGATGTGATTTCAACGGGTAAGAGCTTATTAAAGCCTGAGGAAGTGACCTCGCCACCAAGAGAAATTGCCGCATTCAGAGAAGAATTTGGCAGTTTGTTAAGCGAACTAAATGTTACGCTTGTGGTGTTTATCGACAACCTTGATAGGTGTTTGCCGAAGAAAGCGATCCAGACTTTGGAGGCTGTACGTCTTTTTCTTTTCTTGCCAAAAACAGCATTTGTCATTGCCGCCGACGAAGACATGATCCGACACGCTGTGCGTGAACACTATGCTGGGCCTGATGATCGATTGGTTACTGATTACTTAGACAAAATGGTGCAAGTTTCACTTCGCGTCCCCCGAGTTGGGGTCCAAGAGACCAAAGCGTATCTGATGCTATTATTCGCAGAGGCCGCTGGGGCGGAAGTTGAGAAACTTCAGCAACTGCGAGAAGGCCTTATTGAAATTCTTCGATCACTCTGGAAAGGCGAGCCAATTACACCGAAGATTGCTAGAGGGCTTTTAGGCGCTTCGGAGAGCAGCGATATTGCTAACGATCTCGAAATGGCGGATCGGCTAGCTCACGTTTTGGCGACAGCACCAAATATTCAAGGCAACCCAAGAATTGTGAAAAGACTACTGAATACCGTACGCATTCGTACGGTAATTGCGCAGCAAAGGGGGATGAACCTTGATGAGGCGCTAATTGCAAAATTGGCGGTACTAGAGCGCTGTACCAACGATCCAGCCTTCAGCTCATTCTGTCAAATGGTAGCATTATCAACGAACGGAGCTCCGCATGAGATCGCAGCAATGGAAGAAGTGGTTGATGATCCCGCAGCTTTTGAAGAAGCATGCCCTGAAGCTCTGAGCAATTATTCTAGTTTTCTACGCGAATGGTGCAAAATTCCGCCAGACTTAGCCGGAAGAGACTTGCGCCCTGCTATCTACCTTAGCCGCGATGCAGCGCCTGTGTCCTTAGCTGCTAAAAGATTATCTGCAGAAGCGACAAGTCTGTTTGAAACATTAGCTTCAGCACCAAGTCTGACATCCGCAGCGAGTAAAAACGCTGCTAAGGATGTATCGCAGGAAGATGCACCAGCGATCATGACAGCGCTGATTTCGGAACTACGGCGGATTGATAATTGGGAGAAGCGCCCGAAAGAGTTCACCGGCGCGTTACTTCTTGCAGACCAACATAGTCCGGTCCAGCAGCCTCTTTCTCAGTTTGTGGCGAGTCTGAAAATAAAGCCGGTCCCAGCATGGTTAATGCAGGTCTGTCGGCAGCGACTTTGGATGCAAAATGGGAGTAGTGCTTGATGGGTACATCATCGTCAAAAGGGGGCTCTGGGGGTACTTCCCTTTGCTGCCACCTTGGGTGGATCAAGGGCCCGGACCGCTGCCTGAGCCAGATAAAGATCGGTTCCGTACTTTCAGACTTAAACTCGGAAAATTCGTAAGCTCAGGAGATGCGAAGGACCTTCGATCGGCAGTTGGCCATTTTGCGAGATCGTCATCTGGAGGTGCATCTGTCGCCAAGACTCGAATTTCTCCAATTGCGACCGTTGGCGGAAATCTGATTGGCCTCATATCTGATCTCCAAAGCGGCGGCGACGGGACAGCACTAGCAGGGGAGGATTTGTCCTCGTGTTTGGGTGCAGAAATTGATGTCGCAATCGAAAAAATCGTAGAAGCCCTGACACCAGACAACGGGGATGCCGACAAGATTAGTGCTGCAATGCAATCGGCACTCCTAGAAGTTTTGGAAGATGATGCATCTTTTGATCCGTTATCAATTTCGAGCGACGATTTGGTATCATTGATTTCTGCGTATTTGGTAGAAGCTATCTTCTTATGGATAATTTCGGAGAGTGATAAATCTTTCCAAAAAGCAGATTCCGGTCCTAAAGCGAACAAGGCAGAAGCGAGTTTGAGAGAACTTGTCAAAGTTTCGGTTGAAGATGCATTAGGCGCAAAAAATTTAACAAATATAGGTGCATTAAAGCCAAACGACATTGCAGAACTTGAACGCGAAGTAACGCATGAGGTTTTCCAAGTGTGGGAGGGTTACGAGTGACAACAGTGATATGTTCACATGACGAACTTAGGCTGAGTGCCTGCCCCGCCGACAGCTTGAAAGTGTTGCTCTATGGAGCCGCTTCTTCGCTTGGTTATGGTTCAATTGGAAATCGCATCCATGATGAATTCATAAAGAAGTTACCATCACCTCCTGATGCTAGAGCAATTGATTTTTTGACAATTGCGCTCTCAGTGATTGCAGCTGATACATTTGTTCTTAGAGCGAATTCCGCAGATAGGTGGGTACGCGAAATTCATCTCATTATTGAATTGGCAAACCCATCGCCTTGGTATGCAACAGTTTCCAATATCGAGCGAGCACTTTCGTTTTTGAGTGGTGACAAATGGAATATTGAGATTAGAGCTAATGGTTACAGTCCTGCGCCTATGCCTAAGCAGCCTGGTATTCCTGATTGCGTATGTCTTTTTTCTGGAGGTCTGGATAGTGCAGTAGGTGCGGTTGATTTGCTGAGTAAAGGAAGAAAGCCGCTATTAGTATCTCACGCATATTCAAAAGATCGACAAATCCAGCAATTGTTGCTGAACCGCTTGGGAACATTTGTACCTTATTCAGTTGGTACAAATGTAAACGCGACAAGGGTCCAACTCGGCTCTAATCAATATATCAATGATACGTCAATGCGAGCGAGGAGTTTACTATTTCTAGCACTTGGGGCTGTTGCTGCGTCAAGCGTATCGTCTATGAATGCGGGCGCGGTTACGGAGTTGTATGTGCCGGAAAATGGCTTCATTTCTGTAAACCCACCGTTGACCAATCGTCGGCTCGGAAGCCAAAGCACGAGAACCACACATCCTAACTTTCTCCGGCAAATTCAGTTAATTTTGGATAGTGTTGGTTTACCTGTTAAACTGATTAATCCTTATCGAGGGTTGACCAAAGGGCAGATGTTGAAGCAGTGCGCCAACCAACAGCTTCTCTCAAAAATCGCGAAATCAACAGTATCTTGTGGCAAATGGAAACGAAAAAATAAACAGTGTGGACGTTGTCTCCCTTGCCTAATTCGTCGCGCTGCTCTCCATGCAGCGAGTATGGCAGACAATACGGATAACGGATACGTCGACCTTGATCTCAAAAAAATTATGAAGAATGAGTTGCTGCGTGATGATGTGCTGGCAGTGATGATCGCCATCGACAAATATTCAGGGACTGATATGGTCCGATGGGCGATTGCCAATGGACCGTTGCCCGGTGATGTCGCCGAAAGACAGTTAAGAATTGCCGCAGTTCAGAATGGTCTAGCGGAATTAGAGGATTTTCTAAGGCACGAAGGATGCATCCCTTAATTGATCTTCACTGCCATTTGGATTTGTATCCAGACCCATTTTCAGAAATTCGCTCCGCTATTGCTCAGAATGCGTACATTCTATCAGTGACGACAACTCCAAAGGCTTGGAGAACTACTGCTCGAATTGCTGCCGATGCGCCTCGAATTAAAACCTCTTTGGGATTCCATCCGCAGTTGGTAGGAGAGCGAGCACATGAAATCGAGCTTTTCGAGGAATTGCTGCCATCGGCTGAATATGTTGGAGAAATTGGTTTAGACGGAAGTCGAGATTTCAAAGACACATTTGATGTGCAGCTTAAGGTATTTCGAAAAATCCTACAATTGATGTCTAAGAACGGGGGACGAATTTCTTCTATTCATAGCCGTGGGGCTGCAACAGAGACGCTTGATGAAATTGAAAAAGCTCCTGGGGCAGGCACGCCCATTCTTCATTGGTTTTCGGGAAGTAAGGCCGAACTGAAACGAGCAATCGATCTAGGCTGTTGGTTTTCCGTTGGCCCTGCGATGCTTCGAGGTAAGAAAGGAGTGGCACTTGTTAATATGATGCCTCCTGGGAGAATCCTGACAGAGACCGATGGCCCTTTTGGTAAGAATGGAAAAGAGCCGCTCCGGCCTGCTGAAGTGGGTCTAGCATTAAAGGAATTATCTGTTTGTTGGGGATGCTCATTTGAAAGTGCAGCATCCAAGGTTGCTCAGAATCTTCGATGTATTTTGGATGGAAGAACGTAATATTTTTTTGAAAAGTGTGCAGTTGTCGCTGAAGGGTATTGTTGAGCTAGAGGAAAACCTGAGTTCAGAATTTTTTTCACCTTCTTCTGCCATCTAGACCTACCCCAGTGAAAGAGGCTCGGGGGTACACCCGAAGTGGGGCTCAGAGCAAAACCACCTGTTATTTTCTTTAATTTACAATGACGATGAATGACAAACTTTCAGTTACACTACCGCCGGACGCTGTTCATGGGCAGAAAGAAAATTTCACGATTTTCGGTACCTAATAACCCAACCCTCATGGAAACTGTAGATCAATCCACCCCGTCTCCGGGGGTATAGAAGGCTAGGCTTTGCAAATTGCAAAACCAGCGATATCAATAGCTTATCCTATCTGGCCAAATCCCTGTCGGCTCGATGGCAAAACTATGGCGACTAAACGTGCAGAACTATACGTTCCCCTACACACGCCTTACACGTCCAGGTTTGCGACCTTGAGAGCGTTCTGCTGGATGAAGTCACGACGCGGTTCCACCACGTCGCCCATCAGTGTCGAGAACACCTCTTCGGCTTCATCGATGTGGTTGATGCGGACCTGCAGCAGTGAACGCGCCTCCACATCGAGCGTGGTTTCCCAAAGCTGTTCCGGGTTCATTTCGCCCAGCCCCTTGTAGCGCTGGATCGAAACGCCCTTGCGGCCCAGTTCGGTGACCTTGTCGACCAGCGCAACCGGCCCGGTGATCGGATAGCTCTTGTCCTTGTTCTCGAGCGTGCCGTGCTTGGCATAATTTTTCTGCAGCCGTCCGGCAATTTCGTCGAGCTGGCGGGCATCCTTCGAGCGCATGATGGCGCCGTCGATCACGTGCCGTTCGCTGACGCCCCGCAGCATCCGCTCGAATTCAAGACCACCATCATCGAGCACTTTTCCGACCCAACCCCGTTCATGTTCGGGCGCCAGCGCATCAAGGCGTCTGGTGATATAGTCGGAAACCTGTGCGCCGTATTCCGGGTTGCCCAGAATTTCCGGATTGAGTGCGCCAAGAATAGCGGCCTGCTCGAGGATCGATGTCGGCACGTGGTTCGAGAGTCGCTCCAGCAACGTCTTCACATAACGGGCCTCTTCGGAAAGCGTGCGCAAATCCGGCCCGGCGATCTGGTGCCCTTCGAAATTGACGAAGACGCCGCCTTCATCGATTGCCGTGTCGAACAGATAGTTCTCGAGTTCCCGGTCGCCTTTCAGATAGACCTGCGAATTGCCCCGCTTGGCCCGGTACAACGGCGGCTGCGCGATATACAGATAGCCCCGCTCGATCAGCTCCGGCATCTGACGGAAGAAAAACGTCAGCAGCAACGTGCGGATATGGCTGCCGTCGACATCGGCGTCCGTCATGATGATGATCTTGTGATAACGGCATTTGTCGACGTTGAAATCTTCCCGGCCGATGCCGGTGCCGAGCGCCGCAATCAGGGTGCCGATTTCGGCGGAACCCAGCATCTTGTCAAAGCGTGCCCGCTCGACGTTGAGAATTTTACCCCTGAGCGGCAGGATCGCCTGAAAGCCGCGCTCACGGCCCTGCTTGGCAGATCCGCCGGCGCTGTCACCCTCGACGATGAACAGCTCGGCCTTGGCCGGATCCCGTTCCTGACAATCCGCCAGCTTGCCCGGCAGGGACGAGATATCCAGCGCGCCCTTGCGCCGGGTCAATTCACGGGCCCGGCGTGCGGCTTCCCGTGCACTGGCTGCATCAACGATTTTACCCAAAACCTTTTTGGCTTCGCCGGGGTTTTCCTCGAACCAGCGATCCAGTCCTTCACTGACCAGATTTTCGACAATCGGCCGCACTTCGGATGAAACCAGCTTGTCTTTGGTCTGTGATGAGAATTTGGGATCCGGCACCTTGACCGAAAGAATGCAGGTCAGACCTTCGCGGGCATCATCACCCGTCACCGCTACCTTTTCCTTCTTCGACACCAGGCCGGATGACATGTAGTTATTGATGGTCCGGGTCAGGGCGCCCCTGAAACCGGCAAGGTGTGTGCCACCGTCGCGCTGCGGAATGTTGTTGGTAAAGCACAGCATGGTTTCGTGATAGCTGTCGTTCCACTGCATGGCCACTTCAACGGTGATGCCGTCTTTTTCACCCATCACGGCGACCGGCTCGGAGATGATCGCGGTTTTCGAACGGTCGATGTATTTCGAGAACGCAATCAGACCACCCTCGTAATGCATGTCGATGACAACCGGTTCCGGGTTGCGATTATCCGTCAGCCTGAGCGCCACACCCGAATTCAGAAATGCCAGTTCGCGCAGTCGATGTTCGAGGGTCGACAGATTGTAATCGGTGTTTGTGAATGTTTCCGATGAGGCATGAAAGGTAATCACGGAACCGGTCAGCTTCTTGCCCTTCGCCGTCATCGGCGCATCGCCGACGACTTTCAAAGCCTCGACCGTCTCGCCATGTTCAAAGCGGACATTATGCTGCTTGCCGTTACGGTAAATCGTCAGCTCCAGCCAATCCGACAGCGCGTTGACGACCGACACGCCAACACCGTGCAGACCGCCGGAAACCTTGTAGGAGTTCTGATCGAATTTCCCGCCGGCATGCAGTTGCGTCATGATCACTTCCGCCGCCGAAACCCCTTCTTCCGCATGAATATCAACCGGAATGCCGCGCCCGTTATCGGAGACGCTGACCGAGTTGTCGCCATTCAATGTCACTTCGACGAGATCACAATACCCGGCAAGCGCTTCATCGATGGCATTGTCCACGACTTCATAGACCATGTGATGCAGACCCGAGCCGTCATCGGTGTCACCGATGTACATGCCGGGCCTTTTGCGGACGGCGTCCAATCCGCGCAGAACCTTGATCTGATCGGCGCCATAAGCCGCCGGATCGACGTCCAGAGGTATCGTTTCCGCGTTCTCTGCAGGGATCTCGATTTCAGTTTCGTCGCTCATACTCGTCATGCTCTCGCTTACAGGGTCGTCGGTTAAATTTCGCTGGCATGTATTGTGCCACCGGCAACATGAAAAAATCCGGCACGCCCGCGCATGCCTTCAAACAATTCCGGATCGGTACCGGTCATCCAGACCTGACCGCCCAATCCGTCAATCAGATCGAACAGGGCCAGTCTGCGGTCCTGATCCAGATGCGCCGCCACTTCATCAAGAAGCAGGATCGGGCAGCGTCCTTGTTCAACGGACTGCATGCGCGCATGGGCCAGAACCAGGCCGGTCAGCAGCGCCTTCTGCTCGCCGGTAGAACACATCGCCGCTTCGCGCATCGTCGCCGCATGACGCACCTGCAAATCGGTGCGATGCGGACCGCTCGCCGTACGCCCGTCTTTGGCATCCTGACGGCGATCGCGGCATAACTGATCGCGCAACCGTTCTTCAGCGGCCAGCGCCGGCGCGTCATCAAGCCAGGCTTCCGGACCGCCGGTCAAAGCCAGTTCAGCGGCAGGGAACGGGCCACTGACCAGTGCGATAAATGCCGCCAGCCTGCCAACCATGTCGCGTCGTGCAGCAGCAACCGCCATGCCCTTTTCCGCCATCGTCGATTCCAGCGCATCCAGCCAACCGGCGTCAGCAGCCTCACCCCGATCCGACAGCAAACGCGCCCGCTCGCGCATCGCCTGCTCATAAGCGCTGACCCGTCCGGCATGCGCCGGATCGGCGGCATAAACAAGGCGGTCCAGAAACCGTCGCCGTTCCCCCGGTCCTTCGACAAACAGCCCATCCATCTGCGGCGTCAGCCAGACCACGGCTACGTGCTCACAAAGCACGCTTTGTGCCCGTTCCGGCTGGCCATCGATGCGCACCACACGGCGTTCACGCACCGTACCGGGTTCCGGATCAAGACCGGTGCCGATATCAACCGGGCCATCGGGCCCCGTAAGACGCGCCGCAACTGCCCAGCAACGTCCTTCCGCCTTATTGCCGGCGCCGGCCTCCATGCGGGAAACCTCGCCAAGTTTGGTCCGCCTGAGCCCGCGCCCCGGCACCAGAAAGGAAACGGCTTCCAGCACATTGGTTTTACCAGCTCCGTTCGGGCCGGTCAGAATGACACTGCGCCCATCAGCCTGGAGCTTGAGCGCGGCATAGTTTCTGAAATCAGTCAGCATCAACCGGGTAACGGCAACCCGGGTCAGGTCTTGCGTCGGCGATACCTCGCCTTGTCGGCCCGGCAATGCTGTCGCTATACCTGTCAAAATATCATGTCCAAGCGCGCGCCCATTACACCCGCATCGGCATCAATACATAGATCGTACCGACTTCATCGGATCCCCGGATAATGGTTGGAGACGCTGCGTCCGCAAGCAGGAACACAGCTGTATCGCTATCAATTTGCCGGGCAATATCAAGGAGATAGCCGGAGTTAAAACCGATTTCGATGGCCTCTTCGCCGTAACTGATCTCGATCTCTTCCTGCGCCGTACCGTTTTCCGGGCTGGATGCCGACAACGAAAGCGTATCCCCGCTGATGGACAGCTTCACGGCACGTGATTTTTCCGACGAGATCGCCGAGACGCGATCCACGGCATCAGAGAGCGCCTTGCGATTGACGGTCATTTCCTTGTCGTTACCCGTCGGAATGACCCGCTGGTAATCGGGGAATGTGCCGTCGATCAGCTTGGACGTCAGCACTGCATCATCAAAAGCAAAGCGGATTTTCGCCTCAGAAAGGGAAATCTCGACGTCATCACCGGTCTCATCGATCAGCTTGCGAATCTCACCGACGGTTTTGCGCGGCACGATCACGCCCGGCATCCCGGCAGCACCCGCCGGCAACGGCAACTCGACACTCGCCAGACGATGGCCGTCCGTCGATACGGACCGCAGCATCGGCGTGCCGTCACGATCGAAAACATGCAGATAGATGCCGTTCAGATAATAACGGGTTTCCTCGGTCGAAATGGCGAAACGCGTGCGATCAATCAACTCGCGCAGATCACCGGCCGGCAGCGAGAAGGTATGCGCATACTCGCCACCCGACATCACCGGGAAATCCTCAGTCGGCAGGCAGGACAATGTGAACCGGGAACGGCCGGCCCGGATCGTCAGCTTGCCGTCGCCGGGCGCCTCAAGTTCAACCTGGGCACCATCCGGTAATTTGCGGACGATTTCGAAGAAGGTCAGGGCCGGTGCCGTCGTCGCACCCGGTGTCGATATGCTGGCCGGTACGTGCTCGACGATATCGAGATCCATATCCGTGGCATTCAGCGACAGCTTCTCGCCATCCGCTTCGATCTTCACATTCGACAGAATGGGGATCGTGTTGCGCCGCTCGACGACGCTTTGCACATGCCCGAGGGAGCGAAGAAGATCTGTCCGTTCAATCGTCAGTTTCATGCCTGAGAACCCGTATCCCTAATCAGGGCATCGCGCCTGCGTGCCCATGTCCAAAACAATTCGTACGCCTTGAGAAATCTGCGGAATATTCAGCAAAACCGGCCCAAAAATCACAAAATAACGGGTAATTTCCGAGCGCCGTTAAGGCGTCCGCAAGTATAGCAGACGTTAACCATGACCCAAGACATTTAACGGCCCGCAAGGCCGTCAAATCGGTTTAGATTTATGATTTAAAATCAATGGCTTGCAAGCGCCACCCCAAGGCAGGCCAGCGGCGCTCAGATCACCCTTCGAGCATACGCCGTAAAAGCTCGACGTCTTCCGCGAATCCGGGATCCATGGACTTCAGTTCCTCGACCTTGCGAACGGCGTGCATCACGGTTGTATGGTCCCTGCCGCCGAACTTGCGACCGATTTCAGGCAGCGATCTCGCCGTCAGCTGTTTCGACAAGTACATGGCGACCTGACGCGGACGGGCGACCGAGCGGGCGCGGCGCGCTGAATGCATGTCCGAGATGCGGATATTGAAATGATTGGCGACCTGTTTCTGGATTTCCTCGATGGTCACGCGGCGATCATTGGCCCTGAGGAGGTCATGCAGGACTTCCTGCGTTGCCTCAATGGTGATGTCGCGACCGATCAGCTGTGCATGGGCAACGACGCGGTTCAGCCCGCCTTCCAGCTCACGCACGTTCGATGTGATCTTGTGGGCCAGGAATTCCATGACCTTGGGCGGTATATCGGCCCTGATCTGCGCGGCCTTCGACTGCAGGATACCCAGAGCGCAATTCATACGTGGTCGCGTGAATATCCGCCACCAGGCCACAGTTAAGGCGCGAAATCAGTCGTTCTTCCATCCCGACCAGATCAGAAGGCGACTTGTCAGCGGAAATGACGATCTGCCGACCCTAGCCAACCAGCGCATTGAAAGTGTGGAAGAACTCTTCCTGCGTTGATTCCTTGCCGGCGATAAACTGCACATCATCAATCATCAGAACATCAACGGACCGGAACTGGTCCTTGAAATCCATGGTCGTGCTTTCACGGATCGCCTGAACAAAGCGATGCATGAATTTCTCAGCGGAGAGATAGAGCACCGTGCGCTCAGGCGTGGTCTGGCGGATGTGCCAGGCAATTGCATGCATGAGATGGGTTTTGCCGAGACCGACACCACCATAAAGAAACAGCGGATTGAACGGCACACGCTCGGCTTCGGCGACGCGCCTGGATGCGGCGTAGGCAAATTCGTTGGGCTTGCCGACGACAAAGTTATCGAAAACAAAACGCGCATCAAGACCGGCGCTCAACCCCTGCCTGCCGCCCGACATATCACGCGGCGCTTCACTTGCAGCCGGCGTTTGCCGTTTGATGCCTTCACGAGGCTGCTGGGGAGACCTGTCGCTGCGCACGGAGACTTCCAGCGACGCCACTTCAGGCACTTCCGAATGCCACAGCGTTGCAATTCTTTCAGCGTAGTGCGCGACAACCCAGTCCCGCATGAAACGGGTCGGCACGGTTACATGCACAACCCCGTCCTGAACGGCTCTGATCTTGATCGGCTTGATCCAGCTTTGAAAAGCCGCTTCACCGATCTCTTCGCGGAGCTGTGTGTTGACGGTCGTCCACTGCGCGAGGATGACATCTCTGTCCGCTTCTTGCGGGTCATCGTCTAGCTTGTTCGATGGTGCGCCACTGGACGTCGCGTCGATCATGCGTCGGTTGCCCCCCTTGGATAGGCTTGTTTTCAAGTACCCCGACCGAAGCCGCAGTGTAAAATTTCACTCGTCGAATGACGATAAAAGGACATCTCGGATCAATGATCCAAAATGATAGAGAGACTTATTTGTTGGTTCGTCAAGAGACCGCCGAGTCTTCCCCCAAAAAATTCCCGGACAGCTTGATTAGAACATTCATCACGAACGACTAACTACACCCTGACGTTTGCGCCCCCCCGCGTATCACCTCATCGTCAACCAAAACATAACAAAACCAAAAATGAACAGACGAACTCATAAACTCAGAGATAAGCCTGACCCATCAAATAAAATCCACAAAAAATTCAAAATAACCAAGAAATTAAAGTAGCCGTTTTCATTTACTTTTTGTCGTTACTTATAGCGCTGACCCCTTGACCGGGACCGGCTGTTATCGCTTGTCGTGTCCGTGTTAACGGGTCAGATACTACGTAGCTCGATCATTGCTGACAACATGATCGAAAGGGGAACAGGGCAAATAAACTTAAATAAAAAACTTGACTCTCGTTAGGCAATTGAAAGGTCACTCTTTTTGATGGAAGCCACAGTGAGCGTGGCTTACAGCCTGTATCCGTCGGTTCCGACAGCACCGGCCACGGATGCCTTCCGCACATGAAAAAGCCGCATGCTCGAAAGCTTGCGGCTTATCAATACCTTGTCGAAGAAACCGGAAAGATGACTTAAGCAGTCATCCCTTTGATCCGGTGCGACAGACGCGACAGCTTGCGCGATGTCCCGTTGCTCGAGAGAATAAATTTCTGAGCGCCACGTTGCATCAGCGGCTGCGCGAATTGCAGTGCAGATTGAGCATTTGCCTTGTCGCCACTGGCGATTGCTTCTTCAACCTTGCGGACGGCAGAGCGGATCGCGCTCAGACGCGAACGGTTGATCTGTGTACGGCGAGCCGTCTGACGAATACGTTTTTTAGCGGAAGCGCAGTTAGCCATCTCTAAACCTCTTAAATTCAAACCCTATACCCTTAGGACCGCGAGCTTATATAGGGCTCTATACCCCGCGTCAAGCGACACTGGACAAACCTGCCCGCCGGTTATTTCACTTAGGCACGGGGCTTAATGAAAAGCCGACGACGGCACCGGCGTCTCCGTCCGGCTCAATAACCACCTTGAGGCGCTCGCCGTCACGCTGGAAATCGCCCTCGGCGATCATTTTCCAGCCCAGTTGCGGCAGCACGCTCCGGTAAAATCCACGCGCGCCTGCTGGCGTAACATTACCGCGCGCCTCGGCCTCGGCGATACGGCCGCCGGCGGTCTCAAAGGCAACAGCCGCGTTTTCATTCTCCTCCAGGCTCCTGCATCAACGGCAGATCCTCGATAACGGAAACGAAACGGTCTGCGGCCAGCGCCGGCAGAGAACCTGCCACAAGAGCGGCAAGCGAGAACACGATCACACGGAGCATAAGTGCACTTCTCATAAGGGTGCTTCTAGCATCAGCGCTGGCGTTTGGCACAATAAAAAGTCGACCGCCCACCCTGGGCAAACTGACGTATGGATGAATTACAGTCACAGCCCGGACATTTATCCCCTTCCCGTCCATAGACGTTAAAGCGATGCTGGAAGTATCCAAGCTCGCCGGATGTCTGTCGATGATCCCTGAGCGATGAGCCCCCGGCAGCGATTGCCTCGGACAGGACATCGCGGATCGCCGCGGCAAGACGCTCGGCGCGGACACCCTTGATCGTCGCAGCTTTGCGGTTAGGCGATATCCCCGCCCTGAATAATGCTTCCGAGGCATATATATTGCCGATCCCGGCAACCACCCGCTGATCCAGCAAAGCCACCTTGATGGCACTGCTGCGGCCTTCGAGGGAAGCACCCAGTACTTTGCCATCGAAGGCATTCGACAGCGGCTCTGGCCCCAGGCCTGCAAGCAGCTTGTGGCTGGCCATGGCATCAGCCGGAAACAGATCCATAAAGCCAAACCGACGCGGGTCGTTGTAGCGGATCCAGGCGCCGGCTTCGGTCATCAATTCCACATGATCGTGCTTTTCCAATGGCGGCGGTGCGTCAAGATAGATCCGGTATCGGCCCGACATCCCCAGATGCGACAGCAACACATCCTCGCTCCTGAAGCGGATCAGCAGATACTTGGCGCGCCGGTCGACGCTGACGATGCGCTGCCCGATCAGACGCTTGGCCAGATTGGCTGGAAACGGGAATCTGAGATCGCCCCGGTGCACCCGGGCATCGGCGATGACCGCTCCTTCCAGCACCGGTGCCAGCCCCCGGCGGACCGTTTCGACTTCGGGTAACTCTGGCATCGTCGGGACCCTTTCTAAAAAGCATTCAAAAACGCGTTCAGAGCGTAGCGTCTTCGGGTTTGTTCGGCTATTGTCGCGGCCATGGCAGAGCAAAAACAAATGAATAAAGACGACGAAACCGTTTCTTTCGGTTTCAAGGACGTCTCGGCGAGCGAAAAAACCGCGTTGGTTCACGACGTGTTTGCGTCCGTCGCCGGCAAGTACGACCTGATGAACGACCTGATGAGCCTTGGTATCCACCGGCTATGGAAGACCGCCATGCTGGATTGGCTGGCCCCGAGGGCAGGTCAGACCATGGTCGACGTTGGCGGCGGCACCGGCGATATTACTTTTCGCTGGCTGGAACGCGGCGGCGGCCCGGTGCAGGTAGTCGACTATGCCGCCGAGATGATCGGCGTCGGCCGCGACAGAGCCATCGACAAGGGCATTCTCGACGGCATTACATGGTGCGTCGGCAATGCCGAAGCCCTGCCGCTTGAAGACCAGTCCGTCGATGTCTATGCGTCGGCCTTTTGTCTCCGCAACGTGGCGCATCTGGACCGCGCCCTTTCCGAAGCACACCGGGTTCTGAAACCGGGCGGGCGTTTTATGTGCCTGGAATTTTCGCACCTGATCATTCCGGCCCTGAAGCAGGCCTATGATGCCTGGTCCTTCAAGGTCCTGCCGGCATTGGGTGAGCGTGTGGCGGCAGACCGGGACTCATATGTCTATCTGGCTGAAAGCATCCGCAAGTTTCCAGACCAGAAAACTTATGCCGCCATGATCGGCGATGCCGGTCTGGGACAGATCAAGGTCCGGAACCTGTCCGGTGGCATCGCGGCCCTGCATTCCGCCTGGCGCATCTGAGGCGTCCGAACCCATGTTCCGATCCATCAGACAAATCCGGAGACTTCTCCATCTCGGTCGCCTGCTGGCGCGCCACGACGCGCTGTTTGCACTGGAAATGGCCGGTGTTTCACCAGTACTTCTGAAATGCGCTGCGATAGGCGTTCGCGCCGACAGCACCGGACGTCCGGGTGAAAGGCTGGCCCGCGCCCTCAATGAAGCCGGGCCCAGTTTCATCAAGCTCGGCCAGGCCATGTCGACGCGGTCCGATCTTCTTGGCGAAGATCTGAGCAACGATCTGTCGAGCCTGCAGGACGACTTGCCGCCGTTCCCGAGTGATCAGGCCAGGCAAGCCATCGAAGACGAACTCGGCGCCCCGGTGGATGAGCTGTTTCTTGAATTTGACGATCGTGCCATTGCCGCGGCTTCCATCGCCCAGGTGCATTTTGCCGTAACCCATGATGGCCGCAAAGTTGCGGTCAAAGTGCTGCGCCCCGGCATCGAAGCGGCTTTTCATCGCGATCTCGACCTGTTCCGCTGGATCGCCGAGATTGCCGAACAGGCCCGGCCGGAACTGATGCGCCTGAAGCCGCTGGAATCCATCGAAACGCTGGCCGATACCGTCGAGCTGGAAATGGATCTGCGCTTTGAAGCCGCCGCGGCCGCCGAACTTGGCGAGAATTTTGCCGGTGATCCGGACTTCAAGGTCCCTGAGGTTGACTGGCAACTGACGGCGAAGCGGGTCCTGACCACAGAACGGCTGATCGACGGCATTCCACTGGACGACAGGGACGCCATCGTCGCCGCCGGTCATGACCCTGTCGAGATATTGACCAAGGCCGCCTCTGCGTCCTTCCGTCAGGTCTTCCGGGACGGTTTCTTCCATGCTGACACGCACCCGGGTAACATGTTCATGTTGCCGGACGGAAGGGTTGCCGTTGTTGATTTCGGCATCATGGGCAGACTTGATCTGAAAACCCGGCGCAAGATTGCGGAAATGCTGGTGGCATTCCTGAACCGTGATTACCGGCGAGCGGCTGAAGTGCATTTCGAAGCCGGCTGGGTGCCGAAAGACCGATCCGTCGACAGTTTTACCCAAGCCTGCCGCTCCATCGCCGAGCCGATCCTGGACAAGCCGCAAAACGAGATATCCATCGCCCGGCTGCTGGCGCAGCTTTTCCAGATCACGGATACCTTCCGCATGGAAACCCAGCCGCAACTGCTGTTGTTGCAAAAAACCATGCTGGTCGCCGAGGGCACCGCCCGCAAGCTGGCACCCGATGCCAACATGTGGTTTCTGATCCGGCCGCTGATAGAAGAATGGATGGTGGCCAATCTGGGCCCGGAAGCGAAAGTTCGCGATGCCATCCATAACCTGCAAGACACCCTGGAACGCCTGCCGGAAATGGTCTCCAGCGTCGAGCGTGGCTCAAAGATGCTGGCGGAAGGCAATTTCAAACTCCACCCGGACACGATCCGGGCGCTGAGGGGTGAAGACTCCCGCCCCCGCCGTCAGATGACGACGACCCTGTGGCTGCTGACCCTGTTTTTTCTGATTATATTTGTCGCCGTGATCTTCGATTAATCTGCGACTCAAGGACGGACAATGTGTGTGGGACGTCTGATATCATTGACCTCGTCATCCCGGACGCGGGTTACCGCTGAGCGAAGGCGAGGGCAGGAAAGCCAGCGATCCGGGACCCATCCTCAATTCGCACCAAGCCCATCGATGGGTCCCGGGTCGTAAGGATCGCACCCGAACGCGTGCCGCGTTCTGGCGATGCCTAAACCCCGGGATGACGGTATTGGATCACATCGCATAAACAGGCGCGAACTAGTCTTCTTGTTCGCCGCCATCGGGTTCTTTTGATTGCGGTGTCTGAACGTGCACGGAAAACGGCTTGAGCCGCAGCTTGGTGCGGTGATCTTCTGCCCCCTTGATCCCGTCCGGGTGGTAGCCCCGGTAATAATCCTTCTGCCATTTCTGACTGCGCGCCGCTGAATCCGGTGTTTTGAGATCGGCATTGAAGGTATTGCGGCTTTCCGACCATGCGGTATGGCGCGTATATGTATCGCCCGCGTCTTCAAAGACCTCGACCACCGCCTCCGTCGCTTCGAGCGCATCAAGGCTGACCGGAAAGATGTGGCAGAAAGGCTCGTCACGTTCGAAGCGGACCGGCGTGTTCGGGCGGGTAAACACCCAGTTCATGGTGAAGGTGTAGGTCGACCAGCTGGTTTCAATAACGCCGGACAGAGGATAGATCGCATCCTTGGGCCGGTTGACCGGTCCCTGCGCCATCAGGCTGACGCCCGGATCCGTGCGAAAAAGATAACCCGCATGAAATGTCAGAATGCCCGATCCGAAATGCGTGGTCGGCATCAGGCCGCTGTCGTTCGTTACAATAGATATGTCATCCTTGGTGCTGCCGCCGTTCCATGTCGCTTCAAAGGCCACCTGCGAGCAAATCTCCCAGCCGTGCGTATTGGCGATGGTCAGTGGCAGACAGCGATAGCCATACGCTTCCGGCAGCGCATCCATCCACGCCCGGCCGGACGGTGCCGCCCTCAGCACAGGCGGGCTTTTAACGGTTGGATAAGCGATGATTTTCACGAGCACTCCTTTGCCTTCATGACCCGATGGTAGCCGACACCGGGCCCCGCATAAACCACGCTTTCAGCTTGGTTTTTATTGCGAAGCGGGGGGTAATGCACTATTTACAGTTCAGCTTAGTGATTTAATTTGCTTATACATTCACCCGGACGGGATCACGTGTCATGCAAGGCAAACGTGTTTTACTGATCGTTTCAGGCGGCATCGCGGCGATTAAGATCCCCGACCTGATCCGACGCATACGCGAGCAGGGCGGCCTGGTGCGTTGCGTTCTGACCAAAGGCGGTGCCCAATTCGTCACGCCGCTGAGCCTTGCCGCGCTCTCCGAAGATAAAGTCTATGACGATCTGTTCTCGCTGACCGATGAACACGAGATGGGACATATCAATCTGTCGCGCGATGCCGATGTCCTGATGGTGGCGCCGGCCAGCGCCGATATCATCGCCAAGATGGCAGCCGGACTTGCGGGCGATCTGGCCTCGACCGTGCTGCTGGCAACCGACAAGCCGGTGATTTGCGTGCCCTCGATGAACGTCCGGATGTGGGAGCACGCGGCAACGCAGGCCAATGTCGAAACCCTGAAAAGCCGCGGCGTCATCATGGTCGGCCCGACGGAAGGCGACATGGCGTGCGGCGAGCACGGCATGGGCCGCATGGCCGAGCCGCATGACATCGTCGATGCCCTCAACTCTTTCTTTGCCGGCGGCACGCAGCCATTGAAGGGTCGCCACGCCATCGTCACCAGCGGCCCGACGCACGAGGCGATCGATCCGGTTCGCTACATTGCCAATCGCTCCAGCGGCAAACAGGGTCATGCCATCGCCATCGCCCTTGCCGCCCTTGGCTGCCGCACGACACTGATTACCGGCCCGACACACCTGAACGATCCCGCCGGCTGCGATGTGATCCACATCGAAAGTGCACGGGACATGTTGGCTGCCGTCAATGCCGCCCTGCCGGCCGATATTGCCGTATGCGCCGCAGCCGTTGCCGACTGGCGAACCGCAGAAGCCCCCACCGAAAAAATCAAGAAGCAGGCCGGTAACGTGCCGCCGCCCCTGATGATGGTCGAGAACCCGGACATTCTTGCGAGCATCTCGAACGCCGGCAACAAGCGACCGGCACTGGTTATCGGCTTTGCCGCAGAGACATCGGACGTCACCGCCAATGCCCAGGCCAAGTTGCAACGCAAGGGCTGCGACTGGATTGTCGCCAATGACGTTTCACCGGCGACCGGCACCTTTGCCGGTGACGACAATACGGTGCACCTGATTAGCAAAGACGGCGTTGAAGATTGGCCCCGTATGTCAAAAGCAGACGTCGCCGGACAATTGGCGACACGCATTGCCCTGCATTTCGAGGCGGCTGAATGACGCCTGTTTCCGTCAGCGTCATGCGTCTGGTGCATGGGCAGGATTTACCGTTGCCCACCTATGCGACAGCCGACAGTGCCGGTATGGATCTTCTCAGCGCCGAGGCCGGGCCTGTAACCATCGAGCCCGGTGCCCGCGCGATGATTGCAACCGGCATTGCCATTCAATTGCCGTCAGGTTTTGAAGCACAGGTCCGGCCGCGTTCAGGCCTTGCCGCCAAACACGGCGTTACCGTTCTGAACAGCCCGGGCACCATCGATGCGGATTACCGGGGCGAGATCAAGGTGATCCTCGTCAATCTGGGGGAGGAGCCGGTGATCCTGGCGCGTGGCGACCGAATTGCACAGATGATCGTCGCACCGGTCATTCAGGCGGTCTGGCATGAAGTCGACAGCCTGGAAGAATCAATCAGGGGGCAAGGCGGGTTCGGTTCGACCGGCATAAAAAGCTAAACGGGGGAATGTTGGGACATGCTACGGATTACCAAGAAAATGCTGTATGCCATTGAGGCGGTTTTGGATATTGCCTTCCATGCCGGTGCAGAACCGGTGCAGAGCCGGGAAATCACACGCCGTCAGGGTATCCCGCAACGCTATCTGGAACAGGCGCTGCAGCACCTTGTCCGCGATGATATTCTGGTCGGCGTCCGTGGCCCCAGAGGCGGTTATCGGCTGGCGCGCGAGCGCAGACGCATCTGTGTCGGCGATATTGTCCGCTCGGTTCGCAAAATGGAAACCGCCGAAGACCCGCTGCAAAACGATGACGGCTCCGATCTCGGGCAGAAAGTGGTGCGCCCGCTTTGGTCCCTGATCCAGGAAGACGTCATGAGACGACTGGACGCCACAACCATTGATGATCTTTGCAACGACGCCAACGAAACCGGTATCGAAAGCGAAGGCCGCAAGAATCTTGATTTCATAATCTGATAAACGATCCGGAGGGAAGACAGCCATGAGCAATACCCCATCAGCACACGCCCAGGAATTCCGCGGCAAGATTTACGACAACATCGTCGACACCATCGGTGCGACCCCACTGGTTCGTCTCAGCCGTCTGATGAGTGACGGCAATGTTAAGGGGAACATTCTTGGCAAGTGCGAGTATTTCAATCCGCTCGCTTCGGTAAAGGATCGTATCGGGCTCGCCATGATCGAAGCCGCCGAGCGTGATGGCCGGATCAAGGACGGCGCGACCCTGATTGAACCGACATCCGGCAACACCGGTATTGCGCTGGCTTTCGTCTGTGCCGCCAAGGGCTATCGGCTGATCCTGACCATGCCGGAAAGCATGTCGATTGAGCGCCGCAAGATGCTTTTGCTGTTTGGTGCCGAACTGGTGCTGACCCCGGCCCTGCTGGGCATGCGGGGCGCGATCGAGAAAGCGGAATCCCTTGTTGCCGAAATTCCCGGTGCCATGATGCTGCAGCAGTTCGAAAACCCGGCCAATCCGGAAATCCACTTCAACACAACGGCTGAGGAAATCTGGGCCGATACCGGCGGCAAGGTTGATGCCATTATTTCGGGCGTCGGTACGGGCGGCACCATCACCGGCTGCGCCAGAGCCCTGAAGCCCCGCAATCCAAACCTGCAGATGATCGCCGTTGAGCCTGAAGACAGCCCGATCCTGTCCGGTGGCGCCCCGGGTCCGCACAAGATCCAGGGGATCGGTGCCGGCTTCATCCCCGGCATTCTGGACCGCAGCCTGATCGACGAGGTCCTGCAGATCGGCAACGAAACCGCCTTTGCCATGGCCCGCAAGGTTGCCCGGCTTGAGGGTCTGGCTGTCGGCATCTCATCGGGTGCCGCCCTGGCGGCGGCGCTCGAAGTTGCCGAACGCCCGGATATGGCCGGCAAGAATATCGTCGTCATATTGCCGTCCTTCGCCGAACGCTACCTGTCGACCGCCTTGTTCGAAGGGCTGGAATAAGCCCTATGCGCGACTTCACCGATGATCAGGTCGAACGCTATGCCCGGCATATCCTGCTGAAGGAAGTCGGCGGCATCGGTCAGTCCAGACTGATGGATGCCAGGGTTCTGATCGTCGGTGCCGGCGGGCTGGGATCGCCGGTGATTCTCTATCTGGCGGCAGCCGGCGTCGGCACCATCGGCATTATCGATGCCGATACCGTCGATCTGTCGAACCTGCAAAGACAGGTTGCGCATACAACCGGCCGCATCGGCATGGCCAAGGTCAAGAGCGCGGCCATCGCCGCGAAAGCCATCAATCCGGAAGTCGAGATCATCCCGATTGAGGCCCGCCTGACGCCGGACAATGCACTCGAGATCATTTCCGCATACGACATCATCGCCGATGGCTCTGACAACTTCGAAACCCGGTTTCTCATCAACGACGCCTGTTACTTCGCAAAGAAGACACTGGTCTCGGCGGCAATCCTGCGTTTTGACGGGCAGATCGGCACTTTCAAGGCGCATGAGCATACGGACGGCGGCACACACGGTCCCTGTTATCGATGCATCTTTCGCGAAGCGCCGCCGCCGGGCCAGGTACCAAGCTGCGCCGAGGCCGGGGTACTTGGCGCCTTGTGCGGCATGATGGGATCGCTGCAATCAACCGAAGTGCTCAAGGAAATCATGGGCATCGGCGACAGCATGTCGGGCGCGTTGATGGTGATAGACGGCCTGGCCACCGAATTTCGGAAGATCAAGGTCAAGGCTGATCCGGGATGCCCGCTGTGCGGGGACAATCCGAGCATCACCGATCTCTCGTCTCACGAAAACGTCACCGCAGCCGGGTGCGCCGTCAATGGCTGATGCCGGCGATCAACGCGGCAAACAGATCAGCAAGTTATCGCTGATTGTTGCCAGCGCCTCGTTTGAAAAAGTGCACTATGCCTTTGTCATGGCCTCCGGTGCCGCTGCCATCGGCATTCCGGTGACGATGTTTTTCACGATGGGGGCATCGGTCGCCGTACTTGATGGTGCAGGTTGGCATGCTCTCGCATCTGAAATTGCAGGCATGAGCGCCAGACATCGCGACGAGGATTTCGCTGAAAAAGGTGTCGCATCACTCGACGAACTGATCGACAGCTGTGCCGAACTTGGCGTCGATTTCATGGTGTGTGAAATGGGCTTGCGGGCAGAAGGTCTTGAAGATCGCCAGCCGAGAGCAGGCCTTGATCTGAAGCGCACCGGGATCGTGACGTTCCTGCATGACGCCGAATGCGCAGGTTCGATCGTTTATATTTAAATCCGCTCATCCATCCAGAAAGTACTGTTTCCCGGGCGGCGGGACGCCGATCCGGGAAACAGACCGGGCGCATGCGCAACTCAAAAGGGTCGGCGCAATCCCCTCACCCGGCACGCTGGCGCGCCGCCACCCTCTCCCAAGGGAGAGGGTTTCCCAGCAATGCTCCTCACCTGAAGGAAAGGTCTGTTACTTCTGCACCCAGGGCAGGCCGCGCACTTTCCAGCCGTTGACCGTGCCGCGGTGATCTTCGGCATTTTTATCGCCTTCGAAGCCTTCGGCAATATTGAAGCAGCTTGCATACCCAAGCGCCGTCATGGCTTTCGCGGCTGAGGCTGAACGCTGTCCGGACCGGCACAGGAACAGGATGGGGGCTTCTTTATCCGGGACGGCCTCCCTTACCGCATCCTCGAAATGCGGGTTCCTGTTCATGTCCGGGAACAGTATCCAGGATACTTTGTGAAACGCGTTCTGCATGGCGGCAGGGTCCGGCCCGCCGACATAGGCAAACTCGGCATCGGTTCTGACATCGATCAGCACGGCGTCCTTGTTCCGCTTCAACAAGTCCCAGGATTCTGCCGGCGACAAATCACCGGCATAGTCGCCTTCATCCATGAACATGTCCTTCCAAATGCTCGATCATATCGTCGATGTCTGTAAATTTAAGGCGCGGTTGCGGTCGTTCCGCACGGTCGATTTCTGCCTGTTCCAGCCGCTGCCAGTCCTCGAAGTGAACCACGCGAACCGATCGCTTTTCAAGCATCGCAATCAATGCGTCCCGTCCCGGTTTGCTGCCGCTTTTGGGAAAATCCCGGGCAATGTGTTCGGCCACTTCAACCCCGTCCGGCCGGCTTGAGGAAATAACCCCGCTGGGTCCCCGCTTGATCCAGCCGACGGCATAAAGGCCCTGATCGATCCGGCCCTTGTCGTTGGGGATGATGCCGCGTTTTTCATCGAACGGCAGCCCCGGCACCGGGTCGGCCCGGTAGCCGATGGCCGCAACCACCAGACCGCAAGCGATCTCATAGGTCTCACCGGTGCCGACGGCTTGGCCATTTTCGATTTTGGTCCGCTCAACCAGAATCCTCTTCGACGTGCGTGCCGCCCAGAATTTCTATGGGCATCGCATAGAACCCGAAATGCGCCCGCTTTGTTTTCCCGGTCGCATCGAATGCAGCAAATGCTCTCAGCGTTTCCAGGTTCTTTTCCGCCAACCGTTGATCGCGGCTGTCCATATCAGCGGGTATTTCATCGGGCAGATCCGCAGCATCAACGACCGGTGCGCATTCGCTGAGCTCCAGCATCTCCCGCAGCTCAACATTGGTAAATTTCGCATCCAGCGGTCCCCTGCGGCCAAGGACGTAAACGTCTTTGACGGGCGATGCATTCATGGCGTCACGCGCATAGGCGGGCAGGTCCGTCTTGGCGCGGCCCGATTTCGAACGGACCAGTACCCGGGCGATATCAAGTGCGACATTGCCATTACCGATCACCACCGCAGCATTGACATCAAGATCAGGTTCCAGTTCGACAAAATCCGGATGCCCGTTATACCAGCCGACGAAAGCGGCCGAGCCGTGCACGCCTATTTTATCTGCACCCGGTATCGTCAGGACGCGGTCTGCGGGTGCGCCGATGGCAAGGATCACAACATCATAAATCTGGCGCAACTCGTCCAACGTGACGTCACGCCCGACCTCAACATTGCCGAAGTACCGAATACCATCCGCCAGTGCGGTTTTCTCGAATTTCTTGGCAACCTTCTTGGTGGTCTGGTGATCCGGCGCCACACCGCCGCGGATCAGGCCATAAGGTGTCGGCAGCCGTTCGATAATATCGATGACAGGGTTTTCTATGCTCTTGAGGATGGCGTCGGCAGCGTAGAAGCCGGCCGGCCCAGAGCCGATAATCGCGATCGAAATTGCCACTTTGCCCCCCCGTTATAGTTTTACTGGCAATTGTTGAAGCGGGTTTTTCCTAGTCTGAAACCGTCCATGTGTGCCCTGCATGCATCATGGATTTCAGATTGGAATTCTTGTTCCGTTGCTGCGCCTCTGCCTTCAAGGCTGTTACGCCATCGCCGTAACTCTGGGCGGGATCGCAATAAATGACGCCAACGGCAACGGGGAGATGATCATCATCCATAGCCGCCAGCATACCTGCCAGGGTCCGGTTCGTCTCATCGTGAACCAGCACGCCGGCAGCCTCGGCCCCCTCGTCACCGAACGTGACCACTTCGAAGGACAACGTTTTCACATTGAGCTTGATCCCCTTGTTGGCATCGGCCCCGAACACCAAAGGCTTGCCGTGTTCGCAGACGACCTGACGGTCGGCGGCAACGGCTTTTTCGGTGATGTCGGCAAAAACGCCGTCATTATAGACGATGCAGTTCTGCAAGATCTCGACGAAGCTGGCACCCTTGTGCTGATGCGCACGTTTGAGAATATCCGGCAGGTCTTTTTGCTGGGTATCAATGCCGCGGGCGACGAACCGGGCTCCGGCACCCAGCACGAAGACACAGGCCGAGACCGGATTGTCGACGGAGCCGAGCGGCGTCGACGGTGAGCGGGTGCCCGCTCTCGACGTCGGCGAGGCCTTGCCCTTGGTCAGGCCGTAGATTTCGTTATTGAACAGCAGCACCTGCACATCGACGTTACGGCGGATCACATGCATCAGGTGATTGCCGCCAATCGACAGCATATCGCCGTCGCCACCAACAACCCAGACATCCAGTTCGGGATTGGCCAGCTTGATGCCGGTGGCGAACGCCGGGGCGCGCCCATGGATCGTGTGAAAGCCATATGTCTCGACATAATACGGGAAGCGGGCAGCACAGCCGATGCCGGAAACAAAAACCGTGTTTGCCGGATCGGCTTCGATGTCGGCCAGGGTTTTCTGCACGGCACGCAGGATCGCGTAGTCGCCACACCCCGGGCACCAGCGAACTTCCTGATCCGTGGCGAAGTCCTTGGCGGTACGTTTGGCCGGTGGAGTCAGATCATTCATCTCAACTCTCCAATACATCGAGGATCGCATCCTCGATTTCACTGATGCGGAACGGCTGGCCGGAGATTTTGTTCAGCCCCCTGGCCGGAACCAGATACTCGGCCTTGAGAAGCGTGATCAACTGACCGTTGTTCATCTCGGGGATCAGAATATTCTCATATGACCGCAACAACGCGCCCAGATTTCCGGGTAACGGCCAGATATGGCGCAGATGGATGTGTGCGACGTCCTTGCCCCGATGGATCAGATTATCAACGGCACGGTTGATCGGCCCATAGGTTGACCCCCAACCGACAACAGCCAGCTTGCCGGACGCATTGCCGAGTTCTACCTGTTGTTCGGGTATGTCGTTGGCGATGCCGTCGATCTTGGCAGCGCGCACTTTCGTCATCCTGTGGTGGTTGTCCGGGTCATAGGAAATGTGCCCGGTATCATAACTGCGCTCGATGCCGCCGATACGGTGCATCAAATCAGGCGTGCCGGGTTTTGCCCAGACCCGCCAGGGTCTTCTCGTCACGCAGGAACGGATGGAAGCCTTCCGGGTCTTTGTGGAACGTAACCGGGAACGGCGTGTAGGAATCCAGATCCGGCAAACGCCACGGCTCGGCGGCATTGGCAATATAGCCATCCGTCAGCAGCATCACCGGCGTCATGTATTTGGTGGCGAGCCGGACCGCCTCGATACCGACTTCGAAGCAGTCGGATGCCGAGCGTGTCGACAGCACCACCATCGGTGCATCCGCATTGCGACCATAGACCGCCTGATAAAGATCCGACTGTTCGGTTTTCGTCGGCAAGCCCGTCGAGGGACCGCCACGCTGTGAATTGACGATGATCATTGGCAGTTCCGCCGACAGGGCAAGGCCGATGGCTTCGCCCTTGAGCGCGATCCCCGGCCCCGAACTTGAGGTCATACCCAGTGCGCCCGCATAGCTGGCCCCAATCGCCGCACACGCCGCAGCGATTTCATCTTCGGCCTGAAACGTGGTTACGCCAAGATGTTGCATACGCGCCAGAGAATGCAGCAACGGCGATGCCGGCGTGATCGGATAGGACGCGAACAGGATTTCCAGCGCCGCCAGCTCCGAGCCTTTGACGAGGCCCCAGGCCAGGGCTTCCGTTCCGGTGACGGTCCTGTAAAGACCCGGCGCGATGTCCGCAGGCGCGATGTGAAAGCCGCGAATGCCATCCGGCAGTTCCGCCGTTTCGCCCATGGCATGGCCGGCGTTCATGGCCGCGATATTGGCATTGGCAATTTCCGGCCGCTTGGCGAATTTCCCGGTCAGCCAATCCTGCGTGGTTTTGCGCGAGCGCCCGAACAGCCAGTAGACAAACCCGAGCGCCCACATGTTTTTGCAGCGGAGCGCGTCTTTCTTGGACAGCTCGAATTCTTTGACCGCTTCCTGGGTCATCGTTGAAATATCGATCGCAACGACACGGAAAGGATCGAGGGTGCCGTCATCAAGCGGTGACTTGGCAAACCCGGCCTTGGCCATATTGCGGTCGTTAAAGGTGCCGGTGTCGACAATCAACAGCCCGCCTTTGCGCAGCCTGGACATTTCCATCCTTGAGCGCCGCCGGGTTCATCGCCACCAGCACATCAAAGTCATCACCCGACGTCATGATCCGCCTGGCACCGAAATTGATCTGGAATGACGAAACGCCGAACGTGGTGCCGACCGGTGCGCGGATCTCAGCCGGGAAATCCGGGAACGTCGCCAGATCGTTGCCGGCCAGTGCCGTCGCTTCCGTGAACTGTCCACCGGTCAACTGCATGCCGTCGCCACTGTCCCCGGCAAAGCGGACAACGGCTGTTTCCAATTCGTCCCGGGTGGATGCTTCCGCCGGCGCGTTGAACGCCTGATCTATTTTTGTCATGCTTTTCTTCTGCCATGAGGGTCCGCATATCGCAGTACCAAAAGCGGAATTACGTTGCACTGCAAAACACAAGACCGTGAAAAACCTCCGAAATATAGGCCGGACAACCGACGCCGACAACCCAACGAATCTTAGGGCTTTTAATCCCGACGGGGCTGGCAAAACCGCTCGTCGGAGTCGATAGTACGAGACGTCTCAATTTACGGAGTTCCGAATGTCTGACAGGTCCGCTTTCCCAACCGCCCCCGCCGAATTGCTTGATGCGCTTCTGAAGCAGGCCAAGGCAGCGGGTGCCGACGCCGCTGATGCACTTCTGGTTGAGGGGACCTCGTCCAGTTTGTCCTGCCGGCTTGGTGAACCCGAAGATCTTGAGCGCTCTGAAGGGTGGGATCTGGGTCTGCGCGTGCTGATCGGCAAACGTCAGGCCGTCGTTTCATCATCGGATTTATCAAAGCAGGCCCTGACGGAACTGCTGGACCGTTCCATCGCCATGGCCCGCGCTGTTCCCGAAGATGCCTATGCAGGCCTTGCCGACCCTGAACAACTGGCAACATCAATCCCGGATCTCGAAGAATACGATCCGGCCGAACCGACAGCCGAGCAGATGATCGACATGGCCCGGGCTTGCGAGGATGCCGCAAGAGCCGTCAAAGGCATCACCAATTCCGAAGGTGCCGGTGTCAGCTTCGGCAAGTCAACGGTCTACCTCGCCGGCACCAACGGCTTCAACGGCACCCGCCAGGGATCACGGTTTTCCGTCAGCGTCAGCGTCGTTGCCGGTGAAGGCACGAAAATGGAGCGGGATTACGACTATTCATCAGCGGTCTGGCTGAGCGATCTTGACGATCCCGTCAGCGTCGGCACCAAGGCCGGCGAGAACACCGTCAAGCGCCTGAACCCCAGAAAGGCCGAAAGCGCACAATTGCCGATCGTCTATGATCCACGGGTCGCATCCTCGCTGGTCGGGCACTTCACCGGCGCCATCAACGGGCAGTCGGTAACCCGCGGCACCACCTTCCTAGCCAGCAAGATGGCAGCTCAGGTCTTCGCCGACGGCATCAACATCATAGATGACCCGCTGCGCAAACGGGGTCTCAGCTCGAAGCCCTTTGACGGCGAAGGCATCGCCACGCAAAAGCGCAACCTGATCGAAGACGGGCGCTTGACCACCTGGATACTCGATCTTGCGACGGCCCGGCAGTTGGGTCTGCAAACGACCGGCCATGCGTCGCGTGGCACCGGTGGGCCGCCAAGTCCGTCCTCGACGAACGTGCATCTGGCGGCGGGTACGGTCTCAAGGGATGAACTGATCGCCGACATCAAGAACGGCTTTTATGTCACCGAGCTGATCGGCATGGGCGTCAACACGATCACCGGTGATTATTCCAGAGGCGCCGGCGGGTTCTGGATCGAAAACGGCGAAATCGCCTATCCGGTCAACGAAATCACCATTGCCGGCAATCTGGCCGACATGTTCATGCACCTGACTCCGGCCGATGATCTTGAATTCAAACGCGGCACCAACGCACCGACGGTGCGTGTCGATGGTATGACCATCGCGGGGCGATAGGATGGTATGACCATCGCGGGCAGGTAGGATGGCATGACCATCGCGGGCAGGTAGGATGGGATGACCATCAGGGGGCAGGCAAGCCCCTCACCCGGCGCTGCGCGCCACCCTCTCCCCAGGGAGAGGGCTGGTGCGGCGTGAGTCCCTTCTCCCCCGGGAGAAGGACAGGATGAGGGGGCGTCAAGACGGCATCATCAGCGCCAGTGCCGCCGGGGCAAGCGTGATCCGTGCCGGCAGGTTGGCCAGGATATCCCCGTCGCCCTGCACCGGTTCGTTGCCGACCCGCTCTACGACAATATCCGTCGCCGGTACGATTTTGACGTCGGGCAAGCGGTCAAGCCGGTCCAGTGCCAGCCAGACCGCATAGCGGATGGTGCGCAACGCACCCGGCTTCATGAACAGAACAACATGCAGGGTCGGGTCCTCGAGCCGGGCATCGCGGGCACAGACGAAGGTGCCGCCATAGAAATGCCCGTTGGCAATTACCGCCGAAGCAACATCGTAGGTGGCGCCATCAACGACCACCCGGTATTGCGGGAACTTGAACGACAACAATGTTTTGAGGGTCGACAGCACATAAGCGGTTTTGCCCAGGAATTTCTTCACAGCCGGCCTTACTTCTGCGACCACATGCGCATCGAAACCGAAACCGGCCATCATCACAAAGCGGCGTCCGTTGACGATGCCGACCGAGATCGCCTTGGGCTGGCCGTGCGCAATCGTTTTGGCGATTGCCTCAGGCGATCCGCCGAGGCCGATTTCGTGGGCCAGAACATTGGCCGTGCCGAGCGGGATCACGGCCAGCGGCAGCTTCTTGTCGCCAAGTCCGTTGACCACTTCGTTGATCGTGCCGTCGCCGCCGGCCACGGCAATGACATCGTGGTGATGAATATCGGCGGCCCGGGCGAAAGCTTCGGCATCACCACGCTTCGTCGTCGGCCGCACATCAACCGCGACACCTTCACGGATCAGGGCGCTGAGAATTCTCTCAAACCGGCGGCGGCGGCGCCAGCCAGCGGTCGGATTATGGATCACGAGAACGCGCCGGTTAGGTCGCGCGGAGAGAGGGGCAGACAAAGTCACGACGTCATTCTCCTGAAATAATCCACTATTAATTCCGGTTGATAACCAACATCAAAAATATGTGTAAGTCATGTGACAAAATCATGAATGTTATGATTCGTCACAAAAGTAAAATGTGTCTCGGTTACTGTCCGACTACTAAATGATGTAGTACTGGGCAGAGATCGACAAAGACAGTGAACGAATTATCAACAACGCGGCACCGCTACCGAAGCATATGGATTTCCGACATCCATCTCGGCACGCCCGGCTGCCAGGCAGAGATGCTGCTCGATTTTCTCAAGAATACGGAAAGCAAGTATCTCTACCTGGTCGGAGACATCATCGACGGCTGGCGCATGAAGCGTTCGTGGTACTGGCGACAGGCACACAACGACGTCATCCAGAAAGTTCTGCGCAAGGCCCGCAAGGGCACGCGGGTGATCTACATCCCGGGCAACCACGACGAAAATTTCCGCGACTTCACCAACCATCGCTTCGGTCGCGTCGCCGTGCTGTATGAAACGGTGCATACGATGGCAGACGGCAAGCGCTATCTGGTGCTGCATGGCGACCGCTTCGACGGCGTCATCAAGTACGCCAAGTGGCTCGCGTTTCTGGGCGACAATGCCTATAGCGCGGCGATTGCCGTGAACCTGTGGTTCAACCTTATCCGCCGCAAATTCGGCCTGCCCTACTGGTCGCTGTCAGCGTATCTGAAGCACAAGGTCAAGAACGCCGTCGAATACATATCAAAATTCGAAGACGCCGTGGTTGATGAAGCGCGCCGCCGTGGCACCGATGGCGTCATCTGCGGTCATATCCATTCCGCTGAAATCCGCAACATTGACGGCATCACCTACTGCAACGACGGCGACTGGGTTGAAAGCTGCACCGCACTGGTCGAACACGAAGACGGCAGACTTGAGATTTTACACTGGGCCGAGATGCAAGGGCTCTCGCTGCTGGAGAAAGACACATGCGAATCCTCATCGTCAGCGACGCCTGGCTTCCTCAAGTCAATGGCGTCGTCCGCTCTCTCGATACGGTTAGGCAGGGTCTGATCGACCGGGGCCATACGGTCCAGATGATCACACCGGATCGCTTCCGGACCATCCCCTGCCCGACCTATCCGGAAATTCGACTGGCCGTATTGCCTGGCGCAAAAACGGCAACCCTGATTGAGGCGTTCCGCCCGGAGGCGATCCACATCGCAACCGAAGGCCCCCTCGGTCAGGCCGCCCGCAAACACTGTATCGCCCGCGGCTATCCGTTTACGACCGCCTATCACACCCGATTCCCCGAATACATCCATGCGCGGTGCAGATTGCCGCTGAGCTGGAGCTACGCGCATCTCCGCGCCTTCCACAATGCCGGCAAGCGACTGATGGTGGCGACACAGACCATCGAAGACGATCTGAGTTCGCGAGGTTTCAACAACATCGTGCGCTGGACCCGGGGCGTGAATACCCAGTTGTTCCATCCCCGCGACAAATCGTTCCTGAACTGGCCCCGCCCGATCAGTGTGTTTGTCGGCCGGGTTGCCATTGAAAAAAATATCGAAGCCTTTCTCCGCCTTGATATCCCCGGCACGAAGCTGGTTGTCGGCGACGGACCGGCCAGGGCGTATCTTGAGCAGACCTACACTGATGCCCGTTTTGTCGGCTCGAAAGAAGGCGAAGAACTGGCCCGGCATTTCGCCGCTTCCGACGTCTTCGTGTTCCCGAGCCGGACCGATACCTTCGGCCTTGTGCTGCTGGAGGCGCTGGCTTCGGGATTACCTGTTGCCGCCTATCCCGTTCCGGGGCCGCTCGACGTGATCGGCGATGCGCCGGTCGGCGTGCTGAGTGAAAACCTCGCCGATGCCGTCAAAAAGGCCCTCACCATTGACCCTGCCCTCTGCCGCAAACACGCGGAAGGCTATGCGTGGGACCGCTCGATCGGGCAGTTTTTCAACAATCTGTACCCGTTTCGGGGCGAGCACGCGGTCAAGACAGCCGCCGCCTGACATCTTTTCCGTCATCCCGGACGTTAGCCGAGCCTGTAGCCTGAAAGGCTGCAGCTGTGAGGTTTACGAGCCGGGACCCATGCCCGCGTTGCGTGCGATATCAGGCATGGGTCCCGGCTCGCACCCCTAACCGGGGTTTGACCGGGATGACGGCTTGCCCAAATATCGTGCACGCTTGATGCCGTTCATGAACTGCAATCTCTGCTGCTTAGCGCATTGGCCCCTGCTTTTCCGCGTGGTAATGTCCCGGCGAACAAAACAAGGGGACGCAACGCCTTGAAAAGCAAAGACGAAAAGAAAACAAACGCCCACTTGTCCACGGAAGTGCTGGTCCGTCGACTGGTGCGCGAAAATGTACGCCATTACTGGGGATATCTGGCGCTGGCGCTGCTTTGCATGGCGGTGGTATCGGGCACCACGGCGATGTCCGCCTATCTGATGAAGCCGATCGTCAATGATGTCTTCATTGCCAAGAACGAAGATATGCTGTGGCTGGTGTCCGGATTCGTTCTGGTGACTTTTCTGGCCAAAGGCATTGCCAGTTACGGGCAGTCACTCCTGATGGCCTATGTCGGTCTCAGGATCGTCGCCGACTGCCAGACACGTCTCTACCGTCATCTGATCGGCATGGATCTCGGCTTCTTCAATTCCATGCCGTCGGGCCGTCTGGTTTCAAGGTTTCTGGTCGACATCAACAATATGCGCTCGGCAGTTTCCAATGCCTTTACCGGCCTTGGCAAAGAATTCCTGTCCCTGATCGGTCTGGTCACGGTGATGTTCGTGCAGGACTGGCAACTGGCTGCAATCTCGTTCTTCATATTTCCGGTCGCCGTCTATCCGATTGTCCGGCTTGGCAAACGGATGCGGAAAGTGACGGCGAATACCCAAGAAGAAAACGGCCTGTTCACGGCGATCCTTGACCAGAGTTTCCAGGGCATCCGCGTCGTCAAAGCCTACGGCATGGAAAAATATGAAACCTCGCGGGTATCGGGACTGGTTGAGCGTATTTTCAAGCTGAACATCAAATCAAACCGGATACGCGCGCTCTCGAGCCCGATCATGGAAACCCTCGGCGGCATCGCCGTCGCCATCGTCATTGTCTATGGCGGCTTTCGCGTCATTCACCAGAATCTCGACCCCGGATCATTTTTCTCGTTCATCACCGCCCTGCTTCTGGCGTATGAGCCGATGAAGCGTCTGGCCAATCTGAACGCCAGCCTGCAGGAAGGCCTGGCCGGCGCACAACGGATGTTCGATCTGATCGACATGGTTTCAGGCATTCAGGAACGCCCGGGCGCAAAAGCCATGCAGGTGCCGGTAAACGGCTCGATCCGGCTTGAGCATATCGGCTTCGCCTATGTCGAAGGGCAACCGGCCCTCAAAGATGTCGACATGTCCATACCCTCAGGCAAGACGGTGGCGCTGGTCGGCCCGTCCGGTGCCGGCAAATCGACGATCCTCAACCTGATTCCGAGGTTCTATGATGTTGATGAAGGTTCGATCACCATCGACGGCACCGATGTCCGCGATGTCACCCTGGAAAGCCTTTACGCCAATATCTCTCTGGTCAGCCAGGAAGTGATGCTGTTTGACGATACGGTCCGGGCCAACATCGCCTATGGCAGACCCGGCGCGTCCGAAGCGGATATCGAGGATGCCGCACGTCATGCCGCCGCCCTCGATTTCATCCAGGAATTGCCGCAGGGCTTCGATACCATGGTCGGTGAGCGCGGCATCAAGCTTTCCGGTGGTCAGCGGCAACGTCTGGCGATTGCCCGCGCGATCTTGAAAAACGCGCCGATCCTTTTGCTCGATGAAGCAACATCTTCACTGGATACGGAATCCGAACGGCATGTTCAGCAGGCGCTGGACCACCTGATGAAGGACCGTACCACGCTGGTGATCGCACACCGGCTGTCGACGATCGTCGGCGCTGATCTGATCTACGTCATTCAGAACGGCGCCATCATCGAGCAGGGGTCGCACGCGGAACTGCTCGCCCGGAACGGTGCCTATGAAAAATTGTATGCGCTGCAATTCGCATCCGAAGCGGATGTTCTTGCCAGCGTTAAAAACAGTTGAGCGCGCGTGCCTTGTTAAAGAGCATCTCAAAAAGAATTATCAAAAGCACGCCGTTCAGGATCATTGCCTGCTGGATTGCCGCGCAATACATCCGGCTGGTATGGCATTCCGGTCGCTGGCGCTTCGCCGGCAAGGAGCATTTTGATGCGCTGTATGACAGCGACCAGCCAGCCATTCTCGCCTTCTGGCACGGCAGGCTGCTGATCGCACCCTACTCGTGGCGTAAACCGTGGCCATTCAAAATGCTGATCAGCGGACATCGCGACGGCGAGTTGATTGCCTATGCTGTCAAACCTCTGGGCATCGACTGGATCAGGGGCTCGTCATCGAAGGGCGGTGCCGGCGCCTTCAGACAAATGATCAAGGCGCTGAAAAATGGCGAATGGGTCGGCATAACGCCGGACGGACCGCGCGGACCCCGGATGCATGCCACCGATGGCGTGATCAACCTGGCCCGATTAACCGGCGCACCTGTCCTGCCGCTCGGCTGCGGCATTGAAAACGGCAAACTGCTGAAATCATGGGACCGATTTCTGATCCCGATGCCATTTTCAAATGGCATTCTGATCTGGGGCGAGCCACTACGCGTGCCGAAGGATGCCGATGAGAAAACGGTTAATGACCTCAGGCTAAAACTGGAAGAGCGGATCAATACATTATCCAGGGAAGCGGACCGGATGACGTCCCGCGAACCGGTTGAGCCCTTCCCCGAAGCACAAGAGCAATCCCGATGATCCTGTCGCTTTACCGCTTCGCGACGACGATCGGCGCACCGCTGATCTCTATCTTTCTGAAAAAGCGGCTTGGCCGTGGCAAGGAAGATGCGGCACGGTTCAATGAACGCCTGGGGCGGCCGGTCATGCCAAGACCCGAAGGTCATCTGGTCTGGATGCATGGTGCCAGTATCGGCGAATCGCTTTCCATGCTGCCGGCCATATCCGAAATCATCTCACGCGCCAACGCGCCAACGGTTCTGGTCACGACCGGCACCGTAACATCAGCGCGACTGATGCGGGAAAGGCTGCCTGAAGGCGCCATCCACCAGTTCGTTCCGGTTGACCGGATTCCTTATGTGCAGGGCTTTCTCGATCACTGGAAACCCGATGTCGCATTCTGGTGGGAATCCGAACTGTGGCCAAATCTGGTTGTCGAAACCTACCGGCGCAAAATTCCGATGGTTCTGGTCAACGCCAGAATGTCGCCGCCGTCATTCCTCAGATGGCAGCGATGGGAAAGCCTTGCCCGGCGATTGCTGGGCTGCTTCGCGCTTGTGCTGGCGCAATCGGAAAACGATGCCGAGCGGTTCAAGGCTCTGGGCGCGCCAGAGGTTGCACGCATGGGCAACATGAAATTCGCTGTGCCTGCATTGCCCTGCGACGAGGCAACGCTGGCTGAAATCCGTGCCCGAACGGGACTGCGACCGATGTGGCTTGCCGCCAGCACCCACCATAGGCGAAGAAGAGATCGCCTTACGATGCTCATCAGAAAGTCAGCAGCAATCATCCTGAACTGTTGACGATTATTGTCCCAAGGCACCCTGATCGCGGCCCCGGGATCGCCGACGCCCTGCGCCAGCAGGGTGCCGTTGTCGCGGTGCGCTCGAACAGTGAGCCCGTGACCCCGGAAACAAATATATACCTGGCCGACACCCTGGGAGAACTGGGCCTGTTCTTCCGCCTTTCGCCGATTGTCTTCATGGGCAAGTCGCTGGTACCTGCCGGCGGACAGAATACCATTGAGCCGGCAAGGCTCGGCGCCGCCATCATCATTGGCCCGCATTATTGGAACTTCGACGAGATCACCCGGACCATGGCTGCCGCCGGTGGACTGGAAATTGTTGCCGACGCAGAAGCATTGGCGGTCGCCGTTGGTAGAGATCTTTCCGAACCCAAGCAGGCACAGGCCCGGGCCGGCGCCGCTTATGAATACGTCATCCGTGAATCCAGAGTGCTTGAAGTTTTCATGGACCGCATCTCACCGCTGCTTGATACCGTTGAAGGACGCGGCCATGCGCGCACCTGATTTCTGGTCTCATGGTCAACACGGGCTGATCGGAACGCTGCTGGGCAACCTGTTGACGCCGCTCGGCTGCGCATATGGCGCAATCACTCAGCGGAGAGCCCATCAGGAACCGTTGTGGCGGGCTCCCGTTCCGGTCATCTGTGTCGGCAATGCGGTCATCGGCGGTGCCGGCAAAACGCAGATCTGCATCGATCTCGTGAAGCGGTTTGCCAACAGGAACCCGCATGTCCTCTCCAGAGGGTATCGCGGCTCCGTAAGTGGCCCACTGCGTGTTGATGCAAGCCATCACAAAGTCGAGATGGTTGGGGACGAGCCCCTGATCCTGTCCCGGCATGCCCCGACCTGGGTTGGCAGCGACCGCACGGCAACGGCAAAAGCGGCCTCGGCCGCCGGTGCCGGAATCCTGATCATGGATGACGGCTTTCAGAACCCGGCCCTGACCAAAACCATCAGCCTTTTGGTGATTGATGGCGGTTACGGCTTTGGCAATGGCCGTGTGTTCCCGGCCGGTCCATTGCGCGAGAGCGCGGCCAGTGCCTTCGCCCGCACCGATGCTGTCTCTGCGTGATCGGCGACGAAAGCGCCGGAGCACCAGACATCCCGGCAACGCTGCCCCGCTTCAGCGCCGCCATCAAACCGGCACCTGACGCCAGCCCGGTTGCCGGGAAAAGAGTCATCGCCTTTGCCGGGATCGGCCGTCCCCGGAAATTTTTCCAAACCCTGACGGAAGCCGGGGCCGATATTATCATGGCCCAGCCCTATCCGGACCACCATCCGTATCAGGCGCACGAGATTGAGACGCTGTTGCGTGCCGCCGCCGATAACGGCTGCGACCTCGTGACCACGGAAAAAGATCACGTCCGCGTGCCGGAAAGCCTGCAAAGCCGGGTCATCCCGTTCCCGGTTTGCCTTGCCTGGAAAGATGATGCCGCCCTGCAGGGCTTTCTTGCCGCGCGTATCGGGTTAAGCTAGCGCCATGCTCCGCCCGGAAACTCCCACTGAAAAATATATTCGCCACCCTCTCGAAGCTTTGGGAGCTTCGATGATATGGGCCTTGTTCCGGATACTGCCGCTGGATTGGGCATCGGCGTTTGGGGGGTGGCTGGCCAGGTCGATTGGCCCCGGCCTGAAGCTCTCAGCCCGTGCCCGCGACAACATCAGGCGCGCTTTTCCGGAACTTTCCGGCATCGAGGTGGAACGGATCGTCATCGGCATGTGGGACAATCTGGGCCGCACCGTTGGCGAGTTTCCGCATCTTGGCGCTTTCACCTTCGACGGGGCGAAGCCGCGCATCCGCATTGACGGGATGCAGCATCTTCAGCATTTCAGAGATGACGGCGAGCCCGGATTTTATCTCAGTGCTCATGTCGGCAACTGGGAACTGGCACCGTTGACTGCCTTCACGCACGATGTCCCCTCTGCCTTCGTCTACCGCGAAGCCAATAACCGCTGGGTACAAAAGCTTTATCTGAGCGGGCGGCAGCAGTATCGCGACATGATGATCCCGAAAGGCAGCGAGGGCGCCAAACAGATGATCAAGGCGCTGCGCGATGGCAAGCACGTGGGCATCATGATCGATCAGAAAATGAATGACGGCATTCCGGTACCTTTTTTCGGCGCGGACGTCATGACGGCACCAGCGTTGGCGCAAATGGCCCTGCGCTTCGCATGCCCGGTTATCGGCGCCCGCGTGATCCGAGAGGGCGGTGCCTATTTCAGGATTGAGATATCAGCGCCGATCTACGCCGAAGATACCGGCGACAAGCAAGCCGACATTGCCCGCTTCATGGGACAAACTAATCAGATCATCGAAAGCTGGATTCGCGACAAGCCAGACCAGTGGCTGTGGCTGCACAACCGCTGGCCCAACAATAACTGAGCCAATAACCGAATAAACCGAACCGTACCGGTATCAGCTACCGGAAGGCGCAGACTGCTTGATCGGCGCGTCGGCAATCGTCGTCTGTGCCGGTGCTGCCACGGTTTTCGTATGTCCGGGGGCGCATTCAGCGAGAACGGGGGTCGCGGCAAATGCAACGAACGCCGTCAGGGCAAGAGCAAGAAATCCAAAACGCATGATGGTCTCCTATTTCGAACTGCCCACATCCTAGCACACGACGTTCAAATCCCCTATATGACATTTCTGACCTCCCGCCGTCGCAGTTATTGCGGCATGGGTCCCAGCACCAGTTCCGGGTCAATCGGCGTTTCATCCAGCGTCAGGCCGAAATGCAGGTGTGGCCCGGTCGCCCGGCCGGTCGCGCCAATGGCACCGATTTTCACGCCGCCCTTGACCATCGTGCCTGCCGTGACCGTCGTTTCACTCAAGTGAATATAGACCGAGCGCAGCCCGAGACCGTGATCAATCAGGACCGTCTTGCCGTTAAAGAACATCCCCGCATGGACAAAAATCACCCGCCCATCAGCGATCGCATGGACCGGCGTTCCTTCGGGTGCCGCGACGTCCGTTCCGAAATGCGGCCGGCGCGGCTTGCCGTTCAGGATACGCTGTGAGCCATAAACACCGGACAGACGCCCGACCGCCGGCCACGTGAAGCCGGACAAAAACATCGGTGATGAATCCGTCGTCTGTCTGGCTTCTGCCATTTCGGCCTTTTCCTGATTGATGCGGGCGATGGCAACGGGGTCCGGCGTCACCTTACGCTCCGGCAAGCCGTCAACTCTCTCAATTCTGAAGCTTCGCGCCGTTACAGAGATTTCGTGATCTTTCCGATCCCCTTCATGAGCGATCTGCAGATGCTTGATGCCTGCAGCTTCACGCCCGAATCCGAGCAGAAAATGGCCATCCGGCGCCATCGGGACGGACTGCCCGTCGAGCGTGATCTGTGCGCCCGGACTGGTCTTGCCGATGAGCAGTCCCCCTTCTGCCGCTTGCCCTTGAAGCACGAGAGGAACCTCTGCCCGCGCCTGAACTGTCAGGCATATCAGCAGCACACAGACAAGCAGTCCCCTCACCTGACCTCTCCACCGTGAAGGGGGAGAGGGACTCTCGGATCGAACAGGTGAGGGCTGAAGATCACAGCAAGGAGCCTTGTGAGTCATCGTCATCTGTTGCCCGTTTTAAAGGTTTTCGCGGCTTCGGCGCCGCCGGTCCCGAGCCGGCGATGCGCGCCAGCCGTGACACCATCTTTAAGGCGGATATTGACGTCATCGCCCGGTGACAGGGCGGCAACGGCGGTGACGGCCTTGCCTGCCGGCGTCGTCAGCAGGGCGAAACCCCGATCAAGCACCCGCTCGTAGGAATAGCTCTCCAGTAACTGGGACTGATGAGCGATTGCCTTGCGCCGGTCCGCGAGCCTGTTCTGCCAGGATATTTTCAGCCTCTGGTCAGCGGCTTCGAACTGCTGACGGGCATGCGCGATGGCGCGTCTGGGCGGATTAATCTGCTTCGGCAATCGCTGCCGGCGCTGCCTGAGACCGGCCTTGAGCGCATTGCCGAGGCGTTCCGACCAGTCATCCAGTCGCTGCTCGGCGGCTTCCACAAGCCGCTGCAAGTTCGGCAGTCCCCGGGCCAGCGCCGCCACTTCCCGTGTTTTGCTCTCGGTCCGGCGGCGGATCGCCCGCAGCAATCGCCCTTCGCTGTCGGCAACCTGCGCCATCACATCGAAACGCACCGGCACCGCCATTTCCGCCGCCGCCGTCGGCGTCGGTGCGCGCTGATCGGAGGCCAGATCAATCAGGGTCCAGTCCGTCTCATGACCGACGGCAGAAATCAGGGGAATGTCGCTTTCTGCAGCGGCCCGCACCACAACCTCTTCGTTAAAGGCCCACAAATCTTCAAGCGAACCGCCGCCTCTGGCGACGATCAGCAAATCCGGACGGGCGACCGGTCCATCTGCCGGCAGATCGTTGAAGCCCCGGATTGCCCGGGCATATCTGCTCGGCAGCACCCTCACCCTGCACCAGCACAGGCCAGACCAGCACATGACGCGGAAAACGGTCAGCCAGACGGTGCAGGATATCGCGGATCACCGCCCCGGTCGGCGACGTTACGACGCCAATGACGTCCGGCAGATACGGCAGGTCACGTTTGCGGTCTTCATCGAACAATCCCTCAAGGGCGAGTTTGCGCTTGCGGTCTTCGAGCAGTTTGAGGAGCGCACCCTCGCCCGCCAGTTCCATGGTTTCGACGACAATCTGGTACTTCGAGCGTCCGGGATAGGTCGTGATC
This sequence comes from uncultured Rhodospirillales bacterium, assembly GCA_965284225.1. Taxonomy (GTDB): domain Bacteria; phylum Pseudomonadota; class Alphaproteobacteria; order Rhodospirillales; family Casp-alpha2; genus UBA4479. Next base: position 257,233 of record CBDIRN010000002.1, read on the forward strand.
CGCCCGGTGGCGATGACTTCCATGCCATCTTCCGGCTTGATGCCCAGACGACCTGCCGACGTGCGCCAGCACACACCGTCCATGACAGCGTTTTCATCTTTCAGGGAGAAATACAGATGTCCGGAAGCGGCCCGCTTGAAGCCGGATAATTCGCCCCGGATGCGGACGTGCTGGAACGCACCTTCAACGGTTGATTTAACCAGACCGGACAGTTCGGTCACGGAAAATACCGGAACGTTATCTCCACTATTGTGGGTAGACGACGCGTCGCTCATAACTAGACTGTATGTCTCAAGCGGGCGGAGATGACAACCGCCGAGTGGAAGGCCGTATGAACTTGAGCAAACGTCGGCAAATGGGAGCATGACTGCATGAAGGTATTACTGGTCGGCGGTGGCGGGCGCGAACACGCGCTGGCGTGGGCGATGCGGAAATCACCGAAACTGACGGAGCTTTATGCCGCACCCGGCAATGCCGGGATCGCCAGTGTTGCTGAATGCCTGGATATAGATGCCGAAGACATCAGCGGTATTTGCGCTGCGGTCAAAGACCTTGAGATCGATTTTGTAGTGATCGGCCCTGAAGCGCCGCTCGTCGCCGGACTGGCGGACCGGATCGAAGCGATGGGATTGCCGGTCTTCGGCCCTTCCGCTGCCGCCGCCGAGCTTGAGGGCTCGAAAGGCATGATGAAGGATCTGCTGGCCAAGTACGACATTCCGACCGCTGATTACCAGCGCTTCGATGAGCCCGATGGGGCCAAGGAATATATCCGCATCAAGAACAAGCCGGTTGTCGTCAAAGCCGATGGCCTTGCCGCCGGCAAAGGTGTGATTCTGAGCCACAGCGTCAATGAAGCCTATGCCGCCGTCGATCAGATCATGATCGAGGAAGCTTTCGGCGCGGCTGGGCAGGAAATTGTTATCGAGGAATTCCTGATCGGTGAAGAAGCCAGCTTTTTTGCGCTCTGCGACGGCACCCGGGCGATCCCGCTGGCCGGCGCACAGGACCACAAACAGGTACACGATGGCGATCACGGCCCGAATACCGGCGGCATGGGGGCATATACCCCGGCACCGATATTAGATGACGCCATGCAAAAACGCGTCATGGACGAGATCATCACACCGACCGTGGAAGCGATGGCCAGGGAAGGGAAGCCTTATAAAGGTGTACTTTTCGCCGGCCTGATGATCGGCGAAGACGGGCCCAAGGTGATCGAATTCAATTGCCGGTTCGGCGATCCGGAATGCCAGCCGATCATGGCGCGGCTGCAATCCGATGCCCTCGAAATGCTGCTCGCTGCCGCCGAAGGCAAACTTGATAAAATCAAACTGAAGTGGGACAGCCGTGTTGCCCTGACCGTGGTCATGGCGGCGGAAGGCTATCCCGGCACCTATATCAAAGGCAGCGAGATCAAGGGCGTTGCCGATGCTGATGCCCTGAAAGATGTCGTGGTGTTCCATGCCGGAACAGTGCTGGGCGACGACGGGGCACTGCTGGCCAATGGCGGGCGCGTTCTTGGCGTAACGGCACTTGGCGACACTGTCGAAGCTGCGCAAACGCTGGCCTATAAGGGCGTCGATCTGATTGATTGGCCGAAGGGGTTTTGCCGGCGAGACATCGGCTGGCGAGCCGTGGGACGATAAGGCTGGCGAGCCGTGGGACGATAAGGCTGGCGAGCCTTGGGACGATGAGCCAAGAAAATCGTTACTGGCAGGCCAATAACTGCTGACACTGGCAAAGCCCGCGCCGGATGACCATATCGAACGCAGGATAAAAGAACCGGATTGAGGGAACCATCATGGACGAAAAGACACTCATCGAAATTCAGGCCGCCGCCTTCCGCGGATTGGTCAAGCACCTGCAGAAACGCACCGATGTACAGAACATCGACATCATGAACACCGCCGGATTTTGCCGGAACTGTCTGTCGAAGTGGATGGTCGCCGCCGCCGAAGCGCACGGTGAGACACTGACATCCGACGAAGCCCGGGAAATGATCTACGGCATGCCTTATGATGAATTCAAGGCGCAGTATCAGAAACCCGCCACGGATGAGCAGAAAGCCAAATTCGAAGCCAGCAAACCGCTGCACGCCGAAATTTCCGGCCACAACTGATGACCTTGCCGGTTAGCCTCATACTTCGAGACGCTTCGCTCCTCAGCATGAGGCGTGAAGCAACCCATCTGCCCCTCATCCTGAGGAGGCACCCGGAATCCTTCCGGGTGCCGTCTCGAAGGATGGATCGGGGACACGCAGATGGATAACCTGCCCCCGCCGATGGCTGCGCGTCGGCCGAATTTCTGGCAGAACAGCGGCTATGCATTGCTGGTGCCGGATCTGCACGGCCACCTGAGCGTCACGGAAAGCTTTCTCAAGGCTTACCTGCAGCGCCCTGAAATCGCTCCGGTCGAGGAATCCTGCGACAAGGAACGCGCGCTGCATGCGGCGCTGCTGAACGAGCCGAAACGGCCGGTTTCCGGGGCCGAAATCGACAAGCTGGAAGATGCGGACGGGCGTGACAATTACCGGGTGCTGATCGACTTCAGGGACCGCCTCGTTGCCGCCGGCACGCTCGAGGCCTGTTATCTCAACCTGTTTCGCGACGGCAACATCAAGACGGCACCGATTTTTCTGGATCAGATGACGCAGATCATCACCCGTGCGGTTCTGGACGGCACGGATGATCCCTTCCGCGCCCGCGCCGGCGAAATACTCTTTCGCGAACAGACCGTCACCGTCCATGAAGGCGCAATTCTTTCCGGCGATCTTGAAACCGTCGAGATGCTCGCCAGCACAGGCGGCATGGGGACCATCGGCGAATTGCTGGTCGAGGGCGGCATCAAGCCGCGTCAGGTCGAACTGGACGTCATGCAGGCCGAAAACGCACACAAATACTGGCAGCGCGACGAACGCCACGACATGGTGCTTGATCTGTCGTTTGCCCGCCAGGGTCTGGATGCGCTCTGCCGCGTGCTTGAGGGTTGGGTCCAGCATTTCACCGGTGCCGAAGTGCAAATTCAGCCGGTGCAGAAAATAACCGACGAGAAATGGGTCTGGCATATCGGACTGGATACGGAATCCAGCGCACTTCTCAATGATCTTTATGATGATCGCGATGTCGACGAGGAGCGCATGGAACGGCTGCTGACCCTGTTCCGAATGGACTTCAAAGACCCGAGCCTGATGCAGGCCGACATCGCCGGCCGGCCAATTTATATGGGTCTCGCCATGAACGAAAAAAGCGGCTGCGCCTGAAACCGCAAAACCTGCTGGTCAATCTGCCGCTGGCACCGGAAACCTGAGCGAATATCCACGAAGACTTCAAGTTCGCACCCCATCGTCATCCCCGCGAAAGCGGGAACCCAGCTATACGGTGATTATTCTGGGTCCCCGCTTTCGCGGGAATGACGGGTTATGCGATCAACGCCCTGCACCTAGCGTCTCACCTCATTGGCAAGTTCAACGTTTTTCCCTGAAAAAGTCGCGCAGCATCTCCGCAGCCTCGCTTTCCAGCAGCCCGCCGATCACATCCGGCACGTGATGGCAGGTGGCGTGCGAAAACACACGGGCCCCATGCTCGACGCCACCGCCCTTGGGATCATAGGCCGCGAACACGACACGGCGCACCCGGGCCAGAGACAGGGCCTGCGCACACATGGCGCAAGGCTCCAGCGTCACGAACAGTTCGGCGCCGATCAGCCGGGGTGAGTGCCCATCGGCAGCGGCTTCGCGGATCACCAGTATTTCAGCATGTGCCGTCGGGTCGGACAATTCCTCAACCCGGTTGCCGGCAGCCGCCAGCACACGCCCATCGGCCGCAGCCAGCACGGCACCGACCGGCACTTCGCCCCGGGCCGCTGCCCGGCGTGCCTGATCCAGGGCCAATGCCATCATGTCACTGTCTTTGCCGTTCATACCCCATTGGTGGCCCCGTCCGGCGATCCGGTCAAGTACGCTTGACTTTCGACAGCGCGGACGGCACCACATGACCATGGCAAAGACCGAACAGAAATCATCCGACGGCGAACGCATCGCCAAAGTCATGGCCAGGGCCGGCCTGTGCTCAAGGCGCGAGGCCGAACGCTGGATCGAAGAGGGCCGGGTCGAGGTCAACGGCAAGAAACTGACCACCCCCGCCTGCGTCATCAAATCCGGTGATCGGGTCGTTGTCGACGGCAATGCCCTGCCCGAAAAAGAACCGACACGGCTCTGGCGCTACAACAAGCCGACAGGGCTCGTCACATCGCACAAGGACCCACAGGGCCGCCAGACTGTTTTCCAGTCCCTGCCTGCCCATCTGCCCCGGGTTATTTCCGTCGGCCGGCTTGATTACAATTCCGAAGGGCTTTTACTGCTGACCAATGACGGCGAGCTGGCCCGCAAGCTTGAGTTGCCCGATACCGGCTGGACGCGGCGCTATCGCATCCGGGTACACGGCAATGCCGATACCAAGTCGCTGCTGTCGCTCGGCCACGGCGTCACCGTCGATGGCGTCAAATACGGTCCGATCACGGCCAATTTCGATACCCGTACCGGTGCCAATGCCTGGATGACGGTAACCCTGAAAGAAGGCAAGAACCGCGAGATCCGCAAGGTCATGGAACACATCGGCCTGACCGTGAACAGATTGATCCGCACCGCATACGGGCCTTTTCAGATCGGCAACCTTGAACAGGGCGACGCCGAGGAGGTCCGCCCCAAGGCGCTCCGTGAACAGGTCGGCATGTTCCTGAAATGAGAATTATTTCCGGCAAGTTCAAAGGCCGGCGCTTGGTTGCACCCGAAGGCCGCGACATCCGCCCGACAGCGGACCGGGCCCGGGAAAGCGTTTTCAACATCCTGACCCATGCCGCGTTCGCCCCCGAGATCGAGGGCGCTTCGGTGATTGACGTCTTTGCCGGAACCGGCGCTCTGGGTCTGGAAGCGTTGAGCCGCGGTGCGACACCCGTCACCTTCATCGACATCGATGACGTCGCACGGGCGACGATCCTGAAAAATGCCGGCAGCATGGGTCAGGCCCGTGCCGTCACCGTGCTCAGGCTGGATGCGACGAAGATGCCGCCACCGCCGCGCATTGCCGAATGTCCGGCCAAGCTGGCATTCCTCGACGCGCCTTATGATCAGGATAGTACCGGACCTGCCTTGCTGTCGCTGCTGGCCAAGGGCTGGGTCGGTGCAGGAAGCCTGTGTGTCGTTGAAACCCCGGCTGCACGGCCGTTCGATCCGCCGCGCGGCTTTGCACTTGAGGAGCAACGCACATACGGCAAAGCGCTGGTGAGTTTTCTCAGCGTGAATTGACACGGTCTGACCGTCGCGTCCCCTCACCCGGCTCACTGCGTTCGCCACCCTCTCCCCAAGGAGAGGGTTCAGCGCCGCCCGAACAGCTTTTCGATATCCGCCAGCTTCAACTCGACATAAGTCGGGCGACCGTGGCTGCACTGGCCGGAATGCGGTGTCGCTTCCATTTCCCTGAGCAGGGCATTCATTTCATCCGCATTCAGCCGGCGGCCGGCGCGCACGCTGCCGTGGCAGGCCATGGTTGCGCAAACGTCGTCGATCCGCTTTTCAAGAGCGATGGCGCCGTCGAATTCAGACAGATCATCAGCAAGATCACGAACAAGACCCTGCACGTCCGTTTCACCCAGCAACGCCGGCACCTCACGGATCGCGACGGCGCCGGTGCCGAACGGCTCAATCGCCAGACCCAGCGCCGCCAGTTCGTCGGCGCGGGCCAGCAGCCGCTCGCACGACGCATCATCCATCTCGACAACCTCCGGGATCAGCAGCATCTGTCGCTGCACCCCGCCTGCCGCCATCGCCGCCTTGATCTTTTCCTGGGTCAGTCTTTCATGCGCCGCATGCTGATCGACAACGACGATCCCGTCGCTGGTTTGCGCGACGATATACGTCTGGTGCACCTGCGCACGGGCCACACCCAGGGGATGATCCTGAACGGGTGCGCCGTCGTCGCTGGCGCGGTCCTCCATCATCCGGGCCGAGGGCGCCGCGTCGAGACCGTCAAGCGGCCGGTAGAAATCCTGAGCCCGGTCGGATAGCCCGGCCTGCGGATAAGGTTCCGGCCGATACGCATAAGTACCACCGCCGCCCCGGCCCATCGGCAGACCGCCGGGCCTGAAGGCACCGAGCGTTGCTCCGGCCACCGTTGTCGACGCACGGTGTCCGGCCTCGGCCAATCCATGCCTGAGTGCACCGACGATCAGCCCCCGCACCATGCCGGCGTCACGAAACCGCACTTCCGTTTTGGCAGGGTGTACATTGACGTCGAGATGCCGGGCCGGCAGTTCCAGAAACAAGGCCAGCAGCGGGTGTCTGTCAGACGCCAGGAATTCCCTGTAGGCACCGCGCACCGCGCCCAGCAGCAGCTTGTCCTTGACCGGACGGCCATTGACGAACAGGAATTGCATTGCAGCGTTGCCGCGATTGAACGTCGGCACACCGGCATAACCGGTCAGTTTGTAGCCTTCCCGATCGGCATCAATCGCAAAGGCGTTTTCCCTGAAATCGCGCCCCATGATTCCGCCCAACCGCTCAAGCCGGGCATCGAACAGATCCCCGGAGGCTTCTGCAAGTTTCAGACTGTCGCGGTTGCCGTCATTCAGGGTAAAGGCGATTTCCGGATGCGCCATCGCCAGCCGCTGCACAACTTCAAGAATGCGGGACTGTTCGGTTCTGGGTGATTTCAGAAATTTCAGCCGCGCGGGCGTGGCATAAAAAAGATCACGCACCTCGATCCGCGTGCCGATCGAATGCGCCGCCGGTTCGGGCGGGCTGATGCGACCGCCTTCAATGCGGATCGACCATGCCCCGTCGCTTTCGGCGCTGCGGCTGGTGATCGACATGCGGCTGACCGAGCCGATGGATGGCAGGGCCTCGCCCCGAAAGCCAAGCGTTGCAATGGCGCTCAGATCATCATCAGGCAATTTGGACGTGGCATGACGCTCGACCGCCAATAACAGCTCGTCCGACGTCATGCCGCAGCCGTCGTCGGTTACGGACATGGATGTCTGGCCACCGTCACGGACCGCGATCTCGATCCGCCTGGCACCCGCATCAATGGCGTTTTCCACCAGTTCCTTGATCGCCGAAGCCGGACGTTCAACGACTTCGCCGGCGGCGATCTGATTGACCAGCGTTTCCGGCAGGCGTCGAATGGTCATGGCGTGCGCATCCGCCGGATTGCCGCGATCACCGGCGCCAGGGAAGGCGTCGGCGCTTCCTTGCCGCTCAGCATCGGACGAATACCGGCGCTGAGCGTTTTGCCCAGTTCGACCCCCCATTGATCAAACGGATTGATGCCCCAGATCGCCGCGGCTGCCGCCGTTTTGTGTTCATAGAGCGCAATCAGCTTGCCCAGAATGACGGGGTTCATATCCTTGTAGATGATCAGGGTCGACGGTCGGTTGCCCGGATAGTGGCGGTGCGGCTGCTCATTATTTTCGCGACCAAAAGCCAGCGCATCGGCCTGTGCCAATGCAGCCGCTGCCAGCATATCGCGGAACGCCTCTTCGCCTTCCGGGACTTTGGCAGGTATCAGAAAATCCACCGGCGCCGCCGTGGTCCCCTGATGCAATTGCTGGAAGAAAGCATGCTGCGAATTGACGCCGATACCACCGAAAACAATCGGCTGCGTGGCATAATCAACCAGCCTGCCTGATTGCGTCACCCGCTTGCCATTACTTTCCATCTCGAGCTGCTGCAGGTGATCAACCAGCAGAGACAGGCGCGTATCGTAGGGCACGCAGGCTTCAGCCCCGTAACCCATGAAGCTTGCGTTCCAGACCGTCAGCAAGGCCATCATAACCGGCGCATTTTCCCTGAGCGGTGCGTTCAGCATGTGCTGATCCATTTGCCGGGCACCATCCCGGATCGCGGCAAACGCAGACCAGCCATAAGCCAAAGCGACAGGCAGACCCACCGCCGACCACAACGAATACCGCCCGCCGACCCAATCCCACATCGGAAAGACCCGATCAGGCGCCACACCGAATTTGGACGCCGCTTGCACATTGGCGCTGACCACAGCAAAGTTTTCGGCCCAGTCCTCACCAACCCCGGCCTGCATCCAGCGTTTTGCGCCCTCGGCATTGGCTGCCGTCTCGGAAGTCGTGAAGGATTTGGAGATGACGACGACAAGTGTTTCCGAAGGGTCCAGTCCGCCAAATGCCCGGCTGAAGGCAATACCGTCAATGTTGCCGCAGAAGCGTACGTCGAGTTTCTTTGGCAGGCCTTCCCGCAGGGCATCCAGCACCAGATTGGGTCCCAGTTCAGAACCGCCGATACCGATGGCGACCACGGCCCGGAACGGCTTGCCGGAAGCATCTTTTATCGTGCCGTCATGAACGGCAGCAACGAAGCTCTGCAATCGCGCATCTGTGGCGCTGATTGCGTCCGATACGGGGACCTTGCCGCTGTCGGTGCCGCGGCTGGCGGAATGCAAGGCGGCCCGGTCTTCGCTGATATTGACCGCATCACCTGTGACCATGCGATGCAGAAAACCGGCCAGATCGGCTGCTTCGGCCAGCCGCTCAAGCGCTGCCATCACGGCTTCGTTCAGATGCTGGCGGGAATAATCGACATAAAGATCGCCGAGGTCGACGGCATGGTTTTCCGCACGGCGCGGGTCGGCACGGAACAATTCATCCAGCGACACCCCGCGCATCTGATCGCGCAGCTGTTCGAGAACTCGCCAAGCATCGGTTTCAGAAATCAACGACATCGGCATTTGTATCAAAAGCGGACACGCGGCACCACCTCGCAAACGCTTAAATTTCTGGACGGCTTATTCGCTGGGGACAACGCCCAGGGGGCGACCGGCGATAGCGAAACTGAGCTTGTCCGGCTGGAATAATCTGGCCGCGACCCGTTTCGCATCGGCCAGGGTGACCGCCTCAATATAACCATTACGCTTGTCGATATAATCGATACCGAGATTGTCTTCCTGCATGCCGAGCAGCGTTTCTGCGATCGCCGATGAAGATACGAAGCGCATCGGAAATGCCCCGGTCAGATAGGTTTTTGCATCATTCAATTCGTCGGCAGTCGGACCTTCTGCGGCAAATTTTTTCCACACGTCACGGACCGTGGCAATGGTTTCACTGACCCGTTCGTTGGCCGTACCGGCACCGCCCATGATTGCGGCGGAGGCATCGAGCGGCATCAGATACGTATAGACGGAATAAGCGAGGCCGCGCTTTTCGCGCACTTCTTCATAAAGACGCGAGACAAAGCCACCGCCGCCAATCACGTAGTTGAGGACATACGCGGTATAGAAATCGGGGTCTGAGCGGCTGATGCCGGGCTGCGCGAACTGGATCGCGCTTTGCGGGACATCCTGATTGATCACCTTCACGCTGCCCTGCAGCTTTGGTGCCATCATCGGCAGTTGCCACGGTGCCGCCGTTGCCGGCAAAGCGCCAAACGTCTTGTCCAGATAGACCTTCAGGGTCTCCGCATCGATATCGCCAACAACACCGATGATCAGATTGTTCCGTGCCAGTCTCTGGCGGACAAAGGCCCGCATATCGCTGGCGGTTATCGACGAAACGCTTTCAGACGTTCCATTGTTATCACGGGCATAGGGATGCCCTTTGAAAGCCGTCTCGAAGATCGACCGGCTGGCCAAACTCGACGGGTCTTCCTGCTGCTGCATGATCCCGGAGAGAATTTGCGCCCGGATCCGGGTCAGCGGGTTCTCGTCGAACCGCGGTTCATTCATGGCCAGACGCAAATACACGAAGGCATCGTCCCGATACGTGTTCAACGTCCTGAGTGACGCCCTGAAGGAATCCCGTCCGGCACTGAAGCGCAGTGAAATCGAACGATCATCCAGGGCTTTCTGGAAAGCGCTGCTGTCCATTGAACCGGCGCCCTCGTCGAGCGTCGATGCAACGAAGTTGGCCAGCCCTTCCTTGCCTTCAGGGTCCAGCGCCGCGCCGCCCCTGAACGATACCTTGACCGTTGTGATCGGGTTTGACGGATCGCGGATCAGCCAGGCCTCGATACCGCCCTTGCTGATGACGCGCTCGACCTCAACTGCCTGAGCCGGGCTGAGGGCTGCCGAGAGCGCCAGCGCAATCACGCCAAACGACGTGGCAAGGCGGCGCATACAGAGGCGGGTTGAGGGAAGCATGGTCATCAACTTTGTGGTTTCGGGAGCAATTCGGCGGTTACATGATGCGTGCCTTCAAGGACGCTTTTTGCTGCCGCCAATGCGTCGGCCGGCGTCACTTTTTCAATTTCCTGTAACCAGTTTTCAACGGTACTGACGGTGCCGCCACTGGTCAGCGCCACGCCGAATATCTGTGCTGCCGTGCCGAAATCGTCCTTTGCCAGCACCGCACTGTTGCGCATACGGTCAATGGCGCCGCTGACTTCCTGCTCGGTAAAGCCAGCCTCAAGAACGCGTGTGATTTCACCCATCACGTCGGCTTCCAGCTTTGCCATATCGACGCCGGGCTTGGGTGCCGCATAGAAGCCGAAGACCGCCGGTCCAAGATCCTCGGCATCATAAAACGCCCCGGCCGACAGCGCGGTGGCGTCATCCATGACGAGCTTTTTATGCAGGCGGCTGGACGGGCCGCCACCGATGATTTCCGCAACAACCTGCAGCGCATAGGCGTCCTTGATTGCGCCATACCGGTAACTCGGTGCCAGATAACGGCGGCTCCACGCCGGCTGGGTGACGCGCTCGTGTTCCAGACGAACCCGGCGGTCCGCCTTTGACGGCGGCTCGACGGTTCGTGTCCGGGCAATATCAGGACCCTTGGGAATAGCGCCGTAATACTTTTCAGCGAGCGGCTTCAGTTCGGCGACCGTAATATCGCCTTCGACGATCAGCACCGCATTGTTGGGCGCATAATAGCGTTTGTAGAACGCCAGAATGCGGTCAACGTCCAACGCCCGTATCTCATGCTCCCAGCCGATAATCGGCTTGCGGTAGGGATAGTTCAGATAGAGTGCGGCATTGACCTGTTCGCGGAGTTGCGCGCTCGGATTGTTATCGACCCGCGAACGGCGTTCCTCGAGCACAACATCGCGCTCGGGCGCAACCTGCGCCGGCGTGATCAGCAGATTGGTCATGCGGTCCGCTTCCCGCTGCATCACCATCTCGAGCCGGTCTCTGGCAATGGTCTGGAAATAGGCCGTGTAGTCATATGAGGTGAAGGCGTTTTCCTGACCGCCGTTTCTGGCGACAGCGGCAGAAAATTCACCGGGCGCCTGGGTTTTCGTCCCCTTGAACATGAGATGTTCAAGCAGGTGTGCGATCCCGGACTCACCCGGCGCCTCATCGGCAGCGCCGATCTTGTACCACACCATATGGCGGACCACGGGGGCACGGTGATTGGAAATAACCACCACCTGCATGCCGTTTTCCAGCATGAACGTATCGGGATCAAAGATCTTGGCCCAGGCAAGGACCGGCAGGACAGTGCCTGCGATCAGCACGATGACGAAGATCTGCACGCGTTTGCGAAATTCAGACATGGCACGGATATGGACGCGATAACGTCCCAGATCAATGCAAATCAGGCAGGATCACGGAAAGATGACTAAAAATTAAAATTCAAGAAGGCCTTTCGTGCCGCGAGTTTTTTTCACCTGCGGCGTTTCGCCTTCGGTGATCGGCTTGCCAAGGGCCTGATTCTCGCGAATCCGCTGCTGTTCTTTCTCGGCATCAACGACGGTGCCTTCAAACGGCTTGTCATCAACCCAGAAGATCATCTTGTCGGCCAGCCGCTTGTCTTCTTTGGACAGCAGCGAGGTTTCCGCATTGACCACTTCACGGATCGACGGGTCGGAAACATTGGCCCCGGTCTTGGCCATGATGGCATTCAGGCCGTCAGAAAGATTTGGATTATTCTGTGCCTGACTCTGAATCTGCGGTGTTTGCTGCAGCAATGCGGCGCGGGCCTGATCCGTCGGTGAAATGGCCTGCGGCCCGCTCGATCCCTGATCAGGCGGCCGCAGCGAAAATTCCGGCGGCAAGCTGAGAGGCGGCCGCTGATAGACGACAAATTCGTCCGGCGCGTCCTTTGGTCTGCTCAGGACCTTCTTGGCGGATTCGCATGCGCTGAGCGTGATCGCAAGCGCAACCAACAAAGCCATGCCGATAAACCGTTGAACCACCATTATCCTGTCCGCTTTTGTCGTGTCAGGTGTCGCGCGCCTGAGTCTATGACGTTTCACCACGTTTAAACAAGGATTCCAATACCAGCATCGTCGCGCCGACGCAAATGGCGCTATCGGCGACGTTGAACGCAGGCCAATGATAACCGAAACCATGAAAATCCAGAAAGTCCACGACCGCGCCGTGTTGCAGGCGATCAATGACGTTGCCGATCGCACCGCCAATGATCAGGGCGATGGCCAAAGCCGACAGGCGGCTGTTCGCACGCCATAGCCAGAACGCCAGCACGGCGATGATCACGACGGCAAGCCCGGTCAGCAGATAAGGGCCCAAATCGCCCGCATTGTTGAACATCCCGAAGCTCACGCCCCGGTTCCAGGCCAGCACGATGTTGAAGAAGGACGTCACTTCAATGACCCGGGGCGGCTGCATGACATGGTTCAGGATCCAGTATTTCGATATCTGATCCAGAACCAGAATGACCGCCACGATCAGCGCCCCCATGACAGCCGGTCGCATCGGTTTGGGCATGGCCGTGCCTTTGTTCACGCGGCTGCCGCACCGGTGTGGCGGACAGCATCGGCACACCGCCCGCACACCGTCGGGTGTTCCGTGTCAGCACCGACCTCGTCGAGGATTTTCCAGCACCGTTCGCATTTCTCGCCGTCAGCTTTCTCGACGACCACCGCGATGTCGGCAATATCTTCAAGCCGGTGCGCATCCGCCGGCGCGTCGCCATCACGGAAACTGAAACCGGACGTGATGCACAGCTCCGCCGGATCGATGCCCGCGCTGGCCTGACGATACGCATCACCCGCATAGACAACGGGATGGGCCTGCAGGCTGGCACCAATGATCTTGTTCGCCCGGGCCACTTCAAGGGCACCGGTAACAGCACGGCGCAAGGTACGGACTTTGCTCCATTTCTCGGCAAGATCAGGATTGTTCCAGGCGGCATCCGCATCCGGGAACGTCCTGAGATGCACCGAATTGCCGGACGTCATATCCGGATTGCGTGTCAGCCAGGCCTCTTCCGCCGTAAAGCAAAGCACCGGAGCCAGCCATGCCGTCAGATGGTTGAACAGGATGTCCAGAACCGTGCGCGCAGCCCGGCGACCGTCGGAATCCGGGCGATCGCAATACAGCGCGTCCTTGCGGATATCGAAGTAAAATGCCGACAGATCAACGGCGCAGAAGGTGTGCAGTTCGGCAAAGAACGGCTGCAAATCGAAATCGGCACAGGCTTTACGCAAAGCCGCATCCATTTCGTGAACGCGGTGCAGGACCCAGCGCTCAAGTTCCGGCATGGCCGAGATATCGCTGACCCGTTCGGCTTCGGTGAAGCCGTCAAGATTGCCGAGCAGATAGCGCAGCGTATTCCTGAGCCGGCGATAGATGTCGGCCTGTTGTTTGAGGATCTCAGGCCCGATCCGCAAATCTTCCGAATAATCCGAGTTCACGACCCAGATGCGCAGAATATCCGCGCCGAACTGGTCCATGACATCCTGCGGGGCCACTATATTGCCGAGCGACTTGGACATCTTCTGCCCGTCCTCGGCCATCACGAAGCCATGCGTCAGCACCGCTTCATAGGGTGCGCGCCCGCGCGTGCCGCAGCTTTCCAGCAATGAGGAATGGAACCAGCCCCGGTGCTGGTCGGAGCCTTCAAGATACAGGGATGCCGGCCACTGCAGTCCTTCCCAGGGCCCGTCTTCAAGCACGAAGGCGTGGGTTGAGCCACTGTCGAACCAGACGTCGAGAATATCCGTGACCTGTTCGAAGTCGTCCGGATTGCGGTCCGGCCCAAGGAAACGGGCCGGGTCGGACGCGAACCAGGCGTCGGCCCCTTCTTCGAGGAAGGCGGCAATGACCCGGTCCAGCACAGCCTGGTCCCGCAGCGGCTCGCCGCTGGCTTTATCAACGAAGACCGGGATCGGCACGCCCCAGGCGCGTTGGCGCGACACCACCCAGTCCGGGCGGTCGGCGATCATGCCGCGAAGCCGGTTCTGACCTGATTCCGGCACGAAGCGGGTTTCCGAAATCGCCTTCAACGCCTTGTCGCGCAGCCCGGTCTTTTCCATGGAAATGAACCATTGCGCGGTGTTGCGGAAGATCAGCGGCTTCTTGGAACGCCACGAGTGCGGGTAACGGTGCACCAGCTTGCCGCGTCCAAGCAGACCGCCGGCATCACGGATCACATCCGCGACATGGTCGTTGCATTTATAGACATGCTCACCGGCAAACAGCGGCACATGCGGATAGTAGGTGCCGTCCTCGCTGACCGTCTGCGGCACTTCGACGCCGTTTGAGATGCCGAGCACCCAGTCATCGGCACCATGGCCCGGCGCGATATGGACGATGCCCGTGCCCTCGTCGGTGGTCGCGAACCCCGCCGCCAATGCCGGCACGTCATAATCATAGCCCTGGCCCCGGAGCGGATGGGCGCAGATCGTGCCGGCCAAAGCCGCACCCTTGAAGCGGGCCTTAACCACGCCTTCGGCAATGCCGCAGGATGCTTTGAAGGAGTCGAGCAACGCATCCGCGACAACCAGATGCTCGCCTGTCACGGCCAGACTGCCCTCGGTGGCGGATGAAACTTCCAACACCACGTAGTCAATTTTATCGCCATAGGCGACGGCGCGGTTGCCGGGCATGGTCCAGGGCGTCGTCGTCCAGATGACGATGGCGGCACCCGCGATTTCGGGGACAGACGCCGTGACGACCGGGAAGCGGACAAAGATCGTCGTCGAGGTGTGGTCGTGGTATTCGACCTCGGCCTCGGCCAGCGCGGTTTTCTCGACCGGCGACCACATGACGGGTTTGGAGCCCCGGTAAAGCGAGCCGTCCATCAGAAACTTGCCGATTTCCCCGGCGATCCTGGCTTCGGCGGCGAAGGCCATGGTGGTGTAGGGATGATCCCAGTCGCCCATCACACCCAGACGCTTGAACTCTTCGCGCTGCACATCAATCCAGTGCAGGGCGAATTCCCGGCATTCCTTGCGGAACGCGACAATCGGCACCGTGTCCTTGTCCAGCTTCTGGGCCCGGTATTTTTCTTCGATCTTCCATTCGATCGGCAGACCGTGGCAGTCCCAGCCCGGCACGTAATAGGCATCCTTGCCGAGCATCTGCTGGGTGCGGTTGATGACGTCCTTGAGGATCTTATTCAGCGCATGGCCGATGTGCAGATTGCCGTTCGCATAAGGGGGGCCATCGTGCAGGATGAATTTCTCGCGGCCTTTGGAAATATCCTTGCGGGCCTGCTCGAAGCCCGTTTCCAGCCAATGCGCCAGCAGTTGCGGCTCACGCACCGGCAAACCGGCTTTCATCGGGAAATCCGTATTCGGCAGAAAAATCGTAGATTTGTAATCGACAGTCATCGTTCAGGACTTCATTCGGTTTTCAGAATTTCGCGGGCTTTTTCGCAATCGAGGGCGATTTGTGCCTTTAAAGCATCCAATCCGTCAAATTTCTTTTCGGCACGGATCATTTCCAGCAACGCCACACTGATGCGCATATCATAGATGTCTGCATCGAAATCGAACAGATGAACCTCAAGTCTGGGCGCCGTACCATCAAATGTCGGGCGCATCCCGAGGTTGGCGACACCCTTGACCACGGTGCCGTCCGGCATGCTGACGCGCACCGCATAAACCCCGAATGCCGGATGGATGTAGCTGCCCAGCCCCAGATTGGCCGTCGGAAACCCGATGGTACGGCCGCGCTTGTCGCCGCCCTGGACGCGGCCTGAAATTGCGAACGGGCGCGCCAGCACATTGGCAGCGGCGCGCATGTCGCCCCGGGCGATCAGTTCGCGGCATCGACTTGATGAATACAGCCCGCCGCCGTCATCCGAAGCCGCCGCAACGACAGTGAAGCCGAAATCAAACTTTTTGCCTTCAGACAGCAGGGTTTCGCAACTGCCTTGCCGCTGGTGCCCGAACTTGAAGTCATATCCGGCGACGACGTGATGGACCTGCAGCGTTTCAACCAGATAGCCCTGCACGAAATCGGCTGCCGATTGTTTCGAGAAATCCATGTCAAATCTCTGCGCGATCATGAAATCAACGCCGAGCGCGGCTATTTCAGAGGCCTTGCCCCGAAACGGGCTCAATCGGAAAGGGGCGACATCGGGCTGGAAGACGGCACGCGGGTGCGGCTCGAACGTCAGCACGCCCCAGGGCAGTCCCGCCGAGGCGGCAATGGTCCCGGCTTCGCCGATGACGGTTCGGTGTCCCCGGTGCACACCGTCGAAATTGCCGACGGCAATCACCGCACCCCGATGCTGCCGAAGCAGCGATTTTGCCTGTCTGTATATACGCATCGCGTTGGAAAGTGTCAGCAGGTCATAACCCGGTCAAGCCCATAGACCGCCATAAACAGTTTGAACCGACAAATGCACCTGTCCTTTAAAGAAAAAGGGGCCGTGATCGTCACAGCCCCCTGGAATGAAGTACAAGCCTGAATGATCAGGAAGCGCGCGACGGCACCATGATCACGGCTTCACCGTCGACGACGACTTTGCCGGCAACGAGGCACTGGGTTTTCAGTTCGATGAACTTCTTTTCCGGGATCAGGTTGGTGATCGTGCAATGCGCCTGCACCGTATCACCGGCCTTGACCGGCGCCTTGAAACGCAGCGCCTGGCTGACGTAGATGCAGCCCGGTCCGGGCAGCTTGGTACCGATGACCGTGGAAATGAAGCTGGCCGACAGGATGCCATGCGCGATGCGGCCCTTGAACATGGTCGCAGAGGCAAATTCCTCGTTCAGATGTACCGGATTGGTATCGCCGGAAATGCCGGCAAACAGAATAATATCCGCTTCAGTGACTGTTTTCGCGAAGACGTCGGTCATACCGACTTCGAGGTCTTCAAAATAATACCCATGAAGTTTGTCCATGGGATTGGTCATTTGGTCCATCCGGAATATCCTTGTACGATTCTTGTGGTGCTTTCGCTCATGCAAAAAACTGCTGCATTGCAATATAAAGTGCCCGGGCCATCACAGCAAGCAAGGCTTTTCACCTGAATGCAGAGCAACATCACTATTCGCCCGACCCGTTATGGTGCCACTTGGTCCGTCTGGCGTTTCGCCTTGCTGTTCGGCATTCTCGGGCTTGCGCCTTTGCCGTTGCATGCCGGGCCGCCCGAATTATCGCTGCCGCTGGACTGCAAAATCGGTGAGACCTGCTGGCTGGTCAATCTGGTCGATCGCCAGCCCGGACCGGGGCGCACGGATTTCCGCTGCGGTGATCTCAGTTACGACACCCACAAGGGAACAGATTTCGCCATTGCCAACGATGCCGAAATGCAAAAAGGCGTTGCCGTCCTCGCCGCAGCGCCCGGCCGCGTGCTCAGGGTCCGCGACGGCATGCCGGCGTCGACCCTGCAGGACCTGCAAAGCGGCACGGCGCTGCGCGACAGGGAATGCGGCAACGGCATGGTGATCGATCACGGCGACGGCTGGAGTACGCAGTACTGCCATCTGAAAGCGGGCACGCTGCGCGTCGTCGCCGGCCAGCAGGTCAACCGCGGCACCCCGCTCGGCGACATCGGCCGCTCGGGCCGTTCAGAGTTTCCGCATGTGCATCTTGCCGTTCGTCATGGCGATGCGGTGATTGATCCGTTTACCGGCGACTCCAACATCGGCATCTGCAATCCGCAGGCGGAAACCGGTGGGCTGTGGGCGGCCGATCTGCGCCAGACCCTGGACTACCCGGGGCCGCAGCCGTTTCATCTCGGCTTCGCGACCGGCATCCCGGCCAGGGCCGATATCGAAGCCGGTCGCCTGTCTGCCGTCCGCTTCGATGAAAAATCACCGGCGCTGGTGTTCTGGGCCGAAGGCTTCTCCCTCGCCAAAGGGGATCAGGTGTCCCTCACACTGATCGGCCCCGAGGGGGAACTGATCGGCAATCATCGCCTTGAAATCGACCGCCCGCTCGCCAAGTGGCATGGTTTCACAGGCCGGAACCGCCGTGGCGAAGGGTGGGCCAAGGGCACCTATCTTGGCCAGATCAGCATTACCCGGGATGGCAAAACCGTCAGCAAAAAGCGCTCAGCGACGATTGAGTAAGGATACGCGTTCATCCTGAACCCGCTTGCGATGGCATCAATTACACCCTGTCACCCCGGCGCCCAGTATGGCATGCCCGTTTCGATTGGAATTTTCAGGCCCCCCTATTTATTGAGGGCGGGAATATCCACGAGGCCATTGTCTTGAAAATACGTGTTGATCTTCTCATGGTACTTGGACTGATCCCAACGGACGGCGGCAAAATGACACAGCCCCCGGTCGACGGCTATGTGCGTCTCGCGAAAATTTATTCTATTCACCGACCATCCTTTTGCCGCAGCAGGATAGCCGGAATTCTTGACTGACCAACCGCCCGGGCAACCGCCCGCCCTGCAGAGTGTGGTGCACATCCTAAGGCCCTTGCTTGATTTTGGGGTAAACGGATTATCAAGAACCGGCTGGGACGTACTTAACGTTACATAGCGCCAAGAGATTTCTTCAGCCTTTAGCTCAGCAGGGCAGACCATAAAACAGGCCGTAAGGACAACCAGCACCGCCATCAAATTTCTTATATACACGGGTCTACGGATAACCATTGCGATCTCCTGTGTTTCGGCCATTAACAGGCGTCCAAGCGATGCAAATCATTATAGAATATTCAAAAATTTATCACTGAAAGACAATTTCGAAACAAGAAGAATTCTGACTTCGTACATGGGCATTTCGGAAGTGATGCGCCTGGAAAGCGATAGGCCAAATCCCGTAATCATGAATATATTCTGAAGAATTTGTTCAGGGCGTAAGTCATCATGCCGCCAAACGCAACGTTTTCAACTTCGAGAACCTCAAAGCCGCAATCGATGCCTCGAAGGATGCACACCAGGAATCAATCCGCCACGTTTAAAAACCCGGAGAGGCTGGTCGTAGCCTAGAAATTTATCTCAGCGCTTATCTTGGCCAAGTATGCACCGTCACCGTCGCCGTCGGGTAGAACTTGTGTCATATCAAGGTGAGCTGAAATTGGAAATTGACCGTGCATGTACTTGAGTCCTGTACCGACCCGCATGGCATCCTGACTGAATGAGGATTTCACGTATGGCTCTAAAAGCCCGGAGTCGCTTTGGGCATCCCCATCAAGGCTGAACCCGTAAGCAATCAGACCGCTGATCGTATGCTCGCTGTAGTCCGAGCGACCCACTTCTGTCTCGCCTTCGATCGAACCATTGAGACCGTTGGCAACGGAACCCACACGGACGCCACCGCCCAGAGTATAGGCGTCACTGTCGCCGTTGGTCGGATCAGTGAAGTCATATGTATATCCCCCTCGGGCAAACGGTTGGACGAACAATGCGTTTACATTCAGGCTGTAGGCTGCTTCTAGGCCGGATTTCAATTGACGGGTGTTGGAGGTCGACGCACCTACAGCGGTTGCATCGCTTTCAACGTATGCGTCGGTTTTTTTCCGGGACGCAAGCATCCCCATCTGAACCGTCAAGTCCAGCGGGATATCCTTCTTCGGAGCAAACTTGTAGGCTGCATTCGCAGCCCCGAACCACATGCCCGTATCGGTGCTTCCGGTGATCCCGGCGCCCCGCTCGACATCCTGACTGCCAAGGGAATACCCAATGATGCCTGATATCCGGAGACCCTCGATTGGACTGTAGACGGCATACGGTGAAAACGACAAATTGGTTTCATCGTAAGTGCCGGCATTATATGTGGTGGTCAGCGCCGTATCGGCGTAACCCAGCGACACACCGGCATACAAATTGGGCTGAAACTGGTAGTCCATGCCGACGTTGTAACCCCATACGTCGCCGTCATAACGGCTGTCGTCATTGACCCTGTTGCGATCATTGTCGATGATGGTGTAACTGCCATGTCCCCAGACGGTAAAAGGTCGGTCCGCCTGTGCAGCGCTGCGGGACCGAACGCCGTCCGGCTGGTTCTGCTTGTTTTGATCACCTGCTGCGGCAAGAAACCATTGCGAGCTATCGAACGATGCCGCCATCGCCACTTCACGGGGGAGGCTGTCCGCTTTAATCCCTCGGGACCTATGGCGTGGTTGTTCATTTGACAGGCCAAACACGGACGTCGGTTCTAAGGCCGGGTCTGATAAATCACCGGTTCCGGCAAGTCTGGACAGGAAGGTCCTCACGAGGTTCGACTGCGTGCCTTGCTGTCCGGTGCCGCCACCTGGCGTGGTTCTGCCGACGCCACCGGGCGCATCGCGGCCGATACCGCCGGGCGCATCGCGGCCGATACCGCCGGGCGCATCGCGGCCGATACCGCTGACACCGCCCCCGAGCGAGGCCGCTGGAAATGCGTGACCCGATATTTTTACCAATGACAATCAGTTGCGAGCGAGAAACCGACGCTTGCAGCGACTTTGGCTGCGCCGTCGCGGCAGAGGACGCCGCAGCCGTAATCGTCACCGAGGCGCTGGTAATATCAATCGAGTTCCCTCCACCGGCAATCGTATAAGCCACATTCATGACAATCGTTTCTGACGAAGGGCCGGAATATGTTACGGACGCAGTTTCGGCACCGTTTGTGGTCCTGTTGTTAGCCGAAGCAACTCCCGCCGCCGCTGTAAAAGTGCCTATTGTGGCACCAGAATGGCCAACATTAGTGTTTCCAGAGCCGGATAGATTTACTGTAAATACCTCAGAACCAGCAACCTGGGCACGGAAGACAGAGTCCCCCGTATCTGGCCCCAAAGCTGTCCCATCCGAGACGGCACAAGTGTTGGCACTATAGTCGAAGAAAACCCGCGAATCAGTGGTGATCGTTTCCGTCCCCACACCTGTACAGGTGACGGTTTGTGCATGGCTGGCCGTTGGGGCCGCGAGAATGGCAACAAACAAAGACACTGCCAGGGCAGTGATGTAATTTTTGATATTATTTTTATTGAACAGCATGATCTTCCCCGGCCTCCCCAAACCGAATCCGTAAAACCCTGTTTTTTAGGCCAGATGTTCCCAGTTGCGGTAATATTGATGTGTTGAAATGCTAAAAATCCCCAGTTGATTCCCGTATGCACAATTCTTGGGATGGGGTGTCAAGACACAATTTATCCACTACAAAATGTAGTGTTAATTTTTTAGAGTGAGGCAATATTTTCCCGCCTATCCTGTCGATAGAGAGACAAAAAAACCGTAAAAAAATATCAGTTACGCGCTGCTTGGAAATAATGCCCCGCCGCGAGGGCAGCGAAGATATCCGGGAACCATGTATGCGCGGATATCCCCTTTCGGCTATGAGCTGTCCAAAGTTGGGGAAGGATCAAACGTCTGTTAAGCGCGAATAAAGCGCCCTATCCAAGCACCGAACAACAGCAATCTAAAGTTCCTCAATCAAAAACAAAAAATGCCCTAGCCGTTTCCGGCTAAGGCATTGATTTAATTGGTAGCGGAGGAGGGACTCGAACCCCCGACACGCGGATTATGATTACACAAGAGAGCTTATGCCTTGGCCTCTAAACCAGAGATTCTGAACATAAATTCGGGTTGGTTGTCACCCCTGCTTTAAAATTCAAAATCCGTGGGGTAGCCTGTCGGCATCGTCCGCATTACCTCTAAAAGTAGCCCCCAGAAAAGAGCCACAAACATATCTGCCTATAGCCAGAAGTGGATGTTGTCAGGCCTCGATGTGGAAAATTCTTATGTTCGATAATGACAGTTACTACTTGGAAAAATATCAAAGCGCTTTCTTGATGAACGGTTTATCCTGCTTTTCCAATCCAAGCAGTAGGTGATGCATGTTGCTCAAAGGATCCTGCGCCTGCGGTGCAGGCCGGGGTCCAGTATGTCATATCCGTTACGACGCAAATGCCGGCAGAAATCATCCGGCTGGATTCCGGCTTGCGCCGGAATGACGGGGGCCGGGGTCGGCAATCAAGCTGCCCCCAAGTCCGCTTTCGCCTGAAATTCAGGCGGATTTTGATGGATGGCAGCACTTCCGGGAATAGCCATTTGCAGAAGTACACTCATTTCAATATTTGATCTAGATCATTTCACTTGGGCTTACTACGCGAGATGATGATGGGATGAAATCTCTTGCCCGACGGATCTTGGCTGTCTTCTGCATCGCGCTTCTTCTTGTTTTGACGCACGTCAAGCCAGCTGAAGCCACTCAGAGAGAAATCATCGCTCTCGTCCCAGAAAATTGGCCCCCTCAGTTTGAACGAGGCCAAGACGGAGAGATGACGGGCTTTGCTATCGACGTATTCAATGAGATCGCAAAACTTGGTCAGTTTAAGGTTCGTTATAAAACGTACCCAAATTTTTCCACTGTCGTTGACGCTTTGGCCGCCGGCGAAGGCGACTTAATTCCCAATTCCGGAATCCTGAGCGATCGGCTTGATACATTCATATTTTCGTCCCCTGTCGAGACGTTCTATGCGCGCATCATCGTGCGTGACGGTGATGACAGTATCCAAAATTTTGATGATCTGATTGGGAAAACCGTTTCGGTCGTGGAAAAGAATGTCGGGTTGTTTTTATTGCAGAATCGCGAGGATTTAAATCTGCGCATCGAGACCGACCTTCAGGATGCGTTGTTATCACTTATTTCCGGCAACTCAGATGCCATTTTGTACCCAGGTTCCGTTGCAAACGCTATGGCCCGGAAAGCCGGTATCGATGATCGAATAAAATTGGTCGGTGAACCTGTTAAAGAGATAAAACGAGGCATTCGCTTCAGAAAGGGCGATGAGGAATTACGCGATCAACTGGATCCATTGGTCAGAGCCTTTATCAAGACTGACGCATACCAAAAAATTTACACAAAATGGTATGGCAGCCCGCGGCCGCTGTTGAGCAATACGCAGCTATGGCTTGGGTTTGGCGGATCCCTGTTTTTACTTTCGATGTTTTTTCTTCTCTGGCGTCATGTATCTCTCAAGAGTCTGAACAATCGTCTCAGTGCCGAAAATGAAGAGAAAACAGAGGCACTGAGATCAAACCAAGAGCTTCTGGAGGCCGCCGGGCGAGCCGCAAAGTTGGGTGGTTGGGAGTTAGATGTAAACACGCAGTTAGTCCAATGGACAAAACAAGTCTACGCAATTCACGGTTTGCCGGAGAGATCGCAGCCAGAAACCACAGAAAGGACTCTCTCGTTCTATCCCAAAAATGATCGGGCTATCGTCGAAGAGGTCTTGAAACAAGCTATTGAAGAAGGCGAACGCTACGATATTGAAACCCAGTTCATTTCCGCGACGGGCGAGCACCTCTGGGTTCGTTCAATTTGCGAACCTCAGGTTGAGGACGGCAAAGTCGTCAAGCTTATAGGAACAATTCAAGATATTACGGAAAGCAAAGGATCAGAACTTCGGTTGATTGAGGCCGAGGCGAAGTACCGGAACCTATTCAACAACATGATGCATGTGTCTAGCCCCCTTTCTATGTACCACTTTGAGATAAGGTTTCTGGCACCGGCGGCCTCATGTTTAGAGCCTGATGCGGTCGTATATGATTGTACTGCCTGAGCCATCTGTTGATGACGATCTGTGCCTGTTTAACATTTGAGAACCACTCGGCGTTTAATATCTCATTGCGAAGAGTTCCATTGAAGCGTTCGTTGTAGCCATTCTCCCACGGGCTGCCGGGATAGATCTGGATCGGCTTGATACCGACCTTCTTGAGCCACGCCTGCAGATCACGGGCGATGAACTCACTGCCGTTATCAGAACGTAGATACTCAGGCTTTCCGTGTTTCAGGAACAGCGGATAAAGAGCTTCCAGAACCTCGGCATGTCCCATTCTCGATTTTGCGGCCACACACAGAGCCTCACGGGTATATTCATCGAGAACCGTCAGCATCTTATAACTGCGGCCGTTGCTCAGCTTGTCGTGAACAAAGTCGATGCTCCAGACGTGCCCGGGATGCTGAGGACGAAGCCGGATGACAGAACTGTCCTTATGATACAGCCGTTTCCGCTTCTTATGGCGATGCGGCAGTTGCAGCCCTTCTTCCCGCCACAGACGTTCTATCTTCTTGTGATTAGCCGTCCAACCTTCAATACAAAGGAGCTGGGCAATCTTGCGATATCCATATCGGCCATACTGTTTGGCCAGCCTGATCATCGCCAGACGCAGTTCCTCGTCATCATCATGTTCATTGATGTTGGTATAGCGCTGCGTACTACGTGCCAGACCGATCGTTTTGCAGGTTCGTCGCTCAGATGTATTCAGTTTCTGACGGACATAAATAACGGCCTGGCGCAGATCGGCAATCGTCAGGCCTTGGGCTTTAAATAATCAAGGCTTTCCTTAAGGATCAGCTTGTCCAACTCAAGATCGGCGACAATACGTTTCAATCGAGCATTCTCTTTCTCCATCTCCTTGAACTCATGGAGTTTAGCCTTACCCACGCCACCATACATCTTGCGCCATTTGTAATACGTTGCATCGCTTACGCCAGCTGTTCGTATCGCTGTTTCAACCGTCTTTCCGCCGGCCAGATCCATCTCTACCTGGCGCAAAATATTCAAGATATCTTCTTCTGAAAAACGCTTCCGGGTCATCAAATCCTCCCTGTTAACTGAGATTTTCATACCATACGTGGCTCAGTTATAGGGGGGCAGGACACGGTTACTAATCTGATTCCATAATTTGTCCGCTTCGGGTCATAACCGGACGTTGTCACCCCGGTGCAGGCCGGGGTCCAGTTTGTCATTTCCGTTTCAACTTATATGCCGGCAGGAACCAGCACGCTGGATGCCGGCCTGCGCCGGAATCACGGGGGCCGGGGTCGGCAATCAAGCGGCCCCTAAACCCGCTTGCGGCGCACCAGTTGCGGCTTTGCCCTGAGGGCACGGCCGGACGTGGCCGTTTTCCGGGGCTCCCGGGGGCGCGGGACTTTCGGTGTTTTGGCGGCGAGAAAATCTTCATCGCGAAACAGGGGCGGTGCCGGGGGCTGCTTCTTGATGTCCTGCCTGCGCTTCACGCTATCGAGGGTCCGCTTCACCATGGTGTGCCGATCCGGCCGTTTGCGGATTTTCTCGTAGTGCATCTGCCCGATCTGATCGATATGACGGCGCAAGGCATCCAGTCGCATCGAGCCTTCGACAAAGCGGATATAGGCGGCAAGCGTCCACGGGTTTGCCGGAGACGAACACAAGCCGCGCGCGTCACACCACCCGACGAAGCGCTGCCAGCTTTTCTCTTTGCCGGGCACGCTCATGAAATCCGCTCTTTAAATTCCACCATGATGTCCATATTAAGTAAGGCCAAGCCAGCGAAGGCATAACGGCACTTGAATCACAAATCCAGGGGAACAGAATACCATGTCCAAGCGCTCCATCAAAATCGCCGCCGTTCCGGGTGACGGGATCGGCCCCGAAGTCATCGATGCCGGCATGGAAGTTCTGCAGGCGGTCGCCGAGCGCGATGGCGGCTTCGAGATCAACTCGGAACGCTTCGACTGGGGCTCGGAGCGGTATCTCAGCGAAGGCGACTTCATGCCGGAAAACGGCCTGGAAACACTCCGCGCCTTCGATGCCATCTTCTTCGGTTCTGCCGGCGATCCGCGTGTCCCCGATCATATCACGCTTTGGGGGCTCCGGCTTAAAATCTGCCAGACCCTTGATCAGTATGCCAACGTCCGCCCGTCGCGTCTGCTGCCGGGCATCAACGGCCCGCTCAAGGGTGTCACCGCAAAGCAGCTGGACTGGGTCATCGTCAGGGAAAATTCGGAAGGCGAATACGCCGGTGTCGGCGGCCGCGTGCATCAGGGCCTGCCCGAAGAAGTCGGCATGGACGTCGCCGTGTTTACCCGCACCGGCGTCGAGCGCATCCAGCGCTTCGCGTTCGAGCTGGCCCGCTCACGGCCCAGGAAGCTGCTGACCCTTGTCACCAAATCCAATGCGCAGCGGCACGGCATGGTGTTCTGGGATGCGGTGTTTGAAAGCATCAGGGGCGATTACCCCGATGTCACGACCGACAAGATGCTGGTCGATGCCATGACCACGCGGATGGTGCTGAAACCGGAAAGCATCGATACCGTTGTCGCCACCAACCTGCACGCCGATGTGCTGTCCGATCTGGCGGCGGCGCTGTCGGGATCACTCGGCATCGCACCGACCGGCAACCTGCGCCCCGAGCGTGATGCACCGTCCATGTTCGAGCCGATCCACGGCTCGGCCTTCGACATCATGGGCAAGGGCATCGCCAACCCGCTGGGCTCGTTCTGGTCGGGCGCCATGCTGCTGGAGTTTCAGGGCGAAGCTGCCGCAGCGGCCCGCCTGATGCGCGCCATCGAGCGGGTCACCGGCGAAGGCAAGCACCTGCCCCGCGATCTCGGCGGCACGGCACCGACACGGGAAGTGACCGACGCCGTGCTTGAAGCCATCCAGCAGGATAATGAATGAGCCTTCACCCGGGCGTGATTTGCATCAACGCTGCAAACGGTCGCTAAATGTCTGCATGATCCGGCTATCTGCTTTTGTTGTGACGATACTGATTGTGCTGAACACACCGGCGACAAGGGCCGATGCCGTTCTGCCGATCCGGCCGGATCTGAATCCGGCCACGTGGGAGATGCTGCGTTTCAAGGGCATTCCGGAAACATCGTTTCGGGCCGCACCCGAGGGCGCCATGGAAGTGCGGGCCGACAAAAGCGCCAGCGTCCTCTATCTGAAGATCGCCGACGAACCGGTGCCGGCCCGACGCATGCAATGGGAATGGCAGGCGGTTGACGGCCTGGCCGCAACCGATCTTTCAAAAACCAGCGGCGATGATCGACTGCTGTCGATCTATGTCGCTTTCTCGGACAATTCGATGACATCCAGAATAAAGGCGATGGTCTCGCCCCTCGCTGCCGGCAACGTGCTTAACTATGTGTGGGGTGGCGGACAGCCGCTCGACATTGCGCATCCGTATTTCCCGAAGACCGGGCGGCTGATCGTCAAGCGGATGGCGGACGCACCCACCGGCGTCTGGCTCGCCGAGTCCGCCGATCTTGAAGCCGATTACGAACGCGCATTCGGCACGCCGTCACCGGGCGTGCTGTATATTGGCGTGTCCGGGGATTCTGATGCCCTCGGCATGACTTCAAAGGGGCTGATCCGGAACATTGTTCTGGAATGATACTGAGCAAAGCCACGCTCTAGTCGCCGTTGAGCGACCAGTCATAATCATAGCCCCGGATGGCCGGCGCTTTCTCCAGTGCCGTTTTCAAAGACCCTTCGGCGTATTTCAGCAAATGCGCGATGACGCCTTTTTCATTGCCGCCGAAATCGGCCTGAAACCAGTCATAGATTGACGAAACGACAATACCTTCGCCTTCAATACGGACACCGCGTCGGCTGTTGATATAGGCAATGGCGCCGGCCGTCAGTTGGCGGTCCATAGCCTCCGCGGTGTAGGCTTCGGCGATCAGATCGGGGCAGCCGACCGATGCGCAGTTGACGGCATAATGCTGGCGCGGGTCCATCCAGATCGGCCTCAGGATCCGGTGTTCGATATCATCCAGACTGACCGGCTCGCCTTCCACGGTGATCAGCTTTTTTCCCCACGGCCCGCGCGAGAACAGACCCGGTGAGATGTTGATATCACGGATCGATCTGACCGGGTAATGATCGAGGACCACCTGCAGCGTCAGCGCGTTATAAAGATTGATCCAGAAGGCCTGCTGCTCGCCCCTGTTCAGACTCAAAACCGGCGTCGCCGCCAACCGCTGCAGGTAGGCGACGAGGATTTTTTTGTCGGCGGCGGTGATGGCCGCGTAGTCGACCCGGTTCAGTCCCTTGGGGTCAACCTTCACATAAGTCTTCAAAAACCGGTCCCACGGGCCGTGATCGACAGATTGTGTGGAATCGGGGCTGTTTTGGGTCCATTTCGCCCAAATCTCCGCCTTGGGAGCGGCGAAACCGGGAACCGGTGCAGCTAAAAACAGGAATATGCAGGCGGTGGCGAGCAGGTGCTTCAACATCTCAATCCCTGGCAGCGGGTTCAAACGGTCACGGCGATCCGGTAATCGGCAACGCCGTCCTGTAAACAACCTGCTTCAGCGCAAAGCTCGATTTGATGCTGCTGACGCCCGGGAATTTGGTCAGTTGCAACATCAAGAATCGCTCATAGGCCTGCAGGTCGCGGGTCACGACACGCAGTAGATAGTCGCTGTCGCCGGTCATCAAATAACACTCCATCACTTCCGGGAGAGCGCGGACTCTTTCCTCGAACAGTTCAAGCGCATGCTCGACCTGCTTTTCCAGACTGACCATCACGAACACGCTGACCGGCAGGCCAACCGCCTCCTGATCAACAAGTGCTGCATAGCCCTTGATGATCCCTTCGTCTTCCAGTGTGCGGACCCGGCGCAGGCAGGGGGACGGCGACAACCCCGCATGCTGGGCCAGTTCCACATTGCTCAGCCGGGCATTGCCCTGAAGCGCGGCCAGAATTCTTTGATCAATCGTATCGAGCACTATTTGTGGCATATTCAACCCTTAATATCATGAATTATGAGCATTAATTGCTAATACTATGGCTTTTACGCCTCACTTCGCAATGACCTGTTCGCCGAATTGGACTAGATTGAGCCAACAGGAGAACACCAATGGCACCCTTTGACGAACCGCACGCAAACGATCCCGCACATAAATTGCAGTGCATGGAAGAGCTGGCGCAGAAGATCCTCTGGCTCTCGACCTGGACCATTCACAACGCCAACTTCGTGCGTGAGAAAAAGGATGGCCTGAAAGTCGGCGGCCACCAGGCATCGTGCGCATCGTCCGTGGCGATTCTGACGGCGCTGTATCTGTCGGCGCTGCGCCCGCAGGACCGGGTCGCCGTCAAACCGCATGCCAGCCCAGTGTTTCATGCCATACAGTATCTGCTTGGCCACCAGAGCAAAGAGAACCTTGAGAACTTCCGCGCCTTCGGTGGCGCGCAAAGCTACCCGTCGCGTACCAAGGATGCCGATGACGTTGATATTTCAACGGGCTCGGTCGGCATGGGACCGGCCATGACATCATTCCTGTCGATGGTGCAGGATTATCTGCGCCGTCACGTCGACAGTGTTGCCGAAACGGAGCCGGGTCGCATGGTCGCCCTTGTCGGTGATGCCGAGATGGATGAAGGCAACATGTACGAGGCGCTGCGGAGCGGCTGGAAGCACGGCCTCAGGAATTGCTGGTGGATTGTCGACTATAACCGCCAGAGCCTGGATGGCGTGGTCCCCGACCAGATGTTCCGGTTGATCGACCGTGTGTTCCGCACCACCGGCTGGAATGTCATTACCGTCAAATACGGCAAGCAGATGATGCAGGCTTTCCAGCGTCCCGGCGGCAAACCGCTTCGCCGCTGGATCAACGATTGTCCGAACGATCTGTACGCGGCGCTGACCTTCCGCGGTGGTGCCGCCTGGCGCGTACAATTGAACAAGGATTTCGACGGCAACGACGATGCGCTCAGGCTGATCGAAAGCTATGACGACGATGCCCTGCAATCGCTGATGACCAATCTCGGCGGACACTGCATTGAAACCCTGATGGATGCCTTCGACGAAGCTTCAAAGGAAGAAACGCCGACGTGTTTCATTGCCTATACCATCAAGGGCTGGGGATTGCCGCTGGCCGGACACAAGGACAACCATGCGGGCATATTGAACGCCGAGCAGGTTGCCGGTTTCCAGTCAAAGCTCGGCATCAAGGAAGGCCGGGAATGGGAGCCGTTTGCCGGTCTGGAAGACCGCGCCGAGGTGCTGCAGGATTTCCTCAATGCAGTACCCTTCAACCGTCTGGGCCGCCGCCGCTACACGGCCGACAAGATCCCCGTCCCCGCGACCCTGTCCTGTCCGGTCAAGGCGCAGGCTTCGACCCAGGAAGCGTTCGGCAAGATTCTTTACGAGCTGGCCGGTGACAAGAAATCCAAACTGGCTGAGCGGATCGTCACCACGTCGCCCGACGTCACCCAATCGACCAATCTCGGCGGCTGGGTTAACCGGCGCGGTTTGTTTGCCCGCGAAGACAAGGCCGACACCTTCCGCGCCCAACAGGTCCCTTCTGCGCAAAAATGGGAATTTAACGGTGCCGGGCAGCATCTCGAACTTGGGATCGCCGAAAACAACCTGTTCCTGATGCTGGCTGCACTTGGCCTGTCTCATTCGATCTTTGGTGAGCGTTTGTTGCCGATCGGCACGCTCTATGATCCGTTCATTGCGCGCGGCCTGGATGCGCTGAACTACGCCTGTTATCAGGATGCCCGTTTCATGGTTGTGGCGACGCCGGCCGGGATTACCCTGGCGCCAGAAGGCGGTGCGCACCAGAGCATCTCGACGCCGCTGATCGGCATGGGCCAGCCCGGCCTGACATCGTTCGAACCGGCGTATGCCGACGAACTGGCGGAAATCATGGCACTGTGGGTTTGAGCACATGCAGGCCGACGATGGCGGCTCCGTCTACTTGCGCCTGTCCACACGCCCCTCAGCCAACCCAAGCGCGACATGACGCCGGACCTCAGCGCCGCCATCCGCAAGGGGCTTTACTGGCGTCAGAAACCCGCCGGCAAAAAATCACCGGTCATTGTCTATGCCGGTGCGATTGCGCCCGAAGCAGAAGCCGCGGCAGCCGCCATCAAAGGCGCCGGACTGCTCGCCATCACCTCAGCCGACCGGTTGTTCGCCGAGTGGCGCACATACGGCAGCGATGCCTGGATCGCGCAATTACTTGGCGAGGCCCCGAAAGGTGAGCCGCTGGTGACCGTGCTTGACGGGCACCCTGCAGCGCTGGCGTGGCTGGGCTCGGTTGACGGACGGCGGGTTGAGCCGCTGGGTGTCGATGCGTTCGGCCAGTGCGGCGACTTGCCGACGCTGTATGAGCGTTACCGGATCAATACAGACGCGATCACAAAAGCCGCAACGTAATCCCGGGTGAGGCAGCGGTTGCTGACGAAACCAAGGACCCATGCCAGCTTGCTACGGGCCAGCATGCTACCAAAATGTCCGTGAGATAGGTCCCGGCTCTCCGCTTTGCTGCGGCCGGGATGACGGCAAAAAAATTCAGCCGTTCCAGTCGAGGGATGTTTCGAGCCTGGCATGTAGTGTCTGCCAGATTTCGACCTCATCCGGATCGGCGTCCGGGTCCTTGTCATTGATCAGACTCTGCTCGTAAGCGATGTGCTCATCGACAAGCTGCATGACTTCCTCGATTTCGGACTTTGGCACGTCTTCAAACTTGACCTTGCCGTCGAACAGCATGTCGGCACGGTCCATCATGTCCAGCTTCTCAAGTTCCTTATCAAGGTCCTGATAGCGTTTTTTCCATTTGTGCCAGATCGACGTCGCAGGCACGCCGTCGCCGTCGCGGTCACGCTCATTCAGCCTCCCCATCAGGGTCATGAACTCATGAACGGAAAACTTGATGGTATCCATATCTGGCTCGCTTGCGGTTGGTGTTGCCGCCCTTATAAAAGAATCACGCGCCCGGATCAAACCCCCGGATGAACACCCGGCTCAGCTTCCTGAGCGTTCTCTGACAAACGCAGCCAAGGCAGCGTTCATCTCAGCGATGGTTTCAGCCGTGGCGGGATAAAGCGCATTCTTTGTAATCGCTGCCTCGTCCATATACAGGCGGCGATTGATCTCGATCTGCAGACTGTGCCGGTTTTCGCCGGGCCGTCCGTGCTTTCGCACCAACTCAACCCCTTTCATCGGCCAGTTGACGGCGACGTCATAGCCCCTGCCTGCAAGAAATTCCCGAACCGTTTCCGTGAATGCCGGATCGCAGGTTGTGCCGTCGCGATCACCGAGCACGAAGTCAGCACGATCCACCGGCCCGTCTTCTGTATGTTCATTGCCCCGGGCCGGCATCGAGTGACAATCGACATGCCAGACCACACCGAAAGCCTGATGCAGCCGGTCCAGTTCCAGTTGCAGCGCATCGTGGTAGGGCTGCCAGTAATTGTCGATCCGTGCCTGCACCTCGGCAACGCTCAACTTGCGATCATAGATCGGCTGCGCGCCCATGATTTTTGTCCATACCAGGCCAGCACCACGGTTCATCTTGATGCTGTTCGATACCGGACCGGGCCATGCACCATCCAATGCGGCAACCTCGACATCCGCACTGGAACGGTTCGGGTCGATATAGCTGCGGGGAAACGTCGCTTTTACCAGCACCGCACCCAGGACCGTGACGTGGCCGAAAATCTCGTCAATGAAGGCGTCTTCACTTTGTCTGAGAATTTCTTTTGGTATCACCGGCTGCATATCTGCCGGATAGTCCAGGCCGCTGTGCGGACTGTCGAAAACCAGCGGCAAGGGCGTCGTGCCGGCGACGGGCCGGATCGTGATGACAGGAAGGCCCATCACATCATGTTCCGTCGTTTAGATGACACGCAGACCAACGCTCGGGCGCGATTTCGCGCAGTATTGGCCTTTCGGCCTTACACCGGTCCATGGCATGTGGGCAGCGCGGATGGAAATGGCAGCCGCTTGGCGGATCCAATGGCGAAGGAATTTCCCCTTCGACCGGCTGGTAATCTCTGCCCCGCTGATCAACCCTCGGCACTTCATTCAGCAGCGCCTGCGTATAGGGATGATTGGGTTTGTCGAACAAGGCATCGGTTGATGCAATTTCAACAATACGGCCCAGATACATGATCACGACCCGGTCAGAGATATGCTCGACTACCGACAAATCGTGGCTGATGAACAGATACGTCAGATCGAGATCTTCACGCAAATCCATAAACAGGTTGATGACCTGCGCCTGAATAGAAACGTCGAGCGCGGCGATGGCTTCGTCGCAAACCAGAAATTCCGGTTTTACGGCAAGGGCACGGGCGATACCGATCCGCTGACGCTGACCGCCAGAAAACTGATGCGGATAACGCCGGCGGTATTCCGGATCAAGGCCGACCCGTAGCATGACCTCGGAGACATAGTCATCAATCTCGGACGACTTGGCGAAGCCGTGCGCGACCGGCGCTTCGCCGATAATATCAACGACCCGCATGCGCGGATTGAGACTGGCGAACGGGTCCTGGAAAATCATCTGGATTTCAAGCGCTGCGCGTTTCGCCTCGGCAACATCCATATCCGTCAACGAGATGCCCTTGTAGACGATGCGCCCCGAAGTCGGCGGCAAGATGCCGGCGATCATCCGCCCCAGTGTCGACTTGCCGCAACCGGATTCACCAACCAGACCGACTACGCCGCCCTTGGCGATTTTCAACGAAACGCCATCGACCGCATGCACCACTTCCTCACGGATATTGGCGCCCATCTTTTGTGCCAGCCGCTCGGCAAGATCGAGCTTCTTGGTGAAGTTTCGGGTCAGGTCGTCGATTTCCAGCATAACCTCGCTCATGCGCCGATCTCCTCATCCTGATCGAGATGCGGATGGAAACAGCGAATGGCCCGGCCGGGAACCGGTTCTGTTATCTGGGGCTCGACCAGACACGCCGGATCGGCTTTTGGACAGCGCGCCTGAAAGGCACAACCCACCGGCAAGTTCATTAATGATGGCGCCATGCCGGGAATCTGATACAGGCGCTGGCCACGGGTATTATGTCCCGGCACCGAGCCCAGCAGGCCCCGCGTATAGGGATGCACCGGATGATCCAGCACATCATCAATGGCACCCTGCTCAACAATGCGTCCGCCATACATGACACAGATTTTATCAGCCAGACCGGCAACCACGGCCAGATCATGGGTAATCCAGATCATCGCCGTTCCGGTTTCACGGCACAGCTTCTGGGCTTCATAAAGTATCTGCCCCTGGATCGTGACATCGAGAGCCGTCGTCGGCTCGTCAGCGATGATCAGGTCGGGCTTGTTCAACAGTGCAATTGCAATGGCGACACGCTGGCGCATCCCGCCTGAAAACTGATGCGGGTATGAGCGAAGCCGCTCATCGGGGGCCGGAATACCGACCTGACCCAGCGCATCACGCGCCCGCATCAGGGCATCGCGTTTGCTGACACTCGGATCATGCGCCTTGATTGTCTCGACCATCTGCGTGTCGACGCGCAACACCGGATTGAGCGTCATCATCGGGTCCTGGAAGATCATCGCAATGCGATTGCCGCGCAGTTTCCGCATGCCATCATTGTTGAGCGCCAGAAGGTTCTGGCCCTTGAATAGCACTTCACCGGAAACCACCCGGCCCGGCGGATCAACAAGGCCGATGATGGAAAACCCGGTAACCGTTTTGCCGGATCCGGATTCACCGACCAGTCCAACCACTTCGCCCTTGGCGACGGAAAAACTGACGCCGTCAACGGCCCGGGCAACGCCGGCCTTGGTGAAAAAGTGCGTCTTCAGATTTCGCACGTCGAGGGTTGCATTTGAATCGGTCATTTCTGCAACCTCGGGTTCAGCACGTCGCGCAACTGATCACCGACCAGGTTGATTGAGACGATGGTGATCAGCAGGGCAATGCCAGGGTAAAAGCTGACCCAGTAAAGGCCGCTCAGCATCACTTCAAATCCATTGGCAATCAGCAAGCCCAACGACGGCTCGGTGACTGGCAGGCCGACGCCGAGAAAACTGAGAGTCGCTTCCAGAGAGATCGCATGTGCCGTCTGCACCGTTGCAACGACGATCAGTGGCGGCAGGCAATTGGGCAGCAGATGACGGAAAACAATCCGGTTATTGCTCAGCGCCAGACAGCTTGCGGCTTCGATATATTCCTTGTTGCGTTCAACCAGTGCCGAGCCGCGTACGGTGCGGGCATAATAAGCCCACTGCACCAGAACCAGCGCGATGATAATCTTGTCGACCCCTTTGCCGAGCACCGAGATCAGGATCAAGGCAATCAGGATCGCCGGAAACGACAGCTGGATATCAACGATGCGCATGATCAATGTGTCGACATAACCGCCATAATATGCAGCCATCAGACCGATGGA
This sequence comes from uncultured Rhodospirillales bacterium, assembly GCA_965284225.1. Classification (GTDB taxonomy): domain Bacteria; phylum Pseudomonadota; class Alphaproteobacteria; order Rhodospirillales; family Casp-alpha2; genus UBA4479. The sequence continues at coordinate 292,258 of CBDIRN010000002.1, forward strand.
GCTGCCGACACAGAGCGCAATCAGGCCCGACATCACACCGACCCCGAGACTGATCCGGAGGCCATAGAAAATGGAACTCAGCAGATCCCGACCGGCGGTATCGGTGCCGAGCCAGAACGTTACCCCGTCCATGCTTTTCGTTCCGGGCTCCAGCTTGCTGTCGAAAATACTGACCTTGGCCAGATCATAGGGATCCGTTGGGGATATCCAGTGCGCAAACACGGCAATAAAAATAATCGCGACGAGCACGAAAAAAGCTGTCAGCGCAATCTTGTTATCAGCAAAGTCCGACATAAACCGCTGTAACGGCGTTTCGATTTTCAGCGGCACTGCTGGTGCCTGATTGGCAATATCACTCATTGTCCGGCATCCTTGATGCGCACCCGGGGATCGAGCACGGAATAGAGAATATCGACCAGAAGATTGATGACGACGAAGACGAGAACAATGATCATCAAGTAGGCCACGATAATCGGTCGGTCGAGGTTATGCAGCGCATCGATCAGCAACTTGCCCATGCCCGGCCAGGCAAAGACTGTTTCTGTGACCAGCGAGAATGCGATCAGGCTGCCGAATTCCAGACCCAGCACTGTGACCACCGGGATCAGGATATTCTTGAGTACATGCACCATGATAACGCGTGTTTCGCTCAACCCCTTGGCGCGTGCAAATTTGACGTAATCCTGGTGCATGGCTTCGCGGGTACCGGCACGCGCCAGACGGATGACCAGAGAAATTTTCAGCAAGGCGAGGTTGAGCGCAGGCATCAGCAAATGCGACAGGCCGTCCAGTGTCAGGAAGCTGACCTCGATACCGAGCAGCAAAACCGTATCACCCCGCCCCGTCGACGGCAGCCAGCCGAGCATCACGGCGAATACCATGATCATCATCAGGCCAACCCAAAACGTCGGCAGCGAGAAACCGAGAATCGAGCCCGCCATGATCGTTCTGGACGATATGGCGTTGGGGCGCATGCCCGCATAGACACCAAGCGGCACGCCGATAATAACGGCCATCAGCAGTGCCGACAGCGCCAATTCGAAGGTTGCCGGTATGCGCTGCACGATCAGCTTTAACGCGGAAACTCCGAAGACAAACGATTTGCCGAGATCACCCTGAAACGCATTTTTTATGAAATAGAGATATTGTTCGTGGACCGGCCGGTCGAGACCGAGATCACGAATGACACGTGCAATTTCAGCTTGATCAGCTTCAGGGTTGATCAACATGTCGACCGGATCACCGACAATGTTAACGCCGACAAAGACGATCAGCGACATAACCGCAACCACGATTATGCTCTGCATCAAGCGCCGAATAATAAATACTGACACCGTCGATCCTCCGTGAAATCAAAGGTGCTGCCGGGACGGCTTTCGCCGCCCCGGCAACCCCCGTTAGAGGATAGCGTTACTTGGAGACGCCCATTGCGTAGGTGCGTTCATCCGTACGGGCATTGTACTTGAGGCCCTTTTTCGCTGCCCAGGTGTTGACCTGATAATGCAACGGAATGATGCCCTGCTCTTCGCCGATACCGATATCGGTTGCTTTGGCCAGCAAAGCAGCGCGCTTGTCGTCATCAACAGTTGCAAGCGCTTCATTGAGCACGGCGTCCATCTTTTCGCTGGAGTGGCGGCCACGGTTCGAAGCGCCCATGCCCTTGTCCTTGTTGTAGGTGGCGAGCAGGGATTTGAGTGGCGACGATGCTTCGCCGGTTCCCGAACCCCAACCGACCAGAACCAGACTGAATTCCGGCGTCTTGTCGGGTCCGCCAGCAGATGCACGCTTGAAGAAGACCGACTTGGTCATGGTTTCAACGGTCGTCTCGATGCCAACGCGCGAGAACATCTGCGCGACGGCTTCGAGAATCTTGGCGTCGTTGATGTAACGGTCGTTCGGGCCGTGCACCTTCATCTTGAAGCCGTTCGGATAACCGGCTTCGGCCAGCATTTTCTTCGCCCCTTCCGGATCATAGGCATCCGGCTTGAGGTTCGGGCTGACGCCGAAGAAGCCTTCAGGCAGCAGCTGTCCGGCAGGAATGGCAACCCCTTCCATGACGCGTTCAACGATCAGTTCACGGCTGATGGCTTTCGAGAGCGCCTTGCGCACCTTGGTATCAAGCAGCGGGTTTTTGATCTTCGAGCCGTCTTTCGCGGTGATGTCGGGGGTGAATTCGCGGAACTGATCCAAGTGCAGATAAATGATCCGGTTCGAGATCCCCTGGCTGAGCGAAAGGTTCGCATCCTTCTTCAGCCTTGCGATATCGATGGTCGGCACGTTGTCGATAAAATCGACGTCACCGGCCAACAGGGCAGCGACGCGGGCCGGGCCGGCTTTGATCGGCTTGTAAACGACTTTGTCCCAGATGGGCTTGGTGCCGTAGTAGGCTTCGTTACGTTCCAGCACCAGACGGTCACCCGGCACCCATTCAACAAACTTGTAAGGGCCGGTACCGGCAGCGGCCTTCCCGGAATTGAAGTCTTCGGTCGTCGCGTCCGCGGCCTTGTCGGAAATGATGTGAATGGTCGATACATCGACTGCCATCAGCGGATAAGGCTCTTCGGATTTAACGCGAACCGTATAATCGTCGACCTTCTCGAAGGTTTTACCCTTCAGATACAGCGCGAAGCTTGATGGTGAATTCGGCACGTTCGGCGCACGCTTGACCGTCGCCATGACGTCATCAGCGTTGAAATCCGAACCATCGTGGAATTTGACGCCTTTACGCAGCTTGAATTCCCAAGTCAGGTCATCAATCGGCTTCCATGACGTTGCCAGACCGGGCGTCAGACGCTGTTTCTCGTCCTGCTCGATGAGGCGGGAGAAAATGTGCGCCGACATGGAGTTGTTCGGCGTCAGGTTGTGATAATGCGGATCCACTGAAGATGGCTCGGAACCGTATCCGATGGTCAGCGTTTCGGCCTGTGCCGCCAGCGGCATGCAGAACATGGCTGAGACCGCGCCTGTGATGAGTGCTTTTCTGAAATGCATATTAATTTGGCTCCCTGATTAAAAGTCCCGAGGCTGTGAGGATGACACCTGCACGCCTAATTGATTTCGGATCGACTTTATGTCGATTTCAACAGGGATGATGACACGTTCGACAAGGATGACAAATAGTCATCTTCATGCATAATATAAATAATAATATGCATTTTTCAAATAAACAGGATTTCCCATGATACAACTGCCGTCCCTTCGCGAGCTGGAGGTGTTTCGCGCCACAATTCATGCGGGTTCCGCCACAACGGCGGCCATGCGGCTCGGCATTTCGCAACCTTCCGTCAGCCGGGCTCTGGCGCAGATAGAGCAGCGCATGGGGATGATCCTGTTCATGCGAAAGAACGGACGACTGGCACCGACCGCCGAAGCCATTGGCCTCAACCGTGAACTGGACCGGGTTTTTGAAAGTCTGGACCGGGTGCGCAATTTCGCCGTTGAGTCGGATGCGGTCCGTGGCGGCAGATTGCGTGTGCTGGCGCCGCCGAGCTTCTGCAGCTTCTTTGTCACCCCGACCATTGTCGAATTCAAACGTGCCCATCCCAACGTGCTGATCGAGTTTCACGTCACGTCGAGCCGGGAAGCGCTGAGCAAGATTGCCTCCGCTGAAGGCGATCTTGCGGTCACCACCAACCGCGTGACCCATCCGGGCGTGCGCATGGAAACCATGCTGGAGACCCAATCTGTTTGCGTGATGCCGCCTGGACATCGGCTGGCTTCGCAATCAACGATTTTTGCTAAGGACCTCGAGGGAGAGGATTTTATCGCCCTGACCAGCAACCTGAAAGCCCGCCAAGGCGTTGACCGTATCTTCGAGAAGGGCGGTACAACGCGAAAAATCACCGTCGAGACCACGACCAATCATGCGGCCTGTGAATGTGTCGCGGCCGGGCTTGGTGTTACGGTGATCAACCCCTTCCCCGTCATATCCAATTTTTCCGGGCAAATCGTCGTGCGCCCGTTTCTGCCGAAATTCGAGCATACGGTTTATGCAATGTTCTCTGCCGATACCGCGCCCAACTGGCTGGGGCGCGCATTTCTTTCCTACCTGAAGCGCAATGCGACGACATGGCGCGCCGAGTGATTGACTTGACTTGTCAATCGTCTGGGGCACATTTCAGTTTGCGTCGCATTGCAGGAGATTACGATGACCCCACGTGTAGAAAACAAGTATCCGGTTGAGTTAACCGCACCGGACATTTCCCCCTATAAAGTCGGCAATACCGGGATCGATTACGTCAACACCATGGATTCCGGCAAGCCCGGACCGCATGTACTGGTCACCGCCGTTGTCCACGGCAACGAGATTTGCGGCGCTCTGGCTCTGGACTATTTCTACAAAACCGGCCTGAAACCGCGGCAGGGCAAATTGACGCTGGCGTTCTGCAATGTTGAGGCGTTTTTAAGCTTCGATCCGAACGACCCGACCGTGTCGCGGTTCATCGATGAGGATTTCAACCGCGTCTGGTCTGAAGAAACACTCGACGGACCGAGACAGTCCAAGGAATTGACCCGGGCCAGGATTCTGAGACCCGTCGTCGCCGCGGCAGATTTTCTCCTCGACATTCATTCCATGCAAAAAAAGACGGAAGCCCTGATGCTGTCAGGCCCGCTAGCGAAAGGCCGTGATCTGGCCCGTGGCACGCGGGTGCCCGTCATCGTCGTTTCCGATCATGGTCATGCAGCCGGCAAACGGATGCGCGATTACGGTGATTTCATCAACCCTGAAAGTGCCAAAAACTCATTGCTGGTGGAATGCGGCCAGCACTGGGAGATGGCCAGTGAAACCGTTGCCCGGGAAACCCTGTTCCGTTTTCTGGTCCATACCGGCGCGCTGAGTGCAGAGGATGCGGCACCGCATCTGGGCCCGGAACCCGCACCTCAGAAATTCATCGAGGTTTCCGGCCCGGTCACCATCAATACCGATCACTTCCGCTTTGAGGGAGAATTCCAGGGGTTTGAAGTTATCGAAAAAGCCGGCACCGTGCTTGCCTATGACGGCGACGATGCGGTTCTTACGCCCTATGACAACTGCGTCCTGATCATGCCGTCCAACCGCCTCACCAAGGGTGGCTCGGCAGTACGGCTCGGGCGCTTCATCGAGGCTTGATCAAGCGCAGGCGCTGAGCATAAGGATTGGCATCGAAGGGCCCGGGCCTATATGATGCCGCAGTCGAATAGCGGAGGACATGATGGACGACGAAACAATCGAAGTCGGGACGATGACGGTGGCCTGCGACGGCGGCAGCGGCCCGCTCGGACATCCCAACGTCTATCTTCATCTCGATGACGAAACCCTTGATGCCGTCTGTCCTTACTGCTCCAAACGTTTCGCTCTGAAAGAGGGCGCCGACGTCGCCGCCGGTCACTAGGCCGTGAGTATTCCCGTAACGGAGTCCGAACGGGAACACCTGTTCCTGATTGACGGTTCCGGTTTCATTTTCCGCGCCTACTTCGCCGGCATGGCCAGCCGCCGGTCACAGATGACACGCTCGGACGGCACGCCCACCAATGCGGTCTACATCTATACCCGCATGATGCTGAAGCTGATCGAAGACACCGAAGCGGATTATGTTGCGGTGATTTTCGACAAGGCCCGCAAGACCTTCAGAAACGATATCTATCCTGAATACAAGGCGCACCGCCCGGATCCGCCGGAAGACCTGATTCCGCAATTCAAACTGGTCCGCGATGCCACCGAGGCGATGAACGTGCCGGCCATTCAGATGGAAAACTATGAGGCCGATGATCTGATCGCCACTTATGCCACCCAGGCCGCCGAGCGCGGCATGGACGTCACCATCGTGTCTTCGGACAAGGATCTGATGCAGCTGGTCAACGACCGGGTCTCGCTCTGGGACGGCATGAAGGATCAGACCATCGGCGCTGCCGAAGTCTTCGAAAAATTCGGCGTCGGTCCTGACAAGGTCATCGAAGTGCAGGCACTGGCCGGCGACAGCACCGATAACGTGCCGGGCGTACAGGGCATCGGCATCAAAACCGCAGCAGAACTGATCAACACCTATGGCGATCTGGAAAGCCTGCTGGCGCGGGCTGATGAAATCAAGCAACCGAAACGGCGCGAAAAGCTGATTGAACAGGCCGAACTAGCCCGCATATCGAAGCAGCTGGTGACACTCAAGATTGACGTGCCCGACGTCGTGCCGCTGAACACCTTCCGCAAACGCCAGCCTGACCCGGAAAAGCTGCTGACGTTTCTGGTCGAGATGGAATTCAAAACGCTGGTGTCGTCGATTTCGGCGAAGCATGGCGTTATTGCCAGCGAACAATCTGAGCCCGCTGCGGGAAATGCTTCGCCAGAAGCCGAATACACGCTGGTGCAGAAGCTGGCCGATCTCAAACCCTGGATTGATGCCGCCATGAAAGCGGGGGTTGTTGCCGTTGATACGGAAACCGATGCGCTGTCCAGCATGCAGGCCGGCCTTGTCGGCGTCTCGCTTTGCATCGAGCCTGGCAAAGCCTGTTACGTCCCGCTTGCCCACGTCGGCGCCGGGGCCCAGGGCGCCTTCGATCTGGGTGACAGCGATGGCACCCACGAGGCCGACGCTCCGGAACAGATCCCGATGCAAGACGCCCTCGACGCCCTGAAGCCGATGCTTGAAGACCCTGCCGTCCTCAAGGTCGGGCAAAACATCAAATACGATATGCAGGTGCTGTCGCGTTACGGCATCACCGTCGCACCGGTCGATGACACCATGCTGCTGTCCTATGTGCTGGAAGGTGGTCTGCACGGACATGGCATGGACGAGTTGTCGCTCCGCTTTCTTGATCACGACACCATCAAATTCAAGGATGTCGCCGGCACCGGCAAAGCAGCCGTCGGCTTCGACAAGGTGCCGCTTGAAACGGCCGGCCCGTACGCCGCTGAAGATGCCGATGTGACGCTCAGGCTGCACCGGCTGCTGAAGCCGCGTCTGGCCCGGGAACACATGGTTGGCGTCTACGAGCGTCTGGAACGGCCGCTGGTTTATATTCTTGAGCGTATGGAACGGACCGGCATCAAGGTTGACGCCAAAAAACTCAAAGCCTTTTCGGCTGACTTTGAAAAGCGCATGGGCGAGTTCGAAGTGCAGGCCCATCAACTGGCCGGGCGTGAATTCAATATCGGCTCACCAAAACAGGTCGGTGAAATCCTGTTTGACGAAATGTCCCTTGAAGGCGGCAAGAAGGGAAAGACCGGCGCCTACTCGACAAGCGCCGAAGTTCTCGAAGACCTCGTCATTCAGGGCCATGAGTTGCCGAAAACAATTCTCGACTGGCGGCAGTTGCAAAAACTCAAGAGCACGTATACGGATGCCCTGGTCGAGACCATCAATCCTGCAACCGGAAGGGTGCATACCTCGTTCAGTCAGGCGATCACGTCGACCGGGCGCTTATCCTCCAACGACCCGAACCTGCAGAATATTCCGATCCGTACCGAGGAAGGCCGCAAGATCCGCCAGGCCTTTATTGCCGATGACGGCTTTACACTGATGTCGGCGGACTATTCGCAGATCGAACTGCGTCTGCTGGCGCATGTCGCCGATATCGAGGTTCTCAAACAGGCCTTTGCCGACGGTCAGGACATTCATGCGATAACCGCATCCCAGGTCTTCGGCGTCCCGGTCGAGGGCATGGACCCGATGATCCGCCGTCAGGCCAAGGCGATCAACTTCGGCATCATCTACGGTATCTCCGGTTTCGGACTGGCCCGGCAGCTGAGCATTCCGAGGGGCGAGGCACAGCGCTACATCGACGCCTACTTCGATCGCTATCCCGGCATCAAGGACTACATGGACCGGACCAAACAGCAGGCCCACGATCAGGGCTTCGTGATGACGCCGTTCGGCCGCAAATGCCATATGCGCGGCATCAACGAAAAGAATCAGGCGCTGCGTGGCAACGCCGAACGCGCCGCCATCAATGCCCCGATCCAGGGCGGGGCGGCCGACATCATCAAGCGCGCCATGTCGAAACTGCCCGCAGCCCTCGACGATGCGAAACTTGGCACACGCATGCTTCTGCAGGTGCACGACGAACTGATCTTCGAAGTACCCGATGCAGAAATCGAGGCGACCAGAGATGTGGTCAAACGCGTGATGGAAAGTGCCGCCACCCTGAATGTGCCGCTGGAAGTCGATATCGGCATCGGCGCCAACTGGGACGAGGCGCATTAACGGCGCACAGCTATCATGGACATCCTGAAATCCCTGCTTGCCGAATACGGTCTCTGGATTGTTCTACTCGGCACGTTCTTTGAGGGTGAAACCGTTGTCATCGTTGCCGGTTTCGCCGCGCATCAGGGTATTTTCAATCCGCTGACCGTCGCGCTGCTGGCCTTCTGCGGTTCTTTTACTGGCGATCAGTTCTGGTTCTTCGTTTCCAGAAATTTCCGCACAAACCGGTATGTGACCAAGGTCTCGTCACGCCCTGCTTTCCAGCGGGCTTTGCACATTCTGGAAAAACATCCGACAGCGTTCATCCTGTCATTCCGGTTTGTATACGGCATTCGCAATGTCAGTCCGGTCGCCATCGGTCTCAGTGAAATCCCGGCGCACCGTTTTTTGATACTCAATGCCATCGCCGCCTGTGTGTGGGCCGCAGCGTTCACGTCCGTCGGCTATATTTTTGCCGATACCCTGGAAATGGTCCTGGGCCAACTTCACAAGGTAGAGCATTTCGTGCTCGTGGTTACCGGCATCGCCGTATTGGTTTATCTGCTGTACAGACTGGCGCGATACTTCATGAGATTCCACAAAAATCCATGAGTTGCCGATTCCAGATACGCGACTGGATAAATTGCAGACCTATTTTCAAGCCTTCGCAATAATCGCGTCGATCCTATTTTGCCAGTCTGCGTTTCAGCGGCTCAATTATCCGCATTGCCATCAATGCCGCAAATATCGCGGCATAGACCAGCGGCTCATATTGCAACCCTTTGCGCATCATGAAGAAGTGCAGGCAACCGGCAGCCCCGGCAAGATAGACTGCCTTGTGCAGCCGGTTCCAGTTCCGCCCCCCCATCCGCTTGATCCATCCTTTGGTCGATGTCACAGAGAGCGGGATCAGGCAAAGCAGCCCGACCATCCCGACCGTGATGTACCAGCGCTTGATGATGTCTTCCCATATCGCTGCCCAGTTGAAGAACTGATCCAGCCCGACATAACTGCAGACGTGCAAAACCACATAAAAGAATGCGAAAAGACCAAGCAGACGGCGCAGTCGCACCACCTGTTTCCAGCCGGTCAGTATACGCACCGGCGTCACCGCCAACGCCACCAGTAATCCCCTGAGCGCCCAATCACCTAGATAACGGTTGATAAATTCGACCGGATTGGCGGTCAGTCCGCGCCCCTGATACAGAACGGCATCGGCGACCAGCCAGCCCAACCAGGCCAGTGGCGCAAGACACAAGACCCAGACCAACGGCTTGATGATCCAGACCATTGGGTCGCGTTTCCGCCTCGGCGCAGACCGGGATGCACCCGCTGCCGGTGCTGCAGTATGCATGGTCGTATCAGCGGCCATCAGCAGCACCCGGCATTCTTAATACCACTTGCGGAGATCCATACCTTGATAAAGACCGGCAACTTCTTCGCCATAACCGTTGAACGGCAGCGTCTTGCGCTTGAACAATTCACCGATCCGTCTCTCGCTGTCCTGTGACCAGCGCGGATGACTCACGGCCGGATTGACGTTGGAATAAAACCCGTATTCCCGCGGCCCGGCTTCGTTCCAGCTTGTCACCGGCATATCGCTCTGGAATTTGATCCGCACAATCGATTTGATCGATTTGAAACCGTATTTCCAGGGCATCACCAGACGCACCGGCGCACCATTCTGGTTCGGCATCACTTCGCCATAAAGGCCGACGGCCAGCAATGACAACGGATGCATGGCTTCATCAATTCTGAGCCCTTCCTTATAGGGCCACTTCAGCACGGCTTGACGCTGGCCCGGCATCCTTTCCGGATCATGCAGTGTCTCAAAGGCGACATACTTGGCATCCGCTGTTGGCTCGAACCGCTTCAACACATCGGCGAGCGGGATCCCGACCCACGGCACCACCATGGACCAGGCCTCGACACAACGCATGCGATAGACCCGCTCTTCGAGCGTGTGCGGCCTGGTCAAATCTTCGAAAGAAATTTTGCCCGGCTTTGCGCACGCCCCATCGACAGAAATCTCCCAGGGCAATGGCTTGAAATTCTGGGCATTGTCCTTGGGGTCGCGCTTGCCGGTACCGAATTCATAGAAATTGTTATAACCGGTGATATCTTCATAGGAATTCAGCGGATCATTTGGCGGCATCTTATCTGCCGACCATTGCGTTTTTTTAACACCTGCCAATGACGTTCGCTCTGCAAATGCCGGAAATGATGGCAAAGCGCCGGCAGCCAAACCAACACCGGCCAGAGCGGCGGTTTTCAGAAAAGCACGACGATTATCAAATATGGATTTGGGTGTGATTTCCGACCCCAATACATCCATGGCTTTACGATTTTTGATGAGCATCCTGCGCTCCCCTTTCCGCTTTAATTGCGTTATTGTCACCCTGTGATCATCTGACTGCAAGCAGGCGACTGTTGCCATCCATCCCTTAGATAGCGTATTCGATGGGTCGGGTGCCACTAACGACCGTTCACGTTTTCGACAGCGGTCAGGACTTCGGCATCAACCGTCGGATTTAATGCATGCGCGTTCTGTACCATCTTTGGCTTTCTCCGTTTTCACGCAAGGTTCGCATCGTCCTTGGTGAGAAGCGCATTGATTTCGAAATGAAAGCCGAAAATGTCTGGCGGCGGCGTGAGGAATTTCTGGCCATAAACCCAATGGGTGAAGTGCCGGTGCTGGTCGAACCCGACGGCACCGCATTGTCCGGATCGCTGGTGATTTCCGAATTCCTCGACGAAATGCATCCGGACCCGCCGCTGCTCGGACGACAGCCTTTTCATCGGGCGGAAACGAGACGGCTCGTCGACTGGTTTGATCGCAAGTTCAATATCGAGGTCACGGAAAAGCTGGTCGGCGAGAAATTCATGAAACGGTTTCTGGGTCTGGGCGAGCCGGATTCTGCTCAGGTTCGCGCCGGGCACAGCAATATTCATACCCATATGGATTATATTGCGTATCTGGTGGAGCGCCGCAAATGGCTGGCCGGTGATGACTTCACGCTGGCCGATATCACGGCTGCCGCGCATCTCTCAACACTCGACTACATCGGTGACGTGCCCTGGGCCAGCCATGAAAACGTCAAGGATTGGTACGCCCGGATCAAATCCCGGCCCAGCTTCAGGCCCCTGCTCAGCGACCGTATCCCGAACGCACCGCCGCCAAAGCATTACGCCGATCTGGATTTCTGAACGTCCGGGCAAAGTTCACAGGTTAGTCGACTTTGACGTCCATCTTTTCGATATTCTTCTGCGCCAACCGACCGGCTTCACCTTCGGGGTCAAATTCCAGCACCTTGAGCCAATCGGCCCGTGCCGCCTTGTTGTCGCCCGAAAGCCGGAACAGGATTCCCCGTTCAAGCAACGCTGAGGGATCTTCCGGCGCGAGCTTCAGCGCAACGCTGATATCCGCTTGCGCTTTCCCCAATTCCTCAAGGTATCGGTAAGCACTGCCCCGAAAAACGTAGGCCTCGGCCCGTTTCGGATCGGCCGATATGGCGTTGGTCAAGTCCTCGACAGCCCCCCTGTAATCGCCCATTGCGGCCCGCGCCTGGGACCTGTCGATGAGCACTTCGGGACGCCCGCGCAGCAGTTTGATGGCTTCGCTCAGCGCGGCTTCTGCGCGGGCAGCATTACCCTGCAAGAGCCAGGCCTGACCGGCCTGAGCCAGAATCTGACCCTTGAACTCGGGCTCGGCGACAATGTTTTGCGCCAGGATCTCGAGCCTTCTGGCAGCGAATTCCTTTTGCCCCGCATAGAGCAGGGAAACGGACGCGCAGTGTTCAGCCGCATCACCGCCACCCAGGCCTTTCCAGGTGATCGCCATCTCAAACGCGGCGTCCGGGTTCGAAGGTGCGAGCGCCATGCACCGCGCATATTCCTCAGCGTGGTTGATTTCCGCAGCAGCAAGCGGCACCGAAAACATCAAGGACGACAGGAAAAATAAACTGCTTCGACGAAGACTAGTCATCGCACGCCAGACCCTTTCGGGTTAGAATTGACATCAAGCATACCCAGGCTTCTAAGGTGCCCAAGCATCATCGGCAAGCCCAGAGAAGTATGTCAGGGAATATGCCCGATAAAATGCATGAGGAGTGTGACCTTTGACCCGACGCGGTGGCCCCCGCCTTTTCTGCTTTGGTGTCGGCTATTCCGCTGAAGCTCTGATCCGCCACCTGTCCGTGGCCGACTGGACCGTCAGCGGGACCGTCAGGAATCCGGACAAGGCTCAACGACTGGCCGGCTTGGGTGTCGATGCCCACGTCTGGAACGGCGAAACGCTTTCAGCCGAAATCGCAGCCAAGCTCAATACATCAAGCCATGTTCTGGTCTCGGTCCCGCCCGGCGAAAATGGCGATCCTGTCCTGCTGGCGGCCCATGACGCCATCGCCAACCTGGCTTCGTTAAGCTGGCTTGGTTATTTGTCGACGACCGGTGTCTATGGCGACACCAAAGGGGCGTGGGTTCATGAAAACGCACCCCTCAACCCGTCAAGCGCGCGTTCGACACGGCGCGTTCAGGCGGAACAGGGCTGGCTTGAACTGTTCCGTACCCATGCCAGGCCCATACACATCTTTCGCCTCGCCGGCATTTACGGCCCGGCGCGTTCCGTCTTCGATCAAATCAAGACCGGGAACGCCAAACGTATTGATAAGCCCGGTCATGCTTTTTCCCGCATCCATGTCGACGATATCGCCCGCGTGCTTGCCGCATCCATTGCCAAACCCAACCCGGGCGCGATCTACAATGTCTGCGACAATGAGCCGGCGCCACCGTCCGAAGTCACCGGATATGCCTGTGAGTTGCTCGACAAAGAGCCGCCGCCGCTTGAAGATTTTGAGTCCGTCAAAGGCCGCATGAGCCCGATGGCGCTGAGTTTCTGGAATGATAACCGGCGTGTCGACAACACACGCATCCGCACCGAACTCGGTGTCAAATTACAGTATCCGGACTACCGGTCCGGCCTGCAGGCCATTCTGACGGAAGAAGATTGAACTAAAACCGGCTCAGTCCACAGGCTCAAACCGGGCGGTTTTGGAATCATAAATTTCCAGTTGTGCCGTCTCGATATCGAAAAACCAGCCGTGCAGCTTGATTGTTTTTTCCGCCATGCGGTCGCGGATCCAGGGGAACGTCGTCAAATTCTCAAGCGATACCAATACCGCGTTCCGCTCACAGGCACGCTGCGTTTCTTCTTCCGAGGCGTCCGGCATGGTGGCAAGTACCCTGCGATGCGCCGAAGACAACATCGACACCCAGGCCGGGACGAACTTGTAGCCGTCTTTGATAACTTCAGTACCCCGGATCATGGCGTGGATACCGCCGCAGTGGGCGTGACCCAAAACGATAATATTGGGAACGTTGAGGCCCAGAACCGCGAACTCAAGCGCGGCGCTGGTGCCATGGAACTTCCCTTCCTCTTCCATCGGCGGCACAAGATTGGCGACGTTTCTGATCATGAAAATATCACCGGGCTCAGCGCGGAACACCAACGCCGGATCGACCCTGGAATCCGAGCACGCAATGACGGCGGCCTGCGGGCTCTGCCCCGCTTTGACAAGCGCGCTCAGTCGTTCCTGATGATCTTCCGGCATTCCATTGCGGAAGTTGCGATAACCAGCCAGCATCCGTTCGATAGCATCCATACTCAAAATCTCTCCAACATCGCATCTACAGTGCGTTTGAGGCGGTCCAAGTCATGCGGCTCCGACAATCGATGGTCGCCGCCTTTGATAAACTGCACCTCGACGTCCGCACTCTCCAGGCATTCCATCAATTTCAGTGCTGTTTGCCATGGTACGTCCTGATCTTCAATCCCATGTATAAGCCGAACCGGGATATCCAGAGCAATCTTCCCCGTCAGCAGTAGATGCAGATCCCCTTCATCCAGCAGGCTTTTCCGAATGCGATAAGGCTCCTGATCATCATAGCAGTTAGGGATATCGCAATATCCCTGCTGATCAAGGTCCTTCAACTGATCGGGCGTCAGCGCCTGGGGGATCAGATCACGGGTAAAATCCGGTGCCGCGGCGATGCCGACCAGACCAGCAATGCGTTCAGGCCGCCCCAGCGCCGCCAGCAGCATGATCCAGCCCCCCATGGACGATCCGACCAGAACCTGGGGGCCTTCGGCAACCTGATCCAGCACGGCAATCGCGTCATCGGCCCAGCGTCCAATGGTACCGTCTTCAAAGACGCCAGAGGATTCACCATGGCCATAATAATCAAATCGTGTAAAAGCACGCCCGTTATGCACACAATATTCTTCAAGGGCTGTTGCCTTCCCGCCCTGCATGTCCGATTTAAAGCCTGTCAGGAACATCACGCCCGGCGACTTGCCAGCGGTGTGGCGGTAAGCAATCATTGAGCCGTCCTCTCGCGTCAGTACCGCTGGGGCTTTTGTTTGATCAGACATGCGGGCTCCCTTATTAAAGTGACATGGTCATGAACGACAGCGCGCACCTTAACACTCAGAAAGACGAAATGGCACGCCCCGAGGATCAGGGCGGGAAGCAACCGACCGTGCTGCAGATACTGCCGGCCCTTGGTGGCAGTGGCGGCGTTGAGCGGGGTACGGTGGAAATTGCCGGTGCCATCACCGCTGCCGGCGGTCGGGCTCTGGTCGCATCGGAAGGCGGTCTGCTGGTGCACGATCTGACCCGGGTCCATGCCGAACATATTACTTTGCCCGTCGCCTCGAAAAACCCACTGGTCATGTACCGAAACATTGAGCGGATGGTCGATCTGATCAAACGCGAGCGGGTCGACGTTGTCCATGTCCGCTCCCGCGCCCCGGCCTGGAGCGCTTATATCGCCTGCCAACGCGCCAAAGTGCCGCTGGTCACCACATTTCACGGCACCTATTCAATCGGCAACTGGCTGAAACGAAAATACAACGCCGTGATGACGTTCGGCGACCGCGTTATTGCCATTTCAACGTTCATTGGCGGTCATATCCGCAGGCATTACGGCGTTCCTGTCGAGAAAATCCGGGTCATTCACCGCGGTGTCGATCTCGAACGGTTCGATCCCGAGAAAATATCAGCCGAACGCGTGATCAAACTTGCCACCGAATGGCGCCTGCCGGATGGCATGCCGATCGTCATGCTGCCGGGGCGTCTGACCCGCTGGAAGGGACAACTCGTCCTAATCGACGCCATTGCCAAGCTGGACCGCAAGGATATTCGCTGTCTTCTCGTCGGCAGCGCCCAGGGCCGCGATGACTACCGCCGCGAGTTGGAGAACAGGATCACCCTGCACAGCCTGGAAGAAGTCATCCGTATCGTCGATCACTGCGATGACATGCCGGCCGCTTATAAGCTGACGGATCTTGTGGTTTCGGCATCAACCGATCCGGAAGCGTTCGGGCGGATCATCTGCGAGGCACAAGCCATGGGCCGCCCTGTGATCGCTTCCGATCATGGCGGCGCGCGCGAGACCGTGCTTCCGGGTGTGACCGGCTGGCTAACACCTCCCGGCGATGCCGATGCTCTGGCCATGGCTCTGGAAGTCGGCCTGGCCCTGAACGGTGCGGCCCGCACGAAACTGGCGGCAATCGCCATCGAGCATGTGCGGAAGAATTTCTCGAAGAACCAGATGTGCGACAAGACCCTTGATGTTTACAATGAGGTTTTAGCCGCCCGGGGCCGCTCTTGAGGCCGATGGGGACCTCTGCTCCAGACCCGAAACGTGTCCTTGTCATCAAACTGGGTGCGCTTGGTGATGTCGTGCAGGCCCTCGGGCCGATGGCCGCGATCCGCAGGCACCACAAAGCCGATCATATCACCGTTCTGACAACCGCCCCGTTCGAGGCGCTGATCGCCGGCGCCGGCGTCGCCGATGCGATCTGGCTCGACCGCAAACCCGGCACGTTCGATCTCTGTGGTTGGCTCGCCTTGCGCCGCCGATTGCGCGATGCTGCATTCAGCCGGGTCTACGACTTGCAGACATCAGACCGGTCCAGCGGCTATTTCAGGCTGTTCTGGCCCGGCCCCAAACCGGAATGGTCCGGGATTGCCGCCGGATGCTCACATCCCCATGCCAATCCGGGGCGTGACGACATGCACACGCTTGAGCGTCAGGCCGAGCAATTGCAAATGGCCGGTATCGACATCGTCCCGACGCCTGATTTAAGCCCGATCGTCAGTGATATCACGCATCTCAAACTGAGCGGCGACTTTTGCCTGATCATGCCGGGCGGCGCCGGGCACAGGCAGGACAAACGCTGGCCCGAGGAACATTACAAGGCGTTGGTGAAACACCTTGAATATCGAGCGATAACCCCGGTTATCTGCGGCAGTGCGCAGGAGCGACCGCTTGCAGCAAACCTTGTCGAAGGCTCCATTACCGCCAGAAACATCGCCGGCGAGACATCGCTCATTGATCTCGTCACCCTTGCCAAAAGGGCGCGATTTGCTGTCGGCAACGATAATGGCCCGATGCATATCGCGGCCTTTGCCGGGATCCCGTCCGTCGTGCTGTATTCGCACGCTTCCGACCCTGCCTTGTGTGCACAACGGGGTCGGGATGTCACGATCCTGCGCCGCCCGTCTCTGGCAGATATCAGCGTCGACGAGGTTTGCGCCGCACTCGCCGACAAAGGCGGTTCTTGACGCTTCCCGCCCCGCACTTTAACTACCCGACAGGTCTCGGATTTTATCAGGCACAAAGAAATGGTTGCGATCACCCTTCCGGACGGTTCCGTCCGCAAATATGACAACCCGGTCTCGGGCGCGGAAATCGCCGCCTCTATCGGTCCCGGTCTCGCCAAGGCGGCCATGGTGGTCCGCGTTGACGGCGATCTGTGGGATCTCGACCGCACCATCAGCCATGACGCAAACGTTGCCATCATCACCGACAAACAGGAAGCAGACGCGCTCGACGTGCTGCGTCACGACTGTGCGCACCTGTTGGCGATGGCTGTGCAGGAATTATACGAAGGCACACAGATCACCTTCGGCCCGTCTACGGAAGAAGGGTTTTATTACGATTTCTATCGTGAGCAGCCGTTTTCCACCGAGGATTTCGCGGCCATCGAAAAACGCATGGGCGAAATCGTCGATCGGGATATCCCGATTGTCCGTGAAATCTGGCAGCGCGACGATGTCGCCAGGTACTTCAAGGAAAAGGGCGAAACCTTCAAGGCTGAATGGGTCATGGAATTGCCGGAAGGTGAGACCATTTCCATGTATCGCCAGGGCGACTGGATCGATCTTTGCCGCGGACCGCACCTGCAAAAGACCGGCCGGATCGGCAAATCCTTCAAGCTGATGAAGCTCGCCGGCGCTTACTGGCGCGGCGACTCATCAAATCCGCAACTGCAGCGCATTTACGGCACGTGCTGGCGGAATGACAAGGAGTTGCAGGCTTATCTGACGCGGATCGAGGAAGCGGAAAAGCGCGACCACCGCAGGCTTGGCCGTGAAATGAACCTGTTCCATATTCAGGAAGAAGCCCGCGGCTCGGTATTCTGGCATCCAAAGGGCTGGTCCCTGTACCGGACCTGCGAGCGTTACATGCGCATGCGGCTGGATAACGCCGGTTATGTCGAGGTGAAAACGCCGCAGTTGGTCGACCGTGCGCTCTGGGAGCGTTCTGGGCATTGGGAGAAATTCCGCGAGCATATGTTTATCGCCGAAGTGGATGAAGGGGCCGGGCATGCCAGCGAAAGCGCCGGCAGTGGTGAGGAGTCCGCGGAAAATCACGAAGAAGGCGGCATTCGCCATCTGGCGTTGAAACCGATGAATTGCCCGTGCCATGTGCAGATTTTCCGCCAGGGGATCAAAAGTTACCGCGACCTGCCGCTGCGTATGGCCGAATTCGGCTCATGCCACCGTTATGAGCCGTCCGGGGCTTTGCACGGCCTGATGCGGGTCCGTGCCTTCACCCAGGACGATGCACATATCTTCTGCACCGAAGACCAGATCGAGGCCGAAACGAAGATTTTCATCGATCTGCTGGCTTCGATCTATCGTGATTTCGGATTTGAGGCGTTCACCGTCAAGTTTTCTGATCGCCCGGACGTTCGCGCCGGTTCCGACGAAACCTGGGACAAGGCCGAAACTGCCCTGCTCGACGCGACCAAGGCGGCCGGGACCGAATTGGTCATGAACCCGGGTGAAGGCGCCTTTTACGGCCCGAAACTGGAATTTGTGCTCAGGGACGCCATCGGGCGCGACTGGCAGTGCGGCACGCTGCAGGTCGATTTCGTCCTGCCCGAGCGGCTGGATGCGGAATATGTCGGCGAAGACGGCAACAAACACCGCCCGGTCATGCTGCACCGGGCTATTCTGGGCTCGTTCGAGCGCTTTATCGGCATTCTGATCGAGAACTTTGCCGGTCGGCTGCCGATGTGGCTGGCCCCGGTACAGGCGGTCGTGACACCGATCACCAACGATTTCGATGCTTACGCGCTTGAGGTTGTAAAGACCCTGCAGGGTGCCGGCATCCGCGTTGAAGCCGACCTCAGGAATGAGAAAATCAACTACAAAATCCGCGAGCACAGCCACGCCAAGGTACCGGCTATCATCGTTGTCGGCGGCAGGGAAGCGGAAAACCGTACCGTCGCCTTGCGCCGTCTTGCCGGCAAGGATCAAGAAATTCTTGCGCTGCAAGAGGCAGTCGATAGACTTGGGCTTGAAGCGCTCGGTCCGCTCGGCGGCTGAGCCTTTCCTTGACTTTATAGTGTTCATACCCGCATAGACGGGTTCTTGTTGTAACTGTTAGAGGAGATATTTCCATAGCTCGCAGACCAGGCCTACCGGCGCCGCCGTCCAAGGATGGACCCCGCGCCAACGAAGAAATTCAAGCTGACCCTGTTCGTCTTGTCGATGCAGACGGCGAAATGGTTGGAGTCATTGGCCTCCAGGAGGCGATCGACATGGCTGTTGAGGTCGGTCTCGATCTTGTCGAGGTTTCACCCAATGCCGCGCCCCCCGTGTGCAAGATTCTCGATTACGGGAAGTACAAGTACGAGGCGCAGAAAAAGGCCAACGAGGCCCGCAAGAAGCAGAAAATCATCGAAGTGAAGGAAATCAAGATGCGTCCCGGCATCGATGACCACGATTACGAGGTCAAGATGAAGGCGGTGCGTCGATTCCTTGATGAGGGTGACAAGGTCAAGATGACGATCCGCTTCAGGGGCCGCGAAATGGCCCACCAGGACCTGGGTCTCAAGGTCTTGCAGCGGGTTCAGTCCGAAGTCGAGGAAATTGCCAAAGTCGAGCAGTATCCGCGTCCTGAAGGACGTCTGATGACCATGGTCATCGCACCACGCTGAACGGTTTTCGATGGCCAATCAGCATTAGGACCTCTTCCCCGGCCAGGGGAGAGGTTCTGTTCCTTCCGGACAGCTTGAGAACCCACCGTCACCCTGTACCCGCCTACGCGGGCACAGGCTGCGGCGGGGCCCAATGCAGAAAATCCCGTCACCCCCCCGTGAAGACGGGGCCCAGACCGTCCTGTGCTTTGGATTCCCGCCTTCGCGGGAAAGACGAAGGGGGAAACGGAAATGGTGGCGACGATCATGTATCTACCTGGTCAGGCCGTGCCGTCTCAATACCTCTCAACCCCCTCTTCCCCCTTGCCATTCGGGGTCTGCACCGCTATAAACCGCGCGCTGTCACGTGTTGATGGCCCAGCGGTATGGCTAAAAGGGCATGCCTGGCCGCTCGGAACCCCGGATGCATAAGGCATCCAGTATAACAGCGGCGCTGAGCGCCATAGAGATGAAGGAAGAGGGAAATGCCCAAACTGAAGACCAAGTCGAGCGCCAAAAAGCGCTTCAAACTGACGGGTACCGGCAAGGTGCGCGCGGCCCATGCTTTCAAGCGGCACAATCTCCGCAAACGATCCAACAAGGTAAAGCGCAATGCACGCGGGGGCATGATCCTCTGTGATGCAGATGCACGGATCGTCAAGTCCTACATGCCGAACGCTTGAGCAAGGAGATTAGATAATGGCACGTGTATCACGCGGCAAAACGTCGCACGCCCGTCACAAAAAGGTTCTCAAGCTCGCCAAGGGCTATCAGGGCCGGAACAGCACCAACTTCCGCATCGCCATCGAGCGCGTTGAAAAAGGTCTGCAGTATGCTTACCGCGACCGCCGTCAGAAGAAGCGGCAGTTTCGCCGTCTCTGGATCCAGCGGATCAATGCCGGTGCGCGCGAATGCGGGCTCAGCTATTCGGTATTCATGAACGGCTTGCTGAAAGCCGGCGTTGAGCTTGACCGCAAGGTTCTTGCCGATCTCGCCATGAACGAGCCGGAAACATTTAAAGCACTGGTAGATCAGGCTCAGGCCGCTCTCAGCCAGAACGCTTAATCGCCCGACCCTATCGGGGTTCTAGTTTTGGAACGGGAGTAGCACCCAAGGGTTTATCTGGGGCGTTGCTCCCGTTCTCTCGTTTGCAGCTAAGGCAGGGAAACCATGGACTCTCCGGACCAACTGCGCCAGTCGCTCCTGAACGACATCCAAAGCGCCAACAGTGTTGATGCGCTGGAAGAATTGCGCGTCTCGGCTCTCGGAAAAAAAGGCCGCATCACGGAGATGATGAAGGGCCTTGGCCAGATGGCCGCCGAGGAACGCAAAGCGGCCGGACAGGCCCTGAACGCGCTCAAGGATGAAATCGCAGAGGCCCTGGATGCGAAAAAGTCATTGATGGCCGATGCCGATCTCGACCGCCGCCTGATGACTGAAAAACTGGACGTTACCCTGCCGGTCCAGCCTGAGGGCGCCGGCACCGTCCATCCGATCAGCCAGACCATCGACGAGATCATCGCCATTTTCGGCGAGATGGGCTTCACCGTCGCCGAAGGGCCGGACATTGAAGACGATTGGCACAATTTCACGGCCTTGAATATTCCGGCCGACCACCCGGCCCGCCAGGAACACGACACGTTCTATCTGCCGGGCGAGCACGGCGAGCGGAAAGTGCTGCGCACCCACACCAGCCCGGTGCAGATCCGCACCATGACCGCCGGCAAGCCCCCGATCCGGATCATTGTACCGGGTCGCACCTATCGTTCGGATTATGATGCCACCCATTCGCCGATGTTTCATCAGGTCGAAGGTCTTGTCATCGACAAGACTTCGCACATGGGGCACCTCAAAGGCTGCCTGATCGAATTCTGCCGAGCCTTTTTTGAAATGGATGATCTGCCGGTGCGATTCCGCCCCAGCTATTTCCCGTTCACCGAACCGTCCGCTGAGGTCGACATCGGCTGTACCCGCGAAGGCGGCGAATTCCGCATCGGCAGCGGTGACAGCTGGCTAGAGATTCTGGGTTCCGGCATGGTCAACCCGAACGTGCTGGCAAACTGCGGCATCGATCCCAACGAATATCAGGGCTTTGCTTTCGGCATGGGTGTCGAGCGCGTCGCCATGCTGAAATACGGTATCCCTGACCTGCGTACATTCTTTGAAAGCGATCTGCGCTGGCTCAGGCACTACGGGTTCCGGTCGCTTGAGGTGCCGGGTATGGTCGGAGGGCTGACCCGATGAAATTCACACTGTCCTGGCTCAAGGAACATCTGGATACACAGGCCTCACTCGACCAGATCACCGAGGCCCTGACCATGGTCGGGCTCGAACTGGAAGGCGTTGAGGATCGTGCCCGTGGGCTTGAGACCTTTGTTACTGCCAAAGTCATTGAAGCCAAACAGCATCCGAACGCGGATCGCCTCAGGGTTTGCACCGTCGATCCCGGCAATGGCGAGACGGTCGAGCTGGTCTGCGGTGCACCGAATGCCCGAACCGGTATGATCGGCGTGTTCGCGCCGGGCGGCTCGTACATTCCAGGCATCGACGTCACCCTGAAGCCGACGGAAATTCGCGGCATCATGTCTAACGGGATGCTGTTGTCGGAACGCGAAATGGGGATTTCGGAAGAACACGACGGCATCGTCGATCTGCCGGAGGGTACCCCCATCGGCAAACCGGCCATCGATATCATGGGCCTGAATGATCCGATCATTGAAATCGCCATTACGCCGAACCGTGGCGATTGCCTGGGCGTGCGCGGCATCGCCCGGGATCTCGCCGCAGCCGGCATCGGCTCGCTGAAGCCGCTGGCCAACGGCCCGGTGCCGGGAAGTTTCAAAAGCCCGATTTCAGTGCACCTTGATTTTGCCGAAGCGGACAACAAGCCTTGCCCGTATTTTGTCGGTCGCTACGTCAAGGGATTGAGCAACGGCGAAAGCCCGGCGTGGCTCAAGGAACGGCTGCTGGCCATTGGCCTCAGACCGATCTCGGCGCTGGTCGACATCACCAATCTGATGACGTTCGATCTGAACCGGCCGCTGCACGTTTTCGATGCAGACAAAGTCAAAGGCGACATCACGGTGCGGATGTCGAAGCCCGGCGAAACCCTGCTGGCGCTGAACGATAAAGAATACACGCTGGACGACGAGATGGTTGTGATCACCGACGCGCAGGGCCCGGAAGGTCTCGGCGGCGTCATGGGCGGTGAGCTTACCGGTGTCACGGCCGAGACCGTCAACGTGTTCATCGAAAGCGCCTATTTCGATCCGGTCAGAACGGCAATGACCGGCCGAAAACTGAACCTTCAGTCGGATGCCCGTTACCGTTTCGAACGCGGCATCGATCCCGCCTTCCTTGAAACCGGCATGGAGGTCGCGACCCGGCTGGTCCTTGATCTTTGCGGTGGCGAGCCATCCGAAGTTGTCGTTGCCGGAGCCAATCCAGATCAGGGTCGCCATCTCGATTTCCGTCCCGCACGCGTCGCCGAACTGACCGGCGTCAATCTGCCGCGCGAAGACATCCAGCGTATTCTGGCCGTCCTCGGGTTTGAGATTTCCGGTGATGGGGATGTGTGGCAGGTCGCCATCCCGTCGTGGCGCAGCGACATTGTGCAGGAAGCCTGCCTGGTCGAGGAGGTGGTCCGCATCAATGGCTTTGCCGCCATTCCGATCACACCGTTACCGCGCGAAACCTCTTTGCCGAAACCGGCGTTGAATGAAAACCAGAAGCGCCGCGCCATCGCCAGACGCGTCCTCGCCGGTCGTGGCCTTGTAGAAGCTGTGACGTATTCATTCATGGGCGAGAACGAAGCCGCACTGTTTGCCGAAATTCCTGAAAGCCTGAAAATCGCCAATCCGATCAGTTCGGAACTATCGGTGATGCGGCCGACACCGCTCGGCAATCTGATCCAGGCTGCCGGCCGCAACGCCGCGCGGGGCTTTGCCGATGCCGATCTGTTCGAAGTCGGCCCGGAATATTTCGGCGATGGGCCGGATGGGCAGCAGATTGCGGCAACCGGCATCCGCACCGGTCAAACCGGTGTAAAGCATTGGTCCGGCCCACAGGCACCGGTTGATGCGTTTGTCGCCAAGGCCGATGCGCTGGCCGTGCTCGAAGCCATCGGCGCACCGGTCGACAAGCTGCAGGTCTTCACCGATGTCCGCCCCTATTACCACCCGGGTCGCGCAGGCGAGTTAAGACTGGGACCGAAAAATACGCTGGCCCGGTTCGGCGAGATCAATCCGAAAGTATTGCGTGCCCTTGATGTCAAAGGACCGGTGGTTGCGTTTGAAATCTACCCTGATGCGGTGCCGACGCCGAAGGTAAAGTCGGCGGCTCGCCCGCTGCTGACATTGTCGGCGTTCCAGCCGATCGAACGGGATTTCGCTTTTGTCGTCGACAACGCGGTCGAAGCGGCGAAAGTCGTTCAGGCTGCACGCGGTGCCGACAAAACACTGATCATTGACGTTCGTGTGTTTGACGTCTTTGCAGGCCCGTCTCTGGGTGAAGGCAAGAAGTCACTGGCCATTACGGTGGTCCTGCAGCCGACGGAAAGCACGCTGACCGATGAGGCGATTGAAGGCATCTCCCGGAAAATCGTCGAAGCGGTTGAGAAAGCGACGGGAGCTTCGCTTCGAGGTTCGCCTGACGGCCCAAGGAATATCTACGAATAAACACCCAGACCCTTTTCTTCGTCATCCCGGACGCGGCTTTTCTCCGAACATCAGTTCGGAAAGGAAAGGCAGCGATCCGGGACCCATGGCGCGGATAGCGGCATACCTCCCGATGGGTCCCGAGTCTCGCCGCGCGAGTGCGCGGCTCGCCCGGGATAGACGGTGTTTACAAATCTCGCGTCCGGAATGACGATCTTGATCAAACCGGCGAATACACCTTGATCGCCTGCTCCCGGCCCTTGACCTGCGTTTCGCAGACAAGCGTGCACGGGAAGACGGACTCGACGGCAAGGTGGGTCGCCTCGCCCATCATGATATACGTGCCATGCTGCTTGTTGAGCTGTTCCAACCGGGCCGCGATGTTGACGTTGTCGCCGTGCACCGTAAAGACCAGCCGGTCCTGTGCACCAACCGCACCGACATTGATTTCACCGGTGTTGATGCCGCAGCGGGTCTTCAGGGTCGCGCCATTGAATTGCTGGGTTCTAGCCGTTTCCTCAATCGCGATGGCGGTCCTGACAGCGTTCAGGGCATGATCCGGATCATCCTGAATGGCATTGAAGGTGATCAGCATCAGATCCCCCTCGAACAGGGTGATGACGCCACCGAACCGGTCAATGACTTCGCCCATGGCACCGAAATACGCATTCAGGGTCTTCGCCAGTTCCTGTGCTGACATGGTTTCCGACACGCTCGAGAACCCTTCGATATCGGTGAAGATGATCGTCGCTTCCCGGCTTTCGCCGTCGCCCGGCTGGATCTGACGGTCCGACGACGTAATGCGCTGCGCCACTTCCTTCGAGACGAAGCGCGACAGATCTTCGGCCGCGGTCTGTTCGAGAACGGCACGGAAAAAAGCGCGGCGGGCGCGGACAACAGCAATACTCAGCACACCGGTGACCAGTAGAATCGACACCATCTTGTCGATCTCGGCACCGATCAGAATGGCATTCGACGTCATGTAGGCAACGTAGTTCCGGGTAATCATCGGGTCACCCGGCACCGAATAAATGACCCACCAGACCAGCACGGCCCAGCCGAGTATCGCGGAGAGGCCGGTGATCAGGATGTAGCGGGGCTCGAAGCGCAGCGCCCTGAGTGCGATGAATATAAACACATACATGATGGTCGGTGCTTTGAGATAGAAGCTTGGCGGCTGTTCGTACTGGATATGAAAGCTCCAGATCAACAGCATCAGCAGGGCGACGTCCATCAGCACCGACAGTGTCAGAAACCAGTGCGGCAATGGCATCCGGTAGGACAGTACCAGACGGGTCACGGTAAAGACGAAATACGCAGCGAGGGCCGATGGCACCACTTCAAACGAAGCGCCGGACATATTGACCTGCTGGGAAACCAGCCACAGGCTGCCGAACAAAAGGATAAGGATAAACTGGACCCAGGAGATCAGCCGTTCGCTGACACACTGACGGGCTTCGATCTGTTGAACGACCCGCGCCGGCAAATCATTGCGCACGGGTTCGCCAAAAATGAAATCGGATAGTCTTTTCCACATGGCGGGCATCTTACCCGCATGTGATGGCTACGCCAGTAACGAAATAGCGAGGCTAATAACGGTTAGCGCGCCGAAGGTGGGGTGCGGAAAACAACCGGGCGCGCATACTGGCGAAAACCGAGCAGGCGCATAACGTTGCGAAAGAATAGTGCCGCGTTCCGAAACCGTCTGGAATGGATATGTGTAAACATCGGCGTTCCCCCAGGACTTCATTGCATTCCCCAAAGTCTACGCCCGTGAAATTGAATGGTCTGTGACCGCGATCACCGGATTAAGGTTAATAAAGTTCAACACTCAATCGTAGGCGACGCCAACGCCGTGTGCCTCGCCGGCACCGTCACGGATGGCCTGCTTCACGGTTTCCCGTTTGTTTTCCAGATGTCGGCGCAGCACTTCCGACAGGCGTTTACCATCGCGATCCTGCAGGGCGGTCAGCATTTCCTCGTGTTCCAGCATCGCCTGGTTCCAGCGCGTCTCGGTCATATTGGCCCGATAACGGGCGAGCCGGATGCGTCCGGCCAGTGAGCGGTACTGCGCTTCCAATGTCGGGTTCGCAGCCGCTTTGAGGATGGCCTCATGAATTTGCTGGTTGAGATTAAAATAGGCCTGCAATTCCCGGCGCGTATGATGCAGCGCCATCTGATAGTGCAAAGCCCTGATTTCCGCGAACTCCGTATCGCTCAAGCGTGCGCAGGCAAGCTCGCCGGACAGCGCCTCCAGCGCCCCCATGACCGGAAAAATCTCGTCGATATCGGCCTCGCTGAGAGTTGCCACCCGCGCCCCACGATTGGGCAGAAGATCCAGCAATCCTTCGTTACCCAGCACCTTCAGGGCTTCTCGCAGCGGCGTCCGGGAAACCCCCATCATGTCGCACAGCCGCTGTTCGGGAACACGGTCACCGCCGCGAAGCTCGCCAGCAAAGATCATATCCCGAAGACGCGTCACCAGCTCATCGTGCAGCGTGGTCCGGATCAGCGGTTCAGCCATCTGGTTCATGTGCTGCTCCCCTGCACCACCAGCGCCCGTTCCAGAACGCGGGCGACATGGATGGCGTCGCGGGCCGCACCGTCAGCGATCTGGTGACGGCAACTGGTGCCGTCGGCAATGATCAGCGTATCCGCATCCGCAGCGCGGACTTTCGGCAATAAAGACAGCTCAGCCATCTTGATCGAGGTTTCATAGTTTGCCGCCTCGTAGCCGAACGCACCGGCCATGCCGCAACAGCTGCTTTCAATCGTTTCCACGTTCAGACCAGGCACCAGACGCAGTGTCTTCTCGACAGCCCCCATTGCCGCGAACGCTTTCTGATGGCAGTGGCCGTGCAGTAACGCTTTATGTCCGGGCAGGGATTGCAGATCGAGCTTGAACGTACCGGCATCAATCTCACCGGCAATAAACTCTTCGAACAACATCGCGTTTGCCGCGATCATATTGGCCTCGTCCACCGGAAGCAGGGATTTGAACTCGTCTTTCAGCGTGAACAGACAGGACGGCTCAAGGCCCAGGATCGGCACACCGGCTTTGGCGAACGGCAGCACGGCATCGGCCATGCGTCTGGCTTCGGCTCTCGCCTGGTCAACCAGTCCGGCAGCGAGGAAAGTTCGGCCGCAACATAATGGCCGTTCATCAGCGGGCGGCTTGGCCAGCACGACACGGTATCCGGCTGCTTCCAGAACACGCTTGGCGGCACGGATATTCTCGGGCTCGAAATAGGTATTGAAGGTATCGGCGAACAAGACCACGGCCGGGCCGACCGGGCAGGCATCGGCAGCAATCCCCGATGCCGTCACATCGAAGGCGTCCCGGCGCCACTGCGGCAATGTGCGTTTTGCCGAAAACCCCAGCAGCCTTTCGGACAACCAGGCCAGCCCCGGAACTTTATCTCTGAGGTTCATGACCCCGGCCAGCTTTGAAGCGAACGGTGCATAACGCGGCAGATAGGCGATCAGCCTGTCTTTCAGCGAAACCCCGTGGCGCTTGTTGTAGTGATACAGAAACTCGATTTTCATCTTCGCCATATCGACGCCGGTCGGGCATTCCCGCTTGCACCCCTTGCAGCCGACACACAACTGCATGGTCTCTTTCATGGCATCGGAGACGAGCGCATCAGCGCCCAGTTGTCCCGACAAAGCGAGACGCAGGGTATTGGCACGGCCGCGCGTTACGTGCTGCTCGTCGCCGGTAACGCGATATGACGGACACATCACGCCGGGATTGGATTTCCGGCACGTGCCATTGTTGTTGCACATCTCGACAGCGCCGGAGAAGCCACCCCACTCCGACCAGTCCAGCGCCGTTTGCAGGGGTATTGGTTGATAGTTCGGCTTGAACCGGAACAGCGTGCGGTCATCCATTTTCGGCGGATCGATAATCTTGCCGGGATTGAACAGGCCGTCTGTATCAAACGCCTGCTTCACGCTGCGAAATGCGGCGACCATTTCAGGCCCGAACATGGCCTCGTGGAATTCAGATCGCACAAGGCCGTCGCCATGTTCGCCGGAGTGCGATCCCTTGTATTCACGAACCATCTCGAAGGCTTCTTCGGCGATGCCGCGCATCTGCTTAGCGCCGAGCTCCTGCTTCAGATTGATCACAGGGCGGACATGCAGCGTGCCGACGGAGGCATGGGCATACCACGTGCCTTCGGTGCCGTATTTGTGAAACACCTGTGTCAGACGGTCTGTGTATTCGGCAAGATCTTCGAGCCTCACCGCACAGTCCTCAACAAAGGAGATCGGCTTCCCGTCTCCTTTCATCGACATCATGATGTTGAGGCCGGACTTGCGAACTTCCCAGACGGCTTTCTGGAACTCGGGATCAATCGCCTCGACGACCCCATCGGCAAAGCCGAGATCCCCCATCATCTCGCCCAGTTGTTTCAGGCGGCGCAGGTTTTCATCGGGATCGGGTTCGGCAAATTCAACCAGCAGGATCGCGTCCGGGTCTCCTTTGACGAAGCGGTTAACGGTATCGGTGAACATCGGAATGGCGCGGGATAAATCGATCATTGTCCGGTCGACCAGCTCGACGGCAACCGGCCCCAATTTGACCAAATGCTGGGTCGCGTCCATGGCATCATAGAATTTCGGAAAATGACAAATACCGAGCACCTTGTGTTTCGGCAAAGGCTGCAGGGCAATATCGACGGCGGTTGTGAAGGCGAGCGTGCCTTCCGAGCCGATCAGCAGGTGCGCCAGATTGGGCAATGCCGAGGTAGTGTGCACCGTCTGGTTATTCCAGCCGCCCCGGTCCGGGCCTGCCGGCATCAGCGCATCAATGTTGTAGCCGCCGACGCGACGCATCAGATCGGGAAAGCGCGCCTTGATCAGTTGCTCATGATTGCGCCCGACACGCAGCAACGTGCCGACCAGATCACGTTGCGTATCGGACAGGCCGGCCATTGCCCGGTTGTCGGAAACCTCGCCGAAATGCATCGCCGAGCCATCGGCCAGCAATCCGTCGATCGCATGCACGTTATCGCGCATGGTGCCGTATCGGATCGAGCGTGAGCCACACGAGTTATTGCCGGTCATGCCGCCGATCGTGGCCCGGCTTGATGTCGAGACATCGACCGGGAACCACAAGCCGTGCGGTTTCAGAAATGCATTCAACTGGTCAAGCACGATGCCCGGCTCAACCCGGGCTGTCCTGGATGAAGCATCGAATTCAAGAACCTTGTTCAGATGCTTGGAGACATCGACAACAATCGCTTCGCCGACGGTCTGGCCGCATTGCGAGGTGCCACCGCCACGCGGCAACACCGGCATGCCTTCGTCGCGGGCGATATCGATGACGGCCTGCACATCGTCAACCGTCGTCGGCACCACAACACCGGCGGGGTCAATCTGGTAATGGGAGGCATCGGTCGCATAGCGCCCCCGGGAGAAGGCGTCGAACATCACCTCACCACCGGTTGCCGCCTGTATCCTTCTGGCGAGTTTTTCATCGCCGACCCGGCCGGTTGCCCTCAGGCCGTAACTGTCGCGCGGCATATCTGTCTCCCTCTATGCGGTCTCTGAAGAGTACTAAATTGTATTCAAAAATCAACAATGAAAATTAAATGGCTAAAATAAAGGGTTGCATGACATATAAATTGTATTCATTATTTGCCAAATCATAATTCCAAGCGTAACAACACTTGTTTCCGGAGGATCATCATGGCGTACAAAAGCGGTCGACACTTCCTGCAAATCCCGGGGCCGAGCCCGGTTCCAGATCGCATTCTGCGGGCCATGGACATGCCGGTGATCGATCACCGGGGTCCCGATTTCGGCAAACTGGGGGCGCGGGTTCTGGAAAAGCTCAAGGGCGTTTTCAAAACCGAAAGCCCGGTCATCGTCTTTCCGGCAAGCGGCACCGGCGCATGGGAAGCGGCACTCGTCAATGTGCTGAGCCCCGGCGATAAAGTGCTGATGTATGAAACAGGTCAGTTCGCAACGTTATGGCATGAATTGGCGACACGGATCGGACTTGTGCCTGAATTCATCGCCGGTGACTGGCGCCACGGTGTCGATCCGGAAAAGATCACCGCCCGCCTCAAGCAAGACACCAAGCATGAAATCAAGGCCGTCTGCTGCGTTCATAACGAAACGTCGACCGGCGTTACGTCCCGCATCGGCCTCGTCCGCAAAGCCATTGATGCCGCCAATCACCCGGCCCTGTTCATGGTCGATACGATTTCAGGTCTGGCGTCTGCCGATTACCGTCATGACGAATGGGGCGTTGATGTCACCATTACCGGATCGCAGAAAGGCTTGATGCTGCCGCCGGGTATCAGCTTCAACTGCGTCTCGAAAAAGGCGCTCGATGCCCATGACAAAAGCGGCTTCCAGAAATCCTACTGGGACTGGGGACCGATGCTCGGCAATAACGCCAGCGGTTTTTTCCCCTACACGCCGGCGACCAATCTGCTCTATGGCCTCGAAGAAGCACTCAAGATGCTGCTCGACGAAGAAGGCCTCGAGAACGTCTTCGCCCGTCACAAGCGCCACGCCAAGGCTTGCCGTATCGCCGTTGAAAGCTGGGGGCTGGAAACGCTTTGCCAGGTCGAGGAAGAACACTCTCCCGTGCTGACCGGCGTGCTGCTGCCGGAAGGTCATGATGCTGACAAGGTGCGTGCGATCATTCTCGACAAGTTCGATATGTCGCTGGGCACCGGACTCGGCAAGGTCAAGGGCAAGGTGTTCCGTATTGGCCACCTTGGTCACTTCAACGACCTGACCCTGATGGCAACCCTGTCCGGCGTCGAGATGGGCCTGACCCTGGCCGGCGTGCCGATCAACAAGGGCGGCTGCCAGGCAGCGATGGATTTTCTCGCCGAAACTGCGGACTGAGTGATGAGCACTGAACACATTCTGGTAGAACGTGACGATCAAGACATCGTCACGATCACCCTGAACCGACCCGAGAAACTGAATGCCCTGACCAAAACAATGTGGGGCACGCTAGGCGATACGTTCCGCACGTTATCTGAAGACGCGAGCGTTCGCTGCATCGTTCTGACCGGTGCCGGCGGCAAGGCATTCAGCCCCGGCAATGATATCTCGGAGTTCGAGACGGATCGCTCGAATTCAACTCAGGCTGCCGCCTACGGCGCTCTGATGGCCGGCAACATTGACGCCATGCGGGCGTGCCCGCACCCGAAAGTCGCTGCAATCCGCGGCATCTGCGTCGGCGGCGGCATGGAAATTGCCGGTCTCTGCGATATCCGCATCTGCGGCCAGAGCAGCCGTTTCGGTGTGCCGATCTCCAAACTCGGCCTGGTCATGGGGTACCATGAAATCGGTGCCCTGAAATCGCTGGTCGGTGCCGGTACCGCGCTGGAAATCCTGCTCGAGGGGCGCATATTCGATGCCGATGAAGCGCAACGGCTCGGCGTTGTTTCCCGCATTGCCGCTGATGACGACGTCATGACAGAGGCCCGTGCTGCGGCCGAACGGATTGCCGCCGGCGCCCCCCTCGTGCATCGCTGGCACCGCAAATTCCTTAATCGCCTTGAAGACCCGGCCCCCCTCACGCACGATGAAATCAATGAAGCCTATGCCTGCTTCGACACCGAGGATTTCCGGACCGGATATCAGGCATTTCTGGATAAAAAAACACCGACCTTCAAAGGCCGCTGATATCAGGAGTTTGCCATGACGCAATCATTCGGCCCGTTGGCCGGCGTAAAGGTTATTGAGCTCGCGCACATCATGGCTGGCCCGGTCTGCGGCCTGATGCTCGCCGATCTCGGCGCCGACGTTATCAAGGTTGAAAAGATTCCGGGTGGCGATGATTCCAGACGATTCCTGCCCCCCGATATCGACGGCGAATCCGCCGCCTACATGATGATGAACAGGAACAAGCGCGGCATTGCCTTGGACCTGAAGACCGATAGCGGCAAGGAAATCCTCAAGAAATTGCTCGCCGACGCCGACGTTGTTACAGAAAACTACCGGCGCGACACCATGAGCAAACTGGGCTTGGGCTATGAAGATCTGCGCAAGGTCAATCCGGGCCTGATCTATTGCGCGATATCCGGGTTCGGCAGAACCGGACCCTATGCTGATCGCGGCGGCTTTGATCTGATCGCGCAGGGGATGAGCGGATTGATGTCGTTCACCGGCGAAGGCCCCGGTCGCCCGCCGTGCAAGGTCGGCGCACCGGTCACTGACATTACTGCCGGCATTCTTGCAGCGCTGGGCGTCCTTTCGGCCTATGTGCACAAACTGAAAACAGGGGAAGGCCAAATCGTCGACACCTCGCTGTTCGAAGCCGGTATTGTACATACCTATTGGCAGAGCGCGATTGCATTGGCGACCGGCATTTCACCGGGACCGATGGGCTCGGCGCATCCGCTGAACGGTCCCTATCAGGCTTTCGAAACCAGCAACGGCTGGATCACCATCGGCGCCGCCAACCAGCGCAACTGGGAACGTCTGCTGGATGCCATGGAAGTGCCCGAGATCGCCACCGATCCCCGCTTCGTCAGCAACACGGACCGCATGGCGCATCTCAAGGAACTGGAAGATGTGCTGACCCCGGTGTTCAAAACGCGCACCCAGGCAGAATGGCTTGAACGCCTGGAAAAGGCCGGTGTTCCGGCCGGGCCGGTGATGAGTGTCACGGAAATGTTTGATGATCCGCATGCCCAGGCGCGCGACATGATCCCGACCGTCGAACATTCGAAGCTTGGGCCGGTCAGGACGCTGGGGTTGCCGATCAAGCTTTCCGAAACGCCCGGCAAGGTGGCAACCGCTGCTCCGGTATTCGGTCAGCACACGGCCGATGTGCTCGGTGAGTACGGCTACAGCAAAGAGCAGATCGCAGGCTTTGCTGATGAAGGCGCCATCGCCTTATCCTGATACGGGATCAGCCGCCGCCGAGCGTCATTGTCAGAGCGCGCGCTTCCGATCCCCGCCTGGTTTGCAGCGTGATCACATCGCCCGGCCGGAACATGAACATGATCGCTTCCAGCGCCGGCAGTGACGGCAGGTGACGGTCATTGATGCCGAGCAGGACATCACCGGCTTCCAGTCCGGCTGCAAAGGCCGGGCCGCTGATATCGACATTTTCAATCATCACACCCGACAACTCTGCGCCCGGTTGAGGCGGCAAGGCTTGCGCCTTGAACCCGGCAATCCCCCTGACCACCCGCCCTTTTGTTTTGAGGTCTTCGACGACACGCATCAGCAGCGGCACTGAAGTTGCGAAGTTGATACCGATATCCGCATCGCTTTGTTTTGTGAAGATCGCCGCGATCATGCCCAGCAGATGGCCCTGCCGGTCGACCAGCGCACCGCCGGAACCGCCCGGGTTGACGGCGGCATCGGTCTGGATGAAATCTTCAACCGGATTGAACCCCATGCCCGAGCGCCCGCTTGCCGAGACAACACCGCAGGTGACCGACAGACCAAGGCCGAACTGATTGCCGATGGCGCAGACAGGATCGGCCAGTTGCGGATGGGTTGCCGCCTTCAGGACCGGCAGATCAGCAGCGATTTTCAGAAGTGCAATATCCGTCTGCAGATCGAGGCCGATAATCTCGGCGGCGTACTGGCGTCCGTCTTCGCTCAGCACATCGACTTTCTTCGCCTTGCCGATGACGTGCACGTTGGTGGCGATATAGCCGCCGGGCAACACGGCAATTCCGGTCCCTTGCGGGTCACGCGGCGCACCGGATGCATCAAGGCCCCGCGCCGCCAGCGGCCAGTCCGGTTTGATCCTGACCACCGATTGCAGAACCTCCGGCGGCAGGGCGTGCGCCACCAAAGGCTGCAACAGCAGCGCCATGATGGCGGGAACCAGAATACTCAGAAATCGACTGTTCATAAGAAACAGGATGACGTGTCGGCGCTTGTCAGTAAACTCAAACTCGGGGAGAAACTTTCATGCAGCCGTCAGGGGACGATCCGATCCTGCGCTATCCGCGCGCGCGTCTGGCCCATACGCCGACGCCGCTGGAGCCGCTTGATAGCATCATGCGAGACAGCGGCCATCCGCATCTCTATGTGAAGCGCGATGACATGACCGGCCTCGCCATGGGTGGCAACAAGTCGAGGCAGCTTGAATACTATTTAGGCGAGGCCCTGGCCATGGGCGCCGACACAGTGCTGATCACCGGCGCCGTGCAATCCAATTTCGTCCGCCAGTGCGCGGCGGCGGCGAGAAAGCTTGGGCTCGCGTGCGAAATACAGCTGGAAGATCGGGTCCAGGGCATGCCACCCGGACAGGACCAGACCGGCAATGCGCTGTTGGATCGCCTGCTGGGTGTTCCCATTCACCGGTTTCCAGTCGGCGAGGACGAATCTGCTGCCGACGATAATCTTGAAGTTCTTGCTGATGGCATCCGCGCCCGCGGTGGCAAGCCATACGTCATACATCTGGGGGCAGCGTACCAGCCTCTGGGCGCACTCGGTTACGTCGACTGCGCACGTGAAATTCTGTCGCAAACGGAAGCGCTGGGCATTGATCTTCAATCCGTCGTTGTCGCCAGCGGCAGCGCGATCTCGCACGCCGGTATTCTGACCGGACTCAGACATTATGGATCGCATGCAAGCGTGTTCGGTATCTGTGTCCGCCGCAATGCCGATCTTCAGCACGCCCGCGTCCTGATGCGCAGCCGCGACGTGGCCGGGATGCTGGGGGCTCCTGAACTTATATCCGATGCAGATGTCATCACCACCGATGCATTCATCGGCGAAGGCTACGGCAAGCCGACCCCGTCGACGATGGCGGCTATAGACCAAGCTGCCCGCAGCGAAACGCTTTTGCTGGATCCGGTCTATACCGGCAAGGCGTTTGACGGATTTCTGAGCCTGCTCAAAGACGGCACGCTTGCGGGTGACGGTGCATCCGTATTTATCCATACCGGCGGCACACCCGGACTGTTTGCCTATGCGCATCTTTGGGACGTGGCACGCGCATCATGAAACTGCCCCGCACCATCCGCCTGGACCCATCGGACGCGCGCGTCTTCACCGTTGCCGCCGAACCCGGCGAGTGGGCCGTAACCGGCACATTCGCTTTTGTTGATGCGGTGCCCGGCGAGATGGACAACAAGTCCCAGCTCGCGTTCAAATCCGGCTGGCTCGGGCTCGATAGTATCGGGTATTCGACCTTCGTGCAGGTTGCCATCGCGACTGAAGAGGAAACCGAAGCCGCCGCACGGTCGCTGGCGGCACATCTTTTCAATGACTACGGCGCACCGGATATGCTGCTTGCATTGACCGCGGCCAAAAGTGAAATCGCCTATGCGGCATCACTCTGCGATCACCCGACCGGCACACTTCTGGCGATCGAGCGCGAGATGACTGACGAAGGCATTACGGAGCGTATCCGTATCGTACCGCGCCCCGACGACGAAGGCGGCCACGCTCAAATCTGGACATTGACCGAAGAGGAATGAGCCGCTCCGGTCTTGTCCGCCCGTGAGCGGATTGGCATTCTGTTTTGCGGCTTCACGGGATTGGCTCTCACTCCGCTTCGGGTGCCAGACGGTTCAGATCGCCGTAATCCCTGTTTCTGTCATTGTGCCATATTTTCTCCATTCATTTTTCCGAGATATCGGCGTAACTGCCAGGGTGTCAGGATCCACCGTGCGTGCAATCCAAGCACCCGCTTGACCGCTTCGACACAGGTGAATGGTGCCAGCGGCATGATGTGCTGGACCGGCGCCTGACGTTGTACGGCAATGGCGTCAAAACCATCATCCCTGAACGCGGCAACGATCAGGGATGGATGCGTGCAGCCAAGCAAGGACACATGCATACCATTGGACAACGGTTCCAGCAGATGCCACTGCCCGCCATCCTGCGTTGCCACGAAACAATGCTGATAGCCCGGTTTCAGGAACCGCAGGCATTTGAGTGTTGAAGGTCCAAAGACGACGATCGCCAGTGACTGTCCGTGTGGTCTAATTATTCTTGAGGCGGGCATGTGGCCACCTCTTCAACAATGCCCTTGGCGATCAGATAGGGCTCCAGCGTATCAAAGGCATCGACCCAGATGACCCAGTCAACCGCCTCGAAGTCATCGTCCGTATACGGATAGCGGTCCAGATATCCGTATTCACCCATCACTTCGAGATGCAGATAGAACAGGATGCCGTCCCGATACAACTGCGCGACACAGCGGTAGATATCATCCGGCACACAAGGCCGTTCGCTGACGGTATCAAATCTTTCGCATTTGGCTCGCTCGGCACGTGCCTTTTCCGACCGCATGAACCAGAACCATGCTTCTTCTGCATTGGGAAATTTCTGTGTCGGCTTGGCGTGTTGATTGTTCGATGAGGTCTGTAACGCGTTCGTCTGCATTCTCTAGGTCCTTTTCTCACAGGGCTGAGGTTGTATGCTGGGTACAGGGTCAATATGCCCGCATCGATGGTCCGATAAGGGCATACCGGTTTACACTCATAAGTATTATTAACTACTTAAACGAGTATTTCTACAGGCCGCATCGATTAACGGCACACATGAAGGAAACAGAACGGGGCGGAGGCAACACATGGCACACAACAATCCCGGCAAAGTCTGGACTTATGCTGAGGGTGCATGGTTCGAAGGCGACAAAGCCGTACTGGCGCCGAGGCATCAGGCGTTCTGGCTGGCCTCGACCGTATTTGACGGGGCGCGCTATATGTCCGGCCATGCCCCCGATCTCGACAAGCACATCGCCCGCCTGATCAACTCCGCGCATATTCTGGGCATGAGCCCGACACTGAACCCTGCCCAGATCGAGACCATCGCCTGGGAAGGGATCGGCAAGTTCGATGCTGATGCCGAACTTTACATCTGTCCGATTTTTTATGCCGAAGAAGGGGCTGTCGTCATGCCCGATCCGGCCAGCACGCAATTTTCCATGGTCGTTCGCGAATCCGCGATCCCGCCTTTCGAAGGATTCAGCGCCTGCCTCAGCAGTTTCAGAAGACCGGCCCGTGACATGGCCCCGACCGAAGCCAAGGCTTCATGCCTGTATCCCAATGTCGCACGCAGTGTCAGTGAAGCGCAGCAAAAAGGCTTTGATGTCGGTGTCGTACTTGATCCGAACAACAATGTCGCCGAGTTCTCGTATGCCAATCTGTTCATGGTGAAAGACGGCATCGTTTCGACACCGTCGATCAACGGTACTTTTCTGAACGGCATCACGCGGCAACGTGTCATCCAGCTGTTACGCGATGATGGCCACACGGTTGAGGAACGCAGTATCGACTTTGCCGAAGTGCGGGCCGCTGACGAGCTTTTCGCCACCGGGAACTATGCCAAGGTAAGGCCCTGCACCCGGATTGAAGAGCGCACGCTGCAGCCTGGGCCGGTTGCGACCCGCGCCCGGGCGCTATATTTCGACTTTGCGAAAACCGCCTGAAAATCCGCCTGAAAACCGACTAAGGCGAGCCCGGGCTCAGCCCAGCAGCGCACCAAGGAAAACCAACAGCCCGACATCCCTGTTGGATTTGAAGCGCTCAAGGCAATTTTTCGGATCATCGATATTCAGCGTCGCCACCTGCCATATGAACTGAGCAGAGACGACGATCAGCATCAGATAATAGAACCAGCCGATAGATGCCGCCGAACCGCCCAAGGCCAGCAACAGCACCGTCAGCATGTAAACCAGCGCAACAAAGGGACGGGTATTCCGGCCGAGCTTGATGGATGACGACAGGACCCCGACCAGAATATCGTCATCTTTATCCTGATGCCCGTAAACCGTGTCGTAGCCGAGTGTCCAGAAGAACCCGGCCGCATAGACCAGCACTGCCGGCCAGCCGATTTCACCGGTAACACTGACCCAGGCCAACAGCGCACCCCAATTGAACGTGATCCCCAAGAAGGCCTGGGGCCAGTAAGTGATGCGCTTCATCAGCGGATAGACGGCAATCAATGCAAGCGACGCCATGCCAAGCATGATCGTCTGTGCATTGAACTGAACCAGTACCAGAAAGCCTGCCAACAGCAGGCATGCCAGAAAGGCCAGCGCCGTGCGGACGTCAATCTCGCCGGACGCAATCGGCCGCCCTGCCGTCCGGGCAACCTTGCCGTCGATATCCCTGTCCCATAAATCATTGACGACGCAGCCGGCCCCGCGCATGACGAAGGCACCGAGCGCAAACAGAATCACAAACCAGGGATCCGGTGTGGATTGAGTTTGGCTGTGACTGGCCAAACTGACCGACCACAGGCACGGCAACAACAGCAACCAGGTGCCAATCGGTCGGTCCGCGCGAATTAACCGCATGAAGGGACGGGCCCGGGCGGGTGCCAGCCTGATCATCCAGGAATCACCTCGAATGTCGCTCGCCTTGGAAAATTGCCGGCCACCGTAAGTCATATCGCGTTTATACCTGACGCAGGGGTCAAGGTGAAAGTCTTGTGAAGCACAATCACAGGAGTTTACGTCGGGTCCGGTCAGGCCGATAATTTGAACAGGGAGAGCTTTATGGCATCAACACCGTCCATACGTCTG
Source organism: uncultured Rhodospirillales bacterium (assembly GCA_965284225.1). Classification (GTDB taxonomy): domain Bacteria; phylum Pseudomonadota; class Alphaproteobacteria; order Rhodospirillales; family Casp-alpha2; genus UBA4479. The sequence goes on from CBDIRN010000002.1 coordinate 330,823, forward strand.
TTCGTCGGCGACCCGCTGAGCGCCGGGACAACACTGCAATTATCTCGGCCGCAAAGCCATTACCTCGTCAATGTGATGCGCTGCAGGCAGGATGATCCGGTTTTGCTGTTCAATGGCCAGGATGGCGAGTGGCATACTGAAATCTCCGTCGCCGACAAGAAATCCTGCGTGCTCTCGGTCCTGCATCAAACCCGCACCCAGACGATCGAGCCCGATGTCTGGCTGGTGTTTGCACCATTAAAAAAGGACCGGACCGATTTCCTGATTGAAAAGGCGACCGAGCTGGGTGCCTCACGGCTGATCCCGGCCGTTACCCGGCGCACCCAGAATGCCCGGCTTAACGTTGAACGGCTACAGGCCACGGCCACGGAAGCCGCCGAGCAGTCGCGCAGGCTCAGCAGACCTGAAATTCTTGAACCGGAGACCTTTGAAGACATCATCAATAACTGGCCCGAATCCCGTCGTCTCATCTATCTGGATGAAACCGGAAACGGCCTGCCACTGGCCGGTGTATTAGCCGACGGGGCTGAACACGTGGGGTTCTGGATCGGTCCGGAAGGCGGTTTTGCGGCAGATGAGCTTGACGTCCTCGGCAAACTGACCTTTTCTGTCGCCGCTGATCTCGGCCCAAGAATCCTCCGTGCCGAAACGGCGGCTACCGCAGCGTTGGCGATCCGCCAGTCCGTCGCAGATTTACAATCATCAACCGAAGATCGGAGACCGTAATGTCCGGCGCCTCAGCCAAAAACGACACGCCAATAGAGAGCAAAGACATCCTGGTCCGCTATATGGAAAGCGGCTGCAAGCCCCCCGAGCAGTGGCGCATCGGCACGGAGCATGAGAAATTTGCCTTCCGCCTTTCTGATCTGAAACCCCTGACCTATGACGGAGAAGACGGTATCCGTGAGCTTTTGATGCGGCTGACCCGTTTCGGATGGGAGCCCGTCTATGAAGGCGAGAACGTGATTGCGCTGACGTCCAAGGATGGCGGCTCGGTGTCCCTTGAGCCGGCCGGTCAGGTCGAACTTTCCGGTGCCGCCGTCGAAAACATTCATCAGACCTGCGATGAAGTTTCCAGCCATCTGCATCAGGTTAAAGCCATCGCCAGGGAAATGGGCATCGGCTTCGTCGGCCTGGGCTATCGGCCGAAGTGGCCGATTGATAATATTCCGTGGATGCCGAAAGGCCGTTACAAGATCATGCGCGAATATATGCCGAAACGCGGCAAGCTTGGTCTTGAAATGATGCAATCCACCTGCACCGTTCAGGTCAATCTCGATTTCTGTTCAGAGCAATCGATGGTGCAGATGTTCCGCACCTCATTGGCATTGCAGCCGATTGCCACGGCGTTATGGGCCAATTCACCGTTCCGTAATGGCAAGCCAAGCGAGTATCTGTCTTACCGAAGCCAGATCTGGACCGACGTCGACCCGGACCGCAGCGGCATGCTGCCGTTTGTGTTTGAAGACGGTATGGGCTTCGAACGCTATGTTGATTACGCACTCGATGTGCCGATGTACTTCGTTTATCGCGACGGCAAATACATAGACGCTTCGGGCCAGTCTTTCCGCGATTTCATGGCCGGCAAACTACCGGCTTACCCAGGCCAGACCCCTGTCCTGTCGGATTGGGTCGATCATCTTTCAACGATCTTCCCGGAAGTGCGGCTCAAGACGTTTCTCGAGATGCGCGGCGCCGATGGCGGCCCCTGGAACCGGTTGTGCGCTCTGTCGGCGTTCTGGGTTGGTCTGCTTTATGACCAGGAGGCGCGGGACGCTGCTTGGGATCTGGTCAAGGACTGGACGGCCGAAGAACGTCAGACACTGCGCAATCAGGTGCCGGTCACGGCGCTCAAGACCCGCTTCCGTGATAAAACCGTCCGCGATATAGCCTCCGAAGTGCTGTGCATCTCGCACCGGGGATTAAAGAACCGCAATCGGCTTGATAGCGTCGGCATGGATGAAAGCCACTTCCTGCAGCCGATTTTTCAGACGGCTGAAAGCGGACTGACACCGGCGGATGAACTGCTCGCGGCGTATCACCGGCTGTGGAACAAAAAGGTCGATCCGGTCTTTACCGAATACGCTTACTGATCACCGACCGCGCCAGGACGGCCTTCCCTTCAGAAAGGTCCAGGCGGCATCGGCACGGGCGTAGTTGGTGTAAGCGCGATTGAAGCGCAGAACCAAAACGTAAAACAGCGCCTTGGCGCCATGCTTGCGGACCATCCGCCAGGCATCCTGACGCGCTGCTGATGCGCTGGCCCATTTGGCACTGAAATACAGCCCACCCCATGTCATGTGCCAATGGCGACGCCACTGTTGTTCTTTTGACGGCTTTTCGGATTGTCCGCCAAGATGCTTCACGACGGCATCGGGCTCGACGACAATTGAAAATCCCGCCCGGGTCGCACGCAAACTTAAATCCGCATCTTCGCCATAAAGAAAGATCGCTTCGTCAAAGCCGCCCAGTGCCCGCCACACATCCATCCGCCACAGCATCGCAGCACCCATGACAAAGCCTGTACAGAATGGGCCATCCGGCATCCGATCAAGGTTATGGTGATAGTGTTCGTTAAAGCCCATCACATAGAGCTCCGGCACACCTTCGGGGCTTTGCAGGATCGGTGCCGCGACCGCGCAACCGGTATCACCTTCAAGGCGATCCCGGACTATTTTGAGCGCATCCCCCATGATGATCGCATCCGGATTCAGGATCATGCCGTACCGGGTCGTGACCGCCTCAAAGCCGATGTTATTGGCCGTCCCGTAACCCATGTTGATCGGGTTCTGGATAACCCGGACGGTCGGCAATGTTTCCCTGGCGATTTCGACGGTACGGTCCGTGCTGGCGTTGTCGACGAGAATAACTTCGGCGGCGTGTTCGACGGATTTCAGAGAATGAGCGATGACATGCGACGAGTTGAAAACGACGATGACGACCGTGATATCCTGCCAGTACGACTGATCGTTCGGATCCATCCGTATATTCCCGGAACCCGCCCCTAGAACAATCGCTCAGACCAGGTGCGGGGCGTCTTCTCGTTGATGATTTCCAGATCAAGATGATACTTGAACGGTGCCGGACCGCGCTTCTTGATATAGTCGATCATTTGGCTCAGGCCTTCCCGCAACGGAATGGACGTTTTGTAATTGAGCATTTCACGCGCCTTGTCCGCCGAGCATGAAGCCAGTTTCACTTCCTGCGGACGGTCCGGGAAGAATTGCGGGTTGAGATTGAAACCCAGCAGGTTGGCTGTCGTTTCTGCCAACTCGATGATCTCGACAAACTCCTCATCCGGACCGATGTTGATGGTTTCGCCGACGATGTTTTCCCGGAAAGCCATTTCCTTCAGGCAGTAAATGCAGTCGTCAATAAACGAGAAACAGCGTTTCTGCTTGCCATCACCATAGATAATCGGCTGACGGCCCTGCAGCATCAGATTGATCATGATCGAAGCGACATTGCGATAAGGGTCGTCGTATTTCTGCCTGGGTCCAATGATGTTGTGCGGCACGGCTATCACGAAATCTGTATCGTGCACGGCGCACAGGTTTTTCAGAATATCCTCGGCACAGACCTTACCAATCCCGTAGGGGTCTTGCGGCTTTGGGGTATAGGATTCCAGGAACGGCGTCTGGTTGGTGCCGTATCTGGCCATTGAAGAGCAATACACTATTCTCTGAACGCGGTTCTGGATCGCCGCACTGAACAGGGCCGTAGAGGCCGTCACGATATTCTGTGTAACCAGATGCGGCGAGAATACCGACAAGCCTTCATAAGCCGTCGCTGCGCAGTGATAGACAATATCGCAGCCCTCGGTCAGGCGCAGCATATGGTTGAAATCACAGCAATCAACCTGATGAAATTCGACGTTCTGCCCGACGTTATCGAGATGGCCGCCAATCATGTTATCGACTCCGACAACATAATGGCCTTCTTCCAGAAACGTATCGGCGAGATGACTGCCCAAGAACCCTGCAACACCGGAAACAAATATTTTCATCGCTACTACTTTATATGACTTGTTACGTGAGAACTGCTCTGACAAATCCAGGAAAGACCGGGCTTGCAGGCTCCAGGAAGAGGAAACCTGTTTTATCTGGCCGTACCCGCCCCTCGAATCTCCGTACTATACGGACGTGCGATAACGGGAGCAATAACCCGGAACTTGAGGATATCTTTCCGGTCCGGCACTGCGCCATCTGCTATATTATAAATCGACGATCGCTTTGAAACCGCCAAACGCCATACGGGACGGGTCAAAAGGCATATCGTCCGGATTGCACGCATCCTTCATTCTTTCATCGTTCATGACCCTGGCATTCACCTGGTCGCGGTGTTCGCGTGACTTGTACACAATAAACGAAAACAATACCGTTTCGCCGTCTTTAATCCCTGCCAAATCGGAAAAATTCACCATTTTGAATGCCGGCGTGCCCTCGGGCATTTCCGGCATTTCGGGCACGTCGTCGTCCATCACACATTCCTTGTAGCCCAGCGCACCGTGCTCCATCCAGATCACGCCGGCCTGCGCTGCCAACTTCCTGTATTGATCCAGTTTGTCTTTCGGTACCTGCACTATATATCCGTCGACATAAGACATTTCTGTTCCTTCCAATAATCAGCTGTTGCTTGCCAAAAATTCTTCAAGCCGATTGAAGGCGCTGTTCCAGCCTGCATTATGACCGTCGCGGTTATCCGCCGTGTCGAATGGCTCCTGGCGGAAATACATTTTCGTTTTTCTGCCCTCCAGTTCTTCGAGCCGGATGGTCACAAGCGTTTCAAAATTTTCTTCATCCGGCATTTCCCAGGCAAAGGTAAAGACAAGCAACGAAGGCTCCTTCACCTCCTTATAGACCCCACCCTGCGGCATTTCCTGCCCGTCCTCGACGGAACGCAAGACGGAATGCCACCGCCCTCCGGGTTGGATATTCGCCTCAGTTCTGATCAGGGGGAAATCACGTGGCCCGCCCCATTGCAAAACCATGTCCTTGTCTACCCAGGCCTTCCAGACGAGTTCACGCGGGGCATCAAAAATGCGCTCAATCTGTAGGACAAACGGGCCAGGATTACGATGTGCTTGTACCATTCGGCTGCTCTTACTTTTTCTGTTTCAGTAATTCTTCCAGTTGCGTGAGGGTTGCGCCCCACCCTTCGTTGAAGCCCATTTCTTCATGCGCTTTCATCTGGTCCGGTGTGCTGTGCATGACATGGGCCGTATAGGCGGTGCCCGTTTGGTTTGGCGCGATACTGACGATGGCGGTCATGGCAAGGTGAGAGCACTCCTTGTCATCCGCCGTGGCAGGCGCTGCTGGGCGGTAATCTGCGACCAGTGTGCTGGTCCATGTCAGCCGTTTTTCATGGACAACCTCAAGGAAACATCCCGTGTTTGGATATTGTTTTCCTTCCGGATCCTGCATGACCGTATAGAATTCCCCGCCGGGGCGCAGATCAAGGCGGCAATCGGACAGGCTCCAGGGTTTAGGGCAAAACCATTGCTTGAGAAGCTCCGGTTTGGTCAAGCCTTGCCAGACCAGGCTCACAGGAACAGCCAATTCCCGCTTCAGAACCAGATCCAGCTTTGTATCGACACGTGTTGTATTCATCGCTTTTTACCTTTTGATTTGCTTTGTTCCTTTAAAAGTAACGCATCGAGAGCGTCGAAACGCTGATTCCAGAATAGCCTGATCTGGCTCAGCCATTCCCACATCTCATCGGCACCTTGCGGGTTCAGCGAATAGATACGCTGTTGCGCCCGCTTCTCCATCTTTACCAATTCGGCCTCACGCAGGATTTTCAGATGTTGCGATACTGCCGGCGCGCTGATTTCAAATTGGCTGCTTATGTCCGATGCCGACACCTCACCCGCTGCCGCAATTATTTCAATCATGCGTCGGCGGTTGGGCTCTCCGAGGGCGGCGAATCTATCCATACCCTCTTATGTGCCATTTACTTAATTAAGTAAATAATTAATTATGAAATTCATCACGTGAGCGCACGAGATATAATCTGTGTGTCGCTGCTATAAAATATCCATAACCCTTCTATAATGCCTCACGTGACGTTTTGTGAATTTCACATAACCCGGATAGCCTCCATGCGACGTTTTATTTTTTTTATTTCCTTTCTTTCATTTCTTCCCGGGTACGCCGTCGCACAAGAACCATCCAAGCAATCATGCCCTTCAATCGCCGCAGCATTGAAACAGCCAATCAACCTGCCCATTCAGCTGGAAACGGCCCTTCCGGTCTTGGAGAATGCATCCTTGGCACTCATTCTTGAGTGCCCAACGACACCGCCTGATCGACCCGTCAAAGTACTACTGAAGCTGATAGATCCTGTGATCGGATATCTGGGCGCTCTGGAGCTTGGCGCAGCGTACGAGTTCGGGTTACATGTCGCTATTGATCCCGAAGCATCAAGGCGGTGGTATTTCAGATATATCCTCATGAACATCGATAATACCGGCGCACAATGGGATAATCCGCGTGCGCGGATTGCCACATTTAATCCTGCTCGCAGAAATCTTACAGAAGCCGCGTTTTCCGATGCGCTATCTGCCAAAAAATTGGCGGCACCTATATTCGAGAACGAGATCGCCCGCATACAAGACTTAAAGAACGGGCGCATCGAAGATTTGGTTGCGGCTATTGACGATTTCGCCAATGGTGCCAGGACGAATCGCCAGGATGTTACTCTAGCCGGACAAGCACTTCATCATCTTGCGGAAAGCGGGCATCCGGAAGCAATCTACGCGCTTGCACTGGGGATTCTTGAGCAACGGTTTGAGCCATGGAACCGGACAACAAGTGCCGTCCGCGCACAGGCGCAATATTATTTTATGAAGGCCGCAGTCAAACGATATGTGCCTGCTTTGTTGAAGCTTGCCGAGCTATGCGAAGGCAGCACAATCTCCACTGCTGAAACGGCAATAGCTTTTTATCAAATCGCCGCTGAGGAAAAGGCGCAGATCGCCAAAGACAACCTGCGCCGACTACACACAAAGTATCCCGATGCAGAGAAGCAGTGGATTAACAAAGCGATGCAGGACATCAAAGCCGGTCATTTACCGCTGTGCGGCTAAAGCTTCCTATTTGTTACATCCTTGACGCTCAAGTTTGTCTCGTGTCTGGCGCACAATTTCACGAGCCTCATCAGTGATGCGACGCTTAAATTCTCGCTCGTCAACTGCATGTTTATACTTTTCGCCTAATGCAGCATGTTCAAATTCAAGAGCGATGTATTCTGTAAGTAATTTGGACATTCTAGTTGGAAGATCGGGTCGAATCTTCCCGCCGCGCAGTATCATCAGTCCGATTGATCCATACATCTTGCGAACCTCAGACACGATCTCTGACTTCTTCCGATTCACCTCTGCTAAATTTAGACTAATTTCCTCGACTTGCTTGTTCGCCTTATCCCAGCGACTTCTCGCGATATCCAAGTTGTTTGAATCCACATCCAACTGAAGGCGAAGGCGCTCGCAACGCACTGATACAACATCCTCTGCCCGACACCGGCAATTAGGTGCTTCGCCGGGATGGCCGCCTTCGGGCGGATTGTCCCAGTCGAAGACCTTGCCGTCCCGTTCGGCATGTTTGGAGCGGACCTTGCCGTCGCCGCGCGTGCGCCAGATGTATTTGCCCGATTTCGCCGGATTATCCAAAACGTTCGGCGATGTCGCATCCAATGCCATCCGGATCGCTTTCTCGGTATCGTCACCAGGCCGAATTTCTCCGGTGCGGCGCATACCTTTGTCGGCCTGGAGGTCGCCAACAGCAACGAACAGCTGCGCGTCCGGATAAGACGTCATGCCGTAGCTGGGCGTCTTATAATACCCGAGCCGCCGTAACGCGAGCTTGGTCTTCATGCTATCATCGAGATCGACGTTCGTGTTCGACGCCAACAGTGATTTGACAGAGAAATTCGTCGTCAATTTGTCTGGTCCTTTCAGACATAAAAAAAGCCCCGCCGGAATTGGCGAGGCTTTTCGGTTACAGTTTGGTATTGAGCACGCGGTGATCCCCGCACGCGTCATTTCGGCGTAAGCCGGAATCCAGTCAACCATCGTTATGAACCCCGTCCGGAGCCCGTGCCCGCGTAAGCGGGGGCCGGGGTGACGGGTTCTATAAGGTTAAAGAAATGGTGCGCCCGGTTCGAGCAACGCTCGAACCTCACATCCATACAAGGGCGCGCATTGGAATTGGTGCGCCCGGCGGGATTTGAACCCACGGCCCCAGGATTAGCAATTTTGATGAACGAGCTAACGGCGAGACGGGAGGAACACGGAAGACAAGTGTGAGGTTAGGCCTGCAACTTCGCGTCTATCCCGCTCTATCCCCCGTAAACCTGCTTTTTCCGCTTCATTTGTGCCCATGAGTGTGCCACGGGAAACTTTGCATGCTGCTGCTACAAAAATCCTATAGCCCTTCCATATCTCTAACATGGCCGAAAAATGTTTTCGTATTTAGAGTATTTCCATGTTTCGCATCCTTCCAATCCTCTGCCTTTTACTTACTCTCCCGGCCTCTGCCGAGGATGCGGCCGACCCGATCACAATCTTGCTTAAAGGCAATAATCTGCAAGAAAGCGATTGTCCGGAACTCGTGCGCTTCCTGAACAATCAATCTGTATCAAAACAGGAAAGGCATGAAGACGCCCAGATCACGGTCGCGCTTTCATTCCAAATTCTGGTTCTCAGCTGCCCAATGCGATTCATGGAGACACCGATCAATGCACTCCATCGATCGGACACACCGGAAGTTCGTGATGTCGTTTCACTCTCTCTTGGGGCGGCATACGAATACGGTATTCGGGTAAAACGCGATCTGGACGAAGCTCGACACTGGTATCGAAAGCTTGCTTACCGACTTATCGGTCATTCAGAAAAGTTTATTGATTACATTCGTCGAAGTATTGCGCAGATCAATCCGGCTTACCGGTCCATGAGTACGGAAAATTGGGCCGCCGCATTGGACAAAGGCGATTTGGCGTCCGTGATTTTCGAGGAAGAGCTTCTGGCCGTTCAGGAACTCATGAACGGGCCCGTTAGTGGCATCGTCCAGGCAAGTGAGCATCTTTACCGAGGCACGGATGGCTTCCCTCGCGACATGGAAGTTGCCAAAAAAATTCTCTACGATACTGCTCGGGATGGCGCACCGGAAGCTCAATTCTCCTTCGCCATCGCTCTATTGGATCGTCGGTTTTCCATTCTAGGCCAAGAGCGCCAATACCAACTAATCCAGGCCGAACGGTATCTAATGATGGCCGTGAATCAAAACCACCTTCCAGCGATCCACAAGCTTGCGGAGATATGTGAAAACACCACCAACTGGCACAATGATGTCGCAGCTTATGCACTTTATCGAATGGCGGCGCGCGAAGGCGCAACAGGCTTTGAAAAGCATCTGGAACGACTTCGCGCGCGCAATCAACTATACTTGGACAGCGAACTTGAACGGATCGAAAGATGGATTAATGACGGGATAGGTCCCGCCTGCTATTAATCCGAACATTCCAGCAACTCAAACTTTCGCCAAGTATTCCGTAATATAGCTAGTGCTTCGTTGACGTCTTTGAGAGCGTATTCGCGGTCGTTCTCGATCAGTTTGAACTCTTCAGCCAATCGAGCGTATTCCAGTTCCAGTTCCCCATACGCGGCCAGTATCCTGACGAGATCGGCGGGCGCACCCGGGTTTAGCCGCCGCCGTATGAGTTCCTCAATTGAAGCACCGCTATAGTACACGCGAGCCTCAGTCGCGAGCTTCGCCTTCTGCTTTCGGTTTGCTTCAAGTTTTATCGATTGTTCATTCACCCGAGTATCATGGATGTTGAAACGCGTCTTAGCAGCGTCAAGGTTATTTCCGTCAACTTCGAGCTGAAGCTTAAGCCGCGCACATGCCCCTTTTTTGTCCGTCACATCCTCTGCCCAACACCGGCAGTTGGGCGCTTCGCCGGGATGGCCGCCGTCTGGCGGGTTGTCCCAATCGAAGACCTTGCCGTCCCGTTCGGCATGTTCGGAGCGGACCTTGCCGTCGCCGCGCGTGCGCCAGATGTATTTGCTTTTCTTATCAGAACTTTCCGAAGCATGCGGTGACTTCGCATCCAATGCCATCCGGATCGCTTTCTCGGTATCGTCACCAGGCCGAATTTCTCCGGTGCGGCGCATACCTTTGTCGGCCTGGAGGTCGCCAACAGCAATGAACAACTGCGCGTCCGGATAAGACGTCATGCCGTAGCTGGGCGTCTTATAATACCCGAGCCGCCGTAACGCGAGCTTGGTATTCATGCTATCATCGAGATCGACGTTCGTGTTCGACGCCAACAGTGATTTGACAGAGAAATTCGTCGTCAATTTGTCTGGTCCTTTCAGACATAAAAAAAGCCCCGCCGGAATTGGCGAGGCTTTTCGGTTACAGTTTGGTATTGAGCACGCGGTGATCCCCGCACGCTGTCATTCCAGCGATGACTGGAATCCGCTCAAGCCGTCATGCTGGGCCCCGGCCTGCGCCGGGGTGACGGTATGTGTTCGTGAGAATGTTGGTGCGCCCGGTTCGAGCAACGCTCGAACCTCGCATCCATACAAGGGCGCGCATTGGAATTGGTGCGCCCGGCGGGATTTGAACCCACGACCCCCAGATTAGGAATCTGGTGCTCTATCCGGCTGAGCTACGGGCGCGTCAGGTTTGACTACACCAGCAGCAAGGCCAAGGCAATCCGCTCGCGTTTGGCGCTCAGATCTGGCACTAACGACCGATCATTTCCATCGGCACAGAAACGTTGAGCATCAAGGACTCGACGCCAGGGTTGGGATTGCCCATGGCCCCGTTTGACGTGTGCGAGAAGGAGAGGCCAAGGCGCGATTTGTCGGGAAACCGATAGGCAACTTCCAGACGGGACCGGATTTCCAGGGCATAGCCAAGATCAAGATCATCGGTTTTGCCGCGCCACCATGTCGGTGCAATGGATGGCTGAATAATCCAGTTCTTGCCGACCTGCAGATCAACCAGCACGCCGGCACCGAGAAAGCTCATGCCGTTGGTCACGTATGCGGCATGGGCAAACGGTTTAAACCAGCCCAATTGCACATCCGAACGATACTCGAGAGAGAACTCGCCGCTTTGGTCCTTTTGCTTGCGCACATCAAAAAGACCCCCGGAAAAAGTCAGATACGCGGGACCCTTGGCGAGGCTGAAAGTCCCGTCGGCGATGGCCGGACGGGCCATCACGACCAGCAATGCCAAGGCCAGTCCCCGAAACAAATCCATTCCACTGACGCCCACGCAGGCAGGAAATCGTACCTTGATCGGAGCCCCAGCAAGGGTCATTTCAGATAAGGTCTTTCATGCTTTCAGTGGCGCGCACCAGTTGCGAACGAATACCGGGTTCCATCGCCGAATGACCGGCATCCGGAACGATGCGGTAATCGATCTCGGGCCAGGCGCGCACCAGTGCATCGGCAGTTTTGATCGGGCACACCATGTCATAACGCCCCTGCACCACAACGGCCGGCAAATGCCGGATTGATGCGACGCCATCCAGGATTTCGCTGTCACCAATGAACACGCCATTTACAAAATAATGCGCCTCGATCCGGGCCAGGGACAGCGCACCGCTTGAAGCCTGCGGCGGCACCTCGCTCGGCGACGCCAGCAGGTTTGAGCAGGACGTTTCATAGCCGGCCCAATACGCGGCTGCCGGCATATGAACATCCGGCGACGGATCAACCAGCCTTGCATGATAAGCAGACATCAGATCACCCTGCTCTGCTGCTGGAATGAATTCCGAAAACCGCCGCCACGCTTCTGGAAAGACAACGCGCATCCCATATAAAAACCAGTCCAGCTCCGCTTTCGAGCCCAGGAAAATCCCTCTGAGTACCAGCCCCAGACACCGGTCCGCGTGCCTGAGCGCATAAACCAGCGCCAGTGTCGAACCCCATGACCCGCCAAAAGCGAGCCAGGAATGAATATTCAGATGCTGGCGCAAGAGTTCGATATCGCCGACGAGGTGATCCGTTGTATTGCACTCAAGCGAGGCAAACGGCCTGGACCGCCCGGCACCCCGCTGATCAAAAATCACAATCCGGTAAAATTCTGGATCAAAGAAGCGCCGATGCGCCGGGTTTGAGCCTGCACCGGGCCCGCCGTGCAGAAAGACAACCGGGACGCCTGACGGATTACCGGATTGCTCATAATACAGCTGGTGTCCGTCGCCGACATCCAGCATGCCGCGGTCATAAGGCTCAATCTTCGGGTACAGGTCCATATGGCGCGGTGCAGTATCCATGTTTTTATTTTACCCAAGCCATTACTGGATGCACAACTTTCAATATCTTCGCCATGCGCATAAATCCTCTCATCGTGCCCCAAGGCGACCAGCCCGACCCAATCGCATGCCCTCGGTGACGGCGATATACTCGGGATCTTCCGGCGTCAGCACCCCATGGCGAATCGCGAAATCGATGATGACCAGCGCCGCATTGAATTTGAAATCATCCGTTTCGCGAATCCGCTGCATCACGTCTTCAATCGGCCACAGATAGAAGGCATCAACCTCGCCATCCGTCGGCGTAGGCTGGAAGTCGCCGGGTAGCGCGATGTCGTAATTGAACAGCACATCGTGCCGCAGTCCTTCCGCTTTTTCGGTCAGGTATGAAACGGTTCCGATTGGCACCGCCTTTTCCGCAAGCGCGATCGGCATACCGGCTTCCTCGCCGCATTCCTTCAGCAGGTTTTTCCAGACAGAGATACCGACGGGCAAGCCGCCGGCAACAATCTGGTCGAGCTTGCCGGGGCCTGTTTGTTTTTTCATTGACCGTTTGCCGATCCACATTTTCAGCCCACTGGCATCACGCACAAAGCCGTTGATATGCACTCCATACCCCATGGTCCCGAATTTCGGCACTGTCGCTCTCTCTATCGTCAGCAGGGGCTCGGCATAATAGCTTTCTGAGACCGGGTAATGTTCGCCGCGCCATCCGGGAAACATGCCCTGAGCGTGCAGGTCTTCGAGGACAGAAGCGACGGCTGCCGTTCTATCTGAAGGCTCCAGCAGAGACGGCACCAACGAAACGCCGGTGTCCACAATCACGAACACGTCCGGATAAGCCTTCAGCGTCTCTGCGAAGTCATGGCGGATCTGCCCGACCTGTCGTCCGGCCACGTCAAAGGGTCGATAGGCTCCCGCTGAAAACTGCGCGCAAGCTTCCAGGCGATCAATCAGGCTCAACGAATAGCCTCCAGCATGTTCAACCGTTGTCGGCGTGCCGCTTTTCCGACGTCAGAACGGTCTGCACCAGATACAGCCCGCGCAGGTCGTTGGCCAACCGCCAGGCGGTCTCGGCATCGGCGTTCTGCAGTTGCAGATCGACGTGCAGCACCTCCAATACCGGCCCCGTACACAGTGCGTAAACGTGTGACGGTGTCAGGCCGCGCTTGGTGAACGGCTCCAGAATCCGACTCAGCGCATTGGGGTCGCTGCTGGCGACGATGGAAAAACAGGCTGTGAATGTCTTCGGATCTTCGGCCGTTGCAGAACGGCTTGCTTGGGTGCTCATGACACAATTCTTTCGCTGGTGGATCTGACTTCAAGCGCATATGCAAAACACATGCGTCTCCCGGCGACCTCAGAGGGTCACCGGGTCCATAATTCGTCCGATCACACGGTGCAGAAATATTGTCGTCATAGGCAGAGCATACGCCGATGAACGATTGGGTCAAGGGATGGGTTCAGCCGTTGACCGCACGCTTGCGGCGGTCATCCTTGGATGGCTTGACGTAAGCCCGCTCGCAATGGGTTTCACAATACGGCCGTCCGGCAGCGACCTTATCGCCACAGAAATGAAAATCATCGGTTGCCGGGTCACCGGTAGGCCAGACGCACATACCGGGGCGCAACTGCGCCATCGAAACAACATTGGTCTTTTTCTCAGGCTTCGGCTTGATCGGGGAGCCCCGTTTCGGCAATCCGAGGCGATGCACCTTGCCGACCACTGCGTTTTTGGTGATCCCCATTCTGGAGCCGATTTCGCTGGTGGTGAGCCCTTCATTCCAGAGCGCGATGAGCATCTTAATGTGATCCGGTGTCCACTCGAAGGTCATCTTCGTCTCCTCGGCTTGCCTGATGTGGCAATGTGATTGCATCCCCTACCGTGATCGGAAAGTGACCGGATCACGATGGCACACACCATATTTTGTTTCTGGGTTTGTTGCAATCACATGATGTGGATAACTACACAATATTTTGCGCTTTACAGCAAAGAACCCCATTTTACATTTCGCATATGCAAAATGCATGGCGGGACCAGCAGGGCTTCGTCTATAATTCTACGCAATCAAAAAGGCATCGGAGGGACGTCATGACGGGCGGCAAAAAATCAGGTCTGGACGACTGGCGCAAGGCTGCAGACAAGGAGCTGAAGGGTCAGACCGTTGACGATCTGACCTGGCAGACTCCTGAAGGCATCACCGTCAAGCCGCTGTATACCGCCGCCGATCTTGAAGACCTGGAGCACATCGACACCCTGCCGGGTTTCGCGCCTTACCTGCGCGGCCCACGCGCCACCATGTACGCCAACCGGCCCTGGACAATCCGTCAATACGCCGGCTTCTCGACGGCCGAAGAATCCAACAAGTTCTATCGCGAAAATCTTGCCGCCGGGCAGAAGGGGCTTTCGGTCGCCTTCGATCTGGCAACGCACAGAGGCTATGATCCGTGATCACCCGCGCGTGGTCACGGGCGATGTTGGCAAGGCAGGCGTCGCCATCGATTCCGTCGAGGATATGAAAATCCTGTTTGACGGCATTCCCCTGGACGAAATGTCGGTCTCGATGACCATGAACGGTGCCGTGCTGCCGGTATTGGCGGGTTACATCGTTGCCGCCGAGGAACAGGGCGTTTCAGCCGACAAGCTGTCGGGCACGATCCAGAACGACATCCTGAAAGAGTTCATGGTCAGGAACACCTATATCTATCCGCCCGAACCGTCGATGCGGATCGTTGCCGATATCATCGGCTATACCGCCGAACACATGCCGCGCTTCAACTCGATTTCGATTTCCGGCTATCACATGCAGGAAGCCGGCGCGACCTGCGTACAGGAGCTCGCGTACACATTGGCCGACGGCGTCGAGTATGTGCGTGCCGCATCAGCCAAGGGACTGGACGTGGATGCTTTCGCGCCGCGCCTTTCGTTCTTTTTCTGCATCGGCATGAACTTCTTCATGGAAGTAGCCAAGCTGCGCGCCGCCAGAATTTTGTGGGCTGAGCTGATGAGCGACTTCAAACCGAAGGATGCCCGCTCGTCGATGCTGCGCACCCATTGTCAGACCTCCGGTGTCTCGCTCACGGAAAAAGACCCATACAACAATGTCATCCGCACCACCATCGAAGCGATGGCGGCGGTGCTTGGCGGCACCCAGTCGCTGCACACCAATGCGTTCGATGAGGCGATCGGTCTGCCGACCCGCAACTCCGCCCGCATTGCCAGAAACACGCAGCTGATCATTGCCGAGGAAACCGGCATTCCCCAGGTCGTCGATCCACTGGGCGGCAGCTACTACGTCGAAAGTCTGACCCATTCCATGGTCGTCGAAGCCAGAAAACTTATTGATGAAGTTGAAGAGATGGGCGGCATGACCAAGGCCGTTGCTGCCGGCCTGCCGAAGCTCCGGATCGAGGAAGCCGCGGCCCGCAAGCAGGCCCGCATCGATCGCGCCGAGGAAGTGGTGGTCGGCGTCAACAAGTACAAGCGCGACGTCGAAGACAGCATCGATATTCTCGACATCGACAACGCCAAGGTCCGTGAATCCCAGGTCACCCGCCTCAACACCGTCCGCAACACCCGCGATCAGGCAGCATGTGACGCTGCCCTGCAGGCACTGACCGATGCAGCGATAAGCGGCGAAGGCAATCTGCTGGCGCTGGCCGTCGACGCCACCCGCAAGCGCGCCACGGTCGGCGAAATTTCCGATGCGCTGGAAAAAGTCTATACCCGCTACCGTGCCGAGATCCGCTCGATCTCGGGCGTTTACGGATCGGCCTATGATGCCGATGACAGCTTCCGGGCGATCCGCGCCGACGTTGCCGCGTTCGCCGAAACGGAAGGCCGCCGCCCGCGCATGCTGGTCGTCAAGATGGGTCAGGACGGTCACGACCGGGGCGCCAAGGTCATCGCCACGGCATTTGCCGATATCGGCTTCGACGTCGATGTCGGCCCGCTGTTCCAGACCCCGGCCGAAGCCGCTCGCGAAGCGATCGAAAACGATGTGCACGTGATCGGCGTCTCGTCACAGGCCGCCGGCCACAAGACGCTGGTGCCGGAACTGATCGACGAGCTCAAGAAACAGGGCGCTGACGATATCATGGTGGTCTGCGGCGGCGTCATCCCGGCCCAGGACATGACTTCCTGTTCGCCAAAGGTGTGGCTGCGGTCTATGGCCCCGGCACCAATATCCCGACAGCAGCAGCGGAGATTCTCCGAACGCCTGTCCGGCAAGCCGCAAGCGGCGGAATAGCCCGCCCTACAAACGGCGACGGGCCCCCGAAGGCGCCCGTTCACCGTTCATCTTTTCGGAAGTCTCAGGCTCAGCCGAAGCCGAACCCCAGATCGTCTGAGTACCGCTTCGTGAGCTTTTCCGCGCCGTGATCGGCGAGCGCGGACGCGAACGCCCCTTCGGTCTTCGGACCGATATCACCATCGACCTTGAGGCCGTTCTGCTTTTGGAAATTGCGCGTCGCCTCGCGGGTGCGCTCGCCCCAATAGCCGGTGGGACCGTCGGACTTTTTCAAATCCAGCGCGCCGGTGCGGCCCAGCATGGTTTCGACCCTGGCGACATCGCGGCGGTCGTTCCTGCCCTGCTCGCCGACAGGCTGATCGAGCGCGGCAGGATTGCCGAGATTGCTGATCACATGATCCGGCTCGGCCTTCGGCATGACACGCCCGCACGGATCGCGTGCGTTCTGTTCATCGTCATCAAGCGGTGCAAGTGGATTGAACATATGTGTTCCTTTCATCATCACATATAAAAGGGCCACGCCGGTTTTTTCGGCACGGCCCTACAGATTGAATGGCAATAAAAAACCCGGCGCGCGGATGCGGCCGGGGGATCGGTTCTGGTCTGGCTGAAATGAAAAAGTCCCGGAATCTGGACGCACTTGTCCCCGGGACTTGAGAGCACTTTAAAAAGAAATTATCCGCGAGTCAACTAGAAAATCTCGCTATGCGTGTGCCTAAAACAGGCACTTATCCGACTGCAGTGCCGCCGACCGTCAGTCCATCGATGCGCAATGTCGGCTGGCCGACGCCGACCGGCACGCCCTGGCCGTTCTTGCCGCAGGTCCCGATGCCGGGGTCCAGTTCCAGATCGTTGCCGATCATCGCAACCTTGGTCAACACGTCAGGGCCGGAGCCGATCAGCGTCGCGCCCTTGACCGGTGTTGTCGCCTTGCCGTTTTCAATCTTGTAGGCCTCGGTACAGGTGAAGACGAACTTGCCGTTGGTGATATCGACCTGCCCGCCGCCGAACGACGTCGCATACAGGCCGCGGTCGACCGAAGCCAGAATTTCGGCCGGGTCCCTGATCGCCCGGCAGCATGTAGGTGTTGGTCATGCGCGGCATCGGCATATGCGCATAGGACTGTCGACGGCCATTGCCGGTCGATGCCTCGCCCATCAGCCGGGCGTTCATACGGTCCTGCATGTAGCCCTTGAGGATGCCGTCCTCGATCAGGGTCGTGTAGGACGATGGCGTCCCCTCGTCATCAATGGTCAGCGAACCGCGGCGTGCATCGAGTGTGCCGTCATCCACAACGGTGACACCCGGAGAGGCCACACGTTCCCCGCGCAGACCGGCAAAGGCCGACGTCTTCTTGCGGTTGAAGTCGCCTTCAAGACCGTGACCGATGGCTTCGTGCAGCAAGATGCCGGGCCAGCCGGGTCCGAGCACGACGACCATCTCGCCAGCCGGTGCTGGTACCGCCTGCATATTGATCCGGGCCTGACGGAGCGCTTCGTCGACCGCCGGCTTCCAGGTATTGGCTGTCATGTAGGTATCAAAATTGACGCGCCCGCCGATCCCGTGCGAGCCGATTTCCATACGCCCGTCCTTTTCCAGCACGACCTGAATATTCAGACGCACCAGCGGGCGGATGTCACCGACACGAGCCCCATCGGCTCTTATAATCTGCACCGCCTGCCAGGAACCCAGCACCGAAGCCGTCACCTGACGCACGTTGTCATCGAGCGAGCGGGCATAGGCATCCATATCTGCCAGCAGACCAACCTTGTCTTCAAACGGTACCAGCGCCAGTGGATTTTCATCACCATACAAGACCCGGTTGGTTTTTTGCAACGCAACCGGCGCGGCACCGCTGTGCCCCAGCGTCACGGCACGGACGGTATCGGCAGCGCGTCGAAGTGCATGCTCGGAAAGTTCAGACGCGTGGGCATAGCCGGTCGCTTCGCCGGAAACGGCACGCAGGCCAAATCCCTGCGCCGTATCGAAGCTGGCACTTTTGACCCGGCCATCATCGAACATGATGCTTTCTGACTGACGGTATTCCAAAAACAGCTCGCCATCATCCGCGTTATGCAAAGCGTCGGCGGTAATCGCCTCGGCTTTGTCACGGCCAAGCGCCGTGTTTGCAAAAAACAATTCATCGGTAGTTGCGAGATCGGACATTGGCTAGCCTCTGGGTTTCCGCTAAAGACGTTGCAGCTTTATGGCTGATTTCCCTTAATATAGGGACGATATAGCGCGTTGACGAGGCGGAGTTCCGAAATTGACTTTCGAAGAACACCCATTAAGGGGCGAACTGGCGGCGGAGATGAACGCCAGACCGCATGCGGTGATCGCAACGCCGGCGCAAATTTCGCACATCGCCTGCGTTACCGGTGAAGAGGCCGCCGACGTTGACCGTGAACATCTGCGCGAGCTCTGCCGGGCTTTCAAGATTTCCGCACCCCCGGCAACGGCATCGCAGTTTGATGCGAATTTCGGTCCGTTCCGCCTGAAGTGGGAGCGGCACACGGAATTCTCCACATACACCCTGATCAAAGAAGGCCCCATCGATCAACCCTTCAAGGGATGCCCGATCAGTGAAGTGCCGGCCGACTGGCTGGATGGGTTGCCCGGGAAGGTCCTGACGGCCCTGCATATCGCCATCGAGACTGCGGCGACACCGGAACGGGCCGGCCCTGAACTTGCCGGTCTGTTCGATAACAATTCACTGGTCGGTGGCAATATCGTCGACAACCGGGCAACCGTCTGGACGGATTACCAGATTCACACAGATGGGTTTCTGCGTTTTCTGATCCGCGACTGCGAGTTGAGCGAGCCGTCCCTGGGGCGGCTGGTCAAGCGGCTTTGTGAGCTTGAAACATATCGCATGATGGCGATGCTGGCATTGCCGCTGGCCCGCGAAGCGCGCCCGGTCATTGCCAAACTCGAACAGGATCTTTCCGATATATTGCAAACACTGGCGTTCAGTGATGGCACGGATGACGAACAGCAACTTCTGGAATTGCTGTCCAAGGTTGCCGCAGAAACCGAGCGCACATCGGCATCCCTGAATTACCGGTTCAGTGCTTCCAGAGCCTATCAGGGACTTGTCGAGCAGCGCGTCGACGCCATGCGAATTGCCCGGATCGTCGGCGTGCAACCGATGACCGATTACATGATGACCCGCTTTGCGCCGGCGATGGAAACACGCGATAATCTGACACGGCGCATTGAGACACTCAGCCGCCGGGTCGCGCGGGCCAGCGATCTGCTGCGCACCCGTGTCGACGTTGCCCTTGAAGCTCAAAACCGCGATCTGCTGCAATCCATGGACCGCCGCGCCAAACTGCAATTACGCCTGCAGCAAACCGTTGAAGGTCTGTCGGTCGTTGCCATCAGCTACTACCTGCTGGGGCTGCTCGGTTACGTCGTCAAAGGCCTGTCGTCGACCGGCATCATCAAATTCGATACGGAATTTGTCCTGATGACGCTGATCGTGCCGGTCCTGTTATTGGTCTGGCTTGGTGTGCATCGCCTTCGCACTGCGGTGATGAAACCAAAAGACGGTGGTGACTAACGTCATCAATATTTACTTAGAACTCTCGAAGCGAACTGTCGCCACCGGTGGAAGCCGGACATCGGGTGCGGACCAGCTTTCGCCTGCATCTTCCGAAATCCAAAGCCCACCACTTGTTGAGCCAAAAGCCAGCGACGAGCCAGCGGCATCGATGTCCAGCGCGTGACGATAGACGAGGTCATAGGCGTGCCGATCCGGCAGACCCCTGTTGAGTACGTCAAAGCTGTCACCGCCATCCCGCGTGCGGGAAACAACAATTTTGGCATCGACCGGGAAACGCTGTTCATCCTTGATAGCCGGCACGAACCAGGCCGTATCCGGGTCTTCAGGATGCGCGACCACAGCAAAGCCAAATGCAGACGGCTTGGCTGATTTGATCTCGGTCCAGGTCTCCGCCCGGTCCGTTGACCGATAGATCCCGCTATGGTGCTGGCACCAGATAACATCCGGATTGGATGCGCAGTGCGCCAGCTGATGGATGTCCTGGGCAATCGGGTCGCCCTGCTGATCGGGCGGCATGTATTCATTGTGAAACCCGACGCCGACGTTACGCCACGTTTCACCCGTATCATCGCTGCGCCAGACACCGGCGCACGAGACACCGATGGTCAGTTTCGCCGGATCGTTCGGATCCACCAGTACAGAGCTCAGGCCCGGTTGCTCACCGCCGGCGACGCCCATCCATTTTTTGCGATCCGGCATCATCCAGAACGGTGCGTTGAGTTGCCAGGTATCGCCATTATCGTCGGACCGGAACAAGCCCCCCGGCATGGTACCCGCCCACAAGCGCCCCGGAACACCCCCCGGCGTCAAATTCCAGACACGACCGACCGACCACGGATGCGGATCATCAGCAGCATTTTGGGGTTTAGCCGGAAACATCGGCACGGCGATTTCCTGCCAATCCTTTTTGCCATCGCGCCGCCACAGCTTGGGTCCGAAATGTCCAAGATCCAGCGCTGCCCACGTTGACGATCCATCACCGAGAACCGCCGTGACGGGCTCTCCCAGAAACTTCGTCTCGGCGACATCCCAGCCTTTTGCAGATCGTTCAAATGTGAACAAACCTTTGCGTGTTCCGACGTACAGTTTTTTATCCATCAATCTTCTCCTTCAACCTCCGGATAACGCCTGAAATACATAGATTTCGCTTTCCGGCATGACGCTATCTGAAAGCTTTTTACGGTCTTTTGCCTGCACACCATCGATAAACACCGCGACATGCTGGCGAATGGCCCCTTGATCGTCGAGGATGTAACCGCGCAATTGCGGATAGTCCGCGAAAACATGACCCAACACCTCGCCCAGCGTTTCGCCGGGCGCACTGGCCGCCGGCGCATCGAGAAAGCGCGCCAGCTGATTGGTAAAGACGACCCTTGGCATTGCCTGCGTTCAATCCGCTGCGTGATCGGCCAAAAGCACAGAAAGCCGGTTAAAGCTGGCGTTCCAGCCCTCATTGTGTGCCGTGCAGAGATCAGCGGTATCGAACAGGCTCTGATGGAAGGTCATCACCGTCTTATCTCCCTGCTCTTTAAAAGTCAGGGTGACAACGGTTTCGGTGCCCATGGCGCCGCCTTCCCAACCCCAGGTGAAGGAAAGCCGCTCCGGCGCGCTGATTTCCAGATATTTGCCAACGACGATATGCAGCGCGCCATCTTCCAGTGTCATCTCGGAACGGAATGCGCCCCCTGCTCGCAGATCATTGGTCACCTTGTTCGTCACCATATAATTGCAACCCCACCAGCGGGCCATGTGTTCGGGCTCGGTCCAGACCTTGAACAGCAACGCACGGGGCGCATCAAAGATGCGGGTTATCTTTAACTCGCGAGATGCGGTTTCAGTTTGTCCGTCCATCCGGATTCCCTTTTTGAATTTCTTTCAGATAATCATCGAGACGATCAAAACTAAGCGTCCAGAATTCACGGTAGCTTTCCAGCCAGTCATTCGCATCCTTGAGCGGCGCGGCATTTAATGTGCAGGGCCGCCACTGCGCATCACGACCCCGCTCGATCAGACCTGCCCGTTCCAAAACCTTAAGGTGCTTCGAGATCGCGGGCATGGAGATATCAAACGGTGCGCCGATCTCCGTCACTGTCTTCTCTCCGCCGATGAGATTGGCAAGGATTGCCCGCCGTGTCGGATCGGCAAGAGCTGCGAACGTGGTGCTGAGATGATCGTCAGGCATAAAATATCCAGCAATATCTGTAATTAACTAACTGGTTAAATACAGATATTTCCTCTCACTGTCAATAAGTCCCGACATCGGGATTCCGAATCAGCCTGATATCGAGACGACCCCCTTGTCATTCGCCGCGGGCTTAAATATAAAATACCCCTACGTGGTGATTTGTCCGACCGGCTTGCGGCCACGCTAAATAAACCCGCTAAAAGGTCTCGGTTCGACGAGGCCCCTGGCGTGAACGTCAGGGTTTTTTATTGGACCGGGGCCCCTGATATGGAGGCTCCTGATGAGCGACAAAAATACGACTGAAAAATCCTGGCGGCTGGCGACGCAACTCGTCCGCGGCGGCACGTCCCGATCCCCTTTTGAAGAAACATCTGAGGCAATCTTCATGACGTCCGGATATGTTTATCCGAGCGCTGAAGAAGCCGAGCTTGCCTTCAAGGGCGACAAGAAGCGTTACATCTATTCACGCTACGCCAACCCGACACTGGCAATGTTCGAACAGCGTCTGGCCCTGCTGGAAGGCACCCGATACTGTGTCGCCACATCCAGTGGCATGTCTGCAGTTTTTGCCGCCATCGCCTCGCAACTCAAGTCCGGCGACCGGGTCGTCGCCTCACGCGCATTGTTTGGATCGTGTCTCTATATCATTGCCGATCAGTTGCCGAAGTACGGCATCGAGACGGAACTGGTTGACGGCACCGACTATGACGCTTGGGCGAAGGCGCTGTCGAAGCCGGCCAATCTTGTGTTTCTGGAAACACCTTCCAATCCGTGCCTTGAGATCATCGACATTGCGAAGGTGTCCGAACTGGCCCATGCCGCCGGCGCCAAGGTTGTCGTCGACAACGTGTTTGCGACCCCCGTCCTGCAACGGCCGATTGCTTTCGGCGCTGATATCGTCGTTTATTCTGCAACTAAGCACATCGACGGACAGGGGCGGACGCTTGGCGGTGCCATCCTGACCAATGATCAGTCCTTTATCGAAGATCACCTGACTCCATGGATGCGTCACACCGGACCGGCCATGTCGCCGTTCAATGCCTGGGTTTTGCTGAAGGGTCTGGAGACGTTGACGGTCAGGGTCCGTCAGCACTGCGAAAATGCTCTCAAGGTTGCGCAGTTTCTGGATGCCCATCCGAAAATTGAAAAGGCCATTTATCCCGGCCTGCAAAGTCACCCGCAACATAATCTCGCGGCATCACAAATGGACGGAGGATCGAGCCTTGTTGCTTTTGAAATCAAGGGCGGCAAGAAAGGCGGCTTCTCGTTTTTGAACGCGCTCAAGATTGTCGATATCTCGAACAATCTGGGCGATACCAAAAGCCTGATCACCCATCCGGCAACGACGACGCACCAGCGCCTGAGCGATGAGGAAAAAACCGGTCTCGGCATCACGCCGGGCCTGGTCCGCCTTTCGGTTGGCCTCGAAGATGCCGACGATTTGATCGATGATCTGGATCAGGCGCTGTCTCACGCCTGAGGGGTTTAGCGGACGCGGCGCGGCAGATCAGCAAGCCGCGTCGCGACTTTCCCCGGCACCCCACCACCGATAACCGCATCATCCACGTGCACAACGGCACGGATAGAAAGGCTTGAGGTAAGAAAAATCTCATCGGCCTGAGCCAGGTCCGCAGGCAGCAGAGATTGCTCCGATACATCTTCAGCGTCGATAACACATTGGCGCATGATACCCGGCATCGCGCCGTCGATAAGAGGCGGTGTGACCAGCACATCACCAAAACGACAGAACACGTTTGCTGCGCTGGCCTCGGCAACGTTGCCATTGGTGTTCAGCATCAAGGCGTCGTCTGCGCCGGCCTTATCGGCTTCGCGTCTGGCCATGATCGCGTCCAGATAATTTGTGCTTTTGAGGGCAGACAGTGGCGAGTGTTCATTCCGGCGCGTGCTTTTTGCGACAATCACTTTCAAGGGCGAACTCAGCCCGACTGTCCCCGCTATCAGTTGAACCATCAGCGTCGGCGAGGGAGCAGGTGGTGGCAATACGCCGCGTGGCCCGCTGCCGCGAAGCAGGGTGATCCGGATTGAGCCTTCGTTGATGTCCGCACATTCAGCCAACGCCGAGATAGCCCCCAGCAAGACCTCAGTTCCCGCAGGAACCGGCATCCCCAGCATGGCGGCACCCTGCTCAAGGCGTCTTATGTGCCGGGCAAATCTGAGGGGTCTGTGATCAACAAAGGCGATCGTCTCGAAAAGCCCGTCACCCAGCAATACACCGCGATCCGTCGCATCAATGGCACCGGCAGCATCGCGCATCTCACCGTTCAACCAGATCATCATGGCCGCTTCACCCCGGCAACGCTGTCCAGCAGCGGTTGCACCTTGGTCCGCATTTCCTCGTACTCGGATAATGGATCGCTGTCGGCAACGATGCCGCCGCCGGCATGTGCCGCGATCATCCTGCCGGATACCATCATTGAACGGATCACGATATTGGAATCCATCGACCCGTCCAAGCCGGCCCAGAATATACTGCCGCAATAGGCACCCCGGCGTGACGGTTCCAGTTCATGGATGATCTCCATGGCACGAATTTTTGGTGCGCCGGTCACCGAGCCCCCCGGAAAAGTGGCGCGAAACAGATCAACCGCATCAAAGCCCGGCCGCAGCTTGCCGATCACTTCAGAAACCAGATGATGCACACGGGCAAACGTTTCCAATTCACAAAGAGCCGTCACGGCAACACTGCCGATCAGGGCAACCCGGGAGATGTCGTTGCGTAGCAGATCGACGATCATCAGATTTTCGGCCCTGTCCTTGGCGCTCTCCGTCAATTCAACTGCATAGGCCGCATCCAGTTCAGGGACATCTCCGCGCGGCCGCGTGCCCTTGATCGGACGGGTCGATATCTTGCCTGTGGTATCCAGCCGCAAAAACCGCTCAGGCGATGCGCACAACAATTTGTGCTCACCTCCGCAAGACAGATAAGCCGCGAACGGCGCCGGACTGACCCACCTGAGCCGCCGGTACAACATGAAGGGATCCAGCCCCTCCGGTAATTCAGCAATGGCGCGGGTGGTAATGTTGGCCTGAAAAATATCCCCGGCATAGATGTAGTCGATGGCTTTCTGAACAGCCGCTTCATAGGTGGCCTTGTCCATTTCCCAATGCCATTCGGCAACCGGCGCCCGGTCAATGGCAGGCAGCGCCTTGATCCTCGCCACCCGTCCGGCCATTACTTCTATGCGGCGCAAGGCAGAAGGTCTGCCGGGAACAACATCGGCGCCGATCACCCAGGTCTTCCGCTCAAAAGTATCAAAGGCGATGATCGTATCGTAAAAGCCGACGGCCAGCGTTGGAAAATCAGAGCCTTGTCTCGGTAGCGGCAAACGCTCTATGACGCCGCCAAGTTCATACCCCAGCAACCCGCAGAGGCCGGTCTGAAACGGCGGCAGGTTCGGGTCGGTATCCAGCCTTGCCGTGTGCAGCAAAGCCCGCAATTTTGAGAACGGGTCGCTTTGGCCAAGATCATCCGCACCAACAAGGATCGTCTCAACGGGATCGGCCGCGATATAGGCATACCGGCCTCGACCACCCCCTTCATCAGCGCTGTCGAGCAGCACCGCAACCGGATCGCCGGCAAAAGGCTGAAAAGCCGCAACCGGGTCGACGTAGGGTATTTCCTTATGCGCGGGTCTGGCCATTGCTTACGCCGCGGCAGGCAGCGGCTCCGATCAGAAACTGTCGCCGAGAACGCGGTCCGGCGGCGCATGACCATCGACAAAGGTCTTGATATTGATCAGGACCTTTTCACCCATGTCCATACGGCCTTCGTGCGTTGCCGAGCCCATGTGTGGCAGCAGAACAACATTGTCGAGCGCCACCAGCTTCGGATTGACGGCCGGTTCGTGCTCGAAGACATCGAGACCGGCGCCGGCAATTTCACCATTGGCCAACATCCGTGTCAGGGCATTTTCGTCAATGATTTCGCCCCGGGCCGTATTGATGATGACCGCATTCTCACGCAACAACTTGAGCCGTCTGGCCGATAGCAGGTGATAGGTTGCCGGTGTATGCGGGCAGTTGACCGATACGAAATCCATTCGGGCCAGCATCTGGTCGAGACTTTCCCAATAAGTCGCTTCCAACTCGCTTTCCACGGCTTCCGGAACCTGACGGCGGTTATGGTAATGGATCGATAGTCCGAAACCTCGGGCACGACGCGCCACAGCCTGTCCGATGCGCCCCATGCCGATGATACCAAGCCGCTTGCCGTATATCCGGTGTCCGAGCATCCATGTTGGCGACCAGCCGGGCCAGTCACCGGAACGGAGTTCACGTTCGCCTTCGGTCAGACGCCTGGGCACGGCCAGCAAAAGCGCCATGGTCATGTCGGCTGTGTCTTCGGTCAGGACGTCGGGGGTATTGGTGATGGTGATGCCCCGCTGTCTGGATGAGGCCAGATCAATGTGATCGACGCCGGCGCCATAGTTCGCGATCAGGCGCAGGTTTGGCCCGGTCTGGCTGAGAATCTTGGCATCAATCCGATCAGTTACGGTCGGAACCAGCACATCCGCAGTTTTGACCGCTGCCGCCAGTTCCGATGCCGACATCGGCTGATCGTCCAGGTTCAGGCGGACGTCAAAGAGTTCCATCATTCGCGTTTCAATCGCATCCGGTAACTTCCGGGTGACGACAACGACTGGCTTGTTACGCGGCATTCCTGAGCCCTTTCAAAGCACTTTTCTAGTCGTGGCCATAGCAATCCGGCGCAGGCTTGTCCAGCAACTTGACCAGCACCATAATTGGCAACGTGACCAGCAACTTGACCACGGGCGCTGCTCTGGCGATAAACACACTATGAGAAACCTGACCAAGCGCCTCAAGCCACTTACAGCAACGATACTCCTTCTTGCCGGCATTTGCATCGCTGGATTAAACGATGCCCATGCCCAGAGCCAGGGATCCGGATTGCCACTTCCCCGATACGTCAGTCTGCGTGCGTCCGAGGTTAATTTACGCACCGGTCCCGGCGTTCAGTATCCGGTCGAATGGATCTTCCAGCGCGAAGCCCTGCCGGTCGAGATCATCAAGGAATACAGGACCTGGCGGTTGATCAGGGACTGGGAAGGCACCCAGGGCTGGGTCCATCAGAGTATGCTGTCTGGCAAGCGAACGTTCATGATCACTGGCAAGGAGCGTACGGTTCGCGCCCAGTCGGAAGCGAAAAGTCATGCCGTGGCTATTGTTGAGCCGAACACGATCGGGGAAATTCTATCTTGTCCCGGCAGCACCGGCTGGTGCCAGGTGCGGATCAAGGGCATTGACGGCTGGCTCAGACGCGTCGATTTCTGGGGTGTTTACCGGAACGAGTCCTTCGAATAAGACACCAGACCGTCAGGCAAAATCCCCGGCCAACGCTTGCCGCGAGGCGTCACTCAAAACAGCCAGATGCCCATACTTTGAATGTCCGATCCCAAGCACGACGCGGGTCCCCGCCTGCTTGAACAAGGCAACCTGCTGGTCCGTAAACGGAAAATGGATAAACTGAACGGATGAGGCCTTGCCGTCTGCCGTGGTCCGGTCGACGTCATCTTCCGGCACACCCTTTACCACTTCGCCGGCAAATTCGAACGTAATCATTTCCTCGACACCGCCCAGACCGGACAGAAACGCCCGGCGCCGGTTTTCATCATCAATTTCAAACATCAGGGTTGCAACCAGTTCTCGACCGTTCGGGATGAGCGGATTATAGGCCGTAAGCTCATCGGCGATCTGTGCCTCGCCGCCTTTTTCGATGTACAGCATTTCGTGCACCTGATGCCACATCGTATCAAAACTCTCAAAATAGAACGTCGCATCCGGTCCGCATGAAATACGGCGATCTTTTTTCATCACCGTTACCGCCTTGCGCCGCTCCTTGCGGATTTTCGTATATTCATCAATCGGCATGATGTCGCTGCGGGTGATTTCAGTTTTCGGCATCAGAACATTTCCTCGTCTCGGTAAATTCAAAGTCCGTACGCTTTGGCCAGCAACTCGACCGGATGCTGGAAGGATTCGATGCCATCGGTCGGCTTTCCCTGCATGTCGATCCCCTGCACGATGTGGTCTCGCGCCAGTGGGCATTCAGACAAAACATACTTGCTGGCTGTATCAGCGGCTTTTTTGGCGACCGGCTTGCCTATTTTCAGGCCCGTCTCGAAGTTTTCTTTCATGATGCCCCATGACCCGCCATGGCCCGAGCATCGTTCAATCACGGTAAGGTTCGCATCCGGGATCAAACGCAGCATTTCTGCAGCTTTTTGACCCATGTTCTGGGCCCGGGAATGGCAGGAAATATGCACCGTCACGCCGCCGTCCAGAGCCTGAATGCCATCGGCAATACCTTCGTCCTTGGCGATGGAAACGATGTATTCGGTAATATCAGACGTTGCCGCACTCAGTTTAAGGACGTTCTCGTCATCGGTGACGATCAGCGGCCACTCAAACTTAAGCATCAGCGCACAGGATGGCACCAGCGCGATGACGTCATAACCCTTGTCGATCCAGGGTGCCAGATCGGCTGCTGTCGCTTTTGCGCTTTCAGCAACGGCGGCGATATCGCCCTGCTCCAACTGCGGCATACCGCAACATCGCGGATAGACCACCTCGGTCTCAACACCATTTTTGGCGAGGATGGCACGCGCGGCGACGCCGATGGACGGGTTATTGTAGTTCGCAAAACAGGTCGCATAGAGCACGGCTTTACGACCAAAAGCCGGGGCGTCAGCATTCAGGGCAGGTTTGTCTGTGCGCTCGGTAAAGGGCTGGGATGTAAATTCGGGCAACTTGGCCTTGCGGTGAACGCCAAGCGTTGCCTCCATGACCGGCCGGGTCAGGGCATTGCCGCATTTCCCGGCCCAGTTGGCGAGCCCGGCGACTTTGCTGGCAATCTCGCCGTTCCTGTCGGTTTTTGTCAGTTGTTTGGCGGCAAAAGGTACCGCGCCTTTCTTCTGTTCAACGGCGCGGTAACGCAGCATCAGATGCGGAAAATCCAGATTGAATTCATGCGGCGGCACATAGGGACATTTGGTCATGAAACACATATCACAGAGCGTGCAGGCATCGACGATTGGCTTGAAATCCTTGCTGTCGACAGAATCCAGCTCGCCGCTTTCAGATTCATCGATCAGGTCAAACAACTTCGGGAAACTGTCGCACAGGTTGAAGCAACGTCGGCATCCATGACAAATATCAAAGACCCGATGCAATTCCGCATCCAGCTTGGCTTCATCATAGAAATCTTCGTCTTGCCAGCGGATCGGGTGACGGGTTGGGGCCTCCAGGCTGCCTTCACTCATGACTGTGCTCCGAATAGAATTGAATATTCAGGTTTTGATAGTGAAGGGGGGGCAAATGCCCCCCTTCTGCAACGGTATCGCAAATGTGCGATTATTCCATCGTGTCGAGCGCTTTCTGGAAGCGGCCGGCGTGCGACTTTTCAGCCTTGGCCAACGTCTCAAACCAGTCAGCGATTTCGTCGAAGCCTTCATCACGGGCGGTTTTCGCCATGCCCGGATACATATCCGTGTACTCATGGGTTTCGCCGGCAATGGCTGCTTTCAGGTTGGAGCCGGTGTCGCCAATCGGCTCGCCGGTTGCCGGATCGCCGGTTTCTTCAAGGAACTCGAGGTGCCCATGGGCATGACCCGTTTCCCCTTCGGCGGTCGAACGGAACACGGCGGCGACATCGTTGTAGCCTTCAACATCAGCCTTTTGGGCGAAATACAGATAGCGGCGGTTTGCCTGTGATTCACCGGAAAATGCCGCTTTCAAATTGTCTTCTGTCTTCGTTCCCTTGAGGGACATATGATCCTCCTTGTTGTATTGATCGATCTGATAAAATGGCTAGCGTGTACATAGCGCTCATGCACCATCGCACTATGAGCTGCGATTGGCCAAGAGTCAATATATTGGAATTATTCTAAAGTGAAAAAATCAGTCTTCGCTGACACGAATGACGACATCAACACGAGATATGCGTGAGCCATGCGGCGGCGACGGCAGGCTTGATACGACCACATCCGTGGACAGGACATCTTCAAGATGGCCATCGTTTTCAAAGTAGAAATGATGGTGATCGGTGGTGTTGGTATCGAAATAGGAGCGTCCGGCTTCAACGGCTATTTCCCGCAGCAAGCCAGCCTGGGTAAACTGATGCAATGTGTTGTAGACGGTCGCCAACGAGACAGAAACCCGCGCCGACGTTGCTTCCTTGTGCAGCATTTCTGCGCTGACATGACGGTCGTCACCACGGAACATCATCTCGGCGAGCGCAATGCGCTGACGCGTCGGACGCAAGCCTGCATCGCGTAACTTGCTGATGATCGGGGTATATCTTTTTTCAGTCGCCATAAAACTTACTTAAATAATCCTGCACAAAAACGCAATGCTTCAGGCAATCAGGTCTCACCTGTCTGTGGAAACGGCACGCCGACGATGTTGTAGCCGCTATCCACGTAATGCACGGACCCGGTCACACTTAGCGACAGATCGGACAGCAGATAAAGTGCGGATCCGCCGATATCATCAAGCTGCACATTGCGGCGCAGGGGCGAGTGCTGTTCATTCCATTTGAAGATATGTCTGGCACCGGCGATCGCGCTGCCGGCAAGGGTGCGCATCGGCCCCGGAGAGATCGCATTGACGCGGATATTCTGAGGCCCCAGATCACTGGCGAGATAGCGCACACTGGCTTCAAGGGCTGCTTTGGCAACGCCCATGACGTTATAGTTCGGCACGACCTTTTCGGCACCGTAGAACGACAGTGCAACCATGCTGCCGCCATCGCTCATGTGCGGGGCGGCATGGCGGGCCAGGGATGTGAACGAATAACACGATACATCCATGGTGCGCTGGAAATTTTCACGCGTCGTCGCAACATACTTGCCTTTGAGTTCCTGCTTGTCGGAATAGGCAATGGCATGAACCACAAAATCAATGCTGCCCCATGCATCAACGCAGGCACCAACAGCAGCGGCGATGGAGCTTTCATCCTCGACGTCGCATGGGACGATAACATTCGATCCGATCCCCTCCGCCAGCGGACGGACGCGACGCTCGATAGCCTCGTTCTGATAGGTAAATGCCATCTCCGCACCATGGGCCGATAACGTACTGGCGATCCCCCATGCAATGGAATGGTCATTGGCAACGCCCATGATAAGGCCGCGCTTGCCCTGCATGATGTTCGACTTCCGGGCAAGACGGCTGGCGGAATCCTGGGGTTTTTGTTCATTCACCGGGTTATGCCTCGTAACGTTTGAATGCCAGCGTGGCGTTCGTGCCACCAAAACCGAAACTGTTCGAAATGACGCAGTTCAGATCGGCATTTTCAATAAGCGAACGGACGACATCGGCATCACCGGCTTCAGGGTCCAGATTATCAACGTTGGCCGATGCCGCGATAAATCTGTTCTTCAACATGATCAGCGAATAGATCGCTTCGTGCGCACCGGTAGCGCCCTGAGAATGACCTGTCAGGGATTTGGTTGACGAAATCTTCGGCTTGTGGGCACCGAACACTTCCTGCACCGCTTTCAACTCGGTCATGTCGCCGACCGGGGTCGAGGTGCCATGAGCATTGATGTAATCAACCTTGGTATTGCCGAGGCCTTCCATTGCCATTTTCATGCAACGGCGCGCCCCTTCACCGGACGGCGCGACCATGTCGACGCCGTCGGACGTTGCGCCATAGCCGATGATCTCGCCATAAATTTTGGCGCCACGGGCCTTGGCATGTTCAAGTTCTTCAAGAACCACAACACCTGAACCACCCGCGATCACGAAGCCATCGCGGTCGATATCGAACGGCCGGGATGCCTTTTCGGGTGTATCGTTATATCTGGAAGACAGAGCACCCATAGCGTCGAACAGCACCGTCAGTGTCCAGTGCAACTCCTCGGCGCCACCGGCAAGCACGATGTCCTGCTTACCCCATTGAATCAACTCAGCGCCGTTACCGATGCAATGCGCACTGGTCGAACACGCAGACGAGATCGAATAGCTGAGGCCTCGCATATGAAATGCCGTCGACATGTTAGCGGAAATGGTCGAGCACATGGCTTTCGGCACGGCATAGGGACCGATACGCTTGGCGCCTTTTTCGCGTGCGATATCCGCCGCCTGAACCAGCGCTGACGTCGATGGGCCACCGGAGCCGACGACCAGACCCGTCCGCTCGCTGGACACTTCGGCCTCACTCAGGCCTGCATCGCGAATGGCTTCATCCATGGCAACATAGCAGTAGGCAGCACCCTCGCCCATAAAGCGGCGCAGCTTGCGATCGATTTTGTCATCCATGTCGATCTTCGGCGCACCATGAACATGCGAACGGAAACCCATTTCCGCATATTCTTCACTATGTGAGATGCCGGACCGGCCCTTTCTAAGGCTGTCCGTCACCTCGTCGACGTTATTGCCGATGGGTGAAACGATACCCATGCCAGTGACGACCACACGTCTCATACGAACCTCACTATAATCATTCAGCGGCGTTAAAGAGGGTAACCCGCAAATCCGACGCTTCGTAGGCAACGTTTCCGTCAACCTTCATGACGCCGTCGGCAATACCCAAAGTGATCTTGCGGCTCAACACTCTCTTGATGTCGATGCGGTATTCTACCAGAGATTTGTCCGGCGTCACCTGGTCGGTAAATTTAACCCCGCCGACGCCCAGTGCACGGCCCCGACCTGGCGCACCGGTCCAGCCCAGATAAAACCCAACCATCTGCCATAGCGCATCCAGACCAAGACAACCCGGCATCACCGGATCACCCTGAAAATGGCAATCGAAAAACCACAGATTTTTTTTGACGTCGAGTTGCGCTTCGGCAAACCCCTTGTCATACGTGCCGCCGCTATCTGATATCTGCGTGATACGATCAAACATCAGCATCGGTGGCAACGGAAGCTGCGCATTGCCCGGGCCAAAAAGCTCGCCCCGACCGCAGCTCAGTAAATCTTCGTATGTATAACTCGTTTGCTGTGACAAATAACAGCCCCTCACCATTTGATCTCGGACCCCGGGATTATAGGGATTCCCGAGTTGCCTTTATACCGCATCAATAAGCGAAATCCGAGGGTGGTGCACGAAAAAAACCTAGCGGCGCCGTTCACACGGCCCCAGCGCCCACTCTCAAGAAATAGGGCGGCAACCGCCAGGTTACCGCCCCGTATTCAGCACTCAGAGCGGCTTAGCTCCGCTGTTTTCTTTCAGCGACCTGGTCGGAGATATCCTCACCGGTCTCCTGATTGACGACACGCATCGAAAGCTTGACCTTGCCGCGATCGTCGATCCCGATCAGCTTGACCTTCACCGCATCGCCTTCATTGACCACGTCCGTGACCTTCTCGACCCGGCCTTCAGCCATTTCCGAGATATGAACCAAGCCGTCACGCGGTCCGAGGAAGTTCACGAATGCCCCGAAATCAACGACCTTCACGACCTTGCCATCGTAAACCACGCCGACTTCCGGCTCGGCAACGATGTCGCGGATCCATGCAGCAGCACGATCGGCAGCAGCTTGGTCAACAGCGGCAATCCGTACCGAACCGTCGTCTTCAACGTCGATTTTGGCACCCGTTGTCTCGCAGATTTCACGGATGATCTTGCCGCCTGGTCCGATGATATCACGGATCTTGTCCGGGTTGATCTTCATTGAGGTGACGCGGGGTGCGTTGCCGCTGACCGAATCACGCGCGTTGGAGATGGATTTGGCCATTTCTTCAAGAATATGCAACCGGCCGTCACGGGCCTGTGCCAGGGCAATTTCCATGAT
This sequence comes from uncultured Rhodospirillales bacterium, assembly GCA_965284225.1. Classification (GTDB taxonomy): domain Bacteria; phylum Pseudomonadota; class Alphaproteobacteria; order Rhodospirillales; family Casp-alpha2; genus UBA4479. The sequence goes on from CBDIRN010000002.1 coordinate 364,873, forward strand.
TTCCTCGGTAATCGAGGCAATCTTGATGTCCATCTGCAGGGACGTAATGCCCTTATCCGTACCGGCAACCTTGAAGTCCATATCGCCCAGGTGATCTTCATCACCGAGGATGTCGGAAAGCACGGCATAACGCTCGCCTTCCTTGATCAGACCCATGGCAATACCAGCCACCGGACGCGGCAGCGGTGCGCCGGCATCCATCAGCGACAGCGAGGTACCGCAGACCGTTGCCATCGACGAAGACCCGTTGGATTCCGTGACGTCGGAGACAACACGAATGGTATAGGGGAATTCTTCCTTGGACGGCATGATCGGGTGCACGGCGCGCCATGCAAGCTTGCCATGGCCGACTTCACGTCGACCGGTGAAACCGAAACGACCGGCTTCGCCAACCGAGAACGGCGGGAAGTTGTAGTGCAGCATGAAGTTCTCGCGGTAGTTCTCGGCGAGACCGTCAATGATCTGCTCGTCCTGACCGGTGCCCAGCGTGGTCGTTACCAGAGCCTGGGTTTCACCCCAGGCCGTCGGCAACAGGGCCGAGCCGTGTGCTCGTGGCAGAATGCCGACTTCACAGGCAATCGGACGGACGGTCTTGGTATCACGGCCATCGATCCGCTCACCGGTATCGAGAATATCGTTACGAACGATGTCTTTCTCGAGGTTTTTCAGAACGTCGCCCATGACCGAACCCAGAAGGGCCTGATCAAGGCTTTCGTCTGCCTGAAGTTTCGCGGTAACCGCTTTCTTCACTTCAGAGATTTTTGCCTGACGGTCGGACTTGATCCGGATGCCGTAAGCGGCGCGCAGATCAGCCGATGCTTCTTCACCAATCCGCTTGGCAATAACGTCGAGGCCTTCCGGTTCTGCAGGAAGCTCCCGTGGCTCTTTGGCACAGGCTTCGGCCAGATCGATGATCGCATCGATCACCGGCTGGAACCCGCGGTGACCAAACATCACAGCTTCCAGCATTTCCGCTTCGGAAAGTTCGCTGGCTTCGGATTCCACCATCATCACGCCTTCTTGCGTGCCGGCAACGACCAGATCCAGATCGCTTTCGGCGATCTGTGCAACGGTCGGGTTCAGAACCAGTTTGCCATCGATACGGCCAACGCGGGCGCCACCAACCGGACCCATGAACGGCAGGCCGGAAATCGTCAGCGCAGCCGAGGTGCCGATTAATGCCAGAATATCGGTTTCGTTCTCAAGATCGTGCGACACGACGGTACAAATGACCTGGGTTTCGTTTTTGAAGCCCTTCACGAACAGCGGACGGATCGGACGATCGATCAACCGTGAGGTCAGTGTTTCACGTTCGGACGGACGTCCTTCGCGTTTGAAAAAGCCACCCGGAATTTTACCGGCGGCAAAAGTTTTTTCGACGTAGTGAACCGACAGCGGGAAAAAGTCCAAACCCGGTTTCGGGGTTTTCTCACCAACGACGGTGCAAAGGACTTTGCTCTCACCAAGGGTCGCCATAACGGCACCATCGGCCTGGCGGGCAATCTTACCGGTTTCCAAAACCAGTTTTTGGCCTGCCCACTCTATTTCTTTTCGGAATTCTTTAAACATCATTGTCTTTCCTCATCCTACATACAGCGCTGCTTCAGAAAAAAGCAGACGCAACCCGCAGCCACCTCGGTTGCGAGCGAAGCGCAGTGCCACAAACATTCATTCCAGCGTACTGAAAAACATGAAGCGGCTTGCGCCGTCAGCGATGCATATCCACCCCGGACATGCATCGCACAGCCGCGTTAGCGGCGCAGACCCAGTCTCTTGACCAGACCTTCGTAACGTTTGCCGTCTTTCTTGCGAAGATAGTCGAGAAGACGGCGGCGCTGGCCAACCATCATCAGCAGACCACGGCGCGAATGGAAATCTTTACCATGCGTTTTCAAATGTTCGGTCAGGTTAACAATCCGTTCGGTCAGAACGGCGACCTGCACCTCGGGCGAACCCGTGTCACCGTCTTTGACGGCATAGTCTTTAATAAGCTCTTGCTTACGTTCGGCGGTAATCGACATCGTTATCTCCTAAATCTAGATGTTCATGACACGGAACGGCCTGATTTCTCCGCCCGTAATACGCGCAAGTGCCACCAGCGTGCCATTCGCCGTTACTTGAACGACGTCCCCTTGAACGATATCGCGAAAGGGGGACCGCTGTGCGACAGGCAGGATCGGAATAGCCATTCCCTGCTTTAACCTGCGCGCTTCCTGCTCTGTCAGGGCTAGTGCCGGGATGTCGTCCAGCACAGTCTCGACGGGAAGCAGATATTGCTCCAGAAGTGCTGCCGTGTTCTCGCCTTCATTCTCTTCAAAGGCTTGTAACGATACGGCCTTTTCTATTGAAAACGGGCCGACAGCAGTACGTCTGAGGCGCCTTATATGGCCTTCACAACCCAAGTGCAAGGCCAGATCACGGACCAGCGCCCGCACATAGGTGCCCTTGCCGCAGACCATTTCAAAGCTGGCGTGATCCGCATCCGGGATATCGATCAACCGCAAGGCGACCACATCGACCTCGCGTGGCTGAATTACCACGTCTTCATCCCGCCTGGCCCGCTTGTAGGCGCGCTCGCCATCGACCTTGATCGCAGAATAAACCGGCGGTACCTGTGTGATACGGCCCGTAAAGGCGGGCAACGCCTGCTCGATCTCAAGCCGGCTCGGGCGGACATCACTGGTGGCTGTAATGTCACCTTCGGCATCGTCCGTACTCGTGCTTTCGCCCCATCGGGCCGTAAATTCGTAGGTTTTGTGACCATCCATGGCATAAGCCTGGGTTTTGGTTGCTTCCCCGAGCGCAATCGGCAAAACGCCGCTGGCCAACGGATCAAGCGTGCCGCCGTGGCCAACCTTTTCGGCCTTGGTCAGCCATCTGATCTTGCCGACACAGCCGCTTGAAGACGGGCCAACGGGTTTATCAAGAATCAGCCAACCGTGGATAGGCAAGCCTTTGCGGCGACGCCCCATCTACTCTTCTGACCCGGGCAGGTCATCGCGGACGATATCACGCAGGACGTGGGTTCTTGAGGACTTTATCGATCCGCTCCGCCTCATCGAAGGAAATGTCGGCGGCGAACGTCAATCTCGGCACGTGCCGGAGCCTGACATGGCTGGCGACCCAGCTGCGCAGGAACCCCGACGCCCTGTTCAGGGCTTCAACGATCGGGCCGCTCTCACCACCACCCAGCGGAACCACAAAAGCGGTGGCGTTTTTAAGATCGGACTGACGACATCGCTGACGGTAATGGCCACGCCCTTGATCGCCGGGTCACGGATTTCACCGCGCTCTATTGCCTGGGCGATAACGTGACGAATTTCCTCCCCGACGCGTAACTGGCGCTGGGTTGGTGCTTTGCTGGGCTGGCGGCTCATGCTGTGCTCTCTTGGAAACAACCGCGCTTAGAGCTCGCGGCTGACTTCCTTGATTTCGAAGCATTCAACCTTGTCGCCAACCTGAATGTCATTGTAATTGGCAAAGCCCATACCGCATTCGTAGCCTTCCTTGACTTCGCGCGCATCGTCCTTGAAGCGCTTCAGCTGGCTCAGGTCGCCTTCATGCACAACCACATCGTCTCTGACGATACGTACTTTTGCGCCGCGCTTCACAGTGCCTTCGGTAATCATGCAACCGGCGACTTTGCCGACTTTGGTGATCGAGAACACTTCGCGAATTTCCGCGTAACCGAGCAGCTCTTCCGACACTTCCGGCGACAGCATGCCGGACAGCATCTTCTTCACATCATCGGTCAGGTTATAGATGATCGAATAGTAACGGATATCTACGCCATCGCGCTTCGCCGCTTCACGCGCCTGCGGGTTGGCACGAACGTTGAAGCCAACCACAAGAGCGTTTGAGGCACGGGCAAGGGTAACGTCTGACTCGTTGATACCGCCGACGCCGGAATGCAGAACCTGAACCTCAACCTCGGCAGTCCCCATTTTTGTCAGCGCACCGACAATTGCTTCCAGAGAACCATGCACATCGGCCTTGATGATCACCGGCAGCATTTCTGCTTCGCCGATTTTGATCTTCTCAAACATCTGCTCGAGCGTACCACGCGCGGATACTGAAGCGCGGGCATCACGGTCGCGACGCTGGCGGAACTCGGAAACCTCACGGGCCTTGTTCTCGCTATCAACCACCACAACATCGTCACCAGCCATCGGCGTATTGCTGAGACCTAGAACTTCTGCCGGCATTGACGGTCCGGCCTTGTCGAGTTTGACACCATGGGCGTCGTTCAGCGCACGGACACGACCCCACTCTGCGCCGGCAACGAAAATGTCACCGACTTTGAGCGTACCACGCTGCACGAGGACCGTTGCCACCGAACCGCGGCCTTGTTCCATTTTGGATTCAATGACCACACCTTCCGCCGGGCGATCCGGATTCGATTTCAGATCGAGCAGTTCGGCTTGCAGCAGGATGGCTTCAAGAAGCTTGTCCAGATTGGTCCGCTTCAGTGCCGAGACCGGAATGCAGAGAACATCACCGCCCATATCCTCGACCTGAATGTCGTGGCTCAGCAGGTCCGTTTTGATGCGGTCAGGATTGGAATCCTGTTTATCAATTTTGTTAACAGCCACGATAATCGGCACGCCGGCTGCCTTGGCATGATGAATAGCCTCAATCGTTTGCGGCATAATGCCGTCATCCGCTGCGACGCAAAGAATAACGATATCCGTGACCTTGGCGCCCCGTGCCCGCATTTCCGTGAAAGCGGCATGGCCCGGCGTGTCAATAAAGGTGATCACGTTCCCGCCTTCTGTCGTCACCTGATAGGCACCGATGTGTTGCGTGATGCCGCCGGCTTCATGGTTAGCGACATCGCTTTCGCGCAGCGCATCAAGCAGAGACGTCTTGCCGTGATCAACGTGACCCATGACGGTTACGACCGGTGCCCTTGCAACGTGTGCGGTATCGTCGTCGTCAATGCCGAGCACCAGATGGTCTTCGACATCGGCTTCGCTGACGCGCTTCAACCTGCTGGCCAAATTCCTGCACAACCAGCTCAGCCGGTATCGGCATCAATGCTTTGTGTAATCGTCGCCATGACGCCCATTTCCATGAGCTTCTTGACGACAAGGCCACCACGTTCAGCCATCCGGCTGGCCAATTCCTGTACGGTAATCGATTCCGGAATGACGACGTCGCGAATGACCTTGCCGCTTTCCGACAGGCGCTCACGCTGCTTGTCACGGTCACGGTCGCGTTGACGCTTAACAGAGGCCAGCGAGCGGCGGTGCTCTTCCAGCTCTTCAAAAGATTCTGCTTCGGCAATCGTCAACTTGCCGTGACGGCGACGCTCTTCACGGGACTTACCCGTTGACGGCTTCTTGACGTCGGCTTTGACCGGTTTCCCCTTGCGGGCCGCCTTCTCATCATCGTCATCGTCTTCTATAACAGCAGCCGGTCTGGCTTCCCTGGTCGGGTCGTTGACACGGGATTGACGCTCCGCTTCAAGACGCTTCGCTTCCAGGGCTTGCGCTTCAAGAATGGCGCGCTCTTCTTCCGTCTCGACGGGTTCTGTATCTTCTTCCGGCTCGGGCTCTTCAACGCGTCCAAGATCAGAAAGCTGCGGCTTGCCACGACCGGTCGGTAGCGTCTCTTCGCTGCCAAGACGTGCTGTCTCCAAAGCTCTCAGTCGCGCCTCGCGCTCACTATCGGTCAGGTTGGAAACATTGGCAGGCTCTGATGCGACCGGGGCAGCTTCCTGCACGGGGGCTGTAATTTTTTCAGCCTGCTTATCAGCTTCCACAGCCTCAGACATGCTGGCACCACGAAGTCCGGCCTTGATCTCCGAAAGATCGCCGGCGGTGTCTGTGACGAACGTCCGCTTTTTCTTCTTCTCGACGGTCACCATCTTCGAGCGGCCATGGGAGAAGTTTTGCTTCACCTGGCCCGTCTCGACGGTCTTGTTCAGTTCAAGCCTGCCGGGTTTGGATAATCCCAATGGCTTCTTGTTCTCTTCCGTCTCTTTGGCGTCACTCATTTGCTTGCGTCCATTTCCGCCGGTCGAAAACCGGTCAATCTCTCACACTCTCTAAGCAGCGACTCTGCAAGTCCGCCACGTTGAATCGTCAAAAACGAAACAACACCCTTACCGGTGGCCTCGCCCATTTCGCTATTCGTCAGCCCGCCCGTTACCGGCACGGATTTCGCATCTTCCAACACATCATGCCGGCCACCACCAGCATCCGTCGCAATCAGCACGACACCCTGACCGCCCCGCTCGAGGGCTTCAAGGACACGGTCGTATCCAAATACAAGTCGGTCCGAGCGCCTTCGCTGCGGCCGATAACATCCATACAGCGCTTGACCAGCAGCATCTCAACACGCTTAACCAGATCCTCAGGCACCGTCACTTGCATTTTCGCCGCCCGGGTGAACAGCTTTTTATCACCGGCCTTCTGCAAGGCATCCCGATCCGCACTGACCCAGATACCACGACCGGGCAGGCGTTCGCCAAGATCCGGTACTATAACATTTTCCGGACCGACGACGAACCGGAGAAGTCCGTGCTTTGGTGCCGTTTCACCGGACACGATGCAACGTCTTTCCTGCTCACCTGTCTTCGTGCTGGTCATTTCTGCCAATGCAGTCATGTGTCCCTTTCGTTACGCCCAATCAGCTTGCCGTTTCCGGCTCAGCCGCTTCAGCGTCATCAGCAAACCAGTGTGCACGCGCCAGCATAATAAGCGCGTTGGCCTGATCCATATTCATGGTGCCGCCCGGCGCAATTTCAAGCAGCTCATCACCGGCAAGATCGGCAAGATCGTCACGTGTTTTGACACCAGCCTCGCCCAGCGCAACCATCAACGATGCGGTCATGCCTTCAAGGGTTGCGACATCTTCTTCGACACCAAGCTCTTTGCGTTTGGTATTCATTTCTTCTTCGCGGTTCGCCAGATGGGCACGGGCACGCGCCTGAAGCTCGGCTGCAACGTCTTCATCAAAACCTTCGATATCCGTCAGATCATCAAGCGGCACAAAGGCCACTTCTTCTGCCGAACTGAAACCTTCGGTTACCAGAAGATGGGCAATGACCTCATCGACGTCGAGTGCATCCACGAACATCTTCGAACGATCCTGGAATTCCTTTTGACGACGCTCGGATTCTTCAGCTTCCGTCAGGATGTCAATATCCCAGCCGGAGAGCTGCGAGGCCAGGCGGACGTTCTGACCGCGTCGGCCAATCGCCAGACTCAGCTGTTCGTCCGGGACCACAACTTCGATTTTGTTGTTTTCTTCGTCAAGAACGACCTTGGCGACTTCCGCCGGGGCCAGCGCGTTAACGATGAAGGACGCCGCGTCAGGCGACCACTGGATGATGTCGATCTTTTCACCCTGCAATTCGCCAACGACCGGCCTGGACACGCGAACCGCGCATACCGATACAGGGACCAACCGGGTCAATGCTGCTGTCATGGGATACAACGGCGATTTTCGCGCGCGAACCGGGATCGCGGGCAACAGATTTGATTTCGATGACGCCGTCATAGATTTCAGGCACTTCCTGAGCGAACAGCTTCGCCATGAAATCCGGATGCGTTCTCGAGAGGAAAATCTGCGGACCCCGTGGCTCCTGACGGACATCGGCGATATAGGCGCGGATGCGGTCACCGTTATTGAAGTGCTCGCGGGGGATTGATTCGTCACGGCGCAGGATCGCTTCGGCACGGCCGAGATCGATGATTGCGTTGCCGTATTCCATCCGCTTGACCAGACCGTTGACGATTTCGCCGACGCGGTCCTTGTACTCTTCGAACTGACGCTCGCGTTCGGCTTCGCGGACCTTCTGGACGATGACCTGTTTGGCGGTCTGTGCAGCGATACGTCCGAAGTCGATCGGCGGCAAAATATCGACGATGAATTCGCCGGCTGTTGCATCCGGCTTTTTGCGCAGCGCCTCGGCAAGAAAGACCTGAGTCACTTCATTTTCGCGCTCGGCATCGTCTGCAAGCACTTCGATATAGCGCGCCAGCATGATTTCACCGGATTTGCGATCAATATGCGCCCGGATATCATGCTCGTGGCCGTATTTCGAGCGGCCGGCTTTCTGGATCGCCATTTCCATAGCCTCCAGAACCTCTTCGCGCTCAATCCCCTTATCGCGTGCTACCGTATCGGCAACAACCAACAATTCCGGCCGGGCGTGAACGTCACCGGCTACCATAAGTGTTTCACTCATGTGCTTTTTCTTCCTCTAGCTTTGCAAGCATCTCGTCCGTGACAATTAATTTCGCTTTGGCAATGGCCGCATGTTCGAGTTGAACAATTTCACCATCGGCATCAAGCATGACATACGTTCCATCCGTGCCCTGAACACGGCCTTTAAATTTTTTACGGCCGTTTATCAGGGTTTTCATTTCTATTTTCGCCTCAAACCCGGCGAACCTGTCGTAATCGCCAAGGCGGACCAGCGGGCGATCCAGACCTGGCGAGCTGACCTCTAGCGTATAGGCCGACTGGATCGGGTCTTCCACATCAAGGACCGCAGACACGGCACGAGAAATGTCAGCGCAATGATCAACCGTCATGACCCGACCGTCCATCGGCTCGGCCATGATCTGCAACACCGGGTTCTGACCACCGCTCAATGCCGCACGAACCAACGAAAAGCCCATGGCTTCGATGGTCGGTGTCAGCAGTATCTCTACTTGTTCTGCAAGTGAATCCGCGCTCACGTCCATTCTCTCGATTAGTTCCGGGGTAACCCCGTTGGTCGCCTAAAAGGCATTAAAAAAGGCGGGCCAATGGCCCACCCATCAATCACAGTACAGTTGTTTGATTAACGAGTGCCCCCGTAAGGGCACCGGTGATATATCCATAATCGCTTGGAAAAGCAAGAGGAATGTCATCAGCCCGCGCTGTTAACGCGACCGTCGGCGGAACATAAGATACGCCGGTTTGTCACCCTTTCTGAGCGCCTTTGCTTCATAGCGGGTCGATACCCAGTCTGCAGGCGGTAGCCGCCAGTCCTGAGGCCCTCGCGCCGTCCAGTCCCAGTCCGGGTGTCGCCTTGCCTCACCCAGCGCCCAGGCCACATAGCCCATGTGATCGGAGGCAAATTGCAGGACTGCGCCATCGCAGGCAATGCGCGCCAGCGCCGTCAGCGTTTCCGCCTGGAATATCCGGCGCCGGTTATGCCGGGCTTTCGGCCACGGATCGGGATAAAGCATGTAAATTTTAGACACCGACGCCGCCGGCAGCCGACCCAGTGACAATCGGACGTCATCTTCAAAGAGCCGGATATTACCGAGGCCGAGCCTGTCGATATCCGCCAATAGCGCCGCAACGCCATTAATAAACGGCTCACAACCGATGTAATCAATGTCCGGATTGATCCTGGCCTCGCCGCTCAGGTGCTCACCCGCACCAAAGCCGATCTCGAGGCGCAACTCGCGGGGCGGCACACCAAAATCAGGCCCGAGGACAATCGGCTCGGTTGAGCCGGAATCAGCGATCAGCAGTTCTGGCAGCAACGTTTCAACCAAATGTTGACGGCCGGGTCTGAGCTTATGGCTCCGACGCCGGCCGTACCACATTGGTTTGCCCGCAGGATCTTTCGGCATGTCCGCAGACATTACCCCACCCCGCTTATTGTTCAGCGAACACCGAAGGCAGATTTGAGCGCATCGGCAATGTCCGTCCGCTCCCATGAAAATCCGCCGTCGGCTTCAGGTGCGCGACCGAAATGACCATAAGCCGAGGTCCGGGCATAAATCGGTCTGCTCAACTGACAGATGCTCGCGGATGCCCCTTGGGGACAGATCGATGCATTGCGCAGACTGCGCGATCTGATCGTTCATCGACACGGCACTGTCCCATCCGTATCGACATACACTGACAGGGGTTTCGAGACACCGATCGCATAGGCTGAGCTGGATCGTGCATCTGATCAGCCAGTCCTGCAGCAACCACGTTTTTGGCAAGGTAGCGACGCGGCATAGGCGGCCGAGCGGTCAACCTTGGTCGGATCCTTGCCCGAGAACGCGCCGCCGCCATGGGGCGCCGCACCGCCATAGGTGTCGACAATGATTTTGCGCCCGGTCAGACCCGGCGTCACCATCGGGCCCGCCGATGACAAAACGGCCGGTCGGGTTCACGTAGAATTCGGCCTCCGCGGCACATCCAGCCGGCCGGCAGCACATCTTCGACGATGGGGCGGACCATTTCGCGGACATCGTCCTGGGTCAGGTCTTCATGTATGCTGTGCGTCGAGACGACCACCGAGGTCAGCACGAACGGGCTTGCCGTTCTCGTAGCTGCAGCGTCACCTGGCTTTTTGCATCTGGCCCGAAGACCGGAAAATTGCACCGGATTTACGCTTGGTAGCCATGTCCTTGCAGGATTTTATGGGAAAAATACAACGGTGCCGGCATCAGATCGTCGGTCTCATTGCAGGCATAGCCGAACATGATCCCCTGGTCGCCAGCGCCTTCATCCTTGTTGCCCAGCGCATCAACACCTTGGGCGATATCGACGGACTGAGCATGGACATGCACCTGAACTTCCGAATTCGCCCAGTGGAAATTGTCCTGATCGTATCCGATATCCTTGATCGCCAGGCGCGCCAGTTCTTCGATCCTGGCCGGGCTGACTTCCCCGGCACACCGGGTTTCGCCAGCAACGACGACCAGATTGGTCGTCACCAGGGTTTCGACACCGCAACGCGATGCATTGTCGATGGCCAGATAGGCATCAACGATTTCATCGGACACCCGGTCACAAATTTTGTCCGGGTGTCCTTCAGACACGGATTCGCTGGTAAAGAGATAATTTAATCTGCTCAAGACGGTCCCTCCCGATCTCAAAGTAAAAAACCAATTCCTTGGACCGGGGGCTGCGGACGGAGCGCGCTGTTAGCCCACTTAGCGCCTTATTTTTCGTGGCGGCAAGCGGTCCAAATCCATCCACGGCACCCGTATAGGTGCGCGGGTCTTTTGACAATTTCCAAGCAGTGCGTCAAGACAAACCGCACAATTCGGGCTGGAAACCGTTACTCAGCTTTCGTCGGGGAGATTGGCCATGGAGCGCAGCAGATCATAGAGTTTGCGCCGTATTTTCGGATCCTGAATGCGATAGTAAGCGCGCACCAGTTCCAGCGTTTCCTGTCTGGACATCGGGTCGGGCTCAAGGACGGTCTGATTCTGGTCGGAAAAGCCCGATGAGATACCCTTGGGTGCACTTTTCTGTACGACTTCTGCCGGCATATCCTGGAAGAAAAAGGAAACCGGCACATCAAGAATATGGCTGAACTGATAAAGTCGGCTTGAACCGATTCGGTTGGCGCCCCGTTCATATTTCTGGATTTGCTGGAATGTCAGCCCAACGGCATCACCAAGTTTTTCTTGCGACATGTTGAGCATGGTCCGACGCAACCGGACGCGGCTACCGACATGCATGTCGACTGGATGCGGTGTCCCGGGCGGCTGATCCCGTTGGCGCCGACCCCGCCCGATACCCGCAGGACTCATTAAAAATTTCGGTGTCTTATCCACACTCAGCACTCCAAGAATATTCCTTACAGAGCATCGGTATTCAATTAATTCCAAGCGCGAACAATAGTATACGCGCATAAAATGAAATCATAGGCCTCTATTCGCGATACGCCCTGCAACACAATGAGACAACAGGCTGCTTAGTATAACGAGCAAAACAAAAAACAAAGTTGTGGTTTGTCCGTATATGGCAAAGACCGTCGGGGACAGGGGCAAGGGCAGCGGCGCATCGACAATGCCCTGCTCATCCAGTTCCAATCGATTGCGAACACGTCCATATGCATCTACGACGGCGGATATACCCGTATTTGCCACCCGCACCACGGGCAGGCCTTCTTCAATGGCCCGGAGCTGGGCCTGAACCAGATGTTGTCTGGGCCCTGTGGACGGCCCGAACCAGGCATCATTGGTGATGTTCAATATCCATGCCGGACGGTCGGCCGGATCGACCACGTTTCCTGAAAAAATCACTTCGTAACAGATAATAGCCGCAAACGGCGGCAGGCCCTCGTTATGGAGCGTGGCGGGACCGGGACCGGGCGTGAAATCACCCCGCCCTGCCGTCAGTTTTTCAAACGGCATATAGGCGCGCAGAGGGACATATTCTCCATACGGCACCAGATGGAACTTGTCGAATGTCGCTGTCAGCTTGCCGTTGTCGTTTATGACAAACAGGCTGTTATAGGCCTCTCCCGCCGCATCACGCCTGGGGGCACCGAATATCAGAGACCCCCGGGCCGGCACAGCGGCGGCAAGCATCGCCGGTAAAGTCGTGTCCGGGTCCAGCAGATACGGCACATTTGTTTCCGCCCAGATAACATGGGTCGGCGGCCCGAAAGGACCGGCCGTCCGTTTGCTCATCGCCATCTGCCGCAAGACATGTTGCTGGCGCAATTCCGGATGCCACTTGAGCGCTTGCGGAATTGCCGGCTGTACCAGCCTGAGGACAATACCGTCATGAGTCTGCAAGCCGGAGCCGTCACTGGCCCGCCACGATCCAGCCACCCAGAGAACCGGCAGGATCAGACTGACGGCCAGAATTTTCACCGCCGGCCTTGAAACCGATCCGGATGTGCTTTTAAAGATTAGGACCGGCGCAATGAAAACCATCGCCGTCAGAAAACCCAGTCCGAGCGAGCCGATCCAGGCAGCGGTCTGCATCATCGTCGGCGAATAGCCCCATACGGATGCGAGCGGGTTCCACGGAAATCCCGTCAGCACCCAGCTGCGCAGCCATTCACCGAACACCCAACTGGCGGCAAATGCGGGGATCAAAACAACGGGCGCTGTCCGATATCGTTTAAGTACAAGATAAAAAATCACCATGGACAGGGACGAATACAATGCCATGCCCGCAGCAACACCAATTACAGCAACCGGCATCAGAAACGCATAGCGTTCCGCATCGACAAGAAACGCATAACCGATCCAATACAGCCCGCAGCCAAACCAACCGAGACCAAATAACCAGCCTTCAACAGCGGCCTGACGCCAGCTTTTTGTCGACAACAGCAGCAGAGCCAAACCTGCAAATGACAGCCACAGCACCGGAATGACATGAAACGGCGGCAGCGCCGCCACGGCCAGAACGCCAAGGGAAACAGCCAACAGCCTGCGATACCAGCAGGAATTCAGGATCATTGCCAGAAAGCCGCTCAAGGCGGTCAGGCGCTTCCTGTTGCGGCGACCGGCGCGGCAACGGCAGAGGTCATCCTGCGGACCCGGACACGATGAATACGGCGCGGATCCGCATCAAGAATTTCAAATTCTGTTCCATCGGGATGGGAAATGATCTCGCCCCGGATCGGCACCCGACCTGCAATGGAAAAAACAAACCCACCCAGTGTGTCGATGTCTTCATGATCATCCGTCGATAATTTGCGCCCCAGTCTTTCTTCAAAAGTATTCAGCTCAATCCTGGCATCCGCAACCCAGGAACCATCACGCCGATGCTCCATTTTAGGCTCGTCATCCCGATCATGCTCATCGTCGATTTCGCCGACAATTTCCTCGACCAGATCTTCAATCGTCACCAATCCGTCAACGCCACCAAACTCGTCCACAACAAGCGCCATATGCGAGCGTTGCACACGCATCTCCAACAGCAATTCAAGCACACGCATCGACGGCGCCACGAACAGCAGCTTGCGTTGCACATCCGCCAGCTTGAAATTTGCATCCTTGCCGCGCCAGCCGACGACATCCTTGATATGCACCATGCCCTGCGCATCATCGAGAGTTTCCAGATAAATCGGCAGTCGCGAGTGCCCCTCGCGTGTCGCCACGTCGATGACGTCACTCAGGCTTGCTGAAATCGGAATGGCAACGATATCCGCTCTCGGCACCATCACATCATAAATCGTCAGGTTTCTGAGCTCGAGAATATTGGCGACCAGAAGGCGCTCGTCGGGATCCAGAGGCTGCTCGGATTCCTCACGCTCATCAATCAGTTCATCGAGCGTATCGCGGGCTGATCCGTTACTGCCTGAAATGCGCTTCAGGTTTTTGACCCAGGTGCGCATGCGGTCTGAAAAGTTTGCCCCTTTAGATGTTTCCGCAGCCGTATCGGCCAACGGGTCAATCTCGTTGCAACTACTCGGGGGCTCCCCGTTTGAGGGCGTATCATTCATCTTTCGGTTCCGTCAATTCTGTCCGGCCACGACGCTGTCAGCATAGGGGTTTTCAATCCCCCGTGCGTCAAGAATCCTGACTTCCAATGCTTCCATACACGCAGCATCGGTATTTGTCTCGTGATCGTATCCAACAAGGTGCAGCATACCATGGACCAGCAGGTGACAAAAATGATCACGAAATGACATTTCTGCTGCTTCCCGGGTCACTGTTTCCAGAGCCAGCGTAATATCGCCCAAAGGCATCGGCAATTCAGGCGGAAAATCCATATTATCCGGATCTTCGGACGGAAACGACAGGACGTTCGTTGCCGAATCTCTGCCCCGGTAATCCCGGTTCAGTTCCCTTTGCCGGGCATCATTGGTCAGCACCACGGAGACTTCATAGGCCCTTGGCGGCAATGCAAGGAACCCGATCACCGATTGCAGCAGATCAGCGCAAAGCGGTTCTGGATCATCTATTGCTGCCAGCCAGCCTTCGTCTCCGATATCGATATCAACAGATAGATTATCCGGGCAAGCGTTTAAATGAGGTGCAGTCTCAGGTTTCATTATCTTCCGGCGCACTTCCATCGTTCTTGTATTGCGCACCGGCCCCGCGCCGTTTTTCAAGGTTATTGTAGGCATGCACGATCCGACCAACCAGCAAATGCCGCACCACATCCGTTTCCAGAAAACGCAGGAAGCGAATGCCCTCAACGTCTGCCAACGCTTCACGCGCATCGCGGAGACCGGAGCGCGTTCCCCTCGGCAGATCGACCTGACTGAGATCGCCGGTGATCACCATTCTCGAATTTTCACCAAGTCGGGTCAAAAACATCTTCATCTGAACGGCGGTCGTATTCTGCGCTTCATCCAGAATAACAAACGCTTTTGCCAGCGTGCGACCGCGCATAAAGGCCAACGGTGCCACTTCGATTTCTCCGCTCTCAAGCCGCTTCTGCACCTGCTGGGCGGGCATCATATCGTGCAGGGCGTCATACAGCGGACGCAGATAGGGGTCGACTTTTTCACGCATATCGCCGGGCAGGAAGCCCAGCTGTTCGCCGGCTTCTACCGCCGGGCGGGACAGAATGATCCGCTCAACATCGCCGCGAACCAGATACTCGACCGCCTTGGCCACGGCCAGATAGGTCTTGCCGGTACCAGCTGGACCCTCTGCGAAGACAAGTTCCGACTCATCGATTGCGCTTAAGTAATCCGCCTGCGTCGGCGTGCGCGCTGTCACCATCCGGTTTCGAACGCTGACGCCACTTTCCATGCCCGGCATAGGGCGCTCAGGCGCGGCCGAGAAACGCAGCATCGCATCAACTTCAGGCTGGTCCACATCCTGGCCTTTTTCCAGCCGCTGGTAGAGCGCATCAAGAACACCGATTGCGCGAGCCACCGCTTCGGCATCCCCGGCAATCGTCACCTCGTTGCCGCGGGCATGGATGACGACTTTCAGGCTATTTTCGATCTGCGCCAGATGGCTGTGGTGTGAACCGAACAGGGCAATCGCCAGGCCGTTCTTCGGAAACGTTTTCTTTCGGGTTATGGCGTTCGACCTTTTGGGCTTGGTCGCCGCACGACTGGTCCGGCTCAAGCGACTGCCTCCCGGCGCTGGCGCGCAACACCTGAAAGACTGTTTGGATTGGCGCGATCAATCATCACCGGGATTATATCTCCGATATGGGTTGCCGATAATTCTGCGTGAACGGACTGCATATATGGACTTCTGCCCACCAGTTGGCCATCGCGGGCACTCTGCCTGTCAAACAGGACCGGCAATTCCTGACCAACACTGTCTTCATTAAAATCTTGTTGCTGACGGTTTATCTCTGCCTGCAGCACCTGCAAGCGCTCGGATTTGAGCTGTTCGGGGACATGGCCGTCCATATCAGCCGCCGGCGTGCCCGGTCTGGAGCTGTACTTGAAGGTATACGCCTGAGAGAACCCGATTTCGCGGACCAGTTGCATCGTCTGCTCGAAATCGGCGTCGCTTTCGCCCGGAAAGCCGACGATAAAATCAGATGACAGCGCAAGATCAGGCTGCGCGGCCCGCAGTCTGGCGACCACGTCGATAAAATCACCCGACGTGTGACGGCGATTCATGGCCTTCAGGATTTTGTCCGAACCAGACTGGACCGGCAGGTGTAAAAACGGCATCAGTTCAGGGACGTCGCGGTGCGCTGAAATCAGGTCTTCATCCACCTCGGCCGGATACGACGTCATGTAACGAATTCTGGACAGCCCCTCGATATCGGCCAGTGCCCGGATCAGCCTGCCCAGTGTCCATTCCGATGCGCCCTCGGCAGCGCCATGGTAGGCATTGACGTTTTGTCCAAGCAGGGTGATTTCGCGCGCCCCCTTGCCGACCAGCAGGCGGGCTTCGCGCAGCACCGCGTCGACCGGGCGGGAGAATTCAGCACCGCGGGTATAAGGCACGACACAGAACGTGCAGAACTTGTCGCAACCTTCCTGCACCGTCAGAAACGCGCTGGCACCTTCGACCCGGCTCGCTTCCGGCAGGGCGTCGAATTTGTCATCAGCCGGAAATTCGGTGTCGATCACAGCCCGGCCATGCATTTCCAACTGCCTGAGCATCAGCGGCAGTCGATGATAGGTCTGGGGTCCGAAAACCAGATCGACAAACGGTGCACGGCGCAGGATTTCCTTGCCTTCGGCCTGCGCAACACAGCCGCCGACGGCAATGCGCATCGGCCGTGACGGATCGCGGGCGGCTTTCTCGTCGCGCAGACGACCAAGCTCCGAATACACCTTCTCGGCGGCCTTTTCCCTGATGTGGCAAGTATTCAGGATCACCAGATCGGCTTCCATCATGGCTTCAGCGCTGTCATATCCCATAGGAACGAGGACGTCCGCCATACGCGACGCATCGTAGACATTCATCTGGCAACCATAGGATTTGATATGGACGGACTTTCTCAAGGACATCCTCAGAGCACTTTTTGCCTGTCTTGAGCGGGTTTCATAACCGGTGACATGTTATCGCCACTGTTATCAAGGGCGCGGAACATGATGAGCGCGAAGGGAACTGTCAAGCAACAGCCTCCTGGGAGCGATGGGTCATTCAGGCGTATCCAAATCTTTAAGCGGGGTGCCGTACAATTCCAGACGATGTCCCACAAGCTTCAGGCCATGCTCGCGGGCAATCCATTCCTGCAAACGCTCGATTTCCTGGTTTTGAAATTCGATAACGCGACCGGTTTTAACGTTGATCAGATGGTCATGGTGCTCTTCGGACACTTCTTCATAACGGGACCGGCCATCGCCGAAATCATGCCGCTCGACGATGCCTTCTTCTTCAAACAACCGCATCGTCCTGTAAACGGTGGCGATGGAGATTTTTGCATCGATCACGGAAGCGCGCTGATAGACTTCCTCGACATCGGGATGGTCACTGGCATCTGACAGGACGCGGGCAATGACCCGGCGCTGCTCGGTCATCTTCATGCCTTTGTCGACGCACAGTTTTTCAAGGCGAGATTCTGGCATTACAGTCCCTTGTCATTAAACATAAAGATGCTAACGCCCTTAAACCATTGTGTGAAGGGTCGATGGTACACCATCTGCAGAATAAGTGTCTATTTAGCTTTCCGCTTGACGCCTGGTTTCCGGCCGAGTCCGATTTTTTTTGCAAGTGTACTGCGTTTTTTGGCGTAATTCGGGGCAACCATCGGATAATCTGCGCCGAGGTTCCAGCGCTCGCGGTATTCTTCCGGTGACAAATTATAGGATGTTTTCAGATGCCGCTTCAGCATCTTCAGCTTTTTTCCATCCTCAAGGCAGACGATATAGTCCGGCATAACCGATTTCTTGATCGGCACGGCAGGCTCTGGCCGTTCGGCCACAATCGGTGCACTGCCGAGCGAATGCAATGTTGCAAAAACGTCTTTAATAATTTGCGGCAAATCATTGGCTGCGATGGTATTGTTGGAAGCATGCGCAGAAACGATTTCAGACGTGAGTTCGAGAAGATCGGTTTGGCTTGGCTGTTCAGACATCGATTGACAAAACTCCGTTGATATTATTTTTAAATTCTACAAAAAACGACAACACAGATCGTGGGTTATAAGTATTTTCTCAATAAGGCGCAAGTTACTCCATGATAAATGATAGTAAGACGAACGAAAACGATAATGCTGATCATCATATTGATATTACTGGACTGATTTGTCCGATGACGTTCGTTCGCACCAAGCTGTTTCTCGAGAGAATTGCGCCGGGCGAAACGCTTGAAGTCCGGCTGAAAGGCGCAGAACCGCTGGATAACGTCCCCAGATCGGCACGCCAGCATGGCCACAAAATCCTGTCCCTCCTGCCGGAATCTCCCGATCAGCCTGCCGACGGTATTCACCGCCTGATCATCGAAAAGGTATAAGCAACCGGCGTCATGGCTTCAGGGTAACATCCGGCGGGCGCAGATAAAGCGGATTGGGCGGCGCCTCTGAAGGCGTACCGAGATACTTGCCACCTAATCTGGCGACGATTTCGGCGTCAGGGACGCTGGTTCCGTCGACCCGCGTAACCTCAAAATCACCCTTCAAGGCTGCTTCGGCTTTCTCTGCGGCATCCCCAGCAATCGCGATCCGCTTTCCGGCTCCCAGAAAGGCCGGCATATCCGCCGGCAGCAGCGCCTGAGCCGCGCCGATGATCTGGCCATCTGGCGCATAACTGGCGACATAAAGCTCAGCCCGTTTGCTTTCAATGACGATCAACAGTACGTCCGACAATACCGCAATCCCTGAGCGGCGGGCCTGTTCTGCAAGCACATCAAACGTGCCGATCCCCAGACAAGGCCGGCCCAGCGTCAGGGAGAGCGCGCGTGCCGTGGCCAAACCAATTCTCAAGCCGGTAAATGCGCCCGGCCCCCGGGTTACCGCAATCGCATCTACGCCAACCGCAGTTATCCCCGCATCTCTGATCACATCTTCGATCATCGGTGCCAGCACTTCCGACTGACCGCGCGTCATCCGTTCAGCGCGCCCCGCCAGACAGCGATCACCCTGAACCAGTGCCGCCGCGCATCCGGACGTTGCTGTATCGATACCGAGTATGACTGCCATGCTGTTCATCCCTTCAAGAATACAGCAAGTGACGGATAATCACGACATAAGCCACGACCACACAGGTGGAAACCAACACCACCGGCGTGCCCCAGCGCCAGGCAATCACATGGCTGGGCAAATTGACGACCCTGGCCATGAACAATGTCGTCGCCGAAAACGGTGAGATCATCGTGGATGTCCCCCAAACCCCAAGCATGGCGATTGCCAGAACCTCAGGCGCGATCCCGATGACGTCCGGCGGCAGCACCTCACCAACCAGAATGACCAGAATGACCGGATGCAGGCCCGCCGCCCCGGCAAGGGTCATGCCGACAATGATGCAGACAATTACAAAATCACCGGTGATCCCCCATGACTGCATCATATCACGGATAACTTCCGGCGGCAGGGCACGCGCAACCCCAATCCCAAGCACCGACGCTGCGACAAATGCGATCGCTTCGTTTCGCAAAGTCGGCAGATTGACAAAAACACGCCGGATCAACGGGAGCGCGCCGCCAGTCCAGCGCGAGACCCCTTGCACCTGTACCGCCGCCCAGACAACCGCAAACGGCGGGCCAATGACGCCCAATGCAATCGGGATGGAAAGCCCGACAATTTCATGGGCGCCCATGACCAGAACAATCAGTGAAGTCAGCAGCAGAGCGGCCCGACCGAGTGTCTTCAGGGACAGAGGAATGCCGGCATGACGGCTTGCCGCAGGCTGCTTTTCACGCAGGAATACCCTGTCATAGGCCCATCCGACGGCGAGGAGTATCATCGACAACCCAAAGCCGAACGGCGCTATATCGATCCACTTGAGCCCCGGAAGTGCCGCCAGCACAACGGCAACGCTGACATAGAACGGGCCCCACGTTGATGCCGTTGTAAAACCCAGCATCAATGCAATGGACAGCCGCTTGCGCAGTTGGCGGTCGGACTGATCGCCGACCATGCTCGACAGCAAACTCATTGCCGCCAGATTGAGTACGGCGCCCAGCATATGTGAACTGAGCCACAGTATCGGATATCGACGACCTGCGGGTTGCGCAATAACCGCATCACGCAAGGTGCGTAACGTCGGGCTGGTGACGGCTGGTTCCCTGAGCCAGCTGACGGCAAAAAACATCACGAGAAAGATCTGGGATCTCTCCAGCCCGTCCATTAACCCGCCAAACAGATCACCGCCAAGCCAGGCGCAAAGCGCACCTGTGGCGAAAATCAGACTGCCGATATTTCGTTGCAAAGTCGGTGCTTTGGCGAACTCCAGCACCAGAAACAACACAATCAAAGTAATGATGATTTCGCGGGCAAACGGATACGGCCACAGCTTTGAGGTAATCGCCACGAAGACCAGAATGGCATAAAAGCTTGCTGAGACTGTGTTCCGGTTCACGCCATTTTCCGTCCGTCAGTCGTCCTTATTGGCACGACGCATGACGTGCATGGCCCTGTTCTTATTCAATACGGCACGCTTCTGCAAACCCTAGCCGGGGTCCCCTTGGATGCAGTTTTTTGCCATCCCCGTAGCCGATATTGCAAAGAAAGTTGGCTTTTGTCCTGGTGCCGGCAAAAAAAGCCGCATTGACCTTTTCCTTGTCGAAGCCCGACATCGGCCCACAGTCCAGACCCAGTGATCTGGCCGCAAGCATCAGATAAGCCCCCTGCAAGGTGCCGTTCCGGAATGCCGTTTCAGCAATCAATGCATCATTGCCGGCAAACCATGCACGGGCGTCCGTATGTGGGAACAGCTCGGGCAGACGGTCATAAAAAGCCATGTCATGACCGATGATTGCCGTTACCGGGGCTTGCATCGTTTGTTCCACATTTCCTTCAATCAGACATGGCCGCAAAACCTGTTTGGCTGCGTCAGAGGTCACAAACACAATGCGGGCAGGACTGCAGTTGGCGCTGGTCGGCCCCATCCGCGCAATCGACCATAGCTGTTCAAGGAGCGCATGCGGCACCTTTTTATCAAACCAGGACGTGTGCGTGCGCGCTTGCAAAAACAGGGTGTCCAGATTTTCTTCGCTGAGTGGTTTTTTCATTGTTCGCCTTTCAGATGTTGCGTATGCAAACAGGACGTGCGCTTCGTCACTTTCTAATTTTGTTAACTTTGACATACTTGATGGACAACAGTTTATCCGCAACGTTTCTTGCCATGACGTCCGCAAATCATCATGTTTCTATTCAGATCTAACGCTCAAAGGGGAAGCGTGGATGACATTTAAAAATAAATTCATTTCTGGTGCCGTTCTTGCCAGCAGCCTTGTTTGCGCAAGCCTGTTGGCAAGCTTCACCAATGCAGCGCTCGCTGCGGAACCGACAACCAAGGCGGTTGTCATCATGTATCACCGTTTCGGGGAAAACGATTTCCCGTCAACGAACGTGACCATGGAGCAGTTCAGGGCGCACGTGGAAGAACTCAAGACCGGCGGGTACAATGTCACATCGTTACCCAAAATCATTGCCGCGCTCCGCAATGGCGATCCATTGCCACCGAAGACCGTCGGCCTGAGCGTCGATGACGCCTATGAATCCGTATTTACCCGGGCCTGGCCGATCCTCAAGGAAGCCGGATTTCCGCTGACCGTATTCGTAGCCGCCGATCCGGTTGATCAGCACACATCCAGATACATGAGTTGGGATCAACTGCGCACACTGGCCGATGAGGGCGTGACCATGGGCAGCCAGACCAAATACCACCCGCACATGGCGGATTTGACGGCTGATGCGGTGCAGATCGAATTGCGGGATTCCAATGCCCTTTTTGAGGAAAAGCTCGGTCGAGCGCCGGATCTGTTCGCCTACCCCTATGGAGAGGCCAGCAACGAGGTCATGGCCCTGGTCAAAAACGCAGGATTTGTCGCGGCTTTTGGCCAGCATTCCGGTGCGATTGGGTCGGGTGGTCCATTATATTATCTGCCCCGCTTCGCCATGAACGAGTCGTATGGATCCATCGACCGGTTCCGGCTCGCCGCCAATGCTTTACCCATGAGCGTCTCTGATTTAACCCCTGGAAATCCGACCATCGGCAAACCCAACCCGCCACTGATCGGCTTCACCGCAGTATGGCCCGACAAGGGTCTGGACCGATTAACCTGCTACGCATCGCATGTTGAGAAACTTGACGTGCAACGACTGGGCAAGCGCATCGAAGTGCGGACCGATCAGCCGATGCCGCCGGGACGCACCCGGCTCAACTGCACCATGCCCGCTGGCAATGGAAGCTGGTATTGGTTTGGCAGGCAGTATTACGTGCCGAAGAAAGTTCAGACCGATTGATCGTCTTCGATCTTATCGGCAACCAGGCGCGCATCATCCAGTTCACGAAGACCGTTCACATTGATGATGGTGCGGATGCTTTCAACATACTCCGCACCCCGCTCTGAGTATTTAAGCAGGCTTCCGGCAAGATGTTGGCCATCCAGCGCTTCGCCAGAAGCACGGAGCTTGCTGCGTTCGCGACGCAAATTGATGTAGGCCCCATGCGTATTCAGATTGCGCATATAGGCGGCAACCGACTGTGCGAGATTGTCGAAACTCTTGATTTTGTGATCCATGCCCTCACGGCGCTCTGCCGGAATAATGCCTTCGCTGTCAGCCGTCGTCCACTGTCCATAAATCGCATTGCCGACCTGCGCGAACCGTGATGTCCCCCAACCGCTTTCCTCTGCCGCCTGGGCCATCGCCAGTGAGGGCGGGATGATGTCGATGCGCCGGAGCAGCAAATCCATATTCTCATCCTTGACCTTGTAGTGATCAGCCAGAACCGACAGCCACAAACGGTCACTGGCAGGCAGCTTGCCGTCCAAGACCAGTGTCGCTTTCAGTTCCAGCAACCGGTGTCGGTCACGGAGAATTCGCTCGTTCTCCTGCAAGATCAGCGGCAGCATGGCTTGGAAAAAAACGGACTTCTTGAGGGAAACCTCAGGCATCGCATGGAGGTCAACGGGCAGCTTGGCCAGAAACACCCTCGGCACCGGTGCCGCACTCTCGCGAACGTTATCCAGATGATAGCCCATGTCCTTGAAGCTTTTGGCCAGCGCACTGGCCTGCTTGAGCACGGTGATCGGCAGGTTGGCCGCCGTTTCCATGTTTGCCGGGATATGTATTTCGAAATCAGGGACCAGATGCGCTTCTTCTGCGGTTTCCTGATCAAACGAAAGTCTGGGGCTTGCAACCAGTCCTGCCCTGGGGCTGACCAGACTGGCTGATGCTGTCACCAGTACGGCACACCCAATGATGCTGAAGATCATGCGGTCGAATTTACGAGCGGTCATTTCGCTTCCGGCAGCACATCTTGTCGACGCGCACCGTCCCTTGTTCTCGTTTCTATCGCCCTGGGTTTTTCGGCTCTGTTGTTAAATAACCCGACGGTATTTTTACCTGTCGGATCATTGGCCGGCTTTTGCGCGAAACATGGTTAACATAATTGAGTTCACCATTCTACTGATTTGATAAGGGGTAAGCGGATTCACTAAAAATGTCAATATATAGTAGGCAGCACATATTAAGGCCCCAGCAGATTGGGCTATGAGCTTGACTTTGCCTTTAGGACGAGTGCCGGATTTGTGGATAAGTTGAGGCGGAATGGCCGCTGAAAACGGACATAAAAAGCCGATTTTCGTGCTGATAGAAGCGCTTAGTCGACAGCCCGGACTTCCTGAACTTCCGGCACATAATAGCGCAGCATATTCTCAATGCCGTGTTTCAATGTCGCCGTCGAGCTCGGGCAGCCGGCGCACGCACCTTGCATGTGCAGCGAGACGATACCGCCTTCGAAACCTTTGAAAATAATATCGCCGCCGTCCTGTGCCACGGCCGGACGAACCCGGGTATCGATCAGTTCCTTGATCTGCTTGATGATCGGATCTTCATCGCCGTCTTCACCGGCATCCGTACCCGCAGCGGCATCGTCTTCGATCATCGGCCGCCCGGATTGATAATGCTCCATGATGCTGCCGAGGATTTGCGGTCTCAGCACATCCCAATCCTTCTCGTTGGATTTCGTAACGGTGACGAAGTCGGAGCCGAGAAAAACGCCGGCCACACCCTCGATCGCAAACAGTCGCGTTGCCATCGGCGAACGTGCCGATTCAGACGCGTCGGCGAAGTTTGCCGTGCCGTTCTGCATCACTGCTTTACCCGGCAGAAATTTTAACGTCGCCGGGTTCGGGGTGCTTTCGGTCTGAATAAACATTTCTCTCTCCAATGCCGCTCTCAGTAAACGAACGGCCTGCTGTGTAAATCAGGAGGCAATCATAGACTATTATTTGGGTCTTCGGCCACAAACATGCAAGCCGTGCGCAACAAAAGGATATTAACCCTTGTCCGGATTAAGGAAGCCGACCACGTCATGCACTTCACTTAACACCGGCGCAGCGATGGCACGGGCGCGCTTTGCGCCATCCGCCAGATAAGCGTCGATCTGTGCCTTGTCATCCAGCAACCGCCGATAAGCGTCCTGGATCGGTGCCAACTTGGCAACCGCGACATCGGCCAACTGTTCCTTGAGTGCTGAAAACTGTTTGCCGGCAAATTCGCTCACCGCCGCATCGACGCTGACATCGGCCAGCGCCGCATAAATGCCGATCAGATTGCGGGCTTCCGGACGATCATCCAGGTCTTTGACGGAATCCGGCAACAGGTCAGGATCAGTTTTCGCTTTTCTGATCTTGCGCTGAATGGTGTCGGCGTCGTCCGTCATGTTAATTCTGGAAAGATCGGACGGATCAGACTTCGACATCTTTTTGGCACCGTCCTTGAGCGACATCACGCGGGTCGCCGCACCCAGGATCAGCGGCTCGGGAACGGGAAAGACGTCCTTGCCGAAGTCGTTATTGAACTTCTGGGCAATATCGCGGGCCAGCTCAAGATGCTGTTTCTGATCCTCACCGACCGGCACGTGGGTGCCTTTGTATAACAGAATGTCGGCAGCCATCAGGTTTGGATAGGCGAACAGGCCGACCGAGGCATTTTCCCGGTCCTTCCCGGCTTTTTCCTTGAACTGGGTCATGCGGCCGAGCCAGCCCATGCGCGCCACGCAATTGAAAATCCATGCCAGCTCGGCGTGACCCGGCACCTGCGACTGATTGAAGATGATGTGTTTTTTTGGATCCACACCGGCGGCAATCATCGCCGCGGCGACTTCGCGGGTTGAAGCGCGCAGCTGGGCCGGATCCTGCCAGACAGTAATGGCGTGAAGATCAACCACGCAAAACAGACAGTCATAGGCATCCTGCAGCTTCACCCAGTTACGGATGGCACCCAGATAGTTTCCAAGATGCAGATTACCCGTCGGCTGAACGCCGGAAAAAATACGCTCGCTCATGATCTTCGGCCCTGTATACGATCTGTATCCGATTGATGTGAGCGGGTTATCGCCTGTCATCCGAAGCCGGTCAAGCAAGCCGTCGCCTGTCAGCGTGCGCGGCGCAACGTCTGCTTGATTTCTGCAATCGAATAGACACCGAACAATCGGGCCGAAATGGCATACACGATAAGCCCCCCAACGATAAGGATTGTCAGGGCAACGATCTGGTGAACCAACGGTCCGGACAGCCATGGCACCGCCCACGCCGCCGCCAGCCACAAAACACCGGCCATCAAAACACTGGCCCCGGCAATCCCGAGCAGCCTTGATAACAGCCGGGCATCGGCCCGGTAGTGACCGCGGCGGGCCAGCACAAGTATCAACAATGCGATATTGATCCACGCCGACAGGCTTGAAGCCAGAGCAATCCCGACATGACCCAAAGATTGCATCAGCACGAGATTGAGAACGACGTTGATGATCATTGCCAGCGCCGCGATACGGACAGGCGTGGCGGTATCTTCTCTGGCAAAAAATCCGGGTGTGAAAACACGAATGCCGACATAGGCCGGCAGCCCGATGGCATAGGCCATCAATGCCATGGCTGTAGCATCGCTGGCAACTGCATCAAAGGCACCGCGCTCGAACAGCACGGCAATGATCGGTCCCGGGATCACGATCAATGCCAGTGCGGCCGGGATCGTCACCAGCAAGGCGATTTCCAGACCCCTGTTCTGTGACGCGTTGGCCTGTTCGGCATTGCCCGATTCCAGTTGTCTCGAGATCATCGGCAACAAGGCCGTGCCGACCGCGATACCGACGACGCCCAAGGGCAATTGTGTAACCCGGTCGGCATAATAAAGATAAGACACCGCACCATCCGAAATCGTCGTTGCCAGGATCGTGCC
Organism: uncultured Rhodospirillales bacterium; assembly: GCA_965284225.1. Taxonomy (GTDB): domain Bacteria; phylum Pseudomonadota; class Alphaproteobacteria; order Rhodospirillales; family Casp-alpha2; genus UBA4479. The sequence goes on from CBDIRN010000002.1 coordinate 391,288, forward strand.
GATCAGCAGATTGATCTGATACAGACTGGCACCAAACACGACCGGCAGAATTCGCCGCCCGAGAGTCCGGACTTTATCCGTCAATCTGGGGGCACGAAATTTCAATGCGACGCCGGCGCGATGACAATGCCAAAGCAACCAGATGAACTGTACGATACCGGCAGCGAAGACGCCCCACACCAGCGCCCGTCCGGATTCAACATCCGATCCGCCGAAGCCCAACAATGCGGCAATCAGTGTAATATTCAGCAGCACCGGTGCGGCAGCGGCGGCAGAGAATTTTCCATACGCATTAAGCACGCCGGAAAGCAGCGACACGAGAGATATGAAAAGAAGATAGGGAAAGGCTATTCTGGAAAAGTTCGTTGCCATTTCCATCTTGCCCGGTACCGCATCAAATCCCGGAGCCAGATACGGCATCAACCACGGCATCGCCACTTCGCAAACAATGACAAAAATCAGAAGAATGATCGCCAGTACACTTAAAGACTGTTCGGCAAACTTTCTGGCCGGCGCATCCCCTTCGCTTTCGATTGCGCGCGAAAACATCGGCACGAAAGCCGCAGCGAAAGCCCCTTCGGCAAATAATCTGCGAAACAGGTTCGGGAATCTGAAAGCGACGACAAACACATCAGCGACGGCACCGGCACCCAGAAAATTGGCAATCAGGATATCGCGGGCAAAACCGAAAATTCGGCTGAGCATCGTCATCGACCCGATCGCGGATACTGCACGCACCAGATTCATGAAAGGACGCTGCTCCGTAATTGCGGCAACGTCATGGCATCGCGCACACGCCTGCCCCTGCTCACTCAGCGGCCCTCACCGGCTGACTTGCTGCAGGACCGTTGATGGCATTCAGCAGCGCTTCCCTGACGGATTCAATTTTTGATGCCTGCTCCATCTTCAGACCGAAGATGTCTTTAACATAAAACACGTCGACCACCCGTTCCCCGTAGGTCGAGATGTGGGCAGATGAAATCTGCAATCCGGCATTCGTGATAGCGTTCGTGATATCATGCAGGAAGCCCTGCCGGTCGCGCCCGTTGACTTCAATCACTGTGTACGAACGGCTGGCCTTGTTATCGATGAGGACTCGGGGCGGCACCTTGAAGACGCTGGTTCTGGACGGGATGGCGTTGGCCCGCGCTTCCTTCAATTCCCAAGCCGGCGAGGCAACGCCGGAAAGGGCGCGTTCGATCCGGCTCGAGATCCTGTTCATCCGTGCCGTGCCCGATATCGCTTCTGATTGTGCGTCCTGAACCCAGAACGTATCGAGCGCCATGCCATTACTCAGCGTAACAATCTTGGCGTCGACAATATTGACTCCACCCAGCGAAAGCGCGCCGGCGACTTTCGCAAACAGACCGGGATGATCGACGGTAAAGACAACAACCTCGGTGGCGTCGTGCGCTTCATCCGCATTCAGCTCAATCCGCAAATCCTGTCTGTTGATTGCTGCCGATCGGATGATCTCTGCATGACGCAACAAAGCCGCTGTATCGAACGTCAACCAGTAGGTATCACGACCGAGGTCCAGGTGCGCTTCGATCCGCTCCGGCGTCCAGTCATTGCCGGATTCCGACAGGGCATCTGCGAGTTTCTGTTTTGCCGTTTGCGCACGTTTCGACAGGCGTTCCTGCGGCGTTTCGCCGGACATCACTTCACGGGCCTGCCAGTAGAGTTCGCGGAGCAGACCGGCCTTCCATGCGTTCCACACATTCGGTCCGACGGCGCGAATATCGGCCGTGGTCAGAATGAGCAACAGCCTCAGACGTTCCGGCGATTGCACCACTTCAATAAAATCGGCAACCGTCTTCGGATCATCAATATCGCGCTTGAAGGCCGTGTGGCTCATCAACAGATGATACCGGACCAGCCACGACACGGTCTCCGTTTCCCATTCACTCAGCCCCATGCGGGGTCCGAGCTTGAGCGCGATTTCGGCACCGAGTTCTGAATGGTCACCGCCACGTCCCTTGGCGATATCGTGCAGCAGCACAGCCAGATAGAGAGCGCGTTTCGACTGCACTTCACCAATCACGGAACACGATACAGGGTGATCATCGTTCAGCCGGCCCGTGTCGATGCCGTGCAGCACGCCGATGGCGCGGATGGTATGCTCGTCAACCGTATAGACGTGATACATGTCGTATTGCATCTGCGCGACGACCCGACCGAAGTCGGGGACGAACTTGCCAAAGACGCCGGCTTCGTTCATGCGCATCAGGGTTTTGTCCGGATCAGGGCCGGTCAGAATATTCAGGAAAATCTCGTTCGCTTCGGGATCGTTCTGCACCTTGCGGGTAATGCGTTTCAGGTTTTTGGTGACCAGCCGCAACGTGCTCGGGTGCACATCGAAGCCGTGCTTCTGTGCCTGCCAGAAAAGATCGATCAGCTTTATCGGATCGGTTTCAAATATTTTGTCATCAGCCAGCGTCAGCCGATCACCGTCAATATTGAAACCGTCGATCTTGGGCCCACCCATGCCAAACCGGGGCAGACGGAACCGACGGCGTTTGGTTTTGTGCTGTTCTTCAAGTGCGGCACAGATGATGCGGGTCAAATCGCCGACGTCCTTGGCGATCAGAAAGTAATGCTTCATGAAGCGCTCGACGCCACTCAGACCTGCGTGGTCGGTGTAGCCCATGCGCGCACCGATATCCGTTTGCACATTAAAGGTCAGCCGTTCTTCCGGACGGTCGGCGAGATAATGCAGATGGCAGCGTACCGTCCAGAGAAATTCCTGCGCCTTTTCGAAGCTGCGCGCATCATCTGCCGTCAGCACACCGTTAAGCTTCAGATCATCGATGCTTTCAGCGCCATAAAGATATTTCGCGATCCACATCAGGGTCTGCAAATCCCTGAGGCCGCCTTTCCCGTCCTTGATATTCGGTTCAAGCACGTAGCGGGTATCGCCCATCCGCGCATGCCGTCCGTCACGTTCTGCCAGTTTGGCTTCGACATAGGCCATGCCGGTACCCTTGACGACGTCCTTTTTGAACATCGCCTGGAACGCGTCGAACTGCTCTGCATTGCCGGTGATCAGGCGTGCTTCGAGAAGACTGGTGCGGATGGTGATGTCTTCTTTCGACAGACGCACCGCTTCTTCGGCTGAGCGCGTTGCATGGCCGACCTTGAGACCAAGGTCCCATAACGTATAGAGAACATATTCAACGACCTGTTCTGCGCGGGGTGTCAGCTTGTAGGGCAGCAGGAACATCAGATCGATATCTGAATGCGGCGCCATTTCGGCTCGCCCGTATCCGCCGGTGGCAACGACGGACATGGCATCTGCGGCCGTCTCGATACCCGCCGGATAGACGTGCTCGTTGGCCACGTCATAGATGATTCGGATCAACTGATCGACCAGATAGGCACCGGCCACGATGGTTTTGCGGCCGCTTTGTTCTTCATTTTCGAAACGGCGGCGGATCTCTGCGCGCCCGCCCTCCAGCGCATCCCGGTAAATCCCGAAAATCTCCTGCTGGGTATCGGGCGAATAACCCGACCATCCAAGAATATCATCCAGCCGGGCGATAATCTGCTTCCGATCAATGATCTCGCGGGGTTTCAGAATGCGTTTCATGATCATTTATAACCGAGAGGCTTTTGATAAGACAGAGAACAGATGCACGGCGAATCACCCCCGCCAAGCTGGCTTTGACTGTCCCCTGACCCGCAAGCGCAAGCCCATCGCTGGCTTTGGGCTGTTGGGCCTGCTGCCCTGGTCACGATGAATCCCCATTGTTTTCAGCGATCAATGATTTGATCTTATAGAGTGCTTCAAGTGCCTGAAGCGGCGTCAAGCTATCTGGATTAATCTTATTAAGGGCTTCTTCTACCATGTTTGGCTTTTTAGGTTCACTTCTTTGCCTTTGTGCGACTGAAAATAAGGGAAGGTCATCGCCTAATCCTTGTTTTTTGCCAGATTGAGCTGATTCCAGGCGTTCCAAGATCACCTCGGCACGCTTAATTAAATTCGGCGGCAATCCTGCAAGCTGGCCCACATGGATCCCGTATGAACGATCTGCTGTACCGGCGGCCACTTCATGCAGGAAGACGACGTCACCTTTCCATTCCTTGACGCACATGGTGTAGCACTTGAGGTGCGCCAGCCGGGCGGCCAGCTCCGTCAATTCGTGGTAATGAGTCGCGAACAGGCCCCGGCAGCGATTGATCTCGTGCAGATGCTCGACCACCGCCCAGGCAATGGACAGCCCGTCAAACGTCGACGTGCCGCGGCCGATTTCATCCAGAATAACCAGCGCCCGGGGGCCGGCCTGATGCAGAATCGCAGCCGTTTCCACCATTTCGACCATAAACGTCGAGCGTCCCCGCGCCAGATCGTCAGCGGCACCGACCCTGGAAAACAATCGATCGACATAGCCGATGTGGGCCTGTTTCGCCGGCACATACAATCCGGCCTGTGCGAGGATGGCGATCAACGCGTTCTGTCGCAAAAATGTGCTTTTACCCGCCATGTTCGGCCCGGTCAGCAGCCACAAGCGACCGCCCTGCTGCTCGGCATCACCGGTCTCAAGATGGCAATCGTTGGCGACAAAACTCCCTTCGCCGCTGCGCCCGATGGCGCGCTCGACGACCGGATGGCGACCGCCTTCAATGCGAAAGGAGTCACTGTTGTCAATCAACGGGCGGACAAAAGCACTGTCGACCGCCAGCTCGGCGGTTGCGGCCCCGACATCCAGCACGGCCAGTGCCTCCGCCGTTGCATCAATAGCGATGCCCCGGCTTTGCGCCTGGCTGCACAGCGCCGCAAATATCTCCAACTCCAGCGCCAGCGCCCTTTCCCCGGCGCGTGAAATTTCCGCCTCGAGATCATTCAGCGCGACGGTGGTATAACGCACCGCGTTGGCCATGGTCTGGCGATGAATGAACGGGCTTTCCGCGCCGCTCGGCATTTGATCGGCCTGCTTGGCGGTGACCTCGATAAAATAGCCGAGTACATTATTGTGCCTGACCTTAAGTGCCTGAATCCCGGTCTCTTCGGCATAGCGCCGCTGCAGGGCGGCAATCAGCCTCCGGCTTTCGTCGCGCATCGACACCAACTCATCCAGCCTTGGCTGATAGCCTTTTTGAATGAAGCCGCCATCGGCGCTCGACACCGGCGGCTCGGCAACCAGTGCCCGGCCAAGCTCGTCGATCAATTCATCATGCCCGCCTAATGCCGTCATCAGATCCGGCAGGTCGGCTGCGGTCTGCAGCGATGACACCGAGCGCAGTGTGTCCTTGATATCACGCGCAGCCCTGAGACCGCCCAGAACAGCGCCGAGATCTCTGGGCCCGCCGCGTCCGATACTGAGGCGGCTCATCGCCCGGGCAATTTCCGGGACAGACTTCAGATGCCCCCGAAGCTTTTCACGGGCCCGGGTGTCGGCATAAAATACCGCTGCAATATCAAGCCTGTTATTGATGTCGTCGGGATCGGTGAGCGGTGCGGCAATACGTGCAGCCAGCAGGCGGGCACCGCCACCGGTGACCGTACGATCGACAGAATCAAGCAGGCTGCCCCGACGCTCGCCCGACATGGTCTGGGTCAGTTCCAGATTGCGCCGTGTCGCCGCGTCGATTTCCATGACCGCGCCCTTTTCGACGCGCGCCGGCGGATGTAATCGGGGCAAGCGGCCTTTCTGGGTCAGCTCGACATAATCAACCAGTGCGCCAGCCGCCGCGATCTCGGCACGGGTAAAAGCACCGAAGGCGTCCAGTGTTTTGACCCCGAATAATGCGAGCAACCGGCGACGACCGTTTTCACTGTCGAACCGCGCCGCCGGCAATACCGTCAGGCAGTCTTCGACATCGAACCAGATCTGTTCGGGCAGGTTTGCCGCAAGCAACCCGTCAGCGACGATTACCTCGCCCGGATCAAGGCGCGCCAGAATGGCAGCCAGATCGCCCGTCTCGGCGGTTTGTGTACGAAATTCCCCGGTCGAAATATCCAGCCAGGCGACGGCATATTCGGACTGCGCCCGGGCGACACAGGCCAGATAATTGTGCCGGCGCGCTTCCAGCAGGCTGTCTTCGGTAATCGTGCCCGGCGTGACGATGCGGGCAACCCCGCGTTCGACAACTGATTTCGAGCCACGCTTTTTCGCTTCCGCCGGATCTTCGGTCTGTTCACAGATGGCAACGCGAAAGCCCTTGCGAATCAACCGGTTGAGATAAACTTCATGACTGTGGACCGGCACCCCGCACATCGGGATATCTTCGCCCAGATGCTTGCCGCGTTTGGTCAGGGCAATATCAAGAGCCCCGGCGGCGGCCACCGCATCATCGAAAAACATCTCGTAAAAATCGCCCATCCGGTAAAACAGCAGATCATCCGGATGATCACGCTTGATCTGCAGAAACTGCGCCATCATCGGCGTAATCGCTTTGTCGGCAGGGCTTTCCGAGGGCGTATCCGCTTCCGGTTCCGGGCTCTCCGTCAATGCTTTGGTCTGCTCGTTCATCAGTTATCCGGTTGTGGTCGGCGGCTTTAAAAATCGACAGGACCATATCACACGGAGCCCCCGCGTCACACGCGCCGTTGCACTTTTTGTTTCTACGGTCAAAATGGTGCTCCGGGCTCAGGCCAGCGCCTCAGGCGTGCCCGGATCGGACAAAAACAAAAGACCAATACCCTGGGAGAACCTTCATGGACGACCGCGCGACCGAGATGCTCTACAACGAAGCCTTGCGCATGCATGCCTCCGGCAAGCCCGGCAAGATCGAGATCCAGCCGACCAAACCGCTGACCACGCAACGCGATCTGACACTGGCGTATTCGCCTGGAGTCGCCGGTCCGTGTCTCGCCATCCACGCCGATCAGAGCAAGGTCTATGACTATACGGTACGCGGCAACATGGTCGCCGTGATCTCCAACGGCACTGCGGTACTCGGCCTCGGCAACATCGGACCGCTTGCCAGCAAGCCGGTGATGGAAGGCAAATGCGTTCTGTTCAAGCGCTTTGCAGATGTCGATGCCTTCAACGTTGAAGTGTTCTCGGAAGACGTCGACGAAATCGTCAACAGTGTCCGGCTGTTCGGCAATTCCTTCGGCGGCATCAATCTCGAAGACATCAAGGCACCCGAGTGCTTCATGATCGAAGAGCGGTTGCGAGAACTGCTCGATATTCCGGTTTTCCATGACGACCAGCACGGCACGGCAATCATTACGGCTGCCGGCCTGATCAACGCCATTGATCTGACCGGGCGTTCCCTCGCTGATGCCAAGATTGTCATCAACGGTGCCGGTGCCGCGTCAATTGCCTGCGCCGATCTGATGACGGCGATGGGTGTCAGCGCCAGCAACATCATCATGTGCGATTCCAAGGGCGTGATTTACCGCGGCCGCCAGGAAGGCATGAACCAGTGGAAATCAGCCAAGGCCGTCGATACCGATGCCCGCACGCTGGGTGATGCGATGAAAGGCACTGACGTATTCATCGGCCTTTCCGTGAAAGGTGCCGTCAGCAAGGATATGGTCGCGTCGATGGCGGCAAACCCGATCATCTTTGCCATGGCCAACCCCGATCCCGAGATTACGCCGGAAGACGTCAAGGAAGTCCGCGATGACGCCATCATGGCGACCGGGCGGTCCGACTACCCGAACCAGATCAATAACGTGCTTGGTTTCCCGTACATCTTCCGTGGCGCACTGGACGTCAGGGCCAGACGCATCAACGAAGAAATGAAGATCGCCGCCGCCTATGCCCTGGCCGAGCTGGCCCGTCAGGATGTACCGGACGAAGTCGACGCCGCTTATGCCGGTATTCATCTGCAATACGGCCCCGATTATCTGATCCCGACGCCGTTCGACCCGCGCCTGATCGTCGCCGTCCCCAAGGCCGTCGCCCAGGCTGCCATGGATTCCGGTGTCGCCCAGAAACCGATCGAGGATATGGCGGCATACACCAGCAAGCTGTCAGCGCGATTGAATCCGATCATCGGCAATCTGCAGGCGACCCTGGATCAGGTGCGTGCGCATCCGAGACGGGTTGTCTTTGCAGAAGGTGAAGAAGAAAAATCCATCCGCGCCGCGCATGCGTTCCTGAATGCCGGTTACGGTACCCCGGTGCTGGTCGGCAGAGAGCAGCGCGTGCTTGAGACCATGAAGTCACTGGGTCTCGGCAGCAATGAGGGCATGGAAATCCACAATGCCCGGATGTCATCGAAAAATGAGGAATATGCCAATTATCTCTATGAGCGGCTTCAGCGCAAAGGCAGCCTGAAGCGCGATTGTCAGCGTATGGTCAATCAGGACCGCAACATCTTTGCCGCCTGCATGGTTGCCACCGGCGATGCCGATGCCATGGTGACGGGCCTGACCCGCAACTACCACGCGGCGATGAACAATATTGCTCTGGTCATTGATCCGGCACCGAATTCACGGGTCATGGGGCTGTCGTTGATCATCGACCGTGGCCGCACCCTGTTCATTGCCGATACGGCTGTGCATGAATCACCAAACCCGGCAGAACTCGCCGATATTGCCCAGCAGGCTGCTGCCGAAGTCCGACGCTTCGGTCACGACCCCCGCGTTGCGCTGGTTTCGTTCGCCAATTTCGGCCACCCGGCGCTGCCGCGTGCCGAGCTGGTTCGTGAAGCCGTGGAAATTCTTGATCAGCGCGGTGCCGACTTCGAATATGACGGAGAAATGGCCGTGGATGTCGCACTGAACAAGGATCTGCTGGCGAACTACCCGTTCTGCCGCCTGTCCGGTACCGCCAACGTGCTGGTCATGCCCGGCCTGCACAGCGCACAAATCAGCACCAAGCTGCTGGCTTCGGTCAGCGGCTCGACGGTGCTGGGCCCGCTGATCAAGGGCCTCAGCAAGCCGGTACAGGTGGTGCCGATGGGCGCTACCGTCGCTGATATGGTGACACTGGCAGCGCTGACGGCACACCAGGCCGAGGATTAATCTGTAGCTGGGGACGCCTGATGCGGCTCAGTCCGATGCTTCAGCCCGGGCGATCGCTTCGCGGACCAGTTCCATGGCTTCTTCAGCTTCGCCCCAGCGCTGTACCTTGACCCATTTGTTGGGCTCCAGGTCTTTGTAGTGTTCAAAGAAGTGCTGGATCTGGCTGATCTGTACCGGGCGAATATCCCGGTAGGAACTGATGTCGCCATAAAAAGGATGCAGGGCGTCGACCGGAACGCACAGCAGCTTTTCATCGACGCCGCTTTCGTCTTCCATGATCAGAACACCGATGGGCCGGCATTTGATGACGCAGCCGGGGATCACCGGCATCTGCCCAAGCACCGCCGCATCCATGGGATCGCCGTCTTCCGACAGGGTGTGGGGGATGAAGCCGTAGTTGATCGGGTAGTACATAGCAGTATGCAGAAACCGGTCGACGAAAAGCGCGCCGGATTTCTTGTCGACCTCATATTTGACCGGATTGCCGCCGAGCGGGATTTCGATCAGAACGTTGACTTCATAAGGTGGATTGTCGCCGACGGGTACCAGATCCATATTCATTGCAGGGTCCTCAATAAAAACGGTGAACAAGCCCTCCCAAGCCGCCGCACCATAAACTTTTCAAGGCTGTCGCTCCACATATTTCCACCAAGCTGCTAGCGTGTCGCCATCTTACAGGGGAACCATTCATTTGCGGTTACGATTTATCAATGCGCTGAACGGGCGCCTGCCGTTTTATTACGGCTGGGTGATCCTTGCTGTCGTCTGCGCAGCATCTTTCTCCAGGCAGGGCCCCGCTGTCGCCACGCTGTCAATTTTCATCGAGCCGATGACGTCTGAATTCGGCTGGTCGATGACGGAGATCTCCGGCGCTGTTTCACTGGGAGGTATTCTGGGGGCAATTGCCGCGCCGTTGATCGGACCGTTTCTGGACCGGAACGGCGCACGGACCATCCTCTGCTTCGCCGTTCTGTTTACCGGCCTGCCGCTTTTGTGCCTGTCATCGGTGAACGCGCTGCCAATGTTTTATCTTTTTTACTGCGTGGCCCGCATGAACTTCACCGGGCCTTACGATATCGGCATCTACGGCTCTATCGTGAACTGGTTCTATCTGAAGCGTTCATTCGCGACGTCGGTCACGACACTGGCGCTGATGTCGGGCTTGGTTGCCATGCCCCTGATTGCGCATTTCGCCATGCAGGCCGGGGGCTGGCGGCAGGCCTGGATTGCCGTTGGTGTCACGGTGCTGATCATCGGTTTCCTGCCGGCGTGGACTTTACTTGTCCGCCGCCCCGAGGATCTTGGCTTGTCGATCGATGGTGCGCCCGCCGCTGCCACTGATGGCTCAGCCGCTGAGGTACTCGTCGTTCCCGGTCAGGTAGCGGCAACTCCTGAGCCCGCCTTTACCCGCGCGCAGGCCATGCGAACGCCGGCCTTCTGGATGCTCAGCGCCTTCACGTTGCTGGTCTATCCGATCCAGGCTGGCGTCAGCCTGCATCAGGCGCCCCTGCTGATTGAACGCGGGCTGGATGTGACGATAGCCGCGACTGCCGTCAGTACCTTCTCGCTGATTTCCGCGCTGACCGGTTTCGCCTATGGCTTCTGGCCGAAACGTATTCCGCTCCGTTTCGCTCTGGTGCTGGTCGGTTTGCTGCTGGGTACAGCGGCGATGACCATGCATGAAGTGCACAGCATCGGCATGGCGTATTTCGCAGCCGCGTTATTCGGCTGCGGGATCGGCGGGCTGTTGACGATCCTGCCGATTGCCTGGGCAGATTTTTTCGGCCGCCGCAGTTATGGCGCGATCCGTGGCGCCGCATTGACGGTACAGGTCGCGAGCCAGGCCGCCGGCCCCCTGATCACCGGTGCGCTGCGTGATATGACGGGAACCTATGACATATCGCTTATCACCTTTTCTATTTTCGGATTTATCGCCGCCGCCGTCGCGCTCATGGCACGCCCACCAAAGCCGATACTGGCGTGATACATTCATGCAGCATTCTCTCTACATTAATGTCTGATCGTGCTACGCGGTGCATCAGGAGATGATCACATGATGCGACCCGCCGAAGACGTCAAAAGCGTACTGGTGCATGTCGGCCTCGACCGGCTTGGCGACGGCTTGTTGAAGCTGCCGTTCGTGCGCGCGCTCAGACAGGCTTTCCCGAATGCAAAACTGACATGGTTCGCCGGCAAGGAGACGACCGTCTACGCCCGTGCCTTACAGGCGCTCGCTGCCAATCATCTGGATGAGATCATCGAATACGGCGGTATCGGCGAGACTCCCAAAGAGTTGTTCACACGTCGCCCGTTGGCGGATCGTCATTTTGATCTCATCATCGATACGCAACGGAATTTCTGGATTGCGCTGGCCGTCCGTCGTATCCGCCATCGTCAGTTCATCTCACCTGCGGCCAGATTCTTTTTGTCATCAGGCAAACCGAAATCGGGATACAAATTTCCGAAAGCCATGCAGCGCCAGATGCTCGACCTGCTCGAGATTGCATCAGGCCAGTCCTTTCCATCGCCCGCCGGGCTCGATCTTGAGATTCCCGAAGCACATCATCGCAAGGCCGCAAGCCTGTTGCCTGATGGTCCCCGTTATATCGGATTTGCCCCCGGCTCCGGCGGCAGACCGAAATGCTGGCCGCTGGATCGCTTCATTGCCGTTGCCCGCTCGGCTCTGGATACCGGCGCGACCCCGGTATTTCTGATCGGCCCGCAGGAGCTTGAATGGGTCGAGATGATCCGCCAGCAGATTCCGGAAGCCCTCCTGCCGTTGCAAATGGACGAGACGCAGAGTTTTGATCCGCTGTTGAGCATCGCGCTCGGCCAACGACTGTCCATCGCTGTTTCAAATGATTCCGGCATTGCCCATATGCTGGCCGTTGCCGGGGCACCGCTGATCGTGCTTTACGGCCCCACGGTATACGAGAAATTTCCGCCGATGGCCGCAGACATTACCGTCATTCGTGCCGAAAGTTTCGGCGCACGCGAGATGAGCGCCATCCCCGTCGATGCCGTCAGGACGGCGCTTGCTGAGATGATGGAGCGGGTACCCGGCGGATAAGCCATACAAGCACCAGCAATCCCGGAATTGCCGCCAGTCCGGTCAACAGGAAATACGACACCCAGTCGATCTGATCGGCGAGCCAGCCACCGCCCGATGCCAGCACCGTGCGCGTGAAGGCCATCAGCGATGACAACAGCGCGAACTGCGTTGCCGTGTAAGCAATATTGCAAAGCCCAGACAGATACGCGACGAAGGCAATGGTGCCGATGCCGCCGGTCAGGTTTTCAATGCCGATGGTCACGAACAGCATCGGCAACTCAGGCCCGACCCAGGCCTGCACGGCGAAGGCACCGTTTGAAAGGGCCTGCAGTATGCCGCCGATCATCAGCGCCTTGAGCGTACCGAAGCGTGCAACAAATGCACCACCCAGAATGCCCCCCAGCAGCGTCATCGCCAGACCGAAGCCTTTGGTGACAAGTCCGATCTCGGTCTTGGTAAATCCGATATCGAGATAGAATGGATTGGCCATGACGCCCAACAAGGCATCACCATATTTATAGAGCGCAATAAACAGCAGGATCGTCGGCCAGTGCCGATGCGTCATGAAATCCTTGAACGGCATCCAGACGGCGCGACGCAAAACGGTCAGGACCCTCTTCAGTCTGGAAGATCTATCACGGGCTTTTATATCTTCATCAGCGATCTGACGATCCGGCTCAGGCCCGATCAGCGTGGCGACCAAGCCAATGCAGACCAGCGCCGCCATCACCGCGTAAGCCGCAAACCAGCCAGCCTGATCGGCAATGATCAAAGCGCCAGCGCCGGATGCAAAGGTTGCGACCCGGTAGCCGATCACGTAATTCGCCGCACCGGCGCCCATCTTCGGTTCATCCAGAATTTCAATGCGGTATGCATCAACAACGATATCCTGGGTTGCCGAGGCGAATGCCAGCACGACAGCCCACAACGCCGTCCAGCCCAGGCTTACCGTCGGATCGGAACTGCCCAGCATCAGGATCGCCGCCATGACTGACAATTGTGCGAACACAAGCCAGCTACGACGCTGTCCCAGCATGCGTGTCAGAACCGGCAACGGACAGCGATCAACAAGCGGTGCCCACATAAATTTCAATGCATACGCGCTACTGGCAATCGAGAACCAGCCGATCACACTTAAAGAAACTCCCTGATCGTGCAGCCATGCCGATAAGGTGCCGTAGACCAGCAATAACGGCAGGCCGCTGGAAAATCCCAGCAAGAAAATCAGGAACGTCCGGTATTCGAAATATACAGAAACCGCATAACCCCAGGCTTGAAGGCGTGAGGACATCCGGTTGCTCAGGACGCCACGCGCGGCCGGGCGATGTTATCCCCGGACCCTGAGATCAACCCTTCACACACCGTCCAGACATCATCAACGGCAATCGCCGAGACGCAGGGAAACACATCGAACTTGCTTTTGCGTTTATGACAGCGCCAGAAACAGTGATAGCAATCCATCATCGCGAAGATAAACCGAGCATTCTCCGGACAAACATTCTTCGGGTACGGCACAAAGCTGGTGAAGTGCCCACCGCCCACGATCACAAGCGACGGCACGCCGAGAGCAATCGAAAGATGCGCCGGTCCGGTATCATTGCTGATCACCAATCCCGCATGGTTCATCAAATCCATGAGTTCGTTCAGTGACGTTCTGGCCGTCAAGTCCGAGACGCCCGGCCGCACAGCGATTTCATCAAGCAACTCGGCGTCCCAGCGCTCTCCCCGCGTGCCAACGATAGCGACCCGCCAGCCCATTTCCAAAAGCTTTTCAGCGACGGCAACATATGACGCAAACGGCCAGCGCCGACCGGGCTCATTACTACCCGGATTGATCACCGCATAGGGACCGGCCTCGGCATACGCGGGTCTGACACCCGCCCATGCGATGCTCGGCGCTTTCGGCTCAATACATTTTCCGGCAAGCGTTGATACAAATCGGCAGTGACGGACGATTTCATGCGTCGGATAAGGGCCGGTATCGATAATGTCATCGACCTGACTGAGGTAGTAATTAAACTCAGACCGGGTCGGCTCGTTCACATACGGCATCGAGACGACCGTACGTTTCGCTGCCGATGCCCAGATCAGGCTGTCCGCCATCATGGCGCGGCGCAGATAGGAATCACAAACAGCCGTTTCAGGGACCAGGCGACGCACCATCAGATTGATGCGAAAGCGGTACAGCAGCTTTCGCGCATAGGCATGCTCATCAATGGTGATGACCCGGAAGCCGGCGAATACATCCCCGGCGATCCGCTTCCAACTGTCGCAGCCAAGTACGGTTATGTCCTTCAGATCAACGTTGAAGGCTTCGGCGTAATGATCAAGGCTCTGGCGGAACAGCACCATATCGCCAATGCCATCCATGCGGACAACAAGCAGTCCCCTGCGCTTGGCGAATACCGGGAAGTTCCTTGCGATCAGATCAAACGGCCGGAACATCCACCAGCGGCGGCGCATACCTGCCGGAAACATCCGCCAGAAACGTGAAACGTGAACACGGGGCCGATTTTCCGATCCCGTCATTCCGTCCGACCGCTGCGCTTCGTGATCAGTCATCCGCCTAGAGTATCCCCGGTTAGGCCCGGGCTCAACCGGCGTCCTTCTGACGCTCCGCTCTTTTCCGCTCGTGCGGGTCAAGGAAGCGCTTACGCAAGCGCAGGTTCAGCGGCGTCACTTCAAGCAGTTCGTCGTCGTTTACATAGGCAACGGCTTCTTCAAGGCTCATCCGCTTGGCCGGCGTCAGGCGGACGGCTTCATCGGTCCCTGATGCACGGATGTTGGTCAGCTGCTTTGCTTTCAGCGGATTGACTTCAAGATCGTTGTTACGGCTGTGTTCGCCGATAATCATACCCTCATAAACCGGCACACTGGCGCCGATAAACAAGATACCGCGGCCTTCAAGTCCGGAAAGCCCGTATGCGTTGGATTTGCCGGCTGCGTTTGAGATCAGCACGCCATTGCGGCGTCCGGGTACGGATCCCTGTAACGGTGCATAGCTGCTGAAAACCCGGTTCAGAACACCGGTGCCGCGGGTTTCGGTCATGAATTCACCGTGATAGCCGATCAGGCCACGAGACGGTACCGTAAATGTCAGGCGCACCTTGCCGCCACCGGCCTGGCGCATTTCCGTCATGCGGCCTTTGCGAACACTCAGCGCCTCGACGACGATGCCTGAAAACTCCTCGTCGACATCGACCGTAACTTCTTCCAGTGGCTCCAGCTTCTCGCCGGTTTCCGGATCTTCGCGGAACAGCACACGCGGTCTTGAGATCGACAGCTCAAAACCTTCCCGGCGCATCTGTTCGATCAGAACGCCGAGTTGTAATTCGCCACGTCCGGCAACTTCGAACGCATCCTTGTTGTCAGCCTCGGAAACGCGAATGGCGACGTTGCCTTCTGCTTCACGAAACAGCCGCTCACGGATAACCCGCGAGGTCACCTTGTCGCCGTCCTGACCAACGAATGGCGACGTGTTGACGGAAAACGTCATGGCCAGGGTCGGCGGATCGACCGGCTGCGACTGGATCGCGTCAACAACCTCAACCGCGCAGAGGGTATCGGCAACGGTCGCTTTCTGCATACCGGCAATGGCAACAATATCGCCGGCAATACCAATGTCGATGGCTTCGCGCGTCAGGTCGCGGAAGGCGAGAATTTTCTGCACCCTTCCCTGTTCCAGCACTACGCCCTTGCGGTTCATGGCCTTGATCGTCTGGTTCGGCTTGACCGAACCGGAGAAAATACGACCCGTCAGAATACGCCCAAGATATGGATCAGCCTCGATCGTCGTGACCAGCATTGAAAACGGCCCTTCGCTGTCGGCAACGGGCGGGGCGACATGCTTGACGATGCTTTCGAACAACGGCGCCAGCGTTTCGCCGTGCTGGTCGGGTTCAAGCGAAGCCCAGCCATTACGACCGGATGCAAAAAGGGTCGGAAAATCGAGCTGTGCGTCATTGGCGTCGAGCGCCGAAAACAGATCAAACACCTCTGTTTGTACATCATACGAACGGGCGTCGGCCTTATCGACCTTGTTGATGACGACAATCGGCTTCAGGCCCAGCTTAAGGGCCTTGGCCGTTACGAACTTGGTCTGAGGCATTGGCCCTTCAGCGGCGTCAACCAGCAGCACAACGCCATCGACCATCGACAAAATACGCTCAACCTCACCGCCGAAATCAGCGTGTCCCGGCGTATCAACAATGTTGATCCGGGTGTTTTTCCACTCGACCGACGTGCACTTGGCAAGAATGGTGATGCCGCGTTCACGTTCCAGCTCGCCCGAGTCCATGGCGCGCTCGGCTACTTTCTGGTTTTCGCGAAAGGCCCCGCTTTGACGCATCATGGTGTCGACCAGTGTGGTTTTCCCATGATCGACGTGCGCGATGATCGCGATATTCCTGAGTTCCATCAATGATATCCTGTTTTGGCGTGATTGGCGTTAGCCGTCTAACCCATGCAAAAGGTGTTGCACGTTAGCGGACGGGCGGGCCCCGATTTGTTGTATGATAACTGCCGCAAGCAAACCGCCCAGTGTACCGGCTGTCTTGAGATTTTGCCCCTGAGTGTAGGCGGCGAGGAATCCGGCGGCATAAGCGTCGCCGGCTCCGGTTGTATCGATGACTTTTTCAACAGGCGAAGCCGCGACGGCGATCAGCTCGTTTCCGCTGACGATGACAGACCCCTGTTCGGAGCGGGTCAATGCCGCGATGTCGACGATCCTCTTGATGCGGGCAGCTGCTTCAGCAAAATCATCAACCTGAAACAACGAGAGGATTTCGGCTTCATTGGCGAACAGTATATCGACATGGTCTTTGATGAAGGCGAGGAAGCCATCGCGGTGCCGATCAACGCAGAACGGATCAGACAGCGACAGCGCCACTTTACGACCGGCCTTATGGGCAATACGGGCTGCTTCCAAAAAGGCTTCACGGGCCGGCTCGGGATCCCAAAGGTATCCTTCCAGATAAATCACGCCGGCAGCAGCAATTTCGGCTTCATCAAGGTCGGCGGCACTGAAATCTACACAGGCACCGAGATAGGTCTGCATGGTACGCTGACCGTCCGGTGAAATCAGCACCAGGCATGTTGCCGTCGGCGCGCCATCGGTTGACTTCGGCGTCTTGAACGACACGCCGGCGGCGTTGATATCGTGGGCAAACACGGTCCCGAGCTGGTCGTCCTTGATCTTGCCGGCAAAAGCGGCGCGGGCACCCAGAGCGGCGATCCCGGCCATGGTATTGGCGGCCGATCCCCCTGAGCTTTCGATGGCCTGTCCTGTTTTCGCATAAAGGGCTGATTGCTGTTCGGCACTGACCAGACCCATGGCACCCTTATCCAGCCCGTTCTCAACGAGAAACGAATCCGGGGTCTGGACAAGAATATCGACAATGGCGTTGCCGATGCCGAGGACGTCGATGCTGGGTTCAGACATAAAATCTCGCTTAGGATCAGGCACTGCTCATGGGCTATACATGGGCTATCATGGGCTTAAATCGGGCACTTGCGCATCCGGCGCGGAGTATAGTCATTGCCGGGGTCCGGGCAAGTGCCAACAGAGGGTCAATTATTCAGATCAAACATGGCTCATTTCTGTTCTAAAGTAAGGTTAATAAATTATTGATATACCGTAAAAATACGGCATACCTGATATATTGATCGAGATTCCTGCCTTGACCTGAAGCGGCAACCGTCTTTTAATTACGGCTCAAATAATTCTGCAAACAGAAAGTTGATATATCAATATGTTAAGTGCCTTTGTTAAAGGTATAGATCAATTAAGTGATCGCGCCACCCGAAAATATATGTGGCTTTCCATCATCTCAGCGCTGATCACTTTCGTGCTGCTGTGGAGTGTCGTCGGCTGGCTTTTAAGGGAAACCTCGATCTCGAATATCGGCTGGCTTGAAGGCGCAATCGACCTGCTCGGTGGCATCGCGACGCTGGCCCTGACATGGTTTCTGTTCCCGGCAACGGTCAGCGCCGTCATCGGATTGTTCCTGGATCAGGTCGCCGATTGCGTTGAAAATCGCCATTATCCAAACCTGCCAACGGCCGCAGGCCTGCCGATGGGTGAATCCATCATGATGTCGATGAAGTTTCTCGGCATCCTCATTGCGCTCAATATCCTGATGCTGCCGTTTCTGTTTTTGGGCCCGCTTTTCCCTTTTGTTTTCTATCTGGTGAACGGCTATCTTCTCGGGCGTGAATACTTTGAACTGGTGGCTTCTCGTCGGTTACCGCCAGCCGAAGTGACCAGACTGCGAAAGGCCCGACAGGGCAGTGTCATGGCTGTAGGTGTCGTTATCGCCTTTGCGCTGACCGTGCCGGTGGTTAACCTTTTGATGCCGGTTGTTGCCACATCCGCCATGGTTCATCTTTTTGAACGCTGGCATCCGAGTAAGGACGGGCAAGCCCCCGTTAAAGCATGAGTAAAAGTGTGAGTTTAAGCCTGAGTTAAAATCCTGTATGACCGGCTGATGGTCAGCGAACGACGAGCGATTACTGAGCAGGGCGAAACAGTCCTTTCACGTGGGGGTAAGCACTAAATGTTCGGCAAGAAAAAAGACGACGACGATCCTGCCAAATCACCGGAAAAATCAAACGGCACGACAGAAAGCGGACATGCCGGTGACGAAGATGCAGGTTCGGCCCCGCCGCTGAAGCCGTTTTCCAAAGAAGGCTCGCACGCGCCGGCAAAACCACCCTCACCAAGCGCCCATATGCCGGATCTGCAACGCCGCGGCCCCGATCTGCCGAGCGTCCCGGCCAGACGCATTGATCGTCCACGCAGCAACGAAGTTGAAAGCCGCCGACTGATTGTCGGTCGCGATATTCAGCTCAGCGGCGAAATCACCGCCTGCGACAAACTGATCGTCGAAGGCCATGTCGAGGTAACCCTGCCTGGTGCCCGCGTTCTCGAAATTTCGCCAAGCGGCTTTTTCAAGGGTGCCGCAGAAGTTGACGAAGCGGACATCAGCGGCCGCTATGAAGGCGACCTTATCGCCCGCGAGCGCCTGATTGTCCGTTCCAGCTGGCCGTATCCACGGCACGGTTCGTTATGGTCGGATCGTCATCGAATCCGGTGGAGAAATTGCCGGCGACATGCAGACCCTGACGCCCTCGGGCACGGATGAAACCTGACGGCATCTTCCATCGGTTACGCGGTCTCGGTGTTCTTGGCGTATTCCTGATATCCGCCTGCGCCGGTGCCGCGCCATCGCCCCATGAGCCCATCGAACCGGCCGCAAGCATGCCCACTTACAAAGCGGCTCCTGTCATCGCCAACCGTACGCCGGCCCCAGCACCCATGCCGGAAATCAACGCGCCACAACCCGCCGCGGTGATTGGCTGGCAGCAGGATGACCTTAACCGCACGTTCGGCACCGCCAGCCTGATCCGCCGCGATCTCGGCGCTGAAATCTGGCAGTACCGGACAGATCAGTGCGTCCTGTTCCTGTTTCTTTACCCTAAAGGCAGCGGCAATGCCCTGCAGGTCGATCATCTCGACGTGCGCGGCGTTGATGATGCCAATCTATGCCTTAAATCCGTCGTCAGAGCCCACGCGGCGCGCGGCACGGGATGATTATTTGAGGGTCGTCTTTCCCTTGAAGGCGCATACGTCCGCGACAATGCAACTGGGGCAATCGGGCTTGCGTGCCTTGCAGGTATAGCGCCCGAGCAGAATCAGCCAATGGTGCGCATGCAGGGCAAACTCATCCGGCGTTGCCTTCAACAGCCCTTTTTCGACGGCCAGCGGTGTTTTGCCCGGTGCCAGTCCGGTCCGGTTTGAAACCCTGAAAATGTGTGTGTCGACGGCAATGGTCGGCGCGCCAAAAGCAATATTGCGGACCACGTTGGCGGTCTTGCGGCCAACGCCGGGCAGCGCTTCCAGTGCCGCCTGATCATCCGGCACGATACTGCCATGGCGTTCGATCAGCAGCTGGCTCAGCGCGATGACGTTTTTCGCCTTGGTGTTATAAAGACCGATGGTCTTGATATACGCCTTGAGCCCGTCGAGGCCGAGCTTGACCATCGCTTCCGGGGTTTTCACCTTTGCAAACAACGGGCGCGTCGCCTTGTTGACGCCGACATCGGTCGCCTGCGCCGACAGGGCCACGGCCACCAGCAGGGTATAGGGATTAACGTAATGCAATTCGCCGACCGGGGCCGGATCGGCATCACGCAGTCTTGAGTAAAAGGTGATGACATTGGCTTTTTTCATGCCTCAGTTATCCAGCATAATGATCCGTGAGAAAACCCGGTTGTTGCTTTTCCCCCAGAACGCATAAAATAAGAGCTATGGACATTCAGGCACCGCTTCAGACTACAACCGACGGCGACGATCCCATTCGCTTTTCCAGAGTGCTGCGCCCGCACCGCAGTTCCAGCGAACGCGCCATCAGGATCGTCACCCTGTTCGTGCTGTTTCTGTTCATCCCGACCGGCACGGTCTTTCTGATTGTCGGCGCCTGGCCGGTGTTCGGTTTCATGGGTCTGGAAGTGGCCGCGCTGATTTTTGCGCTCCGCTATAATCACAAGGTCGGTTCAGCGTTCGAGGCGATTACCATCAGCGAACGCACCTTCAAAGTTTCGAAAGTCGATCATTGGGGCAAGCGCAAGCACTGGACCTTCCAGCCGCAATGGCTGCAGGTCCGCATGGACGACGCCTCCAGGCAACTGATCGCCGGCACGCACGGCAAGCGGGTCGTTCTTGGCAAGTTTCTCAATGATGGCGAACGCGAAGAACTATGCGGTGTCCTGAAAGAGGAAATACGCCGCCTGCAGGACGTCCGTCATCAAATCCCCTGACAGGGAACAAGTCAGCTCAATCAAACCCAAGCACGTCACGCATTGAATACAGGCCTGCCGGCTTGTCCGATGCCCACAATGCAGCCAGAACCGCACCTTTCGCGAACAAGCCGCGATCAGCGGCCTTGTGGGTGATCTCGATGCGCTCGTCATCGGAAGCGAAGATCACCGAGTGATCGCCAACCACCATGCCGCCGCGGAGCGTTGCAAAGCCGATATGCCCGCGGACCCGTTCACCGGTGTGGCCGTCCCGAACCCGGTCCGAGACCTCATCCAGTTTGACGCCACGACCGGCTGCCGCCGCATGACCCAGCGCCAGCGCCGTGCCGGACGGGGCATCGACCTTGTGACGATGGTGCATTTCCAGAACTTCGATATCGAAATCGGGGCCGAGCATCTTTGCCGCCTGCTCGGTCAGACCCAGCAGCAGATTGACGCCGACCGAATAATTGGCAGCCTGCACAATAGCAACAGACTGGGCGGCCTTGGCGATGGCGGCTTGCTGATCCGCATTGAGCCCGGTGGTGCCGGGCACCAGTGCCGTACCGGTTTCGGCGGCTAATTGGGCATGCATGACGGTTGCGGCGGGGGCGGTGAAATCTACCACCGCGTCCGAGACTTCAAACAAGGTGCGGGCATCAGCCGTAATTTTAAGACCGGACGCCGGCAGACCTGCCAGCAACGCCGGGTCTTCGCCGACAGCATCGGAGTGCGGTGCTTCGGAACCGCCGGCAAGCTCGGCGCCCTTTGTTTCGTGCACAGCCTTGACCAGCATCCGCCCCATGCGTCCGGCACATCCGACTATTCCGATTTTCATGGCACGTCCTCCAACAAAATGTTGGCCCGCATCATAAGGATTGATTGAGCCCTGTCACGCGCTACACCATATCGTCATCAGATCTGTTTATGTGTTGCTCCCTTCGTCGCCAAAAATACCATCTCCGTCATCCCGGGCGCGGCTTTTCTCCGAGCGGCTGCGAGGCCAGAAAAGCCAGCGATCCGGGACCCACGGCCGGATCACACCATGCCCAAAGATGGGTCCCGGGTCGTAACCCTCGCTCCCGAAACCAGACGGTTCCGGGCGCGGCTAACGCCCGGGATGACAAAAGATATAATTCCGCGTCATCAAAATACCATCTCCGTCGCCCTGAACTTGATTGGGGTCCATGCTTGATCGCACTATTTTATGGGCCCTGAATCAAGTTCAAGGCGACGAGAGGGGTGTTCAGGACGACGGCAAGAAAGAAATTAGTCCCGCAAGTCTTCCCAGAGTTCCTTGACCTTGTCGAGGAAGCCGGTGCTTTCCGGGCTGTGCTTTTTCGACGTCTTGTCGTCGCCGGTGAATTCCTTCAGCAGTTCTTTCTGCTTCTTGGTCAGATTGACCGGCGTTTCGACGAAGATCTGCACGAACATGTCGCCCCGGCTTTCCGAGCGCAGCACTTTCATGCCCTTGCCGCGCAGGCGCAATTGATGGCCGGTTGGCGTGCCTTCGGGGATTGAGACGCGGAGCAGTTTGCCTTCGACCGTCGGCACCTCGATCTGACCGCCCAGCGTTGCGGTGGCCATCGGTACCGGCACACGGACATGAATGTCGGCGCCGTCGCGGCGGAAAAACCGGTGCGGCTTGATGCCCAGGAATATATAAAGATCGCCGCCCGGCGCACCACGCAGGCCGGCTTCGCCCTCGCCGGATAAACGAATACGGGTGCCGTCCTCGACGCCCGGCGGAATGTTGACGGCGAGCGTTTTCTCTTTTTGCTGCCGTCCGGCACCTGAGCAGCTCCGGCACGGCTCCTTGATGGTGTGGCCTGAGCCCTGACAGGTCGGGCAGGTCCGCTCGACCGTAAAAAATCCAGATTGTGAGCGCACCCGACCGGCGCCGCCGCAACTGGAACAAGCAACAGGCGCTGCACCGTCCTTGCCGCCGCTGCCCTTGCAGCTTTCGCAGACCACCGAAGTCGGTACGCGAATATCCGTCTTGAGGCCGTTGAAGGCGTCCTCAAGGGTAATTTCCATGTTGAAACGTAGATCGGATCCGCGACCGGCGCTGGCACGCTGGCCACCGCGGCCGCCCATGAAGTCGCCGAACATCTCCTCAAAGATATCCGAGAACCCACCGGCACCGCCACCGCCGCCGAAACCACCGGGGCCTGGTCCACCACCTTCAAAAGCGGCATGACCGTAACGGTCGTAAGCGGCGCGTTTATCCTCGTCCTTGAGAACTTCGTAAGCCTCGCTGACTTCCTTGAAGCGCTTCTCGGCCTCCGCATCATCCGGATTACGGTCCGGGTGATACTGCATGGCGAGTTTGCGATAGACTTTCTTGAGCTCGGCCGCATCTGCGTCGCGGCTAACCCCCAAACAGTCGTAGTAATCCTGCTTTGCCATGTTAATGCATACCCCCGAAACGACCCGATGACGGGCGGCAAGATGCTGTCATCATTGCCGCCCGAAACGTTGGAACGACTTTAGCCGCTCTTCTTGTCCTGATCAGGATCGACCTCTTCGAAGTCGGCATCGACGACGGTATCGTCATTCGACTTGCCGCCGGCCGCGCTCTCGCCGCCTGTGTCACCGGCTTCCGTTTCGGCCTGCTGAGCCTTGTACATGGCTTCGCCCAGCTTCATCGAAGCCTGCGTCAACGCTTCGGTCTTGGCTGTGATAGCTTCAAGATCGTCGCCTTCCATGACTTCGCGCAATTCGGCAATCGCCGTTTCGATGGCGGCCCTTTCGGTGGCGTCAACATGATCGCCATATTCCTTCAGGCTTTTCTCGGCAGCGTGCGCCATGCTGTCGGCGCTGTTACGGGCGTCGACAAGTTCGCGGCGCGATTTATCGGCATCCGCATTCTGTTCGGCTTCCCGCACCATCTTTTCGATATCCGCATCGGACAACCCGCCCGATGCCTGAATGCGGATTTGCTGTTCCTTGCCGGTCGCCTTGTCCTTGGCCGAGACATTGACGATGCCGTTGGCATCGATGTCGAACGTCACTTCGATCTGCGGCATACCGCGCGGGCTCGGTGGGATACCGACCAGATCAAACTGGCCCAAGCGATCTTGTTGTCGGCAGCCATTTCCCGCTCACCTTGGAAGACCCGGATGGTGACCGCGGACTGATTGTCCTCGGCGGTTGAGAATGACTGGCTTTTGCGGGTCGGGATTGTCGTGTTGCGATCGATCAGACGCGTGAACACACCGCCCAGCGTTTCGATGCCGAGCGACAACGGCGTCACGTCGAGCAGAAGCACATCCTTGACGTCACCCTTTAGCACGCCGCCCTGAATAGCCGCGCCCAAAGCCACGACTTCATCCGGGTTAACGCCCTTGTGCGGCTCACGACCGAAGAACTTCTTCACCGTCTCGATGACTTTCGGCATCCGGGTCATACCACCGACCAGGATCACTTCGTCGATCTCGCCGGCACTGATGCCGGCATCCTTGAGAGCGCTTTTGCAGGGGCTGATCGTACGTTCGATCAGATCTTCAACCAGCGTCTCAAGCTTCGAGCGTGACAGCTTGATGTTCAGGTGCTTCGGGCCGGACTGGTCAGCCGTGATGAACGGCAGGTTGACCTCGGTCTGGGCCGTTGACGACAGCTCGATCTTGGCTTTCTCAGCAGCTTCCTTGAGCCGCTGCAGGGCCAGACGATCACTGCGGAGGTCAATGGTGTTCTCTTTCTTGAACTCGTCGGCAAGATAATCAACGATCCGGTTGTCGAAATCTTCACCGCCAAGGAATGTGTCACCGTTGGTCGATTTGACTTCGAACACGCCGTCGCCGATTTCGAGGATCGAAACGTCGAACGTACCGCCGCCCAAGTCATAAACGACAATGGTGCCGGCTTCTTTCTTGTCGAGGCCATAGGCCAGTGCCGCAGCTGTCGGCTCGTTGATGATGCGCAGCACTTCAAGGCCGGCGATCTTGCCTGCGTCCTTGGTGGCCTGACGCTGTGAGTCGTTGAAGTAGGCCGGCACCGTGATAACGGCCTGCTCGACCTTTTCACCGAGATAGCTCTCTGCGGTCTCTTTCATCTTCTGCAGGATGAAAGCGGAAATCTGTGACGGCGAATATTTGTCGTCGCCGGCCTGAACCCATGCGTCGCCGTTGTCACCCTTGATGATGTTATAGGGCACAACCTTCTTGTCTTTGGCTGTGATCGGATCGTCATAGCGACGGCCAATCAGACGCTTGATTGCGTACAGGGTTTTTTCCGGATTGGTGACGGCCTGACGCTTGGCCGGCTGACCGACCAGACGTTCGCCGGAGTCGGCAAATGCGACCATTGATGGCGTGGTGCGTGCGCCTTCAGCGTTTTCAATGACCTTGGCGTCCTTGCCGTCCATAACGGCGACGCACGAGTTGGTCGTACCCAGATCGATACCGATAACTTTGCTCATAATAACCTCACTCTCTGTGGCGGTCGTAACCGGCCTCTGTAAGCGCCTGATACAACCCCGCGGTTAAAGACCCCATGGCCTTCATAACCAAACGTCTGCCGATGGAGCGGCAAACAACGATTGATGGGGATATAATCCCGGAATTTCGGGCCTGCAACGGATTTCCCCATAAAAATTTAAGGGGTATCCCTGCCTTACAGTTCCTCGTCGATGTTGGTGCCGGAAGGTTTGCCGTTTTTTTCGTAGGCATTGCCCCCCGACGACCCGGATTTTTCAGCCGCCGCTTCATCCAGCGTTTGCTGTGAAGGCGTCGGTGCGCCACCCGGCTTCTGACCGCCCTTGGTCACCCCAACCTTGGCCGGACGCAGCGGCTGATCGTGCAGCGTATAGCCCGGTTCCATGACCTGACCGACCGATCCGGCCGGCTTCGAGGGGTCTTCAAATTCGAACATCGCCTCATGATGCTGCGGATCAAAGCGTTCGCCCAACGGATCAATTTTCTTGATGCCGTTGCGGCTGAACGCATTCTGCATCTCGCGGGCCGTCATCTCGACACCCTCAAGCATACTTTTCACAGCCGGGTCGGCGGCAAATTTCTCGCTATCGACGGAAGAAAGCGCCCGGCTCAGGTTATCGGCGACAACAACCATTTCCCGGGCAAAACCGGCAATTGCCCGTTTCGAGGCATTTTCAACATCCCTGGACGCCCGGCGACGAACGTTTTCCGCTTCCGCCAAAGCCCGCAGCAGCCGGTCCTTGGTTTCCGCCAATTCGGCCTCTATTGAAGGTCCGGCAGGCTCGGCATCTGCGCCAGCCGCGTCCGCGACTTCAGCGCCATCCGCGGCCTGGTTGGCTTTGTCCGTTGCGGCACCCTCAGTGGTGGCCGACGCTTCAGCATCATCAACACCCTTGGCGTTTGCTTCTGTCGCATCACCGGGAGCATCATTATTTTCCGGCATGTCGGATTTATTCTCGCTTTGCATCTTCTTCCTATCGTTTATTAGCGGAACCGTTCGCCGATCATCTTGGCCGTGTAATCGACCATCGGAATAATCCGCGCATAGTTCATTCGTGAAGGCCCGATCACCCCGATCGCGCCGACAATATGATTAACGTCGTTGCGGTACGGACCCACGATCATTGAGCATCCTGCTACATTGAACAGCTTGTTGTCCGCACCGATAAAGATTTGGACTCCATCGGCATCATCCGCAAGGGTCAGCAGTTTAAGCATCTCGTTTTTCGTCTCGAGCGCCTCAAAAAGCATGCGGATTCGCTCAAGATCGGCCAAAGCCGTGACATCTTCGAGCAATCGCGCCTGCCCTCTGACAATCAGCGTTCCTGACGCATCGGCCCGGTTTGAACCGCCGGACCACGTCGCCAGCCCGCTTTCGACCACTTTCTGGGTCAGCTCATCCAGCTGCGCCCGGTGTGTTTCCAGCTCGTCAACGATCTCGGCGAGCGCCTCCTGCAGGGTGCGGCCGACCAGCCGGGCGCTGAGATAGTTGGTTGCCTGCACCAGAACCGACGGCGGCAACGTCAGCGGCACACATCGGGCGGTTTTCAACAACGCCGTTTTCCGTGACCAGCACGACCAGCCC
Source organism: uncultured Rhodospirillales bacterium (assembly GCA_965284225.1). Taxonomy (GTDB): domain Bacteria; phylum Pseudomonadota; class Alphaproteobacteria; order Rhodospirillales; family Casp-alpha2; genus UBA4479. The sequence goes on from CBDIRN010000002.1 coordinate 418,080, forward strand.
GCGCCCCGGGCTGAGGCTGACAAATTCGATGTGCTTCAGCGGGCTATCGGTTTTCGGTGCGAACACCAGACTGGCAAAGCCGGTCAGCCCGGACAGCGCCGTGGTTGCCTCTTCCAGAACCTGGTCGACGTTTCTGGACGTGCCGGCGCACTGCTGCTCGATGCGTCTGCGCTCGTCTTCCGAAATATTGCCGACCTCGAGGATGCCATCGACGAACAGCCGCAATCCGGCTTCCGTCGGCATGCGCCCGGCAGACGTGTGGGGTGAATACAGTAGGCCGGCCTCTTCCAGATCCGACATGACGTTACGGATCGTCGCCGGCGACAGGGATTGCACCATCCGTCTGGAAACCGTGCGCGAGCCAACGGGCTCACCGGTGTCGCAGTACGCTTCGACAATCAGGCGGAATATTTCCCTGGAGCGTTCGTTCAGTTCTGAAATCATCAATCCTCGCTCAGCCATCCGATCATGGCGGGAGACGGCGTTATGTAGTTTCCGCCTTAACCGCCGTCAACTCAATGAGCGATACACACGACGGCACACGTGTGGCATTACGGGCGGCTTTACGGGCAAGAGAGCAAGTCGTTAGCTTGGCCGTCGTTTACACATATGACGGAGTTACCCCATGCGCCCATCCGGCAGAGACCTCGATCAAATGCAGCACCATTGCCCTTGAAATCGATGTCGCCAAACATGCCGAAGGTTCGTGCCTGGCAAAATTCGGTGACACTCATGTGCTGTGCACGGCCAGCGTCGAACAGCGTGTGCCGCCATGGATGCGCGATAGCGGCAAAGGTTGGGTGACAGCCGAATACGGCATGCTGCCACGCTCGACACACACCCGTACCGACCGCGAGGCTGCGCGTGGCAAACAGTCCGGACGGACCTGGAAATCCAGCGTCTGATCGGCTGCTCCCTGCGCGCGCTGTTACCGATCTTGAGGCACTGGGCGAAGTGCAGATCAAGCTCGACTGCGACGTCATTCAGGCGGACGGCGGCACCCGCACCGCCAGCATCACCGGTGCCTACGTGGCCCTTTACCGGGCCCTGCAACGCTGCCAGAGCCTCGGCATCGTCAAGGAAATCCCGCTGATCGACAGTGTCGCCGCCGTTTCATGCGGCATCTTCAATGGCGATCCCGTGCTTGATCTGGATTATGCGCGGAAGATTCAAACGCCGAAGCCGACGCCAACTTCGTCCTCACCGGCAAGGGCGGCATTGTCGAAATTCAGGGTACCGCCGAGGCTGATCCGTTCTCGGAAACGACCTTCATGGCGATGATGGGTCTGGCCAAAAAAGGGATCGCCGAGCTGACCATTGCGCAAAACACCGCGCTGGGTCTCTGAGTCAGAAGTAGAGGAGGCAGGCATATGGCAAGGCGCTTCGAACAGGATCGTCTGGTCATCGCCAGCCATAACCCGGGCAAGGTCCGGGAGATTGCCGAACTGCTTGAACCTTTTGGCGTCGATGTCATTTCTGCCGCAGCCCTCGCTCTGCCGGAACCGGAAGAAACCGGCGCGAGCTTTATCGACAACGCCCTGCTGAAAGCGCATGCAGCCGCAACTGCTGCCAACCTGCCGGCACTGGCCGATGATTCCGGATTGGCCGTGAACGCGCTGGCCGGTGCCCCGGCATTTATTCGGCGCGCTGGGCCGGACCTGAAAAAGACTTCGCCATGGCCATGGCAAGGGTTGAGGAAGACCTGCGTGGCCTTGAAGATCGTTCGGCGCACTTTGTCTGCGCGCTGGCGCTGGCTTGGCCGGACGGACATGCCGAAGTGTTTGCCGGCACGGTTGATGGCGAAATCACCTGGCCGCCCCGGGGTGACAAGGGCTTCGGCTACGATCCGATATTTACCGCCACCGGCGAGCAGATCACCTTCGCGGAAATGGACCCGGCCCGGAAGCATGCTTTGTCGCACCGCGCCGATGCGTTCCGGAAACTGGTCGATGCCTGTTTCGGCGATCCGCAAAAGTGAGCGAGATTGATCCCGGTTTCGGCGTCTATGTCCACTGGCCGTTCTGCCAAACCATCTGCCCTTACTGTGATTTTAACGTCCATACCGAAACCGAAATCGACGAAGCCCACTGGCGTCAGGCGCTTCGGGACGAGCTGGCGCATTACGCTGCCGAGACCACCGGACGAACCGTAACCAGCCTGTATTTTGGCGGCGGCACCCCGTCATTGATGTCACCCGAAACCATTGCTGCCCTGATTGATGACGTCCGCAGGCACTGGACTGTCCGGGACGATATCGAGATCACACTTGAGACCAATCCGACCTCGTCCGAGCGCGAAAGACTGCATGAATTCAGAGCCGCCGGCGTCAACCGGGTTTCGGTCGGCGTGCAGTCGCTCGATGATACGGCGCTTGCTTTTCTTGGCCGTCAGCACAGCGCCGATGATGCCATACGGACCCTTGAAGCCGCGCAGGCGATCTTTCCCCGCAACACGTTTGATCTGATCTATGCCCGCCCGGCGCAAACGCTGGATGCATGGCGATCCGAGCTGCACCAAGCGTTGAGCATCACCAGCGACCATATCTCGCTTTACCAGTTGACCATCGAGCCCGGCACACCATTTGCCCGTAGCGGCTTGCAACCAGCCGACGAAGATGCAGCCGCCGACATGTTCGAAGCAACGCAGGAAACCCTCAACGCAACCAGCCTGCCTTGTTACGAGATTTCCAATCATGCCCGGCCCGGGAACGAAAGTCGTCACAACCTGACCTGCTGGCGGGGCGGCGATTACCTCGGTATCGGCCCCGGCGCGCACGGCCGGCTGACGCTGAACGACGGGTTCTTACGGCACGCATCAGATCCACAACTGAGACCGGCTGCAGGTCTGACGCAAGCAAAGGGCAATGCGCACAGCCAAGCGCCGCGCCTTGAGTGCCGAAGACCGGGCCCGCGAACTTGTGATGATGGGGCTCAGGCTTGTCGAGGGGATTGATAAATCACGGTTCCGGAAAATCACCGGCCTGCCGGTAGAACAGATCATCGATACCCAAGCACGGGACAGGCTGATCGACGGCAATCTGCTGCTTGAGGATGATGCCCGAATTCGTGCGAGCGCCGACGGTCGCCAGAAGCTCAATGCCCTGCTGGCTTCCCTGCTGAACTGATCAGTTGATCCGTGCCTGAAAGCTGTTCGGTGCCGGGTCGATGACCTTGCTACCCTTCTTGGTAATCGCCAGCACGGCAAGGCCGCGCTCGGTGACGCCGCTGGGCATCAATCGGAAAATGCCGTCACGGCCCCAGTATCCGTTGGGTGAGGCCAGCGCATTGGCTGAATAATCGGGGCCGCTTTCGCCTTGCCCCAACACCGCCGCCAGTGCCAACGCATCATAGGCCAGCGTGGCCAGTCGGGGCGGCTGTTCGCCATAGGTTGCTGTGTATTCCTTGACGAAATCCACCCGCGCATTTGGATCGGGTGCTGCATACCAGGCGCCGACCAGTGCCGGTTCGTTGCCGAGACCCGGCACATCCCATTGCCCGGTTCCGAGGATCTGTACAACCGCCGGGTCGACATCGAAGAACGGCAACAGCGCTGCAATCTGCTGCAGCCGCTTGCCACCGTCGGCGACCAGCAATGTATCAAACGGCAAATCACCCGCCGTCTGAAGCTGGCTGAGCCGCTCCAGCGTTTTCTTTGATACTTCGTCATCCAGATGCTTCAGCTCGGCGATCTGCCGGGCCAGTTCTCTCTTGCGCACTTCAAAGTCAGAAATCTCGCGCACCACATCTGTGTAATCTTCGGCATTCGGATCATACAGTCGGGCGCGTGTGATCTGCACTCCTGCCTGCAATGTCACCTGCTGCATGGTCTGCAAAACCGCTGCACCAAAAGCATTATCCGGTGCCAGCAGGCCGATCCTTACAGAACCGCGTCTGATGGCGTAATTAAGCACACGCTCGGTCTGCGCCGAGGGCAGGAATCCCGTCACATAGACGCCGTTCCCAGCGACATTCCGATCATTCGAAAAGCCGATCACCGGCACATTGGCGGCACGCGCGATCGGTCCAACCGCCTGCACGGACGTCGACAGCAACGGCCCGATAATCAGTTGCGCCCCATCACCGATCGCCAGTTGCGCCGCCCTCAGCGCTCCATCGACGGTGCCGCCGGTATCGTGCGGCAGCAATTCAAAGCGGTCATTGCTAAACTGGAACAGGGCCAGTTGCGCCGCATTCAGCATCGCCTGGCCGAGCTTCGCCGCCGGACCGGACAACGGCACCAGCAGCGCAACTCGCACAGCCCCCTCTCCGGCCATCGGCACCGTTGATGTCACGATATCGGGGGCTGCGCCCGACGGCATAGGCCGGTTCAGTAATTCGGCCAATGACGGTAACGGCTCACCGGCGCGGGCGCGCGGCGCTGATGGCGGCACCGGCTGCAGGATCGGCCCGGGCGGGACACGCGGGCCGGAAACCGGTGGCAATTGCTGGGTTTTCGGGACACCGGCGGTGCCCGGCTGGTTTGATGACGGACCGGCAATCATCGGTCCGGCTTGCCCGTCGCCGAAGATTGCGGTTTGCTGGCAACCGGCAAGCAGCATAAGGGCCACGCATGGCAAAAGTAAAAAAACCGCACGGGACGGCTTCACAATCGTCATCTCAGGAAAGCGGCAAGCAATCATCGGTATCTCATTCAGTCGCTGCACGACACACTAACGCAGACGGTAGCCCCTTGCCCAAAGCGAGTAAACCGCCGAGACGTCCTGCAACGCAACTGACGCATGGTCTTTATGTCGTCGCCACACCTATCGGCAATGCCGCCGATATAACGCTGCGAGCCCTGCAGATTTTGCGCACGGCAGATATCATTGCCTGCGAAGATACCCGGGTTACGAAGAAACTTCTGCAGTTGCATGGCCTTCAACATGGGCGACTGGTTTCCTATCACGAGCACAATGCCGACAAGATGGGCGCAAAGCTCATAGAACACCTGAATTCCGGCGAAATCGTGGCACTGGTATCCGATGCCGGGACACCGATGATCAATGATCCGGGATATCGATTGACCGCGTCCTGCCGCGCATTGAGCATACCCGTGCATGCCATTCCCGGCCCCTCGGCGGTTACCAACGCGCTGGTGCTGGCCGGGTTGCCGACGGACCGGTTTATGTATTGCGGTTATCCTCCACCAAAACAGGGGAAGCGCCGGAGCTGGCTCGGCGGCGTCATCGCGGTTGAGGCAACACTGGTGTTTCTCGAATCGCCGCAGCGACTGGCTTCATCGCTGGCCGACATGGCCGTGGTTTTCGGCCCTCGTCCGGCCTGCGTCACCCGGGAAATGACCAAGATGTTCGAAGAAGTCCGGCATGGTACGCTCGTCGAGCTGGCCGAATATTACGCCGAAGCCGGTGCGCCCAAGGGTGAAGTTACACTGGTGGTCGGCGGGCCGCTCAACGATGCGGGCGCTGATCCGGATGATCTTGACGCCCGGCTGGTCCAGGCACTCGCGACAGAAAGCGTCCGTGAAGCGTCACAACGTATCGCGATGGAAACCGGATTGCCGCGACGCGACGTTTATACCCGCGCCCTTGCCATCAAGAACGGCAGCGATGCATGAGCAGGGAGAAACGACACAAGGCAAACCGGCGGGGCCTGAGCGCTGAGCGTCGTGCTGCGTGGGTGCTGCGGCTCAAGGGGTACACTGTCCTTGAACGGGGCTATCGCTGTCCGCTTGGCGAAATCGACATCATTGCCCGGCGCGCCAATGTTCTTACGTTCATCGAGGTCAAGGCCCGCGAGACATTAGCTGCCGCCCTCAACGCCATCGGACCTGAGCAACGGGGCCGGATTGAACGCGCCGCGCAGCACTTTATCGCAGCCAGACCTGACTGCGTTTCTCTCGATGTCCGGTTCGATGTTGTCGCCATCATGCCGTATCGATGGCCAAGGCATATCGTCGATGCATGGCGTCCCTGATGGGCGTCCCTGATGGGCGTCCCTGATGAGCGACCCCGATTGGGTTTCTGGGATGATGTGGGCAATTCCGGCCTGACCTTTTGCAGTAACAATGCTAAAGGTGTGTCGTGTCGTCGCCCTGCAAAAGCAAAAGGATAGAAATCCATGACCATTGCATACCCTGAAAATTTCAACGCCAAACGTCTGCGCCCGGCGATGCTTGTGATCTGCGCCATCGCTCTGCTTCCACTTGGAGGCTGCGTTGGCATGGTCGTCGGTGGTGCAGCGACAGCCGGCGTTGCCGCCTATCAGGAGCGTGGCATCAAGGGTGTTGCAGCCGATACCGCCACGTCCACAAAAATTCAGGCCAAGCTTCTGGAAGCCGACAAGCATCTGTTCACGGATATTGGTATCGAGGTTTACGAAGGCCGCGCCATGCTGACAGGCCGGGTCGCAACCGAAGACATGCGCGCCAATGCGGTGCGCATTGCCTGGAGCGTCAGTGACGTCAAGGATGTCATCAATGAAATACAGATCAGTCCAAGCCCACTCACCGATCTGGCCAATGACTCCTGGATCACGACGCAACTGAAAACCAAGATGACACTCGACAAGGAAATCCTTGCCATCAATTATTCCATCGAGACGGTCGGTGCCGTCATTTACCTGATCGGCATTGCGCAGGATCAGGCTGAACTGCAAAAGGTGATCAATCACGCGCGCAGCATTAAATATGTAAAACGCGTTGTCGATCACGTCAGGATCAAGGAGGCCAAAGCGTCGTGAGAACACGGGGCGAGATCATCGATCAACTGACGCGCTATGGACAAAGCATCGGCTCGACGTTGCCGCTGGCCGAAGCGGCGTTGCTGATCGGCGCTGTCGATCGCCCCAACCTGTCTCAGGAACGGTATCGCCGTCACCTTGACAAACTGGCTGAAAAAGTCGGCGACTATGCCCGCATCAAGGAAGGGCCCGTGCCGGTCGCTGTCATGATCGATGCCCTGCGCCAGGTCCTGTCCCGGCATTATGGTTATGGCGGCGGTGAGTCGGACGGCACGGACGAAGACTGCTTTGATCTGACCCGCGTCATCGACATGCAGTCGCAACCGGGTCAAGGCAATGCGCTGGCGATCCTCTATGCGACCACCGCCCGACGTCTCGGATTGGCGGGCCGAGATCATCCATATCCCGGGCCGCATGATGGTACGCCTTGAAAGTCAGGGCGAACGTCTGATCGCCGACCCGCTGGGGGGCGGCCAGACAATGGCACCTGCCGATATCCGCGCCTTCCTCAAGGCATTTGATGGCAACGAAGCCGAATTGACGCCAAACGGCCTGTCCGTTCTGAGCGACATTCAGGCGCTTTTGCAGCTTTTGGCCGGTCGCAAATCCATTCTGCTCAGGACCAAGCGGCTTGAAGAAGCGGCCGTTGTGCTTGATCTGTCGCTGCGGATTGCCCCCGAGGAGCCGACGCTGTGGCGCGAGTGCGGTTTGCTGAACGCCAGACTCGACCGGATACAGGCGGCCGTCGATGCGCTGGAAAATTATCTCCGGCTGGGCGCTGGTGAGCAGGCCCGCTATAACACCACCATCCTCTTGCAGGAACTGCGGACCCGCCTCACATAAAAAGCTGCGCCAACCGAACGACCTTAAGGAAAGACCATGACACTCAACGTCGCGATCCAGATGGATCATGTAAGCTCGATCGACATCAACGGCGACAGCACGTTCGTCATGGCACTGGAAGCGCAAAAGCGCGGCTATAAACTCTTCCACTACGTGCCGGGCAAGCTCTCGCTTTCCAACGGCCGGGTGCTGGCCCAGGTCGAGCCGATGGAACTGCGGCGCGAGCGCGGCAATCATTTCAGCCTGGGCGAAACGCGGACCATGGATCTGGCCAAGGAAACCGACGTCGTTCTGATGCGTCAGGACCCACCGTTCGATATGGCTTATATCACGGCGACGCATCTGCTCGAGCAGATCCATCCGGAGACACTGGTCGTCAACGATCCCCGCGAAGTGCGCAATGCACCGGAGAAATTGTTCGTCACGCATTTCCCGGATTTCATGCCGCCGACACTGATCGCGTCAGACCGCAAACAGATTCTGGCGTTCCGCGAAGAACACAAGGACATCATCATCAAGCCGCTGTATGGCAACGGTGGTGCCGGTGTGTTTCACATCAAACCCGAAGATGAAAACCTCAACTCGCTTCTGGAAATGTTCACCGGCCTCTACCGCGAACCGATCATCGCGCAGGCCTATCTGAAGGACGTCCGGGCTGGCGACAAGCGCATCATCCTGATCGACGGCGAGATTGCCGGTGCCACAAACCGGGTACCGATGAAAGGCGAAGCGCGCTCCAACATGCACGTCGGCGGCAAGGCCGTGAAATCGGAAATCACCGACCGGGAACGTGATATCTGTGCGGCCATCGGGCCGGAGCTGAAAGCGCGCGGCCTGATCTTCGTCGGCATCGACGTCATCGGCGGCTACATGACCGAGATCAACGTCACCTCACCGACCGGACTGCAGGAAATCAACCGCTTCGACGATGTCTGCCTTGAAGCCAACATCTGGGATGCGATCGAGGCGAAGCTCTGATCGTCCCTTTCGGAACCAACACCGTCTTTCTGAATTCTACGCAGCATCCATCCTTCGAGACGGCCTTTCAGGCCTCTTCAGGATGAGGATGATACTATAATCTCATGCTGAGGAGGGGGTGCAGCCCCCGTCTCTAAGCATGTGCCGGAAGCGTGTAAATACGAGTGACGGACAGAATGCTATCCGTCGTCCCGTGCCACCCGTCCGCGCGCTTTTTTGACAACGCTGATCCGCTTCTTTGAATCCAGACGTTTTCGCTTTTCCGCCTTCGGCGTTTTTGTCGCCCGGCGGTGTTTTGGTGGCGCTGCGGCTTCCCGGATCAGCTGGATCAGGCGATCCAGCGCGTCCTTCCTGTTCAGTTCCTGGGTGCGGAACTGCCGGGCCGTGATGAGGAGGATCCCCTCATCGGTCATGCGCCGCCCGGCCAACGTTTTCAGGCGAAGATACTGCGCATTGCTGAGCGCCGGCGAATGCCGGGCATCAAACCGCAGCTGCACCGCGCTGGCGGTCTTGTTGACTTTCTGGCCACCGGGACCGGGCGAGCGGATAAACCGTTCCTCGATCTCGCTGTCGGCAAGGCTGATATCGGGCGTAATCACGATCATCGCAGGTGTGTAGCACTTTCAACACGGCAACGACCATATACGTCTGCAGAGCGCACCTCAGGCCGCACCACCGATTTCGCCACCGAGCCAGGCGATGAATGCGGCGACCGGCTGATCCGCCGTGACAGGCCCGCGCGTGACAACGGTATAAGCCGTCTCCAGCGGGGTGCGAAAGCGGCCCTGGAACGGCTCAACCAGACGGCCGTCGAAGCTCGTCGGCGGTCAGAAAATCGCTTTCAAGGATTACGCCGACACCGCGCACCGCCGCGTCGATGGCCAGTGTCGAACGTTCTACCGACAATTCCCGGCGCACGATCAGATCGTTGAACGCAAACATCCCGAGCCAGTCCTGCCACGGTAACCGGTTGCGGGCATGGATCAGAACATGGCGGGCAAGATCATCAGGTGACGCCAGCGGTGGACCGGATTCCAGCAGTTGCGGGCTGCACAGCACGGTCATCCGCTCCTGTATCACATGATGCAGCACATGCCCCTTGTCCGGCCCCTTGTCCGGCGGCGTGCCGTAAAAAATGCCGACATCAGCATCGCCCAGTCTGGGCCGGTCCGCCGTAAGCTCGACCCGGACACGCAAATCGGGATGCAGACGCAAAAAACCGTCAAGCCGCGGCATCAGCCATTTAGCCGCCAGACTCGGCGCCGCAACGACGGTCAGAACCCCGATTCCGGCGAGATCGGCAAGTCCGGCAAGTCCGTCCGAGGCTTGCGCCAGCAGCTTCAGCGCCGCGTTGACCCGTCGTCCATCGCCAGCTTGCCGGCTTCGCTCAACCTCAGGTGCCGACCGCGCCGTTCAAACAGCAAAACCCGAAGCGTGCTTTCCAGATTTGAGACCTGATGACTGATCGCCGATGGCGTGACGAACAATTCTTCCGCTGCCGCCTTGAAGCTACCCAGCCGAGCCGCCGCCTCAAAGGCACGGATGGCATTGACGGACGGCAGATGTGGCGTACTCATCTTGATATCCTAGAATGAATTAAATTCATCTGACAGGTGAAAATTCACCATTTTGATGGGAATGAAGCAGGTGTTAGCATTAGTTAACTGATAACCAGACCAATTTATGGCCCGATTTATGGAGTGAATTAAACTCATGACAAAAGATATCGCCAAAGACCGCTTCGGCAATGCGCATGCCCCCGGGTTGAGCTATGCCCGCGGCGCGATCCTGCCCGGCACCGCGGATGACATCCTCAAGCTGAAGACCGCGTGGGCGCATATCCGCCGCCGGCGCGATACGCTGGGCGAAAAAAGCGTCTATCTGCTGAGCGGGCTTGAGCGCAATCTGCAACTCGACGAGGTCGACCTGTCGATCATGGACGACGAAATCGCCTCGGCCCTGTTTTCAGAAGACGTCGCCAGGCTTGGCCTTGAGCATCTGGGCGGCACCGCCGACAAGCACGACATATTCGTCTTCAACCGCCTGACCGCCGCCCTGCTGACCGCTGCCGACGTCATGATCAAACCGGGCGATACCGTGATCGGTGTTTCGCCACGCTATTCACATCCGGCCGTACAGCGTGCCGCTGCCCATGGCGGCGGCAACTTCACCGATACGGTTGGCCTCGGCGCTTTCAGAGATGAGCTGGCCAAGCACGACAAGGTCGACGTAGTGTTCATCACCCGCCTCGCGGTCAGCTACGAAATATTACCGGAAGCCGATCTGCACGAGATCGTCCGCCTCGCCAAAAGTCGCGGCGCAAAGACCATCGTCGATGACGCCGGCGGTGCCCGCGTCGGTCCGGCCTGCTTCGACCAACCGAAGCTTCTGGAACTTGGCGTCGATGTCGGCGCCACCGGCATGGACAAGTACGGCACCACCGGGCCGAGGCTGGGCCTGCTCGGCGGCAACAAGGATCTGGTCGCCAAAATCCGCGCCCGTGCCTATGAGATGGGCGTCGAAGCCCGCCAGATGCTGTATCCCGCCGTTGTTCAGAGCTTGCGCGACTACAGCCCGGACACGGTCCGCGAACGCGTCACCCTGACCAAGGAAGTCGGTGGGTATCTGAAACGGCTGCTCGGCGATAACCGGGTCATGGAAACCCCCGTCATCGTGCAGCTGACCGCTGACGACATTCTGGAAATGGCGATGGAGCGTGCCGGAATCAAAAACGCGCCCTGCGTTCCCTATGAAGCGACCGCCGGCCTGGCCATGATCATGCTCCGCGACTTCGGGATCGTGTCCGTGCATTTCGCCGGCCTGCCGCCAGGTACCGCCGCATTGATGATCAAGTTCCTGCCCCCCGATACCGTTGCCGAATTCGGTGGTCCCGAGAAACTCGCCAAAGCCGTCGACGAGAGCCTGACCCGATTGGCTGACGTGATGAAGTCGGATGGCCGCTTGAGTGATCTGCTTTTGAAAGCGGCGTAAGTCAATTTAATTTCTGCTGGGCTGAATTAATCCCCCTAAGCCTGCCATAGCCCTTCTGGAGACATACCAGGAGGGCTTTGGCATGGTGGCACGCGTCGGTACGGTGGCGTTTCAGGGGATCGATGTGCTGGACGTTGATGTCCAGGTCGAGATGGCGTCCGGCCTGCCCGCCTTTCATATCGTCGGTCTGCCGGACAAGGCGGTCGGCGAAAGCCGCGAGCGGGTGCGCGCCGCCCTGGGCGCCATGGGCCTCGCCCTGCCGCCGAAACGCATCACCGTCAATCTGGCACCCGCCGACGTTGCCAAGGAAGGCAGCCATTTCGATCTGCCGATTGCGCTCGGACTGCTGGGCGCGATGGGAGTGCTGTCGCCGGACGAGACGTCACGCATGACAGCGATGGGCGAGCTCGGTCTCGACGGTTCCATCGCCCCGTCGCTGGGCATTCTGCCGGCCGCCATTCACGCGGCGGCGCAGGCCAGAAGTTTTGTCTGTGCGCAGTCACAGGGTGGCGAAGCGGTCTGGGCCGGCGATCTTGAAGTAATCGCCGCACCCGATCTTCTATCGCTGATCAATCACGTCAAGGGCACGCACATCCTGACCGCGCCGCAACCGAAGCTTTATGACGAGCTGCCGGACTATCCGGACCTGATCGACGTCAAGGGGCAGGAGACGGCCAAGCGGGCGCTCGAGATCACCGCCGCCGGTGGGCATAATCTTCTGATGATCGGCCCGCCCGGGTCCGGCAAATCGATGCTGGCGCACAGATTGCCCGGCCTGCTCCCGGCACTGTCATCCCGGGAAATCCTCGAAGTCTCGATGGTGCATTCACTGGCCGGGGCGCTCGCCGACGGCGGCCTGACCCGGCGTCGCCCGTTCCGCGACCCGCATCATTCAGCATCTGTTGCGGCACTGGTCGGCGGTGGACACCGGGTCCGGCCGGGCGAGATTTCGCTGGCACATCTGGGTGTGCTGTTTCTGGACGAGTTGCCGGAGTTCCATCAGCCAGGCACTGGAGGCATTACGCCAACCGCTGGAAACCGGCCGCATCAGCATTGCCAGAGCCAATGCCCATGTTGTCTATCCAGCCCGCTTTCAGCTGGTCGCCGCCATGAATCCGTGCCGCTGTGGCTATCTGGCCGATCCCGGCGCGGCATGTTCGCGCGCACCCAAATGCGGGGCGGATTATCAGGCGAAAATTTCCGGACCCCTGATCGACCGCATGGATCTGGTGGTCGATGTGCCGGCCGTCAATCCGGCTGACCTCAGTTTGCCGCCACCCGGCGAAAGCAGCGCGGATGTTGCCGGGCGTGTTGCTGCCGCCAGAGCAAGACAGCGCGCCCGCGCCGAGAAAATGGGCCCCGGCATCCCGATCACCAATGCGCGTATCGACGGACAGGCGCTGGAGCGGATCGCTACACCGGACGCCGCCGGCCGGCAATTGTTGAGTGATGCGGTCGCCGCTTTCGGATTATCGGCCCGGGGCTATCACCGGGTGCTCAGGGTCGCCAGAACACTCGCCGATCTGGCTGGAGCCGACAGCGTCACCCGCATCCACATTGCCGAAGCCCTGGCCTACCGTCGCATCCAGCCGGGGCGCAGTACGATGAGTGGAAGCCGCGCACCCATTGCAGATCTGGCCTGAACGTTTCAGGAGTCACTTTAGTTTTTCAGATTGAAATCGCCGGCGTCGAGGCTTGAGCGATCGGCGCCGGTGACGCTGGCGATCTGATAGGAGTTGCTGTCGGTCATGGCGCTGGCGTCGTCGGTGTACCAGATTTCGGCGCCGTCAGCGCCATTGCCTGAACCGATAATCACGACGCCGGCATTGGCAACGCCGCCGGACAGATTTTGCGCGACACTGCTGATCGACGTGGTATCGGCTTCGAAGTAGTTGTTGCCATCAACCAGTGTGCCGGCGTTGCCGAGACTGAAATCCGCATCGGACAACATGAACAGATCGCCTTCGGAGGCGTTGTAGTCGTTGATGATGTCGGTGCCGAGCGATGTGGCCCGGGCCAGCGCCGAGCCACCGCTGCCGCCTTGGAAACGAAACTCGTCCGTGCCGGCACCACCGGTCAGCGAGTCGTTTCCTTCACCGCCGATCAGCACGTCATCATCCGCGTAACCGAAAATATTGTCGGCCCCGCCAAGACCGCTGAGGGTGTCGTTCCCGGCACCACCGCTCAAGGAATTAGCGACGGCTGAGCCGCTGATGGTGTCATTGAAATTTGAGCCGATTGCGTTCTCGATGCCGTCCAGACTGTCGTTGCCGGTTTGCGCACCGACAGCCGTTCCTGCAGCCAGGTCAATCGTCATGGCCGCACCGGCACCGGCGTAATCGACCGTGTCATTGCCGGAATCGGTACTGCCGTCACCACCACGCACACTATCGTCTGCGCCATCGTCATCACCCATGACAAAGGTGTCGTCACCACCTTCGCCATTCAGGACATCGGCGCCGCCGTTGCCATGGATCGTATCGTTGCCGTCGCCACCGAAAATCACATCTGCGCCGTTGCCGGTGCTGCCAAGCGCAATACCGAAAGCGGACGCATCGCCCGGCACATCGCCGTAAAGCGTGTCCGCACCAGCACCGCCCCAGAGACTGTCATCCCCTGCCCCGCCCGAAATCACATCGTTTGCACCGCTGGCATCGAACGTCGGGTTCAGCAGTGCATTGCCGGCGTTGTGTGTCCCCGACAACAGATTGGTCGGCGTATCGCCATAGAGAAAATCATTGCCCTCGCGACCGGCAACGGTCGAGGCGGCAGCGTTGCCAACCAGAAAATCGGCCAAGGCCGTTCCCTGCAGAACATTGGCAACGGCCCTGTTGACGGTTATCGAAACCGGATCATCACGATCTTCATCGTCTTCGCCCCGCGCGCTCAGCCTGAGGGTAATCGGGGTGAAGCGAAAACCGAACCCAAACAGGCCATCGATCCCGCCATAGCCACCACCCGCCGCGCCCAGTGTATCGGCACCGGCACCACCGATCAGCACATCGGAACTAATCGCATCCGCAGCACCCGGTGCCGGGGTGAAGCCGCCACTGCCGACAATCACGATCCGGCCTTCGCCATCATCCGCCGTGCCGGTCAATCCGTCGGGCCCGGCAGCAATCACCTGATCCGCGCTGCGGGCACCGCCATAGGCTTCCGCGGCGACGATGGCACGTTCCAGCGCTTCTTCAATGCTCGAGCCTTCCCGCAAAGCCTGCTGATAGGCTTCACGCGCCGCCGCTTCACCGGCACTCATCGACGCGTCGGCGACATCCATCGACGGGCGTGTCCTGGTAATCCAGTCGCCCTTGGAACTGGACGGATCATCTGCGGCGGGTGGCTTCAGCAGATCAGGGTCTATCGCGGCCAGTTCACGCGCGACAACGGTTTCAACAATCTCAGCCGCCGTGCTGGCTTCCTGCGCCACCCGTTCGGCCGCTTCGGCATCCCGGGCCGCCGATTGCGCCACCGCTTCCGCAGCCCGGAGGGCGGCGGCAGCCGCAGCCTCTGCCGCATCGGCTTCGGCAACAGCAAGGGCGCGGGCCTGTTCGGTCTCGCGGGCCTGCGCGCCGCCTGCTGGGCTTCGGCGAAAGCCGCTTCTTTCAGCTTTGCTTCTTCAAGGATCTGCAGCGCTTCGCTGCGTGCCCGCTCCGCCGCTTCAAGGGCGCGACGGACCGCTTCCTCGGCGCTCGCCAGGCGCTCGGCGGCCTGCGCTTCGGCCAGATCGGTCTCGGCCACCGCGCGGGCCGTCTGTTCTTCATGACGTGTCGCCTGATCGACCCGGCGAACGGCATCTTCAAAGGCATGATCGCGCTTTTCGGATTCCGCCAGGACATCCAGTGCCCGGACCCGCATCGTCTCGGCATCGCCTTCGCGGAGATTGGCGTTCTCGCTGGCCTCAGCCGCCTGCTTGCGGGCTGATTGCTCAGCCTGAGAAGCGTCCCGCAACGCTTCGTCGGCGGCATCTCTGGCGGCGCGGGCAATGGCTGCCTTGCGGGCAGCAATCTCGAACGCCGTATCGCGGTCGACCTGCAGGGCATTTTCCAGCCCGGGCGCCGGTGCGGGTTGCGCATGGCCTGCATCTTCACCCGCCGCAACGGCGGCCCGGCTGGCCGGATCGGCACCCCTTTCCGCAGACAACAGCGTGGTTGGCATAACCGCATGCGCATCAGGCAGCGCGATAACTGCATCGCCGAAATGCTCGACCGTGTCCCGCGGCCCCAGGCGGATAACGCCGCTCGGCCTGGAAAAATAATCATCTATAACGAGGGTCTCGTAGGACTGATCGAGAACTTCCGTGCCGCCCGGATTGGAAACCCTGAGTAACCCTGAGTCTGTATCCTCGGACCGCAAATAGGACACCGTGGTGCCGCCATCCGCTTCGACGCGCCCGGCACCGGACGCGCCGTCGACGCTGATGCTTGCAGACGGCGTCTTGATGATAAATGCACCATCTACATTGGCGATTGCTCCGCCCGAGAACGAAAACGTTCCTTGCTGGACGACAAACTCGGCATGACTGGCACCACTTTCCGGGTCGAACACCAGATCGGTAAACGTCGCCCGCGCATGGCCGCCAACGGCAAAAGTCGTGTGATCGGCAAACAGCATGCCGGCGTTGGCATCTTCACCGGTTTCGATCCGGTCACCACGCGCCAGCAGCATGCCCGGCTGGGCGTCGACGCGCGCACCATTGGCATGCACGACGTCCACATCGCCACTGACCGTCTCGATCCGCCCGATCGGGGCTGCCGCCGATGACAACACCGGCGTTACCGCAGCATCAACACCGGCCAGCGCGCGGACCACATCGGGGCCGATATGGGCACCGGCGTCGGTAATCAACGCCGGTGGTTGGGCGGCATCGAAGTAATCACGAACAACGATCCGTGATCCGTCTGCCAGTTCGATCAACAGATCGCCATCGAGGCGGGCATAGACGGCATCGGACAGCAATCCACCACCCGGCACCATGACCGGCCCGCTTGGCGGCACGCTCAGCACTTCCGGCGATCCGGCAGGCGGTGCCAGGCGTGTTGTCTCAATTTCAGGGCGTGTCGCCATCTGTGCGCTCGGTTTATAGGCTCAAGATGATGTATCTTAACCGATCAAAGACGCAACAGATAGGGGTAATTAGGGTGTTTTATGCAGAAACGCCGGACTCTCAGCCTTGCGACGCTGGCTTGCCGACCATGCGACCGAGATTGCGCTTACCGATCACGTGAATATGCAAATGCGGCACTTCCTGGTTCGCATCCTCACCGTTATTGGACAGATACCGGTAGCCGGTGTCGTTCAGGCCCTTCATTTCGGCGACCGTGCCGACAGCGCGCATCAGGGCCGCAATTTCTGCGTCGGACGCTTTTTTATGGAAATCGGCAAGATTGACGTAAGCGCCCTTGGGAATCACCAACACATGCACCGGTGCCTGCGGATTGATATCATTGAAGGCGAGGCAATGATCATCCTCGAATACCTTGTCGCATGGGATCTCGCCGCGAATGATTCTGGCGAAAATGTTATTCGGATCATAGGTCATGTTGTAGCTCATGATGGCGTCCCCGTATTCGGCTTTTTGTCTTACCGGCGGCTGTTCTTCTCGTCGATGCCGGATATGCCTTCACGCCGGGCCAGTTCGGCATAGACATCTTCGGGTCGAACCCCCATTGCCGCCCACATCACCAACAGGTGATACAGCAGATCGGCGCTTTCAAGGGTCACCGCGTCTGCTCCTTCGGACAGGGCGGCGATCGTCACTTCGGCGGCTTCCTCGCTGATTTTCTTGGCGATCTTAGGCGCACCACCGCTCAGCAACTTGGCAGTATAGGAGCTGGCCGGGTCGGCACCGCGTCTGCTTTCGATAACGGCGAACAGGCGATCCAGGATTTCAGCATTTACATCGGTTCTCATGGCGCACTCCTCAGGTTTCACGGACTGCCACGCCCAGGGCTTTCATATGTGCCTTGGCGTCACCGATGGTAAACGTGCCGAAGTGAAAAATCGAGGCGGCGAGTACGGCCGACGCATGACCTTCCGTCACCCCTTCGACCAGATGATCGAGATTGCCGACACCGCCGGACGCGATCACCGGGATCGTCAGCGCATCGGCGACGGCGCGAGTCAGCGGCAGATTGAAGCCCTGCTTGGTCCCGTCCCGGTCCATCGAGGTCAGCAGGATTTCTCCGGCACCCAGTTCCTGCATCCTGACGGCCCACGCCACCGCATCAAGGCCCGTTTCCTTGCGCCCGCCATGCGTGAATATCTCGAACGTATCCGGTCCGGTTGCCTTGGCATCGACAGCCACGACGATACATTGCGTGCCGAATTTTTCTGCCGCTTCACGGACGAAATCCGGGTTGTGGACAGCAGCTGTATTGATCGACACCTTGTCGGCACCCGCCAGCAGCAACTTCCGGATATCTTCCGTCGTGCGCACACCGCCGCCGACGGTCAGCGGCATGAAGCATTGCTCGGCGGTCCGCTGAACAACATCAAAGATGGTGTCGCGGTTTTCATGACTGGCGGTGATGTCGAGGAAGCACAGCTCGTCGGCACCGGCGGCATCATAGACGCGCG
Organism: uncultured Rhodospirillales bacterium; assembly: GCA_965284225.1. Classification (GTDB taxonomy): domain Bacteria; phylum Pseudomonadota; class Alphaproteobacteria; order Rhodospirillales; family Casp-alpha2; genus UBA4479. Next base: position 436,166 of record CBDIRN010000002.1, read on the forward strand.
CCTGCTCAACCGGATCGCCGGCATCGACGAGATCAACAAAGTTGACCCCTTTGACAACGCGACCCTGATCAACATCAAGGCAGGGAATGATCCGTACTTTCAGCATTACAAAGACTTCGCCAGCAGACTGACGGCAGCGCCCGGATCAATGCGTCCATCATAAACAGCGCGTCCGGAAATCACGCCTTCGAGCTTGCTGTGATCCGCAGCCATGATGGCAATCAGATCTTCCATCGACGAGACGCCACCGGACAAAATGACCGGAATGGAAACGGCGTCAGCCAGTGCCAGCGTCGCCTCAAGGTTTGGTCCCTGCATCGCGCCATCCCGGCCGATGTCGGTATAGATCAGCGCCGCCGCGCCGGCATCTTCGAACTGTTTGGCCAACTCGGCGGTTTTCAGTGTCGTCGCTTCGGCCCAGCCTTCGACGGCAACGAAACCATCACGCGCATCAATACCAAGGGCAACACGACCCGGAAATGCCTTGCAGGCATTGCGCACCAGGTCCGGATCACGCACGGCGACGGTGCCCAGAATGACCCGTTCAAGCCCCCGCTCGAGCCAGCCTTCAATCGTTTTCATATCGCGGATGCCGCCACCCAGCTGCACCTTGATGTCGACATTCTGCAGCACCGCCGTCACGGCGTCCGCATTGGCCGGTTTGCCGGCGAAAGCCCCATCCAGATCAACCATGTGCAGCCATGTGCAGCCGGCATCAGCAAAAGTCTGTGCCTGCGCTGCCGGATCGTCGCTGAAGACCGTCGCCTTGTTCATGTCGCCGTGCACCAGACGCACACACTGACCGGCCTTCAGGTCTATTGCCGGAAAAAATATCATGGCTGCCATTCCAGAAAATTGGTGATGATGCGAAGACCCGCCGCCTGGCTTTTCTCAGGATGGAACTGGGTACCGACGATATTGTCGCGACCGACCGCTGCAGTGACGGCACCACCGTAGTTCGTTGTCGCCAGTATCTGTCCGGCATCTTCCGCTGCCAGATGATAGGAATGCACGAAATAGACATGCGTGCCGGTACTGATCCCTTTGAACAGCGGATGCGGGTCAGCGGGCACGATCAGTTCATTCCAGCCCATGTGTGGAATTTTCAACTTGGGGTCATCCGGTTTGATCTTATCGACGGCACCGCTGATCCAGTCAAAGCCCGCCGTCTCTCCGTGCTCAAGTCCCCGGCTCGCCATCAACTGCATACCGACACAAATGCCCATGAAAGGTTTACCGGCCCGGGTCACGTGTTCCTTGACGGCGTCGGCCATGCCATCGACGGCGAGCAGACCCCGCATGCAGTCGGCGAATGCGCCAACACCCGGCAACACAACCCGGTCGGCCGCCCGCACCACGTCCGGATCACTGGTCACATGCACCGGCTGGTTCAGCCCGGCCTCGCTGACAGCCCGCTGGAAGGCCTTGGCGGCAGAACGCAGATTGCCCGATCCGTAATCAACGATGGCAACGCTCATGAAGTCGCACCGGGATAAATGCCGTCTCTGGCGATATCGGCGTTATCAAGAAAACGCCGGGTAGCCTCTTCGTTGTTATTCCCGGTGACGACGGCGACTTCGTAAAAGCCCTGCCGGTCCAGCCACCAGCGACGCAGATCATTGCCGAGCAATCCGATGCCAATCGCCACGGCAAGTGACACGACGCTTTCAACGGTTTCACCAAACCCCAGATAGCGCATGCCCCAACCACTCAGCACAATCACAGCGAACAGCGCAACCGCCGGCAGCCACATCCGCGTCCATAGCGCCCACATGAATGAGAACACGAACGCCGGCCACGAGAAACCTTCCTTGACCAGAATCAGATCCGATAAGGGTTTCCGGCCATGATCGCGTAGATATACCGAATACAGTTTCATCAGTAACTGTCGCCTGAAAAGTTAGAGCACGCCCTTGGTCGAGGGCACTTCGTCTGCCTTCCGGGGATCGATTTCAATCGCATCACGCAACGACCGCGCAAGGCCCTTGTAGCAGGACTCGACGATATGGTGATTGTTTTCCCCATACAGGTTTTCGACGTGCAGCGTGATACCGGCTGCCTGGGCGAATGCCTGAAACCATTCCTTGAACAGTTCGGTATCCATGTCGCCCAGCTTCGGCTTGGTGAATTCGACACGCCAGATCAGATACGGCCGGTTGGAAATATCCAGCGCCACGCGGCTCAGCGTCTCGTCCATCGGGATCAACGCCGACGCATAGCGGGTAATGCCCTTCCGCTCGCCAAGAGCTTTCGAGAAAGCCTCACCAATGGCAATGCCGGTATCTTCGGTGGTGTGGTGAAAGTCGATGTGCAGATCACCCTTCGCCTTGACCGTCAGATCCATCAGGCTGTGGCGCGAAAGCTGCTCCAGCATGTGATCGAGAAAACCGATCCCGGTCGACACGTCATAAATGCCACTGCCGTCCAGATTGAGGCTGACGGAGATTTCGGTCTCTTTGGTTTTGCGTTCGACGCTGGCTGTACGCATCGGCTTTAACTCCATAGTAAAATCGAGGTTTTTCTAGCAGGTCCCACTCGCCACTACCAGCCCCGAGCGCATCACGGCAAGCCGTTCATGACTTGACCGCTCCGATGGATCAGACCACATAGGAAACGAAACACGTCAGCATTATCCGCCAAAGCCCGGGAGAAATCATGCCAGCCGAACCCGCAACAACCTCTTGGCACGCGACAACGATTTTGTCCGTGCGCAAGAACGGCACCGTGGTCATTGCCGGAGACGGCCAGGTCAGCCTTGGCGATACCATTATCAAAGCCAATGCCCGGAAGGTCCGCCGTCTTGCCGGCGAGCATGTTATCACAGGCTTTGCAGGCGCAACCGCCGATGCCTTTACCTTGTTTGAACGCCTTGAAGGCAAGCTTGAGCAATACCCGGGACAACTGATGCGGGCCTGCGTCGAGCTTGCCAAGGACTGGCGTACCGACCGCTATCTGCGCAAACTGGAAGCGATGATGGCCGTTGCCGACAAGGATGTGTCGCTGATCCTGACCGGGAACGGCGATGTGCTGGAACCGGCTGACGGTCTTATCGGTATCGGGTCCGGCGGCAACTATGCACTATCGGCAGCACGTGCGCTGATCGATCAGGAAAATCTCAGCGCCGAAGATATTGCCAGAAAGGCCATGGCGGTCGCCGCCGATATCTGTGTCTATACCAATACCAACGTGGTAATCGAAAAATTATGAATACGTTTACACCCCGCGAAATCGTTTCCGAGCTGGACCGCTACATCATCGGGCAAAATGACGCCAAGAAGGCGGTTGCGATCGCCCTCCGGAATCGCTGGCGGCGCCAGCAGCTCGCCGAAGACATGCGCGAGGAAGTTCTGCCGAAAAATATCCTGATGATCGGACCGACCGGCGTCGGCAAAACCGAAATCGCCCGACGTCTGGCGAAACTGGCCCAGGCACCGTTTATCAAGGTGGAAGCCACCAAGTTTACAGAAGTCGGTTATGTCGGCCGTGACGTCGAGCAGATCATCCGCGATCTGCTGGAGGTGGCGCTGCACATGAGCCGCGAACAGATGCGCCAACGGGTTGAAGCTAAGGCTGAGCTTAATGCCGAAAACCGCGTTGTTGATGCGCTGGTCGGCGAGAACGCCTCAAAGGAAACCAAGGACAAGTTCCGGGCCATGCTGCGCGATGGCAAACTTGCCGACAAGGAAATCGAGATCGATGTCAGCGACAGCAGCGGCGGTGGCATGCCGACGTTCGAGATTCCGGGGATGCCCGGCGCGCAAATGGGCATGATGAATATCAACGATATGCTCGGCAAAGCCTTCGGTCAGCAGACAAAAAAGAAAAAGATCACGGTAGAAGATTCCTATGATCTGCTGCTGCGTGATGAAGCGGACAAGCTGCTGGATCAGGAAGAGCTGTTAAAAGACGCTATCAACAATGTTGAAAACAATGGCATCGTCTTTCTGGACGAAATCGACAAAATCACCGCCCGTTCCGAGCGTCAGGGTGCGGATGTCAGCCGCGAAGGCGTCCAGCGGGACCTGTTGCCGTTGATCGAAGGCACGACGGTGTCGACCAAGCACGGCCCCGTCAAAACGGATCATATCCTGTTTATTGCGTCCGGCGCTTTTCACATCGCCAAACCGTCCGACATGCTGCCGGAATTACAGGGACGCTTGCCGATCCGCGTTAATCTGCGTGCGCTTACCCGGGATGATTTCGTCCGCATCCTGACAGAACCTGAAGCCAGTCTCGTCAAGCAGTACACCGCACTGATGGGGGTAGAAGAGGTCAAGATATCGTTCAGCGAGGACGCCATCGCCGAAATCGCCGATCTGTCAGAGGAAATCAACCAGGGCGTTGAGAATATCGGCGCCCGACGGCTGCACACGGTGATGGAAAAGCTTTTGGAAGAAATCAGCTATTCCGCGTCCGAACGCAGCGGCGAAGAAATCGTGATCGATGCTGATTATGTAAAAAAGCAGGTTTCAGATCTGGCACGCAACGCCGACGTATCGAAATTTATTCTATAAATATCAATGCGTTGGACCGCCGGGTTGAGAGCCGACACGCAGTCTGACTTCGGCGATCACCCAATCCAGGGTTTCGTCATCCATATCCTCGATGTTCTCAGCCAGTAAGTTGGCAAGTTCGGTCGCTTTCGGGCTGAGGCCCGCTGTATTGACTGTAACTTTTGGATGAGAAAGTTCCGCTAAGCGCTTGATTTCTTCGGCTTCATCCCACATCAGATCAAAATATCCGCCGATCTGTGCGACCAGTCCGGAGCTGGGTCTGCCACGGTGCCCGTGCTCAAGCGCAGAGAAGTATGCCGCTGAGACGCCCAAATCCTTCGCCATCTGTTTGAGCGAAATATTTCGTGCCAGCCGATGTTCGCGGACTCTTTTACCAAACGGTGTCATGTTCGACATCTAACCCGTTAATTATTAACAATTCATCGCCAAACGCCAACATCAGCCATGTTATTTTCGCCGCCTGATCCGCACATACAGCGCACCTTCGCCGCCATCTTTAGGCGCGGCGTAAGAAAAGCCTGCAACCCATTGACGCATCGGCAATTCATTGAACCAGCCCGGGACTGACTGTTTCAGCACACCAGGCTTGCCGGCGTAGGCATCGCCCTTGCCGGTAATCACCAGAACCGTACGCTTGTCGTTTTTGAAAGCGTCATGCAAAAACCGCTCAAGCGTGCGATGCGCGGCGGATTGCGTATGACCATGCAAATCCAGCCGATCTTCGATATCAAGCCGTCCGCGTTTTAGTCGCTGCGCGGTTCTTTTATCGAGGCCGGCTGCATCGCCGTGGGTTAACATCGGCGGCGGCGGGGCTTTGCGGACAGCTTCAACCGGCGCTGCAACGGTGCGGGATTTTTTACGGGGAGGCGTTTTCTGAGGCTTTGCCTCTGCAGCGGCTTCAGCTTCAGCAACGATTGGTGGTTGTTTATCCGTATTTGTGCGGCGGATCGATTGTGCCACATAATCCCAAAGGGCACGCTCCTCGGCGCTTAAAGAACGTCGGCGCGGGCGTTTCGGGCTTGCCATGTCACGGCTGGGGGTCGTCGATGACCAGGATATGCAGCCGCTGCGGGCCGTGCGCACCCAAAAGCAATGTCTGCTCAATATCCGCTGTGCGCGACGGACCGGTGATCCAGTTAACGGTACGAGGCAGGGTGCCGGGGCGGCCATCGGCATCCGACCTGGCACGAATACGCTCCCAAACCGCTTCATAGTTACCGGCAATATCATCGCCATTCACGACAACGATATGATCCAGCGGCAGAAAATTGAGAGATGTCGGCGTTTCCGGGCCTGATGTCATCACCAGGGTGCCGGTTTCCGCAACCCCCGCGAACGCAACACTGACCGAAACCCCGTCATCACCCTGACCACGGCCCTGTTCAACCATCAACGACGTTTTTGCCTGCCATTCCAATGCCGTCAGCGTCGGATGCGGGGCGATTTTGATGCGCGCCGGGAGCTGGTGAGAGCGAAGATAGTCACTGACACTGTCCGGGATATCAGCTGTCGAGGTGATCCGCGTTATTGTCGCATTGATTCGGGTGGCTTCGCTGCAAAAAAGATCAATCCTTTGCGCTTTATTAAGATCGCCGCGCTTCGGGATAAGATTCTTATGATGCTCTTGTATATGTGTCGATGCCGGGTTTTCTGTGCTAAGATCAGAAGAATGTCCTAATTTAGAGCGCAATTTGCCCAATATGTCGCTTCGGGCGCTCATCTGCACACCTTGTTGCGGATAAGCTCACCGCTTTGATCGCCACGCGCGCCTTTGTGGTATTGGCTGATAAAAGTGTCCCCGAGCGGGGCGGCAAGGTCACGCTTTGAGGTCCATCCCGAGGCAAACGGCAGCGATGAGAACCGTCCACGGCCACCAAATTGGCCCAGAACACCAATGCCGGCACCCAAAAGCAGCCGGTACAGGGCAGGTCGTTTGGCCAGCCAGGCCCAACTTTTCAGCGCCCATCGCGCCGTCGTCGAACCCATTTCCGCCCTGAACTGCCGTTCACGCCACTTTCTGAGCATTTTCGGCAGCGGAATGCGCATCGGACAGACGCTTTCACACTTGCCGCACAGCGTTGAAGCGTTCGGCAGATGCTGCGCGTCCTCCATCCCGATCAGATTGGGGATCAGCACCGCGCCCATAGGCCCGGAATAAACCCAGCCATAGGCATGTCCGCCCACCGATTTATAAATCGGGCAGTGGTTGAGACAGGCACCACAACGAATACAGCGCAGCATTTCGTGAAATTCACTGCCAATCATGTCGCTGCGCCCGTTATCGAGCAGCACAACGTGATATTCCTCGGGCCCATCCAGATCTTCCGGACGCTTCGGCCCGGTGCAGAAGGTGGTATAGACGGAAATATCCTGACCGGTCGCCGAACGGGCCAGCACACGGAGAATGGTCGAAGCATCCTCCAGCGTCGGCACGATTTTTTCGATGCTGGCAATCACCACATGCACACGCGGCAGGGTGTTCGTCAGATCCGCATTGCCTTCGTTGGTGACCAGCACGTTGGTGCCGGTTTCGGCAATCAGCATATTGGCACCGGTCAGCCCGACGTCGGCACCGAGAAACTTTTCTCGCAATTTGGCGCGGGCTTCCTCAAGCAAGGCACGGGGCTCGATCAGGGGCCGGTTGGCGTCAAGATCGCCGTGCGCAAGGCGGAACGTATCTGCAACCTGCTCTTTCGACAGATGGATCGCCGGCGCGATGATGTGGCTCGGCGGCTCTTTCCTGAGCTGGATGATGTATTCACCGAGATCGGTCTCGACCGGCTCAATGCCGTTTTCCTCAAGGAACGCGTTGACCGCGATTTCCTCGCTGATCATTGATTTGCTTTTGGTGACGGTCTTGGCGTCGGCCTTGCGGCAAATCTCCAGAATGGTCTGGCGGGCTTCTTCCGCATCGCGGCACCAGTGCACGTGGCCGCCGGCATCGATGACTTTTTTCTCATACGCCTCGAGATAATAATCGAGATTTTCCAGCACGTGGGTTTTGATGTCGCGGGCGCTGTCGCGCAGGCTTTCGAATTCTGGCATGCGCGCAGCTGCTTCGGCACGGCGCACCGGAAAGCCGACGGCCAGTTTGGCCAGCGCCGCCTGCAAGGGATCGTCTGCAAGAGCCTGGTACGCGCATTCTGTTTGAACTGGAGCGAAGTTGGATGCATTGCCGGGTTCCTATTCGCCAACCGTTGCGCCATCGGCCGGCTCACCGATGGCCGGCGCTGCCGTCATGCCGGCGAGCACTTCCGCCGTATGTCGTGCCTTGATCGGGATGCCGCGACGCTGCAACCGCCCGGCAATATTCATCAGACATCCCAGATCACCGGCCAGCACCGTATCGGCACCACTGGCAACGATATCGGCAATCTTGGCATCAACCATTTTTTCGGAGATGTCCGGATACTTGACGCAGAACAGGCCACCGAAACCACAGCAGGTTTCCGTTTCCAGACCCTCCTTGATTTCAAGGCCGGCAACCTGACCCAGCAAACTGCGCGGCTGATCCTTGATCGACAACTCCCGCAGGCCGGAACAGGAATCGTGATAGGTGACGGTCCCGTTGAAGGCCGTATCTGTAATTTGCGCGCTCCGAACATCACTGAGGAATGACAACAACTCGTAGGTTTTTGCAGCAAGGGCTTCGGCCCGGGGGGCCCAGGCCGGATCCCCGGCGAACATTTCCGGATAGTGCGCCTTGATCATGCCGCCGCACGAACCGGACGGCACGACGACATAATCATACGCCTCGAACGTCGTGATCACGGCCTTGGCGATGTCCATCGTATCTGGCGTGTCGCCCGAGTTATAGGCCGGCTGACCGCAGCAGGTCTGGGACGGCGGCACCTCGACCGTGCAACCGGCGTCTTCAAGCAGCTTGACCGCAGCAAAGCCAACGACCGGTCGCATCAGATCGACAAGACAGGTGGCAAACAAGCCGACGCGGGGTTTTGAGTTATTCGTCATCTTCGAAGAATGTTCCGTCACGCTGTTGTTGGCAAGAACGGATGCCCGGCTCAATCACGATAGCGGGGCAGGGCGCTCTGCAGATTTAGGCAGCAAAAGGAAATAGCGGCCGCGCTGTTTCATCAGACCGGCCCGCCTGGCCGCCATTTCCCCAAACCCCCAGAACACGTCACCGCGCACAACGCCCTTGATGGCGCTGCCGGTGTCCTGTGCGATCATGATCCTTCTGAACGGCGCTTCATCAATCGGGTCTGTGGTATCGAGCCAGAGCGGAATACCGTACGGGACGAACGTCCGATCAACCGCAAGGCTGCGGCCCGGCGTCAGCGCGACACCTTCAGCGCCGATCGGCCCTTCGCCTTCAATAACGCGGAAGAATACATATGATTCATTTTTGTTCATCAGGGCACTGCCGGCAGCCGGATTGGCATTGAGCCATTCCTGGATCGCCGGTGCCGTCACATCCTTGAGCGGCATCACGCCCATGGCGACAAGCTCACGTCCGATTGATATATACTTGCGTCCGTTGCGTCCGGCATAGCCAACGCGAACGTGTGATCCATCCGGCAGGCGCACGCGGCCTGATCCCTGAATATGCAGGAAAAAGGCTGCAACCGGATCGGCCACCCAAAGAACCTCGAGCCCTTTGCCCCGCAAAGCACCGGCTGCAATTTCAGCACGGGAATAATACGGGACGAGCTTGTTGTCGACGATACGGCCGGCAAGCTGCGTCCCGGCAAGCTCGGGCCGATGCGCACCAAGATCAATGGAGACCAGATCAACAGGTCTCCGAATAAATTGGAATCTGGAACTCGGCCTCCGGCGCCCAGCGACCGATCAACTCGGGCTCGTAATATCCCGTAAACAGACCGCCCGGATCGTTATTGTTGCCCGCGGCGTAAGCAACGAACCGGGATTCAAAAAAATACTTGGCTTCGATCTTGTTGCCGGTGCGGATGATACGGGCATCCTTGCAGATTTTCTGCCAGTCCGCGTAGCTGCCCATCCGATCGTCCGGACCGACCTGTATTTTCGGATCTTTCTTTTCGAGCCTGTCGCATGACCGCAAGAAAGCCGGCAAGACGTCGGAAAATTTCTCGCCGTCCCAGCCTTTCAGTTCATCAAACGTAATCGCCGTCAGTGTCAGAGCCGCGGGTTCAGATGAATCGGATGGCTGGTTGGCAATTGGCAGTTTGAGATCGGCACAACCCGCAAGCAAAAGCAGGGACGCCAGCAACAGTCCACATTTGTCAGACGCGCCGACAGGACCCCATGCGAGCATGTTAGTTATTGCTCTCGGTACCGATCAGCGTCCAGTTCGGATCAGATGACCGGGTGTCGCGCGAGAATGTCCAGAAGTCCGTCACATCGGTAACTTCATTCGGGTTGCCGTCGATGATGTTGCCCTCAGCGTCCCGCAGTGCGCTGATCTGTTCGGAGACAAACTTGACGGTGACGACACTGTGATGCCCGTCCATCAGTGCCTCGATGATTTTGGCGGAGCGAATGCCGACCAGTGTGTCCTCAAGGACTTCACCGGAGCGTTCACGTTCCGTAATTGCGTCGTCGAAATTTTTGAAGACATCCGGGCTCAACAGGTTCTTGAGGGTTTTCCGGTCATTGGACGAAAAGCTGTTGAGGATCATCTCGAAAGCCATTTTGGCACCTTCGGTAAATCCGTTTGGATCGAACGACGGATCGGCTGCCCTGATTTGCATCAGACCGGCACTGACCGGATCGCTCATATCAATGTCAGCCGGCGCCTCCGCATGCGGCTGGCTCCGGTCTGGCAGCTGCACGACGTTATCGTCGCCTTCATCCTTGGTTTCCGGCCGCTCACGGAATTGATCGGGGAAGCCCCCTTCGTGACCGTCACGACGGCCCAGTACTTTTCTGAGCCTTAAAATCAGGAAGCCCGCAATCATGGCCAGTATAATAATGTCGAAAAATTGGAATTCGCTGCTCATGATATCCTTGACCCCACGGGCCTTGCCTGTTGTCGTTTACTGTAACGGACCATTACAATGCCGTCCGCATCTCCATCCGACAAGGTATCGGCTTAGCGGCACCGCGTCCAGAACGTCAACAAGGGACCGACGTACAGAATACCCCGCTGGCGTCCCCATTAGATAGGCCGATAAACGGCCCGGAACAAGGCAACCATGGCATTCCTCTTCCTCATCGCTTTCATAACCGTTCCGGTTGTTGAAATCGCCGTCTTCATACAGGTGGGAGAGCGCATCGGTCTGTGGCCGACCATTGCCATTGTCATTCTGACTGCAATCATGGGCACGGCCATGCTGCGCCAGCAGGGACTTTCTGTCCTGTTTCGCATTCAGGAGAACCTGGCGGCGAACCGCATCCCCGTGCAGGAGCTGTTCGACGGCGTCTGCCTCGTCATCGCCGGCGCCTTGCTGCTGACCCCGGGATTTGTGACCGACAGCATCGGCTTTTTGCTGTTTATTGCGCCGTTACGCCGCCGGATGGCTGCCGAAATCGGCAAACGCTTCGTTGCCAGTGCAAATGTTCGCTACACGTCAGGCCATCAGCACACATCCGGCACACATCATGAACCTGAGGGCAGTGGCCCCATCATCGATGGCGACTATCAGGACATCACCAGGGACGATGGTCCGTCAGATCCAGCCGGTCCACAGATTAGCGACGGCACCGGAAGAAACGGACCTGACAACCCCGGTCGCTGACACGGATAGATTTCAACCAGCGATATTGTCGTCCCCGACCATACGTGTTACCAGATGCCCGCAATCGCATGAGGAGAGCCAGATGGCCGACGAACAGACACCTGCAGCCGAGCAACAGCCCCAGGCTCCGCTGACGATCAATTCACAGTACGTCAAAGACCTTTCACTCGAAGTGCCGCACGCACCGGGCATTTTCGGTGAATTGCAGTCGGCTCAACCCGACATCAACATCGATATTACTGTCAATGCGCGCCAGCTGACGGAAAATGCCTACGAAGTCACCCTTGGCATCAATACGAACTGCAAGGTCGGCGAGCATGTCGGCTTCATCATGGAACTACTGTATGCGGGCATGTTCACACTTCATGTTCCGGAAGAGCATCGAAGCGCGATCCTGCTGATCGAATGCCCGAGGCTCCTGTTCCCGTTTGCCCGCAACATCGTTGCTGACGTTACCCGTGACGGTGGCTTCCCACCTGTCATGCTGGGGATCGTCGATTTCGTGCAGATGTATCAAAACCGCGCCAAGGCCGAGCAAGCCTCTGCAACGGAAAAAACAGAATAACCGAACAGCCGGTTCGGCTCAGTTTCTGAGCCAGATCGGATCCTTGATTTTTTCCAGAAACGTCGCGTGCCGCGCCTGTTCTTCCGGCGTCGCCGCGTGGGCGCGGGGCTCGCGCCTTCCGGAAGCGGTGAACGAGGGATCAGCACCCGGTTTCGCGGCATCTGATTTGCTGCCTGCCGCGTTAGCAGCCAAATTCATGCCATGTTGGCGGCCGCCCAGCAGTTCCAGATAAACCGATGCCAAGAGTTGCGCATCAAGCAAGGCGCCGTGCAGTTCCCGTTCACTGAGATCAATGCCGAAGCGTCGGCACAGTGCGTCGAGTGACGCCTGGGCGCCCGGAAACTTGCGACGCGCCATGGTTACCGTATCGATCGCGCGTGATTTATCAATCGGTGGCCTGCCGAGCAGACCCAGTTCGGCATTGATAAAGCCCATATCAAAAGCAGCGTTGTGGATCACCAGCGGCGCATCGCCGACAAACGCCACGAATGCATCAGCGATATCCGCAAATACTGGATGATTTTTCAGGAATTCCGCACTGAGGCCATGAACCCGCTCGGCCTCAGCCGGCATGTCGCGTTCGGGATTGATGTACTGATGGTAAACCTTGCCGCTCGGCACATGATTGATCAGCTCGACACAGCCAATTTCAACAATCCGGTTTCCGGATGCCGGATCAAGACCTGTCGTTTCCGTATCGAGGACAATTTCGCGCATGTTGCTCACTTATCTATCGCACGGTTGGGGGCCAGTGACGCCCTTCCATTTCCGTTATAAGTGTCGCAATTCGGCGTATGTCGTGCAAGCTGCGAGACCGGCCTAAACCCGTAAAAATTACAAAATCTGCTGCTCTTCTCTTCATATAATCCGATATCTGGTGTTTCAGGATGCCCTGAAACCGCTCTTCCGTCATCCCGGGCCGGGACAGGACACGGCGGCGCTGTTCGCGGTACGGCGCACTGACAACGGCGACCGCATCACAGCGGGCTTCGCCGCCGGTTTCAAACAGCAATGGCACATCAAGAACCACCGCCGGCGTCCGGCGTCGTGCATGCAATCCCAGAAACTTGTGGCTTTGGCGCCGGACCATCGGATGCAGGATCGCTTCCAGTCGCTTCAGCGCCTCCGGGTCGCCGAACACGCGACGGCCAAGCTCCGCCCGATCAATCGCTCCATCCTTTGCAACACCCGGGAAGGCATCCGCAACCGCATCGACGCAAGCACCACCCTTGGCCATCAGGGCATGCACCGCTGCGTCTGAGTCATGCACCGGAATCCCCAATCGGCGAAAATCTCCGGCGGCAACCGTCTTGCCCATGCCGATTGATCCGGTCAGGCCAAGAATGAACATTATCCGGCCTCGGGATTTGCGAGGACATGGCGGCGCAAATCGGCGGTCACTTCCGGGCGCTTGCCGAACCAGGCTTCAAACCCCGGTCGGGCCTGGTGCAACAACATGCCGAGGCCATCAACCGCGCGGTAACCGGCTTTCGCAGCGGCTTCCAGTAACGGCGTTTGTAACGGTGCATAGACAATATCATTGACCACAGCATCGGCGTTGAGCCCGGCCAGCTGCATTTCAAGGGCAGGCTTGCCAGTCATGCCGAGGGTCGTTGTATTGACCAGCAATCCGGCACCATCGACGGCGGCGTGCCTGTCGTCCCAGGCGACTGTCTGCACGGCCGAGCCAAAATGTCCGGCAAGATGTCGGGCACGATCAGGGGTCCGGTTGGTCAGTCGAATATCTGTTACGTCTGCTTCAATCAGGGCAGCGATCACCGCGCGCGCCGCGCCGCCGGCACCAAGCACCACCGCCGGCGATCTGTCCGGCGTCCAGTCAGCCACCGTCGCTTTGATGTTTTCCATGAAACCGAAGGCGTCGGTATTATCCCCATGCAGCAGACCGTCCTTGCCGCATACGATGGTGTTCACCGCACCAATCCTCTTGGCGGTGTCGCTCAATCGATCAACGGTTTTAAACGCCACTTCCTTGTGTGGCACGGTGACGTTGGCTCCGGCAAATCCATCATCGGGCAGATTCCGGATTTTACTTTCAATGTCTTCAGGCGCGACAGGCAGCGGCAGATAGACCCCGTCGATACCGTATTGCTGCAGCCAGTAGCCGTGCAGTCTGGGCGACAGCGAATGGTTGACCGGCCAGCCGAGGACCCCGGCCTTGATTGTTTTTGTGCCCCGTAATGGCATCCGGATCTCCTTCAATGGGGGAGAATGCCTCGTTTCCTCAGTTCTTCCAATAGGGGAAGCAGAGGTAAGCCGAGCACGGTGAAATAGTCGCCTTCAATCTTCTGGAATAAATGCGCGCCATATCCCTCCAACCGGTAAGCACCGACCGACGACAGAACTCCCGTGCCGTGATTGTTCAGATAATCGTCTATAAATGCATCGCTCAACGGGCGCACATGCATTTCGGCTATTTCAATATGCGACCATGTGGGCTGGCCGGTTTGCACGATGACAACAGCAGAAATCAGCCGGTGCGTTTTACCGCTGAAGGTTCTGAGATGATTGGCCGCTTCGATCAGATCGACCGGTTTGTCATATATAATACCATCCTGACATAAAATCTGATCACAGCCGAGATAGGCATCCATACCCTTGCCCTCTGAATGTGCGGCCGTTGCCTTGGCTTCGGCTAGGTTGATCGCCAAGGCTTCAGGGCTCAGACCCTCACGCAGCGCTTTGGCTTTCAGGTGGTTTTCGTCAACGCCCGCATCGCACGAGCGAAAATCAAGACCGGCGTTTTCAAGAAGCATGCGCCGGGCCGGGCTTTTCGACGCCAGAACAAGCCCCGGTCCTGAAACTTTTTCCAAGGGTTCAGGCGCTATCGTCGTCGTCATCGTTGCGACGCGCCAGCAATTGCAGGATGGTCGCCGCGGTCTCTTCGATAGAGCGGCGGGAAACGTTGATCACGGGCCAGTTGTATTGTGAGAATAACCGACGGGCACTGCTGACTTCTTCTTTGACCGCATCCTCATCGACGTAATCCGTATCCGGATCCTGATCGAGGAACCGTAATCGCTGTCTGCGGATTTCGATCAATCGTTTCGGATCGTTGGTCAGACCGACAACGGCAGGACCGTCTTCTTCAAACAATTCGTCCGGTAACGGGCACCCCGGCACAAACGGAATGTTCGCCGCCTTGATGCCACGGTTCGCCAGATAGATGCAGGTTGGCGTCTTCGAGGTTCTGGACACACCGACCAAAATAACATCGGCGTTGGACAATTCGTGGGTCATCTGACCGTCGTCATGGCTCAGCGCAAACTGCATCGCCTCGATACGGTTAAAATATTCGGCATCCATAACATGCTGACGACCAGGCCTCGGGTGGCTTTTAGCATTCAGATAAGCACCGAGAGCAGCGACAACAGGATCCAGAACCGGGATGCAGGGTATCTGATGCATCCGACAGCCTTCTTCCAGCGCCATACGGTTTTTTTCATCGACAAGGGTACACATCACGAAGCCCGGATGTTCGCGAATACGTTCCATCACTTCGCGGACCTGATCGATGGTTCTGACCAATGGCCATAAATGTTCACGAACCTGAATATCGTCGAACTGAACCAGACAGGCACGGGCCAGAAGTGTTACTGTTTCACCGGTGGAGTCTGAAACCAGATGGAGATGAAAATCCTGCATTTATAATGCCTTTAGGGTCTGTATCAGTTCCCTATAACCCAGTGTATTAAATTGTGGATAACTTACAAAACGTCGAAATCGGACATTCATACCCACACCGAGCCTTCCAGATACACAGGTTACTCCCCTGTGTAAATCTTCCAAGCAGTGGCTTTTGCCTTGGGATAACATGAAAAGGGCGAATTCCTGCGGTTTTATATAAATTTTAGACTTCATACAGAGCCCATTGGAATCATTGGAATTTTTTAAATTACAGAAAAATTATTGCCACATATCATCGATCCGCCTATCCATGGAGCCTCTCTGCGTAACCTGTGGATGATAGTTAATCCCCAGCTTTCTATGCACCATCTACCACTACATATTTCTTTATATATAGACTCTATATAAAGGTAGTGCGGCGCCTAACCTGACGTTCAAGGACACTAAACATGACTTTATCCCGCTCGGAAAAACCGTTCCTTCGTGTCTTTGCCGGCGACGTCGTTTCTCCTCCACCGATCTGGATGATGCGCCAGGCTGGACGGTATCTGGCGGAATACAAAAAGGTTCGTGCCGGTATCAGTTCGTTCCTCGAATTCTGCTACACACCGGATGCTGCTGTCGAAGTGACGCTGCAGCCGTTAAGGCGGTTTTCTTTTGATGCGTCAATCGTGTTTGCCGATATTCTGGTGATCCCTGATGCCCTGGGACAAAAGGTTACGTTCAAGGAAGGTGAAGGACCGGTGCTCGAGCCGATCCGGGATAAAGCCGGTCTGGCATCGCTCAACGTTGACGAGGTGGTTGGGCATCTTGCACCGATTTTTGAAACACTGCGCCGTTTATCTGCAGAAATTCCAAAGACGACGGGATTGATCGGTTTTGCCGGATCGCCCTGGACGGTTGCTGTCTACATGGTTGAAGGCCGGGGCCGGACCGAGTGTGAACGAGCGCGCGCCTGGGCGTACCGGTCTCCCGATGAATTTCAGGTCCTGATGGATATCCTTGTTGAAGCGACATCGCGTTATCTGATTGAACAGGTTAAGGCAGGCGCCGAAGTTCTGCAGCTTTTTGACAGCTGGGCCGGGGTCTTGTCCGTTGATCAATTCAGAACGCTGGTGATCGAGCCGACCAGACGGATCGTTGAAAATGTGAAAGCGGCGGCACCGGGTGTCCCGATCATCGGCTTTCCAAGGCAAAGTGGTGTGATGATCCCGGAATTTGTAGAGAAAACCGGCGTTGACGGTGTTTCGCTCGATCACGGGGTGCCGCTGGAATGGGCGATGAAGGCAATTCCTGAAAAATGTGTGCTGCAGGGCAATCTGGATAACCGATTGCTGGTCGTCGGCGGAGCCGCGCTGGACCGGGGTGTCGATGATATTTTACGCCTGACCCGGGGACGCCGGTTTATCTTCAATCTTGGTCATGGCATCGTTCCTGAAACGCCACCGGATCATGTACAGCAGGTCATCGACCGGATCAGGGGTTAAGAATGACGCTGAAGTTAAGGACCAAGCTATGAAAACTGCCGTCGTTTTATTCAATCTGGGGGGCCCCGATAATCCAGATGCGATTGAGCCGTTTTTATTCAATCTGTTTCACGATCCGGCAATCATCAGTGTGCCTCAGCCCCTACGCTGGCTGCTGGCGAAACTGATTTCGAAAAGACGCGCACCGGTCGCCAAAGGCATCTATGCTGAAATTGGTGGGGGCTCGCCTTTGCTGGCATTAACCCGCCAGCAAGCGGAGGCGCTTGAAGGGGCCTGCAGTGATCTGGGTGAAGTCAAAACCTTCGTCTGCATGCGCTACTGGCATCCGATGAGCGTCGAGGTGGTTGAGGCGGTCAAGGCGTTCGCGCCCGAGAAAATCGTCCTGCTGCCGCTTTATCCGCAGTTTTCCACGACGACCACCGGGTCATCGTTCAAGGATTGGCACCGGACGGCGAAAAAGCTGGGGCTGAAAGCGCCAACGGTGGAGGTCTGCTGTTACCCCGAAGCGGATGGCTGGATTGAAGCGCAGGCGGCACTGATTTCGGAATCCCTGAAAAGTGTATCTTCGGGGGCAAAGCCCCGGGTGTTGTTTTCTGCGCACGGTCTGCCTGAAAAAGTCATTGCCGGGGGTGATCCGTATCAGTGGCAGGTCGAACAGACGGCGAAAGCGGTTGTCGGCAAACTCGATATCGATGATCTGGACTGGGTTGTCGCTATCAGAGCCGGGTTGGTCCAATGCAATGGATCGGCCCGTCGACAGACGATGAAATCAAACGCGCCGGTTCTGACGGAGTACCGGTGATCGTTCTGCCGATCGCCTTTGTTTCCGAACATTCGGAAACTCTGGTTGAACTGGATATTGAATACCGGGAACTGGCACATGAAAACGGTGTGCCCGGTTATACCCGGGTTCCCGCCGTCGGCACGCAGACGGCGTTCATCAGGACGTTGGCAGGGCTTGTCGGCCGGGCGTTGGGTGAGCAGAATGCGCGACTGTCGGCCAGTGGCGGCCGGCTGTGTCCGCAATCATGCGGGCAATGCCCCTGGCCTGAACGGGAATAACTTCAGCGATGTATCTTTGGATCAAGGCCCTGCACATCATTGCGATCATTTCCTGGATGGCAGGCATGCTGTATCTGCCACGCCTGTTCGTATACCACGCCAAGGCTGAGCCGGGCTCCGAGCTTTCCGAAACCCTGAAGGTGATGGAACGCCGGTTGCTGCGCGCAATCATGAACCCGGCCATGCTGGTAGCCCTGATAACCGGCGGTTTTCTGCTGAGTTACCAGGATTTTTCAAACGGCTGGCTGCATGTGAAACTGACTGCCGTCGCCGGTATGATCATCATGCACATGGCGATGGGGAAGTGGCGCAAGGACTTCGAAGCCGACAAAAACACCAAGAGCGACCTGTTTTTCCGCTTCGCCAACGAAGCACCGACGGTCCTGATGCTGATCATCGTCGTTATGGCGGTTGTTAAACCTTTCTGAAAAGCCAATTGACAGCCGAGACCGCTTGTCGTAATCGTTGGCATCTTCAACGGACAATGTTCCGCCTCTTAAGTGATTGCCTAAACTTTCAAGCGACCGCTCTGTCGCGCCAAAGCTTAAACAGGGCCTGTGCGCCCGGTTATCACGATAAATGAATCCTCCCCCCTGAAACGAAATTAAAGCTGACCTATGAATCTCAAGGACCTCAAGAAAAAGACACCAGCCGATCTGTTGGCGTTTGCCGAAGAGCTGGAAGTCGAAAACGCCAGCTCGCTGCGCAAACAGGACATGATGTTTGCCATCCTCAAGCATCTGGCCGAAGACGACATCGCCATCTTCGGTGACGGCGTCCTGGAGGTTCTGCAGGACGGGTTCGGTTTCTTGCGCAGCCCGGAAGCCAACTACCTGCCGGGTCCGGATGATATCTACGTCAGCCCAAGCCAGATCCGCCGCTTTTCGCTGCGTACCGGCGATACCGTCGAAGGGGAGATCCGTTCACCCAAGGACGGCGAGCGTTATTTTGCACTTCTGAAAATCAACAAGGTCAACTTCGCAGATCCGGGCGATGTTCGTCACCGGATCAACTTCGATAACCTGACACCGCTGTATCCTGAACAGCGCCTGCTGATGGAAATTGATGATCCCGAAGTCAAGGACCCGACGCACCGGGTGCTTGATCTGGTCAGCCCGCTCGGCAAGGGCCAGCGCGGCCTGATCGTGGCACCGCCCAGAACCGGTAAAACGGTGATGCTGCAGAACATGGCGAACTCGATCGCCCGCAACCATCCGGAATGCTATCTGATTGTTCTGCTGATCGACGAACGCCCCGAAGAAGTCACGGACATGGCGCGTACGGTCAAGGGCGAGGTCATTTCATCAACCTTCGACGAGCCGGCAACCCGCCACGTGCAGGTCACGGAAATGGTACTGGAAAAAGCCAAGCGTCTGGTTGAACACAAACGTGATGTTGTCATCCTGCTGGATTCCATCACCCGTCTGGCCCGTGCCTACAACACCGTTGTCCCGTCGAGCGGCAAGGTGCTGACCGGTGGTGTCGACGCCAACGCCCTGCAGCGTCCGAAACGCTTTTTCGGTGCCGCCCGCAATATCGAGGAAGGGGGCTCGCTGACGATTATCGCGACCGCCCTGATCGACACCGGATCCCGTATGGACGAGGTCATCTTCGAGGAATTCAAGGGTACGGGTAACTCGGAAATCATTCTCGACCGCAAGCTTTCAGACAAGCGGACCTGCGCCGACCATCGACATCACCAAGTCCGGCACCCGCAAGGAAGAATTGCTGGTCGACAAGGCGACTCTGTCGAAGATGTGGGTGCTGCGCCGTATCCTCATGCCGATGGGCGTGGTCGATGCGATGGACTTCCTGTTGGACGAAGATCAAGCATTCGAAGAACAACGACGATTTCTTCGATTCAATGAACCAGTAAAATCAATACGATCCCACCTGTTCCGGCAGCGGAAAAACGAACATGAAAAAGGCTCGGCGGTTCAAATCGCCGAGCCTTTTTTAACGTCTGTCAGCAGAGAAACTCAGACCGTCAAAACTGTCGAGCCGGTCGTCTTGCGGGCTTCCAGATCGGCATGGGCTTTGGCCACGTCCTTCAGCTCATACGTCTGATTGACGGATATCTTCACGTCGCCAGACGTCACCGCATCGAACAGTTTCTTGGTGCCGTCGAGAACCAGTTCGCGGGTTGCCGTATGCGTTCCCAATGTCGGTCGTGTGACGTACAGCGAGCCTTTAGGTGCCAGAATACCCGGATCGAACGGCTCGACCTTGCCGGATGCGTTGCCGAAGGTTGCCAGCACGCCGCACGGTGCCAGGCTGTCGAGTGAGTCCATGAACGTGGCTTTGCCGATGCTGTCATAGGCTGCCTGGACGCCTTTGCCCCCGGTCAGTTCCTTGACCCGTTTCGGGAATATCCTCGTCACGGTACAGGATCGGATGGTCGCAGCCATTGGCCACGGCGAGGGCAGCTTTTTCCTCGTCACCGACGCAGCCGATCACGGTTGCTGCCGAGTTTTTTGGCCCACTGGCAGAGGATCAGTCCAACGCCGCCGGCGGCGGCATAAACCAGAATGGTGTCGCCGGGCTGCACCTTGTAGGTGCGGAACAGCAGATAGTGCGCCGTCAGACCCTTGAGCATCATTGCCGCCGCCGTCTTGTCATCAATGGCATCCGGCAGCTTGACGACTTTGAGGGTCGGCATGCAGCGGGCTTCGGCATAGGCACCCGGCACCATCGGATAGGCGACCCGGTCACCGACTTTGAATTCCGTAACGCCGTCGCCGACGGCTTCGATAACGCCGGCCGCTTCCATGCCGATGATCGCCGGGAATTCGACCGGATACAGGCCGGTGCGGAAATAGACATCGATGTAGTTGAGACCGACGACGGTTTGCTTGATACGAACCTGTCCTGCGGCCGGCGCGCCAACGTCGACGTCTTCCCAGCTCATTACGTCCGGTCCGCCGGCTTTGTGAATGCGAATGGCTTTAGTCATGATAATCCTCCCCGTTTTAAGATGTTGTTATTCGGAATATGGGTCCTCGCCGGGTCGCCGACAAGGCTCACAGTAATCTTGTCTCGAACCCTTCAAGGGTCAGTAACTGATGTTTGGTTTCCAGCCCGTCGGCAAAGGAATACCCGCCCGGTCGTCCGCCAGCAGCAATGACCCGGTGGCAGGGGATCAGGATCGGCATGGGATTGGCCCCGCAGGCCGCACCCACAGCGCGAGCGGCACTTTTCACGCGGGCTGCCAGGGCACCGTACGTTTCCAGTGCGCCACTAAGGAATTTCAGACATGGCTGCCCAGATCTCGCGTTGCCTTTGCGTGCCTTGGGGTGCCAGCGGCAAATCAAAGACCGTCAGGCGGCCATCAAAATAAGCGTCGATCTGGCGGCGGGTTTCGCTGAGCAACGCGTCATCCTCGGCACCATCCGGCACCCGCCCGGCCTCGACAACGATGAGATGATCACCGTCAGCAAAGATTGTCAGCGGCCCGACGGGTGACGGGAAGGAGAGATGGCGAAGGGGTAACGTCATGATGCTCTATACCTGTTTCGGGTCGTCAGTGCCGCGCTTTCCGACCGTTGGGACGCCGGATCATATGGCCGCCGTCACGGCGTCTCAATCGAAGGGACATTGCAAGGGTCCCCTCTCCCCGCTTACTTTGTCTGGGAACTGACACGGTGCGTCAACAAGCGGACTTCGGAGCAGGGTTCGCTGACCATGAGAGGGGCAGCCATGAACGTCAAGATTGATATCGATTGTACACCGGAAGAAGCACGGACATTTCTGGGCCTTCCTGATGTGAAGCCGCTGCAGGAAGCAATGCTGAAAGAGGTTGAGGCAAAGATGCTGGCCAACTTGCAGGCGATGGACCCGGAAACCATGTTTAAAACCTGGCTGCCGGCAGGCATGCAGGGCTGGGAACAGATGCAGCGCATGTTCTGGTCGAATATGGCCGGTTCTGACGATGCCAATGCGAAGAACAAAAAGGACTGAGACGAATGAGTGACGGCAGCGGCGATATGCGCCCGTTTTACGACAGACATGTGTTCATGTGCATGAACGAACGACCGGAAGGTCATGAGCGCGGCTCGTGTGCCAGCAAGGGCGCGGTTCAGCTTCGTAACTACATGAAAGCCCGGGCCAAGGAGCTGGGTCTGGATAATACCCGCATCAATCAGGCCGGGTGCCTTGATCGGTGTGAACTCGGACCGACCATGGTTATTTACCCCGAAGGGATCTGGTACAAGTGTGAGACGGCCGCGGATTGCGAAGAAATTCTCACAGAGCATCTGCAGCATGGTCGACCCGTAAAGCGCTTGATGCTCCATCCGGATGATCGTTGAACTCAGCATGTAGTATAACCCCCAATATATAGTGGGTTAAAGATTAGGACACACTATGGCAGTTGCGCCGGCGACGATTTTTGCGTTGGCTTCGGCACCGGGCCGGGCCGGGGTTGCCGTTCTGCGCCTTTCCGGACCGGATGCGGGCCCCGCGCTGTTGTCTCTGGCACCCGACCTGATGGCGCTGCCGGTGCCGAGGCGCGCAGCCAGAGTCTTTCTTTACGCATCCGAATCGATTTCTGATGGCGATCGCGAGCGTATTGATGACGGTCTGGCGCTGTGGTTCCCGGCACCCGCCAGCTTTACCGGTGAGGATGTGGTCGAGCTCCACGTCCATGGCGGGCACGCGGTGCTTGATTCCCTCATGACGAGTCTGCAGTCCCTCTCCGGCTTAAGACCAGCCATGCCGGGCGAATTCTCAAGACGGGCTTTCGAACACGGCAAGATGGACCTGACGGCCGTTGAAGCGATTGCCGATCTGGTCGATGCGGAAACATCGGCACAACGTCGCCAGGCGCTGGCACAGATGGATGGCTCTCTGGCCCGGCTCTATGACGGCTGGCGAGCTCGCCTTATCAAATCGTTGGCATTTGCTGAAGCCAGTATCGATTTTGCCGAAGAAGATATTCCGGACGATCTGGCGCGGCAAAGTATCGATGCGCTCCGATCGCTTTCTGAAGAGATTGCGAACCACCTGGCCGACGGTGGCATTGGCGAACGTATCCGGAGCGGTTTCAGGATCGCGCTCACCGGCGCGCCGAACGTTGGCAAGTCATCGCTTTTGAACGCACTGGCCAAGCGTGATGTTGCAATTGTTTCTGATATAGCCGGGACCACCCGAGACGTCATTGAGGTACCGCTTGATCTCGGGGGCTATGCGACGGTGTTGATTGATACGGCCGGAATCCGAGACAGCACCGACCAGATCGAGCAGGAAGGGGTTCGTCGCGCTCGCGCCCAGGCAGCCATGGCTGATCTGCGCATTCATCTGATGGATGCATCGGACGACACGGCGGGCTTGGCGATTGATCCGGATGCTCTGCTGGTACTCAACAAGGCCGATCTGCTGGGTGACACGAACGCCGTCAGTTTACCGGTTAATGGCATGTTGATATCCGTAGCGACGGGCGCCGGACTCAGTGACCTTGTTGTGGAAATGACAAAACGCATAGCTGGCAAAGCGTCGGCGCATATGTCCGCTTCAGCCCCGTTGACCCGGGCCAGGCATCGGCATGCTCTTGAGGATTGCCGGGCCGCTCTTGAACGCGCCCTCGAAGGGGCGGGAAGTGGCGTTGATGAAGAGATGATGGCCGAAGACATCCGACTTGCCGCCCACGCTTTGGGGCGGATTACCGGGCGTGTCGATGTCGAGGAACTACTCGACAGAATATTCAGGGATTTTTGTATCGGAAAATGAATCTCACCCTCTGGTATAGGTGTTTCACGTGAAACATCGATGATATCGGAGGGTGTTCATTCAGAATCTATATATAGGTGGTTAACCGATTCTAACCACAATGTTTCACGTGAAACATGCGGTCAGAACAATTGACTCGGATACGGTGTATGACTATGTTCCGCGCCATGTCGAATGCGGATGTCATTGTTGTCGGTGGAGGCCATGCGGGCGCAGAAGCGGCGGCGGCATCGGCACGCATGGGTGCCAGAACGATCCTGATTACCCACCGGCTCGATACCATCGGCGAGATGTCCTGCAACCCGGCAATCGGCGGATTGGCCAAAGGTCAATTGGTCCGAGAAGTCGATGCGCTGGACGGGATCATGGGGCGAGCCATTGACCGGTCCGGAATCCAGTTCCGTATGCTCAACAGATCGAAGGGACCGGCTGTTCGCGGTCCGCGTGCTCAAGCTGACCGGAAGCTCTATCGCCAGGCCATTCAGGATATTTTGCGGGAAACCGAGAACCTCGAAATCATCGAGGCGGGTGTAGAGGATTTGCTCCTCAATGACGAGAGGACCCGGGTGCTCGGTGTACGCACCGGGACCGGTGAAGATATTTTTGCCGCATCAGTTGTCATCACCACAGGTACGTTCCTGAGAGGCCTGATCCACATCGGCGATCAGAAGATTCCAGCCGGCAGGGTTGGTGACAAACCTGCCATTGGATTGGCCTATACGTTTAAAAGATTGGGCTTCCCCCTTGGTCGTTTGAAGACAGGAACACCGCCGAGACTGGATGGCAGAACAATCGCCTGGACTGACCTGGCGTCACAGCCAGCGGACAATCCTCCGATACCGTTTTCGTATCTGACAGACAAGATCCGTGTGCCGCAGATCGAATGCCATATCACCTATACCAATGCCCGCACGCATGCCGTGATTCAGGATAACCTGCATCGTTCAGCCATGTATTCAGGGCAGATCGAAGGGATCGGTCCCAGGTACTGCCCGTCAGTTGAAGACAAGGTTGTCCGCTTCGCCGATAAGGAGCGCCATCAGATATTCCTCGAGCCGGAAGGTCTGGACGATCCGACAGTTTATCCAAACGGTATTTCAACCTCTCTGCCAAAAGAGGTTCAGTTGGAAATCTTGAAGACGATCCCGGGATTGGAAAATGCGATCATGATTCGCCCGGGATATGCCATTGAATATGATTTTGTTGATCCGCGCGCCCTTAAAAAATCGCTAGAGACGCACGCTGTGCAAGGGCTATATCTGGCCGGTCAAATCAACGGAACGACGGGGTATGAAGAGGCCGCGGCCCAAGGATTGATGGCAGGTATCAATGCGGCACTGGCGGCAGGCGACACTGAAGAACCGTATACGTTGGATCGGGCCGAAGCCTACATCGGCGTCATGATCGACGATCTGGTTACACTGGGTACGGCTGAGCCTTATCGAATGTTCACGTCCAGGGCTGAATACCGGTTGTTGCTGCGTGCTGATAATGCGGATCTGCGACTGACAAGACGCGGCGTGGATATAGGTGTTGTCCATACCCCCCGGGCGGAAAGTTTTAATGTCAAATTAGAGGCGCTGAACCGTCTGCGAACACAGCTATTGGAGATCAATCAGAGCCCGTCTGAATTGAAGAATCATGGGCTTGAGATCAACCAGGATGGAGTGCGCAGAAACGGGATGGATCTTCTGAGTTATCAGAATATCAATTTTGACAGGCTTGTATCCATATGGCCGGAGCTACAAACGACGCGACAGGATATCATTGAGCAGATTGAAATTGAAGCGACATATGCCAGCTATCTGGAACGGCAGGATGCCGACATTCAGGCATTACGTCGGGATGAAAGTTTGCATCTACCAACAGATCTGGACTACAGCCGCATTCCAGGATTGTCCAACGAGGTCAGGGATAAGCTGAGCCGTGTCAGGCCGGAAACATTAGGCCAGGCAGCTCGGATATCGGGTGTAACACCAGCCGCCGTAACTGCCTTGCTTGGCTATGTTAAGCGCCGTGATAGCCGTCTATCGGCCTGAGCCACTGTTTCACGTGAAACAAGAGAACAATGACGAATAATGAACCGCTCACGCGTATCAGCTTCTCAAAAGCAATGGGGGGTGTTGACGAAAACACTCTGGATCGCCTGGACGTTTATATTGGTCTTCTCAAAAAGTGGCAGAAAGCTATCAACCTTGTCGGCCCTAAAACGTTGGAAGACCCGTGGCGGAGACATATTCTCGATAGCGCTCAATTGATAGATCTGGTGAACTCAACGGAAGGGGACAATAACAGGATCGTGGATCTGGGCAGTGGTGCCGGATTGCCGGGTCTGATTTTGGCGATCATGACGGGCTTACCCGTTCATTTGGTGGAAAGCGACCAGAGAAAATCAACATTCTTGAGAGAAGCGGCCCGCGAAACCAAGACAAACGTTGATGTTCATGTCGGACGTATTGAAGCCATACAGCCATTGTCGGGCAATATCGTCACGGCGCGGGCTTTGGCGCCGCTGGTAAAGTTGCTGCCCTGGGTATACCGGCATCTGGCCAAAGGGGGTAAAACCGTGCTTTTAAAGGGTGCGGATGTCGATGAAGAATTGACGGTATGCAGCAAACAATGGACAATGAATATAACCCGTAAATGCAGCGCGTCCGACGCGTCTGGCACGGTCCTCATCATCGAGAATCTTTCACCTCTAACTGAAGATTGAGACGATTTTGCATCCACAACGTACCCGAATTATCGCCGTCGCCAACCAGAAAGGCGGGGTTGGTAAAACGACAACGGCCATAAATCTGGCGACCGCCTTGGCCGCTGTTAAGCAAAAGGTTCTGGTGATCGATCTGGACCCGCAAGGTAATGCATCGACGGGATTAGGCATTGATCAAAAGCACCGGCAAAAAAATACGTACCATGTATTGATCCGGGAGATTTCTCTGCACGATGCTATTCAGCAGACGCCTATTCCCGGTCTCGATATCGTGCCGTCAGGGATCGACTTGTCCGGGGCTGAGATCGAACTGGTTGATGTTGACCGTCGCGAGTTCTGTTTGCGCGAAGCCTTGATGCTGGCTTCAGCCGAATATGATTACATTCTGATAGACTGTCCGCCGGCATTGGGTCTGCTGACGATCAATGCACTGGTTGCGGCGCAGGCTGTCCTTGTGCCGTTGCAATGTGAGTTTTTTGCGCTGGAAGGGGTCTCGCTTCTGGTGCGGACAATTGAACGGGTCAAAGCGACATACAATCCTGGCCTGGAAATTCAGGGTATCGTTCTGACGATGTTTGACGGCAGAAACAACTTGTCAGGGGCCGTCGCTGACGACGTCCGGGCCTTCTTTGGTGACAAGGTCTACCAGACGGTCATTCCAAGAAACGTCAAGGTTTCTGAGGCGCCGTCTTATGGTCGACCGGTAATTATTTATGATATTAATTGTGCAGGTTCACAGGCTTATCTGAGCCTGGCCGGTGAAGTCATTCACCGTGAGCGACGGGTGGGTGTGTAATGGCTGAAAAGAAAAACAAACTTGGTCGCGGCCTGTCGGCGCTGCTGGGTGAAACCAATGACGATTACGCCAAACTGGATCGCGTGCGGACCTCAAAGCCGGTAGCGATTGAGCTTTTGCATCCAGGCAAATACCAGCCACGTCATCATGTGGATCAAAATGCGATCGAGGCTTTGGCCCAGTCAATTCGGGAAAAGGGGATTTTGCAGCCCCTGCTGGTCCGCCGCCATCCGGATGATGCAGATGCTTATGAAATTATCGCCGGCGAGCGTCGCTGGCGTGCCGCACAGTTGGCGCAACTGACAGAAGTCCCGGTCATCATCAAGGATTTCGATGATCAGACGACGCTTGAGGTTGCCCTTGTTGAAAACGTTCAGCGCGAAGATCTTTCCGCAATGGAAGAAGCGGATGCGTTTCAACGGCTGATTGATGAATTTGGGCATACCCAGGAAGATGTATCAAGACTGGTCGGAAAAAGCCGCAGTCATGTTGCCAATACCCTGCGTCTGCTGGCACTCGATCCGAAAGTCAAAAAGCTGGTCGAAGAGGGTCTGCTCAGTGCCGGCCATGCACGCACATTAATCGGTGTTGAAGGGGCATACGAAAAAGCCAAAAAGATTATCGAGAAAAACCTCAGCGTTCGCGAAGCGGAACGTCTGGCCAAGCAAAAGACTACGACAAGCGGGGCTAGCAAGGGGTCTTCGGCCAAGCCAAAAGATGTCGACACTATTGCGCTGGAACGTGATCTCAGCAATTTACTGGGTTTGAAAGTTACTGTTGATGGCACTGGGGCTAAAGGTGCTCTCAAGATCGAGTATGATAATCTGGATCAACTTGATTTCATCATCGAGAAATTGAAATCCGCACAATCGCTGGCGCAAAATGATCAAGCAGAAGAGCGACCAAAGCCAGCCGTGCCGGCCAATCAGAGCAAGGCATCGGAATCTGCACCAAAACTATCCGTGAGCCTGAAGCCGAAAATGTCCAAGCCAGCAGGGTAATTTATTCTTTATTATCAGTGTGTTATCAGTTCGTCCGGCGTGCAGCCTGCGTAAGTTGCAGCAGTGCCCGTTCACAAATGGATCGATCGATATCAAGTCCTGATTTACAATCCTGCTCGGTCGACAGCAGCAGATTCAATGCACGGGCCAGATCGCTGGGACTCCATTTTCGAACCTGCGCTTCAAATGAATCAGCTTGTTTGAAAAAGACCGGTGGTCTGAGTTTCTTGATTGCCACCTGCAAGCTGTCGCCCTTGGCGGCAAAACTTTTAGCTTGATGCAGACGATCAAGATGCCTTTGCACAGCCCGAATGATGCCAACCGCAGACGTGCCATCGTTGAAAGCCCGATCCATTGCCGGACTTAAAGCGGCCTGGTCGCCGTTGGCAACGGCATAGGCGATATCATCCAGGGAGGCAGCTTTGACATCACCGACAGCGGCTTCCACGTCATGTACTGTAATTTCAGTATCTTTACCGCCATTGCCCGCATAAAGGATAAGCTTGTCGAGTTCCTGTCTGATCGCAAGGCGGTCTGTCCCTAATCTGCTGAGCAAAACAGGGAATGCATCCGGCGCTAGTCTGACTTGAGTGGCAGCAAGATGGGCGCGCACAACGCCACTGAGATCTCGGCCCTCATCTGCATAACAACCGATAGCGGTGGCATCATCTCGAGATTCGAAAAGGGTTCTTAACTTCGATCTCGGTGCAAGCTCGGAAGCTTCGAAGACAGCAGGCTTGGTACCGGCACCGGCCTTGAGCCAATCTTCAATGACCGGCGCTGCACTTTCAGTAACATCGCGTATATTGACAACACTGGATCCGCCCATCAATGACATGGCATTACTTGAATCAGCAAGTAATGCGCCGTCTTTCCGAAGTTGATCGCCAGTCAGTTCTGTAATCGCGAATGGGTCATCGGCATCAGCGAAATAATTGATCAGTAACTTGCCGCGTTCACGAACGAGACCGGCATCGGGGCCAAACAACAAGATCGCGCGAATTTTATCGTTGGGTGATTGGATAAAGGCTTCGGCTTTTGCGCCGGTCAGTTTCATGGCTTTGTATTTTTGGATTCACTGCTGGTCAGGACGGCAGCAAGTCTGATCCGTAACTGCTGAGCAAGATCATCGAGCGCGCGCTCTCTGGCGCCCTTTTCGGCAATAAGGGTTTGGAATTCAGATTGATAAATGTTGTAGCTGCTTGATGTCGTAACGGTGCCTTTATGACTTGTGCCATCTTGATTAATGCTCTCCAGAGCAAATGCTCCTGAGAGACGGAGATTGGCACGGGTCGCGATCGCACTTTTTTGTACGGCCAGTCCCTCGGTTGATTCATTCAGATAAATTTTCAGAACGTATTGAACTTCACCACTCCGACCGGAAGGATGCAGCAGCTGTATCAGCTGATTGCGTAAATACTGACCTTCACGATTTGGAATCGTATCGATGGATACTTTTTTAAAAATATCGAAGGCATAGACGCTACGCCCGGAGGTGTCTTCCTGCGGGGGCGCATAAAGCGGACGGAAGCCGCAACCGGTTAGTGTCAAACCGATACAGAAAACAACATATAAAAGTTTAAATGACGACATTGACGATCTTGTTCGGCACGACGATGACTTTCCGAACTTCCTTGTCCCCGATAAAGCTGCGGACATTCTCCAACATCAATGCGGAATGTTCCATGCTTTCCTTACTGGCATCTTTTGCGACTTCAAGTGTGCCACGTAATTTGCCGTTTACCTGAACCGCCACGGTGACGGTATCTTCGACCAGCATTAAAGAATCGGCAACCGGCCAGGCGGTGTTTGCAAGAAATGTCGTATGGCCGAGGGCAGACCACATTTCCTCGGCAAGATGCGGCATCAGCGGCCCGATTAAAGACGTGATCGTTTCAGAGGCAAAGCGTAAGACCCAATCGGCACCGGATTGATCCGCACGCAGAGTTTCGACGGCGTTGCTGAGTTCCCGGATACGGGCGACAGCCTTATTGAAATGAAATTTCTCGAGATCATCTGTGACAGCGGCAATCGTCTTGTGTGCCAGACGTTCGACGTCGACAACGGCTGTGTCCATATCTGCGGGCTTGGGTGCATCAATACCAGCGGGCGAAAAAGTCGGCTCGGATATCAGGCGCCACAACCTGTTGACATAACGCCACGCACCGTCGACGCCGGAATCCGTCCAATCCAGATCCCGGTCGGGCGGGCTGTCCGACAACATGAACAGGCGTGCCGTATCGGCGCCATAGGTGCGGATAATTTCTTCGGGGTCGACGACGTTGCGCTTTGACTTGCTCATTTTTTCCGAGCGGCCACGCGTGACCTTGTTCCCCTTGGCGTCGGTCAACTCACCGGTTTCGCTGGTTTGAACCTCAGTCGGGAAAAGCCACTTGCCGGCACTGTTCTTGTAGGTCTCGTGACAGATCATGCCCTGTGTCTGCAGCCCGGCAAACGGCTCAACAATATTCAGATAGCCGCACTGTTTCAGCGCTCGGGTAAAGAAACGGGAATACAGC
This sequence comes from uncultured Rhodospirillales bacterium, assembly GCA_965284225.1. Taxonomy (GTDB): domain Bacteria; phylum Pseudomonadota; class Alphaproteobacteria; order Rhodospirillales; family Casp-alpha2; genus UBA4479. Next base: position 466,869 of record CBDIRN010000002.1, read on the forward strand.
AGGTGCAGGACGGCATGTTCGATACCGCCGATGTATTGATCAACGGGCAGCCAGTAGTTGGCGGCCTCGGCTGAAAAAGCCTGATCGGCGAGGGGTGAGGTAAAACGGGCAAAGTACCATGACGATTCAAAGAACGTATCGAAGGTATCTGTTTCACGAACGGCCGGCTTGCCGCAGGAAGGACAATCGACGTGCTTCCATGTCGGATGTTTATCAAGCGGATTGCCGGCGACATTGATATCGATGTCTTCAGGCAGAATGACCGGCAAGTCCTTGACCGGCACGGTCCCGCACGATCCGCAATGCACGATCGGTATCGGACATCCCCAGTAGCGTTGCCGTGATACACCCCAGTCGCGGAGACGGAAATTGACGTGCTTCTCGCCAATGCCAAGCTTGGTAAAATGCGCGATCATACGGGTCTTGGCGTCGGTGATGGAAAGACCGTTGAGGAAATCAGAATTGATGATGCGGCCGTCACCGGTATAGGCATCGTTGTCGACGCTGAAACTATCCGCATTTTCGGATTCCGGGCAGACGACGGCGATAACCGGCAAGCCGTACTTGCGGGCGAAATCAAGATCGCGCTGGTCATGGGCAGGGCATCCGAAAATGGCACCGGTGCCGTAATCCATCAAAACGAAATTGGCGACATAAATGGGTAAGGTTTCGCCGTCGATGACCGGGTGGGCGCATTTGAGGCCCGTGTCGAAGCCGAGCTTTTCCGCAGTCTCGATGGCTTCTTCGGATGTCGCCATTCGATTGCAGGTGGCAATGAACTCAGCCAGCGCTGGGTTGGCTTCGGCCATCTCCTGGGCAAGGGGGTGGTTCGCTGATATCGCCATGAACGAAGCGCCGAAAATCGTATCCGGGCGCGTCGTGTACACTTGTAGCGGTTGAACGCGATCGACAATTCTGAAAGCGATGTGGGCACCTTCAGAACGACCAATCCAGTTGTGTTGCATGATGCGAACACGCTCGGGCCAACGGTTAAGCTCTTCGAGCGCGCTCAGTAATTCATCAGCATAAGCGGTGATCTTCAAAAACCACTGCGCCAGTTTGCGTTTTTCTACTTCGGCACCGGAACGCCAGCCCTTGCCATCGATGACCTGTTCGTTGGCCAGCACCGTGTTTTCAACCGGGTCCCAGTTGACCCAGGATTCCTTGCGGTAAACCAATCCGGCTTCCAGAAAATCGAGAAACATTTTCTGTTCGTATTGATAATACTCCGGATCGCACGTCGCGATTTCACGGCGCCAGTCATAGGACAGGCCCATGGATTTCAACTGCGAGCGCATGGTCGCGATGTTGTCGTGGGTCCACTTGGCCGGATGAACGTTATTTTCCTTGGCGGCGTTTTCGGCTGGCAGACCGAACGCGTCCCAGCCCATCGGGTGCAGAACGTTGTAGCCCTGGGCGCGGCGGAACCGGGCGACCAGGTCACCTAACGTATAGTTGCGGACGTGTCCCATATGGATGCGACCGGATGGATAGGGGAACATTTCAAGGACGTAGTACTTGGGCTTGTCGGGATCTTCTTCAGCGTCGAAGCAGTGTTGCTCGGCCCAGAGGTTTTGCCATTTGGCCTCGGTTTCCTTGACGTTATATCGCGACATGTCTCTTGAACTCACAAAATTGTCGGACGGCCTTTATCAAAGACCGCTGGTGTAATGACTGAAAGCGACCTTGGCTGGCTGAGATTACTTCGCCGTTAAAGTCTGGTGGCGGAGGATCCGAGCTTTGGTCAGAATTGAATCTTCCACTTTCGGGGCGGTGCCGTTGGGCACGCTGGCATCCGCCCAGTTTCCGGCGCGATCCTTGAGCTGGCGGAAGACCGAAACCTTGACGCCATCAGCGCGCAGCGTCCGTCCGAGGATGTACACATTGAGCTTGAAACGCTCACTCGGTGATTCCGGCGGGCTGTACCAGTCGGTGATGATCACGCCGCCGAATGCGTCTGCCGTGTTGATCGGCATAAATGAAATCGTTTCTAGCGATGCGCGCCACAGGAAGCTGTTAACGCCGAGTGCTCCACCATTGTTCTGGTTGGAATCAGTCCCCAGGAAATTGAACCCGCCATCCCCGAAGATCGTCTTGCGGTTGGCATAGTCGGTGTATTCGTCATCATTTCTGTTTTGCCCGTTGGTGCGCGGATCGCCGGGCGTATATTCGCAACCGGTTGTCAGCACGATGATGGTCAGCAGAAGCAACCCCAGTCGGCTTATTGCGGTCAATGTAGAAGCCATGCGTCTCTGTCCTTCATTCACGTGCGGTCACCGTTTGCAGCTTTATTCCATCCCGGCTGCCCCGGATGCTGTTTCTCATACACCAAATACTTGGAATCTACCAGACTTTGAGGATAAGACCGGATTCCAAGCCTGCCTGGAACTCTACCCGGAATATTGTCAGACCGGGGGCGCGCTGAACAGACTTATCCCGGCAACCCCCTGGGCACCGGACAGCATGATCCGGCGAAGATCGCGTTTGCCGATGCCGCCCAGTGCTATGACCGGCAGGGCGGATTCCCGGACAATTCGGGCAAATCGGCTGAAGCCCAGCGCAGGGCTGCCCGGATGGCTTTTCGTGGCGAACAGCGGGGATACGATAACCGCATCGCAGCCAAAATGTGCGGCGCGACGGATGGCCCGGGGCTGTGCGCCGATGCGGTCAGCAGACCCGGCCGCAGCCGCTGAAGATCAGAGGCGCGCCACCGTGCCAAAGCCTTTTCCGGAATATGTATGCCATCACAGGGCAGGGTCTGTGGCGGCTCGGGGCAGGATAACAACACAAGGACACCATGGCGGCGGCAGTGCTCACCCAGCTTTACTGCCATTTGTGCGGCAACCAGCGGGTCCGGGTCCCTGATGATCAGGGCGCTGTTCGCAGGCAGGTGCGGCACCAGAGCAGAGGGGTCTGGCAAACGCGCCCGATCCATCATGACATACCAGTCAGGCAAACTTGGCCCGTCAGATAAAACTGGTTTATCAGGCAGCATGGACGGCCGGTTATTGTCTTGGCGAAAGGATGTTGTTAACGTCCGCTGCATTGAAATAGGCATAAATCCACTATGAACCAGATGGTCGATCCCGCAAGCAATCTTGCCACGGTCAAGGCTGACATCGTCAAGGCTGCAGTAGACGCTGGACGTGCGCCCGACAGCGTCAATCTGGTGGCGGTTTCAAAAGTACATGATGCGGAACGCATTCTGCCTGTTCTTAAAGCCGGGCACCGGCTGTTCGGAGAAAACAGGGTGCAGGAAGCGGAAGCCAAATGGCCGGCATTGCGGGCGCAGTTTCCGGACACCATCCTGCATCTGATCGGACCACTGCAATCGAACAAGGTCAAAAACGCGGTCGCCACATTTGATGTCATCGAGACGGTGGATCGGGCTAAAATCGCGCGTGCTCTGGCTGTTGAATTCGACCGCACAGGTCGGCGGCTACCCTGCTATATTCAGGTCAACACAGGGGAAGAGCCGCAAAAGGCGGGCATTCCACCCCGCGAGGTCGATGCTTTCGTCAAGGAATGCCGCGATAATCTGAACCTCGATATCCAGGGGCTGATGTGCATCCCGCCGGTGGATGAAGAGCCCGCTCTGCATTTTGCCCTGCTCGCCGCAAGATCGCCCGTCGGCATGGGCTTGAGACCCTGTCCATGGGGATGAGTGGTGATTTCGAGACCGCGATCCGGTTCGGCGCGACCCATGTGCGGGTCGGCACGGCGATTTTCGGGCATCGCCCCGACAGGGGCGTTTAATAATACGCCCCGACAGGGGCGTTTAGTAATATGCCCCGACAGGGGCGTTTAGTAATATGCCCCGACAGGGGCGTTTAGCCGTTTCTTGCTAAACGGGTTGGTCCAAAATTTCGATTGTTGTCGCAGTCGACCAGTGCGCCAGCAACGTCACTAAATCAGATTTTTTGAGGGCAATGCAGCCTTCAGTGGCGGCATAATCATCCTTGGCGACGTGGATAAATACGGCACTGCCGGCGCCGGGCACCGGCGGATTGTCGTTATGGCTGATTTCTATAACCAGATCGTACAGAGCATCGTTGCGCCACATTTTTTCATGACCGGCACTGAATGGTAATTTGACCGGTCGGTTATAGGCCGGATGGGCCGGGTCGTCGCACCAGCCATCATCGGGGGAGATGCTGGTACAGGGCAGGCCGGTGGCGACGGTTGGCCCGCGGTCTTTGCGGAAATAAAGACGTTTCAGGGTATAAAGGCCGGTTGGCGTTGCGCCATCACCCTCACGCTTGTCGCTACGGATGCCGCCACGGCCAAGGGCACATCGATAGCGGGTACCGGCATATTCAAGCGTGTTATCGGCAAAGACGTGTATTGGCATGGGATAAATTCAACACGGGTGCAGGGACCCGTAAAGGCCGATCAGCCCGGGCTGGGGGCGCGCAGGTTGGCGGCCGCCTCATAAGCCCAGGTGGCGGAACGAAGATCGGCGCTCAGTTTGGCGGCCTGGACATAGTCAACGGGCCCGGGTGGGGGCACCGGGTCCTGGCGTAAAAAGGGTGCAGCGTCGGGCATAATCGGTGTTTCGGCTGTGGGGTCTTGCGGGGACGTTGCATCGCGGATGGCTTTGCCCTGCTTCAAAGCCCCCTGTCTGGCCCAGTCAATTTCATTCCGGGCCCAGGCGATCACCGGGTCCTCAGGTCCTTCCGGGGTATCCGTGGTTTGTTCGGTGACGGCAATCGGATTGCCATTAGCCGGATGCTCCGGCTGTTCCGAGGCGGGTGTAACCCACGATGCCATGTGTTGACCGATATCTTTGCCGGTATTTTCTTCAACCATGACGTTGGCCAAAGCGCCAGCGAAGCCGAGCGGCCCGAAAAACAAGCTCGATCCGATGACCCTGGGCGCGGGGGCAATCTGATCACCGGTCGCTTCGCGGTAAAATGTTGAAACGAAAGGGATATGCTGTAACGGGTTAACAACGTCGATCAAGTCGGCAAAGCTGAACCCGTCCGCACCGAAAAGTGAAAATTCGGATTGAGGGGGTTGCTCATCGGGTGGCGTCAACGCCAGTTCGCGTGGCGCATTGAGTGCCAGCGCGGAGGATGGCTTGCGTGCCGGCGTTTGCAGCGCTGATGCCGGGTCGCTTAATACCGACGGCATCCATGTTGGCTGATTCCCCACTGCAAGCATTCGCTGTTCTCCAACCCAATCTTCCCGATATCAGCAAAGCAAGGGGTGTGCCAAAAATATCGATTTAGAATCAATGAGATGTGGTGGTGCGGTAGACGTTTATTGGGATTCAGGGCAAGAACTGCCGGGGCAGATGTGACCTTCAGTACTGGTGGCCGGATCGTTGCGCTTTGGTCTGCAGATAAAACTCGTTGTGCTGATTGGCCGGGAACGTGTGCTGGACGCGTTCGATAACATCGACTCCATAGCGCTCGAGTGCGGTCACTTTGTCGGGGTTGTTGGTCATCAGGCGGATTTTCTGGAAACCCAGCAGTTTGAGCATCCGCGCCGCCGGCATGTAGACACGTTCGTCGGCATCAAAACCAAGCTGTTCATTGGCGTCCATGGTATCAAAACCGAGATCCTGCAGCTCGTAGGCGCGCAGTTTATTGATCAGGCCGATACCGCGGCCTTCCTGCGCGAGATAGAGCAGGATGCCGGTGCCGGCACTTTTGATTTCGGCCAATGCGCCCTGCAGCTGGTCGCCGCAATCGCAGCGCAGGCTACCGAGCAGGTCACCGGTGAAACATTCCGAATGCAGTCGGACCAGGGTCGGGGTTTGTGGATCGGGATGGCCAACGACGATGGCCAGATGTTCCCGACCGCCATCGCTGGGGCGAAAGGCAACAATCCGCGTGTCGTGGGCGTCGCTGATCGGGACGCGCGCTTCGGCGATCCGCTTGAGATTGCGAACGGCGGCACTTTCGTACTGAAAAACATCCCCGGTATCGACGCTCAGGAAGTCGTGCCGATGTGCCCAGACCACGACATCATCAATGTCATCAAGGGTGGCGGTGACGGCGGCCGGTAGCAGTCTGGAAATTTTTGAAAGGGCGACGGCAGCGGCGGCGCAATCGTGACCGGGTGTGTCACGGACCGTGACCGTCAACTTTTCGCGCAATGCCGGGGTGACGCCGGTCTGGACCAACGGATTGGCAAGGGCGCTGATGTCGTCAGCAGCTAGACCGCCAAGCCCGGTGACGATGGCAATTTTACCGGCACTGTCGGCAAGGCCAAGCACAGAGGCGCGTCTGGCTGTGATGGCCAAAGCGGGCGGCGTGCCAGCGGCGCTCTGAAGCTGCTGCAGGCTTTCGGTATTCATGGCCTCTGCGGCAAGGGCCAGTACGGCATGGCCGCCGCCACCACGGACGACGACGGGGCGGCCACGGCGAAACTCGCCCATGGCCCGCTCAACCGACAGCACGGTCAACGGTGCCCGGGCAGCCGTGACCTCATAAATTTCCGGTCCGTTGGGTTTTGCCTTGTCCATCACGATAGCCTAGCATAATTCCTCGTCTACTCGCTTAATATATAGGGCATGTTGAGGAAAACACCATCTGATACGACATGTTGGGTAAGCGGAAAGACGGCGACGGAAAAGGAGCATCAATGAGCAACGGCAAACGCATTCTGGTCGTCGATGACGATGAAGATCTGGTGGAGATGCTCAGCGATCAGCTGAAGCTGCACGAGGAATTTCAGGTTGCAATCGCACTGAGCGCCGCGGACGGTCTGGCCATTACCAAGGACAATATTTATGACATCATTCTGCTCGATGTCGGCCTGCCTGATATGGACGGACGCGAAGTCTGCCGGCTGATGCGCAGAGCCGGGGTGCGGGCACCTATTATCATGCTGACCGGGGCGGACACGGATGCTGATACCATTCTGGGCCTCGATGCCGGGGCGAATGATTACGTGACGAAGCCGTTCAAGCTTGGTGTCCTGCTGGCCCGCCTGCGCGCGCACATCCGCCAGCACGAACGCAGTGACGATGCGGTCTTTACCGTCGGTCCTTATACATTTCAGCCGGCCAATAAGCTTTTGGTGCGCGAAACCGATCAGCGCAAGGTGCGCCTGACCGACAAGGAAACGGCTATTCTGAAGTATCTGTACCGGGCCGGTGACAAGGCCGTTGCCCGTGAAAAACTGCTGGACGAGGTTTGGGGTTATAACGCGGCGGTCACCACACATACTCTGGAAACACACGTCTACCGCCTGCGCCAGAAGATTGAGGAAGACCCTTCCACTGCCAAACTGCTGGTGACCGAGGCCGGTGGTTACAAGCTGATACCCTGACGAAGCATTGCACCCACCTTACAACGCCCGGCGCAGAATATCCGAGGGGGGATCTGGCCGGGCGTCGCAGAGGGACAAAACGAATGTCCAGCAGAGCGCGACAGGGGGGGTGCGCGGCTCCGCAGGCCTGATATAGCCTTTTTGGTGCGTTTTTAAAGTGCCTTCGCCGTGTATTATTTTCCGAGGTCGAGCGTCGGCATATCACTCAGAAACTTGTTTTCAGGGATCGGAAAATCAAAACGGGTGTTGATCAGGGTGAATTCAGTGATGATTCCCTGCGCATCGATGATCACCCATTTCCGCAATACTATCGGGTTTTCCGTAAATACCAGCGTCAGCTCGCCGGCCAGCGGGTCCTTGCTTTTGACCAGACTGATGCGGACCGTATTTGCGGCCTGTTCAAAGTGGGTGACACTGAGCTGGCCGTCGGTGAATGAAAACTTGTCGCGCAGCAGAAAAGCGGCCGGCGTGTCTTCGAGGGCGATATGGTTGACCTGCTTCAGCTCCTTGTCGACATAGCTCAGATATTCACTGTTGGCGACGATCAGGATTGGCGAGGGCGGCGCATATTCGATCCGCAGGTTTTTCGGTCTGGACAGAAGGATTTCGCCGCTCGACGTCTCGCCGTTGGAGGAAATCTGTAAAAACTCGGCCTGCAGGGTCTTGATGCCTTCAAGATAGGCTTCGGCCTTGTGCAGGGTTTTAGCGATCTCCGGCGTGATGGTGATCGGTTTGGCGGCGCTGGCAGGGCCGGTCCCGAAGAGCAGGGCAAGGCTCAGCAATATGGGTGCATACAGCTTGTTCATCCGGCGTTTCTAGGCGGTTAATGTGGCAAGGTAAAGGCGGATGCGGCTGCCATGATCGTCTCATGGGTTTATGACGAGTGGTCGACCTAAAGGTTTACGACGAATGATCGCCGATCAACACTTCGCGGCGGCCGACCCGGTTGGCCTGGCTGACCACGCCTTCGCGTTCCATCGTCTCGACGATCCGGGCAGCCAGTTGTAGCCGATCTGGAAATGACGCTGGATAAAGCTGGTCGATGCCTTGCCCTCGCGGGCGACCAGGGCAACGGCCTGGTCATAATGTTCATCATAATCTGCACTGCCAGCGTCGGTTTCACCGAACACCGGCTCGCCGGTATCCTCGGTGATGGCTTCGATATAATCCGGTGCCGCCTGGGATTTCAGATGGCTGACCACGCGTTCGACTTCTTCATCGGAAACGAACGGTCCGTGTACCCGTGAAATGCGCCCACCGCCAGCCATATACAGCATGTCGCCCTGACCCAGCAGTTGTTCGGCACCCTGTTCACCAAGAATCGTCCGGCTGTCGATCTTCGACGTTACCTGGAAACTGATCCGGGACGGGAAGTTGGCCTTGATGGTGCCGGTAATCACATCAACCGATGGCCGTTGCGTTGCCATCATCAGGTGGATGCCGGCTGCACGGGCCATTTGCGCGAGGCGCTGGATCGCGGCCTCGACGTCCTTGCCGGCGACCATCATCAGATCGGCCATTTCATCGACAACGACAACGATGAAGGGCAGGGGGTCCATCGGCAACGGCTGTTCTTCGTAGATCGGCTTACCGTCATCGTCGAAGCCGGTCTGCACGGTTCGAGTCAGGTTTTCGTTTTTCTTTTTCGCTTCGGCGAGACGCGCATTATAGCCACCGATATTGCGGACGCCCATCTGGCTCATGTTGCGATAGCGATCTTCCATCTCACGGACCACCCACTTGAGGGCGACGACGGCTTTGGTGGGGTCGGTGACGACAGGGGTCAGCAGATGCGGAATTTCCTGATAGACGGACAATTCCAGCATCTTCGGATCGATCATGATGAATTTGCACTGCTCGGGCGACAGATTGTACAGCAGCGACAGGATCATCGTGTTCATGGCGACCGACTTGCCCGAACCGGTTGTTCCGGCAATCAGCAGGTGCGGCATGCGGACCAGATCGACGGTGACCGGAGCGCCGCCAATGTCCTTACCAAGTGCCAGCGGCAATTCGGCCTTGGTTTTCTCGAAATCGCTGGATGCCAGCAGTTCGCGCAGATGCACCATCTCGCGATGTGCATTGGGCATCTCGATGCCGATGACATTACGGCCTGGAACGGTAGCGACACGAACGGAGACGGCGCTCATGGACCGGGCAATATCGTCGGCCAGGCCAATCACGCGTGATGTCTTGGTACCGGGTGCGGGCTCAAGTTCATACAAAGTGACGACGGGGCCCGGACGGACTTTAACGATCTCGCCCTTGATGCCGTACTCTTCCAGCACCGTCGACAAATAACGGGCATTCTGTTGCAGGGCTTCGCGGCTTTCGCGGGTTTCCTCGCGGGTGCTTTGTGCCAGATCAAGAAGCTCCAGCGGCGGCGGGGTGAAATCTTCCCCGGTGCCGAGCGGCAGCGTCTGCTGGCGACGGGCCTCGGCCTTGCGGCCGGGTTTGGCCCGCTTCGGGCGCGGGTCGACAACGGTTTCACGTTTGCCCGTGCCACCGAAGGCAGCATCAAGGACGCCGCCCTTATGAACCTCTTCCTCATCATCGTCATCGTCGTCATTGGGATCCTAGTAAGCCGCAGGCACGCCGTTGATGGGTTTAAGCGGGGCAAATTCCTTTAAGCGGTCACGGAAATCATGGGCCCGCTCCCCAAGGTCCCTGGCGGCACCGAACACGCTGAGGCTCAGGGCATAGCCCCGCTTCAGACCCTGCCAGGCACCACGTGCTGCGTTAACCCAGTCTCTCGGACCCATGCCCAGCGAAATGATGGTTGCTGCCATGGCGAGGGTCAGGGTGGTCCAGAGAACGACGTCGGGTGCCGGGCGTATGCCGAGACGGCCTGCCCACATCACCAGTTCATTATAAGCGAGCGCACCGGCAACCCCGCCGAGACCGGCGACCAGTGGCCAACCGTTCGGTGTGGCGAAGCCTGCGAAGCCGACAGCACTCAGAATAACGGCCATGGTCAGCCAGCCGAAACGTCCGCCCGGGCGTGCCAACGTGCCGTGTGACAAAATCATGGCGGACCATACGGTAAAAGCCAGCGGCACGATCAGCGCGGCATAACCGACGATTTGTAAAACCAGATCGGAGAATACAGCACCCCAGTGACCGGCCAGATTGATCGGCGCGTTGTCGGTGGCGCTGTTGAAAGAGGGATCGCCCGGTGCATATGAAAGGACCGCCGCACCCATGATCACGGCGGCGCCGATCAAGGCCATGCCGGTCAATTGCCAGCAACGCTTCTTCAGCGCGATGGTTACCGAAGCGGGCAATAACGGCTCAGCGGTTTTGCCGGCGGAATTTGAGCGCAATACAGTCATACACCCTTCGTAAGCTGCGTTTCTTACCAAGTCATTAACGCCGAAAACTGGCCGAAGGTATGGATGGTAAATGCGAATTAACCACTAAATATCGGGGGCTTAGCGGTTACTCTTGGAAATCTCATTTAAGGGGTGTGCGAATCGATTCGTCAATCCGGCCATCCTTCGAGACGCGCTGCGCGCTCCTCAGGATGAGGCGAACAGTTATCCTCATCCTGAGGAGGACCGAAGGGCCGTCTCGAAGGATGAAGGGTAGAAATATATGAAAGGGGCTTGCCCTTGAAAGGTAGAAAGCCGGGTGGAGAACCACCCGGCTTTCTGGGGAGAACCAACTGATCTCGGAGAGGGATCAGAGGGTTTGGGAGCCTTTACCGAACTCCGGATACGCTTCCATACCGCATTCCGCACGGTCGAGGCCGAGGACTTCGTCCTCTTCCGAAACCCGGATGCCGATGGTAAACTTAAGCACCAGCCAGACAATTGCGCTGGAGATGGCGACAAACGCACCGATCGATACGATCCCGATGGCCTGGGTGACAATCGACCCGCTGCCGAAGATACCGACGCACAGCGTGCCCCAGATACCCGCAACAAGGTGAGCCGAGATGGCACCGACGACGTCATCGATTTTCAGTTTGTCGACGAGCGGCACCGCAAACACGACCAGCGCACCACCGACGCCGCCAACGATCAGGGCGTAGAAGTGGTTTTGCAGATCGGGACCGGCGGTGATGGCGACGAGACCACCAATGGCACCGTTAAGGGCCAAGGTAACATCGACCTTCTTGTAGATCAGCTGTGCCAGGATCATTGCCACAACCACACCGGCAGCTGCTGCAAGGTTGGTGTTGACGTAGACGATCGAGATAGCCGTTGCATCGAGGGCGGAGCCCAGAGCCAAGCGTCAGAGCCGCAGTTGAATCCGTACCAGCCGAACCACAGGATGAACGCGCCGAGCGACTGCAGCGTCTTGTTGCCGTCATGGAGCTGGGCAGGGGACCCGTCCTCCTCCTTGCGTGCGCCGAGAATGATGGCACCCGTGATCGCTGCCCAGCCACCGGTTGAGTGTACCAGCGTTGAACCGGCGAAGTCCGTGAAGCCCATGGCAGAGAGCCAGCCGCCGCCCCAGACCCAGGAAGCCTGGATCGGATAGATGACGCCGGTGAGGACCATCGTGAAGATAATGAACGGCCAGAACTTGATCCGCTCGGCGACGGTGCCGGACACGATCGATGCTGCCGTTGCTACGAAGACCATCTGGAAGAACCAGTCCGAAGCTACCGAATAACCGGTGTCAGCAACGGTTTTGACCATTTCAGGGGTCGCCGATTCGGCGTTGATCAGGGCCAGTTCGTCTGCGCCCGGATTGTAGAACAGGGCAATCGTGCCCATCCAGCCGCCTTCAGGAACATCAACATACATGATGTTGTAGCCGATCAGGTAGAACATGATGCCTGCGACGGAATACAGCGCGATGTTCTTGAGGCAGATCGTCGCGGTGTTTTTGGAACGGACGAGACCGGATTCCAGCATCGCAAAACCGGCCGCCATGAACATCACGAGGACGCCGTGGACCAGAAACGAAAAGGTGTTAAAGACGAAGACGGTTTCCGGGCTGACGTCTGCCAGTGCCGGTCCGGCAGCCACCATGACGGTGATTGCGGCGACAGCCGTGATTGCGGCCATGCGCTTTATCATGTGAGCAAAGTTCATAGTTTCATTCCTCCTAGAGCGCTTCCGCGTTGGTTTCGCCGGTCCGGATCCTGACCGCCTTGTCGAGCGAGTAGACGAAAATCTTGCCGTCTCCGATTTTGCCCGTCATGGCCGTTTTCTGGACGGCTTCAACAACCTGTTCGACGAGATCGTCGACACACGCGATTTCGATTTTGACTTTCGGCAGGAAGTTCACTTGATACTCCGCGCCACGATAAATTTCAGCCTGACCCTTTTGCCGGCCGAAACCTTTAACTTCGGATACGGTCATGCCTTCAATACCGAGCGGGGTCAGCGCTTCGCGTACCTCCTCGAGCTTGAACGGCTTTATGACCGCCATGATCATTTTCATGTTGAACTCCTTCCGTTGAATGGATGGGAATGCCGAATGTGTGACCGCACGGCGCTCCCTTGTACGTTACGTGGGCCCCCAGGACCTCTGGGAGGCTAATATCAAGGTTCGTGCCAACTCGCTCAAGCCGGTAACTTTTGTTTGTTTATAATGTGTTACGGGGTTTATGGCGATTCAGCGGGCGTGAGAGAGCGCCCATAATATGATCATTTATTACGCAATATCCGGTAGTGATTATATTATAGGCATATTATTTCATTAAAATCAGGCTGGACAGCCCGGTCCCGGGCGGGACCTAATGCGCCGATGCGCGCCAGAAAAACAACACCTGCCCAGCCGGATGCCGATGTGCTGATCATCGGCGGAGGTCTGGTTGGCAGTATTGCCGCCCGTGCCCTGTCGGCATCAGGCTTTCGGGTCATTGTGGTTGACGGCACTGATCCGGCAACGATGGTTGATGTCACCTTTGACGGCCGCGCCTCGGCGATCTCGGCCGCGTCCGAGCGGATGCTCAGCGCCATCGGCATCTGGCCGCACCTCGCGGATGCGGTTGCGCCGATCCTTGATATCCGGGTTGCCGACGGCGCATCACCGTTGTTTCTGCACTATGACCATCGGGAAGTGGGTGCCGGGCCGCTCGGCTATCTGGCTGAAAACCGGCATATCCGGCAAGCGGCGATGACGGCGCTGGCAAACGATGACGCCGTGACAGTATTGGCACCGATGCGCGTCGAAACCCTGACCCGCGACCGCACCGGTGTTGTCGCCACATTGTCGGATGGTCGCGCAATCAGCGCAGCGCTGGCCGTCGCTGCCGATGGCCGTGCGTCGAAAACCCGTGCCGACGCCGGGATCGAGACAACCGACTGGCGGTATCCGCAAGAAGCGATCGTCTGTACGGTCGAACATGAATTGCCGCACGGCTTTATCGCCCATGAACATTTTCTGCCGGCAGGTCCCTTCGCCATCCTGCCGCTCAAAGGCAGTGCGGAAAAGCCGGCATGCCGCTCGTCAATCGTCTGGACCGAACGGGCGGAACATGCCCGTGCGATGGTCGCCCTTGATGCGCCGGCGTTCATGGCGGAACTGTCCAGGCGGTTCGGTGATTTCATGGGCGAACTCTCGCTCGTCGGCCCGCGGTTTTGCCATCCGCTCGGCCTGCAGTTTGCGGCAACATCCATTGCGGAACGGCTGGTTCTGATCGGGGATGCCGACCACGGCATGCATCCGATTGCCGGGCCAGGGGCTGAACATGGGCTACCGCGATGTCGCGGCACTGACAGATGTGCTGGTCGAAGCCCGCCGGGTCGGTCTGGATATCGGTGCTGCTTCCGTGTTGCAGCGCTATCAGCGCTGGCGGCGTTTCGACAACACCTTGATGCTGGCCGTAACAGATGGCCTCAACCGTCTATTTTCCAACGACATTGCACCGCTCCGCCACGCCCGGGACTTGGGTCTCGGCGTCGTCAACCGGATGCCGCCCCTGAAAAAGATGCTGATGCGCTCGGCGATGGGGCTGATGGGCGACCTGCCAAGCCTGATGCGCCGCTGATCATGAGCGCGGCACTTATAATAATGACCATGCTGGCGGGTGGTGGCCCGTTGAACGACATCGTCTATACCTGTGTAGGAACGGTGCCACTGCTGGCGCAGTTTCAGGATTCAGCCGTGCAACTCATTATTGGCAAGCGGACGATGGTTTTGCCACAGGCGCGGTCCGGATCAGGCGCGCGCTTTTCTGACGGCAAGGTATTGTTCTGGATTAAAGGTCAAGAAGCCGTGTTTGATTCCGGTGACGGGGTTGCCCGGTCCTGCCGGGTAACGGATCCGCTCACGGGTCGCGGCTGAGACCTTTCTCGGCCAGCTCAGCCAGATAATTGGCCCACATCTCGTCCTTGCGTTGCCCCATGTCGTACAGATAGTCCCAGGTAAAAATTCCGGTATCGTGCATGTCGTCGAATTTAAGGCGCACCGCGTAGTTGCCGACGGCCTCAACGCCCATGATGCCGACGTGACGGCGTCCGGCGACGGTTTTCTTTTGACTGGGGCCGTGTCCCTGAACATCCGCGGACGGACTTTCAACGCGAAGCAGCTCCGCCGGCAATGCAACGGAATGGCCGCCTTCAAAATCGATCTCGAGCGTCTTGGTCTCGCGGATCAGGCGGATTTCGCTCGGGTGGTGCTTCTGGCTGAAATTGTCGGACAAAATATCACTCCCTGTCCTTGGCCCTGTCATTGCCGGGTGCATCGTCGAGCGGGCGCGCCTCGTCCGGCAGCATGATTGGCAACGCCGTCACGGATCGGATACGCGAGCCCGGCCTTGTCGCTGATCAGTTCCTGATGATCCCGGTCATAGCGCAGGGTGCCCTTGGTCAGCGGGCAGACCAGTATTTCAAGGAGCTTCGGGTCGATTTCGGTGGCTGTGCTGGCGGTCATGGCTTGGTTCCTTGCGTTACTGGCGTTACTGGCGGATACCGGACTGTGCCGGGTCGGACGAATAGGCGGCAATCTCGAACATGCTGGTCAGCAGTTTGGCCCGCTGGATCATGCCGTCACATTCCAGCAAGGCCTGCTTTTCGCCGGGGTCAAGGGGGCAAGTCATGGCCAACGTGTCCACCAGCAAAGCATCCGGCGCATTCTCTATGGATGACAGGTCGGCTTCAATGCCCATGATCTCGAAATAGCGCGTCATGGCCGCGACCAGTTTCAGGCGTTCCGGCAGGGGCGGGGTCGCCGCATCGGAAGCCGGCTGCATATCCCTGGCAAATGCTGAATAATCGGGACGGACACGGCGATATCCATCCGGCGACGATAGCTCTTCAGTGACGCGAAAGCGGATCAGACCGTCGAGGGTGATGATGTAACGACCGTCACCGGTTTCTGAAAACTGCATGATCCTGCCGGCGCAGCCGATGTCATAGAGCGGGATGCCGTCGGCAACCAGGTGTTCGGCGTTTTCGTGCACCGGCTGGATCATGCCGATCAGGCGGGCACCCGCCAGTGCATCCTCGATCATGTTCAGATAGCGCGGCTCAAAGATATTCAACGGCAGCTGACCGCCCGGCAAAAGCATGGCCCCCGGCAATGGAAACACCGGCAGAATATCCGGCAGTGTTTCCAGCTTCAGGGTACGCACACGGTTGATCATGGCATGCCGGATGCTTACGAAAACAGCACCGACGACAACCGACGTCGTCCGGTCACGGTCAACTCATGGGTCGGGCCGAGTGCATCGAAAACTTTGATCAGTTGTTCACGTGCCGCGCCATCTTTCCAGTCGCGTTTGCGCCGGATGATTTCCAGCAGGGTATCGATGGCCTGTTCATTGCGTCTGGCCGCGTAAAGGCCGAGTGCCAGATCAAACTGCGCCTGCAGATCCTTGGGGTCGGCATCGGCTTTGGCCTGCAGCTCTGCCAGATCGCCGCTGTCACCGGCTTCCTGTGCGAGTTGCACGGCGGCAATGGCCTGAGCAATTGCGCCCTTCATCTTTTGCGCTTCGGAAAGGCCGCTGATGATGTCTTCGACGGCTTCAATTTCACCGGCGGCGAGGGCGGCGCGAATCATGCCGGCGAGGGCCCGTTCGTTCTCCGGGCTGGCTTGCTGCGCCTCACCATATAAAGCCAGCGCAGCAAGCGGGTCATTGTTTTCAAGCGCCACATCGGCGTCATCCAAAAGCTGGATCCAGCGCGCCTTTGGCACCTTCGGTCAGTTTGTCGATAAAGGCCTTGAGCTGACTTTCCGGCAATGCCCCCATGAAACCGTCAACAGGCTGGCCGCCCTTGAAGGCATACACGGCCGGGATCGACTGAATTCGCATCTGCGCAGACAGCTCCTGATTTTCGTCGACATTGATCTTGACCATTTTGACGGTGCCGCCGGCTTCGCGAACCAGTTTTTCCAGCATCGGGCCGAGCTGCTTGCAAGGCCCGCACCATGGCGCCCAGAAATCGACGATCACCGGGATCTGCATCGACGCTTCGATGACGTCGACCATGAAATGGTCGGTATCTGAGTCCGAAACCAGCGCGCCGGGGCTTCCGCCGACCGGCTTGGCATCCAGGCCCTGTGACGAGGATGGATCAAGCACGAGGCCCTGGGCGGGTCCCGACTGGCCCTGTCCCTGTTGGGCAGGGCCAGGCTTCGGCTGCCCGGCGTGCGGGGAGGCGTTGTTCTGGGCCTGTTGTTTCGGCGACATGCTGCCGTCCGGATTGATTACGAACTCCATAATATCTTCCTCAGCGTTGGTCCGGCTCAACTTGAGCCACAATATAATATGCGTTCACCTATAAATGGACGACCAATCGGCGAACGGCAAGGTCCAGCCACCATCATCCGTTCTAAACGGCCAGAAAACGGCGAAAAGCCGGTATTGGGGAAAATCCGTAATATGCGCTTGAAAACAATTACCCGATGCGTATTATCCCCTCCGCTTTCAGGCTTTAGCCGAAAGCTTCATGGTGCGGGCGTAGCTCAGGGGTAGAGCGCAACCTTGCCAAGGTTGATGTCGTGAGTTCGAATCTCATCGCCCGCTCCATTCTCTTTCCTCCCCGTTAATAATCAGATGTGTTCAGGTTGATGTTTTGCGCCGCCATCGGGTTAGGCGCGTCAGAATGAATATTGGCAAATCGACTTCCCCCAAGCGCATGTTCGCGCTATGTAACGGTATGCGCCGGTTCCGACTCAGTCTTGCCCTGATCAGCGCCCTGGGTCTCTGTGCCCTGGGCGTGCCGGGTACTGTTGTGGCCGGCACCTGGACGCTGAGTGTCGAAAACGACCGTATTGCCAACACCGATCGCCATTATTCGAACGGGGTACGTCTCGGCTGGGTATCTGATGCCGATGACGGCACGGCACTGCCGGAAGTGCGTGATGCCCTGCAGATGCTGTATCCGCTGGCCGACGTGCGCGGTGGCCGACTCGGGCTTGAGCTTGGTCACAATATCTACACGCCGGGCGATACCGAAGCCCGTAATTTGATCCAGGGTGACCGCCCGTATGCCGGCTGGCTGTATGCCTCGGGGTCGCTTTATGCGGAAACCGGCAAGGGGATCGGCGATCATTTCACCGAAACCCTCGACAAGATGGCGCTTGAATTCGGTGTCGTCGGTCCGGCGGCGCTGGGCAAGCAGACGCAGAACGAATATCACAAGTTGATCGGTGTCGCGACGTCCAAGGGTTGGGACAACCAGATCGACAACGAGCCCGGCATCAACCTGATCGGTGAACGGAAGTGGCGCCACAAGTCTTTGCGTTTCGCGGGCCTCGAAGCGGATGCAATCCCGCATGTGGGTGCATCACTGGGTAACGTCTATACGCATGTGAACGGCGGCTTGATCCTGCGTTTAGGTCAGGAACTCTATATTGATTACGGGCCGCCGCTGATCCGTCCGAGCCTGTCGGGATTCGGTGCGATCAACCCGGCCGAAAAACTGGCATGGTATGCTTTTGCCGGCGTCGATGGCCGTTGGGTGCTGCGCAATATCTTCCTCGACGGCAATACGTTTTCAGACAGCCACAGCGTCGACAAGAAACCCCTGGTCGCTGATTTCGTTGCCGGTATTGCCATTACCTATGACCAGTTCCGCGTTGCCTTCACCCACGTCATGCGAACCCGCGAGTTTGATTCGCAAGCCGAAGCCGATCGTTTCGGTTCACTCAGTTTTTCAGTTCGTTTCTGACGCCAGGCTGCCGGCAGGTTTGCCGCGCTTCCTGCATTTCATCATTGCGTCACTTCCCCTATGCGCCCGGATGCGATAGCCTTGTCGGATAAAGCCCCGACGGAGAGACGGGCAAAGGGAGCATCCAATGCCGAATACCGATCAAACGGGCGGCCCGCTCGTTGTCAGCGCACTGAAATCCGCTCAGAAAACCGATAAAGGCACCAAGGGAAAACACCTCAAGACCTTCATTGAGGAATACTTTGCGCATGTGCCGGTTCAGGATCTTGAAGGAATGAGCGGTGCCGGTCTCGCCGGCATGGCACGGTCACATCTGGCAGCCGGCAAGACGCGGAAAGCACGCGCCGCCAACATCCGCGTTTTCAACCCCGATCAGAAGCGGGACGGATGGGCGAGCAATCACAGCGTCATCGAAATCGTCACCGACGATATGCCGTTTCTTGTTGATTCCGTCACCGCAGAACTGAACCGGCGCGAACTGCCGATCTATCTGGTCATTCACCCGATCTGCAAGGTCCGTCGCAACAAGGCCGGTACCCTGCTTGATATCCTGAGCCGCGGTCACAAGGACATTGATGCCCGGAACGAAAGTTTCATGCACTTTCAGGTATCGCAGCAACCGCAAGCGGCGCTCAAGGATATTGCGGAAACGCTGAAGATGGTTCTGGAAGACGTCCGCGCTGCGGTCGAAGACTGGCGGCCGATGCGAGAGCGCATGGTCCAGGAAATTGCCGACCTCGAGATTGAACCGCGCGGCATCCAGATTGAAGAGGCGCAGGAAGTGCGCGAATTGCTGCGCTGGCTGCACGACAACCACTTCACGTTCCTGGGGTTCCGCGAATACAAGATTAGCGGCACCGGCAAAAAGGCCCGGGCCAGGATCGACCGTGCTTCGGGGCTCGGCATCCTGCGTGATCCCGGCATCGCCGTGTTCGAGCCGTTTCATGCGGAGAACGCTCAGTCCGCCGAGATCAGCGAATTCCTGAGTGAACGCGACCTGCTGAGTGTGGCCAAATCCAACCAGCGCTCGCTCGTGCACCGGTCGGTGCATATGGACGCGATCGGTATCAAGAAACTCGACCGGAACGGCAAGGTCGTCGGGCATTGCCTGTTCGTCGGCCTGTTCACGTCGGTCGCCTATAACCTGTCGCCACGCAATATTCCGTTGTTGCGCCGCCGATTGCAGAACATCGTCGACCGCGCCGGTTATTCCCGCGACAGCCACGATGGCAAGGCACTGCTGAACATTCTCGAAACCTATCCGAGAGACGAACTGTTCCAGATCAAGGAAGACACGCTTTATAAAATCGCGACCGGAATATTGTATCTGCAGGAACGTCAGCGTGTTGCTTTGTTCGTTCGCGAAGATGCGTTCAAACGCTATTTGTCGTGCCTGGTGTTCGTGCCCCGTGATCGTTATGACACAGTGCTCAGACAAAAAATTCAGGAGATTCTGTCCAGCGCGGTGAGCGGTCAACCGTCGGCATTCTTTACCCAGTTGGGTGATTCGCCGCTGGCCCGGGTGCATCTGATCATCAAGCTGCCGGAACGGAAAATCCCCAAATACGATATCGCTGCCCTCGAAGCGAAAATCACCGACGCCGCCCGTTCATGGGGTGACAAGGTTCTTGATGCGCTGGTATCAGTTGAAGGAGAGGTGCGTGCGTACGCCCTGCATGCGCGTTTCAAGAGCGCATTCGGCCCGGCGTATCAGGCGCAATATTCATCTGCCGAAGTTTTGTTCGATCTGCAACGGATCGAAGAGGTCGACGGTTCGGGCAAGGTCGGATTCCATCTCTACAAACCGGCCGGCGGTATGGGCAACACGGTTCGCTTCAAGTTGTATAATCCGGAAAACGAAATCCCGCTTTCGGATGTGCTGCCGGTGTTTGAGCACATGGGCTTCAAGGTTATCAACGAAGGCGGTCCACATCCGGTGACGATCGCCGACGCCAGTTTTTCACGACTGGTCATTCACGATTTCGGACTGGAGCCGCGTAGCGGTGCCGCCATTGACGTCGATGCGATCCGGGATAATTTTGAAGATGCCTTTGCCCGCGTCTGGCACGGCGATGCGGAAAGCGACGGCTTTAATGCGCTGGTCGTCGGCGCCGGATTGTCGTGGCGTGAAATTGTCGTGCTCAGGGCGTTCTGCAAATATCTGCGTCAGGTCGGTATCACGTATTCGCAGGCCTATATGGAGCAGACGATTGCCCGGCATTCCGATTTCGCCCGTCTGCTGGTCGACATGTTCCAGACGATTTTTGATCCCAGGGGAAAGTCTGCGGGCAAATCCAAACCGGCAAAAATGCGCGAGAAATTTATCGAGAAACTGGAAGCCGTTGCCAGTGCCGATGAAGACCGTATTTTGCGACGCTTCCTCAATCTTCTGGATTCGGTGACCCGCACAAACTTCTTCCAGCCGGGTGCGGATGGACAGCCGAAATCCTATGTCTCGTTCAAGATCAATTCCCAGGCTGTTGAGGATATGCCGCTGCCGCGCCCGTTCCGGGAAATCTGGGTCTACAGTCCGCGCGTTGAAGGGGTGCATCTGCGCTTCGGTTATGTTGCGCGCGGCGGGCTCAGGTGGTCGGACCGGCCCGAGGATTTCCGCACCGAGGTATTGGGTCTGGTCAAGGCGCAGCAGGTCAAGAATGCGGTGATTGTGCCGGTTGGATCAAAGGGCGGGTTTGTCTGCAAACAGCCGCCCTCGGAAGGCGGTCGCGATGCGTTCCTGACCGAAGGCATTGCGTGCTACAAGATTTTCCTGTCCGGTCTGCTCGACATTACGGACAACATTGCCGGCCCGAAGATCACGCACCCCAAAAGCGTCGTAATTCTTGATGACGACGACCCGTATCTGGTGGTTGCCGCCGACAAGGGAACGGCGACATTTTCCGATTTTGCCAACGCCGTTTCCATTGAATACGGACACTGGCTGGGAGATGCTTTCGCATCGGGCGGCAGCCAGGGGTATGACCACAAGAAGATGGGCATCACCGCACGCGGTGCCTGGGAATCCGTCAAGCGGCACTTCCGTGAAATGGGCGTCAATATCCAGACGCAGGATTTTACCTGCGTTGGCGTCGGCGATATGTCGGGCGACGTGTTCGGGAACGGCATGCTGCTGTCCAAGCACATTCAGTTGCTGGCAGCGTTCAACCACATGCATATTTTTGTCGACCCCGATCCCGATCCGTCCAGCACATGGGTCGAACGCAAACGCCTGTTCGATATGGGTCGTTCGTCATGGAGCGATTACGACACAAGCAAGCTGTCAAAGGGCGGCATGATTTTCGAGCGCAGCGCCAAATCGCTGAAACTGACACCCCAGATCAAGGCACGGTTCAGGATCGAGAGCGATACGGTAACGCCGAACGAACTGATGAAGATCATCCTCAAGCACGATGCTGATCTGATGTGGTTCGGCGGTATCGGCACCTACATCAAGGCGGCGCATGAATCCGCTGCCGATGTCGGCGACCGTGCCAACGATGCGATCCGTATCAACGGTGCCGATATTCGCGCCAAGGTGATCGGCGAGGGTGCCAACCTGGGTGCCACGCAGCTGGGCCGGATTGAATTTGCAGCGCACGGCGGTCGCTCGAATACGGACAGCATCGATAACTCAGCCGGCGTTGATTCATCGGATCACGAAGTCAATATCAAGATCTTGCTTGGACAAGTGACGCAGTCCGGAAGGCTGACCCAGCCGGCACGTAACAAGCTGCTGGCAAAAATGACCGACGAAGTCGGCGGTCTGGTGCTGCGTCATAACTATGACCAGAGTCAGGCGATCACATTGATCCAGGCCCGGGGTCTGAATGCGCTCGACAACCAGCACCGGCTGATGAAAACGCTGGAGCGCGCCAACCGTCTGAACCGGACTGTTGAATACTTGCCGGACGATGAAGTGATCATGGAGCGCGCCACAGGCAAACACGGCTTGTACCGTCCGGAAATTGCCGTACTGCTGTCCTATGCGAAGCTCTGGACCTATGATGAATTGCTGGCAAGCGACGTGCCGGATGACCCCTATCTGTTCAATGATCTGGTCCGGTATTTCCCGACACCGCTCCGGGTTGCCTATCGCAATGACATCGCCAAGCATCGGCTGCGTCGCGAGATCATCGCCACGCGCCTGACCAACAATCTGGTCAACCGGATGGGCGGCAGCTTCGTCAACGAGGTCCGGGAAAAAACCGGTCTCGGTGTCGCGACGATTGCCCGGGCCTGGTTCATAGCGCAAGAAATATTCGAGATGCCGAAGCTGTGGGCGGAAATTGAATCCCTCGACAACAAGGTGCCGGCGCAGACCCAGACGTCGATGATGATCGATACCCATCATCTGCTGGAATGGGTCACGCTGTGGTTCCTCAGGCATGGCGACAAGGGGCTTGATATCGGCAGCCATTGCAACGCGTTTGCTGACGGCATGCAGAAGCTGGCGCAAAACCTGACGCCGACCTTGCCGAAACATTACGTCAGCGATCTGAAGTCGCGGGCGCAGCCGTATATCGACCATGGCGTCCCGGAAGCGCTGGCGCTTCGGGTGTCCAATCTGGTCAATCTGTATTCAGGCTGCGATATCGTCAGGCTGTCGATGAAGCGGAAGGCGGATGTGCTGACGGTTGCGCAAGGTTACTTCGCCATCGGTACCCGGTTCCGTATGGGCCGGCTGCGGGCGGCGGCAGAAGGCCTTGATTCGGAAAATCACTGGCAGCAGCTGGCGATCGCCGCACTGGTCGAGGAAATTTACAGCCATCAACTGCACCTGACCGAAGCCGTGCTCGATCTCACCAAAAAGGGGCAGTCACCGCTTGATGCGGTGGCAGCATGGATTGCCGCCAACCCGACACTGGTGGAGCCGACCGAGTTGATGCTGGGCGAGCTCTGGAATGTCGAAGTCAACGATCTGTCGATGATTGCCGTTGCCAGCCGCCAGCTCAGAACCATGGTTGATGGCGCTGCCAGCTAAGTCGGGCAGCGGCCTCGGTATTGCCGCCTGGTGTTTGTATGACTGGGCCAACTCGGCATTCCCGACGGTCATCGTCACCTTTGTCTTCGCCGCCTATTTCACCAACGGCGTTGCCACGGATGCCATCAGCGGCACGGCGCTCTGGGGGCAGGCGATTGGCTGGTCGGCGCTGATCGTCGCCATCATCAGCCCGATTGCCGGTGCCGTTGCCGATCACACGGGGCCGCGCAAGCCTTGGCTCATGGCGGCGACGATTGCCTGTATCATTGCCAGTGCCCTGCTTTGGGTGGTGGTGCCGGAACCGGGCATGATTGTGCCCGGACTGATCCTTGTTGCTGCCGCCAATATCGCCTTCGAAAGCGGGATGGTTTTCTATAACGCAATGCTGCCGGATCTGGTCGGTGACGACAGGATCGGGCGCGTGTCGGGCTGGGGCTGGGGCACCGGGTACATCGGCGGTCTGATCTGCCTGGCGCTGATCCTGGTATTATTTGTGCAGACGGACACGCCGCTATTCGGCCTCGACAAGGAAAAGGCCGAACACCTGCGGGTGGTCGGCCCCTTCGTTGCGATCTGGATGACGATCTTTGCCGTGCCGGTGTTCCTGTTCAGCCCGGATCGGCCCCGGACCGGAATCCGGGGCATGGAAGCGATCCGGCGCGGGTTTTCGGAACTATGGGACACGGTCAAAAAGGCTCGCGCCCATGCAAACATTTTCAGATTTCTGCTGGCCCGGATGATCTACACCGACGGCCTCAACACGTTGTTTGCCTTCGGCGGCATTTATGCCGCCGGCACCTTCGGCATGAGCTTCGCCGATCTGATCGTCTTCGGGATCGGCATGAACGTGATGGCCGGGCTCGGTGCGCTCGCCTTTTCGTGGTTGGATGATCGCTGGGGACCGCAGCCGGTGATCTATGTTTCGCTGACCGCACTGACGATTTTAGGTGGTGGCATTCTTGTCGTCACCGATATCAATCATTTCTGGATCATCGGCATGTCGCTCGGGCTGTTCGTCGGGCCGGCACAGTCAGCCAGCCGCTCAATGATGGCGCATCTGGCACCGGCGGAAATTCGCACCGAAATGTTCGGGCTATATGCGTTATCCGGCAAGGCAACGGCGTTCCTGGGGCCGATGCTGGTCGGTGCGCTGACCGTGGCGAGCGACAGCCAGCGGGTCGGGATGGCCGGGATTCTGGTCTTTTTCATTGTCGGCGGCTGGTTGCTCCGGGGTGTTCAGCGCCCGCAGGGGCCGGTTGCCTGAGGGAAGCAAACGGGATATGGAAACCATGACATTTCCCGATAAACCCATCGACGGCATCGCCGCCTATATTGACGCTTACGCCGATCAGGTGGCGCATGCATTGGCGTCGATTGACCGGGTGCAGCTTGAGAAGGCGTGCGACCTGCTGGATGTAACCTACGCCCAGGGCGGCACGGTCTATGTCTGCGGCAATGGGGGTTCGGCGTCGATTTCCAATCACTTCCATTGTGATCATCTGAAAGGCGTGCAGACCGATACGACGATCAAGCCACGTGTGGTTTCGCTGGCGTCGACGGTGGAGACCCTGACGGCAATTGCCAACGATATTTCCTATGCCGAGATTTTCTCCTATCAACTGCGGACCATGGCCGGCCCGGGGGATGTGCTGATAACGGTTTCTTCGTCAGGCGATAGCGAGAACGTGGTTCGCGCTGCGACGTGGGCCACGGCCAATCATGTCCGGGTCATTTCCTTCACGGGATTTTCCGGGGGCCGTACGGCAGCGCTGGCCGATATCAATCTGCATGTGGACGCGGACAATTACGGCGTTGTCGAAGATGCCCATCAGTCGATCATGCACATTCTGGCGCAGTTCCTGCGGCTCAGAAATATGGATGCGTCGCTGGTCAGTTCGAGAAAGTTCTAGATGTCGATTGTTCCCGTCATCCTGTCCGGTGGCATGGGTGCCCGGCTATGGCCGCTGTCCAGACGCGCCCGGCCGAAACAGTTTCTTGAACTGACGGGCGACGAAAGTCTTATTGTTGCCACCACCAGGCGGGTTACGGACCCAGCAGTATTCGAGCGGCCGGTCTTCGTCTGTAACGACGAGCACCGCTTCATGGTTGCGGAACAATTGCGCGATGCCGGGCTGGAGCCGTGTGATATCCTGCTTGAGCCGGAAGCCAGAAATACGGCGGCTGCCATTGCCGCCGCTGCGGCCCACGTTGACGCCACCCACGGTGGCGATGCTGTCATGCTTGTTCTGCCGTCAGATCATCTGATCCGGGACAATGCAGCGTTTCTGGCCGCTGTCGATACCGCTTATCAATGTGCTGTGGCGGGGCGCATCGTCACTTTCGGCATTCATGCGGACACGCCGGAAACCGGATATGGCTACATCGAATCCGGAAGCCCGGTCGAGGGTTTTCCGGGCGTTCGTGACATTGTCCGCTTTACCGAGAAGCCGGATATGCAAACGGCGACCCGCTTCATAGAAACGGGCCGCCATTTTTGGAACGGGGGCATTTTTGTCCTGTCGGCGGCAACGGCACTGGGTGCCTTTGAAGCTGCGCAGCCGGGGATGGGTTCAGTGGCGCGCCGCGCAGTGGCCGAGAGCAAGCGCGACCTTGATTTCATCCGTCTTGATGCAAATGCCTATGCAGATTTTCCAGCCGAGTCATTTGACCGGCTGGTGATGGAAACATTCAGCCTCGGGGCGGTTGTCCCGGTCGAGATGGGCTGGAGCGATATCGGTTCTTGGGATGCGATCTGGCGGGTGCTGCCACAGGACGCCGACGGCAATGCCAGTGTCGGTAATGTGGTGCTGAGCAATTCCAGAAACTGTCTGGTGCAGGCCGAACACGGCCTGGCCACGTTGGTCGGCGTGGACGGACTGGTCGTGGTGACGACCGATGATTGCGTCCTAGTTATGGACCGAAGTGTGTCGCAGGAACTGCGCGGCGTCGTCGATAAACTGCATACCGAGCGCCGGGCGGAAGTTGAAACCGCGAACAAGGTGCATCGTCCGTGGGGTTCGTATCAGGACATTGACCGTGGCAGCGGATTCCGCGCCAAACGGATCACGGTTCGGCCGGGCGGTAGGCTATCGCTGCAACGTCACGAACATCGGGCCGAGCACTGGGTGGTGGTCGACGGCACGGCAACGGTGACCAAGGGCGAGCAGGAAATCGAGCTCAACGCCAACCAGTCGATCTATATTCCGGCCGGCGAAAAGCATCGGCTGGAAAACCGCAGCGATACCGACATCCACCTGATCGAAGTGCAGACCGGCGATTATCTGGAAGAAGACGATATCGTCCGGCTGGAAGATTCCTACGGACGCCAGGCTTAGTTTAGTGTCTGGCCTCTCGAAGCGGTTGTCAGTGGCGGAAATGGCGCATGCCGGTGAAGACCATGGTCAGGCCCTTGTCGTCGGCTGCGGCAATAACCTCTTCATCGCGGACGCTACCGCCCGGCTGGATGATGGCGGTAGCACCGGCATCGGCTGCCGCGATCAGGCCGTCAGCAAACGGGAAAAAGGCATCCGAGGCGACGACCGAGCCGATGGCCCAGCTTTTTTCATCACCCGCAACACGGGCCGCATCGGCGGCTTTCCAGGCAGCGATCCGTGATGAATTGACGCGGCTCATCTGTCCGGCACCGACGCCGACCGTGGCGCCGTTTTTGGCATAGATGATGGCGTTGGATTTGACGTGCTTGCAGACGGTGAAGGCGAACAGCAGATCCGCCATCTCGGCTTCACTCGGCTGGCGCCTGGTGACGACTTTCAGATCGCTCGAAGTCAGCAACCCGTCGCGGTTTTGCAACAGATACCCGCCAGCCAGTGAGCGCACCGTCATGCCGGGGGCCTGCGGGTTCGGCAACGTGCCTGTTTCCAGCACGCGGAGGTTTTTCTTGGCCATGAAAATCGTCTTGGCGGCATCGGATATTTTCGGCGCAATGATCACTTCGGCAAACAGTTCGGCGGCCAGCTTGGCGGTTTCCGCATCAAGTTCGCGGTTGAAGGCGAGAATGCCGCCGAAGGCACTTTCCGTATCGCACGCCAGTGCCCGGCTGTAAGCCTGTGCGAGATTGTCGGCAACGGCGACACCACACGGGTTGGCGTGCTTGACGATGACGCAGGCCGGCCGCTCCGTAAACTCGGCGACCAGCTCGAATGCGGCATCGGTATCGTTCAGGTTGTTGAAGCTGAGTTCCTTGCCCTGCAGTTGTTCGGCGGTGGCAATGCCGGGGCGATTTTCCGAATTGCTATAGAAGGCCGCCTGTTGATGCGGGTTCTCACCATACCGCAGCACCTGTCGCAGCGATCCGGACATGACGGTGCGGTCCGGGAACGTTTCCCCCAGATGATTGGCGAACCAGCTGGATATGGCGGCATCGTAACTGCCGGTGCGGGCGTAGGCTTTGGCGGCGAGCCGGGTTCTGAAATCGGCTGTGGTGGCACCGTCATTTGCGGACATCTCAGAGATCAGGCGATCATAGTCGCCGGGATCGACGACGACGGTAACAAAGGCGTGGTTCTTTGATGCAGCCCGGATCATGGCGGGTCCGCCGATGTCGATGTTCTCGATACAGGTATCGAAATCGGCACCGCGTGCAACGGTTTCTTCAAACGGATACAGATTGACGACCAGCAGATCGATCGGCTGGATGCCGTGGGCCGTCATGGCGGCTTCATGGTCCGCATTGCCGCGCACGGACAGAAGCCCGCCATGAATTTTCGGTTGCAGAGTTTTGACGCGGCCATCCATGATTTCCGGAAAACCGGTAAAATCAGAAACCTCGATGACGGCAACCCCGGCATCACGAAGGGCCTTGGCTGAGCCACCGGTCGATAAAATCTCGACACCGGCATTGGCCAACGCCTGACCAAGTTCAATCAATCCGGTTTTATCGGAAACACTGATGAGGGCGCGGGAAATCCTGGCATTAGTCATCTTGTCATCAATTCCTTATCGGCTCGGTTCTCAGGTGGACTGGTTGCGGCGCTGTGGCTGCGCGTGGTCGATTTCGGCATATTCCGGGATAATATCGTGCAGAATGGGGCGGACACTTTGGTCGTCGCCGGCATCGCCGGCCTGTATCAGGGGGGCCATCTGCCGCCTCAATTCTTCGATGGCGACAACTCTGGGCGCTGCCAGCAAAAGTCCGGCATGATTTGTTTCTACGGTCGTTTCGTGGTCGTGGAACACTTCTTCGTAGAGCTTTTCGCCGGGACGGATACCGCTGAATTCTATGATGACGTCCTGATCGGGCACCTTGCCGGAAAGCCGGATCATCTGGCGGGCCAGCTCGACGATTTTCACCGGCTCGCCCATATCGAGCACGAATATGCGGCCGTCGGTTTGCGCGCCTGTGCTGCCCAGCGCCGACGCCTGCAGAACCAGCTCGACCGCTTCGCGGATGGTCATGAAATAGCGCGTCATCTCCGGGTGGGTCACGGTTAGCGGACCGCCTTTATCAAGCTGCCGCTGAAACAGCGGCACAACGGAGCCCGTTGACCCGAGCACATTACCGAAGCGAACGGTGACGAACCGGCAGCCCTTACCACCGCCGGCCAGATCAAGGGCCTGACAATACATTTCTGCCGCCCGCTTGGTCGCGCCCATAACGCTGGTCGGGTTGATCGCCTTGTCCGTTGATATTTGCACCATCGCGGTGACGCCCGATTGCAGACAGGCATCCGCAACATTGATGGTGCCGCTGATATTGGTTCTGATGGCTTCGGCCGGATTGTTCTCGACCAGGGGCACATGTTTCAGCGCAGCGGCGTGGAAGACGATATCAGCGCCAAGTCTGGCAAACACGTCAGCGACACGCTGTCTGTCGCGAACATCAAGGATGATCGCCTGACGCTGCACATCCGGGCGTGTCTCTTCAAGCTCGCGATCAATGGTGTAGAGCGCATATTCGTTATTTTCGATCAGGCTCACCGAAGCCGGATTCAAGCGGACGATCTGGCGCGCGAGTTCTGAGCCGATACTTCCGCCGGCACCGGTCACGACGACACGCTTGCCGGCAATCAGGCCCTGCATGACGGCGCGGTCAAGCGGGGTCTGCGGCCTGCCGAGCAGATCTTCGATAGCCACAGGCTTGATTTCAATATGGTCCTGATCGGCCTGCTGGAAATCCGTGGCGCGGGGGATGCGCGCCAATGTGAGACCGAGATTGGCGCTGCGCTCAAGCAAGTCGCGTACCGGTGCGCCCTTGATTTCGTCTTTGGTCAGGATCAGCCGTTGCGGTGTCAGATTGCGCGTTTTCAATGTAGCGAACACAGTCTCAAGGCTGTCGACGGTGCCGAGAACGTCGACACCGCGGATGGTCCGGCCGACCCGCTCCGGGTGCTCTGATAAAATGCCGACGACGGTATAGGGCGTATCCGCGCTTTGACGGAGACCACGTAAAAACTGGTCAGCACCATCCGATGCGCCAACCAGCAGTACCGGGATGCGGGCGGTATTGTTGAGCAGGGACAAATCGATCCGGCGATCTTTCCAGAAACGATAAATGAACCGGGGACCACCGAGCATGGCCATCAGCACAAGCCAGTTGATAAAAGGGACGGACCGGGGAACAGCACCCATCCTGGACCACGTAAACATGATGACGATAAAAACCAGCATGGTAATCGTCACCGCCTTGGTGATGGCCATCAGGTCATCAATCGACGCGTACCGCCAGACACCCCGGTAAAGACCCGATACCCAGAAAACGGCGACCCCGATCAGGGTCATGGCGACCGCGCCTTCGACCAGCAGTTCAGTGCTTATGGAGTAATTGGTCGCGCCGAGACGCAGATACATGGCAACGATGAACGAAAGCCCGGCCATGACAATGTCATGGCTGTAGGCGATCAAGCCGCGTCCGGAAATCCGATGCATCCATCTCACGCCGACTGTTTTCCCTTCCTGGTGTCGTTTCGCCAGCATTCGGCGCATTCGCCGAGGCCATCCGGCATGTTATACGGTGGTAGCCAAGCCGCGTCACGGCGGAACGGTGCGCCATCAACCTCGAAATTCTCAATCAGGCGGGCGATCATTGCCGAGCGACCCGTTATTGCCCCGCAAATTTTGAGTAACCAGACGGGCATATATATAAGTCGTGCTGATCTGGCAAATGCACGACCGACGTTTCCGGCAAATTCCGGCGTCGAAACGGGAGCGCCATCACAAATGAAATAAGGTTGTTCGCTTAGTCCGGGCGCGGTGCAGGCGGCGCGGATGGCGTCGGCCAGATTGCCGACATAGGTCATGTCGCGCCGGTTTTTAATGGCCCGAATCGGTAACGGCATGCCTTTCAGGATCGCGGACAGGAGCGTCTTGAAATTCCCGACCGCAGGCCAACCGTAAACAAATGTCGGCCTGAGAATGATTAATCGGCAGGCGCTGTTTTGCGCCAGCTTGCGCAACTCGACCTCCGCGTCGCGCTTGGAGCGTCCGTAAGCGTCTTCCGGTCCGGTGCTGGTATCAGGCGTCAAAGGCGTGGTACCGGATCGCTCGCCGGCGGCTTTGACCGAGCTCAGATAAACAAACCGCTGCAGGCCTGCGGCAACCGCCGCCTGATATAGACGGATACTGCCCTGCACGTTTATGTCGCGATAAACGGCCTCATCCAGAGAGCCGTCCATGACATGAACGCTGGCCGCCAGATGCACGACGCCATCAAGGCCTTCAAGTACCTCTTTCAAGCGTGCGGGGTCCGTTTTGCTGTCGAGCGTCGGGATGCGGACAACCTCGCTTGCGTCCCCGGTCATGTGATCGGGATCACGCACCAGGGCGCGGACCGTGTGGCCATTTTTCAACAGGCACGGCAGCAGATGGCCACCGATAAAGCCGTTGGCGCCGGTAAGGCCGATTTTCATGAAGGCTTACTGGTACCGGGCATGATTGACCCGGCCTTGTTGCCATCACCGGAAACGACGGCTTCCAGCACGCGCAGCATATGGCTGGCTTGTGTTTCACGGCTGTAGCTGGATGCCGCGGCCTGACTGTGCTGCGCCAAACGCGTGCGGAATTCGGCATCATCGGCAATTTGCCGGATCGCGTTGGCCAGTGCTGCAGGATCTTCCGACCTGACAAGAACGCCCGCATTGGCCGCATCGACGATCCGGCTGCCTTCACCTGTCGGCCCGGCGAAGATGATCGGTAATCCCATCCCCATGGCCTCGAAGATTTTTGATGGAATGACGCCTTCGAAGACGGGCGAATTCTTCAGATGAACCAGCGCGACATCGCAGAGCGACCAGACGTCGGGCATCCGGCTTTTCGGTTGCGATTCAAGAAACCGGACGTTGTCCAGGCCTTCGGCCTTGGACCTGTCCATCAGGGCGTTGCGTTCGGCACCGGCGCCCGCCAGCAGAAACGCAATATCCTTGCGATCACGCAAAAGCGCTGCGGCATCAAGTACATTGCCAAGCGCATGCGCCATGCCGTGCGTGCCGATGTAGCCGATGACGCAACGAGCGTCGGCGGTGCCGGCCGTACGGGCGAGCACAGCGTTGCGGGGCTTCGGTGCATAGCGCCACAAATCAACACCATTGATGACCACGGCTATCTTGCTATCCGGAATTTGCCGCTGCACGAGGTTTTCCTTGAACGATGAGGTCAGCGCCACCACCGCATCGGCGTCGCGGTACATTTGCAATTCCAGTTTTTCTATCATGCGGAGCGCCAGATTAGCCTTCATGGCACCCACTGCTGCGATCGATGCTGGCCACAGATCGCCAAGCTCGAAGACATACTTGTAAGCGCGTCTCTTGGCGAACCACCATGCCGCAACGGCGCAGAAAAACTGAGGTGACGTCGATATCACAACGTCGGGCGCGGGCTCTTTGCATGCGGCTCTATAGCCGTTGATCATGAAGCTGAGAAAATCAACAACGCGCTTGATGATGCCCTGGTTGGGCGCGATGTAGGTGCGGACGCGAACCACACGCAAACCGTCCATCACCTCGGTGCTGTTCCGGTTTTGATATCCGTCAAAGACCTTGCCGTGGGGAAAGTTCGGCTGGCAGGTGATAATGGTGACCTGATGGCCCCATTTGGTCCAGTAAAGGGCACGCTCATAGACACGTGTTGCTGCAGCGTTTGTCTCGGGTGGAAAATTTTCGGTGAAAAACAGAATTTTCAACGGAGGCTATTTTCCTCTGGAACGGGCGCCATCGATTTTGGCCCAATGAAAGCAGCAGCGATTGCGATGCTGGTGATAACAGTGACAAGCCACCAACTGGATGCAATACTGAAATTGAAGCCGAAAAAGCATGCGATCAGGGCCCCGCTTGCGGATACCCAGATGCGCTGCCAGGGCTCAATAAGATGCTTGTTGGTTATTGCCATGCCACGCGCAATCAGCAGAAAAATGAACAGTGCCCCTGCAAATCCGAATTCCAGCCAGACCTGCAGTATGGCGTTGTGGGGATGTACCGGTATCGGCTCACCGAGTTCGCCGAATTTTTTATCTTGAAGCGTGCCGACATCATCCGTGCCAAGGCGCTTTGAAGCCCCGGCGCCATATCCGAGGAATGGCTTTTCGGTAATCTTATCGACGACAAATTCCCAAATATGCAGGCGATAGACAATGGAGTTTGATCCCGAGCTGGCCCGGCTAAGGTGGGCGCTGATGCGATCGGGTGAAAAGCCGAGCGTGTTTATCGCGGGGGGTAGGGCAAATGCAATCGCCAGTGCCAGCAAAGTGATCCTGAGCCTGTACCGGCCCATGACGTGATAGATGACGCCAAGCGCCAAGGCGATCAACATGCCATAAAACGCCGTTCGGCTGCTGATCCAATAGCAAAAAGCGGCACTTGAGGCAGCAAGGATTATAGCGGAAATCCGATATCCGTTACGGTGCAGAAAAATACCGGCGATCAACGAAATGACGACCGCCACGGTGGTTGCAGGCTTGAACCAGAAGTACCCGTACATGCCGATCCATTCACGGTATTGTGCATCAAGTGCCCCGGCATGCTTCATTGTGTCGTTCACAATAAAAACACCCATCCAGAGCAGCGTGAAGGTCACCGCAGCAATCAGTACACAGGCTATCCAGCGGATATCTAACGGGGTCAGTCGTACGTGAAGCGGTATCAGGATAATCGCGATCAATGAAAGACCCAGCAATTTGCCAAGCGAGATGAACGCTGCCGCCCAGGTGTCGCCAAGGATGGAGGAAACCAGGGCAGTGACCAGATAACCGCCAAGGCCAAGCCATAAAAACCGGTCGATTCGTGCGATGGCACCCAGCTTGCCGTCTTTCGCGGCCATCATGAAAAGCGCCAGCGCGCACGCAATCGCTAATGGCACGATAGCTTTGTTGTTGAACAAGGGGAGTATCGGCAAGGCGGCCGCAAGGATCAGATAGACGATGCCGTATCGGCTGGGCATCGGGGCCGGAAATTTGAATGCTGTGAACATCGTCAGGAATTGGCCGATCAGGTTCTTGTGCGCAGCAGATAGCACTGCAGCAACGCGACGACCAAGCAGGCCGCAATGCCGCTTGGCCAAGGATAGTAAATGCTGGTAACGCCTAGGCCAATCAGGAGCAACCCGCAACAGCCGATGTGGATGGAGACGTTGCTGTGCGTCTTGCCGTTCTGGACGGCGCGCTGATAAGCATGTTGTTTGTGCGCCTGCCAGATTTTTTCGCCGCGTTTCAAGCGGGACAGCAGCGTTACCGTTGCATCGGCCAGATAGTAACCGGGCAGGATCAGGGCTACCAGAAGATACCCGGCATCAGCCAATTCGAGCAAAAACCAGCCGAGGATAAATCCCAAAGGCACACTGCCGACGTCGCCCATGAATATTCTGGCCGGTGCCCAGTTCCAGATCAGAAAGCCTGCGGCCGCAGCAGCGATGACCAGGACCGGCTCCTGTAGCGGGCTCTGATCACCGGTGATCCGGGATATGACAAAGATGCCGATGGTGATGACCAGCGTTTCGACGCCGGTTATCCCGTCGATCCCGTCCATGAAATTATAAAGATTGATGAACCATAACCAGGCAAGCCCAAGCAGCAGGTTCAGTGCCCAATAAGGCAGTCCGGAAAGGGCGGCAATGCCTGTGACCGGCAGGTGATAGAGGATTGCGGCAACGCAGACGATCTGCGGAATCAGCCGGGCAAGCGCAGGCAGCCCCCGAACATCGTCAACCCATGAAACCAGCGCCAGAATGAGCGCAGCTGCTGCGACGGACCCAAGGCCGTCCGGCATTGTCGTGCCGCCGATGGAAAGCACGGCAATGCCGGCGGCAATGGCGGCCAGTATGGCGATGCCGCCGCCTCGGGGTTTGGCCTGTTGGTGCGAACTGCGCGCGTTAGGCTGATCAACGATCCCCTTCCGGGCAAGCAGCCTGACAAGTACGCCGGTACCGATGACGGCGAACAGGAAGCTCGCCCCGGCGGCAGCAATCACGGGCCAGAGATCAGTCACGTTTGCGCCCGACAACCAGCAGGCTCTTGCCGAAAGGCGCCGGGATAATCGCTTCCACGGCACGGGTCACCGGCACACAAAGGGTGTCGTAGATGGTAACCATACGGGGGTTCAGGTTTGTCGAGCCCAACATCGTATTGATTAATCCCCAGGCTGGGACGCCCAGCATATCCATATATTTGCAGGCGACGATCTCCAGTCCACCATCCGTCATCTTGCGTGTCAGCTCGTCCTTGGTATAGCGGCGGTAATGGCCGAACAGTTCATCGAGTTTGCTGTAGAGAAAGGGCAGGGCCGGGACAAATATGCAGACGTGGCCACCATCCCTGAGCATGGCCTTCATATCGCTGAGGGCGGCGCCGTCATCTTCAATGTGTTCAAGAACATTGACGAGGCAGAAGCAGTCTCTGGAGGCATCGCCGGCCTGTTGGCGGTAGGCTTCGATGGATTGTGCGTAAACACCGACGCCCGGGTCATCCTTGTAAAGGGATTGCAACGCCGGTTGCTGAACGGGTGAAGGTTCGACCAGATCAAGTTGCGTATGAAACGGCCGCAGATAGCGGGAAAAATTTCCGACGCCGGCCCCAATTTCTGTCCCGGCACCTTTCAGGTAAGGTCTGAAGCTATCGATAATCCAGCGGTAATAATTGGCAAGATTGGCTGCCGCTTCGAATTCGCGCCCTTCATAAACGTGTGCGTGTTCGTTCACGATGTTACCTGTCGTTGACGTCGGTAGCTGGGTTGAACCGGATATAAAGTGCCGTGCGCAATCAACCCACGAACCGCCATTTGATCAGGCTCCAGATACTGGTGAAGAAATGCCACCAGCGAACTTTTTTGCCTTCTTCGTAGCCGCGCGCCGCATGGGAAATCGGGA
This sequence comes from uncultured Rhodospirillales bacterium, assembly GCA_965284225.1. Lineage (GTDB taxonomy): Bacteria > Pseudomonadota > Alphaproteobacteria > Rhodospirillales > Casp-alpha2 > UBA4479. The sequence continues at coordinate 502,509 of CBDIRN010000002.1, forward strand.
CTTCGTAAATATTCAAACCGGCCTTGCAGATTTTTGCGGTGACTTCCGGTTCGATCTCGAAGCCTTCAGACACCAGATCAAGCGACAAGATGGCTTCGCGGCGGAACGCTTTGATGGCGGTCTCGATGTCGGTGAAAATACGGTTGAAAAGAACGTTGGCTGTCCAGGTCAGCACTTTGTTCGCAAAATAATTCAGCGTCCCGTAAACCTTGCAGTACTTGGCACGCGCCAGACGCGAGCCGTAAACGACGTCGGCATCCGTCTCGAAAAATGGCTCCAGCACGTCGACGTAATCCTTGGGATTGTATTCAAGATCGGCATCCTGCCAGAGCACGATATCGCCGGTCGCATGGGCCAGGGCCGTGCGCAGGTTCGCGCCCTTGCCGGAGTGGCTGTCGCGGAATACCACCTTGATTTTGGGGTCATCGAATTTCTCAAGGATTTGCCGGGTGCCGTCCGTCGAGACATTGTCAGAAATGACGATATCCCAGTCGAGCCCGCGTTTATCTGCTGCCACCACCCGCCGTACACACTCGGCAATTGTCGCCGATTCATTATAGGCGGGAATGATGATGGTGAGGGTTTTTGGCGCAGTGGACATGAATACTCCGCCATGTCGATCAAAAATGGCGAAACAACTTGACCGAACCCGTCGACGAAGTTCATGTCCTAGCAACAATTGCCGTTATTGACGAACAAAAACACGGACCGCTCAGCGCCCGCCGGGCCAGGCATCCATGCAGAACTTGAGCAGGCGGTCGATTTCCTGTTCAAAAGGTGTTGTCAGCCGAAAGCCTTTCTGCAGCAATCTTTGATTGTCGATCACGAGTGCCGGCATGTCCGGCTCTGTCCCTCGCGGGCTGATGCGGAGCGGCATTTCCGGATCAATCAGCAGGCGGGCGCGATCAAGGATCAGCGCTGCCATCTGGGCGACGGTCAAGCTGGTGCCCCGGCAAAGATTGAGGGTCTCACAAGGTGTGCTTTGCGGTGACGCCAACAGAAACGCCAACGCCCGCGTCACATCGCTGAGCGGGATGAAGTCGCGCCACTGCAGACCGCTTGAATTAAGGGTCAGGCTGCCCTCGCAGACGGCCTGACGGCAAAGATCGTTGACCAGTAGTGTCCATCTGTCGGCCCCGGGATCAGCCGGCGCACCAAAGCCGTTCGACAATCTGATCACAAGCGCCTGCAGATTGTCCCCGGCGGCATCCCGGACACGGTGCTCGGATTGAAGGTGTGCCACAGCATAGGGATGGACTGGCGCCGTCGGCGTCTGCTCGGTGATGTGTCCGGCGAGGCGGCCATAAACATGCACGGTGGAGAAATAAACGAAGCGTCCGACGCCGGCTTTGCGGGCGGCGGCAAGGGCCTGATCGGTCAGCTGGACGGTGTCATGGATCGCACGTTCGGGTGTGGCCGCGGCAAGGGTCTCGTTCGGGGCGGCCAGGTGGATAACGGTATCGGCACCGGCGCAGAGTTCGTCTAGATCGCGCCCCCATTGAACGCGGTCTTTGGCCCAGGGCGGGAGCTGATCCTGCGTCCGTCTGGTTGAAACGCTGACAATACAATTTTCGGCCAGCAAGGCCTGCACAAGTCGCCCGCCGACATATCCAAAGCCGCCGGTGACGACGACCCGTGTCATCCCCTGGGCCATGTGTGGGGAATAGCCGGATCGTTCCAGTCGCACCCTTCAGCTTCACCCGGATCATGCGGCAGAGATGCACAGTTGGCGATAATCGAAGTCGTATCGGCAATCCCCCGAAAGCCGTTCCATATGCCGGGCGGGATGCTCAGAAGGGCATAGGTGTCAGCAGATGCGGGCGACAGCGTGATGGATTGCACCTTGCCGTTGCTGGTGCTGCCGGGTCTGGCATCAAACAACACGACCTCGACAGCGCCTGATGGCACGCAAAGCTGCATGGTCATCTGCGTGTGCTTGCGCTAGGCCTTGATGGCACCGGGCTCGATGCAAGAAAAATAAACTTCGCCGAAACCGGCAAACCCGGGGCTGTCGCTACGCAGCATGTGCATGATCTGCCCGCGACTGTCGGGAATAATCTTGAGCGGCCGGATCAGGACGCCGTCAATCATTCGCCACTCATGTATGCGTCAATCTGGCAGGTGCTGGCTGTGTAGGCATCGGTTCCGTTCAGGACGGCACTGTACCAGATCGCACATTCCCGGATCGAGCGATCGACGGTCCAACGCGGTGCCCAGCCGAGCCGGTTGCGCGCCTTGTCGATGCTTAGGTGCAGCAGGGTGGCTTCGTAGGCCAGATCCTTCGGCTGATCGACGATGATCTCACCGCTGCCCCAATCGGCCACCAGTTGCTTGGTCAGCTGATGCACAGTGCGGACCGAATCTTCGCCCGGGCCAAAGTTCCATGCACCACGATAGCGCACAGGATCTTCGAGCATTCTGGCGGCGAGGCACAGATAACCGCTCAGCGGTTCCAGCACGTACTGCCATGGGCGGGTTGCGTGCGGCATGCGGATGCGGATCGGCTGGTTGCTCTCAAGGGCGCGGATGCAGTCGGGTACGATCCGGTCCGCGGCCCAGTCGCCGCCACCGATCACGTTGCCGGCGCGGGTCGTAGCCGCGCCCAGCGTCTGGTTGGCATCAAGATACGATGCCGCATAGGCCTTGAAAGCAAGTTCGGTCGCTGCCTTTGATGCGCTGTACGGATCAAGTCCGCCCAGCTCGTCGGTTTCCCGGTATCCCCAGTCCCATTCCTTGTTCAGATAGCATTTGTCAGATGTGATGAAGACCAATGCCGCCACGCCAGGAGCATCACGCAACACATCGAGAAGATTGACGGCACCGCCGAAGTTGGTGTCGAAGGTCAGTTTAGGATCTGCGTACGAGCGCTTGACCAGCGACTGTGCCGCCAGATGAAAGACGATTTCCGGCTGGGCAGCGTCGACGGCAGCTTTGATGTCATCCCGGCTACGGATATCACCGTCCCGGTGTGTGATGCGCTCGGCAAGACCCAGCATCGAAAAGTGGCTGCGCTCGCCTTCGGGTGGCAAGGCAAAGCCCCAGACCTTGGCGCCCATGCGATCCAGCCACAATGCCAGCCACGATCCCTTGAACCCGGTATCGCCGGTGATCAGGACACGGCGGCCACGGAAAACTTCCGGATCGAATGGAAAATTCATGGCCAGTTTTTCCATGGTGGATTGCCGTCTTCCCAGAGGCCGCTCAGATATTTGAAATCACGATAGGTGTCCATGCACTGCCAGAACCCGTCGTGGTGATACATCATCAATTGCTGGTCAGCGACCAGTTTCCTGAGCGGGGACTCTTCAAGAATAAGGCCGTCGTCATCGGGCAGATAATCAAAAATCTTGCGGTTGAAGACAAAAAATCCGCCGGAAATCCGGCCGCCCGTGGCCTGCGGTTTTTCGTTGAATTCGATGACCTGTCCGTCATCACCGGACTCCAGCTCGCCAAAGCGTCCAGGCGGTCTGACGCCGGTCACCGTCGCCACCTTGCCGTGCTTGTGGTGAAACGCGATCAGAGCGTCAATGTCGATATCGCTGAGGCCGTCGCCGTAGGTCAGCATGAAGGTTTCGTCATCAGCGACATATTTCCGGATCGCCCTCACCCGGTCGCCGGTCATCGCGTTCAGTCCCGTTTCAGCCAGGGTAACGCGCCAGTCTTCATGGGTGGCGCGGCTGTTGATCTCAAGAGAATCCGGTTTTCCCAGGGTCAGCGTAAAATCGTGCGTCAGCATGTCGTAATTGATAAAGAAATTTTTGATGATCTGGCCGCGATAGCCGAGGCAAAGAACAAAGTCGTTGAACCCGAAGCCGGTAAAATTTTTCATGATATGCCAAAGGATCGGCCGCTCGCCGATGGGGATCATCGGTTTTGGAATATCCTCGGCGACATCGCGAATGCGCGTGCCTTGACCACCGCAAAGTATAACAACTTTCATCCGAACAATTTCCCGGGCCGTTGCTGATAAAATTCAGAACACTGTTTATAACGAAGGGTATCGGTTTGCGCACTCTCAATGATCATCTGACGACCTTAGAAAGGATGGCACGTGTCAGGTTTGATCGCAAAGATCACATAAGTATTTTCGGCCATGCCAAAATTGGGCAGCGTTCTTGAATGGATCGATGTGGCTTCGCGTTCTGTGATTTTGCGGAGACAGCCGGAAGGCTCGATGTTGTTCAGGAAGCGCCCTAAGGCAGGCTGGTCTTTGCCAGTATAGGTGGATTTTGGAATTGCCAGATGTGTAATGCCTTGGGCAGCCATCTCTGCAATAAACTGCCGGGTATCTTTTGCTTCCTGATAGATCGAAATCAGGGCCTGGTTGTCGGGGTGGGCCATGAAATAGGGAACGTCCAAAACAAAAGGCCATTCCCTGTTTACAACGAAGACCCGGTCGTTTGCGGTCAGATTCTGGTTGAGCCATTCGACAATGCTGTAGCCCGATACGTTGGCCGCGAGAAAATCCGCCGGCTGTTCATTTTTGACCAGATACGCGATGAATTTCTTGCTGAAGACACCCTGACCGGTGATCTGTACGGCTAACAGGATTGCGATACCGGCAGCGACGACCATTGTTGAAATACGGCGACCGTCTAGGAACCTGCTGACACCGGCCAGCCCGCCGAGCAGGACCAAAGGATAGATTGGCAGCAGGTGGCGCACGCGAAGGGAGGGGCCGATAAAATACCATATTGTATAGAAGGTGACAGCAATCAGCAGTAACCGGAACATCAGGGTGATGTGCACACGCTGGGTCCTGATCATCGCCAATGCTGCGAACGGCAGCACAATCAGCATGGCCGGACCGAGTCCGGTGCGAAGAGATTCAAATGTCGGCAGCGGCGCAATAATGGTTCTGAATGGATACGCGAGATACCACATCAGTGAGACCGGCTCAGGTCTCTCGCTCAGCCGGAAGGCTTCCATCTTGGCGGCAAGGAATTCATTCCACGGGTAATCAGGTGATAACGGTACAAATTTCCAGAGCAATGGATACAGGGGATCGCCTGTTTCATAGCCGTTGAAAATGTACCATTGCGCCCCGGCGATCGCGACGGCAGTCGAAAAGACCGTGACCATCAGGAGTCTGCGGTGACCAAGGAGCAATACCAGTGAGACAGATAACGCAAAAATCAGACCTGTTATTTTGGCACCGGCAAAAAATCCGGCGGCCAGTCCGGCGATGATCACCCAGCGCAGACGCAGGGGGCTATCAGCTTCCTCACCCAGCGCCATGACCGCAGCATAGGCGCTGAGCAGGGCAAAGGCCGCGAGCCGCACTTCAGCCTGACCGGTGCCGGCCGAATAGATAACGGCAGGCGTCGTCATCAGAAGCAGTACCCCCGTCAGCGACCACAGCCTGCTCACGTGACGTTGTGCGATGACATAGAACAGTGCGCCGAGACTCCAGCCGGTCACCATCGTCCACACATTCAGGGCTGTCTTGCCGCCGAGGCCGAGCGCGACACCATACGTCAGCTGTAATAGGAGTTGGGTAACCCCGTCCAGGGCCCGGGGTATGGCATAAATCGTGTGATCAGCGAGAAACCGCCTCGGGGTTTCGAAATGATAGGCCAGCGTGTCGGCATCGGCTGCCGGTGCCAGGGCTTCGGCAAAATCCATTGCAGCCATCAGCGCCAGACCGAATATGACGACCCATTCAAGCGTTGTCAGCCTGGTGGATGTGTGCGGGCGCGCCGGCGATCTTAAGAAAAGGAGCCCTGCCGTCAGCACCAGCAGAATGATGATGAAAGCCGGTTTGTCGAAGAATGCTACGAGGCCCGGAAAAAATACCAGCCAGCCGATGATGCCGACACCAAGCACGAAACCAAGTGCCAGTCGTTCGCACTGGGATAATACGGATAACACACCAACGGCCCGCAGCATCATTAAGCCGGCGCCGATCGCCGCTATGGACATCCAGCCTGTGACCAGAAAGGGCATCATGAGGATGTGAAGCCCAGGGCGTTCAGAACAGGACCGACCAAATGCTGGAACTGTGACAGATAAGCGATCAGCACGGCGAAAACCCAGAGCGCACTCAGGATAGCCGGATCCGTTATTCTTGCTTGGTCGGATACGGCGTCTGCGTTTGCCGGCGCGCAGGCATGGCTCAGCCCCGCATTGATGATCGCCAGGACCGCCCTGAAACCAAGCATGATGCTTGCCTCGGGTCTGACCCGTGCGGCTTCCATATAGATAATGGCAATGCGGCGGAGCAACGTTCTGTAAACCGGTTGCCGGCGGGCTTTCAGGGCCGGTGCATATCTGTGCGCAATTGTCGTGCAGCACGCGATACGCCTTTCCGTGTGCGTCATTATGCTGCCTTCGGAATGGTGATAGCGGGCCAATGCCTCGCCGAACAGGGTAAAGCGGGCCTTGGGATCAGCCAGCAGCTTCAGCCACAGATCGAAGTCCTGGGCGTTCCGCAAACTTTCGTCGAAACCCCCGGCATCCAGCACCGCCTGGCGTCGGGTCAGAACGGAAATGCTCGGGATATAACCCTTCAGATAGAGCGGCACATAGGGATCGGATGCTTCTTCGTAGCGGCGGCGGCAATCAACATGAACATCACCGTCCGGCGTCTCATCCAGATAATCATGTGCAACCAGCAGATAATCCCCCTCGGCCATGACGGCCATGGATCGCTCGAGCTTTGCCGGCAGCCATTCGTCATCGGCATCAAGAAAGGCCAAAACCGGTTGCGTGGCTTCCTGTATGGCGCGATTGCGTGCGGCACCCGCACCTTTGTTCGGTTGGCGAATCACGATCAGCTTGGTTGCCCCCAAAGCACCGGCCATGCTTTCGGCTATTGCTGCCGTCGCGTCCGGAGACCCGTCATCGACAACGATGACTTCAGCGGGCGACAGGCTTTGTTGGGCAATGCTGGTGAGTGCACGCGTAATGGTGCCGGCGGCATTGTAGGCGGGTATGATGACGCTGACAGGTGCAAGCTCACGCGGCATCGGCGACCTCCGACAGGCTGGCCCCGGGTGCGGCATCGGGCATGGTGCCGTCGACGAACATGCGCACGGAAAGCTCAAGCATCAAAAGGCTGTAGACCCGATAGGCATGACGGTCTGGTGCCTGCATCAGGGAACGGATTCCTTGTGCCGACCACCAGCCCCGATCCAGTGACTGTCTGGATGTCAGCAGTCTTTCGGCAGCCTTGCCGACATCGCCTTTGAACCAGCGCGGTACCGGCGAAACAAATCCCTGCTTCGGCGCATTGATGACGCTTTCGGGGAGCAGGGATTTGGCGATCCGGCGCTCAAGAAATTTCTGTTGTCCGTTAGGCGTGCGGACATCGGGCGGCACCCCGAGTGCGGCTTCGACAAAGCGGTGATCAAGAAACGGCACGCGTCCCTCGACGCTGACGGCCATGCTGGTGCGATCCAGAAGCGTCAGCAGGTCTTCGACCAGGTAACTGCCGAGGTCGGCGGCAAGGCCGACGGTCTGCAGCGCGGCGTTTGGCGTGGCAGCAAGGAATGCCTCGGCGGCATCCACTTGCGCCATGTGTGTGCTGATCGATGCATGGCCGATCCGGGCCAGCATCGCAGGCGGAAAATGGGTCGAATGGGCATGCAGGTAGGCACCGCGTGATTTTTCAAACAATTCGGCGCGGCTCAGTTGCCAGGCCCGCATCGGTGAAGCAAGACCGACCAGCGGTTCGATCAGACTCTGTCTGAGAAAGGCCGGAAGGCGCAGGTACAGTTTCTCGACGGGTAACGGGAAATAGCGGCCGTATCCGGCAAACAGCTCGTCACCACCGGTACCGTTAAGCGACACGGTCACATGTTCGCCGAGCGCCTTTTCAATCAGGAAATTCGGCAGCAGGGCGGCATCGTTGAGCGGTTCTTCCGTATACCACGCAAGCGACCACAAGTGCTCGGCGGCGTCATCGGCATCAACATTGATGACCTGATGATCCGTGCCATAACGTGCCGCGACCTCGGCGGCCAACGGGCTTTCATCAACGCCATCGGTGAAGCGTGCGGTAAAGGTCTTCAGCGCATGTGGTGTGTGCCGTGCGGCCAGGGCAACCAGCAAACCGGAATCGAGACCACCCGACAGCAGCAGGCCGACCGGCACGTCGCTGCGCAATTGCAGGCGCACGCTGTCTTCCAGCAGCGCCAAAAGATGCGCGTCCAGTTGTGCACCATCCGTGGGCAGCCCCGTTGCCGGTTTTGCCTGCCAATAAGGAGCGATCAGGATTTCACCGTCACCGTCAATGCGCAGGCGGTGTCCGGGCTGCAGTTTGTTGATGCCCTTGAACAGGGTCTGTGGTCCCGGCACATAGCCGTGCGCCAGATAAGCATCAACGGCGCCGGCGTCGATTGCCGGATGCACCAGTCCGCTCGCAAAAAGCGGTTTGATCTCGGATGCATAGATGATTCCGCCCGATGCCAACCTCGGCCCAGTACAGAGGCTTGACGCCGAGCCGGTCGCGGACCAGTTCCAGACAGTCTGTGCGGGCATCATACAGTGCCAGCGCATACATGCCGTTCAGCACGTTGACATAATCCTCGCCGAGCGCATCCACGGCGGCCAGCACAGCTTCCATGTCGCCTTGCGGTCTTGTACGGATAGGCCGGATGCTGTCGGCGCAGTTCGAGATAGTTATAGACCTCGCCATTGCCGCTCAGTACCCGGTCTGCGCGCGGATCAACCAGCGGCTGATCTCCGGTCTTGAGATCAATGATCGCGAGGCGGCGGAACGCCGGTCTGATAGCGTCGGTTCGGGCTTTTTCCAGAAACCATCACCATCCGGCCCGCGGTGACGCATGAACGAAAGCATGCGCCCCAGATCAAGATCGGGGATGCGCCGCTCTTTCGGAATGTACATGCCGGCGATGCCGCACATCAGCGCATGTCCTCTACGGTCATGGTGCCGGTCCACGGCAATGCGGCTGTTGTCTTGAAAGAAATCCTGTTACCGCGCAACACCGCTGCCATAAGCCTGCCACAGCGTGATTGGTTGGATAGCGGGCTCATGGTCGCCTGCATGTACCTTGAACTGCTCGTCGATGATGACGGCGTTGCCCTCAACACGCACAGCGCCGGGCGTTACCAGAGAGCGATCGATTCGATGCAGACCGCGACCGGTGACGGCATCCATGATGCGCATGCCGGTATCGGAAAAGCGCCACTGCCGACGTACCGCATCGACGCCGAGCCGTTGATAGCCGCCATGGGTCACCGTGAAGCCATCCGGTTGCGTTTTCGCTTTTGCCGGTCCGGCAATGCGGGCACGAAAGAGATTGCTGTAATATGGTTTGTTGGCCGGATAAGGGTCAAGATCGTCAATCCTCAATGTGCCATGCACGGACGATGTCCGGTATGCGGCTGCGGTCGGGCTGTCGCCATAGATGCCGCGACCCGGATCGACAAACAGCGCGCGCCCGTCGACATGAATTACAGCACTGCCCATATCCTGATGGGCATGGCCCGGCATGAACGGCCAGCCTTCTGGCGGGACGTGCGCAAGCGCCGACCAGCGTGCATCGGACCAGCGTACCCAGCCATCCGAAAGCAGGTCGTCCGGCGCCACGGCGGTCAGGCCGTCGGTCAGGGATTGCAGCATCTGATTTTCAGCATCCGTGCGGGCGGCGGTCCATGCGCATCGCCCCTGTTCAATGCCAGCCAGATATGACGGCGGCACATCCGGTGAGATATCGCCGATCAGCGGCAATCCGCCCGGCAGCGCCAACGCTTTGGCTACGCTGAGCATGCGCGCCCCGATGCTTTTGAACGTCTCTGCCTCGGCGCTGTGCCCGTGGCGCTCGGCTGAAAGCCAGACATCAAGATAGTTACGCACATAAAGCATGTGATAATGACTGGATCCTTCACGCAACATGCCTGTGGGCAAAAGAATGCGCCCGGCTTCATGTGACAGAATGTCGAAGCCGAGTTTGCGGATCGGTTCGTCATCAAGGGCACAACCGATCCGATACAGACCGCGCCCATTATTGGCGAGATGGTTTGACGTGTTGTGTCGGCCAAAATATTCCAGTCGCTCGGCAATCATTTTCGCATGATGGGCAAGATCGCCGGCCAGCCGGCTGACATCTTCCGGTGCGCCAAAACGGGCCATGCCATCGATCAGGTTGATGGCCCGCTCGGCAGCGGTATATGGATGCCAGTGCATGCCGTCACTGTTGAAAAACAAACGGCGCCACGTCGTCCATGCGATATGGAAGTATGCCCCCGGCACATTTTCCAGCAACGGCATCCAGGCAAACCGGTGCCGGGCCAGATCAACCTCGATGTCATCAACGGCGGTCTGGAAGAAAGCATCGGGATTGTCGGCATCCAACTCAAGATCAAGCCCCGGCAACGGGATTGTGATGCAGCCTGAAGCAGGAGCCTGCTCCGTGACCGTGACAGCCTTCATCTGATTGGGTTCGGCAACCGAAAGCGGCAACAAGGGTTGCGCATAAGGTGGCTGATGCGCCGTAAATGACGGCGCCGACGGATAGCGGCCAAAGGCACGCCCGATCAGCCATGCCCTGAGCACAGGGTCATCAGTGAACTGTCGGAATTTCCTTTTGAAAGCGCTCAACATCGCTTATCGATACGAACTGTTCAGGGGAGTGGATGTATGACGGCTGGCGACAACAAATCCGATATTCAGGCCTTTTGGGGCAGTCTTTACACATCGCTTTACGATGATGTGGATGCCCGTCTGACACGAGATGTCCTGCTGGCGGCGATCGACGATCTGAAAGACATGTTCACGTTGCGCCGCCATATGGCAGCAGTTGAAATGCCGCTCCATGCTCTCCAGGGTAAAAGGGTTCTCGAAATAGGGCCCGGTGCCGGCGGCCATTCGGCTTTGTTTGCTGCTCATGGTGCGGATGTCATCAGTATTGATCTGACGTCGGCTCGTGCGCAGGCGACACAAAGAAAATTTGATCTTCTGGGCGATGATGCTGCTTCCTGTCGGGCGATGCAGGGCGATGCCGAAAATTTGCCTTTTGCCGATGACAGCTTTGATATCGTTTATTCAAACGGCGTACTCCATCATACCCGCGACACCGAGCGGGCAATTGATGAAGTCTTTCGCGTTGTTAAGCCGGGCGGCCGTGCCGTGATCATGCTGTATTGTAAGAGTTCGTGGCATTACTGGATCAACATGTTGTTGTGCGTCGGGTTACTCAAAGGCAAGGCATTCGGAGACAAGAACTGGCTGGGCAAGGCGACGGAATGGGGTGGCAAGGATACGCAGCAGATCGCCAATCCGATCACGCGTTGTTATACACATGCCGGCATTCATAAACTGTTCAGCCGCTTTGTCGATATAAACGCCCGTAAGGGTGAGTTCTATTTTTACCTGATCCCCAAGCTCGGTCGAATTTACCGGCGTTTTCAGATCAAGCACTACGGCACGCATCCGGGTGGGCTGCTGGTCTATGGCGAGCCCTGGCCTTATCAGTCAAAACTGGAAATCTGGCTTGGTAAGGTGATGGGATGGGCATGGTTCATTTCGGCGACCAAGCCGAAAGCCTGAGTATCACCAGCGGCCGGGCGGGAAGACGCCGATCTCAGGTAGCCTGAAATGATCCAGCCCTTCAATGGCGGCACGGCCCATGGCGACAATCGCTTCTTCGGCGCTGCCACCGATATGCGGGGTTGCCAGAAAATTCGGCAGTTGCAGCAGCGCTGAGTCAGATGGCGGTTCGACGGCGAACACATCAAAGGCGGCACCGGCCAGCGGGCCCTTTTGCAGACAGTTTTTCAGGGCCGCTTCATCCACCAGCCCGCCGCGTGCGGTATTGATCAGCACGGCACCGGACTTCATCGACGCCAGCCGTTGGGCACTGAGGATGTTTTCCGTCGACGGATCGAGCGGCAGATGCAGGCTGACCACGTCGGCTTCTTTCAGCAGTGTCTGCAGGTCGACATGACGGATTCCATGCTCAGCATAGAAGTCGGAAAAATCAGCCAGGTCGTGTGCCAGCACAGTGCAGCCAAACCCGGCACGCAGCATCCGGGCCAGCTCCTTGCCGACATGGCCGCAGCCAATAATGCCGACGCTACAATCAGAGAGTTGCCGACCGATGAGCTGGCGCCAGGTGCCGCCCCGCACTTCGGCATTGGCAACAGGAACATGACGCAGCAACGAAAGCGCGAACGCAATCACCAACTCGGCGACGGAGCGGCGATTGACACCCCCGGTCCAGCCAAGCTGAACGCCGCGCTCGATCATGGCGTGCAGGTCGATCTTGTCAAACCCGACACCATACTTGGCGATCACTTTCAATGTCGGCAGCGCGTCGAGAGCAGCCGCATCGATCCGTTCCAGCGCAATGACGGCCTTGTCGTGGCCGCTGAGAAAATCAATCAGATCGCTCCCGGCAAGGCTCAGACCCTGATCGTTGAATGTGGTATCCGGATAACGCGCCAGCAGCTCGGCACGCAGCACCGGATGGCGGGAAAACGAACGTGATGCGACGACGACACGGGTCATGTTTTCTTCCGGTACATGAAAATGCATGATGCCTGATTGGAACGGCTATTCAATGTGATATCCCGGTTTCGAGTGCACGGCTTGCTGCTTCAAGAATCTTGACCGTCTCAACGCCGATGCTTAGCGAGCGGTTATCCTGACTGCCTTGGCGGACAGCAGTGCAAAAATCTGTAAGGGCAATGTCGAGGGGCAAGGTCCTGTCACATTCTATTTTCCGGGCGGCGGCATTCGCTTCGTTTGGCGAAAACAAAAGCGCCGGGTTGCCGGCATCTTCATATGTCAGTGTCCCGTCGCGATGGACAACCCGGAAGCGGCGCAGATGTGCATCAAGATTGTTTGAGAAAGCCAGGTTGGCCGAAATCTCTGGCGCGGCAAAATCCAGGCGCACTTTGACCAGCGAACCTGACCCGGGCGTTGGGACGTTGTCTGTCATGGCGCTAACCTCCGAAGGTTGGCGGCCAAGCAGGTGCAGACACATGGCCACGTCATGTGGCCCCCAGTCCCAGATAACCGGTGTGGTGACGTCTGGCGCATTTTTCCCGGCCATCGCTTCGATCGACGTGATCGGCCCGAGCCTCACCGACATGGCGCATAACTGACGGAACGCCGGGCTGAACAGGTGGATATGATCAACCATACCGAACACACCGGCAGCTTCCGCACGGGATTGAACATCAAGGGCCTCTGCCGCATTCATTGTCATCGGTTTTTCGACAAAGAACGGTTTCCCTTGATCGATGGCGGTCAGCATGATTGCCGCATGGGTATCGGGCGGTGTGGCGATCAGTACCGCATCGACATCATCTGCCGCGATCACGTGAGACCAGTCGCCGCTGACAGCGCACCCCGCCGGCACGATGGTTGCGGTTTCCGGATTGTTGCTGACGACGTGGCTCAGCCTTGCCCCAGTGATGCGGGGGATCGTGCGGACAATGATCCGCCCCCATCGGCCGCACCCGATCAGCGCCAGGTTCAACGGAGAACGCAAGGGCAAGCCGGTTTCCGGGATGGGCGGATTATGCTTCTCCGGTATAGACGGTGTCGGTCCAAGACAGATAGCGTTTGAGGCCATCTTCAAGGCTGACCGTTGGCTGAAACTCAAGCTGCAGCTTTGCCTTGCGGATATCCGGCGCACGGCGGTTCGGCTCGTCGGCGGGATAGCTGTCCGGATATTCGATGATGTTGTAGCTCAGCGGTTTCGCGATCACCGTCTTGATTCTCTCGACCAGATCGACCATCGAAATTTCCGGTGTCGGATTGCCGATGTTATAGGCTTCGCCCGGCACGCCCTTCAAGATCACCAGCAGAAAACCGACCATTGCATCCGTGATATAGCAGAAGGTGCGGGTCTGGTTGCCGCTGCCGTAAACATTCAGGGGATGCCCACCTTTGATGCGATTGGCGAAGTTTGGCAGAACCCGGTAATCGGTTTCCTGCATGCCGGGGCCAAAGACGTTGAACGGGCGAATGGTGTTCGTGTGCGTCCCGTGCATGGTGTGGAAAATATAGCAGAGCGTCTCGCCGACCCGCTTGCTCTCGTCATAGCACGCACGGGGTCCCTGACACGAGACGTTGCCACGATAACTTTCCGCCATCGGCACGTGCTTGCTGTCGGGATCGCCATAAATCTCGGACGAGGAAAAGAACACAAAGCGGGCGTTGTGCTGTTCGGCCAGCGCGAGCATCCGCTTGGTGCCGGTAATTGCGACCTCAAGGGTTTCAAGCGGGAAGGCGCGATAATAATACGGGCTGGCGATGCCGGCGGCATGGATGACGAAATCCACAGGCTCATCAATCTCGAACGGTTCGATCACATCATGCTTGATGAACCGTATGTTTTCATATTCGGGAATGGCAGCGCCCTGTGCGCCGGCCGTGATCAGATTGTCGAGCGCAATGACCTTGACGGGTTTGTCGAGCACGGACTTGTTGAGGGCGACAAAGATATCAATGAAATAGCGTCCGAGAAAACCGCGCGCTCCGGTGATCAGCACGGTCTTGCCGGTAAATTTACTGGCGTGAGGGCGGATCCGGTCAACGATCTCGTCAATATCCGTTGGCAGACAGAATTCAGCCATAAATCAATGAACCTCTAGATTGGGCAGGGGGACGATGAATTTACCGCCCTGCTCGGTGAACTTGGCATGGGCCCGCATGATGGGTGCTGCAAAATTCCAGGCAAGGATGACGGCATAATCCGGTGAATTGCTATACAAGGCATCCGATGCGACAACCGGTATATGCATGCCGGGTGTGAACAATCCCTGTTTCAAGGGACTGTCATCGATAACGACGTCGATAATGTCGGGACCAATGCCGAAATGATACATCAGCGTGGTTGCCTTGGCTGGTGCACCAAAGGCGACGATCCGCTTGCCACCGGCCTTGAGGTCGCTGAGCAGTGATGTCAGGGCATTCTTTACGGCATCGATGCGCACCGAAAACTGTTTAAGGGTCCGGGATTGATCCAGTTTCATGGCGCTTTCAAGCGCAAGCAGGGCATCCACGGATGCTTCGCGCGGATGTGGGCCGCCGGTCAATTGGGCGATACAGCGCAGGCTGCCACCATGGCTTGAGACACGGTGCGCACCGATCAGCTCTAACCCGTGCCGGGCCAAAAATCCGATCAGCGGCCTGACGCTGTGATAGGCAAGGTGCTCGTGATAAATAGTGTCGAACAGGGTTTTTTCGAGCACATCGACAAGATAGGACACTTCGAAGACGAAGACGCCATCCGTGTCCAACAGTGCCTGAATGCCGTTGGCGATGGCGCCGAGATCATCGATGTGGGCGAAGACATTGTTGGCGGTGACGACGCTGGCCTTGCCGCGCTCGGCGACGATCTCGGCAGCCAGGGCCGGCGAGAAAAAATCGGCAATGGTCTCGATCCCGGCAGCGCTGGCCTTCCCGGCGATTTCACGGGCCGGGTCAATGCCCTGTATCGCGAGGCCATGCTGGCGGAAGCAGTTCAGAAAAGTGCCATCATTGGAGCCGATATCGACGACAAGGCTTCCGGCCGTCGGGCGATATCGTTCGACAATGAACGCGGCGTATTCTTCGAAATGCTTAACGAACACCGGCGATGTGCCGGTGACATAGACATAGTTTTCAAACAGCACGCTTGGCGAAACAACATCCAGCAACTGCACATGCGTGCAGTCTTCACAAAAGAAAACATCAAGCGGGAAGGTCTGCTGCGTTTCTCCGAGGTCATCCTTGCCAACGAAGGCGTTCGCCGGCGGTGTCGGCGTCAACGCGAGGACCGGCGTCAGACGGTGCGATCCGCACAGTCTGCAATCACGACGCCGATGGCAAAGTGCGTCAGCCTTTTGATTAGTCATCAGGCTTCCATGTGGTCAGGCCATCGCCGCTGATCATGTCGATCCGCACCACATCCTGTTCATAGGATTTCTGATCGCGCGGATTGCGACCGAGGGTCAGGAACACGGTGTCGACCGGGAACGTCATGCCGTGGTCAACCATCGGCGGCGTAAAGACCATCTGCCCTTTTTCGACAACGATCATTTCCGGTTCCGCTTCTGATCCGGTCGGCCGGTGATAGTATTGAATGCGGCCTTCCATCACATAGCAGTAATGCCAGTCGGTCTTGTGATAATGATTGGCGCGCAGCGATCCTGCCTTGGACTCGATCAGCACAGCGCTCTTCATCATCTCGTCGACGAGGGGCTGAATTTTGCCGCGCACATCACTGAACGGTTCTTCAAGAATGACGATTGGCTGTTTCGGCCAGAGCCGTTGTTCTTCTTCCGTCAGCGGATCAATTGTCAGTTTAGCCATGAGTGTCGGTCCCCTGATTCACCATAGAAAAGTTTGCCCCGATTGTTCGAAGCGCTATGCCTTGCGGTTCTCGACAATCGATGCAAGGGCGTCATGAAAAGCATCAAAGCTGTCAATCAGCACGCTTGGTTTCAACGCGTCGAACGGCATGTGGCAATACCCGAAGCTGACGCAGATCGTCGGCACGCTGGCGTCCTGTGCCGCCAGAATATCGTTTTCGCTGTCGCCGACCATGACGGCAAAAGCGGGATCTGTGCCCAGCGCCTTGATGGTATCGAGCACATGCCGGCCGTCCGGCTTGCGGTGCTCAACTTCATCGCCACACAGGATGACCGGGAAGTAGGGCGTCAGACCGAACGCGTCCAGGACCGGCATCGTCGTGATCTTCGGCTTGTTGGTGCAGAGCGCCATCGGCACGCCCGCGGCCTTGAGGGATTGCAGAACGTCGAAGACGCCCGGAAAGACGATGGTGTCCTGGATCGGATTTTCGGCGTAAATGCGGAGGAACGCATCCTTGACCCTGTCTCTGTGTGCGTCATCGATCATGCCGCCGGTGTCCTTCAGGGCGTCGGCGACCAGATAAACCGCACCCTTGCCGACCAGATCCTTGACCCGATCAACGGACAATGCGGCACGGCCTTCGGCTTCCAGGGCCTTGTTCAAAGACCAGGCAACACCGGGCGCGCTATCGATCAGCGTGCCGTCGAGATCGAACAGGATGGATAATGCCTGAGGATAAGCCATCAGTACTTACCCCATAGCGGATCATCAGGCAGCGCCGCTTCGACCCGGGCCACGTCTTCAAAGCTGTCGACCGATTGGTACGGCCGGAAAGTCATCGGCGCGATGCGCTGGAAATATCCGTTGTCGCAGATGCGGTTTGAATCACAGGCCTCTGCTTTCTCAAGCGGTGATTCCGGCGTCTCGGTGAACCAGCGCAGAAAATGCCAGCGAAAGCCGAAGATGCCGCCGACCCGTTTGGCGCTCCCGTTCGGATCGAATGTCTTCATATAGGGAATGGGGCTGCGAGACGTATACAGCACATTGCCCTTCAGATCATGCACCAGCTTGACCATGTCGGGATTGTTGAAGGTTTCCAGATCACGGATCGGCACGGCCAGCATGGTGCCGTCAACCTCGGCGTCGTTGAACGGTGCCAGCACGGCTTCGATGACATCCGGGCCCAGCAGCGGCTCGTCGCCCTGAACGCAGACCACAATGTCATTATCCGTGATATCGACGCCGCATTTGGTTGCCGCTTCGGCCGTGCGATCAAGGGCGCGGGTGTGGGTGTCGGCGGTCATGATGACGGGAATGTCATTGCTTTCGCAGAACTCGCGGATCACATCGTCACAGGTGGCGACGGCAAGCGCGTCCCAGCCGCCATACATTTTTGCACGCAGATAACAATGCTCCAGCATTGGCCTTCCGGCGATCGGATGCAGGGGTTTGCCGGGGAAGCGACTGGCGGCCATACGGGCCGGAACGATGCCGATAGTTTTCATTGTGTTTAAAATCCAGCGATCGAGATTATTCAGTTGAGTGGTGCGTGAACTCGCAGCCAGTCGGCAATGGCTTTTCCGGCAATGCGGTGACCATTGGCCGACCAGTGGCCGTCATGTACGAAATGGGTATCCTTGAAGCCGACTGTCTTGAAGGCATCAATCGGATCGATAAATGCAATTCCGTGGCGCTGCAAGGCAGCAACCATTGAGACTCTGATCGATTTGAATGTGGGATCGTCATTGGCGATCTCGAAACGCGTCGGTGCAATCAAGACAACGAACGGTTTCGACGGTTCGAACATATTTTTCAACCGGTGCAGCTCGGTTGCCGTGCTATCGGTGATCTGATCAATATCCTGATCAGCGATCTGATTTCTGTATGCATGACTTTTGTCGATGATGCCGAGTGTGATCAAAGCTTCTCGCACGACATCGACACGCTTCATCGCGACGGCAAAAAAATTATACAGAGCCGAATATTCGGTCAGTTTGGTTTTGAGGGCGATGAGTGAAAATGGTTCAAGTTCCTGCTTTTGTGTCGAAGCTTCAGCATAGGCCTGGCAGTCATAAACCTTCAGGTCGTTTTCGAGTATTAGGCCAACCACAACGGCTTTCGGTTTGACGGTCTCCGGCATCCGGGCGGCCAATGCCTGATAACCGCACACATTGGTGCCGGGGCTGGCGATGCTGTAGGCAGGTGCGCCGAGCAGACGTCCAATGGCAGCGGTATAGGTTTCAGTTGCTTCGACACCCCACCCAAACGCCATCGAGTCACCGATGACCCAGGTTGCGCCGTCGGCGGCGCTGACCGGCTCGTCGTTACGCAAACCGAATTCATTGATTCGGATATGCGCCCGGAAGTCGCCGTTGTTCTGGGAGAAATAGCCGTCGAAACCCTTGCGGCCGACAGTGACGTCACCGAAGCCGGGGACAGTTTCGATGGTCATGAAGTTGCCGGCGTAAAATTCATCCCAAGTTGGATATAAGATGCGGATGACGCCTTCAGAGGCGAGGGTGAGAACAAAAAGACCCAGCAGCAATGCGACCAGCCGGCCTTTCCAGGTGATCTTGATTTCGGGTTCAGACATCCGGATCTGCTTTCTTGCCGATGACATCAAACAACGCGCCTTCACGGGCTATGGTGCCGAGCCATGCCAGTTGGGTCACGGTTCTCTGGTAACGGGTTCCCGGTGATGTTGCATTGAACAAGCCACCGGCATCCTCGCCGTCAGTACCGAGTATGGCTGGCGAGGCATTCAGATAATCAACGTGATTTTCCTTGAACCATGCCAGCACCTCGTCAAGCGAATGCCAGGTTTCATGCGGATTGTAATACTGATCAGCAATCCAGATCGCAGCCTTGCGTTTGTCGCGGATGCGCGAGCGTACGACGAAATCAATATTTGGGCCGAGCAAACCAATCAGTTTGGAGCGGATCAGCGTCGGCAGTCGCGCCGGCCGATTATAGAGGCCAACCATGATAATGCCGCCGGGTTTGAGTTTTTTGACAATGGCTGCGAAGGCGCGCCTGGCATCGAATGTGTGGTGCAGCACGCCGTGGGATATGACGACATCAAAGCTGTTGTCCTTGATCGCCAGATTGAAAATATTCATCTGCGCGAAGGATGCCCGGGTCAGGGCATTGCGCCGCTTGTGCTCAACGGCGAGGCCGAGGCTTGCCAGCGACATGTCGATGCCCAGCACGTGATTGTTGTTGAGCTGAAGATAGTGCGAGAGCTGACCGGTGCCGCAACCGCATTCAAGAATGGTCTTGTTGTAGCCGATGGCATCAAGCAGGTTTTTCGAAAAACTGTTGTCATGACCTTTAGAGACCAGCTCGCCGAATTCTTCCAGCCCTTCGTAACTTGGAAACGGATTTTCTTCATAAAAAGAGCGGACCCGTTCGGTGACATCCTTGCCTTCGCCGGGACTCGGCGCGAACAGGGACGGGATGCCGTCAATGACAGGGAAAGCTTCACCGGTTTCCGGGCACCGATAGTTGTCACCATCTTCAATCAGATGAGATTGATCGGATGCACCAGGTGCGCGCAGGCAATTCAGGATGCGGCTTGAGAACAGCGGCGATGGATGAGCAACTGTCATTGCGCGTCTTTCCTGAGGACGAAGTTGCCGACTGCCAGTACGTCCATTTCGGTCGCCATGAAGCAACGGTATGCATCGTCAGGAGCACAAACCACAGGCTCATCTCGAACGTTGAAACTTGTATTGACGAGAACCCCGCTACCGGTGCGTTGCTTGAATGCCGAGATCAGATCATAGAACCGCTTGTTGGATTGAGCCGTGACCGTCTGTATGCGTGCGGAATAATCGACGTGGGTGATCGCCGGCAGTTTGGCGCGGACGACATTAAGTCGCTCAAGGCCGGATTTACTCTGATCGGACTCGTTCAGGGGTAACCGATCTTCATCCAGGATCGGCGCGACGATCAGCATGTATGGGCTGTCACGATCGAACTGAAAATGCTTGGCGACGTCTTCTCTGAGGACGGCCGGCGCGAAAGGGCGAAAACTTTCGCGGTACTTGATCTTGAGATTGAGAATTTTCTGCATAGAGGGAGAAGCCGGGTTGCCGAGAATGGATCGATTGCCAAGCGCACGCGGTCCAAACTCCATACGACCCTGAAACCAGCCGACGATTTTATCGTCAGCCAGAGCATCGGCCACCATCGCGATCAGTTTTTCATCATCAAGCCGCTCGTAGACGGCGCCATGTGCATCGAGCGCGGTCTGGATATCCGCATCCTCATAGGACGGTCCCAGATAGCTGCCCTGCATGGCGTCTTGGGATTTGATCAGCGTTGGCACACGGGTTTCGCCCAGCAGGTTGGCTGCTGCCAGCGCGATGCCCAAAGCCGAGCCGGCATCGCCGGATGCCGGCTGGATCCAGATGTTCTCGAACGGGCCATCGCGTGCGATCAGGCCATTCGCGACACAGTTCAATGCAACACCGCCGGCAAGACACAGGTTTTTTGATCCGGTCAGCCGGTGCGCTTCGACGCACACAGCCATGATCAATCGTTCAGCGACGGCCTGTACAGAGCGTGCAATATTCATATGAAAATCGGTCAGGGGATCGGCCGGTTCACGCTTCGGTTGGCCGAACAGGGCGGCGAAGCGGTCATTGGTCATGGTCAGACCGGTGGTGTAATTGAAAAATGCCATGTTCAGCCTGAACGAGCCATCATCTTTTGCATCAAGCAGGCTGTCCATGATCTTGTCGGCATAGACCGGCTCGCCATAGGGGGCCAGCCCCATGACCTTGTACTCGCCGTCATTAACCTTGAAGCCGAGATAATAGGTGAATGCCGAATACAGCATGCCAAGCGAGTGCGGAAAGCGGATTTCCCTGTGCAACTCGATGGTCCGGTCGTTGCCGTATCCGATTGATGTCGTCGCCCATTCGCCGACGCCATCCATAATAACGATGGCGGCTTCCTCGAAGGGGGAAGGATAAAACGCAGCGGCAGCGTGCGAGTGATGGTGATAGCCGAACAGGATACCTTCTTCATCGATGGAGCCGCGGCCAAGATCATTCAATCCTTTGGCGATCCGGCTTTTTTGTAAAAGCTTGTCCTTGACCCAGATCGGGATGGCCTTGGCGAACGAACCGAAACCGGACGGCGCATAGGCCAGATATGTTTCCAGCAACCGGTCAAAAGTCAGCAAGGGCTTGTCATAGAACGCCACGTGGTCAACGTCGTCGAGGGTAATCCCGGCAGCATCAAGGCAGTAGGCTGCGGCGTTGACCGGCAAATCGGAATCGTTTTTCTTTCGTGTGAATCGCTCTTCCTGCGCAGCCGCCACAATCTTGCCGTCGCGGACCAGGGCGGCAGCACTGTCGTGATAGAAAGCGGAAAGTCCGAGAACAATCATCGGTTCAGAAAATCGCATATATGAAAGGGGTGATCGCCGAGCTTTGTGCTGCAATCAGCAAAACGCCGAGTGCCAGCAGGCCCAGAATCAGCGGTGCCATCCAAAATTTCTTGTAGGCCCGCATGAAGCGGAAAAGCTCTTTCAGAAGTGAGATCATAGGCGTTCCAAATCAGTACATGTCACGTAGTGTTTCCGGCGTCAGTTGCCGGGTCGGCTGCTTCCAGTAACTTTCCTGTCCCTTTTTGGCTTTTCGCGTCATCGGATCGCGACCGAATAGACGCATCACGCATCCGAAGGGGATCATAAGCAGGATGTAAAACAGACCGAGAATAATCTTGTTGTTAACTGCACCCAGCTTGCCGCCAAACCACGACCACAGCCGGTTCAGTGGTAATAGCACACCGGGCGCTGCCAGTGCCAGAACCGCAAATACAAAGGCGACGATGAACGGCCACTGCCTGAGCTGTTCTGAAAAAAACCAGATAGCGGAGCCGATAATGCTGAAAACCACAGCAAAAGTCAGCCCAAAGGCGCGGTCAGTTTGCCTGATGCTCATGATGAAACTTCCAGATCACAACGTTCAAGACCCCACTTGTCACGCCATTGGGGGTCGGCGCAATAAATTTTATAGACGAGTTGCATGGTTTTTAGCGCATCCTCACCGGAGCCGTTGATGATCCGCCCATTTCGCAAGATGGCATCGGCGAATTCGGCAACTTCGAGCGCCCAGGACGGGTCACTGTCATAGTGGGTTGTTTCTTCCTGCGGATCACCCATATCGTCCGGCCCTCGTTTTGTCACTGTCAGTGTTTCGGCACCGTAACTTTTTGAGCCCGACAGTATACCCGACAGGGTCAGCGCGCCCTGGGTGAGCCCGATTTCGAGGCGGAATCGGTGCCGCCACTGAGAGGCCGATGAATGCAGCATGGCGACGACGCCTGCATCGGTCTGCATCAGGGCATAGGCGTTGTCTTCTACATCGTGACCCCATACCTGATTGCTGACGAAGCTTTTTATGTCGGTAAACTCGCCACCGAACAGACGGATCAGATCAAGCATGTGGATACCCTGATCCAGCAATACACCGCCTCCCGCCAACGCCCGTTCGGTCCGCCACGACGTCTGATCGAATGTAATCAGCTGCGACTTGCCGTATAAGCCGCGGAGATTGATGACAGTGCCTAGTGCGCCCGATGCCAGCACCTTGAGCGCATCCTGAACTGAATCGTGATAACGGTGATTGAAGCCGTATTTCAGCGCCTGTTGCGGCCGCTTCTGGTGGCAGGCAACAACGGCAGCGATATCGGCGACGTCGCGGCCGGGCGGCTTCTCACAGAACACGTGCAGGCCCGCTTCAAGCCCGGCCATGGTCACTTCGGCGGCGATATCGTTGGACATCGCCACGAACAGAACGTCGAGCGGCTCGGCCAGCAAATCCTGATAGATGCTGAAATATTTGACGCCGTCATCGAGTTGGCCGCTGCCGCCTAGCGTCCTGTCGCAAACCGCAACGGTCTGCATATCGTCACGCCCGTCGATGATATCGCGACGCCGCTTGCCAACGACACCATACCCGGCGATCCCGACACGCAGTTTTTCGCTCACGATGCGGGCGTCCGGTACAGGGCAGAAATTGCGTCGTCGGGGCGCCCGAGGCGGGCCGATTCACCGCCGCCGGCAACATCGACCCAGCTGCCCTTTTCATCGGACCGGTAGAACGCGTGCAGCAACTCGAGAGTCGCGAGACAATCGTTGCGGTCAACGGGATAGGGGGCGGTGCCGGCGAAATCGGCGATAATGTCACGGTACATTTCGGTGTGACCGAACCCATAGACCGCGCCGTGACCGGCGATACCCTTGAAATCTTCGCTGTTGGCGGTGCAGGCGTCCGGGTCAGGTGTGAACACCTGCAGCTCGTTGACGGCAATGCCGCCGATCTGGGCCATGCCTTCGGCGCAAATGAACGAGATCGAAGCCTCGAAATCATCCGGCCTTGCGGCGGTCGTGGATTCCAGCGTGCCGACGGCACCGTTTGCATAGGCCAGCGTTGCGACCGTTGTATCCTCGACTTCGATTTCGGCGCCGAGGGTGCGCATGGTCGCATTGACGCGCTCGACTTCGCCACCCAGATGCCGCAACAGATCGACGTGATGGATGGTCTGGTTGGTCAGCGCACCGCCGTCGTGCGAGAACGTGCCGCGCCAGGGCGCCATATCATAATATCGTTGTGGCCGGCACCAGCGCAGCCGGACCGAGACGGTGCGGATAGCGCCCAGCTCGCCGCTCTTGATCGCCTGCCTGACACGGCGGACGGCCTTGTTATAGCGATTCTGGAAAACCGGAAAGATGCGGCGGCCGACGGCGTCGGCGCTGGCGAAGAGATTCATGCAGATGGCTTGGCCGCATGAACGTCGGCTTTTCCATGACGATGTGTTTTTTATACGCGCTCAGGATTTCCATACCGTGCTCGAAGTGCATGCCCGACGGTGTGATGACGGCGGCAATGTCGATATCGGGAACGGCATCGAACATGCGGCGGTAATCGCTGAAAGCCGGGATCTGGAATTCTGTGGCATAGGCATCGGCTTTGGCGATGTCAAGATCGCAGACGGCAGCGAGTTGAATGCCATCGACGGCAGCGATCGAGCGGCAATGATGTCCGGCGATGCGGCCGCAGCCGATCAGTGCGACTTTGAGGGGTTTGGTCATGGTTCTCGTCAGTGCCTTACGTCAAATCCAACAGGGTCTTCCAGGTGTCGGTCTCGGGCGGTGGAAACAGGGTACCGGCATTTTGGCGTGGCGGTTTGGACAAGCGTTGCAGGCAGCCTGCCAGCGCAGCCGCGCTCGACGCGTCTACTTGCATGCCAGCGGGGAGGATATCAAGAGCGATCCCGCCTTCGGGAATGAACCTGAGGGTGGGTATGCCGGCCAGAATTCCCTCAAGTCCGCTGGTGCCGGTGCAATATACAAGAGCGCGCAGCGCCGGCAGTTCGGACAACGGCAACCGGGTATGGCTGAAATACGGACTTTCCGTGACCGGAAACGGGCTCAACGGGTGATCTTTTATGAGCATCGGCCGGTCTGCTGCGGCCAGGGGCCGAAGCGCATTGATCATCTGTCCGGCGAATACCGGATTATTGGATAGCGCGACGAAGACGGGGCCATCCGGCGCATAATCAGGCAGCTTGCTGCCGCCGACGCGGAATGACCCGGCGATCGTTATTATGTCTTCCGGAATGCCGCGTACCTTCAGGTCATCCTTGAATGCCGGGCCGTTCAGAGCAATCTGCCGGGGGATGCTGTCCAGCCCGTCAAGATTGGCATCGGCACCCTGATTGAACATATGCCGGCCGACGACGGTGTGTTGGTAGCCCAGAGTTTTTACGCCAAGAGAACTGGCGGCCCGCACGAAATCACGTTCCCATGGATGGTTTTCCCAAGGCCAGCTGACGACCTTCGGATTGGCTTCGGCCAGCCAGGTTGCATGGCAATGCATCTGCCAATGGGTCATGGCGGCACTGCCGCCGCTGCCCTCGATGGCGGCAGCGCGCTGAACCAGCCAGGCGATTTTTGTATCGAGGCCCGATGTATCCGGTCGCCATCTCCGGAACGGCATACTGAGGGCAGCAAGGATTGATCCCCAGGCATGCAGGGATCGCGTTCGCCCGTCGGTTGCCAGTTTCAGCGCGAAGTCAGCACCGCAGTCGGTATGCATCAGGCGCTGTAATGCCGGGATGTCAGCCATGAGCGAGCCGAAGTAGGCATCTCGCCCCTGGGCATTGCTTTCCGGATGGCCGTAGACAAGCAGCCAGCTTGCCTGCACGGGATAATCAGATCGATGTTTTCGGGTGCGGTATCGGGCGATGATACAGCGGGCGGCGGCGCGGCTTCGGGCGAGTATGCCGCGGCAAAAAAACCGGAGCCGCTTCGCGGCTATGCGCGGTGGCGGTCCTGCCTCGATTCCTGGCAATAATGCCAGAGCACGATAGAGCCATGGATCAGGACACAGCACTGCCGTTTTTTCTTCATCACGAATGAGACTTTCAACCACCTGCAGCCATGCCAACTTTGTGCCGAAATCCGACGCATATGTGCTCAGCGTTGGCATATGCGCCCATTCAGACGTCCGTTGTTGTTGCAAACTGAGTGCGGTTAGACGCCAGATGCCATAGCTTGCATCAAAAGCGGATTCCAGTTTTTCCGCAATGCCATCAATTGTTGTGTCTGCAGCAAGATCGCTATCGACCGCCAAACGGCGATCACAATTCATGAAAACCGCTTTATCAGCTGTCAGGATAACAGGCACGTAATGCAGGCTCTACAAGGCATCAACAGACGGACAATCGATTTTCGGCAATAAAAGCAGATTAACCGCAATTTCCGGCGGCTCGGCTTTCAGCGGTTCGATTCTCAGATACGGATTGGCAGGTGTCAGCGCATGGACCATGAAAATGTGATAATCAGGGAACGTTTCGCTATACCAGTTAAACGTCAGCCCAACTTCGGCAAGGCGCGTGGAATGCGCTTCAACCAGCATTGCCGGGCGGGTCTTTCGCAAGATTTCAAGGCCCCCCCTGATGACCATCGGCTCAAAGCCTTCGGTGTCGATCTTGATGAAATCAATGCGTTCGGAGAGGCCCAGTTTTTCAGCGATATCATCAAGTCGGCAGACAGGTATGCTTCGGCGCTGATAATGGTCCGGCCTGTTGGTGACATGGACCGAAGCGATCATGGAATTGGTGCCTTCCATGCCGGGATCACCCTGGTTGACCTGAATGTCGGCACTGCCGGCTTCTTCGCCTAGTGCGCTTTCAATCAGGGTCACATTGTCGGCCCTGTTGAATGCGCAATTTGCCGACAACTTTTCAGCCATTTCGCGAACCGGTTCAAATGCGATGACGCGCCCGTTGCCGACCAGTTCGGACAGCAAGGCGGTGTGCAGACCGACATTGGCGCCGATGTCCAGAACGATGTCGCCGGGCCGGACCAGCTTCCGCATCAGGAACGATATTTCCGGCTCATACGTATGGCCATCGAAAGTCAGCCGGGCTGCCCTGCTGGATCCCAAAAACAGATAACTCGATGCATCGGTGATGTAATGGTTATTCTCACGGGTAATGACAAAATGGGAAACGTGAAACGGGTTGCGCAGACCGAACAGAAATGTGCGGCGATGCGTGAAGCGCCCGAACCAGCCGAGCATTTTGCCCAGCACTGGATGGTCACAGAGTGACAGTAGTATCTTTTTCATGTTCAGAGCCAATCTCCGCCGGTTAATGGTATCATCTGGCCAGTGATGAAGCCGGCCCAGTCGGAAAGCAGATACGTCATCAATGCGGCGGCCTCGTCAACGTGCCCGCCCCGTTTGAGGGGTACCAATGCAGCACGCTCTGCCATTTGCTCCGGTGTACGATTGTGCCAGCGCTGATGAAAGCCGCTCTCGATATATCCAAAGCGTACGCCGTTCACGAGTATGCCATTTGGCGCCCCTTCGCGGGCCAGCCCCTGCACCATGCTTTCGGTGCCGCGTTTGGCGACCGCATAGGGAAACGATGTAGCAGACCCGCCGTGTAATGCCGACTCGGTTCCTGTCAGCAAGACTCTGCCGCCCGGCGACGATTTCGCTTTCATGTGGCGCATGGCGGCGCGGGCCAGATAAAAAGGCTGATTGAGGTTGACGGCGATCTCCCGCTCCCAATCCTCTCCCTGCATGTCATTCCAGTGACCGCTGAACTGGATTGATCCGGAAAGGATCACAATGGCGTCGATGCCACCGGCTTTATCGACAAAAGCGTCAACCAGTTCACGGCAATCCTTTTCGGTTTCGAACTTCTTTTGCAATCCGATCACTCTTGGATCGCTGGTTTGAAACTGTTTGGAATTGCCGTGGGCACCGATAACACAATCAGGGCCGGTCAGTAGCATCTCGACGAAGGCTGTACCGAGTCCGCCGGTTGCGCCGGTGACAAGAACGCGTGAGCCGGGCGGAATTTGCGGTGACCAGTCTGGGCGGCTGAATTGGGTCATGAGCGGGCCTCACTATTCGGGGCGGTATAATATGACGTTTGCAGAACTTGCATACTGCGGGCGGCATCGGCGACAGGATCATCACTGACCATGCGCTGTTCAGCGGAAACGTATCCAGTATAGCCTACTGCGCGCAGCATGCTGCCCAAAGCATCGTGATCGATCTTGCCGCTCGATCCAAGCACGCCCAACCCCGGTTCGTTGGCATGAAAGTGGACCAGCGCGGCGGCGGCGGCCTGAAAGGTTTCTAACATTGCTTCGTTGTTGTCGACCAGTGCCTTGGCGTCCAGCTGCAATTGCAGGGCAGGGTGATCGACGGCATCGACGATGCGTTTGGCGTCATCAAGCCGGTTGATGAAATCGGCATCATTGGGCCCGAGCGGCTCAAAACAAAAACAGGTGCCATGATCGGCAATCCGGCTCGTCAGTTTGCGCATAAACACTTCGGCGCGCACGAAAGCTATGTCGAGGGGGATCCCGCCGCGTTTACGACCACCACCCCAGATCAGGGTTTTGCCGCCTAGATCGCGACAGACGCCGGACAGATGCACCATGAAGTCGAGCGTTTTTGAAGCGGTCTCGTCGTCACCGAACAACGTCAGTTCGGGATGATCAAACAGGAGCGAATGCAGACCAATAACGCGCAACCCTGCGTCCTCGATGTCGTGCCTGTAGGCATTGACGGCAGTGTTGCTCAAGCCCTGCCAGGTATCTTTCCAGCGTCGGCTGGGCGCAACCTCGAGGCCGCTATAACCGAGTGCAGCCAGCCCGCGCAGTTCATCTGCGTGCTCAAAGGCGCTGAGCGCGATGTTGGATATGGCCAGTTTCGACATTACGTTATTCTAAGTCCAGGGGCCGGGGCATCTTTTGCAAGTGGGGGCTGCAGACGGGAGCCAGCAAAGCCGCGACACGTTGATTTCCGGCGACGGAGAGATGACCGCCGTATCGATCATTGATATAGAGCGAATCCAGATCCGGTTCGCTCAACAGCGCATCACCGGCATCGACAATGGTCAGATGTTTCGACATTGCCTGCATGAAATCATGATAATAGTGATCGCCCTTTCTGATGCGCTCAATATCCATCCGTTGCGGCATCATCAACAGGATCGGTATGGCACCACGATCAGTGCAAAAATGCACGAACCGCTTTATAAGCGCTTCAAACAATGCAGCCGATTCGGCATTGGCATACAGATCCCGGGTCATTTGAATATTTCGCCGCATGACGTGAATGAATGCTGCATCGCTGGTGATGCCGATGCGATCCGTCAAGGCTGCCAGCATCAATCCGAATGTACGCTTTGGGTTCTTGAAGACGGAAAATGAATAGGGGAAGCCCAGCAAATCGCGTTTGAATTTGGTTTCATAGAAATAATCGTCGGTTGCCAGGGCCGATTGAAACGCGTCGATGATGTCAAATTTGTCCTTCGTATCGATGAGGTTGGGTTTAAACACAAGGACGTCGCCCTGCAATACAAAGCGCGGCTTGAAGGCAAAGGTGTTGCCGTATTCGCTGTAGTGCTTCCAGTAGGCATGGAGGCGGGACATGGTCTCCGGTACGACGCCGATGATAACGACTGGAGCCGGGTGTTCATCGTACTCTTGCTCGAGCCGTAGCAAGGCCTGATCAAAGCCATAGTTACCGACGCCGTAATTTGCGACATTCCGTCTGAGTCCGGTGGAAAGGAAATGCGCCCAGGTCTGATCATCGTCGACCTGCCTGGCAAAAGTGTAGGAATCTCCGAAGGCGAGTACGGCAGGCGGCTGCCCCTGAAAGCCCGGGTTCAGGCGTGCCCCGGTTTCATCAATATGATATGCCGTTGCGACGCCGTGTCGGCCGGTTTCGGTTCCTGAAGTATTGGGTTTGCGGACCCAGCCCAGCGCCCCATCCCAACCGTGGTCGATAAATGATTGAAGTCCGCGCCGGTCCAGTTTCGGATGGGCGTCAGACTTGATAATCAACCAGGGGCATGATCTGCGTAAAAACAGGATGCTGGTTGCGAGAATAATCTCCACTGCAACGGCGACGCCAAGGACGTAATAGACAAGGTTCATTCGAGCCGGGGAAGCCGCTCGAGAATTTCTGCGACACAGGCATCAACGCCGCCAAGTTGCCTGTCTTCAGTGATGGTCAGATCAGCGGAAAGTGGACGCGGGAATGGAATGTCGATACCGACGACGTTCGGGATATCGCCGCGCTCAGCGCCGGCATAGAGGCCCTTCACATCGCGTTGCTTTAATGTTTCCATCGAGACATCGAGAAAAATCTCGAAGTAGCTGCTGAAATTATTCCGATTCCACGCTTGCCATTCGGGGAAAATCGACAGTACGGATGCGAGCACGTGAATGCCTTGCCGATCGAGCATCCGGCAGGTATGCGAGATGCGTTCGGCGTTCTTGCGGCGACCTTCGACCGTATGATCGACATCATTGCGGAACATTTCACGGAACTCGTCGCCATCGAGATAAACGAGATGGCGTGTCGACGGCTTGAGACGTTCATGCAGGGCGTGGGCAAGCGTTGTTTTGCCGGAACCTGACATCCCGATCAACCAGACAATCATTGACGCGTGCCCGCGAGATCAAGACCGAGACCATTAATCACAGCATTGGCCCGTTCGTTTGAAATTTCGGGTATCTCTGCCATGCGTGCGGCGATGAGGCGCTTCCCGCGCTGCACGGCCGGATGGCTTTCGTCATAGATATTGTTTTGCTGTCTGGGATCCGCCGTGACGCTGTAAAGCTGCTGACCTTCCGGGCTGAGATGGTCCGTCGGGTCCCGATATTCCTTCCACATCAAATGGAATTCCCGATCACGAACACCGAAATAAAGCGGTCTGCGGTCGAAGTCACAAGGGCTGCCGTAAAAGGTTTCCATAAGGATATGGTCTCTGGCAGCGGCTGCATCACTCAATGCGGAATCACCTTCCCAGTCCGGATGCGCCGGGATGCCCACCAGATCGGTTATCGTTGGCGGTATATCCAGATGCGTGGTAAAGGCATCAATATCGCCCCCTGCAATGTCGGCGCCACTAAAGATCAGCGGGACATGTGTATTATAGTCATAGAGGCGGAAATGATGGCTTATATCATTGTTTTCGCCGAGTTCTTCGCCATGGTCGCCACTGATGACCAATAAGGTTTCTTGCAGCAGACCGGCCTTTTCGAGACCGGAAATCAGCCTTGCGATGGCGCTGTCGACGAAATGGATGGTGGCGTCATATAAGGCGTTCCAGTGCTGCCAGTCCCTGTCATTTTTAGGGGCTTTGCCGAATGTCAGACCAGGGTCGATCGATGGATCGTAGCCCAACGCTTCAAGATGGGTGGCCGATTTGCGATACCATGCCGGTTGCGAGCCTGCACAATAGGGAAGATGTGTATCAAAGAAGTGTGTCCATAAGCAGAATGGTTTGTCGGCCTGGCGTGTTGTCACCGTCTTCAGGACATGATCGACAAGTGCGTCGGCATCGGGATAGCGCTTGTAGCGTTGACGGTGCAGAAATTGCCATCGCGCATCGGAAAAGCCGAGAATACGACCGCGGATTTCCTCGACGATCTCTTCAACAAGTCGCCAGGGTTGCCGGTGTTTGCGCCAGATTGGTGACAGCCACCCGTTGGAGCGGAACGGTGCCGGCATATGCAGGGAAATGTAGGCTGCCGGATCGTTGCGGTACTGGCTGCGGTGCAGGGTGACGGTTTTCAAGATACGCCGGAAATCGAAGCCGTCGGCAAAAAACGGCGCGAAGCGAAAATCTCTCTTGTCTTGATGGTGACGCGACAAGCGTTCGTGAACGTATTGTTCCAACTGATCTAGTGAGTTTTCGATCACCGGTCCGATCAACGACAAAAGCTCTTCATTGGTAATCTTATCGGCTTGATGACGTTCGATGGAGGTGCGCGTCAAAGCCCCTGTGGTGCCGATCAGCGAGCTTAATGAAAATAACATTTCCTCGGAATCAATGCCTTCACCGTAACCGAAAAAACGATTCACCCAATGCACGGTACTCAGCATATGTGTTTCATAACCGGCTGCGTTCATCTGTTGAAAGATCGTCGGCGGGCGGTCAAAAACTCCACCATCAAAACCGCCGTAAGAAAGCGGCCGGCTTGAGGTCATTATGCAGGGGAAAGCGCCCATCGTAGACGCATTGTCCGTAAAATGATTACGGCAGATGAGCGCATTGTTTGCCAACCGTTCCAGCGTCGGCGTTGTCGGTCGCGCATAGCCGTTCACACTCAAACGGTCGAAGCGAAGCGCGTCGATGGTGATAAATATTACGTTTTTCGGACGATCGGTCATTCCGCGACAATCGCTTTCCCGCTTAGTTGCTCATTGATGAGCATATCCTGAAGTGGGCCCCACATCATCCAGTCGGGGACGCGTTTCCCATTGCAGATGGAATCGCGGACTAATGTGCCACTAATGGATTGATCATGCGCGCCGGACCGCCCTTCTTTCAATTCGCCCTTTTCGAAATCGTAATAAATAGCATCAAAAAAGACCGGTTCAATTTTAACATCGGGCAGTTTCTCAAATAGCTTGATTGCGTCCATCGGGCCATAGAAGTCCCCGACGCCGGCATGGTCGCGACCGACGATGAAGTGACTGCATCCCATATTCTGACGGCAAAGTGCCGTGAACACGGCTTCTCGGGGGCCGCAGAACCGGGGGTATGTAGAGAAGCTTCCAAGCATAACGCGGCCCGGTGGGTAAATATTGAACTCAAACATCAATTGATAACTTTTGAGGACATACTCAGGAAGGAAATCACCCGATTTTTGCGGCCCTATGACTGGATTGATGAAAAGCCCATCGGCACCACTTCGTTCAAGAGCTTGAAGTTGAATGTAGGTATGGGCCCGATGTGGTGGGTTCCTGCCGTGAAATCCGACCACTCTGCTCCAGCCCTTATGCGTGAAGATAAAGCGCAACTGACGCGGGGTCAGGCTATATTGCTGGTGCATCAACGGGTTTTGTTTAACCATCTGGATGCGCCCGGCGACGGCACGGCTGCCTTTGCGTAACAAACGGCGAACCCCTGGATGCTCGGAAGATTTGCTGCCGAACCAGCGCATAGCTGTGTCTTCAGGATCGAAACTGAAAATTTCGCTGACGTCGAGTGTGGCTATGCATGTGCCGGTGTCAGAGCGCAAGGCAATGCGGTCGCCGACACCAAAGGTGAGCGTCAGATCGTCCGGTATTTGCAATACGATCGGCAATGTCCAGCTGAGGCCGCTTGGCAAACAGTTTTTGAACAGAACAGATTCAAGCTCCTGCGAAGTCATGAAACCGCTGAGAGGCGAAAAAGTCCCGACGGCAAACTGTTCGCAATCCATCTGGTCAGTCGTTTCAATTTCGAGCGATGGCAAATTATCGAGATCGGATCGTGCTTCGGAGGCATGCTCAGTGCTGACCAGGGTGCCGCCATGCGGATCAATCAGCATTGATCCGGAATCGACAAGGTCATGTTCCCAGGTCGGTTGATCATGTGTGCTATTTTCAAATTCTCGGACCATACGAACAATCATGTTGGCACATTCAATCGGGTAGCTGCCGATTGCCGTCTCGGCGGCAAGAACCAGTCCGTCGGCCCCATCAACCAGTGTATTGAAAATATCATTCACTTCCGCGCGTGTCGGCAATGGTGCGCTGACCATCGTTTCCAGAAGATTGGTGGCAACGTATATCTTGCGACCGATTTTCTTGACTTGGCGAATGATCCGCTTTTGTGTGCCGGGAACCCGTTCAATCGGCACTTCACGGGAAAGATCGCCGCGGTCGATCAGAATTGCGTTTGAGCGTTCGGCGATATCATCCAGATTCTTGAGTCCGTTCAGGCACTCGATCTTTGAAATGATGAAGGCGTCGTCACCGGTCAGGGCGCGCATCGCTTCTACATCGTCACCACAATTTGCAAATGAAAGTGCAAAATGTTTGATACCCATTTCAACACCAATTTTGACGGCTGCAATGTCCTTATCGGTCATGGCGTCTAGCGGAATGGCACGGTCGACAGTGACGGCTTTGTTGCGGCCGACTTTGCCGCCATTGATGACGCGCATCGTTACATGGTCTTTATGGGTTTCTATGACCTGTACCAGAACCGAATTGAAATCGATGCTGATAAAATCACCGGGCTCAAAATGCTGGATAACATTCAACGGATAGAAATTGAAATCTCTTTCATCACCGGCAACCCGGCGGCTATGGGCGCGAACGATGCTGTTCTCACGAAACATGACTGCAGGTTCGACGAAATACCCGGTGCGGACCTGGGCGCCTTCGCTATCCAGACAGATCGGCACATTCGTACAACTTTGAATCATGCGTATGCGTTCCGGCACATCGATGATGTCAGTATGTGAAAGATTAATACGGAACAGCGTGCATCCAATTGCCTGCAGCCGCTGAAGGACCCGGCTGTTCATGGACGAAGGCCCGATCGTACATAATAGTTCTTTGTTCAATGTATGCTCCGGGATCAAGTTTTGGAGAATGTGGAAAGCGGGGTCATCTGAATATTCTGTGTTGGCTATTGCGCCGTGCTGACAGTTTCAGGCGGCGGGGTCAAAAAATCGCGAAATGGAGCCATCCGCAAACATGCGGTTGGCGACATCGAAATCTTCGACAGTGTCGATTTCCAACCAGCCGGATTCAATCTCTACGGCGGTAATTTTCGTGCCGGTCAGAATCATTTCCATGAGAAGATCCGTCATATAGGCCTTTTCAACAGGGCGCTTTTTCTTCCAGACACGGTCTGTCGCGGCCATGGATTCTCTGGCTTCTACCAGCGCACGGATCCCTTGTCCGCTGAAACGCATGAGGCCGATGTATTGTGCTTCAATAGCAGCAATATCCACGACCTTGTTGCCGATGTCGGTGATGTGCCCCTCATCGTTGATCATCAGACTTTCTGCATCTGACAGGGGGTCAGAGAAACGATGCTCCCAATAACGGCGCCAGTTCCGGTCCACGACGACCGAAACCTCGGCGGTGCTCGAAAGCAGGGCGCGAATCACTTTTGGTTCGTAGACGATATCCGAATAGCTGACGATCACGTCATCATTAAAATGAGACTCGGCAGCAAACAGACTTTCAACCATATTTGTCGTTGCCCATGCATCGTTTACTACTTGCTCTGTGCCGGGAAGGCACAGCATTTCTGCTCGGTAGCCGCCGACAATGACAATGTCTTTGATTCCGTTATTTCGAAGAGTGGCTAGTTGCCGTTCGATCAGGGTCATGCCACCAAGTTCGGTCAGACATTTTGGGCAATCAGCCGTGTACGGGCTAAGTCGCGATCCGCGCCCGGCCGCAAGAATAATGATTTTCATGTCGGATGCCGCAGTTGCTGTGACATCAGGGACTGGAAGAGTTTTTTGTCGCCCCGGGCACCATTTTGCCGCTCTGGATGCCACATGACTGCGCAAAGCGGGTGCGTGCGGTGCGCGGCGGCCTCGATATTGCCGGAACTGTCCCGTGCAGTTGCGATCAATGCGTCGGCGAGCCCGTCATTGTCTATGCCGATGTTGTGGTAAGAGTTGACGGTTTGTTCGGCACCATAATAGGGCGTCCAATCGGATGACATGATTATCTTGTGCGGTTTGGCGACGTGTCCTTTAACAGTTGCCAATTTGCCGCCGAAATATCGGTTGATGAACTGCAGACCACGGCAAACACCGAATACTGGTAATGCAGACTTGAGCGCCATGTCCAGCAAGGCGGTTTCCGTAGCATCGCGTACCGGCGAACGTCCGATGTCCTCACCGCCGGTTAAAACAAGAATGTCCGGTCGCTGCGCGGTAATGTAATCGCAAGCCCGCGCGCCGATATTCGGTATAAGGAGCGGGGTCATTCCCCACAGGTTCATCAGTTCAAGCCAGTCATGGCTGATGCTGTCGCGGGGTTCGCTGTAGCCGACAGCCTCGGTGACGCGCATGGTGAGGGCGACTAAGGTCAATGTCTGTTGAGCCTTTTAGCTGCGGCATTCAATTCGATGACGGGCGCTTTGAGAAGCGTATCGAACAGACGTTCCCCGCATCCGATTGCCGCAGGGAGTCCAAACTCGGCGCATCGGATAGCCATATGGGAGTTGGCCCCGCCGTACTTCGTGATCAGGCCCAGAATGTTGTGCGTGAAAATCCAGTCAAAACCCGGATCCGCACTTTCAATCAGTATAATCCGATTATCAATATCGGGTGTGTCGACCGATGTCAGATGCATGGTCTGAGCCGTCACGGAAAGGTTTGTGATAAATGTCGGATGGCCAAGCGGCATACGGATGACATCGACATCATCAGCCGACGTTATGACGTGCGGTAAACGAACAGCGCGTGTCAGCGTATATCTGTGTCGGGCATCGGCAATGCACTTTAAAATCATATCTTCATTAAAGCCGCTTTCCAGGTTCTCTATCGTCAGGAATGACAGGTCGTCGCGCGAAAGGCCGCGGTTTTTCCCCCAAGCGGCAAGAACAGACAAGGCGTTGCTGATTGATCGCGTGAAAGCGAATTTGGCCTGCTCACGGCCTTTGATGGCTGCGGTAATATAATCCAACAGATGGTCTGCGGTTATGTCATATCGGGCATCATGGAGAAGCGTTTCGATCTGTACGCGCGCGCGTGAAGACAGCTCAAATGGTGGATGCTCAACAGCGGCGACTTTCTTGTCGCCATGCTCGAGATACAGGTCCGGGCGTTCGTCGTATCGCCATGACTGAATATCGTAGGTGCCTGGCCGAAGATGACCATATTGTTCAAGGAATGCATCACGCAGCATCAGGCCGTTTGTGAGCGCATAGAAGTCATTGGCGAGTGTGGAGGCAACAGTGCTGATGCTGTGCATGAAAGCATCCATCTCGGAGACCGACAAAGCGTTTCGATGCACCAGGGATTTTAGAAACTGAACGCCAATGAACCCGTGCCGGGCAAGTTGAGAAAAATTAAGGGTCCCCTTCCGCCGGCAGTCGTCGAGAAATTGGCGGACACGGTCAAGCGAGTCGGTGTTTATGTCTTCATTGCTCACCACGAGGAGACTGTTGGCATCATCCAGCAGCGGTTCAAGCCCCTTGGCCCCCGGAACAAGTGCCGCACGTGTTAGCGTTGAAAGTGCCGTTTCCAGAGCATGGCTTTCAGCGTCGGACAAGCCCGCATCAGCAAAACGCTGGCGTGATTGCGCAGGAGAAAAATCCCAACAGGTCACGCAAATCTCAAATTCAACCTTGTCGTGATATGACCGGTTATCGGCAAGTTTCTGTAGCTGATGATTAATCAGCTTTTCAGCAGTCGCATCAGAAACATTGGCGGGCAAAAATGAATTGAAGCTTTTCCGAACGTCGATATAGGGGCGCCCGTGAAAATCAATAAGAAGCGGGCCGTCGACAAACTTATAACCCATCTTCTGACGCGCTTCGGCCCAGATATGATCGGTGATCAAGGCCTTGTATAATGACAGTGCCAGGGGGCGAGGTGTGTTGCCGATCATCTCGGCGGGGTTCCAGTCGGTCATTTCGGCAAAGATTGTACTGTGACCGGCAAGTTCTGGCGTTGGCTGCATCCCTGTTGTAATGGTGCCACGTATTGCATCGATAGCCCCATCAACATCACCGTCGGCCAGAGCCGTCCATTTGCTTTGTGCGGCTAGTGGACGAACCTGAAGGATGTAGATGCTTTCGTCATCTGTGATGCAAAATTCGATATCGAGATTATGTGTGCCGGTAATCTCTTCAAGCTGAACGACGCATTCGACAAGCTTACACATGCGTTGTGATTTCAGGCTCTGTGTCGAAGCCCGGCGGACCAGTAAGGACTTGCTCTCCTTGCCGCCGGTTACGGTATCGGTTCGTCCGGAATTGTCATCATAGTTGATGACGAAATACGGGCTTCCGGTATCAAGGTCGCGGGTCAGCACGACGCCAGAGATTGCAACATTGCCAACCATCGGCTGAACCAGCACCTGATCTTTCTCATCGACGTTCTGGTAACTTGCAAAAACATCATCGATTGCAAGCGAGAGAAGGTCGTGCTGAGGCATGACATCCGCGATACTTAAATGGGCTCCTGCAAGGGAGTTCCCCCACGTGTCTTCGGCGCGTGCGCTTGAACGGACAATCAGCGGGCGGTCTTTGAAAGCATCAAGTATATGTTCAAGGACGGCTTCAGGATCGGATTGCCATTGGATTTTGCCGACAATGATCTGATCGCATAACCGGCCCTTGGTCAGTTGACCTCTCAGGCGGTCCAGTGTTTCTGCCTTGGTGCTGAAATGGAAGGCAGGGTTTTCTACGGCATGATCCATCTGTGATCTAAACCTGCGACAGCGTCACGAGAGAACGGAAAGAATCGTTATCATTCGAAAGGGATTCGAACGTGCCGAGACCATCAACGCGACCGTCTTTCAGGAAAACGATTTTGTCACACTTGCGTACCGTACTTAATCGATGTGCGATGATGATGACGGTCAATTTGCCACTCAAGGATTCAATGGCGCGGTTGACTTCCAGCTCCGTGTGGTTGTCCAGCGCTGACGTGGCCTCATCAAATACTATCATCGACGGATGATGATAGAGCGCCCGAGCGATGCCGACGCGCTGCCTTTGTCCACCGGAAAGCCGCACACCATGTTCATGAACGTTGGTATCCAATCCCTGTGGAAGTGTCGCTATGAAATCTTCAATCTGCGCCAGGCGAATGGCCCTCAGAATTTGTTCTTCATCAATTTCGTCATCAGGCACGCCAAGCGCAATATTCCGACGGAGTGAATCATCCAGAAGATAGATGGTTTGAGGGACATAGCCCAAATGACGCTGCCAGCCCCTGAGATTTGCAGTGATGTCCTTGTCATCAACAAGGATGCGGCCAGAGGTGGGCTCGAGCAGCCCAAGCAGCA
Organism: uncultured Rhodospirillales bacterium; assembly: GCA_965284225.1. GTDB lineage: Bacteria > Pseudomonadota > Alphaproteobacteria > Rhodospirillales > Casp-alpha2 > UBA4479. Next base: position 541,095 of record CBDIRN010000002.1, read on the forward strand.
GATCGGCCATCGTCGATTTTCCGGCACCGGATGCACCGACAATACCCAGTGACTGACCTTTTTCGAGTTTCAACGAGACCGCGTCGACGGCAGCATGATTTCCCGTTTCATACTTATAGGAAACTTTATCGAGGACGATATTGCGATTGAAATCGATGGTTGAGCTGTTTGCATTTTGGGTGCCGATATCCGCTGGTTGCTTGAGATTGATGTCATTATAGATGACATCAACGGAATATTGGCTGTCGTGGATACGATTGAATGCAACCACGATGCGGTTCATCGACGGGATGAGCCGTAAGGCCCCGCCCGCAAATACCGCGAGCATTGGCAATATGGACACGGCGGATTCACCGGCAACCAGAGCATATAGAATGATTGCCATGACCGTGCAGATTGTGATCGTTTCTATCCACAATCTTGGTGCCTGCGTCATGACCGTCTTGATGGTGGTCAGTTTGATATATTCATCAAGTGGCATTTTATAATCGTTGAGGACGGAATCTTCCCGGCCCAGCACTTTTATTTCTTTTATGCTGTGCAGACCCTGTTGCAGTGATTTCAGAATTGCCTTTTCGACCTTGAGTGTTCGCTCACCCCAGTACTGTACTCGCAAACGAAGCAGGGAGTAGATGAGCCAGACACTGCCGCCAAGAAACGAACCGGCAGCGAGTGTGGTCATGGGATCGATGAACAGCAACAGGATGACGATAGCGATCATCATCAAAAGTTCGGAAAACAAGGTCAAAAACCCCATGAAGCTGCCAATCAGGGATGAACTGGCAGCAGCATGGATGTTTTGAATCAAATCAGCAGAATTACGCGACAGGTGCATGGCGTAAGGGCCACACAGATAGACCCGGTACAGCCGGGTAGAAAGTAACCGGACATTATCGAGCGTAAATTTTGCCTGCACATAATAAATCAGAAGCAGGAAGATATTTTTCAGTACGAACAGGACGAGAATGAATATCGACAGCACAATGAGAAGCGTATTGCTGTCCGCATCTGCAAAAAATGTCAGAAAGTCCAGGTGCTGCCGTAATTCATCTATCTGATCGGGCTGAATGAGTAATTTGATAAACGGAAAAAAAAGGCCGAGACCAACGGTTTCGAGGACGACACTGAAAATAATGATCAACAGCATGAAGATCGCGCCCATCCGCGCTGAATGATCAACGAGCGAGATCGTTTTCAAGAACGTGTCTTTTAATTGGAATCGCATGAATTCAGGCGCCGTTATGAATGTGCGTTGATTGCTTGCAGCAGGTCATGCCGAAAGGATCAGGTTTCGGTCAAGCGTCCGCTGTCAATATGCGTGGCAGAAGGTGTTAGGCTTGCGCCAAAGTCGGCATGCCGCCGTAATCGACATCAAGCCAATCCTGAAAATGAACGCGCATATCATTTTGCAGTTGGGTCAGGGTGTCGAAGACTTCCTGGGGGGTTTCCGGATAATTGTCCAGCAGCGCTTGCAGACCGAACTGGTTGAATCTGCCTGACCAATAGGCATTGGAACCGAACTCCCGGGCCTTGTCGCGCATTTCAATCGCAGTTGCCAGATCCCCTTTGAGGACATAGGCAAGCCCCATGAACAAATGCATGTTCGGGTTTGTCGGGTAGGCCTTCTGGGCGTTCTTGACCCACGATATGAACTTATCAGGTCTGCCGCCGGGCATCAGGTTCTTGTTGAAGATATAGTTGCCGACCATGTTGAAGGTGAACCAGATTTCCTTGACCTGGTTTGCCGACGGGATGGCTTCCGGAGCGTGCGCAAAAATATCGACGCCGGTCAGAACGCCGTCGTGTGCGGCAATCTGTCCTATTGACGAATTGCGACTCGGGATGAAGTTGGAGACGTTCGCGCCGTCTTCTTTCATCTGCGTTTCAAAGTATTCGCCGGAATCCGAAAAAGCCGATGCGCCGCGGATCACCTGGCACACTGTAATGGCAGCCCAATCGAGATTGACGTCGAGAATAAATTTGAATGAATCCATCATCATGTAAAAGGATTCTTCGGGAAGGCCAACGATGAAGTTGCCGCCGACAAAAATCTCCGGGTAGCCTTCGAGCATTTTCGACAGCTTCAGAAACTTTTGATGAGTAGCCGGCTTTTTGACTTTCTTCAGCATATCCGGATTGCCCGTCTCGATGCCGACCTTGAAGCCGATGCACCCTGAATCCCGCATCAGGGCCAGGGTTTCCTCGTCGACTGTCGCCGCGATTACACCGTTATTGGCGGACCAACGGATATCCCATTTGCGCTCAATGATGGTTCTCAGAATGGCTTTGAATTCGTGCCGATAGAAAGTCGGGTCATCGTCAAGCAGTTCGAAGTGACGAACCCCTTTTTTCTCAACGAGAAATTCCATCTCTTCGATGGTATTCTTGACGTCGCGGAAGCGAACGCCTTTTCCCATGAAATCGCGGACCGCGCAGAACGTGCACTGGGCCCGGCAACCCCGGCACAATTGGATAGCTGCAAATGGTGCCTTGTCAACGTGATCCATGCGGGAAAACGGGTTCAGCGATCCGTATTTATAATAATTCTCGATCGGCACCAGATTGTAGCTGTCGATGAGGTTCGAGCGGATTTCTACATTGTCGGGCGCGCCGGCGGATTCTCTGAATTCACCATCATTGTAATAAATGCCGGTGACCGGGGCGGTGTCGCATTTTTCCTCAAGCAGATGGTCGAGAAGGAAATTGAATTTGTTCTCCCCTTCGCCGCGCACAACAAAATGACAGAGGTCCTTGCCGAGCAAGGTCTTCCATTCATAAGTGGCGATGACGCCGCCGCCGACGGTGATCGCCTTGCCTTCGGCACGGATTGCCCGAAGCGTCTGCAGCATCGGCTTGATGCCGACATCAAATAAACAAGAAACGCCGACGATTGTCGGTTGGAACGCCCGCAGGCGTTCTTGCAGTATGTCCGGCCATGACAGGGGATCGAAGTTTTCGTCCTCATGTACGCGGTGCAGGATTTCATAATTGAGATCCAGGATCTCGACTTCTATGTCGCGATGCTTGGTCGCTTCATATATGTACTGCAGCCCCGTCGGCGGGAAGATGTAATAGCCACGATTGAGGGCAATGCCTTTATTGAAGGCATCCAGAATGACCTGCGGAATCTGTACGAATAATATCTTTTTATTCTGCGGATAGCGCTTTGTCAGCGTGTCGCAATATGCACGGAAGCCCGTGTCATCGTACTGCCCGGGAGCGACCGAGGGAATCTCTGCTGTGGTCATAACTATCTACTTTTTTCTGTGAAGTGGTTTTAGTCTTTTTTGTGTTTGGCTTCGCGCCACAGTGTGCAGCCGTCGCAAATTTTAATTTCGTGGCGCCGTTTTTCCAGATGCATGGCGCGGATCTCTGCCATCTTCGGGCCGTTCCATATCTCTTCAATGGATTCCTGCCAGACGTTCCCCAGCAGATGTTTGGTTTCAGTGTCCATGCAGCATAAAGCGGCATCACCATTGACGTGGATCACAAAGGTGCCCCAGAGCGCAATACACGGAATGGCATTGGCATCGTTTTCATCGCCGAACGACATCACGTTGACGGCGTTCGCCCAGTTATGGGCCTTTTGGAGGACGATCTGGTCATTGTCACCCAGATACTGAGCCCAATAAGCCTCGAATGCCGGCCCTTCGGTGTGGTTCAGCTCTTGTAACACCATTTGCATGCGAATGCGTAATTTCGGATTCAGTTCGTTCCGCAGATTGATAAAGCGATGAATGTTCTCAAGGACAACATCATATTTAAGGCGAACGCGGATCGCTTCATAGATATCCGGGATCATGGAATCGAGGGTGATATAAATTTCGTCCAGACCGGCTTCGATCAGGCCGCGACCCATCTTTTCGGTCAGCAGGCTGGCATTCGAGGCAATATTCACATTCTTGATGCCTGCCTCTTTCATTTTGGCGACGCGGATCGGGAGCTTCTTGTCGATCATCGGTTCGCCGTCAAGATAGGGCATGACCTTTTCGACGTGACCTGAAAACTTGCCAACCTCTGCAACGATCTTTTCGTAGAGATCGTCGTTGATGATCGACTTGGCTTTTTTGTCGAAATCAATGCCGCACATGATGCAGCGGGCATTACAGGTATTGGTTGTCTCAATCAGAAAATATTTTGGAAATTTTTTGAGAACACTCATCGGATTCAGCAAACGGCGCTCGATATGCTCCGTCGGCGTCTCACGCTGCCTGTTATCCGTGTGTTGATCTTGATCCAGCACCGAGTGCGTCCTTATCCTTCAGCGATATCCGAATGCGCCCAGCATAGCGGAAAACCGTTGTTCATTCAAAAACTGCTTGAACCTGCATTCCGCAGAGAATCCAGGGACTTTGGCTAGCCAATTTTCTGGATAAGCCCATCAATGTAGGCCTGGTGTGTCGCGGCAGGCGCATCCTCTGCCGGCGCCCACGGTGCAAACTCCATATCCTCACGCCGGAACGGCCCGTTTGTGGTCTCGTGGAAAACGACGAGGTCCGTAAGGGCGATGACTGTATGGTAGATCGGTGCCGACAGACGGTAGAAAAGCGTCGCATCGGGCTCACCTGCCGCCATTTTGATGACCTGCGTGGCGTTGCCCTGATCATCGAACAGGACGATCTTCAGCACACCCTCGATCATGTGAAATGATTCACTTTTGCCCTTATGGCGATGCGGTGGCACGTAATTGCCCCGTGTATGGACAATCAGCATCTCGTGCAGAAGGTCGTCGGATGCTGCATGAGCGCATAGTCGGACCCGCTTGCGCGGATTTTGTCGGGCGCGATCTTTCAGAAATTCAACATCCGCTGCCGAAACGGTTGTAACCGGCTCTTTGGAGACGAAGACTTCGTTGCTGAGGCGCTCATATGATTGATAAGTCATTTCTTCTACGTGCCGTCCTGTCCGCTATGCTCAGCCGTAATAAGACTGGCTTTGCTGGTAAATCATGCCAAGCCATCCCGCCTGTCCGAAAATACCCGCGTCACGGATATGTGACGGCAGTGCGCAAAAAGCAACCCGTGCTAGGATGTGGCGTAAATAGGGCTTCATGTCCTGTACTCGTTTGAAATACCCATGTGCTTTATCGAAATGCCCATGTGACAGGTAGATGCCGCCGATAAACTCGTAGTGCATGAAATTGTCTGGCTTGAGATCGATTGAGCGTAGCAGGCACTTATCGCCCGCTCCGATGTCGCCAAGGGAAATGTAAATCGCACCGAGCCGTCCAAGATCATAATAACTGTCCCAGGCCCTTTCTCGCACCTGTTCCAAATCATCGGTCGCCCGCACACGATCGCCCGCATACCATCCGGCATGGGCGCTGGAGATCGAAATTGCGAGATCGCCGGTACTGCGATAGCGTACATCTGCCAAGGCGTCCCACAATTGCCGACTGAGGTCGGTAAGATCATCGGCGCCGAGCATGCGCACAAGATCAAGGGATTTCCGGATCGCATCCGAAGTCCCCAACGAAACCAGACGATCAAAAGTGCGGCATACACCGGCATCATCGCCGATAACGCTGAGAGAAAGTGCAATCTGTTGCAGTTGTGCGGGTGACATGCCCGGACAGTCGATTGCATCCAGTAATGCCGGCATTGCCGCCGCTGATTCACCGAGTTGGCAGCAGATATCAAGTTGATCAAGATAGGCTGAGCGGTCGCCTGCGCCTGTGACGGGTGACGCGTTTATGATGGCGCGTGACAGGTCCTGATTGCCGGCCATGATGGCAAGCTTTGCGAAACGCACCCGCCACGGCAATGTTGTCGCGTTACGGATAGCCTTTTCCAGCGATGCTGCTGCCATATCATTTCTGCCAAGGCCGCAGAGGAAGGATGCAAGATAGCCGGTCCAGTATTCGGAATGCGATGTGCCTGCGTGCGCGCATCTTGCTTCGACATCGGCACAGAGATCGTCAACGAAATCTGAGTCTGCCGCGGTCTCTGCGGCCGGGCCTGAATCAATGGTGGCGTGCATCCTTTCGATCAAAGCGGACTGCGCGTAGCGGAAGATATTATTCATCGATCGCGGATTGGATATATGCGCGACACGAGACAGCGCAACAGCTTCGGGTGCTGTGAAGGCTTGTGACGGATTTTCCCGGTATCGTCGCCAATCGGCGCTTAGTGCCGTGCCAGTGATGATGTCGTCGAGGGACATGCCCTGATGACGGGCAGGCCATCCTCGCATCTCATCAACGAGGTTGCTGTCTGCCCATGCGGTGCCGACATTCATACCATGCCAGCAGAAGTCGAAAATTCTGCTTCTCATTTGGGCATCTTCCGGCATTGCGGTACGCTTCATGACCAGCCGTAGTTCTGTGCCTGGCAGACAGGTCTCAATGGCTTCTGCAAGGCCGATCTCCTGCGTCGTCCAGCAGGGATCGAAATCATAACAGCCGGGCTCATCGACAGATGATGCACTTTGCCCGGTGGTATTCTGGATATGAAAAATACCGCCCTCGGAAATATGCGCTTCAACATAACGGATATAACCGTTGGCGATGTCAGCACTCATGTCCTGAAATGAATTTATGTTAATTGCAAAATCAAGATCCAGGTCATGGTGCTGTAACACATGAGCGTTGATGAAAATCACGTCGACATCATCGGGTATTGGCGTTGTGGCATCTGCGACGAATACGGTTTTAAGATGCGGCAGGCAATTCCGCAGATACCATTCCTGAACCATCAGAATTTCCGGAATATCGACAGCAACCAAACGGATGGTGCGGTTGAAATAAGCGAGCATCTGATAGGCCAGGCCACCAAGCCCGCCGCCGATCTCGAGAACGGTTGGCTTGGGTTTTGCCAGAGTGCCGATCTCGTGGATGATCCTTGCCGTCAGCGGTACGGTATTGATGAAGGCGCTGCTATACATGGCCCCGGTAAGGGCAAAGGCTTTTTCGGGATTGCCGAAGTCAGGCTCACCATTCGCAAGCAGTTGTAGCTGAACGGGATCCCTGTCATCGACAAGCGACACATCGACGAGATACGCGGTGTCACGAATGCGGGCATTCACCGGATTGTCGGCAGCCAGCATGGCAATCATTTCATCAATGCCATGGGCGCGTCCACGCTGGTCGAGCGTATGCCGCCAGTGATCAGAAAGATGGCTGTCATCTCTGACGCATGCGTGCAGGTGCGACGTCACGTCATCGTAAAGTGTATGCCACATGTCCTTTTCGATGACGCTGGTCAACGGCAACGGATAATATCCCGGTGATGCATCGTGCCTGTCATCAGTTCACTCTGTAGGTGTCGGCAAGTCTGTTGCCGCCGCACGTATGTTTGGCGATTCCAAAGATGCCTGTTTCGTCATCCACGTTGCGAAGGATGTTTCGCTTGATGGGGCCTTGCGGCTGCGGGCAACAAAACCGAATTTGCTGCCGGCACCCGTCGCCGTCTCCGTCGCTTCATAGCGAATGTCGAACGACCAGCGAATGTGGTCCATGTTGTGGGGCGCTGTCCGGTGAACGGTAAGTTGCGAAAAGCACAGGAGGTCGCCGCACTGCATGTCCTGATCACTATACGGAAGCTGTTCCAGTTCGCTCAGATCGGAATACAGATAACCGGTTTCACCGTACTGCTCCTCATTGACGGGATAAAATTTCCCTTGCGTATCTTTGAGCGATATCAGGCTGAGGCATCCGCTGTTTGCATCGGCGGACTGAAGCGGCAGCCACATTGTAATCACGTGTGTGCGCCAGTCATCCCTGGCAGCGATGTCACCGAAGTCTTTTTTCCAGTATTGAGAATCCTGATGCCAACGGACTCTGTAGTCGGGGGCCTCTGACAGCAGCGGCCTGGCGTTGAAGACGCCATGAACACTGATTTCCGATGTGCCGAGGAGCTGCTCGGCAATGTCGAGAATGCAAGGTGCGCGCATGAGCTCAAACATATTTTCATTGAAAAGAAAATGAAACGGTGAGCGGCGGAACCGCGGTTTTCCGGCAAGCCGCCACGCCACCTGAAAGCGGTGCCAGAAATCGAACTCGGACAGATCGCTGTCGAAATGCCCAGCCTCGCGCCATTTGCCAATGCAGTGCTCGACCCATGGGCTGATCGCGTCTCTGGCAAGATCAAGGACGGAATCCGGAACGACCTGGCGGAGATTGATAAATCCTTTCTCACGGTACCCGCTGAGCGCGTCGCTATGAATGAGGGGCTGATAATTCGTTTTCATGTGTGCGAGCTAAACAGGTTCTGATATCGGATGGCCCATGATGGTGCGACCTTGCCGCCAAGATGATGATCTGGAAGATGCGCAAGGTAAGTATCACCGTATAACCGTTGCAGATTCTCGGCGGCTTCGTTTATTGGCTGACCGTCAGTCTCTGCCATCATGTCCTTGCAGCCTGCAAGAATATCATCAGGTGTACTTTCGCGCATTTCATAAATGCCGCCAAGTTCCTCACTTGAAGTTCCGCCCTTGGAATTGATGTAAAGGCGGTTTTTGAGTGCCTCATAGAACGGAATGACATCACTTGTTTTGCTGCTGACGATCAAGCGAGGCAACACCATGTCGTGGCTCAGGTTCGACGTGTGGGTATACGGGAAATGGCTGGTGACCAATAATGGTGTGCTGAATATGGTTGCAACGGAGAGCGGACCTGAGCTGGTGCAAATAAAGAAACGGGCATGGGCCAGCAGGTAGATATCCATGAAGTCGGTCCGGAACCGGGTCGCATAATCGATAGCCCTGGAATCCCATTTATCCGGAAGCGGAGATTGAACGGCCGCACCATAACGAATGGCAAACCCACCCTTGGCAACAATGTGATCGATAGCCGGGAAGTAATTCTCGATCATGGTGTTCTTGAAGCTGAGCCGATCCCACTCTGACGCGAGCTCAGGGCGCCAGCTTTTTAAATATGCATCGTCACGGGCATGCAAGCAGACATACCAGTCATCCGGCCCGATCCCCATTTCTGCCAGACAGGCCCGGCCCAGCGCTTCTTCTTCCGGGGTAAACCGGAGCGGTGATTTGATCCGGTTGAAAAGCGAGAATTCTGCATAATCCCATTTGATCCGATACCAGAAAGGCGTTTTCTGGAGCAAGGGACGCCAGGCGAATATTATCCGTGTGCCCCATTTTGAACGGATGATACGCATGAATGGCAGCCGCTGAAACATTGTAAAAAGCTGTTCGTTGCATGGGGCCCATCCGAACATGATGTGGGTTTCCTGGCGATACAGTTCTGTATCCACCATCATGCGCGTGAAGTAATCCAGTTGCGCAGAAAGTTCCCCAAAACGCTGCATCGGGGCAATCGACAGGCGTATGCGATAGAACGGCTCGAGCAGGTAGAGCGTCGGCAAAACCGGAAAGATGAAGAAGATCCGGAATACAAAACGGAGCGCGGCGCCGCCGGCTTGTTTCAGCATTGCGATCATGCCGCCGGTATTGCTTCAATCGACGTGAAAATCACGTATCTGCTCAGCCACATAATCAAGCGCGTCTTTATCCAGATCTTCGTGGCTTGGAATAGAAAGAATTCTCTGCACCAGTCTTTCCGCATTCGGGATGTCGGCAACTATGCGCCCGCGATAAGCATCATGCTGCGTCATCAGAAACGGGTGCTGAATTTTGGTTTCGACGCCGTTATCAGCCAGATGCTGTTTGAGTGCATCGCGTTGTTCGGTGACGATGGTATAGGAATAGTAAGAGTGTACGTGCCCCGGCTTTTCATGCGGGCAGCCGACGACGTTTGAAAGCTGTTGCGTGTAATGCTCGGCAACGCGCTGACGCGCTTCGATCAGGGCGTCGACCCGACCGAGATTGACCAGAAGCATGGCCGCCTGGATCGTATCGAGACGGCCATTAATGCTTGCTTCACGGCAATTCTCTTTATTGATCGTCCCGTTGTAGCGCAGTGATTTCACGCGTTCGGCGATGTCTGCATCATTGGTGACGATGGCGCCGGCCTCGCCATACCCGCGAAACACCTTCATCGGGTTCATGCTGAAACATCCGATCTTGCCGAAGGATCCGGCTTTGCGACCATTGAAGGTGGCGCCGAATGCTTGCGCTGCGTCTTCTATTACCGGAATACCGTGCCGGTCGGCGATCTCGATGATGTCGGTGATATCGCACATATGGCCTGTGAAATGCACCGGCAATATGGCTTTCGTCTTCCCGGTGATGGCGGCTTCGAGCCGGTCCGGGTCCATGTTGAAACCGTCGTCGATATCAACCATCACCGGCGTCGCACCGCAGAGCACGACGGCATTGGTGGTTGCGACCCAGGTCATCGGTGTTGTGATGACCTCGTCACCGGGGCCGATATCAAGCGCGCGCAGAGCCATGTAGAGCGCAGCACTGCCTGATCCGACGCCGACACAGTACTCGGCACCGCAGTACTCGGCGATTGCGGTCTCGAACTGGTCGTGTTCCGGTCCCAGGATAAATCGCCCATGCTGAAGCACGCCATCGACAGCATTCAGCAAGGCGTTACGCAACGTGGCGTCCTTGATGCTCAGATCAAGTAACGGCACCTTTATCGGATTTGCCATGCGGCGATTCCTTCGTTGATCGACCTTGCTCGATTACTTCTCGGCTTTGCCGGTGTTCCGGTAGACAGCGAAGTGCGTCGGCAAACCCCAGATATGAATAAAATCGAGATCGTTGTTCGTCAGGTTGACGAAATCCTTGACGTTTCCGTCACGAATCCACTGCATGACTTTTTCCAGCTTGCCCAGCAGCGAGAGCACTTCCTGACGGGTGCTCTCTGTGTCTGTCACCATATCAAGTCCGGGCAGGATCGCTTGCAGTTCCTGCAGCCGCGCCGTACAGCGCTGCAGCACATCGTCGTTGAGGCCATCAATCAGGCTGTCGACCAGATCCACCAGATCGTCAAGGATTGTGACGACGCGCGTCAGCTCCTCGACATCCGGTGTGGTTATGTACATCTTGCGGCCGGTGAAGTGGCTCAGCGCGCTGCGATTAAGGTGCGACGCCGGGCTGAACATTTCATCGCTGATCTGCGTTTCGCTCTTATGCCAGTAAGTCGAGAGAGGATCACGAATCTGTGGCCACGACGAATACAGCGAGAAGCCTTGCTTCTCGGCTTCCCGGCACAAGGAAGCCGGATCGATGAAATACCGGGCGCGGACGTATGGATTGTCGAGCATGTCGAGAACCCAGTATTTGAACGGTTTGTCGTGCGGAATGGAATTCCATTTCGCCTCATACAGCATCCAAGCGGATGTTTCCGTATCCTCACCGGTAATTTCTGCTACCGCCCGGTGGAACGCGCGCAGGCAAAGCTCGAAGAAACCACCGAGACGCGCGTAATAGGAAATAACCATCAGGCCGTCTTTTTTAAGCGCGCCGTTGAATACACTCAGCCAATCAGACCAGGGCTGCAGTGTGTAGATGAAGCCTTCGGCATCGACGATATCGAATTTCTCGGTACCACTATAGCCGGCGATATCGGTCTGATGCAGGGCCTTGAGGCGGCCTTGAAGTTTGAAATGATCGAAGTACGCATTGATCTGGTTTGCCGCCAGCGGGTTTGGCTCAACCAGAGTCAGATCGGCACCCCATTTGGCGAATACCAGGGAATGCTCGCCGGAATCCGGCCCGACATGCATCAGCGATGATCCCTTGATCATCTGCCGCGGCATATGGAGCTTGTTGTCGAACAGATCGACGCGAATGCGGCCGAACTTCTCGAGTTGCGCTTCGGTCTTCAGATCGCCAAACGTCGGTAACAGCTCGAGGTCATGATAGTACTCGTACATTTTCCCCGGCACTGTCTCCATGCCATCAGCAAGTTTCTCGCCTGTTTCCGTCTGAACGATATAGTTCGACATTTTAGATGTCTCCGTTGTCATAAGAATATCTCTGCCTGTTGTGTCTTGCGCCGGTGCAAATCAGAGATTCGACAGTTCGGCAGCGGTGGGAGGGGCTTCGTTTGATGTTGCAAAGTGCGTGCAGACTTTCCTGAACGCAGCGACGTATTCGTCGATGACGTCAAGGGGCTCGAAAGTGAATGTCGGCATGCTGAGTGTTGTATTGAAGAAAGCGACGCTGATCGGCAACTCTTCCTTGTTTGCATCTGGCCATGTGTCGATGAAAAGGGGCATCAGATGGAGCGGCGGGTTATTGCTGCGGCGCAATTCCATACCTTCGGCACGCATGATCGTCATGAACGTATCCATTTCAAGGCCGTTCAGTTCTTCCGCCTTATAGAATGGCCGGTAGCTGTAATACCCACCCATTGTGCAACCCTCTCGGGTCACCGGTGGGGCCAATCCGGGGATGCCGACGAGATTATCGGAGAAGTAATCAAGCTTCTCCTTTCTGAGCCCGATATATTTATCAAGCTGATCGAATTCGTAGTTCAGTACGGCGGCACTCATCGGGTTCATGCGGCACTTGAGGCCGAGTCCGGTTTCCGCATAGCGCCGATTTTCCGGCAGATGCAGATCATGCTCGAGACGGGCACCGAGGTCGCTGACCAGCAGGGCCCGTTCGAAATATTCCTGATTGTCGGTGATGAGGACGCCGGCTTCACCACTCCAGAGAATTTTCTGGCCGAGACTGAAACAGGCGATATCGCCGAAAGTGCCGACCAGTTTGCCGTTATAGAGTGAGCCGTGGGCATGGGAACAGTCTTCAATCAGTGCCAACCCGTGCTCGCGGGCAATTTCACAGATCGGGTCCATATCGCAGGGATGGCCGCACAAATGAGTGATGACGATCGCTTTGGTTCTCGGCGTGATCTTGCGGCGGATATCATCAGGATCAATGTTGCCTGTATCCGGTTCGCAATCGCAGAACACTGGCGTTGCGCCAAGCCGGGTGACCGGCGTTGCTGTGGCGATAAAAGTCATCGTCGGGGCGATCAACTCGTCACCAGGCCCAAGACCTACGGCAAAAAAAGCGGCATGCAGCGCCGATGTCCCGGCATTTGTCGACAACACGTGTTTGACGCCGTGATAGGTGCCGAATTTTGTCTCAAAAGCCTCAACAACTGCGGGATAGCCTTTTTTATTGAACACCGGGTTATTCAGATAATCGATGACGGCGGCGTTCTTGCCTTCGGACTTCGGCGGCCAGTTCCAGTGCGGATGTGCCCGGTCAATGGCCGACGGGCCGCCATAGATTGCCAGTTCGGATTTGCTGCTCATGTCAGGTATTCCTATTCATATTCATGATGCACGTTCGCCTCTGGCTTTATGGGGCGCGACCGCCCCAGGCCGGATTCAAGCCGTTGCATCGAGCTATGCTTCTATTGTGCCTTGAGTTTGATGGCGCTCAGGAGGTTTTGCGACGTACAGTCACCAGGTGCTTCGGTGATGGATTATGCAGCCTGATTTCCATGCTGACCCGGGTCACATCGCCCTCGTTCATGCTGCCGCCATGCATCAGGTTGGGATGGAATACGATTGCCTGACCGGGCCGGAGCTTCGGGCGGACGTGATCAAACTGGGCTTCGTACTCCGCCGTCACCGCCTTGGTGATGAATTCGGGTGATTTCACAAATGCCTCAAGCGGATGCGCGATCAGGTGTGTGCCCGGCGCAAAGCGCAAAGAATATCGTTCATCAAAGCCGACCAGCGGAAACCAGATCGTGATCAGATCAGCATCATCTGCCTGCTGGCGCAGGCAAGAATCCAGTGACTGATTGTATAAATCAGCATCCGCGCCGAAATAGGTATCGACATGGACGCCGGTAACGTCGTGGACGCCCGGCCGCACAAAACGGAAACAGCAGGCGTTTTCACCCTCGTTGGCGTCCTCAATCTCGTGGGCGCGATGGGTGATCAACGGATTGCTGTGGCCCCAGTAGTGCTTGAGAATTTCAAGCACTGTCGGATGATATAATGGGGCCGCAAGCTCTTTGGTCAGATTGATATAGCGATCCGCATGCTTCATCAGCAACCGGTGAACGTTGTCGTCCGAGGCAATCACTTCGTGATATTTACCCAGCGTCCAGTCCGGGTCTTTCGTAGTGATGCCATTTTTCTCACACAGCGCGTTTATGCGATCAAGCACGAGGGTGCGACACTGGGTGAGCCATTGATCATCAAAAAGATCCAGAATGACGTAGCCTTCCTTATAGAAGGATTCGGCGGTATTTGATTCCAAAATTGTTGCTGGTTGAGCTTTCATGTGTTTCTGCTTCGCTAAAAGCGGCGAAATATGGATATAATGATGTAATACCCATATTTTTCGCCGGGATATTGTCGCCAATGCCCAGTCTGTTCAAGGTAAATATCGTCTTTATTAGTCTTCAAAGAAGATAAATCCGTAATCTCCTGTGTAGCCGTATTGATTGTACAGCCACGCCCATTCTTCAGGGCGGTAAAAACCTTCGCACGTTAGTTGCCAATAGAGCAGGTTCGCCTTTTCACGCTCGTCCCGATACGATTCAACGCAAATATAGCCGCGCCCTTTGCCGACGCGCTGCATTTCGCGAATGGCGGCAGCCAACTCGTAGTTCAGCAGATTGTGGAATGCACCCAGTGAGACCACGAAATCGAAGCTGTTCTCGTCAAACGGCAATTCGGTTGCGTTACCAACGTGCAGGGTCGGCTTAACTTCTTCCTTGGCATGCTCTATGGCGTATTCAGAAATGTCGATGCCGGTAACCGTGATGCCGGGCACGGCCTGGGTAAATTCATAGAGAAGATATCCCTTGCCGCAGCCAATATCGAGAATACGGTCTCCCGGCTTGATGCCGTAATGCGCGACCATGGCGTCGGCGACCGAGCGCCAACGGCCATCATAGGAATAGCCACCGTAGCCGTATTGCCGTTCACCATCCCAGTAATCGGCGCCAAACTGTTTGGCGATCGTGGCGCAGGTCGCCTTGTCATAGGCGGTCACCCGGCCGACGTAATCGCGCTTGGTGCGATTGTGCAGCGTGCCGATGAAATCGATTTCATGCATGACTGTTTTCCAGATTTTCGAAAAGCGCCGGGTCTTCTGTTTGCTGCAGGATGCAGTGCTGTAATTGCCAAAGATCCTCGATGGCCGATATATCTGCGTGATCTTTAATGCTCAGGCCTTCAACGGCACCGTGCAGGGTGGCACCGCTGGCGAGAACGCGCGTATATATTTTGTGTCGTAACGACATGCGTCCGGGCAGCATGAAAATCGAATACAGGACAATGCCGGAGACCGTCTCTATCTCGTCAATGATTTGCTCCAGTACCATGTGGCAGCCCGGCATGGAATATTCGGTGCCGCTGAGCAGATACGTGAAACCGTTCTGCTGGCAATAATCACGGATGACGAGATTCTGTACGTGCTGCGGCACCCGATGATCGAAAAACGGTCGGCTGAAGACGTAACCCCGATGGCCTGTCCTATTCGGTGTCATCGAAGCCTTCCGGCAGATCATACGCCATGGCCATACGGCTTGCCGGGCGTAGCGTGATCGGTTGAAAAAATTCCCCGAGCTTTTTGTCGGCATATGGAGAAAATGCAGACTTGAAGCGGCAGTTCATGGACCAGCGTGTATCGATTTCGTTGTTGATGCGGTTGCCATGCATCAGGGTTTGCGAGAACAGCAGAACCTTGCCGTATGGCACATTAAGAAAAGTGACGTCATCCTTGATCGCCTGATACAGGTCCTCTGCGCTCTGGCTTTTTAGTTCGGCCATGCGCTTCTGGCGCGCCCGATCGGCAGCGGGCGGCATCAGATACATGGATTTTGTCCGGTAGCAATCAACCAGCGGCAGCCACATCACGACTTCGAACGGCGAGTCACCCGACCATACATCGGCGTGCACCGGCAGCAGCGAGCTTTCATCATTCGGCAACTGAATGCTGAGATTGATACGGCGCTGCATCACCAGCTCATTGCCGGCAATAATCGACAAGGCAGATTTTGCGAGATTGAAATAGGCGGCGCGCAGCCAGTGAGTGCTGCCGAGACCGTTGATCACAGCAAGGCGCAAGGCGTTTAATTTATCAACCGTAACCTGCTCGTTAATGGCATTCAGAAACGCATCTGCATCGACCGGATGCGGCATGCCGAGGTGGTCGGCTGCGAGCGCGGTTACAGCATCGCGAATGCGATCCAGATACGCGGGTTCATCCGCGTCGACAATCACATGCCCATGCTCAAGAAACGCGTCCGACATTTTGATTTCGGCTTCGGACAAGAAACCCGGAGAATCAGTGCTCATGCATAAAACTCGCGAATGGTGTCGGCAACATAACGAATGTCGTCCGGTTGAAGAAACTGATGCACAGGCAGGCTGAGAATTCGCTTTGCCTGCATTTCGGTATTCGGAAATGCGCCCGGTTTGTGTCCAAGCTCGGCTGCCACCGGTTGCAGGTGGATCGGAATTGGATAGTGGATGGCGGTTTCAATGCCCTGCGTGATCAGATGCGTGCGTAAGGCCTCGCGATCATCGAGTTGAACAACAAAAGTATGGAACGTGTTGAACTCGGCTTGCAGGCAAGGTGGAAAATAAACAGCGTCTGCAGGCAACAGTTTTCGGTAAAGATCAGCATTGGCACGGCGCGCAGCGGAAACACTATCGAGGGTGCCGAGCCGGGTGCGCAGGAAGGCCGCCTGCAGGGTGTCGAGCCTGGAAACCGTGCCCCAGCAAACTACGGTATCGCGATCCTTGAGGCCGTGGTTGCGGGTAAGCCTGACGTATTCAGCAAGGCTGTCATCATCGGTGGTGACAAACCCGCCGTCACCGGCAGCATTCAGATTCTTCAGCGGATGCGCAGAAAAGCAACCGGCGTGGCCCAGTGCGCCACTCATCTTGCCCTGATAGCGCGAGCCGAAAGCCTGTGCCGCATCCTCGATGACCTTCAGGCAGTGTTCCCCGGCGATCTCCATGATCGTATCCATCTCGGCGACGCGTCCGGTCAGGTGTACCGGCATGATGGCTTTTGTCCGCGGGGTGATGGCGCGGGCGACGGCGGCGGGGTCAATATTTTGGTCCGGCTTGACGTCGGCAAAAACCGGGATTGCCCCTGTGGCAATAATGGCGGCGGTGGAAGCGACAAAGGAGTTAGGTGGTGTGATAACCTCGTCGCCAGGGCCAATGCCGAAGCCGCGCAAGGCCAGAATCAAAGCATCGGTGCCGGAGTTCAGGGCAATCACATGCCTGACGCCAAGCAATGCAGCAATTTCCTGTTCCAGCAGTTCGACTTCTTCGCCGCCGATGAAAATGCCCTTGCTGAATACACGTTCGACACAGGCGTGTATGGCGTCCTTCTCCAGGGCGTACTGCGCCGGGAAATTGACGTATGGAACGCGGCGTTGGACGGGTGGGGTATCAGGCATAGAAATCCCGGACGGTTTGAATAACGATATCCTGTTCCGCGCGCGAAATATGCTGGTCTACAGGAAAACTGATGACCGAAGCCGCATGGCGATCGGTGACGGGAAAGCTGCCCGCTTTATAGCCCAGATGCTGCAGGCCTTCCTGCTGATAGAGCGGAATGGGATAGTGAATCTTGGCTTCGACACCGCGCTCAAGGCAATGCTGGTAAAGTGCGTCGCGGTTTTCTGCGAACACCATGTATAGATGGTAGACGTGTTTGATGTTCTTGCGCCGGGTCGGAATGGCGATGCCGGAGATAGCGGCAAACGCCTCGTCATAATAGAGCGCGTTGGCAATCCGTTGATTGGTGATGTCGTGGGTTTGCCCGATCAGCCAGTTACCGACGACAGCCTGAACCGAATCAAGTCTTGAGTTGCAGCCTAGCACAGCAATTTCATCGCGCCCCTTGAGGCCATGGTTGCGGATCAAGCGCAATTTTTCGTTGATCGCATCATCGTTGGTTACAACAACACCGGCATCTCCCCAGACGTTCAGGTTTTTGAGCGGATGCAGAGAGAACCCAGCGGCTACGCCCCAGGTGCCCGAGCGCTTGCCGTCGGTTTCAGAGAGGATTCCCTGGCAGGCGTCCTCGACAATGGGGATGCCGTGTTTTTCGGCCAACTTCATCAGCGCCGTCATGTCGGTGACGTCACCGGTCAGTTGTACCGGCATGATCGCCTTGGTGCGTTCGGTAATCGCGGCTTCGACCTGCCCGACATCCATGCAGAAGCTATCGTCACAATCGACCAGTACCGGTCGCGCGCCGGTCTCATTGATTGCGCCGACAGTGGCAATGAACGTATTGGCCGCTGTGATCACTTCGTCGCCAAAAGTAACGTCGAGCGCGCGCAATGGCAGCTTAAGGGCATCGGTTCCGGAGCCGACGCCGATGGCGTGTTTGGTACCGATCAAGGTGGCGAATTTCTTTTCAAACTCGGCAACCGGTTTGCCGAGGGTAAAATCTCCGCTTGCCACCAACGTCCGGAGTGCATCCAGAATTTCCGTCGGCTCTGCAAATTGTTGCGGCAGATAGGAATAGCGTGCCTTGAATTGCATGACTGAGGTTGGCTCCCTTTACGTGTTCTTGGCGACAGCCAGGGCATCGCGGATGCTGGCTGCAATACCACTGGGCTGAAGACCGAAATAATCCATGAGAGAATCCTGCGAGCCGTAATCCTCGGGAAACACATCGGGCAGGCCTAGTCGTTTCATCAAAGGAATACTGCGTCCCATATGCTCGACCAGTAAATCCGTAACTGCACTGCCAAGGCCGCCGATTTTCGTATGCTCTTCAACCGTAATCACAAGCTCGACTTCACCGGCAAGCGCCAGCAGCAGTTTCTCGTCGAGTGGCTTGACGGTCGGCAAGTTGAGAACGCCGCATGTGAGACCCTCAGCAGAAAGCATGTCTGCGGCACTCAGGGCCCGAGATGCCATCACGCCCGTTGTTACAATCAGCACCCGCCCGGCAGGGCGCAGCAGGTAACCCGACCCGATCTTGAAGCCGTCGACCGGGCGCGATACGACCACATCGCCACCCTTGCCGAGGCGAATATATACAGGGCCAGGCAGATCGACGGTGGTCGGCATGAAGCGCGCCATTTCTTCTGCATCGGTTGGTGCGACGATTGTCATGTTCGGCAGGGCGCGCATGATCGCAATGTCGTCGGTGGCCATATGTGTTGGCCCGAGCGGCGCGTAAACCATGCCGCCGCCATTGCCGATCAGACGGACCGGCAGATTGTGCAGACACACATCAATGGCGATCTGCTCATAGCAGCGACGGGTTATGAACGTGGCAATCGTATTGACGTACGGAATGAACCCTTCCATCGCCAGACCGGCAGCAACGCCGATCAGGTTCTGCTCGCAGATGCCTTCCATATAGAAACGGTCCGGCATCTCGGTCTTCATATCGTCAAGCAGACCGGCGCCCAGATCAGAGCCGACGAAAACAATCCGCTTGTCGTTTTTTGCCAATGCGTAGACAGCGTCTGTACAGGTGCGCCGCATCAGAATTCTCCCAGCGCATCGATGATTGCAGCGACTTCAGGATCCTTGAGCTTGTTCTTGTGATGCCAGGTCGCATCATGCTCGGCAATGGGAATGCCCTTGCCCTTGACGGTATGGCAGATCACCGCACGCGGACGATTGCCGGCCGGCTGGCTCAGTGTCGCACGCAGAACTTCGGTGTCGTGGCCATTGATTTCACAGGCGTCAAAACCGAAAGATTGCCATTTCTCGGCAAGCGGCGCCATATCGAGAACTTCCTGCGTGGGTCCGTAAGACTGGATGCCGTTGCAGTCGATGATGGCCGTCAGCGCATTCAGATTATGCTTGGCCGCAGTCATCGCGGCTTCCCAGACGGCCCCTTCGTTGATTTCACCATCACCCATGATGACGAACACGCGCGAAGACTTGCGCTTGATCTTAAGGCCGAGCGCCATGCCGACACCGATCGACAGGCCATGCCCCAACGATCCGGTCGAAGCCTCAACGCCGGGTACCTTGCCGTGCTCCGGGTGACCGCCGAGGATGGAGCCGGTTTTGCAAAAACTATCAAGCGCATCGAGCGAAAAAAAATTCTTGTCGGCGAGCAGGGCATACAAGGCCAGACAGCCATGCCCCTTGCTCAGGATGCATCGATCACGATCTGCCCACAGGGGATCGTTCGGGCGAATATCCAGAATGTCGTCGTACAGTACCCGCATGATTTCAATCAGGGACATCGCCGGGCCAATATGGCCACGGCCACCGCTGACAATTGCGCGAACGACGAGGCGTCGCAAATAGAGCGATCTTTCGTCCAGTATCGTCGTCGACGGATCAGTCATGATTGAAAGATGTCACTTTCTCAAGGAGTTCCCGTGCTGCCGCAAGCTGGCGAGCGCGGATGATCTCAACGGCGTCGATTGCACCGGCGGCGACGCGTCGTGCCCAGCGCTCGGGGATGAACTCGTTCAATAAAATCAGGCACCAGATCAAGCCAAAAAGAGGAAATAAGGCATCGAAGCGTACATTGAAAGCGTCCCCGTCACGGTCCGCAAAAATTTTTCGCGCGGCGGCGCTGTACTGTAATGCCAAATGTCCGGGAAGCTTTGAGCCGGGATGCCAGACCGCATCGGAAATCATTTTAACAGGGTCATCCCAGCCGAAATACTCGAAATCAAGAAAAACCAACGTCCCGTCCGCCCGACGGATGGCATTGTGAAAGCCGAAATCAGAGGGGCTGAGCGTGCGCTCATGAACGGCCAGCTGTGCATCAAAATCGCGCCCGACGGTGGCATATAAAGCTCTGGCCCGGGTTTCAAGCTGTGGCGCGGCCGCTGCGACTGCGTCATCCAGAAAGGCGTGCAGCGCCGGATCATCGGATGCGTTTTTGAGATGCCCCATGCGCGCCGCAATCTGGCCCATGACGTCACGGCCGGAGAAGCAGCTCGCGGAGGCGGGAGCGAGGATTTGTGCCCCAGCGATATTTACCAGGTCGGCAAGCGCTCCTGAAAAGCTGACCATGGCGTCGACGTCCTTGTCGCTGATGGGGCCCGGTGCAGTGCCGTCAATCCATTCGTAGGCTGCGCACCCGGCGGCAACGTCGCAGGCGATGGAATCCGGAATGCATGTCAGGTGATGGCCATTCATGAACGTCAGTGCCGTGAATTCCTGATGCAGTCGATCCCGGGGGTCCGCTTTCTGGCTCGGGTAATACTTGACGGCATAGACCCGATCCGTTGTCTCGACGCGAAAAACGCGATTGTTGCCGCCACCAGTTGCCGGGTGGCACGACAGGACCCGCGTTCCGACAAGGCTGGCTGCCGTGGCCGCAATGGCGTCGTTCTGACTTTCCTGTTTAAGCGCCAAAGATCGTCTCGCGAATTTTAAACCAGTCAGCGGTTCCGTCTTGTTGGTCCGGCGCCGGATTGAACAGATGTCGATGCGTGCCGGGCGGAAAGGCGGGTTCGTTAAAAACCTCGGCAAGATCATCGACAAAATGATCGGGCGCGATCTCTGCGATCCGGGCGACCTTGTCGGACCGGGTTTCGGCAAAAATGACGTCTTTCGCATTGAGCGCAAAACGCGCGGTATCAAAAATCCCCTTGTCGGTCATCCAGGCCATTGCCTGCGTACGCAGATTGTATTGCTCAGGATCAAAATGCCCATACAGCGTTTTGTGCGAAATGATATAGGTGCGCACCTTTCGGGCGCGGCAGCATTGCAGGAATTCGCTGACGCCCGGCATCATTTGCGCCAGAGGCATGAACTTGCCGTAAACCTGTCCCTGCAGGCGCTGCCATGCCTGCTCGCCATCGGGGAGGTCGCGAAGCGCCTGCCGCACGGCCGTTTTATCGCCGATGAATGCGGGCGCAAGTAATTCGAGTTTGCAGGCGACATCAGCAAAGACGTGCCTGTAATCAGCGATCGTGTTGTCAAAATCGATACCGATACGCAAGGGGCTGGCCGCTACTTGAGGTCAACGTCCTGCATGCGTTTGATATTGTAATACATCGGATTGTTCATGGTGTCGGTCAGGCGGCCGTCCTCTATGGCTTTCACCAGATCGACGACGGCATCTTCGATCGTATGGCTTGGCTCGAAGCCAAGTTCGTTGCGTACCTTGTCCGATGATACATGATAGGAGCGCGGATCATCTGTGGGCTCGACGTTGATCGTCAGATCGTCGCCGACGACGTGCTTCACCATCTCGGCCAGCTGCATCACGGTATGATTTTCATATCCGGCGTTAAAAATTTTGCCGTCGATACGGGCGTCTTCTTCCTGCAGCAAATGCAGATAGAGATCGGTCATATCCTCAATATGAATGTTCGGGCGCTTCTGGGCGCCGCCGAATACCCTGATCGCGCCCTTGTTGACGGCGAAATTGGTCAGAATGTTGACGATCACATCAAGGCGCTGGCGGGGTGAATAACCGCACACAGTGGCGGGTCGGACGACACAGGTGGTGAAGCCGGGCTGGCGTTCTTCTTCAAGTTCCTTTTCGCACAGCGCCTTGAACTTCGAGTAATCGGTGAGCGGTTCAAGCGAGAGCTCTTCGGTTACTTCGGGCTCATCCTTGACACCGTAAACCGATGAAGAAGAAGCATAAATGAAACGCTTCACGCCAGCCTTCTTCGACGCCTTCACGAGCGGGCGGAAACAATCATAGTTGATTGAGCGACCGAGATCGGGATCAAGATCATAGGACGGGTCATTGGAAATACAGGCAAGATGAATGACCGCATCGCAATCCTTTAACGCTTCGGCTACGGTATCAGCATTGCGCAAATCACCCTTGATGGTGCGCAACCCGTCATGACCGGCAACGCTGCTCAGGACGTCCTCGCCATATAAAAACAGGTCGAGCACGGTCACATTGTGGCCCGCATGTAAAAGCTTGGGCACGAGTACAGCGCCAACATACCCGGCACCGCCGGTGACCATCACATGCCATTGTTTGTTTGTCATTTGGGGCCTCTGTCCTGGCAGTTATTTCAAAAGTGTCGATACATATTTAAGCAGTGGAATTTTCTCGATAGACCGTCTATGCCCGACGATCCCGACCTTCAGGCCGCCCGCAGCGTTGCCGGCGAAAGAGACGACTTCCATCGGGGCACCGACAGCCGCAAGCGGTGCGCCGATGGCGAAGAATGCATCGCCAGCGCCGACGGTATCGACAACGGTCTTGGTGAATGCCGGCATGCGCATCACGCCCGTCTCGGCACCATACATGACACAACCGTTCTGACCATGGGTGACGATAAAACGACCACAGTCAATCTGCCGCGTCAGGTTGTTGCTGACGATGTCCTCTATACGGCTGAACCGGTCACGTGCGGCAAGCTGCGCTTCGGGGGCATCAATACAGATAAAATCAGCGCTGGGATACCGGGTTACCAGATTATAGCCAAGATTGGCGCTGTTGGTTTGCGTGTTGACGGCAAGGAAACGGGCATGCTCGCGAAGCACCTTAATCGCTCCCTGATCAAGCATGCCGTGCCCGAAGTCGGTGACGATGACGAGATCAAACTCGCCGGCGCGTTCCTTGATTAAAGAATGCAGACCGTCACTGAGCGCTTTGGAGGGGGGTGAATCGTCAAAAAAATACACTTCGAAAAGTTTTCGCATATAACCGGCATCGACAAAGCGGGATTTTCGCGTTGTCGGTACGCCGTCCCTGTGGATCGGCGTCAACCGCACGTTACTCAACAGATGTTCGCGGATGAATTCCTCGTGACTGTCCTCGGTCCCGAGGACGGTGATGATTTCAACTTCCTTGCAAAAACTCGCGATGTGATTGGCTGCAGCAAAAACCCCGCCGGCAAACCGCTCACTTGACGAAAATTTCGTCGCGATCATGTTCTCCTTGGCCGACTTCCCCATCGCGTCGACGTACTGGTATTCATCAATGATGGCGTCGCCAACGATCAGCACGCGGAGTTCGGCAATCTTGTCGATGTAGGATTTGATTTGTTCTTCAATGCCCCGGTCCCTGGCATCGGCCAGATATTTGCGCAACTCGGGATCAAACACATCCATGTACTGATTGATCAGCGAAGATGAGCTGAAGGTAATATCGCGGGTAAAGGCAATGCGCCCACCGTGGCGTTCGACGGCGGCGCGTTCGACGTTGATCTTGCCGGTAACGTCATCATCCGGATTGGCGTAGTCAGATCCCTTGACGTAGACCGAAGGGCGTATCTGTTCGATGATCTTTTCTGCCGACGGAAACGGGCTGATGGCGACCCAGTCGACCTGTTCAAGTGCAGCCAGCATCTCAGCCCGTAGCTCTTCGGTAAAGATCGGCCGCCCGGGGCCTTTGTTGACGTCACGGTCATTGGTCAGTGTGACGACCAGAATATCGCCTTCTTCGCGGGCCGAGCGCAGGTGACGGACATGGCCCATGTGCACCAGATCAAAGACGCCGTGGCAGAGAACGACGGTGCGACCTGCCGCTCGCTCTCGCACAGCAATGTTTGCGATTTCGTCCAGGGATTTGATTTTTTCTCGGATGTCACGGGTCATGATAATTATAAATCTTCTTGTTGGGAGAACCTGAAAAGAAGATCTTCCTCAGGATTTGCCAAGATATTTGAACCAGTCTTTTGTCGCATCAGCGATCGTTTCCGGTGTCCAGATCGGTGCGCTGCGCCAGTAGTCTATGTTAGCAAGAATTTCTTTAACGCCGGCCTCGAAAGGCACCTGGGCAGACCAGTTGATCGTTTGCTTGATTTTGCGGACATCAGCAAACGTGCAGTCAGGCTCACCCGGGCGTTTCGGGATATGCACCGTACCTGCGGGATTGTCCAGCAACCCGACCAGCTGATTGACGCTGTACGTGCCGCCGCTGCCTACATTGAAGACTTCACCCTGAACGGAATCTGTAGCAGCAGCTGTGACGAAGGCATTCGCGACATCCGTTACGTACGTAAAGTCACGCGTCTGCGTGCCGTCGCCAACAATCGTGAACGGCTTTTCTGCTAGCAACTGCGCCAGAAACACACCGAAGACAGCGCCGTAGGTACCCGAAGTCCGCGACCGCGGGCCGTAGACATTGAACAGGCGCAGGGAAATGACCGGAAGATCGTACACCTGGCCCCAATGCAACAGCAGTTCCTCGCCCAGTCGCTTTGTCAGAGCATAAGGATACTGCGGCCGGATTTCAGCAGTTTCAGGCGTTGGCGCAAGATCGGGAATGCCGTAGCACGACGAGGACGCGGCATAGACGATGCGTTTGACCTTGGCATCACGGCAGCACTGCAGAACGTTGAAGGTGCCGTCTACATTCGAGGTGTAATAGGCATCAGGCATATTGATCGAGGGTACGATATCGCCAAGTGCTGCAAGATGGAAAACCCAGTCTATTCCCTCAAAGCTGGGTGCGATGGCGGCTCTGTCACGAATGTCGGCTTCAACAAAAGACAGATTCTTGTGCTCACCCAGAAAATCAAGATTGGAACGCCGGCCGGTTGAGCAATTATCAATGACGATTACATGATGACCGTCATTGAGCAGATGCTCGGTCAGATGCGATCCAATAAATCCGGCGCCACCGGTAACAATGGATTTCATGATTGGCTGTCTTTCATCGTGGAAGAACCTGTGTGTCAGGCTTGCTCAAGGCTTCCCAGAATAGTTGGGAAGGGTTCGGAATTTCGTCAAGGCTATACAGATCATTGAGCACTTTTTTGCCGTCCGCGGGATCATGGTGTTTCAGGGCAGCGGCGAGATCATGCAAGGATTCGATAATCGGATAACCGTTGAAGTAACTTTTGTCGACAACACTGTTCGGGTGGAGCAGGAGTGCGTAATAGGGCTTTCCTGCTGCCAGCGATTCAAACATTGCCCCGGTTTTTGTCGGACCAATGACGATATCAGCCCAGTCGAGACAATTTTTAAAGGGTTTTGCCATCAGGACTTCGCATTCGAGACCAAACAGCGCAGCAATCTTCTCGAAGTATTGTTTGGCCCATCGGCCGGGTCCCGGATGCAATTTATATTTCAGGTGCCGATAGCCCAGCGAACGCAGGATGCGGACGGTGTGAACGAAGGCGCCGTACATATTTGCGTTCAAGCCCACCAGATCGTGAATGCCGAAGCCGTATTGAAGGATCAGGACGTTTGTATCTTCGGGTGATTTCTGCGTGTACGTGTTATCCATGCCTGAGTTGATGTATTTGTCCTTGAGCGGGCTGCCGATCCGCGCAGTTGCCTGCGGTGCGCCGATCCGGTCCAGCCATTTCTCATTGGTGCTCCCCCAGGTCAGGCACCGCGTCACCATTGCCTGCTGCTGACGATCCCCGCACAGGGCGCTCAGCTTGAAGCTTTGCGGTGTCAAAGGCGCGTGCCACATGTAATCAATGGCGATACCGCGCGTATGCGCCAGGGATATGTATGATAAGTGTCGTCGGGCACGGACGCCGTCGACTACCAATCGTTTTGGGCGGTATTTTTCAAGAATAGCCTCGGCGGTGAGGACTTCCTTGGCAGCTGCGATAAAGTTATCCCGGTTCAGAAGATTGTCCGCAACATACCTGTAGGCAAACCCCAACGGGGTCGTCAGGTCGCCTGCGCACTTTTCCCGCAGACGCGCTATAATCCCGTCGAGTATCTCAAAATCGTTTTTGGTGAGGTTTATTGTGGGCGGATTGGCCAGATATACCCCTTTTCGGAGGGCGTGCCAGAGCAACCCAATTCTTCTGGGGACGGTCCGGGCATAGATCACCGGTGCCAATGGCCCGCCCTCATAGTGCTTCAGGATTGGTGCCGCCAAATTTGAATTTATCAAAAGCATGACATTGTTGTCGTTGCCGGAGGCGATGCGCCGGAGTCTGCTGAGATAATCGAGACCTGCGGCGTATAGTGAGACCGCGCGTTTTTTGAAGCTGCTGGCGTCATGCTCCCGATGACGGAGCACCCCGACTTTTTCCTGATGGTCATCGTCTTGATCGGTGCTTTGGTCAACGAAAGACAGCCCCAGCGCGCCAACGATCCCGGCGACCAGGTCTCGCCGCATTGCGGCACTCAAATGATTGATGTCGTATTTGAAGTTAAAATAAATAATTTCGGCAGGCGAGAAACGCTTGATCAGACCGCGGAGCGCTGAATCGAAACGGTAAAAATTCATGATCGCCATCGACATTTCCGCGCCGAATAACCGGGACAGGGTCACGCCGTGGAAATCACTCGGGTCGTCGTCACTGCTCAGGCACCAATCATTGGCGTGGTTCAGAATATCGGTGCTGAGATTTGCGGGCGCACCGTGATCCATGATCCCCAATTCATAAAATACGGCGTGCTTTCCCTGAAAAGTCAGGCGGTGCCAGGCAAGCCAGTCGCAACAGACGAAAAGAGTATCCGGCCCATCAAAATCTCCGGATTCAAGATCGCTTTCATCAACGATCAGGGCGAGACGGCGATAGGATGAACGGATATGCGGTGCAAGCTCATCAGGCATCGGGCAGCGACGTTCGACCGGACTGACGACATCAGAATGTACCGGACGCGCTGACGGATGAGTGACGAGATGGGATTGGTTCATTGTCTGTAAAATTCAGTACTGAAAGCTGATTAAGTGATCATTGAGCCAAGTGCGAGGATTTAACGCTGCGCCGATACCGGTCAGACCGCAGGTTCCAAGCCCCAGACATCTTCATAAGACCGGCTGACTTCGATCAGCCTTGCGTAAAGCGCGCTGTCCAATTGTTCTTTCAACGCCTGGAGTTTCTTTTGGCGTTGCGCCAATGGCAGATCACGCGGTACGCGTTCTCTGGCCAGGGCGATCGGCATCGTCGCGGGGACGCTCGTATCAAGCCATTCGGCAAGACGCTCGAGATCCTGCATCGGATCAACCGCAAAATGCTCGAAGCAAACGAGGGCGATCCGTTGCCGCTGTGCAGGTTGCAGACCGTCAAGAGTGGCATCATAAAGGGCCATGAGCTCGAGGACGCATCGTGCATCACGGTTTGCGGGATCGGCGGCAAGAAAGTCTTCTGCAAACCCGACGGCAAACCACGGCACGGGTTCCCCGTGCACTTCTGCAACGGGACTGAGGCCGAGAGGGTCTTTTCCCCAGCGCGCGCCCCACTGCCGACCACCCCAGGAAGCGATGACATCGATGGGGTGGCGCACGGTGATGACTGCCTTGAGTGACGGAAATGCCATAAACCAGAGCGCGGCCATCGGCATGTTGAAATGCGTGATAAACGAAGAAATGCGACGTTGCTCATCATAGAGATCAACGGCTTCCTGACCTTCGGGGCCGGTTGAGCGGCCAAGCAGCCGGCGGTTGTCGAGAGAATGATAAGCCGACGATATATCGCTTATCCTGGAATTCAGGTTGCGGCCGATCATCTGCTCATATGTTTTTGTATCGACGGTCTTGCGGAGAAAAGCTGCGGCTGAGTGCAGATCCAGCAATTTCAACTGCCACAAGGTCGCAACATGATCGACGGCATTATTGATCTGCGCATAGTCGGTGCGTGCCAGATTCGACACCAGAGGTGCGACAAGCCCTTTTCCCGCACGGGTCAGCCCGTCAATGAGCAGAAGCTCGCGGGTGAGCGAGTCGGAAAGATAAAGGGGCGTCGGGTTTTCAGCGCGCGTAGACATGATTATTCCTACCAGGCGGTCCAGCCGCCATCGACGACGACCATCTGACCGGTCATATAGCTTGAAGCATCGGATGCGAGAAACACCACGGCACCAACCATCTCGTCGACGTGTGCCATGCGGCCAAGCGGGACACGTGCCCCATAATTTTTCTGGAAGGTCTCGTTCTGTCCGGATTCGATGCCGCCGGGCACCAGTGTATTGACGCGGATTCCCTTGTCGCCCCAATAGGTCGCGAGGTAGCGGGTCAGTTGCACGACCGCGCCCTTCGATGCCGCATAAGCGGCTGGGGTTGTGATTTTACAGCCCATGTATTCGGAACCTTCATAGATGCCGAAATCCGGTCCGACCAGGCCATAGGTCGAGGCCGTCTGGATGATCGAGCCGCTGCCTTGTGCAACCATCTGTTTGCCGACCGACTGGGCGACCAGAAACATGCCGTCGATGTTGACGCTCATCACCTGCCGCCAGACATCGAAATCAAAATCTTCGAACGGCACGAAAAATTCACGGGGATCTTTGGATTTTGAGGCAGCGTTATTGTGCAGGATGTCGATCTTGCCGAACGTGTCGACGACCGCCGCGGTCATGGCAAGAACCGCGCTCTTGTCGGCAACATCACAAGCGAGCCCCAATGTCGGGACACCGTAGGTGTCGGCAATGTCCTTTGCTTGCGCCGCAGCGGTTGCGGCATCGAGATCGACCACCGCGACGGCAGCGCCATTGGCGGCCAGCCCGCGGGTGATGCGCTTGCCCTGAATGCCGCAGCCGCCGGTGACGATTGCTGTTTTGCCGGTCAGGTCAAAGAGATTGGAGAGGTTTTTTTCAGTCACGTATTCTTTCCGAATGTTATGGCTGGCGGTTCATCATGAATTCAACGAAAGCGAAATCCAGTTCATTATCAATATCAATGGATCGTTCTTCGGGCATCTCGAACAGGATCGTGTTGGCGCCTATGGCATAATCCAAGTCGGAAAAGAGGGATGCCCGTTTCCAGACAAAGATCGACGCATTCAGATCGAAACAACGCGGCGCATCCTGGCGACGGGCAATCGGAGTTTCGGGAATTTTTGAAAGCTGAACCCGCCCGTCCGGCTGTTCTTCAACGAGATTGAAATACGGCGAGCGTCTGGCCGGCATGCCGGTTACCAGATTGTCGGCACTGCTGCGCTCAAGCTTGGCGACGGCTTCACGGATGTCATCGAGCGAGCGCAGCGGTGCTGTGGCATCAAGATCGACAATGGTATCTATCTGCGTTGCCGTCAGTGTCTCAACCGCCTGGGCGCAATGCCGTATCGCCGGCACCTTGGGGGCGCTGTCATTGGCAAATGCAGCCGGCCGCTCAATGGTGAAATCGGCACCGGCGGCTTTGCCGGCGGCAAGGATGTCGGGACTGTCGCTGCTGACGGCGACCCAATCGAAGACCCTGCTCAGGCGGGCCTGCTCGACCGTGTGTGCCAGCAAAGGCTTGCCCATGAGCATGCGCAAATTCTTTCCCTTGATGCCTTTGGAGCCGCCGCGCGCGCAAATCACGGCCAGTCGTTTCATGCTGCGACCCATTCGCCGTTTGCCGCTGCGGCCTCTGCAGCATGGATCAGATGCATGACTCCAAGGCCTTCTCTGATATCGCAAATCACGGAGTCATCGCCGCTGATCAGGGCGGCATGTTGCGCAAGATAAGTGTCGTTGCGTTCGGTCTTGAACGTCTCAATGCCATCCGTGGTTTCAACGGTTCCGGCAACCAGGTCAAGTCGAACCGATCCGAGATTTGTCAGCGCCGTGATTTCGCGGTGGGTTTGCGAATCCAGATAATTAATGGCGAGGCTTACTGAAGGCACGGTTTCGGTTTCGATCAGCATCGAGAAGACATCGTCGCTATCGATCTCAAGCGTTCCGAAGTTTCCGCCGATGGCGGCAATTCGGCGCCACGGACCAAACAGCCACAGCGTATAATCCAGCTCGTGCGACAAATCCCTGAGCACGCCACCGCCTTCGCCACGCTTCGCCGAGTACCCTTGCCGATAATCACTGTCGGGCCGCCAGCCCGGCAGATAACTGCCGCAATAAGCGCTGACAGCATGAACGCGGCGTGAAGAGACGATGTCGCGAAATCTGATCAGCGCCGGATGAAAGCGCAGATTGAAAGCGACCTTTATGGCCTCAAATCCTTCCGGCGGGTTTTCGACGCCGCTGTCGTAGACCGGCTTTTCGATCAGCAGTCGACCGCGAAACCCGGCTCGCGATAGCGACCGGATGTCGTCGCGGTGTTCATTTGTTTTGCTGGCGATCACAGCGTAGTCGGGGGCAAATCCGCTGACAGCACTCTCGATGGTATCGAAACGGGATGCATGATCGATGCGGCGACGGCTGACGACGGCAACATCATGGCCAAGCGTGGTCAACACATCCGTATGCCTGCGTCCGATCGAACCGTATCCGATAACCAGAGCCTTCACGATTTATGCCGTCCGGCGTCAAAATCGGATTTGGCTTGTGCCAGGTCATCCATGCGGCCGATATCCAGCCAGTATTCGTGGATCGGGAAAGCGGCGGTTTCTTCCCCTTTGGCAATGGCGGCCTCGAAAACCTGCGTCATGTCGACACGCTCGCCAGCGGGGATCGCGGTCACGACATCGGGTTCGAGAACATAGATGCCGGCATTGACGAAAAATCGGTGCAGTGGCTTTTCGTCAATCTGCGTAATGTGATGGCCTTCGATACTGATGACGCCGAACGGTACTTGGAAATCATATTCCCGGACACACATCGTTGCCTTGGCTTCCTGTTCGCTATGAAAATCGAGCAGATCCTGAAACCGTGTCCGTGTCACCAGATCGCCGTTCATGACGATCAGCGGTGCTGTTGGCGTCTCTGGCAACAGGGCCAGGGCACCGGCGGTCCCCAGGCGTTGCTGTTCTTCAAGATAGTGGATGTTCACGCCCCAGGCGCTGCCGTCACCGAAATGTTTCTTGATGCTTTCCGATTGGTAATTAACGGCGATATAGAAAGTGCGGAAGTTCTGCTCGACGAAACTTTCCAGAATGGATTGCAGCAACGGCTTGTCGCCGACCTGCAGTAATGGCTTCGGCGTCGTGTTGGTCAGCGGCCGCAGACGCTCACCCAATCCGCCCGCCATCAGCACCACCCAGTTCTTGTGCGGCTGGTTGCCCTGGATCAGATCGTCCAGTGTAAGCAGACCGATTAACTGGCCGGCATCATCAACCAGCGGCATGCAGAGCAATCCCAGTTCGGACATCTTCTCCTGCAGGACCTTGCGGTCACTGTCTTGTGACGCCGTGCGGGGTTTTGCGTTCATCACGCGCGTTACAGGTGCATCAAATGGAACGCCCTTCAGCAACCCGCGTCGGATGTCACCATCAGTAACCGTACCGAGCAATTTGTTACCCTCAACCACCAGACAGATTTTCGGCATTGTCAGCTCAAGGCTTTGTGCTGCGTCAGCAACGCTGCCCGTGTGGCTGAGACAGAGATGGAGATACTTATCCATGCTGTGTCAGCGTCCGCCCATCGGTTTTGCCGGAACGCCGGCAACCAGGCCGCCGGCCTCAACATCACGCACCACACAAGCACCGGCGGCGACCAGTGCGCCGTCACCAATCGTAATGCCCTGAATAACGGACGCGCCGGTCCCGATGTGGACCTGCTCACCGACTTTGGTGTTGCCGCTGAGCGTAACGCCGGGGGCTATGTGCGTGTAATCGCCAATGACGCAATCATGATCGATGCAGGCACCAAAGTTTATGATGGCACCACTGCCGATCCGGGCACCCGGATGGATGACAACGCCGGACATGATCTGTGCGCCATCCTCAATGATGACTTCATGACCGATGATGGCTGAAGGATGAATGATGGCAGAGAAGCTGTATCCTTTGGCAATAAATGCCGCGCATATCTTCTTGCGTGGGCTGTTGGGTTTGATCGCGCCGATGCCCAGAACCAGATTGATGCTGGAAGGCTCAAATCCATAAATCAATTGATCACTGCCAATCACCGGCACGCCAAGAATCTTTTCGCCAATCCGCGCAGGATCGGCGTCGGTAATGCCTGCAGGTGCGCGCCCCATATTCAACAGAATATCGATAACAACTTTTGCATGGCCGCCGGCGCCAATAACATAATCGGGTAATCCCTGGCTCATAATTTTTCATCTTTTCTGAGAGTGCGCGGGGCAGGTTGACCGAGAAAATCCCAATACTTCATCGGAGAGATGCCGTCGCCGGGACGTTTGGCGCTGATGTTGTCCACGCTCAGAATATCGCCTGCCTCGATCGGCTGTAGCGCCACCAGACTTTTGCGGGCAACTGCGGCCGTTTCGATTTCGGAGGGTTGCGGCATTTTGATGCCGTCGCCAAGAGATTGCTCAACGGCGCGGATCGCCGTGATCAGTGTCTTCAACTCCTGGGGCTCCAGGGATGCCTTATGGTCCGGCCCCGGCAGGTTGCGATCCAGGGTAAAGTGCTTCTCGATAATTGTTGCGCCAAGGGCTGTGGCTGTCAGTGATGCGATTTGTCCTGCAGTATGATCGGAAAACCCGGTGCGCAGACCGAAGGCATCACGCATCGTCACCATGGCCAACACATTGGCTTCATCAAGCGGTGTCGGATAGGCGCTCGTGCATTGCAGCAAGGAGACCTTATCGCGGAGCACCGCCTTTCCCTCCATCGAGGCAAAGGCGGCATCGAAGGCTTTTCTGGAAGGCTGATCGGTGCTGCCCAGAAGCCCGAATGCAATGACGCCGAGTGCTTCCTTGACCTCTTCAAGGGAACTCATGCCGCTCGACAGAATAATATCGCATCCGGTTCGGGCGATCTGCAGCAGAAACGGTCCATTGGTGATTTCACCGGACGGCACCTTGATCGTTTCAAGGCCCAGTTCACCTGCGAGAAAGTGCAGGCTCTTCTCTTCAAACGGCGTTGAAATAAACGCGATCCCTTTTTGCGTACAGTAGTCGCGCAATTCGAAATGCCAGTCATGCGGCAACTCGAGCCGCTTCAGCATGTCGCGCTGTGACTCCGATGCGTCCGTCGTTTCATTCTGATAGGCCGCTTTCGGCGCTGTTTCCGAAGCCAGCCAATCCGCAGCAAACGTCTGGAACTTTACCGCATCAGCGCCCGCATCGACGGCAACGTCGATCAGACGGAACGCCAGATCCTTGTCGCCGTTATGGTTGACGCCGGCTTCGGCGATGAAGAACAGCGTCATGAAGCCTCCTGAAATGACGGCAAGTCGTAGAACTGCTTCCGCTGACCCGCGTCAATCGGGCATGAGGCCAGCGTGTTTTTTATCCGCGCCGAAGCGCCAGGCAGGCCGTACGGTGCTTCCATCCCTGTTCGTGACGACATGAATGCCGGATCAATTGCCTTGGTGATCGCCGTCTGAATACTGACAGCATCCGGTGCGCAATCCAGAACGCTGGCAGCGCGCAGGCGCCCCTTTTGACGAAGGCCGATGTTGACGGTCGGCACGGCGCACGCCGGGGCTTCGATGATGCCGCTTGATGAATTGCCGATGACGGCCGAGGCGTGCTTCATGGCGCTCAAATAGCGTTGCTGTCCCAGCGACGGAAACAGGCGGGCGTGGTCCGCATGGCTTGAAACATAGTCATGAATGGCCCTGGAGATTTGATCGTGCCCGGCATCGGCGTTCACGCCTGTGAAAATGCATGTGTGCTGCTTGAATGTATCGAGTGCGGCCAGCAAGGCATCGATTTCATCAGACGGGTTTTCCGAGCCCAGCGTGGTCGGATGTTGGGTAATCAGAAAATATGGCTGGTCGATACGGATGCCGAGGACCGAAACCGTTTCGTGTGCGTCCAACAGGGGCGTCCGCTCAAGATGATCAAGACCGGGTGCGCCGACGGTGACAACATGGTCCGGCTGCTCGCCCATCTGGATCAGGCGCTGTCGAT
Source organism: uncultured Rhodospirillales bacterium (assembly GCA_965284225.1). Lineage (GTDB taxonomy): Bacteria > Pseudomonadota > Alphaproteobacteria > Rhodospirillales > Casp-alpha2 > UBA4479. The sequence continues at coordinate 575,436 of CBDIRN010000002.1, forward strand.
ACGGCTCAGCGGCGACAAAATGCCAGCGTGACATTTTGCTGATTGCGTGCCGCATGGAATCGTCGATGGCCCCTTCGGTCACTTCGCCGCCGTGGATATGCGCAATTGGCAACCGGAGCAGGAGCGCCGCCGTTGCTGCCGCCAGGATTTCGTAGCGGTCGCCCAAAACGACGACAATGTCAGGCTGCAAGCCGGCAAGGGCCTTGCTGATACCAGACAGCGCCTGGCCGGTTGCGGCGCAGATGCCGCCGGGGCTGTCATCGATGAGATCAAGCGGCACACGGGCATCGATGACAAAGCCGTCGGCCTCAATGACCGATGCTGTGTGGCCGAATGTCGGATCAAGATGCGTGCCGGTGACGACCAGTTGCAGGTGCAGGGCCGGATCGGCAGCAATTTCCTTCATCAGCCAGAACAGCAGACCGTACTCGGCGCGGGTGCCGGTGACGACACAGATTTTTCGCGAATGGACCGTCACAACAGCTTCGCGAGCTGACTGCTCGATGGAATATTGATGAGCCGTGCATAGATGTCCTCGGTCACGGCAAGGTTGCTCTTCGGACAATCGGTGAACATCGGCAGCATGTGCATCGGCCGCCAAGCCGCACGCGTCATGTAGCCTGCTTCGTTGGTTGCCTGCAGAACGGCGTCGCGGGCGCCGGCATGTTCCGGATCAAGCAAAATCAGGTTCAGCCAGTAATTGCTTGCACAATCTGCAGGCTCGGAAAAACAGCTCACACCGGGGATGTTGCGAAATGCTTTCTGATAGTGTGCGGCAAGTGTCCGCTTGCGTTCGAGATACTTGGGCAGGGCTTCCATCTGGGCGCAGCCGAGCGCGGCGTTGAGATTGGGCAGGCGATAGTTGTAGCCAACCTCGTCGTGGATAAACTCCCACGGATGCGGTTGCTTTGCCGTTGTCGTGATGTGCCGGGCCCGGGCGGCGAGGGCTTTGTCATGGGTCATGATCGCGCCACCACCACCGGTCGTGATGATCTTGTTGCCGTTGAAGCTCAGCGCTGAAATCAGGCCGTCGTTGCCGGTGTGACGGCCCTTGTAAAAGGACCCAAGGGATTCAGCAGCATCCTCGATCAACGGCAGCCCGTAATGCTGACAGACTGCCAGCAGCGCATCCATATCGCAGGGATGACCGAAGCTGTGCATGCAGATCACGCCGGTAATCCGGCGGCCGGTGTTTTTGTTAATGATGCCGCCGGCGTCTGTCTTCGTTATGACATCCAGATGTTGGGCCAGCTTTGCCGGGTCCATGCCAAGGGTTCGGGTTTCGATGTCCACGATGTGCGGGATGGCACCGATCTGTGCGACAGCGTTGGCGGTGGCAACAAAGCTCAGCGCCGGGATAATAACTTCATCGTCCGGGCCGACACCGCAGACAAGCAGTGCGGCATGAAGCGCCTGAGTCCCGGTGCCGGTTGCAATCACATTGGGCGCACCGGTGAAGGCCGCCAGTGCGCCTTCGAACTGGCCAACAAAACTGCCGGCCGTGGAAACCCAGCCGGTGTCGATGCACGTTTTTACATAATCCCACTCGTTGCCTTCGAAACACGGCTCATGCAGGACAGAACGCTCTCCCAGCATGCCGGCAAGGACATCGACGACGGATTTGGGATCGAAAGTCATTTCTCAGGAATCGGGTAGGCGATTTCATAGTTGCCGTAAAAATTGGCCCGCGCCCCGGCGTCGGCGAACAGATTCTGTTCCAGTGCTTTCAGCAACTCACGGACGCCGTCTTCAACACTGTAGCGGGGCTGAAAATCGAGGCGTGTGCGAATTTTCTTGAAATCGACACGGTAGTTTCTGGGATCGGAACCATGCGCCTGATAGGTGACCGGCGCATCCGGCAGATATTTCTGAATGGCTTCGACGATCATCCGCTTGGTGAAGTTGTTGGCATCGCCACCGGCGTTGAAAACCTCGAAGGCGATGTCCTTGTCCGGTGCCTCAAGGACGCGCTGGATGACGTCGGCGAAATCCTGCACGTGGCAATAGGGCCGCCAGGTGTCGGCGTCATAAACCAGCAGATCACGCCCATGATACATGTCGCGGGTGAACTCGCTGACGGTGAGATCGAACCGCATGCGCGGTGCCAGACCGAATGCGGTGGCAAAGCGCAGCGCCGTTGCCGCGTAATCAACTTTACCGGAAAGCGCCAGCAGCTTCTGCTCGATCCCGACCTTGGCCTTGGCATAAAGCGACAGCGGGCTCAGCGCATAATCCTCGTCGGCCAGCGCGCCTTCCGGGATCAGGCCGTAATTGGAACAGGTCGAGACGAAAATAACCCGTTTGAGCCCGCGCCCGTTGAGGCTGTCGACCAGATCGCGAATGCCGTTCTCGTTGATTGCCTGATGGGCTTCCGGATACTTCTTGGTGATCGGGTCTCCGACCAGGCCGGCCAGAATGACGGCATCGGTGGCATTGTCGAGACCGCGCAGGGCGACGGCCGGGTCGGCCAGATCGCCATTCAGCACGTCAAAGTTCGGATTGTCGAAAAAACCCAGCAGGATGTTTTCAGTGCCGTACAGGAACATGTCGACGACGCGCACCCGATAGCCGCCGGCAAGCAGCCGCTTGACGATCACCGGGCCGATATAGCCGCCGCCGCCGAACAGGGTGACGAGCCGGCCATTGCCGTTTGGAGAGAGTGCCTTGTTCAAGTAAACCTCTTTATTCCAGACATGCTACCGCACTCCGGGTGAAATCACCCGAAGTGCGAAAACTTGATGAAACCCGTGCGCAGCCTAGATGGCGGCGAACACGGACTCCCTGTTAACCCGCGCACGGACCTGACGGCCGAGCAGGCTGAGCAAAACGGTGACGCGGTTGCGGTCATCGCTGGCTTCAAAAAGTGCTTCGAACTCACCCAGGGCGCCCCTGAGAACCCGAACCGGATCGCCGGGCTTGAAACGGTCGCCTTCAATGGTTTTGATCAGGCCGTTGTCGTCCTGACGCGCCTTGATCTCGTTGATCACGGCTTCGGGGACGGCAGCCGGCTTTTCGCCGAAACGGATGACGTCAAATATGCCGATGGTCGAGCGAATGGCGCGCCACGGCGAGCTCTCCGGATCGATCTCGACAAACAGATAGCCCGGGAACAGGGGTCTCGGCACCCAGTCGACCTTGCGGGCGTGGGCGCGACGCTTCAGATGCTTGGGCAGCAGAACGCGGAAGCCCTGCCGCATCAGATGAAAGACGGCCTTGTCCTCGGCATTGACCTGGGTATTGACGGCACACCAGTAGGTCATGGGGCGACCCCTTGATTGCTGGCGCTGGTTTTGTGTTTGTCGATGCCCAGGAACGCCGGCGCCAGGACCCGTTCCTTCTGGAACAGCTCAAGCGCCATGATGTTCAACCGGATCGGGTCGTTCATGTCGCAGATGATGACGCAGTCAAAATCCCGAAGCTCTGCTTTGGATGTAAGCCTTGGCAACTCCGCGAGGGTCAGGTTGTGCGTATCGGTGTTGCCGTAAAGCGCCAGCGAGATGTCCTTGTCGAGTGCCGACATGGCAAAGATTTCAACCAGATCGCCGCTGCCGAGCAGGGCAACCCGGCGCCAGTTATGATCCATACAGGCCTTGAAGATGGACTCAGCCTCGTTGCGTGTGACCCGGAACAGATTGAGCGACTGCGACAGATAGGAAGCGGTGAGGCGGGTTTTTTCGCTGAATCCCTTGGGCGTCAGATAATAGGCGTAGCGGTTGGCCGGTGCCTGCGTGACCTTGATCAGACCTTTTTTGATGCATCTTTTCAGATACGTATTGGTCAGGCCGAGGGCAATCGACAGTTCGGATGCGATGGAGCGCTGCGAAACACGCTCGTTTTCATGGACAGCGTTCAGCAGCCCCAGCGTGATGCGGTGCTCGTTGTCGATATGCTCGGTGCCGAACTTCGTTTTAGACATGAGGCATCCCGGCTGAGGGCAATTACAGGCACTATATCTTGCGAATCGTTGACCTTTTCTACACTGTTCAATATATGAACGTCAAACGCGTTCATTTTTTGAACACCAAAAATATCGTGCATGAACAATTGACTGACTTTAGGTTTGCGCTCGCGTTCGATGCATATCATTGAAATCAGAGGATCAGGCTTCCATGGCCACAAGCGCCAAAGAAAAAATCGCCGTCATCGGTCTTGGTTACGTCGGTCTGCCACTGGCGCTGGCGCTGGCCCGCCATTATCCGGTGACGGGGTATGATATTTCGGAAACCCGCATTGACGAGTTGCGGGCGGCACGTGATCGTTCCGGCGAGGTTGAGCCGGAAACGTTGCGGGCCTCTACCATGAGTTTTTCCCACGATGCCGCCGATCTGACCGGCAATGACGTCTTTATCGTCACCGTGCCGACACCCGTTGATGCTGACAATATGCCTGATCTGGGCGCGTTGACGGCGGCCTGCTCAAAGCTTGGCAAGGCACTCAGGCCCGGTAATATCGTGGTTTTTGAAAGCACCGTCTATCCGGGCATTACCGAAGATTTCTGTGGCCCGGCAATCGCTGCGGTTTCGGGACTGAAATGTGGCGAAGATTTCTTCCTGGGGTACTCTCCCGAGCGCATCAATCCCGGTGATCGCAAGTATACCGTTGAGAAAATTACCAAGGTCGTCTCGGGTCAAACCCCTGAGATTGCGGCCAGACTTGCCGTCATCTATGGCGCTGTGACCGGCGGCAACACCTTTGTTGCCAAGGATATCAAGACGGCGGAAGCCGCCAAGGTGATCGAAAACGCCCAACGCGATATCAACATTGCCTTCGTCAACGAGTTGGCGATGATCTGCAACAAGATCGGCCTGTCGACGCATGATGTGCTGGCGGCGGCCCGTACCAAATGGAATTTCCTGCCGTTCACACCGGGGCTGGTCGGCGGTCACTGTATCGGTGTTGATCCGTATTATCTGGCGCATCTGGCACGCAGTCTGGGTCATGAGCCGGAAGTCATCCTGTCCGGACGGCGCATCAACGAGGGAATGGCCGGCTTTATTGCGCATCAAATCGACCGGAATCTGGACCATAAGCCATCACGGATTCTGGTACTGGGCCTGACTTTCAAGGAAAACGTGCCGGATCTCCGCAACTCGAAATCCGCCGATCTGATCCGCCAGTTACGCGATCTGGGTCATCATGTCGACGTACACGATCCCTGTGCCGATCCTGACGAAGCACGCCGTGAATACGGCGTTGAACTGCACGCGACCCTGCATGATATCGAGCCGGTGCATTGCGTCGTCGGTGCCGTCTGCCACAAGGTCTATGGTGAATTTACCCGGGAAGTTCTGGGCGGTCTGATCGTTGACGGTGGCCTGATCGCCGATCTCAAGGGGATGTGGCGGCATATCCCGTCGCCGGATGGCGTGCGCCGCTGGAATCTGTGAGCGTGTCCTCATACCCAACCGATGCTGCCTGTGCGGATGCTCTGGCAGATGCGCTTGGCCGTGCCCTTGCCGATACGCTCGATAGGAAACCCCGTGTGACGCTGGCCCTCTCGGGCGGACGCTCTCCCCGCCTTGTGCTGCCATTACTGGCGGGCAAAGCCCTCGACTGGTCCCGGGTTGATGTCACGCTGGTCGACGAGCGCCGCGTGCCGGCATCGGACGGGGACAGCAATGCCGGACTGGTGCGGAACTTTTTTCTGGATAAGGGGGCTCGGGCCGCAACGTTCTTGCCGCTCTGGACCGATGCACTGGCCCTTGATGAGGCGGTGGCGGACGCAGAGTCCCGGTTGGCGTCGGTGCTGCCTGCCGATATCGCTTATCTCGGCATGGGTCCGGACGGGCACATCGCCTCGCTGTTCCCGGCCCCGACCCCGGCGGCGTTTGGCAGGGCCGGACAGCGGCTGATTGCCACCGAAGCCCCGGTACCACCCCTAGGCCGTATCAGCCTGACGCTGGAAAGCCTGCTGCAGATACCGCGTCTATTCCTGCATATTACCGGTGCCGACAAGCGTCATATGTTTTCCGAAGCATCCCGCCATGCGCCGACAGCAGCGGTGCCGGTCAGTTTGTTATTACACGTCCGACCGGATATGCAGGTTTTCGCCTGTCCTTGACGATTCACTGTCCTTGATCGCTCGACCAGATCCTTCGAGACGGCCTTTCAGGCCTCCTCAGGATGAGGAATATGGTGAATTACCTCATGCTGAGGAGGGTGATTAGCCCGTCTCGAAGCATGTCTATCGGCCTTGGGATGAAGGTGGAACGTTAAGCCCGATCAACTGTCAATGCCGAGCCGCCACTTGACGGTGGTTCTGTCCGGTTCGTGATTGCCGAGGATGACGATCTGCTGGGCCCGGTGCTGGCGACCGTCAAAAAAGCTGATGCTTTCCTCGAGCATCACCGGGTAGGGGCATGAAAAGCGCCAGCCGCGACCGCGCGGCGGCTTGATGATAACCTCGCCACCGCCCGCAACCATGGATGCCCGCACCTCGGGATACAGATGAAAGCGGATCGAGAACGGCTGCGAGCGAACGCCCGTCAGCACATCCTCACCGCGGATGTCGCTGCCGCTACCGTCAATATAAATGGCCCGGTTATGGCGAATGCCGAACGACGCCTGATAGCCGTCGTGTTCCATCTCGATCAGTCTGGCACCTTCGTGATCGCGTCGTTTGACGCTGGCGTTGTTGACGGGCCCGGCATCCTTGTCGTTGATCACCAGTGTGCTGTGCGCGGCGGTCGAGGCCAGCGCCGGCAGCCATTTCGAACGCGCCCCGTCATCGGCCAGACGCATCCCGCAGTTAGCGATCAGGCGGACCTTGCCGACGCTCAGCTCGAAGCTGGCCGGCGCCCGGTAGCCGGGACCCGCAACCAGGGTTTCACCGCAATCCGCAAGCAGTGTGGTTTGCCCGGCCCGGAGCCGATGGAAACCTGTATAGGGGGCGCTGGTCATGGCCCGGCCCTTGCCGCCGGACGCCCTGATCACGTCTTCGATCAGGGGCGCTGTCTCGGATATGGCGCCGCCGATCAGCGCAAAGCCACCGTCTGCATGGCACAAAGCCTTGATGAAGGGCACCATCCTGTCGATGGCGGCGATCAGTGCCCGGGGTGGCTCAATGTGATGCCCGCTCAGGGCATCGCGAATTTCGCTGAGCAGGGCGAGGACGGCCAGAGCGCGCGCCGGGGCCCGTTCGACATGACCGCCGTCACCCAGAATCTGCTTGTCGACATCCTGTCCGAACTCGGTCAGTCGCCGGGGCAGGGTTTGCTCCAGTTCAGGCAAGGCGATGGCGGCGTTGATGCGGCCCTGATGCACGAGAAAGCGGCGCCATGGCTTAATACCCTCAAGCGGCGCCCGGCCCAGATGTTTGGCACTCTGCAGGATGGCTGCGGCCCATGCCTGACGCTGGTCCGGATCGATGCCGATGGAAACGATGTCATAGGCGCCGAGCCAGCGGGTCAGCCGTTCGGCCAAAATATCGGCGCGCCAATGATCCTGACGCCAGCGCCGATGCTCGCTGATCCATGCGTCAATGTGCGGCCATGCCTCCGCGCTACGGGCATGCGGCTGGCCGAGCCAGCGAAAATCGGCCCTTTGCACCGGCGCTGTCATCCCCTGCGGCGGGGTCAGGGCATCGGCATACCAGCAGGCTTCGCAGGCCAGACCGGCATCGCCCCCGGGCACACGCACACTGGACGGCGGTTTTGCCGCCAGCAACCAGTCATAGACGGCCGAGCGGAAGATCAGATGCCGGAAGCGGTCAGGAACAAGATCGAACATGGAAACGGATAATACCCCAAGTGTGCTAATGCGGCGTTACAATCTGGCGGTATTTTGTCAAATCAATGGCACGCAGATTTTCGCTGTGTCATTGCAGTATCAGGGCGCTTTCTGAAGCCGGGCAACAAAGAACCCGTCCATGCCGCCCACTGCGCCCAGATGATGAGGCAACGTGCGCAGATCGCCGTCAGCGGTGATCGCTTCGAGCAATCCGGGCAACGCTGCTGCGTCAATCGGGTCTCGGCTGAAGGCCGGATGACGCTTCAGGAATTTGCCGACGGGATCGGGGCCTTCTTCCGGCTGCAACGAGCAGGTGACGTACATCAGGATACCGCCGGGTGCGACCATTGCCGCCGCGGCATCAAGAAGACCAGCCTGCACGATTGCGAGCTTTTTAACATCTTCCTCGGTTTTCAGATGCGCAACATCGGGGTGGCGGCGCAGTGTGCCGGTCGACGAACAGGGCGCATCCAGCAAAACGATGTCTGCCGGGACGTCGGGCTGCCATGTCCGGGCATCGTCAACGACAAGCGTCGCGTCGTAGCCGACGCGTTCCAGATTCTCGCGAACGCGCCCCATGCGCCGTTCGGAAATATCCAGCGCCGTCACCGTGGCACCGGCGGCCAGCAATTCCAGCGTCTTGCCGCCGGGTGCTGCGCACAGATCGATGACCCGTTTACCGGCAAGATCGCCCAGCAGCGTTACGGCAAGCCGGGCCGCCGCATCCTGAACCCACCAGGCACCGTCCTTGAACCCGGCGAGGGTAGTGACATCTTCGGCTTCGCTCAGCCGCACCGTGCCGTTCAGGATAACCATGCCGCCAAGCTTTTCGGCCCAGCCTGCACTGTCCGATTTCACCGTCAGATCGATGGGCGGGGTCTGCAGATGGGCCTCAGCAATGGCCTGAGCGGCTTCGGCGCCATAAGCCTTCGACCAGCTTTGCCAGAGCCAGTCCGGTGTATTCGCGCCCGGCTTATGCTGGGTGTCGATGATGGCGATGCCTTCACGCTGCACCCTGCGCATCACGGCATTGGTCAGTTTTGCAAACGGCTGTTGGCCGACCGTGCGGCACAGATCTACGGTGGTGGCGACGGCGGCGTGCTCGGCGGTGACGGAAAACAGCAACTGGGTAATGCCGATGCGCAAAACGTCATAGACCGGGCGCGCCTTGCGGGGCAGGGGGTCCGGGATACAGTGGGCGATCAGGGCGTCGATCTGGCCCAGCCGCTTCAGGCAGGTGCGCACGATAAAAGCAGCGTATCCGCGGTCCGCTCCCTCAAGCCCCGTGAAAGCCTGCGTGATGGCAAGCGCGTCATCCAGCGGACGCTTGCGGATCAGCACCTGACGCAACACCTCGAAGGCGGCAATCCGGGCTGACAGTGCAGAGGTCTCATCGGCAGAAGAGCGGTTGTGCGGGGGCATCTGACCTCGGGGGCAATGGGATCAATCAACAAACAGGGCAACTCATAGGCGATCAAGTGGGGTGCAGAAACAAAATAATAACACAATCCATCAATGTATTATATTCGGGGGCAAAGTTTCCTGCTGGCAGATGAGGGTCTCGCATGCATTGCCCTTATTCTTTATACAATGGATATTGATCATCCCGCTTAACGAAAATGCACACCATGAACGCGCTTAATAATCTGCAACGGCTGGAATCGGAATCCATTCACATCCTTCGTGAGGTCGCGGCTTCGTTCCAGCGGCCGGTGCTGATGTATTCGATCGGCAAGGATTCTTCCGTGTTGCTGCATCTGGCGATGAAGGCGTTCCATCCGGGCAAGCCGCCGTTTCCGCTTTTGCATGTCGACACCACCTGGAAGTTTCGCGAGATGATTGCCTTTCGTGATCAGCGGGTTCGTGATCTGGGTCTCGATCTGATTGCGCACATCAATCATGAAGGTCTGGCGCTTGGTATCTCGCCGCTTGAAGGCGGCGGCCGGCACACGGACGTGATGAAAACCGAAGCGCTCAAGCAGGCCCTGAACCTGCACAGGTTTGACTGCGCCATCGGCGGCGCCCGCCGCGACGAGGAAAAATCCAGAGCCAAGGAGCGCGTCATGTCATTTCGTGACGCGCACCACGCCTGGAACCCCCGCCAGCAACGCCCGGAACTGTGGTCGCTCTATAACTGCCGGATCAATCCGGGTGAAAGTGTCCGTGCTTTCCCGCTCTCGAACTGGACCGAACTGGATGTCTGGCGCTATATCAAGGATCAGGATATTCCCGTGGTCCCCTTGTATTTTGCCAAACCGCGTCCGGTCGTTGAGCGGGACGGACAGCTGATCATGGTCGATGACGAACGCTTCACGCTTCGCTCCGGCGAAGAAATCCGGGAAGAGAAAATCCGCTTCCGCACGCTTGGCTGTTACCCGCTGACGGCGGCGGTGCGCTCCGAAGCCCTGACCGTTGACGACATCATTGCCGAAACGCTCAGCGCCAGAACATCCGAACGGCAGGGCCGCATCATCGATCATGATCAGGCGGCGTCCATGGAAAAGAAAAAGCGCGAGGGATATTTCTGATGGGGGACGGAACAGCCTCGATGGATCTTTTGCGGTTTCTCACCTGCGGCAGTGTTGATGACGGCAAGTCGACACTGATCGGGCGGCTGCTGCACGATGCCAAACTGCTCAGCGATGATCAGGCGGCGGCCTTGCAGGCCGACAGCAAACGCTTCGGCACGGTGCCCGGCGGCATCGATTTTGCGCTGCTGGTGGATGGCCTCGAAGCCGAGCGCGAGCAGGGCATCACCATTGATGTGGCATATCGCTACTTCACCACCGGGCGGCGCAGTTTCATCGTCGCCGATACCCCCGGACATGAACAATATACCCGCAACATGGCGACCGGTGCCTCGACCGCTGACGTTGCCGTCATTCTTGTCGATGCGCGCCGAGGCATCCTGACACAGACCCGCAGGCACAGCTTCATCGCGCACCTGCTCGGTATCCGCCAGGTTGTCCTTTGCGTCAACAAGATGGATCTGGTCGACTATAATCAAGCCGTCTTTGATGCGATCCGGGACGACTATCTCGACTTTGCCGCCGGGCTCGATCTCGGCACGGTAACAGCGATACCGGTCTCGGCCCTGCTGGGTGAGAATATTTCCCGGAAAAGCGACCAAATGCCCTGGTATACGGGTCCTTCGGTGGTCGATTATCTGGAAACTGTGCAGGTTGATGCAGAAAAATGCAGTGCTGGCGCCCGCTTGCCGGTGCAGTGGGTCAGCCGTCCGCATGCCGACTTCCGGGGCTTCGCCGGGACTGTTGCTGCGGCCCCGCTCGCGGTCGGGCAGGCGGTTGTCATCGAACCCGATGGCGGCCAGACCCGGATTGCAGAAATTTCCACCGCCGACGGTGTACTGGACATCGCCTATCCCGGCCAGAAGCAGTGACGGTGACCTTGGCTGACGCCGTGGACGTCAGCCGCGGCGATGTGATCCGTGATGCCGGGAGCGTCATGCAGACCAGCGATCAGGTGCAGGCGCATCTGATCTGGATGGCCGGTGAAGACATGTTCCCGGGCCGCCAATATATGATCAAGCTGGCGGCGGCTACGGCGCAGGCCTGGGTCAGCGATCTGAAATACAAGATCAACGTCAACACGCTTGAGCATGTGGCGACCAAGTCCCTGCAGCTCAATGACGTCGCGGTCTGCAATCTGAGCTTTGACAGGCGCATTGCCTGCGAAGCCTATGCGGCTTGCAAGGAAACCGGCGCGTTCATCCTGATCGACAAGATCAGCAACGAAACCGTCGCCGCAGGAATGATCGATTTCAGCCTGCGCCGGGCCCGCAACCTGACCCGACAGCGGCTGAGCCTGAACAAGCAGGTCCGCGCCACGGCACTCGGCCAGAAACCGGCGATCCTCTGGTTTACCGGATTGTCCGGGGCCGGCAAATCAACCGTCGCCAACATTGTTGCCGAGAAACTGCACCTCAAGGGCCGACACACTTATATGCTCGACGGTGACAACGTCAGGCACGGTCTGAACCGTGATCTCGGCTTTACCGATGCGGCGCGCGTTGAAAACATCCGCCGCATCGCCGAGGTTGCCAAACTGTTCGTTGATGCCGGCCTGATCGTTATCGTGTCGGCGATTTCACCGTTCAGAAGCGACCGGGAAATGGCGCGCGGCCTGATGGAGGCGGGGGAGTTTTTCGAAATTCACATCGACGCCAGCCTGGCCACCTGCGAGGCGCGCGACCCGAAGGGTCTGTATGCCCGCGCTCGCCAAGGCGAGATCAAAAATTTCACCGGGATCGATTCACCTTACGAGCCGCCGACGCACCCGGAACTCAGGATCGACACCGATGCGGTCGATGCTGACGCGGCGGCTGATCTGATCATCCGGCTTCTGGACGGAACGCCGTGATCTGAGCCCCCAGCACGTTCAGTCACTTTCATCCCGGCGGCGCTATGCGGGCATTCCAGTAAATTTAATTTCCGGCAGACTATCCCCAAGGTCGCGCCGCGATGCCGGCGATTTCGCGCAATTTCCGGACCCGGTTCTGTGTGCTCGGGTGAGTCGAAAACAGATTGTCCATGGCGCGTCCCCGCAGCGGATTGACGATGAACATGTGTGCCGTTGCCGGATTCGCTTCGGCAGTGTCGTTATCTATCCCCTGGGCTCCCCGTTCGAGCTTCTGCAGGGCTGATGCCAGCCACATCGGGTTACCGCAAATCATGGCACCGCCTTGATCGGCGCTGTATTCGCGGGTTCTGGAGATTGCCATTTGTACCAGCATGGCGGCAATCGGTGCCAGAACCATGACGAGGATGGTGCCGACAAAACCGAGCGGATTGTTGCGGTTGTTGCCGAAGAACAATGCGAAGTTGGCAAGCATCGACAGGGCACCGGCAAGGGTCGCGGTGATGGTCATGGTCAGCGTGTCGCGATTTTTGACGTGCGCCAGTTCATGCGCCATAACGCCGGCGACTTCCTCCGGAGTAAGCAGTTTCAGCAAACCTGAGGTTGCGGCGACGGCGGCGTTCTCCGGATTGCGTCCGGTGGCGAAAGCATTCGGCTGCTCGTTTTCTATGATATAGACACGCGGCATCGGCAATGCGGCCTTGCGCGCCAGTTGCTCGACGATACCGTAAAATTCGGGTGCCGTGCTACCTGACACTTCACGGGCCTTGTACATTTTAAGGACAAGGCTGTCGGCATTCCAGTAGGCAAAAAAGTTGGTTGCGACGGCAAAAGCAAGCGCCAGAAGCATGCCGGCCTCACCACCCAGGAGAAAGCCCGCAGCCATGAACAGCGCCGTCATGCCGGCCAGCAGAATGCCTGTTTTCATCTCGTTCATGGTTCTGTCTCCTCATGCCGGACTTGAAGCCCAGGCCATATTGAATTATCCCGAATGGACGGCTTTGCAATCGTCTGTACGAATATGAGGAAAAATTAATGATGGCTGATGACAGCCCGGAAAAATCAGCGGCGGTAAAAACGGCTGAGATAACCCAGCCCGATGAGGGCAAGGTGCCGACGGTGGCACGGGAAATCGGCGGCACGGACGGTCCCGATCCGACCCGCTATGGCGATTGGGAGAAAAAAGGCCGCTGCATCGATTTTTGATCGGCGGGAATAGTGTCAGAAAATTGCCGTGTCAAAGCAGACGCCTTGGCATCTTTCAGGGGTCTGTAAGAATACTGGTAGACTATGCAGGCGACATAGAAACGATCGAAGCCGGGATCAACCCGGTGCCGACCGATTGCCGGGGGAAGATTGGTTATGGGGCTGTTTGCCAGCATTTTGAAAAGCATCATGCCGGGGAAGCGCAAGCGCAAGAAGCGTCAACGTGGCAAGGTGGCATCAGGCGGTGGCTTCCGTCCGTCCGAGGGCGGTAGCGACGGCAAGGTGGTGATCGCCAATCTGTTCGGCTCCGGTGGCAAGGAACTCGCGGAAAGCCTGGTCGGAATGTTGAGCCAGGAAAGCATCCTGCAGACGGTCCTCACTGATCGCGTCCTCAAACAGAATCTTCGTCTCGGCCTTCTGGAAAGATTGCTGATGGCGAACGAAGAGGGCGGTCAGTGGCTCGAAGATGAGGGTGCCGACTTGCTGATCTGGGGGGCGATGGAAGATATGGGTACGGTTGCCCGCTTGCACTTCCTGACGTTGACTGGATTTCAGGACGGCCAGCCGGGGAGCTTCGGCATGGCCGATACCCTGGATTTGCCGGTGCCGCTGCCAGGCGATGCCGGGGCTCTGGTCCGGGCTGTCGCCATTTCGGCGTTGCTGCCAGCCAGCAAGGGATCAAGGCGTGCACTGGCCGAACGGTTGAACGAAAACCTCGAGCCCGCACAGGTGGCCCTGAAGGCGTTGCCGGAGGATACCCCGGAAGAATGCCGGATCGCCGTTATGCATGCGCTCGGCAATGCTTATGCTACGTCATACCGCTTCGGCAATAAAAAGGCGATGGCACCTGCCCTTGAACTGTACCGGGCAGCCGATGCCTTGCTGGATGCGACGAACGCGCCGATGACCTGGGCCATGGTCAATACGCATCTGGGGATGGTTCTGGAGGCCGATGCCAAAGGCCGCAAGGATCCGGCAGGAATGCAGGCGGCAATTGACCGCTACAAGGCGATCAGCAAAAAGCTGGCCCGCGACACCCATGCCAACGACTGGGCGCTGGCACATGTCAGACGCGCCATGGCGCTTTACAAGATGGCGTCGCTGCAACCGGCGCAAGCGCAGCAGTTCCTGACGGAATCGACCCGCGCCTTTGAAGAAGCATTGATGGTCTATGACCGGAACAAGATGCCGGAGCGCTGGGCCGAAGTGATGAACCATTACGGCGTGGCGCAGATGGCACTAGGGGGCTACGGCAAAGCCGATGCCATCTTGCAGCAATCGATCTCGACCTTCCGCAAGGTTCTTGAGGTGCGCAAACGGGATGCCCAGCCCCTGTTGTGGGCGCAGACGGCAAACAATCTGGGCGCGGCGTGTTTTGCCCTGGCCAAGCAGGCCGGTGAAGAACATCTGCTGGAAGAAGCCTCTTATTATTTCCAGGGTGCGATCAAGGTGTTCCGTAAAACCCGCGGCCAAAAGAAAAAAGCCGATGTGATCAGCAAGAACCTGATGCGTGTGCAGCACCTGCTGAGCGAAGACGCGGCTTAATGGCATTCCTGCGTTAACCGTCATTGAGAACGTCAAAAAGCGGCTTCAAATAGGGGCTGTAATTTTTCCAGTGTTCAAGTTTCGAGTTATATAAGGGCTGGCGAACCTGAAAATCGCTCGCAGTTTTGACAATGCGTTCGGTCTGGTGAAATGACAGACATTTTTCATCCCACCTCAGACCGCAGAACGCGATGATCCGCCGTGTTTCTGCGTCCTGATTTTCCACCATTTGCTCGTAGTCCACATCAAGGATCGGTACTTTGGACCAGTTTTGCCAGTGGTGCATGAGATCACTGTAAAGCAGGTAGTATTGGGCTAATTCGTTCAAGTTGAAGGCATACTTCAAGCCTTCGGTGAAGCGTGTGCTGTAGCACGAAAAGCACGTTGCGAAAGGATTTCTCCGTGTATGAATAATGCGCGCATTCGGGAAGATAAAATTGATCAATCCAATGTGGACAAAGTTCTCAAGTTGCTTGTCGATAATGCGTCTGAAATTACCATTCAGTGTCGAGGTCGAAGCGATATATTCATCACCGAGCATTTTGAAGTCATTTTTAAGAAGCCCTTTCTGCATATTTTCGATGGAGAAGTTCTGATTTTTACTTGTGACCTGCGAAAAACACTTCCCGGCGATATCAAGGAACGCTTGGCTCTCGCCGACCCCTTCGGCCTGACCATGACTTGCGATGATTTGTTCAACAAGCGTTGAACCGGTTCGGGGCATGCCAACGATAAAAATCGGTGTCGCTGACGAGCTTCCGGAGAATTCAATATCCTTCCATATCTGCTCGGAAAATATGCGTTTCAGGGTTTCGAAACTGGTCCTGACCGCTTCAATGTCGAATGCGAAGTGGGCGCGAACCAATGCATTGGCCTCGTCCAGATATCTGAAAGCGGCGGCAAAATTTTTCTGCTCTTCGTGGGCAGTGTGCAGCGCGAACAATAACGTTGCCCGGTCAAGTTTCTGCAAGTCGATGTGTGAAGCGATGTGTTCCATGGCAGTGATGTCGCGGCCTTCGCCATCAAGCTTGTTCATATTGCCGAGATTCAGATACGCATCGACAGCCAGCGGGTTGGTTCTGAGCATCTGTCTGCACATGTCAGCGGCCTTATCAAATTGACCAAGAATGCGGTAGCAGAAGACGTATCCATTTTGAACTTTCAGATCATTGGGCGCGATAGAAGAAGCCTTGTCCAGACAGGCCAGGGCTTCGTCGATTTGATTATGATCGACGTATGCCTTGCTCATATCCGTCCATGCCGGGACTGAGCGAGGGTTGACTGCGAGTTCCTGGCGAAAGACCTGAATGGCTTCGGTGTATTGCCGGAGCGACATCAGGGACAGGCCCAGGTTGTGTAAGGCGTCGCAATGATTTGGGTCGCCCTGGACAGCTTTTTTGAGGAGGGCGGCGGCGTCTTCATAATCTTTCATATTGAAATAAAGCGTGCCCAAACAATAAAGGGAATTCACATAGAGTGGATTTAGCTTCAAGGCTTTTTTGAACTGGGAAATCGCGTCACGCTCTCGCCCCAGAGACGCCAGCGCATTACCCAAATTATTGATAATATCAAATCGCTTCGGTGCCAGTTTAATAGCGGATCTGTAGACTTTTACGGCTTCTTGATGGCGCCCGAGTTGCCCAAGAATCTGCCCTAGATTATTTAAAACATCCGGGTTCAGACCGGCTTTCTTCAGAGCCTTTTTGATGGATTTCACGCCGTCGGCGCTCCTGCCCTGCAGGTGCTGGCTGAGACCCAGAAAGTGCAGCGCATCGCCATCATTTTTATAGTGGCGGAGGAGCTCGCGAAATATAGCTTCAGATGTCGAAAAATTACCCGCGTTCAATGAATTGGTGCCGCTTGTCAGGAGCGTAATTCTGTCCGGCGCGGTCTCTTTCTCAATCTTTAGTGGCGTCAATCAATTCTCTCCTGAAGTTGATCTGTCACTGAAATGGTTGTCGTTAAGCACGCAGTTCTCGAACCTGCGATGAATCCTCTACATGTAATATCCGGTAAGAGCGCAGAGCATTGGCTTTGCTTAATTTCCCCGAATAAACATACTGAAAGGCGGGCGCTCGGTTTCATCGTTGAATTCAACCCGGCGCGGGTCTGCAACACGTAACATCCCCGCGAATGTGCGGTTCAGCTTGCTGCCTTAATGCTGCAGGATCGATGCCTGGAGTATGTAAAAAAGATCGATGCGAACGATCGATACTGTTGACCGACTTTCAGTATAAAAAGAAACCGACCAATTAAGACGCTAACGTGACAAATGTATTATTACAAGCCGGATCACGTTGGTGATTTCCCGATTACCTGTGATCGGCACTGTGCATCAGTCGTGCTTGGAGAGGGGGTTTGGGCAAAAAAAGAGGCCCTTTCGGGCCTCTTTTGTTACTAAATTTGCGGACATTACTTCAATTTATTCTGGCGGTTTTCAATCAGGTTGTCGACGACGGCGGGGTCAGCCAACGTCGAAGTATCGCCGAGATTTGAAAATTCGTCTTCAGCAATTTTTCTGAGAATCCGACGCATGATCTTGCCGGAGCGGGTCTTCGGCAGACCGGGTGCCCACTGCAGCCAGTCAGGTGAGGCAATCGGGCCGATTTCCTTGCGGACCCATTGCACCAGTTCCTTTTTAAGCTCGTCGGTCGACGGCTCGCCGGCGTTCAGGGTGACATAGGCATAGATGCCCTGTCCCTTGATGTCATGCGGCGCGCCGACCACGGCGGCTTCGGCGACTTTCGGATGCGCCACCAGCGCGCTTTCGACTTCGGCCGTGCCCATGCGGTGGCCCGAAACGTTGATGCACATCATCGACGCGGCCCGTGATCCAGTAATAGCCGTCCGCGTCGCGGCGGCAGCCGTCGCCGGTGAAGTAGTTGCCCGTGTAGGTGCGAAAATAGGTCTGCACGAAGCGGTCGTGATCGCCGTAAACCGTCCGCATCTGACCGGGCCAGCTTTGCGCGATGCACAGATTGCCTTCGGTCGCGCCTTCGAGAATGTTGCCCTCGGCATCGACGATTTCCGGCACCACGCCAAAGAACGGCCTGGTTGCCGAACCCGGCTTCAGGTCAATGGCGCCCGGCAGCGGTGTAATCAGGATGCCGCCGGTTTCCGTCTGCCACCAGGTATCGACAATCGGGCAGCGGCTGTCGCCGACGACCCGGTAATACCATTCCCAGGCTTCCGGATTGATCGGCTCGCCGACCGAGCCCAGCAGACGCAACGATTTCCGTGACGTCCGATTGACCGGCTCGTCACCTTCACGCATCAGGGCGCGGATGGCCGTGGGCGCGGTGTAGAAGATATTGACCTTGTGCTTGTCGCACCACATCCCAGAAACGCGCCGTGGATCGGGGTAGTTGGGCACGCCCTCGAACATCAGCGTCGTCGCACCGTTGGCCAGCGGGCCATAGACGATATAGCTGTGTCCTGTGACCCAGCCGACGTCGGCGGTGCACCAGTACACTTCGCCCGGCTTGGTAGTCGAAAATGTAGTCGATGCGTCATCGACGCACATACGCAGATAACCGCCGGATGGTGTGCAGCACGCCTTTGGGCTTGTCCGGTCGAGCCCGAGGTATAGAGAATGAACAGCGGGTCTTCGGCGTCTCATTTCTTCGCGGCGGGCAATCGGCGGACGCGGCCTTGGTCACATCCTCGTACCAGACGTCGCGGCCGGTTTCCATGCATTGATGCTGCCACCGGTGCGGTTGCAGCACGATTACCGCGTGGACGCTGCATGGGCGGCAACGCTCCAGCGCGGCGTCGGCATTGGCCTTGAGCGGTATGCGTCTTGCCGCCGCGCAGTCCTTCGTCGGCAGTGATGACGCAGCAGCATGTTGGAATCGTCAATTCTGGCCAGCCCAGACTGTCTCGGGTGAAAATCCGCCGAAGACGATCGAATGCACGGCACCGATACGCGCACAGGCCAGCATGGCGTATGCGGCTTCGGGGATCATCGGCATATAGATGCAGTCACCCGGTCGCCCTTCTTGACGCCGCAGCGTCCTTCATCGCATTGGCGAGGCGGCAGACATGCTCGTGCAGTTGCTTGTAGGTGATCTTGGCATCGTCCTTGGGATCGTCGCCTTCCCAGATGATCGCCACCTGATCGCCGCGTTTTGCCAGATGCCGGTCGATGCAGTTGGCGGACACGTTGAGCGTGCCGTCCTCGAACCATTTGATCGAGACGTTCGGAATATTGTAGTTGACGTTCTTGACCTTGGTGAAAGGCTTGATCCAGTCGATACGCTTGGCCTGCTCGGCCCAGAATCCCTCATTATCCTCGACAGAGGCTTTGTACATGGCCTCGTATTTGGCCTTGTCGATGTGTGCAGTTTTGGCGAACTCGGCTGGAACCGGATGAATATGAACGTCGCTCATGTGGATGCCTTTCCCTGATAAGGTGCGATTGTGACAGCGCCAGGGCGGGGTTATCCCCGCGTTGCTTCCGATTATCGACAAAATCGGCGAATTGCCAAGGGGGCACGGTGCCTGCTGTCAGGTTGCGTTGTTCAGATAGACAATCCCGTCCCTGATTTCGGTGTTGAGCGGGGTCAATGCATCACCTTCACAGGGGCCCGAGATGCAAACCCCGTCTTCGATCCGGAACAGTGCGGCATGGGTTGAGCACATGATGTGGGTGCGTTCATGGTTGAGAAATTGACCGGAAATGAAATCGAGCGGGGCACCGATATGCGGGCAGTTGTTCTCATAAACAAAGACGTTATTGCCTTTGCGGATCGCCATGACGGGGATGCTCTTTGTCCCAACCTCGGCGATGAAGGCGGCGGACTCGCCGTCCACGACATCGTCGACGGCACAGATCTGGATGTCACTCACGCTTGCAATCCGATCATTTGACGCCGCCCATGGCGGAAATGATTTTCCACGAAGCCGCATCAATCGGCACCACCGACAGGCGCGATTGTTTCAGCAGTGCCAGCTCGGCAAGTCTGGGCTCGCCCTTGATGTCGGCCAGCGATACCGGCTTTGGCACGGGTTTGACGGCCTTGAAATCGACCATCACGAAACGCCCGGTCGGATCCGAGGCATCCGGATAATACTCGCGCACCACCTCGACGATGCCGACGATGCTTTTTTCCTTCACGGAATGGTAGAAGAACGCCCTGTCGCCGAGCTTCATCGCCTTCATGTTGTTAGCGGCCTGATAATTCCGGACTCCGTTCCAGCCTTCAACGCCGACCCTGACCTGATCGTCCCACGACCACGATTCCGGTTCTGATTTCACCAGCCAGTATTGCATCGTCTTGCTCTCCGTTATTCCGACGTCAGGGGCCGGTCCATCAGCATGCGGATGGCGGTGTCGATATCACGGCCTTCGTGAATGATGGCATGGACGGCGGCGCAGATCGGCATGTCGACGCCAAGGGCTGCGGCCAGCTGGATAACCGAGACGGCGCTGGTGACGCCTTCGGTGACGGCAACCCGCTCAGCCAGAATTTCTGCGGCGCTCTTGCCCTGACCAAGCGCATGGCCGAACGAGAAGTTTCTGGATTGCATGGCATTGCAGGTCAGCACCAGATCACCAAGACCGGCCAGCCCCATCATGGTTTCGGTGGCGGCACCCTTTTTGCGGCCGAGCCGCATCAATTCCGCCAGCCCCCGGGTGATCAGGGCCGCGCGGGCGTTGTCGCCGAGCCCGCGGCCTTCGACGATACCGCAGGCGATCGCCAGCACATTCTTGACGGCGCCGCCGATCTCCGCGCCGACGATATCTTCGGACTGATACAGCCGGAACATCGGACTGCCCAGCATGGCGATCAGCGCTGGCCCAGTGCCGCATCCTTGCAGGCCAGCGTCAGTGCGACCGGCAGGCCCCGTGCAACCTCGGCGGCGAACGACGGCCCGGACAGCGCCGCCAGCGGATGATCCGGCAGGATGTCTTCGACGATTTCGCTCATCAAGGCGGTGGTTTTCTGCTCGACGCCCTTGGCGGCGAGAATGATCGGCAGGCCGGCCGGAATGGTGCGGGCCAGATCTTCGACGGTGCGGCGCATGAACTGCGCCGGGACCACAAGAATGACGGCTTCGGCATCCCGGATGGCATCACCCAGGTCTGCGCTGGCGCGGATACCGTCCGGCAAAGCGATGCCCGGCAGGAAGCCCGGATTACCCTCACCGGCATTGATGGCGGCAACGATTTCCGGCTCGCGGGCATAAAGCGCGGTGGTGCATCCGGCGCGGCGGGCGGTCGCGGCAAGTGCTGTTCCCCAGGCCCCGCCGCCGATAATGGCGATTTGTTTCATGGCGATATTTGTAAGTGATGGGAAGCGCCGTGTCACCCACGCTTGGGTGGTTTTGTAAGTAACTTAGACAATCACATCGTCATTCCAACGAAGGCGGGAATGACGAACTTTAATATTCCTAAGCCTTCACGCCGGCGAACGCGGCCGTTGGCGCGTCGGGGTCGAGGGGCCAGCGGGGCCGGGCCTTGAAATCGAGGGGATCGCTGTGGCCCAGGCGGAAATGTTCAAGGCCGGCCCAGGCAATCATGGCGGCGTTATCCGTACACAGTGCCGGTGCCGGCTTGACCAGTGCCATGCCTCTGGACGCTGCAAGAGTGGCCAGTGCAGAGCCGATGGCGCGGTTGGCGGCAACCCCGCCGGCGACGACCAGCGTGCGAATGTCTGGGTGGGCGGCGCGCGCCATGTCGATGGCGTTTTTGGTCCGTGCAACCAGCGTTTCCGCAACGGCCTGCTGGAACGAAGCGGCGAGATCGGCCGTGCTCCTGGCATCAAGCGGTGTATCGAGCGTCTCGACGGCACGCCTGACACTGGTCTTGAGGCCGGAAAAGGAAAAATCACAGCCGGTCCGGTGCGCCATCGGACGCGGAAAATCAAATTTTTGCGGATCGCCGCCTTCGGCGGCTTTCTCGAGCAGGGGGCCGCCGGGATAGCCGAGCCCAAGCATTTTAGCGGTCTTGTCGAAGGCCTCGCCGGCGGCATCGTCGATGGTCGTGCCGAGCCGTGTATAGCGCCCGACACCCTTGCAGATGAGCAACTGACAATGACCCCCGGAAACCAGTAACAGCAGATACGGAAACGCGACATCATCAGTCAGGCGCACGGTCAGTGCGTGCCCTTCCAGATGATTGACGGCAACAAATGGAATGCCTGCGGCAACAGAAATCGCCTTGGCCGACATGGCGCCGACCAGCACACCGCCGATCAGACCTGGTCCGGCGGTTGCTGCAACACAATCCAGATCGGTAAATCCGACCCCGGCTTCCTGCATGGCTTTGGCAATGATCCGGTCGACGTGTTCAAGATGCGCCCGTGCCGCAACTTCGGGAACGACACCGCCAAACGGCCGGTGATCATCGATCTGCGACAGCACGACGTTCGAGCGGATGCGCCGTGCGTCATCAACAACAGCGGCTGCCGTCTCGTCACAACTGGTTTCAATACCCAGAACAATCACGTCAAAGCCCTTTCGCTTGGCGGGGCGGGACTTTACTCTCGGGCGCTGCCGAGGCCAAGGGCCGTCACACCAGAACAGATCGAAGTCCGCTATAGCATGATAACCGACCCGAACCACATCATCATAGGCACCCGCTCCAGTCCGCTGGCCATGATCCAGACGCATCTGGTCGCGGATCTTCTGCGCCGTGCGCATCCGGCTCTGGCCGGACAAGGCACTCTCGTCATTGATGCGGTGAAAACCACGGGTGATCTGGTGCTGGACCGGGCGTTGTCGGAAATCGGCGGCAAGGGTCTGTTTACCAAGGAACTGGACCGCGCCCTGCTGGACCGGCGGATCGACATCGCCGTGCATTCAATGAAGGATCTGGAAACATGGCTGCCGGACGGGATGGCGATCGGCTGTATTCTGCCCCGGGCCGATCCCAGAGACGCCTTCATCAGCCTCAAGGTGCCGTCACTGCACAGTCTGGCGAAAGGTGCCCGGGTCGGTACCGCCTCGCTCAGGCGCAAGGCGCAACTGCTGCATCTCAGGCCCGATCTCGATGTCGACGTGATCCGCGGCAATGTGCAGACCCGGCTTGGCAAGCTCGAGGCTGGTGAGTTCGACGCGACGTTTCTGGCGCTGGCCGGACTCGACCGGTTGGGGCGTCGTGATGTGGCGACAGAGATTCTCGAACCCGATGTGTTCTTGCCATCCTGTGCACAGGGTGCGATCGGTGTCACCTGCCGTGCCGACGACAGCCGTATTCTTGAATATTTACAGGCGCTGGACCACCAGCCATCCAACATCACCGTGATGTGCGAGCGTGCCATGCTGGATGCGCTTGACGGGTCGTGCCGTACACCGATTGCCGGATTGGCTGAAATCGACGGTGATGATATCCGGCTCCGTGGTCTGATCGCCCGCCCCGACGGCTCGGAAGTGTTGATGACCGAACGACGGGGCGCTGCCGCCGATGCCATCCGCCTCGGCAAAGATGCCGGTGAGGAGCTTCGCAGCCGTGCGGGGCCGGGATTTTTTGACGAGGCCTCGTAATGCCAACCCTGCTGGTCACCCGTCCGCATGAAGATGCAGCGCCGCTGGTCGACCGGCTGGCAGAAATGAGCATCGATGCGATTGTTGCTCCGATGCTCGAGATCGTGTTGCTCAGGGGCCCGATGCTTGACGTCGGCGGGGTGCAGGGATTCGTGCTGACCAGCGCCAACGGGGTCCGGGCGCTGGCGGTAAGGACTGAGCAGCGCGATTTGCCGGTCTATGCGGTCGGCGATGCGACGGCCCGGGCGGCTGCCAATGCAGGGTTTTCCAATATCGTCAGTGCGGCCGGTGATGTGGATGATCTGGCCGGCTTGATCCTTGATCATTGTGATCCGGGCAAGGGCGTCTTGCTGCATGCCGCCGGAACGGTCAGCGCCGGAGATTTGACCGGCCTGCTGGCTGCGCAAGGTTTCACGGTGCGCCGGGAGGTCCTGTATGAAGGAAAACCCGTGCCTGCACTGCCCCCGGAAGCTGCCCTGGCCCTAGAAAATGGCAGTTTGGACGGGGTCATGATATATTCACCAAGGACGGCCAGACATTTTGAATCCCTTGTGCGCATGGCCGGGATTGAGGGAGCCCTGGCGCGGTTGACGCTGTTTGCCCTCAGTGACAACGTCAATGCCGCTGCGGCGCTGACATGGGGCCAGCGAATAATAGCCGGACAGCCGGCACAGGAAGCCTTGCTGCAAGCTGTCCGGACTTGTTACTACTAAGAGACCACCTTCGTGTGGTTTATGACTAAAAGGCCTCACGCGTGTGGCCGTCAGAGAGGATTGACGAATGGCTGAGCCATCGGACCCGACGAAACCCACGGATAAAAAGCCGGCGAAGTCGGATAATGACGGCCAATCGCCAAACAAAGCACCTGTGAAAGCCGCCGATAAGGCGAAAGACACGGTGTCGAAAGCGGACGATCCTAACGGCAATGCCGGGCCGAAAGACAGTGCCGGAACCGCGGCCCCGGGCGCTGCCGATGCGATCAGGAAATCAAGTTCGGTGCCCAGCGGCGGCAGTGCCAAGCCTGCATCATCTGCGGCTGCGGCGGAAAAATCCGGTGGTGGCGGGCGTGCGTTCCTGGCGGTGCTTGTTCTCGCTGTGTTGCTGATCGGCGGTGCCTATACCACCCGAGCAGTCTGGTTGCCGGAAGTAGAGCCTTATCTTGCAAATTGCCGGGCTTTGGGGCAGTTCCGATCCTTCCGGCCAGCAAGCGTCACCGGTTGATGCATTGCGGGACCGGGTCGCTTCGCTTGAGCGAACACTTGCTGCGTCCGGCAGTGGTGTCGATGCGGCGATGGCAGCCTTGAAGCAGGAAAAAGAACGGGCACAGGGCGAGTTGAATGAGGCGCTGCGCCGGATTGATGATCTTGAAAAGCGCTTGAGCGAGGTTCGCACGCTGGCCAGCGCCATCACCTCGAATTCAGGACAATCTGTTGATCTATGGCCTGCGATCCTCTACCGCGGATTGATGATGCTGGAACAACAAGACCGAAGAAACCAGCGGTGAAGTCAAAGCGTTGGCAGATAAAGTCGAAACCATGCCGGCCCGCAGCGCCGCTGCCGGGCAGGGTGTGGTACTGGCGATTGCCCAGTTGCGCGATGCAGCGCTATCCGGACGGCCCTTTGCTGCGCAGTTGAGTGCGCGCTCGCACGGTGGCCGGCGATAATGCGGATATTATCGCCGCCGCCAGCCGCCTGACCAGCCAGCGCCGACAAGGGGCTGGTGACGCACGACCAACTGCAGACACGGTTTTCCCGCATTGCCGGGGATATCGTTTCCGAGGCACGGGCCGGTAATGGTGACTGGATGCAACAGGCGGCCGGTAAATTATCGGCTCTCGTCTCGCTCCGTCGTACCGACGGCAGTTCCGGCAATCCGGTCGAAGACGCTGTTGCCAAGATCGAAAAGGATATGAGCGCCCATGATGCGGCATCTGCGGTTAAAACAGCAGATGCGCTCGCTGAGATTCTGCAAGGCAAGGCCAGGGCATTACTGGAGCCGTGGCTGCTGGACGCCAAGGCCAGAGCAACGGCCGAGCGTGCTCTTGATGCCATGCATGCATCCGCGTTGGCCGGCCTCGAAAGATGACCCAAGGGAAGGATTTATAAGCCATGTGGCGTTGGATTTTCTTCCTTGTCGGGCTCTGCGTCGCTGTGCTCTGTGTCGTCTGGTTCGTACAAAATCCGGGTGATGTGAGCCTGCAATGGCAGGGATGGCGGATCGACACATCGGTCGGTGTGCTGATGATTGCCGTGTTGTTGTTTGCCGCATTGACGGCCGTTATCTATCGGTTCTGGCGCTTTCTGGTGCGGGTGCCGGGCGAAATCGGATCGGCCATGCGCGAGCGCAGGCAGCGTAAGGGCTACACGGCCCTTTCCAGCGGCATGGTTGCGGTTGCCGCCGGTGATGCGCAGGAGGCCCGCCGTCAGGCCCGCCGTGCCGAATCCCTGCTGAGCGGTCAGGCGCCTTTGAGCCGTTTGCTGTCTGCCCAATCGGCGCAGCTTGAAGGTGACGAGAAAGCGGCCGAGCGATTTTTCACGGAAATGCTCGATGATCCTGAAACCAGATTTCTCGGTCTTCGCGGACTGCTGACCCAGGCGGTCAAGGCCGGTCAACGGGACCGGGCGCTGGAGCTGGCGGGTCAGGCCTACCGGTTGCAGCCGAAAAGCGAATGGGTGGCATCGACATTGTTCGATTTGCAGTCGGCCAATGGTTTGTGGATAAGTGCCGCCGGCACCAATGATGATATGGCGCGCAAGCGGCTGATTGAAAAGCACGATGCCGAGCGCCGCCGCGCAGTCATTTCGTTCGAACGTGCCAAGGAAAACGACGCCGCAGGAGATGCCGGTCAGGCGTTGAAGGATTTGAGGACCGCCTGTGATCTGGCGCCGGATCTGATCCCGGCGGTTGTCGCCCTGACCAACCGGTGCCTATTGGCAAGCGGTGACCAGCGCCGCTGGGCGACGGCCCTGGTTGAGAAGGTCTGGGCGAAGAACACCGCATCCGGATCTGGTAGAGCCGTATGTGGCTGGCCCGACAGGCATCGGACGGTATTGCCCGGGTCAAGGCCAGTGAAAAATTGGTGCAGAGCAATCCGGATGATCCGGAAAGCCACATTGCCCTGGCCCGCGCCGCATTGGGTGCCGAGCTTTGGGGTG
Source organism: uncultured Rhodospirillales bacterium (assembly GCA_965284225.1). GTDB lineage: Bacteria > Pseudomonadota > Alphaproteobacteria > Rhodospirillales > Casp-alpha2 > UBA4479. The sequence goes on from CBDIRN010000002.1 coordinate 601,935, forward strand.
AGGCTCGCAAGCATCTGCAGAAGGCCGGTGCCGGCGAAGGGCTTGAACCGCCGGCGCGGATATGTCGGATGATGGCGGAACTGGAAGAACACGAGAACGGTGATCTCGGCAAGGCACGGGAATGGCTGGTGCGTGCCGGAACGGCACCGACTGATCCGCAATGGGTTTGTGCGACGTGTGGCAATGCGGTGCATGTGTGGACCGCGCATTGCGGTAACTGTAATGCGTTTGATGGATATCACTGGGGCGCGCCGCCGCATCGGACGGGTTTGGAAAAGCCGCAAATCGATAAGGATGGGAAAAGCGTCACCGAACAGAGCAGCCCGGCGCTGAGCGGCCCTGACGGATCAACTTCTAAAACTGCGTTGCCCGCACAGCCGTGACGGGAGCCATTAGAAACTACAGCACCTTTATGGCTGGGCAAGGTGTCGTGGCGCGTCTGCGTGATGCGGCGCGCACCACAGCCATTGCCGCCTTGTCAACAAGCCGTGATCCGAAACGGACAAGCGGCTGGATCCGCTTTCCTTATTATCATCACGTCTTTGATGACGAGCGGCAGGGCTTCGCCCGGCACCTCCGTTATTTCAAAAATATCGGCGATATCATCGGCATTGATGAGGCTGTCGACATGCTGGCCGCCGGGACGCCATTGGACGGCCGCTATATCTGCATCACGTTCGATGACGGCTTCAAAAACTGGATCGAGAATGCGCTGCCTATTCTGGTCGAGGCCGATGCGGTGGCGGCTTTCTTTGTTGCCGCGAGACTATATCGGCGCCGACCCAGAACTGGACCGGGAGCAGGCTGCTGGGTTTCTATGATGACGGCACAAAGAGCTCGATGGAATTTCTGAACTGGGATGACTGTCGGGCCATGACGGCGGCCGGTATGACAATCGGCTCGCACAGTGTCGGGCATCTTCATCTGCTTGATCTGGATGATGCTGCTGCGGAACGGGAACTGGCGGTCTCGAAGCTCAAGATTGAAACCGAAATTGGTCAACCGTGCCGGCATTTCTGTTGTCCGTTCGGGCAGGCGAATATTGATTACGATCCGGCGCGTCATCCACAAATGGCGGGGCGTGTCGGGTATCGCTCGTTTCTGACAGGTCATCGTGGTGGCAATATGGCTGGCGGCTCCCCTTTTGATATTCGCCGCGATCACCTGCTTGCCAATTGGGGCAATTATCAACTTCGATATTTTCTGGGTGCTTGACGATGACGGAACAATGCAAGGGGCTGCTGCGCGCCGCAACAATACATGACGCGGCTGCAATCACGACATTTCTGGCGGGTCTCGGCCTTGTCATGCCCGATGACCCAGAAGCCGTTGTTCGGCATTGGCATGGGCTTTGGGTCGATAACCCGGCCCTGATCCACCACAGGAAAGACGTGGTACTGGGCTGGATTCTTGAAGACATGGGCGCCATCAAAGGCTTTTTCGGCAATATTCCGCAGGTCTCCTGGCGGGGAGATAAGCCGGTACTGATTTCCAGCGCGCGCGCGTGGGCGGTGGATCCCGAATACAGAACGGAAACGCCACGTCTTTGCGCGGCCTTTTTTGAGCAAGCCGGGGTTGATGTTGTGCTGATCTCATCGGCCAATCCACCGGCAGGGAAGCGCTGTCTGGCTTTTGGCGGGGCGAAAATGCCACAGCCCGGGTATGCAGATATTCTGTACTGGATCGTTGATGCGCCGGGTTTCCTGACGGCGGCATTTCGCAAGAAGGGGCGCGGTCGGATGATGGCCATGCTGCTCGGATTTGCTGGTTCTGTGCCACTTGATCTTGGCATGCGTCTTGGTGGTCGACGTCCGTTTGCGGCCCTCGACCGGATTACACCAACAGGCATAAATGCTGTTGATGAAGCCTTTGACGATCTCTTTGCGCGTCGTCGTCGTCAGTTGCCGGAGACAATGCTGGCCAGCCGGGACGCTGCGACGCTGAAATGGTATTTCGGACTGGGTGCGGGCCGGGACGACGTTCGTTTTCTACGCTACGACAAGGATGGATCTCTCAGGGGGTATGCCGTGCTGGTACGCGAGGATGCTCCGGCGATTGGCCTGAAACGGATGAAAATCGCAGATATTTTTATTGATGACGATGATCCGAAAGTGATGCAGGCGTTATTGGCCGGGGCTTATGAATATGCCATGGCGCGGCGCTGTCACGTTCTGGAGTTGATTGGCTTGCCGGCCAGCCTGCGTGCACGGGTACTTGAAAACAAACCCTATACACGGCAAATGGCAACATTTCCTTTCTTTTATAAATCGCTGACGGAAGATTTGACGCAGGCGCTGCAGCAGCCAGAACACTGGTATGTAACTGCTTATGACGGCGATACGTCGCTGATTTAGCGGTTAACGAAATCTCAGTTCTTGACAGTTACAACGCTGGGTGTAGTTTTCGCCCGCCGGACAGGGTACACATGCTCTGTAGACGGCATGGCGAAGTGATATTGTGCCCACATGGGCATGCCATGGTAAGCCGATGTAGCTCAGTTGGTAGAGCAACGCATTCGTAATGCGTAGGTCCGCGGTTCGAGTCCGCGCATCGGCACCATTTTTATCAATGGCTTAGCGCCCTGGCCGATGCGTCGTCTCTGATTTCAAACCCGGTTACAGCCCGAGCTCTGTCAGGCCTGGAAAATCATCTGGGCGAGGACCGGGTGACCAGGTGAATTTGCGATCAGTCGGATTGATCAGGACGTCATTGATGCTGGCTTCGCGGCGACGCATCAGACCGTGCGGGGAAAATTCCCACTGCTCGTTCCCGTGCGCCCGATACCACTGCCCGGCCTCATCATGGAACTCATACTGAAAGCGCACCGCAATGCGATTGTCGTGAAACGCCCACAGTTCCTTGATCAGCCGGTAGTCCAGCTCACGCGCCCATTTGCGTTGCAGAAATTCGACGATCCTGTCACGACCGCTGAAGAATTCGGAACGGTTCCGCCAAGTGCTGTCAGGCGTATAGGCAAGCGAGACACGCACCGGGTCACGGTGATTCCAGGCATCTTCCGCCATGCGGACTTTCTTGACGGCACTGTCGAAATCGAAGGGGGGTAGCGGCGGGCGCGGGTCCATCCGGGATGCTCCTGAACAATGTTCGGAACCATCTTTGTATATTCTGATTAAAAATCAATCAGAAGAATCTACATGCATGAAATTTATGCGTATTGATAAGCGGCACAGTTGGAAATACACTATTAGTCATAAGCACACAGTGCATAAACTAAAAAATCCAGGGAGTGGCATCCTGAATTCATCCATTTTTACTGCGCGTTAGGATGTTCGGGGCAGCCAAATTGACGGACGCAAATCTTAAAATTCTGGTGATTGACGAAAGCCCGGATCGGGCAGAAATCCTGCTGTCTGGACTGCGTGATGCCGGTTATACGCGGGTCGAACACTTGCGCGAGATGATGAACCTGCTGCCGCGCATTGCGGCTATCGAGCCTGACGTCATTCTCATTGATCTGGAAAACCCCAACCGTGATACCGTCGAACAGATGTTCAGGGTGTCGCGCGAGGTGAAGCGTCCGATCGCGATGTTCATAGACGAAAGTGACAGCGAAACAACAATCGCCGCCGTCAAGGCCGGGGTCAGTGCGTATATCATCGACGGGCTCAGGCGCAGGCGCATCAAGCCATTGTCCATTGGCGCTGTCATAGTGCAGAAATCCCTGACCGTCCTTGCGGCTGGCTCGATGCCGAAAGCAAGCTCTCTCAGCGCAAATCGATCGATCGCGCCAAAGCCATCCTGATGAAAAAACGCGGATATGACGAACAGCAAGCCTACGATGCGATCCGGCATATGGCCCGTGATAAGGGCAAGCGCATGGTCGAGGTGGCCGAAAGCCTGCTGACGGCCGAGGCAATGGGCCTGGGATGAATGTGGGTCTGGGATGAATGATTGAAGCGTTCAGCTGATTATATTGTGCGCACCGTGATCAAAATATAATCATAACGTTCCATGCTCATGCCCGCAGGAAAAACCGAAGTCCTTTAAATCCAAGAGGTTAAGGAATTCAGAATTCTGGCATGGCGTTTGCTCTACAGATTACAGGCAACACATATGCCCCGCATCTTCGTTCAATGGCGAACGATCCAAAGATGTGCATAAACCCCGTGACGGGTCGCGTGCCGGTTTCCGGCAAGTAAGCGATATATCTGTGCAAAGGCAGTGTGCCGGTGCGTAGCGTTTGCGGGAGTAGAGCGATTTGCACATTCACTTGATGACACCTGTCGGTACCTCGGTTCTGGTTTTTGATCAGGATCAGGAGCGCGCTTCGTCGACACGGCGGTTGTTGATTGAGCAAGGCTACGGCGTTGTCGACGTGGTGCACGAGGCCGAGCGGCTGACCGACCTGAGACAGCACGCCAGTGTCGATACCATCCTCATCTATGCCTCGCAAAGTGACACCACTTATCTGGAAGTGTTGCGCGCGCTGCCTGTAGAGCAACGCCGTCCGACCGTGCTGATCACCGAAGACGGTTCGACCGATGCAATCCACGCGGCCGTAGCTGCGGGCGTCAACGCCTGCGTCGTGGTCGGCGTCAACGGCAACCGGGTACGCTCGGCCATTGATCTGGCGAAAGCCAATTTTTCGAACACCCGTGGTCTGCGCGAAGAGCTGGATGAAGCGCGCACGGCGCTCCGCGAACGCAAGATCATCGAACGCGCCAAAGGCATCATCATGCGCGAACGCGGCCTTAACGAAGACGACGCCTACGCATTGCTGCGCAATCGAGCCATGCAGCGCGGCGTCCGGCTTATCGCGATTGCAGAAATGGTTAACGAAGCGGCAGAGGTGATGCAGCTTTGACATGAATACGCCCCTTGAGCGCAAGACCGCTCGGGGCATCAGAGATTGCGGGCCGGCAATGGCGTCGGTTTCGCGACAAACCGAACCGGGCATCAATGGCGATGCCGGGTTTACCAGGGGGACAACGATGGCCCCCGAAAAGGACCAGGACGTCCAACAAGCGGCCACAAACGTGGTTTTTGCTGTTGGGCGTTTTTTGTTGGAGTAAACCAATGGGAGCTTTTGCAAACCCGTTTGATGCAGACAAGTTGCTCTGGAATGGATGTCCGTGCGGCGAGCACCGATCCATTGTCGAGCACAATATGGCCATGGCGAAAAGCCAGGGCAAAGACGCCTCGCGATTTCAGTGTGAAGAAGTCGAAGGCACCAAGGTAGTCAAACCGACCCAGGTCACGACGCACAGCCCGGCCAACTGTTTTGATGCCGATTGTCCGGAACCGGCCTGTGTTTCCATGCGTCAGGGTGCCGAGGCCAGTGGTCGTGGTGACATGATGCGGGCCGTTCAGAAACACCAGCGCGATGAAGAGGCGCGTCTGGCTGAGCCTGAAGCGTCGGACATCGAGGGAGCGATGTCACGCGCCGTGGAATCTGCCGTTATGCAGGGGCTGTTCGGCACCGACATGAGATCGCCGGTCATTCCTCCAGCGAGTTGGAGCCGGTTCCGCCTATGCGGCGATCGCCTCGATCTTCCCGCTTGAGGAAGCCAAGGCGATGGCCGTTGAGATGGCCCAGGCCGGCGGCAAGCTGGAAAAGACCAGCCTGAACGTCGGTTTTGTACCGATCACCTGTGCGACGCCGATCATCATGGCGCATCCGATGGGCTTCTATAAGAAGTACGGTCTGGATGTCTCCGTGATCAAAACGGCCGGATGGGCGGTGTCCCGTGACAAGTCGTTGTCCGGCGAATATGACGCGGCACACATGCTGACACCGATGCCTTTGTCGATCTCGATGGGAGCCGGTTCAACGAAGACGCCCTGGACCATGCCGGCAGTTGAGAACATCAACGGTCAGGCCATCGTCCTCGCCTCGAAACATCAGGACAAGAACGATCCCAAGATGTGGAAGGGCTTCAAGTTTGCAGTGCCGTTCGAGTATTCCATGCATAACTTCCTGCTGCGCTATTACGTTGCAGAGCATGGACTTGATCCGGATCAGGATATCCAGATCCGGGTATTGCCGCCGCCTGAAATGGTCGCCAACCTGCGCGCCGGGAACGTCGATGGTTATCTGTCGCCGGACCCGTTCAACCAGCGCGCCGTCTATGACGGGGTCGGCTTCATCCACAAGCTGACGAAGGACATCTGGGACAAGCACCCCTGTTGCGCCTTCGCCGCCAGCAAGGCGTTTATCGAGCAGAACCCCAACACATTTATGGCGTTGTGGCGCTCGATCATGGAAGCCACGGACTTTGCTTCGATCAAGGCCAACCGCAAGGAAATCTCTGCCGCGATCTCGCCGAAAAACTACCTCAACCAACCGGTTACGGTTCTGGAGCAGGTTCTGGTCGGCACGTACGCGGACGGTTTGGGCAACGTCAAGAAAGTCCCTGACCGGATCGATTTCGATCCGTTCCCATGGCATTCGATGGCGGTCTGGATCATGTCTCAGATGAAACGCTGGGGCTATGTGAAAGGCGACATCGATTACACGAAAGTGGCCGAGGAAGTCTATCTCGCAACCGATGCGCAAAAGCTGATGGCCGAGATGGATCTCAAAGGTCCTTACGCAAAGGCGCCAGGCAAGACGTACGAGAATTACACCATCATGGGTAAGGAATTCGATCCCATGAAGGCGGACGCGTACATCGAAAGCTTCGCCATCAAAAGAACGTAAGAGGATACCGTCATGTCGTTGCCGCTCCAGACCCGCGCCATCATCCTTTCAGTCGTGCTGTTTTTCAGCTTCGCATTGATATGGCAATTGTTGCTACCGAAGGGTACAGGGACGGCAGCTGGCATGGATCCGGCTTACGCCGCTTTGATGGGGGCAACCGCCAAGGGGGCCTCGGCAATGCCGGGGCCCCTCGAGGTGGCCGACAAGATCTGGTCACACCTCATCAATCCTTTTTACGACGCCGGCCCTAACGACAAGGGTATCGGCCTGCAGCTCGCCTATTCGATTGCACGGGTGCTGGTCGGTTTCTTCTTTGCAATCCTGGTGGCGATCCCGCTCGGATTTCTGATTGGCATGTCGCCTCTGTTCTACAGAGCGCTTGATCCGTTTATCCAGCTCATGAAGCCGGTCTCGCCGCTGGCCTGGATGCCGTTGGCGCTCTACACAATCAAGGATTCAATCATTTCGTCGGTATTCGTCATCTTCATCTGCTCGGTCTGGCCGATGCTGACGAACACCGCATTCGGCGTTGCCAGTGTCCGCAAGGAATGGCTGAACGTCGCCAAGACCCTGGAAGTCGGTCATCTGCGAACGGCCTTCCGGGTCATCCTGCCGGCTGCCGCACCGACCATCATGACCGGGATGCGTATTTCCATCGGCATCGCCTGGCTGGTGATTGTCGCCGCCGAGATGCTCGTTGGGGGTACCGGCATCGGATACTTCGTCTGGAACGAATGGAACAATCTGTCGATCACCAACATCATCGCCGCGATTTTCTTCATCGGCATGATCGGCATGATTTTGGATCTGTTCCTGGCCTATCTCACCAAACTCGTCACCTACAGCGAATGAACCCGGGGAATGCCGAATGAGTGAAATCGAATACAACGACGACGCCGCCATCAAGACGAACGCACGGATCCGCGTCGATGGCCTGGCGCAGCGTTTCCCGAGCCCGGACGGTGATGGCGAACTGACAGTATTCAGCGATATCTGGTTTTCCGTCGATCCGGGCGAGTTCGTGTGCCTGATCGGGCATTCCGGCTGCGGCAAGACGACCCTTCTGAATATCCTTGCGGGTCTTTCGCAGGCCAGTGACGGCACGGTTATTGTCAGCGGTCAGGAAGTCACCGGCACCAGTCTGGAACGCGCCGTTGTTTTCCAGAGTCATGCCTTGATGCCGTGGATGACCGTGATGGGCAATATCGCCTTCGCCGTTCGCTCCAAATGGCCAAAAATGCCGACGCGCGAGTTACACCAACACTGCCAGAAGTTTATTGATCTCGTTCATCTGACGGGCTCCGAGCGGAAAAAGCCGGCCCAGTTATCGGGAGGCATGAAACAGCGGGTCGGCATTGCCCGGGCAATGGCGATTGAGCCGCAGATCATGCTGCTGGACGAACCGTTCAGTGCCCTTGATGCACTGACACGAGGTTCGCTGCAGGACGAGCTTCTGTCGATCTGCACACATACTGAACAGACGGTGTTCATGATCACCCATGATATCGACGAGGCAATTCTGTTGTCCGACAAGATCATCCTGATGACCAACGGTCCGGAAGCCCGGATCTGCGAAATTGTCGAAAATTCCCTGCCGCGTGAGCGCACGCGCAACAACATGCATACCCACGATAACTACTACCCGGTCCGGAATCATCTGATCGAGTTTCTGGTCAACCGGTCCGCACACTTTCAGGAAGAACTGGCTTCGCCGGATTATGATCCCCGTCACCCGCCTGTCGTGCGGCCGACGGCCGATGACGCCGGTCGCGTAAAAGTAAGAGCCTGAACCGCTCATAACATTAAGGAGAAAAGAGAAAATGACACGTGCAGAACTGACCGAAAAAATCATCGGCCACAAGATGATGACCGGATTCAAATGGGAAGACGTCGCCAAGTCGATCGGCAAATCCAAGGAATGGACCTGTGCGGCGATGCTTGGTCAATTATCCCTGTCGAAAGACGAAGTAGCCAAGGCGGGGAATGCAATGGGCATTAATTTCTCGCCGGACGAAACGGCGCTTCTGATGTCCGTGCCGTACCGCGGCTCGCTGCCGACACAGATTCCAACCGATCCGCTGATCTACCGGTTTTATGAAATCGTCCAGGTCTACGGTTCGACTTTCAAGTCGCTGATCGAAGAAGAGTTTGGCGACGGCATCATGAGCGCCATCGACTACGACATGTCGGTGGTCCGCGAGCCAAATCCAAAAGGTGACCGCGTTATCGTCACCATGAGTGGCAAGTTTCTGCCCTACAAATCGTACTGACATAAACCATTAGACGAGAGGTATATGAAAATGAAAACACTCCGTAAAATAACTTTCCTGCCGGTTCTTGCCGGTGTTGCATCTTTAATCAGTAATCCTGCGCTCGCACACCATCCACTGGGTGGTGCAGCGATGGAAACGTTCTCACACGGGATGCTGTCAGGTATCGGGCACCCTCTGTTGGGTTTTGACCATCTGTTCTTCGTGCTCGCCGTCGGTATTGCCGCAGTCTATACGGGGCATCGGTATGTTGCGCCGGCGGGTTATATCGCCGCGATGCTGCTTGGCTGCCTGATGATGTCAATGGGCGTCGGTCTGCCGGCAAAGGAAGTCATCATTGGACTTTCCCTGCTCACTGTCGGTGGCCTCGTCTTGTCCGGTCGCACGGTGGGGCTGGTGCCGACGGTTGCACTGTTCGCTGCCTTTGGCTTGTTTCATGGCTCGGCTTTTGGCGATTCTATCGCCGCTCAGGAAGCGGGCGTCTCTGCACCTGTACTCGTCGGCTATCTGCTTGGTCTTGGTGTCCTCCAGTATGGGGTCGCCATTGGATCCGGCTGGGTGCTCCGCACATTTTTCAAGGCCGTAGAGGCCACCGCTGTAGAAGCACGTATTGCTGGCGCCGTCGTCGCCGGTGTCGGCATGTTCCTGACACTCGAACATCTCGAAGGGTTCGCATTGAGCGTCATCCTTTAACGACAGTTCAGCCACCGGGTGCGCAGGATTGCGCGCCCGGTGGATGCCAGCATTAAACCATTACGGAGGTAACGCGACATGCAAAACAAGAAAGTGCCCGTCACCCTGATCACCGGCTATCTCGGGGCTGGCAAGACAACGCTGTTGAACAGGATCCTGACCGAACAGCACGGTAAAAAATATGCTGTCATCGTCAACGAATTTGGTGAAGAGGGCATCGATAATGATCTCGTTGTCGACGCTGATGAAGAAATCTTCGAGATGAACAATGGCTGTATTTGCTGCACGGTTCGGGGCGATCTGATCCGCATCATCTCGACGCTGATGAAGCGCTCCGATGAATTTGATGGCCTGATCATCGAAACCACCGGCCTCGCCGATCCGGCACCGGTCGTGCAGACATTCTTCGTCGACGAAGATGTGCAGCAGAAAGTCACGCTCGACGCCGTTGTTACGGTCGTCGATGCCCGCCATTTCCTCGGCACCGTCGATGTCGAGCATGAACCCGCAGAGCAGGTCGCTTTTGCCGACATCATTCTGCTCAACAAGACCGACCTGGTCGACGCGGATCAACTTGCGCTGGTTAAGGCAAAAATCCATGCCCTGAATAAAATGGCAAAAGTCATCGAGACCGTGCAGAGCAGCGCACCGCTGCAGGACGTGCTCGACCGGAAAGCATTCGATCTGACGAGGATTCTGGAAATCGAGCCCGGCCTGCTCGACGAGGAAGACGATCATGAGCATGATGAGGACATCATCAGCATTTCTCTGAAGACCGATCGGGCCATCGAACCGGAAAAATTTTCGACCTGGATTCGCGGGTTCATCATGGAACGCGGTGTTGATATTCTGCGTACCAAGGGAATCCTCAATCTGTCCGGCCAGGACAATCGCTATGTTTTCCAGGGCGTGCACATGGTGATGGACAGCGCCTGGGGCGCTCCCTGGAATGCCGATCAGCGAAACAGCCGGCTGGTGTTTATCGGCCGCAATCTCGATCAGGTGGAAATCGAGGCCAAATTCCAGTCCTGTACGGTGGCGGCATGAATCTGCAGGTCCAGGAAAACCCCGATGCCGGCGCGCGTATGGTGTCGTCGGCTATTGCGCTATCCGAGAGCAAGCCGCTCGGAATCCACCCGACATTTCTCATTGTCGAACCGGGCGCAGGACGTGCCATCGCCGGTTTCGGCGAGGGGTCGGTCAAAGGCATATCGCTGACCATGGAAGGGGCAATGGTTTCCAGTCTGGCCAAGCTTGATGCAACACCGCTTGCGGGGCACACGGATGTTGGCGGTAAAGGTGTGCTGGTCGGCACGGATGCGGGCCAGTTGCTCAGGATAAGCGGTGGCGCATCGCAGGAGCTGTTCAATCTTGAAGGCGACTGGATCGAGGCCATTGCCGTGCATGAGGATAAGGCGCTCCGGGCATTTTCGGCACGTCGGACGCTGGTGGTCCTCGATGCCGACGGAGAAACGGTTCTTAACGAAGACAGTCACCCGAGCACGCTCACAGGGATTTCGTTCTCACCGGACGGCGCCTGGATCGCGGTTGCCCATTACGGTGGTGTTACGGTCTGGAATCTTGATGCGCCGGGGTCTGATGCCGTGCATCTTGAATGGCATGGTTCGCACACGGCGGTCGCATGGAGTCCGAACGGCACCTATATCGTCACCGCCATGCAGGACAAGGAAATGCATTGCTGGCGCTGGTCCGATCGCAAGGGCATGCGGATGAGCGGCTATCCGTCAAAAATAAGAAACATCTCGTGGACGGCCGACAGCCGTTTCATCGCAGCAAGCGGGGCCGATTCCGTTACGTCATGGGATTGTTCAAACAACGGCCCGTCGGGTAAACCGCCATTGGAATTCGGTTATGTCTATAACGGCATAGTCCGTCAGGTTGCCGCGCATCCAACCGACAGCACGGTCGCCGGCGGTTATAGCGACGGAACCGTAATGATCGGCAACATCGAACAGGAAACGGCGATGATCGCAAGGCCCGGTGGTGGCAAGCCGGTTGCCGGCCTGGTCTGGAGCCCTGACGGAAAAGTTCTGGTTGCTGTCGATGAAGTGGGGGCCATTGCCGTAATGCGGCTGCGCTCGGCGATGGTCTAGGGGTGTCGGCAATGGATGATATCCTCGGCCTTTCCCGCCCCAAGCCGACAGGTGATGCGCAGCGTATCAAGAAACTGGTGCGTGAGCGTTTCAGCCTTAATGACGATATAACGATCATGGCATCAGAACTGCATTGTCATGAAGACGGTTGCCCCGATGTCGAAACGGTGATCGCCGTGATGTCAGGACCTGACCAGCGCGAGACATGGAAGATCGCCAAGCCGATGACGGACATCGCTGAAGACGATATTCGTAAGCTTGCCTGAACAGCGGAGCCGTTGATTGGTTCTGTAAAAAGTGCAGCGGTTATAACGATTAAAATCTCCGCCGTGCCAAAATCGTACCACGACGATGCCGGTATTGAGTGCGGTTACGATGCGTCATGCGGACAACCTCTGATTGGTTGTCACCCCAGTGCTCATAAAAAGCATGAATGTCTCTGCTATGTGGCGGGGTAATGGTGATCTTGATGAACCGATTCACCATTCCAGCGAAGGGGATATCGGTGCTGTGTTCAATACGCTTGAACAGGCACGGGTGCGGCTCGCCCGGGCCACTGAAGACATGAAAATGAACGGGCCGACCTTGATCATTTTGTCTATGTGGCACCGCACGATTTCAAGGCACCGCTTGCGCATGTGTTTTCAATCTGATCGGCAATGGGGTTAAGCACGTTGATAAGCCGACGGCAAGAATCGAGATCGGCTACAGAATGCAGGACAAGCATCATTGCTTCAGATGGCCCCGGCATTCCCGGACGTCTCCACCCTGCTGGTTGAGGATGACGAGATCGATGTCGCTGGTAGCGCCGTGCGCTGGCGGTCCTGAAAATAGCCAACCCCCCTGTACGTTGTTAATGACGGAATCGAAGCGCTGGAATTACTGCGCGGCGGGAACGGCAAGGAGCCGCTGGCAAAGCCTTACATCATCATTCTGATCAGAATATGCCGCGCATGGACGGGCGTGAATTTCGGCGACATTTTCCGCAAAGACACGAATTTGAAGGAAGCCATCATATTCATCATGACGACGTCACGCGATGAGGCGGACTAACGCGCGGCGTATGCGCACCATGTGGCCGGGTATATCGTCAAGGAAGACCCGATCGGTACATTTCGGGAAGCGATCCGTCTTCTCGATAATTACTGGCGGCTGGTCGAACAGCCGCAAGCAAGAGAGCGCCGCTATACAAATAAAAACCCCGGCATTTTGATGCCGGGGTTTTCTGTAAGTGGTGCGTTTGCTTATTCGCGATTGCCGAACAGGCGCAGCAGCATCATGAACAAGTTGATGAAGTCCAGATACAGCGACAGAGCACCCATGACACTTTTCTTGGTCATGGTATCCGAGCTGTCCCCTTCGTAGTACATCGACTTGATGCGCTGGGTGTCGTAAGCGGTCAGGCCAGCGAAGACCAGCACGCCGATCACCGAAATCACGAAGTCCATCGCCGAGCTCGCCAGGAAGATATTGACGATGCTGGCAATGATGATGCCGATCAGGCCCATCACAAGGAACGAACCGAAGCCGGTCAGATCACGCTTCGTGGTGTATCCATACAGGCTGAGGCCGGCAAAGGCGGCGGCGCTGATGAAGAACACGCGGGCAATCGAGGCATCGGTGTACGTCACAAAAATGCTGGCCAGTGACAAGCCCATCACGGCAGCAAAGCCCAGAACAACATCTGCGTAGAAGATGCACTCAGCTTGTGCAGGCCGAAATTCAGAACCAGCACGAATGCCAGCGGTGCCAGCATCACGACCCATACAAGCCCTGTGCCGAAGATCGCCTGCATCATGGCCGGCTGGGTTGAAACGAAATAGGCCACCAGTCCGGTAATGGCAACGCCGGCGGTCATGTAGTTGTAGACCCCGAGCATATAACTGCGAAGACCCGTATCGATCGAGGCATCGTAGGCCTGCGCCGGTGTCATCCGCCCAGTGCGCGCACCAAAACGGGTATTGGGTCCGAGAGCCATGTGTAACTCCTGTGTTGAACAAATTAAACCTGTTCTAAAATATGGCAGATCAGGTGCTGAATGCAATGAATACAGGGGATTCTTACGAAAAATTCATGTTTGCGTAATCCGGGTCATCTTTGCCGATCAATCGTTTCTGAGGTAGGGCGCCGTTTTCAGGCCGAGAATCCGCCATGATGCGCCGAGCCCCAGGATGATCGTTGCGGTGAGGGCAATGAGCAGTGTTGTCACGGCGGCACCGGGCAACCAGACCCAATCCATATGCATCAGGAAAGTGATGACGCCCCATGACGCGGCGGTGCCGACCGCCAGCGATGCAAAGGCGGTAATAATGCCCAGTGCGCCATACTCCAATATAAAGGTCAGCGCGATCCGGCCGCGCGTCGCCCCCAGCACCTTGAAGATGACGGCGTCGAACTGGCGGCGCTGCTGACCTGCAGCCAGGGCCCCGGCCAGCACGATGGCACCGGCGATGAGGGTCAGCCCGGCAATCGCCCGGATGGCAATACTGATCCCGGCCATCAGTTCATGCGCCGCCGCCAGCGCTTCGCGGACATGAATGGCTGAAATGTTGTCGAAGGCGTCGGTAACGGCTTTTTCCAGTGGCGCTTCGGCGGATTCACTGGCGCGGACGGCGGCAATGTGGGTGTGCGGTGCGCCTTCCAGCACGCCCGGTGACAGCACGATGGCAAAATCGAAGCGTAGCGACTGCCAGTCAATTTCCCTGAGCGATGCAATGGTCGCGGTAATCCGGCGGCCCAGAATGTTCAATGTCAGCGTATCACCGAGGCCGACGCCAAACCCCTTGGCAAGACCGTCGTCGAGCGAAATCAGGGGTGGCCCGGCATAATCGGGTGCCCACCACGTACCGGCGACAATCTCCATATCGGGTTTCTGCTCAGCCGCTGCCGTCAGGGCGCGATCACCACGGATGGCCCACTGGCTTTCCGACGCGATGGCAACCTCGGAAACGGGCTTGCCGTTAATCTCGACAATGCGGCCACGCACGACCGGTTCGCGGCGCAGATCCGACGTTCCGGGCTGGGCGTTGACGATGCGGTCGAATTCGGCGACCTGACCCGGCTGGATATCAATGAAGAAATAAGCAGGCGCTTCCTTCGGCAGCCGTTCGTCGATCTGGCGGGTGATATTACCTTCGATCTGCACCACGGCAACCAGCACGGCTAGGCCCAGTCCCAGAGACAGAATGACACCCGACGCCATCGATCCCGGACGATGGATATTGGCCAGAACCAGCCGCAGGATGGCGTTTGCCGGTTTGAGCCGGCGGCTCAGGCGGATCAATGGATCACCGGCCAGCTTCAGAAAGGCAATCGTTGCCGCCGCGCCCAGCACGAAACACAGGGCAAACCACTTGTCCGTGGCGCTCAGGAAAACCAGCGCCGTCAGCAACGCAATGCCGATGGCGATCCACAGCAGGTAGAGCCGTCCCGGCTTGTTTGCCAAAGGATCGGCGGCGCTGCGAAACAAATCCCGGGCCGGGACTTCACGGGCCCGACCGAGCGGCCACAATGCTGCGGTGATGGCAATGACCAGACCGAAGGCAGCGGCTATGGCCAGCGGTTGTCCATAAAAATCCAGAATCGGTCTGACAGGCAGCAAGTCAGCCAGCATGAATAATACTGCCGAGGGCAAGGCGGTGCCGACACCAAGGCCGATCAGGATCGCCGCCAAGGACAGCACCAGCACTTGCAGCAGATAAATCCGGACAATCAGATCGGCAGGCGCGCCCAGGCATTTGAAGGTCGCGATGGCGCGGCTTTTACTTTCCAGATAGGCACTGACGGCACGACTGATCCCAACGCCGCCGACCAGCAGCACGGTATAGCCGACAAAGCCCATGAACAGGGTCAGCCGTTCGATGAAACGTCGAACCCCAGGGGCGGCTTCGTCCGTCGCCCGGACCCGCCAACCGGCATCCGGAAAGGCCTGGGCCAGGGTTGCGCGCCACGCCGCGGGATCGACGCCTGGTGACAATAATACACGGTAATCGTAACGGATCAGGCTGCCTGGCTGCACCAGCCCGGTCTGGGTAATATCCTGAGCGTCGATCATGACGCGGGGGCCGTAATTGATGACGCTGGTGACCCGGTCCGGTTCCTTGTCGATCACCGCGTTGATGCGGAACGCTGCTTTGCCGATGGATATGGTATCGCCAACGCCGACGCCGAGCTTGGCTAAAAGTCCGGCATCGACAACGGCACCGGGCAGACTTTCGCCGCCGGTAAACATCTGTGCGCGGGTCAGAGATGGCGAGAGCGCCATGCTGCCGACCAGCGGGTACACATCATCAACGGCTTTCAGTTCAACCAATGTGCGGGCGGCATTGTTTCTGGCCGATGCCATCGCGCGCAATGACACGGTCTCTGATAATTGGGTGCTGTTGGTCTGCAGGTAAGCTTTTTCTTCAGCCCCGGCCGGTTGGTGGACCAGCCGCAATTCAATGTCGCCGCCCAGCAGTTTACGGGCATCGGCTTCAAGGCCACCGACAACGGCGCTGGAGGTCCAGCCGACCACGGCAATCGCCGCAACCCCGAGTGCAAGGCAGATGACGAAAACCCGAAAGCCGGTAAGACCACCGCGCAGTTCGCGTTTGGCAATGCGCCAGGCCAGCGTGGTTGAGGAAAAGGCGTTCATGGCCTAGACGGCAGACAGTGCAGACAGGGTGTCGGAGACGACCCGGCCGTCGGCCATTTCAATGCGGCGGTTGCAGCGCAAAGCCAGATCGGTCTTCATGGGTCACGAGAATCAGCGTGGTGTCTTTGCGTCGGTGATGATCAAACATCAGCTCCATGATCATGGCGCCTGTCTCGCCGTCCAGATTGCCGGTCGGCTCGTCGGCGAGAATAAGTTTCGGCCCTGGTGCCAGCGCCCGGGCAAGGGCTGTACGTTGTTGTTCACCGCCTGAAAGCTGGCCCGGATAATGACTGTGGCGATGCCCCAGTCCGACATCATCCAGCGCCTGTCCGGCGCGGGCAAAAGCATCAGCCGTGCCGGCCAGTTCGAGCGGCAGGGCAACATTTTCCAGCGCCGTCATATTGGGGATCAGGTGAAAATCCTGAAACACGATGCCGATGCCGGCACCGCGCACGCGGGCCAGTGCATCTTCGTTAAGACCTGCATAGGCAACGTCATCGACGCGAACGGCACCCCGGGTTGCCCGCTCCAATCCGGCGATGATCATCAGCAGCGAGGTCTTGCCGGATCCCGACGGGCCGACGATGCCCACGGTCTCGCCCTGCCTGATGGCAAGCGAAATGCCGCGCAGAATATCGACGGGGACGGCCTCGCTGCCGAGTGTCAGTTCCACATCTGTCAGCGAAACAAGGGGATGGGCGGTATTTTCATCGTTCATTTGTCGGCTTTCGTGCGTATATGGTACGGATGGCACTGTACCGGATCGAAGGCATCTGTTGGATATGTGGCTCAGACGATTAATTGCAACGGCCTTTGGCGGTTTATGCTGGATGGCACTGATTTCAGTATCGCCGCTTCTGGCCGCCGACCCGGTCAATCTTGTGGTCGTCGGCGATAGCCTGACAGCCGGGTACGGCTTGTCGGAAGCCGATGCATTCCCGGCCAAACTCGAACAGGCCTTGCTCAAAAAAGGCCATGGGGTCCGGGTCGTGAATGCCGGCGTTTCCGGCGACACGACGGCCGGCGGACGGGCCCGGCTGGCATGGGCCATCGGTGACAAAGCAGACGCCGTGATCCTCGAATTGGGGGCCAATGATGCGTTGCGTGGACTCTCTCCCGAACAGGCGTTCGAGAATTTGTCAGCGATGCTGAAGGTGCTGCAGGAGAAAAAAATCCCGACCCTGCTGGCCGGCATGAAAGCACCACCGAATATGGGCGACGATTATGCGCGTGAATTCGATGCGCTCTATCTCAGGCTGGTGTCTGCATATGATGTGGTTTTCTATCCTTTCTTTCTGGAAGGCGTCGCGGGCCAGCCGAAACTCAATCAGGACGATGGCCTGCACCCGGCACCGGCGGGCGTCGATATTATCGTTGAAAATATTATGCCGGCGGTTGAAGAACTGCTGTCCAAACTCAAAAACTAAGAAGGCAGAGCTGAATGACGACGTTTGCCCACGCATATTCCGATGCTACGGACTGGACGCAACTGGCGATGGATCTCGCCGATGGGTTAAAGGCCGGCGGGACTGCGGGCGATGGTCTTGGCGTGCTCTATGTAACGGACGGCTATGCGGATGATTTCAGGTCCATTGCCAAAGCCCTACGCCAGTCAACCGGTATCGAGACATGGATCGGCACACTCGGGCTCGGTGTCGTTGCCAACGACAAGGCCGCCTTTGATCGACCGGCCGGGGCAGCGATGATACTCGATGTCGCCAGCAACGATTACCGGCTGATCACGCGCACACCGATCCCTGATCTCTGGCCAGAAGAAGTCATGCATTGGGCGGAAACAGTTTGCCCGAGCGCAGCGTTGGTGCATGCGGACGGAAACCACGCCGGGGCTGGCGGAATTGATCGAAACGCTGGCAAGGCGGTCCGGTGCCTATCTGGTGGGTGGGCTGACGTGTTCGCGCGGTGCCCAGCACCAGCTCGCAGATGACCTCGGTGCCGGCGGTGTTTCCGGCGCCTTGTTTGCGCCCGATGTGCCGGTGACGGTCGGCCTGACGCAGGGCTGTTCCCCGGTCGGTGTCAGTCACGAAATCACCGCCGGTGAAGGCAACGTCATCACCGAGATCGACGGCCTTCCCGCACTCGACGTTTTCAAGGAAGACATCGGCGAGATGCTGTCCCGTGATTTGCAGCGCGTCGCCGGTTATGTGCACGTGGCGTTCCCGGTCAGCGGCAGCGATGACAGCGCCGATTATCTGGTCCGCAATCTGATGGCGATTGATACCGAGAACGGCTGGCTCGGGGTTGGCACGGAAGTGACCGCCGGCGACCGGATCATGTTTGTCCGGCGCGACCCGCAAAGTGCGAGGAAGGATCTGGACCGCATGCTTGACGACGTCCGCGACAGATTGCCGGGGCAGGCGAGGGGAGCGCTGTATATTTCCTGCGTGGCCCGTGGCCCGGGCATGTTCGGCACGGAAAGCGCCGAGGCGGAGATCATTGCCGCCGGCCTCGACGGCGTGCCGGTGATCGGATTCTATGCCGGTGGCGAGATTTCCCATGACCGACTTTACGGCTACACCGGGGTGCTGTTGGTGTTCGGGTGAGCGACTTGACAGGGGCCGGACCAGCCGCCCACATTTGACGACGATTTGCCCGCCATCTGAATACGGATAACCGGTCCGCCATGCGCCTGTTTATCGCCATTCCCATTCCCGATGATCTGCGCAGCCAGCTGGCGGCGATCTCGTCAGGTGTGCGGGGTGCCAAATGGGTGCGTCCGGAAGGCATGCATATCACGCTCTCGTTCTGTGGGGATACGGATCGCGATCAGGCCCGTGATCTGGATACCGAGCTTGGCGAAATCAGAATGCCGCCGTTTGATCTGCGGTGCAGCGACTTCGGCTTTTTCGAGCGCGGCACGAAAATCAAATCAATCTGGGCCGGTATTGAAAACAACCCGACACTGATCTATCTGCATGGCCGTGTCGAAACGGCGACGGTCAAGGCAGGTTTCCAGCGGGAAACCAGAAAGTTCAAACCGCATATCACCCTGGCCCGGCTGAAGATGGCCCGGGCCGAAGACGTCGGGCAATGGATCGAGGCGCACGATACCCTTGGCTTGCCGACGATTGAGGTTGACCGCTTCATCCTGTACCGCTCGCATCTGGCCCGCGAAGGCGCAATGTACGAGCCGCTGGTCGAATATCCGCTGGGGTAGCACAGGTCTCTTCAGGCCCATTCAGGTTCTGCAGATCGAAATGCCGCCATCGACAACGAAGGCTTGCCCTGTGCTGAAGTTCGAAGCATCGGAAGCCAGAAACAAAGCGGCATTGGTGATCTCTTAAATGGTCGGCTGTGCGTTTCCGGGCAGGTTGTGCCAAAATCCCGATCGGACAGTGACTGCGCCGTCCTGACACCTGACATGTGAACCTATGCGGCACATTAACCCGGGGGTGACCGCCCCCGTTCCTAAATCGTTTGTGGCGGCTCGTCGCCTATTGGTTTGGAAGAGTGCTCAACGTGGGTTTCGGCGGTGCGCCCGACGTACAAAGCGCGGCGGCCGGAGAACGACACGACATAGCCGGCACAGCCCGCTAATACCGCCTTTTCGCAGAAGCCCTTGTAAGTGTAGCCGGGGACCTGCTGCTGTGCTTCCCGGATCGCGGCCTGCATGCGCGTTGTATCGAACGCCTGCGCAATCGGAGCAGTAACCCTTTTGGCCGGCAGCTCGATGCTCTCTCCATCGGGCAGGTAGAAGGTTGCGGTCGCCCGCCGGAAGTCGATCGCATAGCTTTCGAATCCGGCATCCGTCAACGCCCCAACGATCTGTGGAAAGGACACGGTGTTTCCCTCGTCTGCCTCAAGGCAGGTTCCGGCAGTGGCTTTCTGGTGTTCGTTCATCGTCGTGTCTCCTTTGTAGGGCTTTATCCCGTTCATTTGATCGGGAATGCAGTCATATGGCTGCGTCGGGCCAGATTCTTCAGGAGCTGCATCAGCGTTTTCCGTTCAACCGCGGTGAGGCTTTCGAAAAATTCGGCATCGTTGCGGTCGGCAAGCGCGGCCAGATCCGGCACAAGGGCTTTGCCGCGATCCGTCAGCGCGAGTGTCTGTGCGCGGCCGTCGTCCGCGCTGGCTTCGCGCAGGATCAGCGACTTCGCGATCAACCGATCAGCGAGCTTGGTGATGGCTCCCCTCGACATGCCCATCTCGTCTGCAAGCCGGCTGGGCGGTATCGGCTCCTTGCCGTAGAGCGCACGCATCAGGCTCCATTCAGCTACGGTCACCTCCTTGTCAGCCAGCTTGGCCGCGAAGGCGTGGGACACATGGTTGGACACCATGCGCAGCCAGAAGCCGATATGGGCAGTAAGATTGGAGACAGGCTGGCGAGAAGACATGGCGACCTCATTAGTTGACTAGGAAACTACATTAATGTAATTTCCTAGTCAACTAAATATGATCCGGTGCTGAGTTCCAGCGCCAGCAATCAATACGACTTAATCTTTGAGTTGTTTCAAGGCGTCTCTCCACATTTCAATGTGCAGGAACGCTATGCCCGAATTTCAGGCAAACCCATCCGGTACCTGCTCATCATCAAACGTGGAGCAGGCTCGGCAATTGCTTCATATCGGCAAACACCTGATCGGCACCGGCCTGGAGCAGCATTTTTTCATCCGCAGGGACGCGGTGCGATGCGCCGATGAAGCCGAACGCCCGCATGCCGGCCCGCTTGGCGCCCTCGATGCCGAGCGGGGTGTCCTCAATGACCGTGCATTGATCCGTCGCAAACCCCATGCGGTCGGCGGCCAGCAGAAAAATATCCGGCGCCGGCTTGGGTTTTTTTACTTCACGCGCCGAAAACAGGTAGGGGTCGAAATATCGCAGCAGGCCGGTGATCTCGAGATTGTTGCGGATTTTGGTTGGCGGGCCGGAGGACGCGACGCATTTCGGGATTACGCCCAACTGTTCCAGTGTCGACTGCATGCCCGTGACAGGCTTTAGATCCCGGGCGAACGCGGCTGAATCCTTTTCGCGCAGCGTTGCTTCGAAATCATCTGGCAATTCCACGCCCTCATCGGCCACCATCTTGATGACACCGGGGATTGTTCTGCCAAGAAACCGGGTGCGGCTTTCTGCCCCGGTAACGGGATAGCCGAAGCGGCTGAGGTGCGCTGCCAGAACCCGGTTAGCGATGATCTCGCTGTCCACCAGCACGCCGTCGCAATCGAAGATGATCAGCACTTTATGATATCCTTGGTATGATCCGTCATGTGACGGGTTTGTTTTGCAGGTGGGTTTTCCGGATATCGTCGAGCAGACCTTGCGATGCGGTTTCGATCATGTCGAACACGGCACGAAAGCCGTCATCGCCGCCATAATAGGGATCAGGCACTTCGCGGATCGGCAGCGCCGGTGCGAAGTCGAGAAACAGCTGAACCCTGTCCCGATAATGAGGCGGGCATAACTGGGACAACCGGTCGATGTTCTGCTTGTCCATGCCGAGCACATAATCGAAATCGGCAAAATCGTCTACGTGGATTTGCCGGGCCTTGAGGTCGTCGAGGCTGATGCCGCGCCGCTTTGCTTCTTCGGATGCCCGGGCATCGGGTGGGCCGCCGATATGCCAGTCGCTGGTGCCGCAGGAATCCGTGCTGATCTGATCGCTCAGGCCTTCACGGCGCACCAGGGCGCGAAACACGCCCTCGGCGGTGGGGGAACGACATATGTTGCCGAGACAGATGAACAGAACGCGGACCATCGGGTTTCCTTGGCAAAGACGACGCCGGGATTATCATGAAGCCGGACTGAATGAGCAAGGGACGCAACAGGCATGATCGAACAAAGTGCACCGATCGTCATTCTGACCGGCGCCGGTATATCCAGGGAATCCGGTCTTGATACATTTCGGGACGGGGACGGGATCTGGTCAAAGGTGCGGATCGAAGATGTGGCGACGCCCGAAGCCTTTGCCAGAAATCCGGTGCGGGTGCACGACTTTTATAACACGCGTCGACGCGGATTGCTGGATGCGGCTGTCCAGCCCAACCCCGCGCATGTGGCTTTGGTGCGGCTGGAACGCGCATGGCCGGGCGGCGTCCTGACGGTCACGCAGAACATCGATGATCTGCATGAACGGGCAGGATTACAGAACCTGATCCATATGCATGGCGAGTTGCTGAAGTCGCGCTGTGCCGGATGCGGCGATCTGCAGCCGTGCCGCGAAGATTTATCCCTGGAGGCGGCGTGCACGGCCTGCGGCGTTGCGGGTGGTCTTCGACCGCACGTGGTCTGGTTCGGCGAGATGCCGCTCGAAATGGAGCGCATAGAACAGGCGCTGGCGGTGGCCGGATTGTTCATTTCAATCGGAACGTCCGGGACCGTCTATCCGGCGGCCGGGTTCGTCGAGATTGTCCGGCATTACGGCACCGGCCATACGGTCGAACTGAATCTGGAACCGTCGAGCGGTGCCAGTGCCTTTGCCGAACAGATTTACGGTGCGGCTGGCACCATTGTGCCGGCGTATGTGGATGGCCTTCTGGATAATCTGCCGGAAGATCTGTGAGCCCGCCTCGTTATCACTTCCTGAGGCGGACACCGTCAAAACGCGCGAGGTTGTTGTGGTCCATCATGTCACGCAATCGATTTCCGTATAATTCCGGAATCTCCGAATAGGACGTCAGGTAACTGGTCATCTTGCGACCGTTCGGTGTCGCGTCATTGGCGTGAAGTTGGGCGCGTGCGGTGCGGAATTTGGCGTAAGCGCTGTGAGTGTTCAGATTCTTCATGTAAGCGCGGACGCTGGCGGCGATATCCTTGAATACCATCACCTTGAAGCCATCGGCTTCTTTCGGATCAATGCCTTTTGCATCCTTGTTGTAGGTCCGCATGCCGAAGAAGTTGTTTCCATCCCGGGCGAAGCGGGATGTGCCCCAGCCACTTTCCAATGCCGCCTGCGAAAGCACCAGCGACGCCGGTATTACGTCGACGCGTTTCAGCAGTTCTGTGACGTTGCCGTGCTCGACTTCGTATTTCTCGAACAGGGCATCCGGTGTCTGGTCAGGTCCCTTGGTGATTTTTCCCCGCTCGGCCCGGATACGGTCGTTTTCGCGGGCGATATGCGGCAGCATGATGCGAAAGAAGGTGGCTTTCTTTTCATCGACGTCGGCTATGCGATCCAGATTAACGGAGAGCGATGAGACAAACACCGGCGGTACCGCTTTGGCCTCGGCGACCTGATCCAGGGGATAGGTCAGGCCTTTGTGGATGTCACCGGGCGACAGGGGTGGCTCGGGTGGCAGGGACGCGGTTTCGACAGTGGTCGGCTTGGTCGCGGTCTCGCAGCCTGAAAAAAATCCCAGCGACGTCACGGCACCGAGTAGGGCAAGGATGCCCAGTACCGTATAAGTCCGTTTGACTGGTGGTATTACCGGGTTGCCGCTCATGGTTCCTCAGAATAAGCAATTTCAGATCGTAGCACATATGGTAATCAGAAAACATGACACAAGCGCACGAAACCCTGGAGAGCCTGCTTGATCGGGTTCGGTCCTGCACCATTTGCTGGGCCCATCTGCCGCTTGGCCCCCGGCCAGTGGTGCGGGTCAGTGCCACGGCAAAACTGCTGATCATCGGTCAGGCGCCCGGCACCAAAGTCCATGCAAGCGGCATTCCGTGGGATGATCCTTCCGGCGACAGGTTGCGCGACTGGCTCGGCCTTTCGCCCGAGATTTTCTACGATACGGCGCAGATTGCGATCATGCCGACCGGTTTCTGCTATCCCGGTCGTGACCCGAAAGGCGGTGATCTGCCGCCCCGCCCGGAATGTGCCCCGGCATGGCATGGGCCACTGCTTGAGCATCTCAAGGCTGTTCGTTTGACCTTGCTTGTTGGCATGCACGCGCAGGCATATTATCTCGGCGCGGATCGAAAGCGCACCATGACGGAAACCGTCGCAGCCTGGCAGGACTATGGTCCGGATAAGATCCCAACCCCGCATCCGAGCTGGCGCACGGCGATCTGGGCAAAAAAGAATCCCTGGTTTGAAGCCGATCTGGTGCCGATATTGCGTGCCCGGGTTCAGGCTCTGCTTGAATCACGCTGAGTACGCCCGGAGCAACGTGGTATCGCTTGACAGGCTTGCATAATAAGGTCAATTCTTCGATCTAATATAATAAGATCACGACGCTGATCATCAGTGCGTGGCAGGGTGCCGAACCAACGGACGCCCCGAGTGTTGCCGTCGGCAGGTATGAAACGGGGATTTATGCATACCATTACCGACAACGACCTGTTTCATCGGCTGGCATTTGACAATCCATGGTGGGAGTTCAAGGACTCAACCCGGGTTGCTTTCAAAAATCCACCGAAACGGGCTTTTTTCCCGGCTTTTCATGATCGGGTGATGTCTGTCGGCAGCAGCAATGTTGTGGTGCTGGCCGGGCCGCTCCGGGCCGGAAAAACCGTGATGATGCGGCAAATGGTCGCGCAACTGGTGGAAAGCGGCGTCAAGTCGACCAGCATTCTGTATTGCTCGCTGACCACGCCGAGCTACACTGCTGCCGATCTGTCGACCCTGTTTGAGATGTTCTGCCGCCGTTACCGGCATGGCGCGAATGCCGAGATTTATATTTTCTTCGACGAAGTTCAGTACTGCAAGGATTGGGAAGAGCAGCTTTTACAGCTGGCCAAAATGCGGCCCCGGGCAAAGATTGTCGGCGCCGTATCTTCGGGCGCACCGTCCATCGTCAGCGGCACACGCGTCAAAGACGGGCGGATGGAAGTCTTTGTCCTGCCACCGCTGACTTTTCTGGAATTCCTGCGTTTTCGCGGCACCGAAGAAAAGCTGTTCGGCGCACGCACGGATGGCCAGCAGAAGGGCGCAATGACGCTTGAGCCGAACGCCTTGCCGGCGCTCAACCAGGAGTTTCACCGCTATGTTAACTTTGGCGGTTTTCTGGAAGGTATTCTTTCCGGCAAAGATGGGGTCCCGGCACCGGCGTTTATTCGTGACGGCGTTGCCGACCGGGTGTTGCACAAGGATCTGGCGTCGCTGGCCGGCGTTAATGATCCGCAGGAACTGAACCGGCTGTTTGGTCTGCTGGCCTTCAACACTGCCCGCGAAGTGTCCATGGACGAACTGGCCAAGGCGACCGGCATCGCCAAGAACACGCTCCGCAAATATCTCGATTATCTTGAACAGGCCTTCCTGATCCGTCGCATCAACCGCGTCGACCGGGACGGACAGCGATTCCAGCGGCAGGTTTTCTTCAAGGTTTATCTGACCAGTCCGTCGCTGTATGCCGCCCTGTTTGCGCCTGTGCCCCCGTCTGACCAGTTCTTTCAGCGCCTCGCAGAAACGGCGCTGGTGTCGCAGTGGCTCGGCTCATCAGCCATCGACAATCTCTATTACGCGAGTTGGCGGGGTGGTTCGGTCGATCTGTTGACGCTGCATCCCGACACCGGCAAACCGGATCATGTTTATGATCTGGACTGGCCCAACACCTATGTGCGGACAGATACCCGGCCGGACCAGATGGTCAGTTTCATGCGCGAGAACAATCCCGAAGCAAAAGCTTACGTGCTGACTGGCAGTGTGGCCCGTTCGGCGACGATGAAGGGTATCAACATGACGCTGGCGCCGATCGCACTCTATAGCTACTGGCTGGAACGCGACCCGACCTTGCGGTCATTTCACAAATAAAAATCTGCTTCAGGCCATGCGGCGATCCTGGCCGGGGCGTTCATTCCTGATGGCCTGGACGATGGCATCGAAGAAGATCGAGACCAGAATGCCGGCGAAACCAAGGCACAGCAGCAGTGCGCCACTGCCAAGCGCCGGTACCGAACCATTGTGAAAGAAGATCCCGGCACAAACCGCACCGGCGATCACGGCGAAGCCGGATATAAAATATAGAACTACCTTAAGAGCAGCCATTTCCACAATTTCCCCTTATTGAGTATGGTTATTGTATGCTTGCAGAAAATAGGTGCAACGGTCAACTCAAATGCGAAAATGCTATGAATACCGGGCCATTCAGCGGCCCGGCAATATGGTCAATCGGATTGAAAAGGCTTAACGGCGGGCGAGCAGACGCAGCCGGAGCGCGTTCAGCTTGATAAAGCCTTCGGCGTCATGTTGGTCATAGACGGAATCTTCTTCGAAAGTCACCATCGCCTCGTCATACAGCGATAACGGCGACTTCCTGCCGGTGATGATCACATTGCCCTTGTAGAGTTTCAGCCTGACGGTGCCGGTGACGCGTTGCGATGCATGGTCAATCGCGGCCTGCAGCATTTCCCGCTCAGGCGCGAACCAGAAGCCGTTGTATAAAAGTTCGGCATAGCGCGGCATCATCTCGTCCTTGGTGTGCATGGCACCCTTTTCAAGGGTAATACTCTCCATGGCGCGGTGCGCATGGAACAGCACGGTACCGCCGGGGGTCTCGTAAACGCCGCGGGACTTCATGCCGATAAAGCGGTTTTCGACCATATCCAGGCAACCGACACCGTTGCGTCCGCCAAGCTCGTTCAGCTTGGCCAGCAGGGTTGCCGGACTCATTGTCTCGCCGTTGATGGCAACCGGGTTGCCGTGTTCGAAATCAATGGTGATTTCTTCCGGCTTGTCGGGTGCTGCCATCGGCGTCACCATTCTGGACAGGATCAGGTCGTAATCGGGCTCAATCCACGGGTCTTCGAGGATTTTCCCTTCAGACGAGATATGCAGAAGATTGGCGTCCTGACTGAACGGCGCTTCGCCGCGCTTGTCTTTCGGTACCGGAATCTGGTTTCTCTCGGCATACTCGATCAACTTGGTGCGGCTGGTCAGATCCCATTCGCGCCACGGCGCAATAATCTTGATATTGGGCTCAAGCGCATAGTAGCCGAGCTCAAAGCGGATCTGGTCATTGCCTTTGCCGGTCGCACCATGTGCCACGGCGTCGGCCCCGGTTTCACGGGCGATCTCGATCTGACGCTTGGCGATCAGCGGCCGGGCAATCGAGGTGCCGAGCAGATACGTGCCTTCATAAATCGCGCCCGAGCGGAACATCGGGAAGACGTAATCACGGACGAATTCCTCGCGCAGGTCTTCGACATAGATTTCCTTGATGCCGAGCATTTCCGCCTTCTTGCGCGCCGGCTCAAGTTCCTCGCCCTGGCCGAGATCGGCGGTGAAGGTGACGACTTCGCAATTGTAGGTATCTTTCAGCCATTTCAGGATTACCGACGTATCGAGACCACCGGAATAGGCGAGGACAACCTTCTTGACGTCTTTGCTCATGGGTACGCGCTTTCAAACAGGATAATGACAAGGCGCGCGCAGTATAGGCATACGGCCCGTTTCGTAAAGTGGGCTTCACGATTTGCTTGAGGATGTCCGGTGCATTCAGGTGAGGTTGTGTGTGCAGAGAACGCGGCCAATCACATCTTCAACCATGGTTCGCTGCGCCGGCCCCATGAAATCGAGATCCCGTTCCGTCAGGCCAAATGACATCAGAATCTGTGAACGTTCTGCCGATTGCAGCTGACTGGGTTCCGATGACAGGGATGTTGCCGGTTCGGGGGTGGTTGGGGCTGGAGCGGACTTGCGGTTGAACGCTTTGCCGAGATTTCTGCCGATACTATGGATCGTGGACGGGGTCATGAACATGGTGCATCTCCAGGGACCTGCACAGATGTCCCATCGAACCACGGCGGCGTTTAGAAAAGCTTAAGGCGGCTCAGTCGATGCTGACGGTGAGCTTTTCCTCGTAAAACGCAATCATGCCGCTGATTTCAGCGACCGCCAGTTTGGCGGCCGGGTAGCTCCAGGCAATGTTTTCCAGCCTGCCCGTATCGTTCACGGCGTGAAAATAGACGGCCCGGCCCTTATGTGGACAGACGCTGGTTTTGTCCGATGGCTGCAGGTGCTTCATCAGCACATCAATCTTCGGAAAATAGAAGCGGGGCGCATAACCGTTTTCGGTGAGGATCAAGGCGGACCGGCTTTCGGCCAGCAAAATGCCCTTGGCCCGGATCGTGACAAGATCAGGGCATGGGGCGAGGGCAATGTGTCTGGTGTCAGGCTGCGTTAACATGTCCCCACCATACAATTACAATCTCGCCATGTGGAAACAAAACTTCCGGCTTTCAGGATTTTGTCTGGATATGGTGCGGAATTTACCGCCCATGCGGCAATAATTACCCGTTCTGATCGTCCGGTCCGGGCGCGTCATTTATTTCCTGCATCACGAGCAACATGGCCCCAAGGCCGTTTGGCGTTGCCCGTATTTGCTCGGCAACAGCCGAGGGTTCCGCGGTCGGGCTGATGGTGCCTTCGTCCAGGGCCTTCTCAGCGGCCAGCCGCGTCTGGATCTCCATGGCAATCATCTTCTCAATCTGCCCCCGTTGCTCCGGCGACATATTTTCCAGATCGTCCTCGGAAAGCCCCATGGAGGCGAGGATTTTCTCCCGAAGCTCCTCCATCTTGCGTTCCTGGATTTCGGCATTATAAGCGCTGAAGCCGACCTTCTTTATATCTTCAAGCGTGCGACGGAAGTCGCTTTTCCAGGCCGGATCCTGATCCACGCCGGGCTTGTTCTTGCCGCCGGATGCGGATTGAGGAAACGGGATCGCGCTGGCGCCGATCTTCTGGGCTGTGTCTGAATTGTCGAACATGGGGTGCCTCCTGCTTGTTTCGGAAATAATGACAAGCAAGATGCAGACCAGAATTTATGGCCAGAATTTATGGCCAGAATTTATGTCCAGAATTTATGGCCAGAATTTATAGCTTGAATAGGTGGGCAATCAGGCAGGATTAACCGTTGTGAGCTGGCTCAGGCCGGCAGGGCCTTTTCCGAGAATTTGCGGGCGCGCTCGGAAGCGGATTTCAGTTGTCCGCAGGCAGCCATGATGTCGCGGCCTCTGGGTGTACGGACAGGTGATGAATAACCGGCATCGTTGACGATTTCGGCAAAGCGATGAATGCGGTTGTTGGACGAACATTCGTAAACAGTGCCGGGCCACGGATTGAACGGGATCAGGTTGATCTTGGCCGGAATGCCCCTGACCAGCCGGACCAGTTCATGGGCGTCGGCGTCCGTGTCGTTGATGCCGTGCAGCATCACATATTCGAATGTGATGCGCCTTGCGTTTGAAGACGTCGGATAGCGGCGGCAGGCTTCAAGCAGTTCGGCGATCGGCCATTTCTTGTTGATCGGCACCAGCTCGTCCCTGAGATCATCCCTGACCGCATGCAGGCTGATCGCCAGATTGACACCAAGTTCGGCACCGCAGCGCTCGATCTCGGGCACGATCCCCGACGTCGACAGCGTAATGCGGCGCTTCGAGAGAGCGATGCCTTCATTGTCCATGACGATGGTCAGCGCCTTGGCGACATTCTCATAATTGAACAGCGGCTCGCCCATGCCCATCATGACGATGTTGGACAACATGCGCGTGCCGTCCTGCGGGGTCGGCCATTCGGCATAACTGTCTCTGGCGGCCATGAACTGGCCGACAATCTCGCCGGACGTCAGGTTGCGAACCATCGGCTGCGTGCCGGTGTGACAGAACTTGCAGGCCAGCGTGCAACCGACCTGGCTCGAGACACAGACCGCGCCGCGATCTTCTTCCGGGATATAGACCGTTTCCACGTCCTTGCCGTCGGCCAGACGAAACAGCCATTTGCGGGTGCCGTCTGAGGATGTTTGCTCGGTGGCGATGCCCGGGCGCGTTACCTTGTGGGTTTCGGCAATCTTGACTCGGAATTCTTTGGACAGCGTGGTCATCTTGGCGAAGTCGGTTTCGCCCTGATGATAAATCCAGTGCCACAATTGCTTGGCACGAAACGCCTTCTCGTCCAGACGCACAAGTTCGTCTGCCAACTCAGCACGGCTGAGGCCGACCAACTCTGTTCTGGGATCAAGGGGCAATGGACTGTTCATGGCGCGGGGTTTACACCCAAATCCCTGAAACGCCAAGTGCCGGGATTGGCCACGCCTGCGCCCGACGCTTGGCGGCACCTTCGGAAACCGCTAAAGCGAAGGGATGTCTGATGCTGTTTTCGACCCTGCAAGGAAACGAAAAGCCATCGTGTTGCTGGCCGTCTCGGAAGTGCTGGCGCTGTCGTTATGGTTTTCGGCCAGTGCCGTGGTGCCGTCCCTGAAAGCGGAAGCCGTGCTTTCCGATCTGCAGGCGTCCCTGTTCACAAGTGCCGTTTCCATCGGCTTTGTCTTTGGCACACTGACCAGCGCGATCCTGACCTTGTCGGACCGGATCGCCCCGGCCCGGTTGTTTTCGATATCGGCGTTGGTCGCCGCCATGGCCAACGGTCTTATATTGATGACCGATCCGTCGTCTTTCGCCATTATCGCCCTCCGCTTTGTCACCGGGGCTTGTATGGCCGGGATCTATCCGGTCGGCATGAAGATGGCGTCGTCATGGGCCAAAGGGGATACCGGTTTTCTGGTTGGTCTGCTGGTTGGCGCCCTGACACTGGGATCGGCAATGCCGCATCTGTTCAATGTGGCGGGGGGTGTTGATTGGCGCTTCACGATTGCCGCATCTTCAGCAGCGGCGATCTTCGCGGCGATCCTGATCCGATATACGGAGACCGGGCCGAATTTGAGCGGGGCCGCACCCTTCAATCCGGCGGCAATTCTGGAAGCCTGGCGCAATCGGCCGCTGAGGCTGGCCAATCTCGGATACCTTGGCCACATGTGGGAACTGTATGCGATGTGGGGCTGGATCGGTTTTTATCTGAGCCGGAGCTTTACGGACAGCGGGATCAGTGCGCCGGTTTATTGGGCTGGTGTCGCGACGTTTTGCGTGATTGCCGCCGGCGGCGCGGGCTCGCTGGCCGGTGGCCTGTTTGCTGACCGCATGGGGCGGACGACACTGACCATCGGCGCCATGGCCATCAGCGGCGCCTGTGCGCTCGGAGTCGGATTTGTTTATGGCGGCGCGCCCATGGTGATGGTGGCGCTCTGCATTATCTGGGGGATTACGGTGGTTGCGGATTCAGCGCAGTTCTCATCATGCGTCATTGAGCTGTCCGATCCCCGTTACGTCGGCACCATGCTGACGGTGCAGACCTCGCTCGGTTTTCTGCTGACGTTGCTGACGATCCACGCGCTGCCGGTCTTTGCCGATCATGTCGGCTGGCAATGGGCCATGGCGCCGTTGGCTGTCGGGCCGCTGCTGGGCGTTGTTGCCATGGCCCGGCTGCGTGCAGACCCGGCCAGTGCCAAGTTGTCTGGCGGGAATCGCTGATTATCCGGTAGCCAGCAGAATGACGCCGGACACAATGACGACAGCCCAGCCCAGTCTGCGCTTCAGATCCCCTTCGCCTAGCAGAATGCTGCCCATCAGCACCGTCAGGAGAACACTGCTTTCACGCAGCGGTGCGACATAGACAACGGGCGTGAACGTCATCGCATACAGGACCAG
The DNA here is from genome assembly GCA_965284225.1 of uncultured Rhodospirillales bacterium. Lineage (GTDB taxonomy): Bacteria > Pseudomonadota > Alphaproteobacteria > Rhodospirillales > Casp-alpha2 > UBA4479. The sequence goes on from CBDIRN010000002.1 coordinate 633,687, forward strand.
CACATAGGCCAGCGGGCTGATGGTGGAGACAATCAGAACGGCCCGCTTCTGTTCTTTCCAGAAAGTTTTGACGATCTGCATGCGGCGCAGGCCGACCGGCGTCAGAACAGCAGCGCGGCAGACAAGCCCGGTGATTTCAAGAATAAGCGGTGAAATCATGATCGTGGAAACAGCGTGTGCGTCCCAGACGGTATAGCAACCGATGAAGGTGCCGGAACCGATACCGAACAGGAGCGAGGTCCTGAAATTGCTGGGGCGTTTGGAAAAGCCGCCGGTCAGGCTGACCACGCCGATAATGATGATCACGGCACCACAGGCGATTTGCAGGCTGATGAATTCGCCCAGAAAGAGCACAGCGAGTGTGACCGACAGCAGCGGGCCTGTGGCACGTGCAGTCGGATAGACCAGGGACAAATCACCGCTGCGATAGCCGGCCTGCAAAAGCAGAAAGTAGCCCAGATGAATGATCGCACTGCCGAAAACGAAGCCGAATTCCAGCAGGCCGAAAACAGGCTTGTCGACAATGAAGATAAAAATGGCGATCGGCAGATAGAGGATGCTGGAGACAACGGCGAACAACCAGGCCAGCTCGGCACCGCCATTCAGCCGTTTGACGTAAAAATTCCAGGTTGCGTGACAGAAGGCGGCGGCAAGAACGAGAAGGAATGCAAATACAGACATGATAATCCTGCAGATGAGTGGTTAGAAGGCGTGCATCAGCACACCCCTCCAACCCCTCTAGGTTTTTGATCCTTCGGGTGTCTGCCGTTTACGGCTCATGACGGCGCTCGGTCCAGGCTTGCCGTGCCAAACTTGTCGCGCTGAGAAGTCGTGAAAGTTTGGCAAAACAACGGAACCCTAGCAGCACTTGGATAGGTCAGGGAAGTATAGGCCTTAATTATTGCCGGTAAAGTTCTCGTGTGGCGGGGCGATCAGATATCCGGTGCATCGATGCCGTTCTGACGGCATGCCGCGACCAGGGTATTCCTGAGCAGGCAGGCAATGGTCATCGGCCCGACACCACCTGGCACCGGGGTGATGGCCGAAGCAACCTTTGCGGCTTCGGCGAAATTGACATCGCCGACCAGTTTCGATTTGCCTTCGCCCTTTTCAGGTGCAGGCACCCGGTTGATGCCGACATCGATCACCACGGCCCCCGGTTTGATCCACGCGCCCTGAACCATTTCCGGACGGCCGACGGCGGCAATCAGAATATCGGCTTCCCGGCAGCGGGCCGGCAGGTCTTCGGTTCTGGAATGGGCAATCGATACCGTGCAGCTTTCCGCCAGCAACAGTGCCGCCATCGGCTTGCCGACGATGTTGGAACGGCCGAGCACAAGGGCCCGTTTGCCGGAAAGCTGACCCTTGAAGTGATCCTTCAGCATCATCAGGCAACCGTAAGGCGTGCAGGGCACCAGGGCATCCTGCCCGGTCCACAGCCGGCCGACATTGATGACATGAAAGCCGTCCACGTCCTTGTCCGGGGCTATCGCGGCGAGCACCTTGCTTTCGTCGATGTGACCGGGGAGAGGCAACTGCACCAGAATCCCGTTGCAGGCCGGATCGGCATTCAGCGTTTCGATCAGCGCCAGCAGATCCGATTCCGGGGTTGCAACATCAAGCCGGTGTGTCACCGAGTTCATGCCGGCTTCTTCGGTTTGCGTGCCCTTGTTGCGGACATAGACCTGGCTGGCCGGATCATCGCCGACCAGAATAACGGTCAGGCTTGGCTTCAGGCCGTGCTGGCTTTTGATCGTCGCCACCTCGGCGGCAATCCGTTGGCGCAGGGTGGCGGCGAAGGCCTTGCCGTCAATGATGGCTGCATCTGTCATAAGGAACCTCTTTCGGGTGTTTGAATAAAAGGTTGGAGCGTTGTCAGCAGCGCATTCCCGTCGCCTGCAATTAACAGGATCTTGTTGCGGTCGGTGGCCCCTCGAACGATCTGCATGTCGGTTTTCCTGAGCCGCCATGCTTTGGCCAGCATCTTGATGACAGCGGCGTTGGCATTACCATTCTCGGGAACGGCCGTGACGGCAATCCTGATCGCGCCGTTTCCTTGTGAGTCAGCGACGACGCCGGTGATGGCATCGCGGGATGCCTTGGGGGTGACGCGAAGCCGCACTTCAAGACCACCGGCAACGGGCTGAAAAGGTGACGGGGTGTCAGCCAAGGCGCAGTGCGAGACGCGCAATGACATCCTTGGCGAACCACAACAGCAAGATCAGGATCACCGGTGAAATATCGACACCGCCGAGATCGGGCAAATAGTTCCGGATTCTGCTGAGCAGGGGCTCGGTCAGCCGTGTCACGACATCATAAATCATCCGCACGAACTGGTTCGACAGATTGATGACGTTGAACGAGATCAGCCAGCTCATGATCACGCCGATGATCAGGACCCAGGTATACAGTTCGATCAGGTGATAAATCAGGGCCAGGGCGGGGCCGACGATCACGTCCATGGGCTTCCTTTCTGCTGGGGCCGGCGGATTCGCCGGGCTGGACGATAAGGTAATTGCCCCATTCCCGACGCGCAAGGGGAACGCCGATTCGCTTCCGATCGGCACCAGTCCATCTTGACAGAAAAGACCCGGCCGCCGCATATTTCGGGCCCGTCAGGGGCATTTTTTCAGCGCGTATCCTGAGCGGAATATTGTGGGGCCGTAGCTCAGTTGGGAGAGCGTCGCGTTCGCAATGCGAAGGTCAGGGGTTCGATTCCCCTCGGCTCCACCAGCCTTTTCAATGACTTGCAGCCATTTTCAATTCTGGTGAATTTCCCGGCGTGACAAAATCGTGACGTGATTTGTCATGCAGTCAGCCGGGCCGCGTATCTAGAACGCGGATCGCGGCCTCCTGAAACTCGGGGGCCAGGCGGGCATAACGCTGAACCCATATCTCACACGTATACGTACAAATCCACGTCATGACAGGGAATGTCGATTTTTGTCGTATTCAATTGCCGTCTCCGATCATTGCCTGTGAATCCGGTATGTTGATGAGCGATTTAGATCACAAATCTGCTAGGGTGTATCGGGGGCATAAGGCTTCGTAGACAGGGAGTGCTCAAATGTGTGATTGACCGATTCGGAATGCGTGCCAGCCCTTTTGGGTGGTGAGAAGCGGGATGATTAGAGGGCATACAACACAGGCATAAAGGTAAGCATATGACCTCTGAAGCCTTCAGGCTTCTTTGTCGAGCACGAGGCCATAAGTGAGTGCCTAAGGAACGAAATAACGAAAACGCTCTTGCACTGTATTTTTTGAGATACACATGATCGCAAACAAATCCAGAATACAGCAAAGAAAATCATAATTATTATGTCTCTTATTACTTTCCTGTCTTTCCTTCTGACCTGCCTTATCATTGAGGCTACTCCGGGGCCCAATATGGCTTATCTGGCTGTATTAAGCGCGACACATGGTCGCAAAGCCGGATTTGCCGCAACGGCTGGCATAGCTTTGGGACTTTTATTAGTTGGAATAGCCGCCGCGTTTGGAGTGGCGTCTTTGATTTCAAACTCTTCTCTTGCCTATCAAATTCTTAGGTGGGGAGGCGTTATTTATTTGCTTTGGTTGGCGCGGGATGGGTGGAGTACAGAATCCGAGACCTCACCAGGAAAAATAAATACTCACTTGAAGCAGTCGCAATTTTTCGAACGCGGGCTAATCGTAAATCTTCTAAACCCTAAAGCTATCGTTTTTTATGTTGCCGTTTTACCCGAATTCATAGTGGCTTCTTCCCCTGTAATGTTTCAGGCTGTAACGCTAACCATATCCTATGTTCTTCTTGCAACGTCCGTGCACAGCTTAATTGTCACCCTTGCCGGATCTGCGCAGAAATTTATGGAAAACAAAAAGCGCCGCCTTATAGCGCGCCGTACTTTTTCCGTGGCTTTGGTGTTGATCGCGTTTTGGTTCGCGTGGACAACTGGCCAGAAATAACCCCTAGGACTCTCTCTCTTAAGCCGGAGGGAAGCTGGGTCTCAGGTCACCTCAAGAAGCCTTAAGGCTTCGGAGGGATCATAAAAGCCAAAGGCCCCAAAGCGCCTACGAATATTTAAGGTTTTGGCAAAATCACATCTGATTTCAGGTGTCTGCTGACAACCGAAAACCATTCAACAATTCGAAACACTCAAGGTCTTAAGGGAGATCAAAAAGCACGTGCAATTCGCTAAGATATTTACCGGGGAATAAAACCGAAGAACGTAACGTCGTCACGACGAGCTTCGTCGTGTTGATAATCTTCGAACTCTCTCATGATTTGCGACTTCTGCCAGGATAAATCCATTTTATGATAGTCGAGGACAATTTTGTGAAGGCGGCGTTTTCCAAAGCTGCGACGCTTAGGGCCACCGATCTGGTCAACAAGACCGTCTGACCACATATAAAATTGCATGTCCGCATTGTATTCGAATGCATGGTTGTCGAATTGAATATCGACAGGTACATGGCGATATCCAAGTGACGATCTGCTCCCCTTGATCTCCTCAAGATTCTTGTCTTCAACTACGACCAACGAGAAACGCGCACCTGCAAAGGTTATTATTTTTTGCTTACTGTCGATATGGCATATGCCGAGCTCGACACCATCATCAGACTCGCCTTCTTTGCCATCCTGACCCAGCGATGATTTGATTTTCCTGTTCATCTGCGAAAGCACCTGCGCCGGGTCAGATTCATCCATTTCAGAGAGCGCCTGATCGAGAGCACCGGTGCAGATCATTGTCATAAAAGCGCCCGGCGGGCCATGTCCGGTGCAGTCGGCGACGATCAGATAAACCCCCTGTTTGGCAGGGCGAAGCCAAACCATGTCACCACCGACCATGTCTTTGGGTTCCCAGATCATCGCATGGGAATCGAATACTTCTTCCAGAATGGTTTTCGGCGGCAGCAGGGATCTTTGTATGCGGCTGGCATAGCTCAAGCTTTCAGTAATCAAGGTATGCGCCTGAGTCAGTGCTTCCTCTGCCTGTTTCCGCTCGGTCACGTCGTTGAATACGCAAACCATGCCGCCGTCGGCCATAGGCGCCCGGTAAACTTCGATAATTCTGTCATCAATGTAATCAATGACAATCTGCACATCACGATTACGATAGCCGTCAAGGCGTTGTGCGACGAGTTGCTCTGGATCGCCTTCGCCATAATCACCTCTATCGGCACGGACGCGTAAAACATCAGCCAGCGGGGCGTTAATCTTCAAAATCTCGCGCGGGAAATTATAGAATTCTGAAAACCGCTCATTGAAAACACGAAGTTTCATATCAACATCGATCATAAACAGACCGCCTGTCATGTTTTCCAGCGCCGCTGTGAGCATGGCTTCTTTTTGCGCCAGTTCTCTCTCGGTCTGCTTAAGTTCGGTAATGTCCAATGCGGCAACGACAAGGGTGTCAACATTGCCATTCTCATCAAAAACCGGGACTTTTTTCGTTAAATAAGAATGCATCGTTCCATCAGGATTTGGCACAGACTCCTCGAATGTGTGGAGTTCGCCTGAGGCCATAATTTTCCGATCCATGGCCATTATTTCCTGTGCAATGCCACTTGGCATAAACTCGTCATCGCGTTTGCCAAGAACGGCATCGGGGGAAATACCCGTTGCAACTTCATAATAATTGTTAACGGTCAGATGGCGGCCATGACGATCCTTAAGGATGATCATTATCGGGATGTTGTTGATGATGGCTCGAAGTTGCGCTTCCTTTTCCGCGATAACCCGCTCCGATTCTTTTCGTGCCGTAATGTCCCGAAGTACGCCGACAAAAATACGTTCGTTATCCGACACAGCTTCAGCTATAGAAATATCAAGGGGAAAGATGACACCGGACTTTCGTTGACCACTGAGTTCGCTCGGCCCCTTGCCGATAAATCGAGCTTCTCCCGATTTTAAATAATTGCCCAAATATTTGTCGTGATGAGTAGCGAATTCCTCGGGCATCAGCACTTTGATGTCTTTGCCAATCATTTCGCCGGAGTTGTACCCGAATACAGTCTCAGCAGCCTTGTTGACTGTTTGGATCGTACCTTCTGGATTGATGGTCACAACAGCATCCGGAACACTTTCCAGAATGGCCCGGATTTGTGCTTCCTGGCGGGCAATGGCTGCTTCGGCCTTTCTTCGTGCAGTTATATCCGTTGCAACAAGCACAACTCCGCCATTTGCAAGTGGGTTATGCCGGATATTAAGTATTCGGCCATCTGCCAATTCTCGTTCGGATTCGCCAGCCTTTCCTGTGCGGAAAGCTGCAATACGTCGCAGCACGGTTTCATCGACGTCTTTAGTGATATGATCGCCGGTTCTGTGAATGCCTTTCTCTACATTCATGCGGATGACATCGCCAATGTGTGTCCCGACGCCGTATGAACCGGGTGCATGGCCATAGAGTTCGCGATACGTGTCATTAAAGACCTGGATTTTCATGTCTGCATCAATCATCGCGATACCACCGGGCATGTTTTCCAGCGCCATGCGGAGTAGGGCTTCCTTGTCTGCGATTTCCTGCTCGGCCTTTTTTCGGTCTGAGATGTCTGAATATGTCGTAACGAAGCCCGACATGTCGGCAAGAGGATTCCCGCGAATCTCTATTGTCTTTCCATTTGCAAGCGTCCGCTCAAACCGATGGGGTTCAAATTTTGCTGCCAAGTCGAGGCGTTCCTGAACCAAGGTCTCGATATCGCCGTCGCCGTATTCGCCTCTTTTGGCATTATAGCGAAATATTTCAGACAAATGCGTCCCGACAGGGAACAGATTGAACGGCAAATCGAGCATTCTCATGAATTCTGAATTGCGCGCCGTCAGTTTGAAATCCTGGTCGAACATCGTTAAGCCCTGATCCATCGATTCCATCGTTGATTCCAGGATGGAAGTTTGCTGGCTTAACTCTGAAGTCCGCTCATCAACGCGTCTGCGAATTTGCTCGTTCTGCCCGAGAACGAAGCTAAAAAAGAGTAGCAAGGCAGCCGAACCCAGAATGCCGCCAATCAGCAGTGCGTTAGCAAATTCCTCACGGCTGCCTGGCAAGTAAAGGTCAGTGATATCCCATTGAAATGTGAATTGTGCGTTTCCGGCTGTGCCGCGAATAGTTTTTGTGTCGAGGATTTGTTCTGCACCGTGTCCGTGTCCGTAAATAGGGACAAGATTTTCCGGGTTATCCCCTGATGCCGCGCCTAAAACATGCAGATGAAATCCGGGGGGGACCTGGACGGCAAACAATCCGTCAAACATCTGTTTTAAGTTGAGAACACCAAAAACAACTTTTTCAACGCCACCGGTTTCCAGGGCAACAGAGGAAATAGTAACCGATTCCCCCGCTAATTTGCCGAATTCTCCAATGATCAAGCGACCAGGTTCGGCGCGCGACGCAATCAGGGCTCTTCTACCAAGATCGCCATCGGCGATGATGGCACCCGGGGACAAGGGGCCATTATGATCGGTAGAAAAGACAACTTCCCAGTCTGTAACGTTTGCCCCGAACGTTTGCGCTGCGATGCCGAGTGTTCTGGGGAAAAAATCAGGTTGATAATCTTCGAGCTGAGTCACGGCATCGAAAAATTCTTGCTCGATTATTTTCTCTGAGCCTTTCAAGACGGCGCTTATCGAATTGACAGGTGACGATGCGGTTTCAAGCCAGGAAATCAGAGTTGTGGTCAGACGTTCTGCTTCGCGAGAGGCCTGATTATCCCATGCCTCTATTGCCTGAGTGCGAACATGATTGCTGATAACATATGTCCCCCCAAAAAAAACCATGGCAACAGCGATCAAAGACAGAGCAACAAATCTGGACTGACGCACAACGGAGAGTATCAGGGGAGTAAAACTTAAGGCGCCGATGAAATCCCCGAGCCACCATGTGCCGAATAATTCGTATGGGCTTCTATCAACAAGGCCGGCCAGCGATAATGAAAGGGTGCCGACTGATGCGCTGACGGTGCAGGCCGCGGCGAAGATCAGGCTGCTTTGCAAGATACTTTGACCGCTGTCAAAAGGGTTTAAGACATTGCCGAAGCGACGTAACAGGTGGCGTCCGATAAGTGGCGGCAAGGCGTTCCCGACGCTGATCATAAGAATGGCCAGTATCGTCGTTAATGGGAGTGAATCGAGTGAGCCGTTGTAAAACGACTGAATATTGATAACGATCGCACCAAGAAGAATTCCGGGGATGGCTTGATAACCACGCATCAAAACAGCCGCCATGGCGATGCCTGAAGGCAACCAGAGAATTGAAACATTGCCGGGTGGTATCGCCAGCGCAAAACCGATGTATCCAGTTACGGCATAGGCGACGGCAACGATCAGTGTCAGATATCCAAGCCCTGTTATTTTAGCGAGCTGGGGTTGAGGCGTATTCTTATTGTTAGCTGAGTGTGCCGCATCATTATCCATTGCAGGTTCTCTTAATCCACGTCGAAGATTGCTTTGAACCCACGCGGCGCAAGGGATGTGGTCAAATCAAATTTGGCAAGATTGCTTTTGTCTATGACTTCAATCTTGGGGCCGATATGCTTCATGAAAGGCCTGTTTTCAAGAATGCGAATTGCCTGATCAACGGCAATGCGGGCCTGTATTGCCTGCAGATCACTGGGAGCGGCAAGAATGGAGCCCCGGGTGATGCCCCGATAAACACCTGGACTGAAATAATAAGCGAGAATATTGGTGCGATTTGCCAAATTCTTGCGTTGCACTATCGGTATTGCGGCTTCTGCTGTTACTGCAGTGCCGACGATATAGTCTGCGTCTGGATGGTCGGTTAAGCTTTTTTCTATCAGATCCGACTGAGTCCGCTTTCCAGTGTCGCCATAACCCGTCGCCAGAATTGTAATCTTGGATCCTTTTATGGCATCCCGAAAACCGAGATCGGCTCGCTGCGACCACCCTGCTTCCTTTGGCCCCGGGAACCAGAGTACAGATATGGGTAATGTGCTTTTCTCGTGAAGCTTTGCGAGATATTTGCCAGTAGCAAATCCATTGTCGTAAAAATCCGCAGCAGCGCGAGCAGAAAGGCCGTGATATGAGGTCCCGTTTATCATATCAATAACGGGAATCCCCTTGGCATTCGCCTTGGCCAGGGCGTCATTCGCGCCATCCAGAGAGATCGTGCTTACGATCAACGCATCGATACCATTGGCGATACATTTTTCAATTTGCTGAATCTGGATTTGCTGCTTTTCGTATCCGCCAGCTTCATAAATCGATATCACGATACCGCGGGTTTCGGCTTCTTCGACAAGCCCATAATTCACGCCCAGCCAATACGCATCCTTCAAGTGCGGGATAGATACGCAGATTCGCCATTTTTTCTGCGCCGCCCCGTCTATCGGCATATATGATTTTAACGCGCGCTTGCTTTCAGTATTAAAGGCCGGGACCCATTCATAAACCTGAACGGGATACCAGGAGGCGGCGTTGGCAATTTTAACTGTCGCTGTCATCGCCAGCAGGACGATGCCGCAGATCAATTTTAGCCCAAACATTTCATTCCCCCAAAGCAATGAGCGATAAGTTTCGCCCCTTGTCGAAAACAGAGGGATTTGAAACCCTACTGTTTATTTCGCGTCATATATGAGATTTCTTCTCATTAAAAATTTTGTAGATATGGTTTGCATCATTTGTCTAAGCTAAAGTCTTGGCTCAATGATCCCATCATACGTGTCTCTGTCAGCCCTCAAGTTTTTCAAGTGCGGCTCTTAAATTTTTGGCTGCTTTTTTGCGTTCGTTTCCACGCAGTACATTTAAATCGGCATAGAGCCGAAATCCATCAGTACTGGTACGTATAACGCTAGTGTTTTCGTTATGATTTTTAAGGCCTGTAACTTTGTAAGGTGTGACAGGTTTGCTGATTCCCTTGACGGAAATTGGCTCCTGTTTTTCAGTCGTGACGATGTCTTTGACGAAGGCATATGTTTCCTGACTGATGGTAAGGCCGCCCGGTTGAGCAATCCCTTCTAGCCGAGCCGCTAGATTAACCTCGCCTCCGATAATGGTGTAGTCCATGCGGACTTCGGACCCGAAATTGCCGACGTTGCAATATCCTGTATTGATGCCAATGCGCATCTGGAACGGGCGCTCATAGCCCTGGTCGTTCCAGTCGGCGGAAAGTTCCTGCATGCGTTCCTGCATTTCCAGGGCCATCAGCACACAAAGGCGGGCATCTTCCTTGACCCCTTTTGTTTCGGGATCGCCAAAAAACAGCAACATCGCATCGCCAATATATTTGTCGATCGTTGCGCCATAGCGCAGGGCAATTTCTGACATTTCGGTGAGATAATTATTCAGTAATTGCGTCAAATCTTCCGGCTGCATATCTTCGGTCGTGGATGTGAAGTCTTTGATATCCGAAAAGAAAACCGTCAGCTTTTTTCGTTCTGTTTGAATTTTAACGTCGCGTTCCCCGCTGAAAATCAATGCGTAAATCTGTGGCGACAGATATCTGGAAAGTTTTTCCGAAAGATTTTTAAGGACCGCATTTTTCTCGTCCAAATCTTTGGCGACCCTGTTTAATTCAGCTTCACTTCGGTCACTGATCCGCATCAGCTTTCGGGTCTGACGCAGGAGCTTTTCGTAATTATCAAGAACCAACTCGAACTCAGCGCTCGGAATCTCCAGCTCTGCATGCGAGAGAACGCCTTTAGCGCGTTCAACGACAGCAAGCTCTTTTGCAAAAAGATCTTCAGCCATTTCAGGAATCGAGTTTGATCATGTTGAATTTGGCTACGATCAGGTCTTCAGCCAACTCTCCGCCTAATTCTTCCATGGTGTCGTCTTCGGCATCAAAGTGCCAGTTGATGACAACGTCGGCACCTGCAGCAGCGGCTTCTTCAAGCTGATCAAAGATTCCCATGATTATCTTGGCACTCGACGAATTGAAGTAAATGAGCTCGAAATTAAACTCTACTTCCTTTCCGGAAGCCGTTTCAAGGCAGTGACTCAATTTCTCCAATATCGGATTATAGAATGCTGTTACATCCTCGGGATACGACTCGCCTTTGAGACGGAATTTGCAGGCCGAAAAATCGAATTCAACTTCAGGGGACCTGTCAGTGCCGTCTATTTTTAGAATTTCCATCTTGTTATAACCCTTACACATATGCCTTCAGGCAAAAAAACGCATACTTTTCGTCAAGATTCAGAAAATCAAAATCAATGATTTGAGAAGATCGACGCGCAATCTCAATGAACCCGAGGCCGGCACCTTTACTCGTTTCCTCGGTCGGGGCGCGAAGTTTCTGCTTGTAGAGTGTTTTGATGCCTTCCTTGTCCATTTTTTGCAAATCGGCAAGGCGAGTATTCAGGCGATCCACATCATTGATATGAATTTTATTGCCGCAGGTGATGAAGAATTTCTCACCCTCCATGCCGATTGCCAGAACGCCATAACGAATTTCTGTTTTGTCATCGTCCTCAACGGCGGCTTCGCGTTCTGCGGAATAACGAACAATGTTCTGCATTTGCTCCACAAAAATTGCGAAGACGTTTCGCATGGTATTGGTATCGGCTTCCTCCAACTGCAGTTTTCGTTTGAGGGCTTCCCCGATTCCTGAAAGGACAGGTTCCGTCACGTATCCACTATAACAAAATATCACACCACTCTTATGCAGAATGTTGCGGAAGTCATACATTGAACCTGCCAGGGTATTGTCAGAAGTAGACATGATTACCTGCGTATCAATTTTACACATTAATTATGCTGATACTCTTCATGTCCCGAAGGCAAAGATCAATTAATAATATTGTAGAATCATGCTTTTAGACGGGTTCTAAATAGCTTCCAAATCCGCATCCATTTTCTAATGCTGCGGACAAGAACACATTATGTAAATTTCTTGATAGCCAATAATGTGCCTAAAACGTGCCTCGCTTATTCCATATCAATCCCGATTTCCCCTTTTTGTTCCGGTTTAATGTGCGATAGCCCCAGAACAAGTAATTGATATTAAAGGGTTTCTGTGCTCCCGGGGCCTTTCGTAATGCGAAGGTCAGGGGTTCGATGCCCCTTGGTTCCACCAGTTGCCCTTTATATTCCCTGCTCTAAACATTGCCGTCATTACGCGCGCCAAGACCGCGACTTGGCATTGCACTGCGCAAGTTGTTGCCGTCTAGCAGGATATTTCGCATGTGCACTAATGAACAGTAACGGCACGCCAAAGCATCTATAGTACAAATGAGCGGAGATCCGATACCTCGTAAGTATTTAAGGTTCGGCCTCATTCCGCAAAGAATAGCGAAAATTTGACAAACCGTGCAGCGATATCACTTCGCCAAATACCCGCACGCATGATGGCTTTCTTTTATTTAACAGGGCAACACAGGAGCTTCCTAAGTCATGCCTGCCTACTTTCCTGAACGCGATGCGCACTTATCGTGGGTCTCGTCAATAACCATACATTTTTGGATCCTCTGCGTTGTTGCCATTGCTGTCGTGCTGTTGTCGATCACGAACCCGGCGCTTGCTTTAGACCTAAGGGCAGGCAGCTATCTCAGTCCAGCCTCGGTGCCGGTGACGACGGAACACTTGGCCGCAGTGCCCCGGGAGGTTCCGTTAGCAATGGGCACGCCGAGTCGAATTCTGCTTATTGGCAATGACAAAATGGCGATGGGTTATCGGTCGTCGCCGCAATTCATCACCGCCAAGGCCGTGGTGCATGCAGCTGTTAAAGAGATCGGCATCGTCAAAAAAGTTGATCAGGAGTTCTATATCCCCGATGCCGGCGGCTCTCCGCGCATTCTAACCATGAAGTTAGATTGATATTTTTCAACAAAATACTGAATCACCAAATTGCCGGTACATTTGTACCGGCTCATCATCAAGGAAGATAATAATGAAAACTGCTAATGAGCACGCCCATGAAGATTATGAAGCCCTGAAGGCAACCATCGAAAAGCTTACCGCTGACGTAGCCGCCCTCAGCCGCTCTCTCGGGGATGCCGTGAAGGCAGGCGCAGACCGCGCGGCAAATGACATCCGTGACGGTGTCAAATCGGCAGCCGACGGCATAAGCGAGAAAGGTAAAGCTTCGCAGGAAGCCATCGAACAGACCGTTCGTGAAAGACCGTTTCAAAGCCTGCTCGCAGCCTTCAGTGTCGGGCTCCTGATCGCGCTTCTGTTTCGTAAGAACTGATTCCGACAAGAACTAGGTTTTGAAGATGCAGTATTTGACCAATAAAGCCCATCAGCTGGGTAACGCGATCCGTTATCGGCTGGCAACGGCGGTGGTTTTGCTCGGCGCTGTCCTGCTCGTGGCGACGGCAATCGGATTTTCCATTGCCGGCGGGTACATCTGGCTGTCGATGCAGTTGCCGAGTTATCTGGCGGCTTTCATCGTCGCCGGAGTGCTGTGTCTGCTCAGCGCGATTATGTTGATCCTGGCCTCACGGCGCAGCGACGGCGTAAAGACACCGTTAGGCAACGACCAACCTGATCCTGCGGCCGATGCAAACCTGGCTTCGGAACAAATAGTCCGTTCGGCGCTTACGGTAACAATGGACACCCCCATCAAAGCGATTGTTGCAGCAACGGCGATGGGAATTATCGTCGGGCTGCTTCGCGCGAAGAGATAGCATTGGTTGATCGCATGATTGGTGGTGAGCCTGAATTGGCGACCGCACCAATTTCTGAGGCGCAAAACCTTACCCAAGATGAGTTAATGCAAATTATCCACGCGGCGATGCCCGTCGCCGTGGTCGGGCTTGCCGTTCTTGCTTTGCTTTACACGATGTACTTCGCGGCTGACCTGATCTTGCCTGTTTTTCTCGCCCTATTTCTCAGCATTGTCCTTCGACCGATGGTCCGTGGAATGACAGGCTTCGGCATTCCCCGGGCTGTCAGCGCACTGCTCGTCCTGATCGGTCTGGTCGCAGTCCTCATCAGCGGCATTATCAATCTCTCCGCACCTGCGGAGAAATGGATGCAACGGTTACCAAGCATCCAACGTGACATCGAAACAAAGATCTGGCCCGTCACGGAATCCATAAAACAGGCAAAGAAAGCGTCGGCGAGCATTGAGAATATTGCGAATGACGCAAATGCCCTGGTTAAAAAGAGTGAAGTCACCATCAAGGAGCCAACATACCTTAGCCGCGCCTTCGAATCGACATTGCTTACCTCGGTCCAGTTTTTGATTGTTCTGGCGCTGACTTTCTTTTTCCTGACGCAGAGCAATGGTCAGACGAAAGTGCCGTTTCCTAAACTGCCGTGGTTAAAACATAGCGAACTGATTACGGAAATGTTTGCTTCCGTTCAGTCGACAATCACACGCTTTTTGCAAATCAGCGCAGGTATTTATTTCATATTGGGCGCGGCGACGGCGCTGACCATGTATCTGCTGGATATGCCTAACCCGGTTCTATGGGGAGTGCTGGCGGCGGTTTTTGGTTTCATACCGTATGTTGGTCCGATGATTGTCTTTTTTTGCATAGGCGTCGTCTCGTTACTGACGTTCGATACATGGTGGCAAAATCTGGCGCCACCACTCGCCTATGGCGTTCTGACGATCATTGAAGGGAACTTCATTACACCCTCTATTCTTGGACAGAAACTCAAGTTGAACCCGATTGCCGTATTTCTGTCGATGCTGCTGTGGACCTGGGTCTGGGGCATCGCCGGGGCCATTCTTTCCGTTCCCATTTTGGTGATTCTCGTCATTGTTTCCCGCCACCTCGCACTGATGGTTCGAGAGGCGGATGTTGACCCTTCGAACTGAATGCACTTTCACGCGAAAATGTAAATTGTCAGGCGCCTCCGCCAGTGATCGGATATGAGCGTAGCCTGTCCAGTCAGGCGCATGACCCTTATGGGGCCAGAAGTACCTCGGCGCCCCTCGTTTCGGGGTCAAAGTGATCTAAACGGCAACGCCAAACGTATCCATTCTGATGGCGATTCTAATCGCGTTGCCGCTTTTGCTGGTCACAACTGAAAATTGATGCATCAACATGGTAAAATCGCTTAAATCGTTGGCAGAGAAAACCATTGCGCTCGGATTATTGGCATCAATGTCATTCGGTGCTGCGAGCCACGCCTCTATGCCCGGCAATGAATTCAAGCAACCAAAGAGCCTATATGGCAGCGAAATATACTTCGACGTCTATCGCAACGGCGAGAAAGTCGGGTATCACCGGGTGTCGTTCGAAAATACAGGCAACAATCTTTCCGTCGACGTGACGTTCAAGCTGAAGATCGATGTGCTTTTCTTTACGGCTTATCGATACCACTACCAATCCCGGTCCAAGTGGCAAGATGGGATGTTGCAGCAACTTCAGGCATCGGTCGATGACGATGGAAAGCTATTCCGGATGCAAGCCTTGCGGTTGGGCGACTCCATCCGGGTTGAGCATGGAGCAAACCTATACGAAATCCCGGCACCAATACTGCCTACCGATCATTGGAATGCGGCGGTTCTCGGCAACACCCGCGTGCTGAACACATTGACAGGAATCGTAAACGACGTGCGCATCAACAAGCTGGGCCGGACTGAGGTTGCAACCGAAGTCGGGCAGGTATCGGCGACCCACTATGCCTATACGGGCGATTTGCAAACTGAGGTCTGGTACGACGATGCCGGTCGCTGGGTTAAAATGCGCTTCAAGGGAAATGATGGATCAAGCATCGAGTACCAATGTCGACAATGCCAGGGATCCGAAAAGCAGAAGGTAAAATCATGACGGGTGTTCCTATTGAAAGTGCCCCGCGTGTCGCCTGGATCACCGGTGCAGGCAAAGGCATCGGTCGCGCACTCGCCAAGCGCCTAGCCGATGATGGTTGGACGGTTGCGGTCAGCGCCCGGACCAAGGAAGACCTGTCACGCCTTGAGGCCGAATGCGCCTCCGGGCGTATTCATGCTTTCCCACTGGACATTACGAATAGGGGGCAGACGTTGATCACGGTCGATGTGATCGAAAACCGTCTCGGACCTTTGAGTCTTGTCATTCTGAACGCCGGCACACACATTCCTATGTCGGCAGCGACCTTTTCTGCAGACAGCATGCGCAAACTGGTCGAAGTCAACTTGATGGGAACCGTGTATTGCATGGACAGCGTCATGCATCGGTTTATTGAACGAAAGGCCGGACATATCGCCGTTGTCGCATCACTGGCCGGATACAGGGGGCTGCCCACGTCAGCGGCTTACGGGGCGACCAAGGCCGGCCTCATCAATATGTGTGAAGCATTGAGGCCTGAGCTTGCCGTCCATAATGTCCGCATGACGCTCATCAACCCGGGCTTTGTCGAAACGCCGCTGACAGATCAAAACGATTTTCCGATGCCGTTTCTGATACCCGTGGAGGCGGCGGTAGATCACATCATGCGCGGGCTGAATGGCAATGCATTTGAAATCGCCTTCCCCCGGCGGTTTGCATGGCTGATGAAATTATTGAGAATCATGCCGGACAGGGTGTTCTTTGGCATAACGCGCCGGATGCTCAAAACATGACAGACCCGCAGGATCGATATCGCCGATACCTGGAAACCTTGTCGCCGGACACGCTGTCGTCGCTTGGTGAATTCGTTAGCCCTGACGTCCGCTTCAAGGACCCGTTCAATGACGTGCGAGGCGTCGACGCCATGCAACAGGTCTTCCGTCATATGTTTGAGAACGTCGATGATATCCGCTTCACGGTCAGCAATGTCGCCATGGATGGACAAGTCTGCATGATGAACTGGCGCTTCGATGCACGACTCCGTGGCCAGCCCTGGTCGTTCGATGGCGCCAGTATTGTTACCTTCAGTCCCGATGGACTGGTCGCCGAGCACATTGACCATTGGGACGCAGGCCGTGATTTTTACGAGCGTTTGCCGGTTATCGGCTGGCTGCTTGCCTGGTTGCGCGGGCGGCTGGCTGTTCGCTGAGTGTCTCTGAAAAGCCGGTTTGCTTAGCATCTGCCTTGATAAAAGCCAGCGTCACCGTACCAATTTCGACTCCTAATTTACTGACCCGCGCGCGGTTGATCAGCATGCCTGAGGGTTGCAGGAACATCCAGTCGTTGAAATGAACGCGGAGCGATCCGTCACCGATTTTAAGATCCATCTCGTATTGCCAGTTCAGGGCATTGCCCTGAGCCTCGCCCTTTGCCGTACCAATGATATCGTCGGCACGACCCTCATAGGTATGGATACCTGTTTTAACAATGGTCCAGACGCGTCGGTCGCGTTCTCCATCGGTGTAGAGAAATTTTTCATCCAGAACCAGGCGTGTACCGTCCCATGTGCCGTCGATATCAACGCTGAACTGACGCCGAAGATTGCCGAACCGGTCTTCGAAGATGCCGGACGCCTGTGTCTTGCCGTTGAAGAAATCTTCAATCACAAGCTTTGGTGTCGTCTCCTTGAAATCAACAGGTTTCATCTTCGTGCATCCGCTAAATAACATCAGGGCGATCAAGGTTGCGCTTATCTTCATTTTCATTCTATGGCATCCGCTTGAGTAAGGGGCTCTGGCTGTTGCTGATTAAGACGGCGGCGGATGACAGCATGCTTTTGTGCTGTTAACGGGAATGACCAAATCACAGCAATTGCCGTTATTTTAATTACGATGGGAACGATCGCGTAGATCACTATCAGGGCAATAATTCCGACGTCCGTCGGATTGCCGGACTTGAACCCGAAGGCCTCAAGAAGAGGCAGGGACAATCCGATGGCTATCGCCAGTGCCAACTTGGTGCTCATGCCCCAGAGCGCAAACTGCAGACCTGCCCGGTGCCGGCCAAAACGGAGCCGGTCGTAGTCGACGACATCCGCCTGAATGGCCGGCGGCAGTGCCAGATCAGCACCGAGTGCCATGCCGGTCACGACGCAAACCACTGCAAAACCAGTGTAGGCGCCTTGTGCCAGAAACGGCACCATGGCGAACGCCATGCATGCTGAAATCATCGCCCAGCACCATACCCGGTGTTTGCCGTGACGACGGCTAAGGGCTAACCAGAACGGGATCGCTGCAACTGCGGCGGCGAAATAAGCGAGTACGAACAAAGGCCGCTCTTCGGCACCGGCCGCCAGACCGTCTTCCAGGTAGATAAAGAACAAGGCCGCCGGCACGCCGTTCGCCAGCCCGTTCAGAAACCATGCGGACAAGAGTCTGAGGAATGGTTTGTTGTCCATCAGACTGCGAACGCTCAATCGGCTTTCCAGCCACCATGATTGCACGCCGGGCAGCGCCGCCGACTTGTCT
Organism: uncultured Rhodospirillales bacterium; assembly: GCA_965284225.1. GTDB lineage: Bacteria > Pseudomonadota > Alphaproteobacteria > Rhodospirillales > Casp-alpha2 > UBA4479. The sequence continues at coordinate 651,846 of CBDIRN010000002.1, forward strand.
GATCGATCAGGATCGGGAACAAGCCAAAGCATCAACGGGATAGCAATGGCGCCCAAGCCAACCGCCATCCAGGCGATGGCGCCCGTCGATTGCAGTTCCGACCAGCCCATTTTGGCGGTTGCCGCAGTCAATGCACCGGCACCCAAAATCCCGATCAGGGCCATGCCCTCTCGCCAGGCGGTAATGCGGGTGCGTTCGTCATAATCCCGGCTGAGTTCCGCACCCCATGCCAGATACGGCACCGCAACCATGGTCCAGCCGGCATAGAGGACAACCGACCAAATTAACAGATAGCTTTCACTGATACCGACGGCCGGGTTCAACAATTTGACCAGGCCAATCCCGGCAATTACCGCACCGGCGGCGATCCATGGCTTTCGTCGGGCGCCCCTGAAGCCGAAGCGGTCGCTTAACGCGCCAATCAAGGGATCGGTCAGTGCGTCAAACAGGCGTGCCAGCAGCAAGACGAAACCGGTCACCGCCAGTCCAAGTCCCATCTGCACGCCATACAGCGCGGGCAGATGGATGTAGACGGGAATGGTCGGTAGCGCGACGACGAACGCCGGCAGCGTATAAGCCAGAAGGGTTCCCCACCTGAGCCGAGCCGGGGCCAATTGCGTCATGGGCGTTCAAGCAGGAAATGCGCGACGTCAATTTCTCTGGTATCAAAGCCGACTTCACAGTAACAAAAATAATAGCGCCACATGCGGTAGAACCGGTCATCAAAACCCAGCGACGCTATGCGTGGCCAGTTGTGCTGGAAATCCCTGTCCCAGCGACGAAGCGTCTCGGCGTAGGATTCGCCGAAATACATGGCATCACGGATCAGCAACGGTGTCCTGGCGACGGCATTTTCGAACGCCTTTGGTCCCGGCAGCATGCCGCCAGGAAAAATATAGCGCTGGATGAAATCAGGATTGCTGCGGTATTGATCAAAATTATCGTCGTCGATGGTGATGATCTGCAGGGCGGCCTTGCCCTGCGGCTTCAACCGGGCGTGGAGGATCTGCAAATAGTCCGGCCAGTACTTTTCGCCGACGGCTTCAAACATTTCCACAGAAACGATCTTGTCGAACTGGCCTTTCACATCGCGATAATCCTGAATGCGAATCTCGACGGCGTCCGATATTCCGGCCCGTTGCATGCGTTCCCGGGCATATGCCGCCTGTTCGACGGAGAGCGTCAGGCCAACAACCTGACAGCCGAATTTGGCGGCGGCGATTTCCGCAAATCCACCCCAGCCGCAACCGATCTCGAGGACACGGTCGCCGGGACTGAGTTCCAGCTGTTCAGCCAACCGCAGATACTTGCGCCGTTGCGCTGCCGCCAGATTTTCATCGGGCGTGGCAAACAACGCCGATGAATAGGTCATGGTTTCGTCCAGCCACTGACCATAGAAATCGTTGCCGAGATCATAATGAGCGGCAATGTTGCGTCGGCTGCCCCGCCGGGTATTGGTCCGGAAGGCATGATACAATCGGTTTGCAATCCGCATGATCGGTGACGGCGCAATCGCAATACTGAATGCATCCGCGTTCACCGCGCCCAATGTCAGCAAGACCGAGAGATCCTGCGTATCCCACTCGCCGGCCATATGACTTTCCGCAAAGCCGATATCACCTGATAGCACCAGTCGGGTGACCAGGCGCAGATTTCTGATTGTCAACGAGGCATGGGGGCCGGGCTCCGCGCCTTCAAAGACCGCCCGGGTCCCCGACGGGAATTCCACAGTAAGACAGCCGGCCTTGATCCGATTGAGCCACCGGCATATCAGCCATTCACGGGGTTCTGTCCAAAGCGATGATTGTCGCGGCGCTGTTTGATCGGCCGTTCTGGAGAGTGTGTTTGCCATTTATATTATGCTCCGGATTCAACGTGTCTCTCGACACTGCTTTGCACGACCTTTTCGGCGGGCTGATGGCTGATGAAGGGAACGCCTTTCAACCACAGGCGCAAAGCTTCCCAATGTATGCCGCCGATCACTTTTAAAGTGAGGAACGGAAACCGGATCAGGGTTCGGATCAGGGTCTGTGCGGCAAACGGTATGCGCTTGCCCTGAAAGGAAGCTGCCAGTAGCAGCCCGTCCGCGTCTTCCTGTCGGATAACGATGTTGACGCCGTCGCCGGGCGGCACGATGCGGAAAAAATAATCCGCGTCCATGCCGATAAAAGGCGAGACATAAAGGGCTTTGCTGCAATGCTGTTTGATGACGCGCCGCGCCGGATCATCAACCGGAATGATGTAGGTGTGGCGCTCTTTGAAGGTGTTGCAGACTTCATACAAAATCGCCATCAACGCGCCGGTCCGGTGATAGCAGAAATAGACGCTGAGCGGATTGAAGGCGTATCCGAATATGCGGGGATAGCAGAGCAAACGGATGGAAACACCGTCGTGGTGCAGGCCTGCTTCGGCCAGGCGGGCTTCGACCCAAAGCCTCAGATCGGCACCGGTCGTCGCCCCATGGTCTTTGTCATAAAATGAAAAAACGGCCGCCCGGTTATATCCGAACAATCGAAAGCGTCGATCCAGTTCGGGCAGTTCGTCCAGATCCAGTAACATCGTGAACACGTCATAGCGCAAGTGATGACGTTTGGGGCGGACCCGCTCATGAACAACGGTTCCGTCGTAAATGGCTGAGTTGAGGATCATTCCGCGGCCACCTGATAGTGGGGGGTCAACTGGATGCGCCCGCTTTCGTTGGCGACGGACCATGGTCGTTTCAGCCCACCAAGCTGTTCGGCGACGGCGAGACCCGATTGCAGGGCATCTTCATGAAAACCGGACCCGAAGTAACTGCCGCAATACCAGGTGTTCTTCTGGCCTTGCAGGGACCACAGCCGATCCTGCGATGCCAGCGCTGCACGGTCAAAGAACGGATGGGTGTAATCAAACTCACGGATGATCGAGCCTGTGGCAGGTTCATGGACCGGATTCAAGGTTACGAACAATGGCGATCCGGGATCAAGCGATTGCAACCGGTTCATCCAGTACGTAACGCAAAGGGAGGCTTCCTTGTCGCTGGACGCATTGTCATCACCAATGAAATTCCAGCTCGACCAGACACGGTCACGTTTGGGCATCAGCGAAACGTCGGTGTGCAGGACTGCACGGTTATGTGTATAGCGCCATGAGCGAAGCAGCGTCCGCTCTGCTTCGCTTGGATCTGCCAACAGATTGAACGCCTCATCCGCATGTGTCGCGATGACAACGTGATCGAATTCCTTTTGCACCCCGGCAAGATCCTCAATCCGAACCTTGCCATCGATGCGGCTAATTGTGCGCACGCCGCCGTACTGGACCCGATCACGATAGCCGTCTGTCAGGCGTTCTACATATGTGCGCGAGCCACCATCGACCGTTCGCCATTGTGGCCGGTCGGTAATGTTGAGGAGTCCGTGACTGACAAAAAAGCGGATAAAGGCCTTGGCCGGATAGGCTGCCATTTCGGTGGCTGTTGTCGACCAGATGGCGGCTCCCATCGGCAGCAGATGATCGCGGATGAAATTCTTTCCGTATTCTTCCTGCGCCAGATAATCGCCCAAGCTTAAATCATTGCCCGTATCGTCATCCAGTAGCTGCGGTGCGTCCCGGTAAAACCTCAGCAGATCGCGCATCATGAACCAGAACCGGGGACGGACGATGTTCCTGCGCTGACCCAGCAGGCCGTTCAGATCTGTACCGGCGTATTCGAATGCCCCGCCGCCCAGCGAAGCGGCGAATGACATTTCGCTATCTTTTGTTGGCACGTTTAGATGCTCGAACAAGGCTGTCAGATTCGGATAGTTCCGTTCGTTATAGACAATGAAACCCGTATCAACAGGCGTAGTCCCATATTTGGTTGGTGCATCAACCGTATTGGAGTGCCCGCCGATGCGCATGTTCTTTTCATAGATCGTGAGACGATGGCGCTGGTTCAAAAGCCAGGCCGCGGACATGCCGGCAATACCGGTTCCGATAACAGCAATGTTCAGGGATCGCTGGTCTTGAGGGGCCATGTTATTCAAGTGAATTCCTCGTTTTGCGGCACACGGAAAGGGATGATGACGGTTTTCAGGTTATTTACGGTGGCTGACATAAAATGGATCACTTGCGGGTTGAGAATTTGATGTGCCCTGTGATCCAGCTCAGCTTGGCATGCGTAACAGCAGCATGGAATCTCAATTACCCATTTCTGCGACGGCATGCGCATTTGCTAATGCGCTGACAGCGGGACATATTTTCAGAGTCCGAAAGCCCGGACGGGATCGGCTATCTTGCCGATCTATAGATAATTGGCGGAGCGGGACTCCTATGAACGGCAAACCGAAGGAACAGCAAGCTTCAGCCGGCAGTGCCATGAATGCTTTGCTGCTCGCCGTTTCCGAGAAAAAAGATAAAGACGCCTTTCAGGCACTCTATCGCTATTATGCCCCGCGTCTGAAATCGTTCATGCTGGGACAGGGCACGAGTGCCCAGATGGCAGAAGAGGTCGTGCAGGAGACGATGATCAAGGTCTGGCGAAAAGCCGCACTTTTTGATCCGGCCAAGTCCTCGGCGTCGACATGGATTTTCACAATCGGGCGAAACCTGCGCATCGACATGCTACGGAAAGCCTTCAGGCCGGAACCCGACTACAGCGATCCGGCATTTACACCGGACCCGATGCCACTGGCATCAGACACCGTTTCGATGCAACAACAGGAAAAACGGTTGATGACAGCCGTTGCCGAACTGCCGGAAGCGCAAAAAGAAATTTTGAAACTGGCCTTCTTTCAGGAAAAAACGCACGGCCAAATTGCTGATGAACTTGGCGTGCCGCTCGGGACTGTCAAATCGCGGGTCAGACTGGCCCTGAAAAAGCTGCGGTCCGGGTTTGGAGAAAATGAATGACGATACACCACCATCCTAGCGACGAGCTGCTTATGGATTATGCTTCAGGGGCTCTTGGTGAAGCCTGGAGCCTGGCAATTGCAACGCATCTGTCGTTGTGCCCGGTATGCCGCGTGTCGATCGATCAGCTTGAAACCATTGGTGCCGGTTTGCTTGATGCGGCGGAACTGACCCCGATGTCCGACAAGTCGCTCGAGATGATCATGGGTCGTTTGGAAAACGAAAGCAGCGATCCCACGGGTGCGGCGTCCGCTGCGCCGGTGGCTCCGGATCGCGTATCTGCAAACGGCCTGCCACTGCCCCTTCGCAGGTATGCGGAAAATGACCGCGGCGAAATCCCCTGGCAGCGTCTCGGGCTTGGTGCTTCGCAATGCCTGCTGCCTACCGGCGAGAACGGCGTGACCGCGCGCTTGCTCCGCATACCTGCCGGACGGCCCGTACCCGAACACACGCACGGTGGGCTGGAACTGACCCTCGTCCTGTCCGGCGCCTTTTCCGACTCTGTCGGGCGCTATGGGCCTGGTGATTTTCAAGAGGCGGATGAAAACCTCGAGCATCAACCGCATGCGGAAGCGGGCGCCGACTGTATATGCCTTGCCATCACCGATGCACCGCTTCGTTTCAAAAGCCTGGCGGCCCGGATCGTGCAGCCGTTTCTTGGCATATAGGATGGAATAAGGGTCGCATTTTGCTACGGTCCCTCGGCGATACGCTCCAGCTCTTTGCGATCTATAATTTTGACCGTCCGGTCAACATCAGGGCCAATGATATTCAGCTTGCGCAATGCGGAGAAGGTCCGGCTCACCGTTTCTGTCGTGACGCCCAGAAAATCGGCGATGTCTTCGCGGTTCATCGGCAGGTTGACAGGATTTGAGACGACACCACGCTCAAAAGCTCTTTTTGAAAGCATCAGAATAAACGTGGCTACTCGTTCTTTGGCATTCTTGCGGCCCAGCAGGATGATCTGTCCCTGCAGTTTGGCGAGCGCATCAGAGGTGAGGTCATACAAGCGATGTTCTATGTTCGGAATATCCTTGGACAGGATGTTCAGATCTGAACGTTGCATCTGGCAAACACCGGAATCCGTGACCGCTTCGACATCAGCCAGATATTTATCGCTTTGCACCAGTCCGATAAAATCGCCTGGAAAATAAAACCCGGTGATCTGCCGCCGGCCGTCAGCCAGTTGCTTGTAGGATTTCAGGCAACCGGAGGTCACCGTAAAGACGAGGCGGTCAATATCACCCTCATAGAGCAGCCTGCCGCCTTCGGCCAGATAAACGGGCTTGGTTGCAGCCCCAAATTGAGTGAGCTCTTCTGCCGATAGCCCACCGCATACCGTGTAATTCAAAACGGAACAGAGATCGCAACGGGATGCAGGCTTCTCGAACGCCAGGACTTGCGGCGGGCAAATGAGTGTGGTGTTGGCCTTGCTCGTCATTATTTAAACGTTCCTGACAACAATGCACTTCCTATCAAGAGTTTAAGACGCGCCCGAGGGATTTCCAAGCGGTTGATCCGTAAATCCTCTGTCTGCTTGATATAGATCAAATACACCACCCTCTGCGTGATTCTATTGTGCATCGCAATAACGCCTTTGTGGCGTTGGCATGATATCAAGCACGGGGTTGAGACGATGAGCGCTATCACCATTCTGCCACTTGGTTTAGGCGGCCTTTTGGGCCTGTATCTGTCCGCCGGGGCTGTCGATACGATCATTTACATTCATGGGCTGCTGCTCGCCATTTTCTGTATCGTCGGTATTTTCTGGGTTCTGAGCCGGGACGGCAATGCCGGAGGCCCTGCAAACCCGAATGCGACCATCAATTACAACGATGCCGTCGTCAGGGCAGGGGTCATCGCAACCACCTTCTGGGGCGTGATCGGTTTTACCGTTGGTCTGGTGATTGCCCTGCAGCTCGCCTTTCCGGTGCTCAATCTCGACTTGCCGTGGACCAGTTTCGGGCGGTTGCGGCCGTTGCATACCTCCGCCGTTATTTTCGCGTTCGGTGGCAATGCCCTGTTGATGACGTCGTTCCACGTCGTGCAGCGGACCTGCCAGGCGCGGCTGGCCGGCGGCTATGCGCCCTGGTTCGTATTCTGGGGCTACCAGCTTGTCATCGTGCTGGCAGCAACGGGTTACATTTTCGGCGTCACGCAAGGCAAGGAATACGCCGAACCGGAATGGTACGTCGATGTGTGGCTGACGATTGTCTGGGTTGCTTATCTGCTGGTCTTCCTGGGCACGCTGTGGAAGCGAAAGGAACCGCATATCTATGTCGCCAACTGGTTTTATCTGGCATTTATCGTCACTGTCGCGATCTTGCATATCGTTAATGGTCTGGCATTGCCGGTCAGCTGGTTCGGATCTAAATCCTACCCGATTTTTGCCGGCGTTCAGGATGCTCTGACGCAATGGTGGTACGGCCACAATGCAGTCGGCTTCTTCCTGACGGCAGGCTTCCTCGGCATCATGTATTATTTCGTGCCAAAGCAGGCAAACCGGCCGGTTTATTCCTATCGTCTGTCGATTGTGCATTTCTGGTCGCTGATCTTCCTCTACATCTGGGCAGGCCCGCACCATCTGCATTACACGGCGTTGCCGGACTGGGCACAGACCTTGGGCATGACGTTCTCGATCATGCTGTGGATGCCGAGCTGGGGCGGCATGATCAACGGCCTGATGACGCTTTCCGGTGCCTGGGACAAGCTGCGCACCGATCCGATCCTGCGCATGATGGCGATCTCCATCGCGTTTTACGGCATGTCGACCTTCGAAGGTCCTCTGATGAGCATCAAGGCGGTGAACTCGCTCAGCCACTATACGGACTGGACCATTGGTCACGTGCATTCCGGTGCCTTGGGCTGGGTCGGTATGGTCAGTTTCGGGGCCATCTACTTCCTTGCCCCCGTAATGTTCAACCGCGAGAAGCTTTATTCACTGCGCCTCGTCTCTGTCCACTTCTGGCTGGCGACGCTCGGCATTGCTCTCTATGCGGCGGCAATGTGGGTGAGCGGAATTCTGCAGGGCCTGATGTGGCGCTCCTACGACGCCCTTGGGTTTCTGGAGTACTCGTTCGCGGAAACGGTCGATGCCATGCATCCGTTCTATGTCATCCGTGCGCTTGGCGGCGGGATGTATGTGCTGGGTTCCATAATCATGGCCTGGAACGTTTATCGCACAGCCAAGGGTCATGTGCGGACTGAAAAACCATACGTTGATGCGCTTGCGCATCCGGCCAGCGCATAAGGGAGATCGAGAATGTTCGACCACGGAAAATTTGAACGTAATTCGATCCTGCTTGTGATCGGCATCATCATTGTTGTTTCCATTGGTGGCATCATCGAGATTGCACCGCTGTTTTATCTGGAAAGCACAATCGAGAAGGTTAAGGGTGTCAGGCCCTACACGCCGCTCGAACTTGCCGGACGCAATATCTACATCCGCGAAGGCTGCTATAATTGCCACAGCCAGATGGTGCGCCCGTTCAGAGATGAGCTTGAGCGGTATGGTCATTACTCGCTGGCCGCCGAGAGCATGTACGACCACCCGTTCCAGTGGGGCTCAAAAAGAACCGGCCCGGATCTGGCCCGGGTCGGCGGTAAATATTCCGATGAATGGCACCGCGCCCACCTTATTGCGCCCAGATCGCTGGTCCCGGAAAGCGTGATGCCCGGCTATCCGTTCCTTGCCGACGCAAAGGTGCGCAGCCACGACATTGCGGATCACCTGAAGGCCAACAAGATGCTCGGCGTTCCGTACACGACGGAGATGATCGAAGTCGCCGTTACCGACATGTTTGCACAGGCCGATCCCGATTCCGATGGTGCCGACGACGTGGCCAAACGCTACCCCGGTGCCAGTGTCCGGGATTTTGACGGCAAACCCGGCTCGCCCAGCGAACTGGATGCGCTGATCGCCTATCTGCAAGTGCTCGGCACCATGGTCGATTTCTCGTCCTACAAAGCCGAAGACAATCTGCGCTGAGGAGATCTGACATGGACTATACGACACTCGCTGAATTCGCCCGGACATGGGGGTTGATTTATTTGGCCGTCCTGTTCGCTGGCGTTCTGATTTACGCCTTCAGACCCGGTGCCAAAAAGACGTTTGACCGCGCGGCGCAGATACCGCTCAAGGAGGATTGAGAAATGTCCGACAAACATATTGATGAAATCTCCGGCATCGAAACGACCGGGCATGAGTGGGACGGCATCCGCGAATTGGACAACCCCTTGCCGCGCTGGTGGCTGTATATCTTTTATGCCTGCGTGGTCTGGTCAATCGGTTATTACATTGCCTATCCGTCGATCCCGCTGGTGAGCAGTTATACCAAAGGGATGCTGGGTTACAGTTCGCGTGCCGAGGTAATGAAAGACGTTGCCGCTGCCAAGGAAGCGCAAGCGGCACATCTGACAGCCATTTCCCGCGCATCACTGGAGGAAATCAGAACTCGGCCGGATCTGCTGGAATTCGCGCAGGCCGGCGGCAAGTCCGCGTTTAACGTTAATTGCTCTCAGTGCCACGGCTCCGGTGCGCAAGGTGCTGCCGGCTATCCGAACCTCAATGACGACGAGTGGCTCTGGGGCGGTTCGCTGAACGCCATCTATGCGACGATCCGTCATGGTGCCAGAAACGATCAGAGTGCTGATGCCCATCAATCGCAAATGCCGGCCTTCCTGAAAGACGGAATCCTGACTGCTCAGCAAGTCAATCAAGTTGCAGAGTATGTTCTTTCCCTGTCGAAAAATGAAACCGACAATGCCGCCGCAGAAAAGGGTAAGGCGATCTTTACTGACAACTGCGCAGCCTGTCATGGCGACGGTGGCGTCGGCATCACCGAGCTTGGGGCTCCTTCCCTCAATAACAATATCTGGCTGTATGGCGGCACCAAGGCCGATATCGTTCAATCGGTTTCCTATAGCCGAGGCGGCGTCATGCCGGCGTGGGGTAATATTCTGTCCGATGAAACGGTGAAGCAGTTGTCGATCTACGTTCATTCGCTGGGGGGCGGTCAATAAGGGAACACAGCAAGGGTCCGCAACATGGTCGACAGCACCTCTGATCTCGTCTCTGACGTCACCCGCCACGACGTCGAGGCCGTCAACAAGAGTGAGTATCGTTCACTCTACAAGAAGCGGGTCAAAATCCATCCAAAGCGCGTATCGGGGACGTTCCGAAAGCTGAAGTGGTGGATCATGGCGATGACGCTGGGTGTCTACTACATCACGCCGTGGGTACGCTGGGATCGTGGTCCGGGATCACCGGATCAGGCGGTGCTGATCGACTTCCCCCATAACCGGTTCTATTTTTTCTTCATCGAAATCTGGCCGCAGGAAGTCTACTATTTTGCCGGCATGTTGATCATGGCGGCCATTGGTCTTTTTCTGGTGACCAGTGTTGTTGGTCGGGCATGGTGTGGCTATGCCTGTCCGCAGACGGTCTGGACGGATCTGTTCATTTGGGTCGAGCGATTTGTCGAAGGCGACCGCGCTGCACGCATACGCCTGGACAAGGCGCCGTTTTCGTTAGTGAAAGCGGCCAAGCGGATTACCAAGCACGCGATCTGGCTGATGATCTCGGTGGCTACCGGTGGCGCATGGATTTTTTACTTCGCAGACGCGCCGACGTTGGCGGAAGACTTCCTCTATCTGGATGCGCAACCCATTGCCTATATCACCGTCGCGGTACTGGCATTCACAACCTATTCGCTGGGCGGACTGATGCGCGAACAGGTTTGCACCTATATGTGTCCGTGGCCACGTATCCAGGCGGCTATGATGGACGAACATTCCCTGACCGTAACCTACAAGGCGGATCGGGGCGAGCCGCGCGCGGCCTTTAAAAAAGGCGAGAGCTTCGACGGGCGTGGCGATTGCGTCGACTGCAATGCCTGCGTTGCCGCGTGTCCGATGGGCATCGATATCCGCGATGGCCAGCAATTGGAATGTATTACCTGTGCCCTTTGTATTGATGCCTGCGATGATGTGATGTTCCGGATCGGCCGTCCGCGCGGCCTGATCGATTATGATTCCGTCGCCGCCATGAATGGTCGGGTCGTGGGCGAAAAGGTGAAGCTGAAGCCGATCCGATTCCGGACCGTCGCCTATTTCTGTCTGTGGGCGGCGATCGGGCTTTTCATGCTGGTTGTTTTCGTCGGCAGGACCGAGCTCGATATCAACGTGCTCAGGGACCGCAACCCGATTTATACGCAGCTCAAGGACGGCTCGATACAGAACGCCTATACATTCAAAATATTGAACAAGGCGAGAATAGAGCGTTCCGTATTTCTTGAAATCACCGCGCCCGAGGGTGCGCGTATGAAAGTTGTTGGGTCTCTGGAAACCGAGCCGGCATTGACGGAACTGTTCGAACTTAATCCCGATACCCTGCAGAGTTTCCGCCTTCTGGTGCAGATGCCGGGCGACATGATCAAGGATGAAGCAATGGACATCTCGTTTCGACTGCGCGACATGTCGAACGGCGAAACGGCAACGTATGAGAGTGTATTCAGGGGACCAGGAAGATGAGTGTTTTGATCATGAATGAAAAGCCTGTCCGCAAAATCACCGGCCGCATGGTCCTGATGGGGTTCATTGCATTCTTCGGCGTGATCGCTGCTGTCAACGGTGTCTTCATGTATTTTGCGCTTTCGACATGGCCTGGGCTGACCACGGAAGATGCGTACAAGAAGGGTATCGCCTATAACCGCACGCTGGACGAAGCCGCTGCACAAAAGGCTGTCGGCTGGCAAAGCGGCCTTTCAATTGACACCACAGGAAAGCTGACGCTGACGCTGAAGGACAAGAACCATCAACCGGTCCAGGGTGCGCGGGTCAGCGTTACACTCACCCGCCCGCTTGGCGATGCACGCGCCTATAATGTCATGCTGGATGAGCGTGCTGACGGTCATTACGAAGGCAGCTTCGCAACGCCGATGCCCGGACGATGGATCGTGTCTGTTTCTGCCCACTTGAATGCGTTTGGCTATCAGATGAACCACGAGGTACTGGTGCCGCAATGAACGCCATCAAACCATCGCAAGGCATCGACGGGGCTGTGCAAACAGTCGGCGCCGACTGCTGCGACGCGGGTGCGATGGCAAGCCATGTTGTCGGTTCGGCAGGGCCGACGCCGGTTGACATGAAATCAGTCACGGTCGCGGATCCCGAAGCATTCATCCGGACGGATGAGGATGGTCTTGCGCACCTCGACCTGTTCGTTGAGGGTCTTCACTGTGCGGCCTGTATTGGCAAAATTGAAGGACGGCTTCGCGCGTTCTCCGGTGTCGTTTCCGCCAGAGTCAATATGAGCACACGCCGACTCGCTATAACATGGCGTGAAGACGCGGCTGATCCGGTGATGCTGATCCGGGCTGTGACGGCCCTTGGCTATCCACTCACTCCCTTTGATCCAGCTCTCATTGCCGGGACTGAAAATCGTGAAGACAAGCAACTGCTGTCGGCGTTAGCGGTTGCCGGTTTTGCTGCCGCCAATGTGATGCTGCTTTCTGTTGCCGTTTGGTCCGGCCATGCCGGCGGTATGGGCGACGGTACGCGCACGTTGTTCCATTGGATATCGGCCCTGATTGCTCTGCCGGCCGTTGTCTATGCCGGGCAGCCCTTTTTCAAAAGTGCCGTCCGGGCCCTGCAGCGCAGCAGTCTCAACATGGACGTGCCGATCAGTCTGGCCGTGATACTGGCCAGTGCCATGAGCCTGTATCAGACCATTCTGGGCGGTGAGCATGCGTATTTCGATGCATCGATTTCGCTGCTGTTTTTTCTGCTGATCGGGCGTTATCTGGATCACAGGGCCAGGGCAAAGGCGCGTTCGGCGGCCACACACCTGCTGGCTCTGCAGGCGTCGGCGGCTACGGTCATTGATGCAGACGGCCATCAACGCTCGGTCCGTATCAGGGACGTTCATGAAGGCATGACGATATTGATCGTCGCCGGCGAACGGATCCCCGTCGACGGGGTTGTGATTGACGGCAGTTCGGATATTGATGCGCAGTTATTGAGCGGCGAAACAATTCCAAAGCTGGTTCGACCCGGCGCCCGCGTCTATGCCGGCACGCTTAATCTGACGGCACCGCTCCGGGTACGAACAACCGTCGCTGCCGACAATACCCTGCTCGCGGAAATCGTCAGGCTGATGGAACTGGCCGAACAGGGCCGTGCCCGATATGTGCGTTTGGCGGACCGGGTGGCGAAAATCTATGCGCCGGTGGTGCATGTTCTGGCCGCAGCAACATTCGCCGGCTGGTTCCTGTTCGCCGATGCCGGTTGGCAGGTGGCGCTGATGACGTCCGTCGCGGTCTTGATCATTACCTGTCCCTGCGCGCTTGGGCTAGCCGTGCCGGTCGTGCAAGTGGTGGCTTCGGGGCGCCTGCTGCGCGCGGGCGTTCTGGTCAAGTCCGCGGATGCTCTCGAGCGATTGCATGAAATCGATACGGTCGTCTTCGATAAAACCGGCACGCTGACACTGGGCAATCTGGCGTTGGTTGGCGGTGACTATAATGCAGATACGCTGGCGCTGGCCGGCGGGATGGCCAGACACAGTCGCCACCCGCTGTCGAAGGCACTCGCAGCGGCGACCCCTGAAGATGCCGTCCAGAGCATCCGTGAGATTAACGAAGTGCCGGGTTGTGGTCTTGAGGGATACAGGGATCGTGCGCACATCCGTCTCGGCAGTCGGTCGTGGTGCGGCGGGGATATAAGTGATGCTTGTGACGGGCCGGAAATTTGTCTGGCTGTGGATGGCGAAATTAGGGCTTCGTTTGAATTTCATGACGCACTCCGCAGTGATGCCGGTGAGGTCATCCGTACACTCAACGCCATGGGCATTGCTGTTGAATTGTTGTCCGGTGATACGGCCTCGGCAACGGGACGGGTCGCCCGGGCGCTTGGCATCAAAAAATGGCAGGCGGCGTGCTTGCCTGCGGCCAAGGCGGCACGCCTTGGCGAATTGGCAGAGGCCGGGCATCGGGTGCTGATGATTGGCGACGGGATCAACGATGCGCCGTCGCTGGCGACTGCGTACGTATCGATGTCCCCTGTTACAGCGGCGGATGTCAGCCAGACGGCGGCGGACCTTATCTTTCAGGGCAAGATGCTCAGCCCGGTCATTACGGCACTTCGCGTTGCCCGCGCGTCGACACGCTTGATCAAACAGAACTTCGCACTCGCATTTCTGTATAATGCGATTGCTGTGCCGCTGGCGGTTGCCGGCATGGCGACGCCATTGGTTGCGGCGGTGGCAATGTCGAGCAGTTCCCTTTTCGTAACCGCCAACGCATTACGGTTACGCATACTGAGGTAACGATCATGGATGTCATTGCCTATCTTATTCCTATTGCGCTTTTCATGGGCCTGCTAGGTCTGGCAGCGTTTATCTGGGCGATGAAATCGGGGCAGTGGGAAGACCTGGACGGTGCCGCGATGCGGATCCTTCACGATGATGAGAGAGCGGCAAAGGCGTCGGAAGATCCGCTTCAAAAATGAGAACCAATTCGGGGCTTCATTATTTTCAGAATCTCATCAGAGATTGATTTACATCAACGCTGAAAATCGCATGCCGATTACACTTCACTGATCAATACAGCACTTGATGAGTTGGAGAGTACAGATGTCGCGCATCCTAGTCCCATTATTCGGAAATGAAAAAATTGATGCGATTGCTCTTGATGTCGCAAGTTCGCTCGCCAAGAAGAACGGCGCGTTGATTGATGCGCGGTTGTTCTGTCGCGATGCGGCCTCATCCGTTCCTTTTGTCGGCGAGGGTCTGACCCCCGAACTCATGGAGCAGCTTTGCGACTCTGCTCAGGCGCAAATAGATGCGGAGGCAGAACATGCACGCGCACACTTCAATGCCTGGTGCGCCCGAAAAGAAATTCCTCTTGGTGATGTTGCGGCGCAAGGTTCGGTTGCTGCGAACTTCGCTGTTCGTCAGGGTAGTTTGCCGTCCATTATCGTTGAGCCGGCACGGGTTTCGGATCTGACGATATTTGCCTGCACTTCAAATAATAGCGACTCTGATAGACATGCGCTGGCGGAAGCGGTCCTTCTCGATGCGCAACGTCCTTTGTTGCTGCTACCGGAAAAGGCCGTATCGACAATTGCCCGGAAAATCATGATTGCGTGGAACGGGTCTGCCGAAGCAGCACGCGCCGTCACGATGTCGCTGGATATTCTGAAAGCGGCCGACAGTGTCTCGATCGTGACGATTGGAGACTGTATCGATCCCAGGAATCTGGCCATTTCACTGCAAAGCAATGGGGTCACCGCAACGCCGCATGTCGTGAATTTAAGGGGAACCAACGATTCACAGGTATTGCATGAACAGGTTGAGAAATTTGGCGCTGATTTAATGATCATCGGCGCGTATTCTCACAATCGCCTGCGAGAAGTGGTTTTCGGCGGGGTCACCCGAGACATTTTTGATAAGACGTCGGTTCCGACGCTGATGGTGCATTAAATTTCAAAACCCGCTATTCGCAGTCGAAGCGCTTGATAAAGGTATCCAGCATCTGCTGCGCGAAGCGTGCCGCAGCAACGGGAAGGGTCCGGTTCCTGAGTTGACCGAAGTAGAGAAAACCCTCCGGGACGTCGCGAACATCAATCGGACGGTGAACGATGCCTTCGTCGCCGGGGTGCCCGGGCAGGCCGATCGGCAACTGAAACGACAAAATGTTCTCGGCCCGCGTATGATGACGCAGAAAATCAAAACTGTCGGATTCAACCACCGGGTTGAGTGACAGTGACGTGCGCCGCACCGCCAGTTCCATCAGATGCCGGACGCCATAGGGTGCCGTCGGCAGGGCGATCGGAAATCTCAAACAATCGCGAAGTCTGATGGTTTCGTTGTCAGCCAGCGGATGTTCGGGGCGCAGGATCACGTGAACCGGCTGGCGGATCGTCAGCAGTATCTGAAATTCCGACATACGCACCGGCTCGAAAACCAATGCGAGGTCGGCGCTGAGATCGATCAGTGCCTGCTCGGCGGCGGCACGGTCGCGGACCAGCACGTCGAATGTCACGGCAGTGTGTTCCGAGCGATACAGGGCGATCTGTTCGGGCAGGAAAAACGGCAGCAACGCCTGGCTGCAGGCAATGGCGATGTGACCGCGCCGCTCGCCGCTGAGATCCGCAATCTGGCTTTTGACCCGCTCAAGATCGCCGATCTGGTTGCGGATGTGATGGATCAGGATTTCGCCGGCTGCGGACAGCCGGACACCGCGCGGATATCGTTCGAAGATATCCACGCCGAGCTCCTCCTCCATGGCAAGGATGCGGCGGTTGAGGGCCGTCGAGGTGATGGCCAGCGTTTCCGCCGCCGCGCGGATGGAACCTGCCCGGGCGACTGCGTCGATGTAGCGAAGCGGGAGCAGATGGCGCATGTCGGTTTCCTTTAGTGATGCAATAATTGCATCGGTTACATGAATTCTTAGCAGCATACTGCATAGCTACAATCTGATCTAGTGTTCGCAAGCGCAACATGAAAGATGCTTGCATGTCCCAGGAACTGCCTCTGACCATCGACTCACTGCATCGGGCCTACGCCGCCGGGACCCGCCCGGAAGCGGTCATCGAAGCCTGCTACCGACGCATCGACGAGATCAGTGATCCGGGGATTTTCCTGCACCTGATCCCGTTGCAAACGGTGCTGCAAACCTTGCGGACGCTGGGCCCGTTCGATCCGGCAACAAAGCCGTTATGGGGCGTGCCGTTTGCCATCAAGGACAATATCGATGTTGCTGGCGTGCCAACCACGGCCGCCTGCCCGGCTTACACTTATCAGCCATCAGAAGACGCATTCGCGGTTGCAGCATTAAAGGCTGCTGGCGCGATCCTGATCGGCAAGACCAACCTTGATCAGTTTGCAACGGGGCTGGTCGGTGTCAGGACGCCATACCCCGTCCCTAAAAATGCCGTCGATCCTGAAATCGTGCCAGGCGGCTCCAGTTCCGGCTCCGGCGTGGCGGTGGCGCAGGGTATTGTCAGCTTTGCACTCGGCACCGATACGGCAGGCTCCGGACGGGTGCCGGCGGCGCTCAACAACATCGTCGGACTGAAGCCAAGCCTGGGTTCGCTTTCCAATACCGGCGTGGTGCCGGCGTGTCTGTCCCTGGATACGATTTCTATTTTTGCGCTGACGGTTGATGACGCCTACACGGCGTTCCGCGCCGCAGCCGTTTATAACCCGGTCGACGCCTATGCGCGCCCTTTCAGGTTTCCCCCGCTTGCGGCGCCTTCCCCGTCATTCCGGGTCGGTGTACCGGACGCGGCAACACGCGAATTTTGCGGCGACCATCTGCACGCGGACGCTTTCGACCAGGCCCTCGCTGATATAAAGGCGCTGGGCGGTACGATCACCGAGATTGATTTCACACCCTTCTTCGAGACGGCCAAGATGCTTTACGGCGGTGTCTGGGTCGCCGAGCGCTTTATCGTCATCGAGGATTTGCTGGCAAAAAACCTGGAAGCCGTGCACCCGGTGACACGCCAGGTTGTTGAAGTTGCGAAACAGTTCGACGCCGCGGATACCTTCCGATCCTTTTACAAGCTGCAGGCATTCAAGCGGCAGCTGCAACCGGTCATCGACAGTGTCGACATGCTGTGCGTCCCGTCGATACCGACATTCTTCACGGTCGCTGATCTTGAACGGGATCCGATCGGCCCCAACAGCGAACTCGGTACATATACCAATTTTGTCAATCTTCTGGATCTTTGCGGCATAGCGGTCCCGACCAGACCCCGAAAGGATGGCCGGCCCGGCAGCGTGACGCTGTTGGCGCGTGCTGGTCGTGACAATACGGTCGCCGCCGTCGCGGCCCAACTCCATCAGCAAAGCGGCGTCAGCCTCGGCGCGACAAGCTGGTCGTTGTCGTCACACCCGGCGATGCCTGCGATGGCCGATGCCGGGGAAGTCGCCCTTGCGGTCGTCGGCGCACACATGTCGGGGTTGCCGCTCAATCGCGAATTGACCCGTCTCGGTGGGCGCTTTCTCAAGGCGGCCAGAACGGCTGCAACCTACAAGCTGTTTTCCCTGCCGGGCGGACCCCCGACAAGACCGGGGTTGCTGTATGCCAACGAAGGTGCCGGCATCGATCTCGAGGTCTGGGCACTGCCGGTCCATACCTTCGGGGAATTTATTCGAGGCGTGCCGCGGCCGCTCGGTATCGGCACCCTCGTTCTTGACGACGAGACGGAAGTGAAAGGATTTCTCTGTGAATCCCACGCCGTCCAGCACGCCGAAGATGTCACCCGGTTTGGCGGGTGGCGAGCCTATCTTGACAATCAATCAACTGAGCCAATGCAAACCAAGGAGAGCAGTCATGCGTAGACGCGATTTTATCAAGACCATGGGCGTCGCCGCGGGAGCGTCGACGATTCCTTTCCTGAAATTCCTGCCAGCCGAGGCAGCCGGGCGTGGCGACACGCTCGTCGTCGTCACCGGCAACGGTCCGAACAGCATGGACATCCAGCGCAAGGGGACAAACCGGCCGAGTTATCAGATCGCCGTCAATCTCTATGACCGGCTGGTCGGCTATGGCACAAAGACGCTGAGCGACGGCACCATGATGTACGATTACGAGAAGCTCGAACCGGAAGCGGCGGAATCCTGGTCGGTCTCTGCCGACGGCATGGCGATTACCTTCAAGATGCGGAAGGGTGCGACCTTCTGGGACGGCGCGCCAATTACGGCACATGATGTGAAGTGGTCATTCGATCGTGCCGTCAGTCTGGGCGGTTTCCCGACTGTGCAGATGAAGGCGGGCTCGCTCGAAAAGCCGGAACAGTTTGAAGCGGTCGACGATCAGACCTTTGTCATCAAGCTGCTCAGGAAATCCAAACTGACAATGCCAGACCTCGGCGTGCCGGTGCCGATCATCTTCAATTCCAAGTTGGCCAAGGCCAATGCCACCGCTGATGATCCGTGGGCGACAGAATTCCTGCATCGCACCCCCGCCGGCAGCGGTGCATACAAGCTTGAGCGTTGGGATCCGGGCCAGCAGCTCGTCTATGTGCGCAACGACGAATGGAAGAACGGTGATTTGCCGGGCGTGAAGCGTGTCATCATCCGCGAAATCCCGTCGGCCTCGACGCGTCGTGCGCTGCTCGAACGTGGCGACGCCGATGTGTCGCTTGATCTGCCGCCGAAGGATTTTGCCGAACTCAAGAAATCCGGCAAGTTCACCATCAACGCGGCGCCGGTCGAGAACTCGATGATCGCGGTGGGCCTCAACCTCAACTTCGAGCCGTTCAAGAACAAGCTGGTGCGCCAGGCGGTTGCTTTTGCAACGCCTTATGAACAGATTTTCAAACAAGCGGTTTTCGAACGCGGCATTCCGATGTGGGGCGGCAAGTCCTTAACCCCGGCGACCATCGACTGGCCACAGCCGTTCCCCTACACACTGGATTACGACAAGGCCAAGGCGCTGCTGAAACAGGGCGGTTATGCGGACGGTTTTGAAGTGCCGTTGTCTTTCGACCTCGGTCAGGCGCAATGGGCGGAACCTATGTGCCTGCTGATGCAGGAAAGCCTCGGCAAGGTAGGCATCAAGGCAACCATCGAGAAGATCCCCGGTGCCAACTGGCGGACCGTGGCGCTGGTCGAGAAAAAACTGCCGATGCACATCAAGAACTTCGGTGGCTGGCTGAACTATCCGGATTACTACGCGTTCTGGGTTTACCAGAAGGGGCGGTTGTTCAATTCGATGAATTACGAAAACCCGGAAGTCGAGGCGCTGACCGAAGCGTCATTGCATCTCGAAGTGGATCATCCCGACTACGCACCGAACATCAAGAAACTGCTGTCGATATTCTTCGACGAAGTGCCGCTGGTGCCGGTCTTCCAGCCATACCTCGACGTGGCGACGCAGAAGAGCGTGTCCGGATATGAGTACTACTTCCACCGTCAACTCGACTGCCGTTCGTTCAAGAAGGCAACGGCATAAGGGTCGATAACGGGAACCTGGCAATTGGGTGCGGAGTGAAAGCATGAGCGGCACGAAGATACGTATCATCGCGGGGCGGTTGGCGCAGGCTGCGCCGTCCGTGTTCGGGATCATCGTCGTAACGTTCTTGTTGACCCGCGCTCTGCCAGGGGACCCGGCGGTATATTTCGCCGGCCCCGCAGCCGATGAAAAATCGATCCAGCAGATCAGGGAATCGCTTGGGCTGGACAAAAGTCTGCCCGAGCAGTTTCTGATTTATCTGGGTGATCTCGTGCAGGGGGATCTGGGCGTTTCCGTGAGTACCGGTTTCCCCGTTGCAGAGGAGTTGTGGCGCCGCTTGCCGGCATCTCTCGAATTAACATTGCTGGCCCTGATCTTTTCGATTGCCGTCGCCATTCCGCTGGGGATCGCCGCTGCGACCAGACCCAACAGTTGGGTCGACCAGTTATGTCGTCTGATCGTCACGGCAGGGGTGTCGCTGCCGGTCTTCTTTACCGGCCTGTTCATGGTCTACATATTTTATTATTTGCTTGGGATCGCGCCGTCGCCACTGGGCCGGCTCGACATCATCTACCTGTCGCCACCGCCGGTGACGAATTTTTATACCATCGATGCATTGCTTGACGGCGACTTCAGATTATTCGGCGCGGCGCTGGCGCAATTGGTGTTGCCGGCGATTACACTCGGCACCTTCACACTTGCTCCGCTCGCACGCATGACGCGGGGCGCGATGTTGCAGGTGCTGTCCAGTGACTTCATCCGGACCGCGCGGGCTTCCGGCCTGAACCGTTCGACAGTGCTTTACACCTATGCATTCCGAAATGCCTTGCTGCCGATCCTGACAACGCTCGGCATGGTGTTCTCGTTCATGCTCGGCTCCAACGTGCTGGTCGAAAAGGTTTTCGCCTGGCCCGGTATCGGTTCGTTCGCCATCGAGGCGTTGATCGTCTCCGATTATGTCGCGGTGCAGGGCTTCGTGCTGGCGATGGCCATCCTCTACGTGCTGCTGAATCTTACCATCGACATTTTATATACGCTGATCGACCCCCGGGTCGGTCTGGACAATTGAGGTCATAGGATCGACATGTACGAGTTCTTCAAGCATCTCCGGTACGTCCTGACTGAAAACCCGGTAACACTCGCTGCCGGTGCGCTGTTTATGATTTTCGTCATCCTGGCCCTGTTCGGGCCATTGATCGTGCCTTATGACCCTCTGGCCAGTAACGCTGCACTGACCCTGAAACCACCGTCTTGGGATCACTGGTTCGGTACCGATCAGCTGGGCCGGGATGTCTTCAGCCGCGTTCTGGTGGCGACGCGCCTTGATCTCGCGATCGCGGTTTCGGCCGTCGCCATCTCGTTTGTGATCGGCAGCTTTCTGGGTTCGATCGCCGGGTTTTTCGGCGGCTGGATCGACATCATGGTCGGACGCCTGACGGATACCATCATGGCGTTCCCGTTGTTCGTGCTGGCCATGGGGATTGTCGCCGCCATGGGCAACACGGTCGAGAACATCGTCTATGCGACGGCGATCATCAACCTGCCGTTTTACGCACGCGTTGCCCGCACCGAGGTCAATGTCAGACGCAATGCGGATTTCGTCCTGGCAGCGCGTCTCGCCGGTAACTCGTCGATGCGTCTTTTGGTGACACACATCTATCCCAACACGCTGCCGCCGATGATGGTGCAGGTATCGCTCAACATGGGTTGGGCAATCCTTAATGCCGCCGGTCTTTCGTTTATCGGTCTTGGCGTCAGACCGCCGACCGCCGAATGGGGGATCATGGTCGCCGAAGGTGCGGGCTATATCGTTTCCGGTGAATGGTGGCTGGCGCTGTTCCCGGGCCTGGCGCTGATGCTGGCTGTCTTCTGCTTCAACTTGCTGGGCGACGGTCTTCGCGACCTGATCGACCCGCGCCGCCGGACCTGAGGAAAACAATGAACGAACGCGTCCCCGTCCTTTCGGTCAAGAACCTGAGCGTCGAATTCCGCACCCGAAGCGGTATCGTGAAAGCGCTGGAGAATGTGTCTTTTCATGTCAACCGCGGCGAGATGATCGGTGTCGTCGGTGAGAGCGGGTCCGGAAAATCGGTTTCCGCCCTGACGGCCATGGGCATTCTTGATGAAGCGGGGCAAGTCACCCAGGGTTCAATCACGCTGGGCGGACTTGATGTCCTGAATGCATCTGAATCCTATCTGCAGGAAATGCGCGGCCGTGACGTCTCGATGATTTTCCAGAGCCCACGGACGGCTTTGAATCCAATTCGCTCCGTCGGCAAGCAGATCGGCGATGTTCTGCGGCGGCATGGTTCGGCAACCCGCCAGACGGTTCGCGAAATGGCCATCAAGTCGTTGATGAGCGTCCGCATCCCGGATCCGGAGCGACGCCATGACGCCTACCCGTTCGAACTTTCCGGCGGCATGTGTCAACGCATCATGATTGCCATGGCGTTGTCGTGTCAGCCGGAGTTGCTGATCGCCGATGAGCCGACGACGGGTCTCGACGTGACCACGCAGGCGGCGATCATGGATCTGATCAGGGACCTTGCGAAAGAGCGCAACATGGCGACGATGCTGATCACGCACGATCTCGGCATGGCTGCGGATTACTGCGACCGGATCGTGGTCATGCACGCCGGTCACGTCATCGAACAGGCACCGACGGCCGAACTGTTTGCCAATCCGCGTCATCCCTATACGGCAAAACTGATGAAGGCGACGCCGCACGGAAGTGGCTCGCTGGATGACATCGAATCGATTGCTGGCGGGTTGCCGGATCTCCGCACCGAATTGCCGCCATGCCGGTTCGAGGCGCGCTGCGAACGGCGTCAGGACACATGCACGTTACCGGCACTGATGCCGGAAGAGGTTTCGCCCGGCCATATGGTAACCTGCAGGAGGCCGCTATGAGCGCACTGCTTGAAGTCATCGATCTGAAAAAGCACTACGTCCTTTCAGGGGGGGCATCCGATAATCCGTTGGTCCGCTGGGTGCGTGCGCGGATGACAAGCGCCGACGACCACACGCCGGTCCTGCATGCGGTCGATGGTGTGAGCTTCACCGTTGCTGCGGGTGAAAGCCTGGGGCTTGTCGGCGAATCCGGCTGCGGCAAATCAACGCTGGTCGGTATGCTGGCGCGTCTGTCGGACGCAAGCGACGGCATGATACGCTTTGCCGGCCGGGACATCAGTCAGGTGCCGTCGAAGGTGTTCCACGCCGAACCGGAACGGACCGATATCCAGATTGTATTTCAGGATCCCCATGAAAGCCTGAATCCGCGCTTCACATCTTTCGATACCATCGCCGAGCCTTTGAAGCGCCTGAAGGGTATTGCCGACAAGGCGGAACTGACGAAAATGGTCGAGGCGGTGGCGGCGCAGGTGGACCTGCCGAAGATGCTGCTGAGCCGCTTTCCGCACCAGCTCTCCGGCGGACAAAAGGCGCGCGTCAACATCGCCCGGGCGGTCGCGGTTGAACCCAAGCTGTTGATCCTCGATGAGCCGACATCAGCACTCGATGTTTCGGTGCAGGCGGTGATCCTGAAGCTGCTCATGCGGCTCAAAAAAGATCTCGGTATGAGCTACCTGTTTGTGTCTCACGATCTCAACGTGGTGCGATTGCTGTGCGACCGGGTGATCGTGATGTATCTCGGGCAGATCGTCGAAAGTGGCACGGCGGAGGAAATCTTCACGAAGCCGGCGCATCCCTATACCAAGGCGCTGATTTCGGCGATCCCGAACTCGGGCCTTGCCGGCAATCAGCGGGTGCGGTTGACCGGAGATCCAAAAAGCCCGGTCGATCCAGATCCGAACGCCTGCCGCTTCCATGGCCGCTGCCCGTCCGGCGAAGACAAGTGCGCCCGCGCCGCGCCACCGAAGGTCGACGTAACGTCTGATCATTACGCCGTCTGTCATTTTGCGCATCCGGGCTGAGGAGAGTGAGATGGTTGAGACATTCATAGATGCCGATCCCTACGCTTGGCCATACAACGGCGATCTGCGCACGGACAACACGGCGCTGATCATCATCGACATGCAGACCGATTTCTGCGGCATCGGCGGCTACGTCGATCAGATGGGTTATGATCTGTCGCTCACCCGGGCACCGATCGAACCGATCAAACGGGTGCTTGAGGCGATGCGCGCCAAGGGCTATCTGATCATCCATACGCGCGAAGGGCATCGGCCCGATCTCTCCGATCTGCCGGCTAACAAGCGCTGGCGCTCCCGCCAGATCGGTGCCGGGATCGGCGATCCGGGACCGTGTGGGAAAATATTGGTCAGGGGCGAGCCGGGCTGGGACATCATCGCGGATCTATACCCCGAAGACGGCGAGCCGATCATCGACAAGCCGGGCAAGGGATCGTTCTGTGCCACTGATCTGGAACTGATCTTGAACACAAAGGACATCCGCAATTTGATCCTCACCGGCATCACGACCGATGTCTGCGTCCACACCACCATGCGCGAGGCCAACGACCGTGGTTTCGAATGCCTGATGCTCGAAGACTGCTGCGGGGCGACCGACAAAGGCAATCACGATCACGCCGTCAAGATGATCAAGATGCAAGGGGGCGTGTTCGGATCGGTCTCATCGGCTGATGTGCTGATCGCTGGCTTGCCCTCATGACGATGGCACCCCTTTCATTGAAGAATATTCTGACCGATCCGGCGGCACTGGAAGCGCTCGCCTGGGACGCTTTCAGGGACGGTGTCGCGATCAGCTGGGTCTACCGTGCCGAGACCGAGGGGGGACCAAGTGCGGCATTCCTGAAGTACGCACCGGGTGCCAGAGTGCCTGAGCACGCGCACAGCGGCATGGAGCATATTCTCGTTCTGGAAGGATCACAGCGAGACGAGAATGGTCTGTACGAGGCGGGTGATGTGGTCATTAATCCGACCGGCACACAGCATTCGGTTTCCAGCGAGGACGGCTGCATCGTGCTCGCAATCTGGCAGGCGCCGGTAGTTTTCAAACCGGCTTAAACAGACAAAGCTTCTGATTTGGGCAAAGGCCAGGGGAATAAAATACTCTGCGTCGAGAAATCACCAGACACGCGGGGATATGCATGGCCATGTCTCGCGCCGGAGTCTCACCGTCGAGTACTGCTATCTAATGCATTGATTTTAAAGTTATTGGCGGAGGGAGAGGGATTCGAACCCTCGATACAGTTTCCCGTATACACGCTTTCCAAGCGTGCGCCTTCAGCCACTCGGCCACCCCTCCATTGACCTTTACGGTCGGGGCGGAAACTAACCGAGCATGCGCCCACGGGCAAGGGGATTGATCATTGGGCGAATAAAACGCATCTGTTATGCTGTAGAAGGCTTGCTTAACCCTTTTCAACGATCATGGCATGATGCGAAACGTCTTTCTCACCGGCTGGATATTGCTTTTCGGTGCTTTTGCGGCGGCCGCTGCGGAAACCGTTGCCCGGACCCTGCCTGGCGGTAGCGGATGGACGTTGTCGGCTGATGAATTGTGGCAGGCCTTGTGGCCGGGCTCCTACCTGCTGGCAGAAATCCGCCTGAACGCCCTGCATCCCTGGTTTTGGGACCCGGTGATCAGCTGGCTTCTGACGCCGCCGGCATGGTTCCTGCTGGCCGTGCCGGGGGTTATCCTGGCCTGGACCTGTCGGCCGAACCGGGTCCTCAGCGCCCACGCCGAAGAGGAGCTTCGCGAGCACGAGGTATCGTTGTTCCTTTATGATGAACTGGCCCGCGAGGCCCGCAAATGGGCCCGCGAAGAAGGCGACACGTCAAATGATGACGACCGACTGCCGAGCCAAGACATGATAAATGTTTATGCGGAGCTGGATGACGAGGATTTCGACCCCACGCCGGAGCCGCTGCCGGAATTCGTCAAACCGCAGGGGCCTCAGGGGCCACAAGGTTCTTGAGGCTTCCGGGGTATTGAGCGTTAAGCGGAAAGCAGAGCTGCCGGCCTAATCGCTGCCGGTCTTGAGGGCGGCGAGGAAGGCGGACTGCGGGATTTCCACGTTGCCGATCTGGCGCATCCGCTTTTTGCCCTTCTTCTGTTTTTCCAGAAGCTTCTTTTTCCGCGTGATGTCGCCGCCATAGCATTTCGCGGTAACGTCCTTGCGCATGGCGCTGACCGTTTCCCGTGCAATCACCTTGCCGCCGATCGCCGCCTGAATGGCGATCTTGAACAACTGACGCGGGATCAGGTCCTTCAGCTTTTCGCAGACCACCCGGCCGCGGCCTTCGGCATGGCTCTTGTGGGCGATAAAGGCCAGTGCGTCGACCGGCTCGTTGTTGACGAGGATCGAGACCTTGGCCAGATCACTCTCGGCATAACCGATCAGTTCGTAATCGAAACTGGCATAGCCTCTTGAGACGGATTTCAGCCGGTCATAAAAATCGAACACCACTTCGTTCAGCGGCAGTTTGTAGACGACCATGGCGCGGTTGCCGATGTAGGTCAGTTCCATCTGTTCACCGCGGCGTTCTTCGCAGAGCGCCAGCACCGAACCCAGATATTCATCGGGCACCATCACCGAGGCCTTGATCAGCGGCTCCTCGATATAGTCGATGTGCACCTGATCGGGCATGTCGACCGGGTTGTGGAGTTCCTTCATGGTGCCGTCGGTGCGATAGACTTTATAGACGACGCTGGGGCTGGTGGTGATCAGATCGAGGTCGAATTCCCGCTCCAGGCGTTCCTGAACGATTTCAAGGTGCAACAGGCCCAGAAAGCCACAACGGTAACCAAAACCGAGTGCCGCCGAGCTTTCCGCCTCATAATGGAAGCTGGCGTCGTTGAGATGCAGCTTGGCCAGTGCATCCCTGAGATCCTCGTATTCCGAGGCATCGGTCGGAAACAGGCCACAGAAGACCACCGGAATTGACGGCTTGAAGCCCGGAAGCGGCGTTGCGGTCGGGCGCTTGTCTTCGGTGATGGTATCGCCGACCGATGTTTCGGCGACAGTTTTGATGGCTGCCGTCATGTAGCCGACTTCGCCCGGTCCAAGCGAGTCGATCTTTGTCGGCTTCGGCGTAAACACACCAACCTGATCGGCCTGATGGATCGCTTCTTCCTGCATCAGCCGTAGCCGCATACCCTTCTTGAGGGTGCCTTCATAAACCCGGACCAGTGTCATCACGCCGAGATATGCATCATACCAGCTGTCGACCAGCAGCGCCTTCAACGGTGCCTTCGGATCGCCCTTGGGCGGGGGGATGCGTTTGACGATCATTTCCAGAACGTCGGGAATGCCGAGGCCTGTTTTGGCGGATATCAGCAAGGCATCCGAGGCATCGAGGCCGATCACATCTTCGATCTGTTCCTTGACCCGTTCCGGCTCGGCGGCCGGCAGGTCGGCCTTGTTCAGGACAGGAATGACCTCAAGATCGTTTTCGAGCGCCAGATAAACGTTGGCAAGGGTCTGTGCTTCAACGCCCTGGGTCGCATCAACCACCAGCAGGGCGCCTTCGCAGGCAGCCAGCGAACGGCTGACTTCATATGAAAAATCCACATGGCCCGGGGTGTCGATCAGATTGAAGATATAGGTCTCGCCATCATTGGCTTTATAGGTGAGACGAACCGCCTGGGCTTTGATTGTAATGCCGCGCTCGCGCTCCAACTCCATGTTGTCGAGCACTTGTTCTTTCATCTCGCGCTGCGTGAGACCGCCGCACGTCTGGATCAGACGGTCGGCAAGCGTCGACTTGCCGTGGTCGATATGCGCGATAATCGCAAAATTACGGATGTGTGAGGTGTCGGTCATGGCGCGGCTATGTATCACCCGTCGGGCGACTTTTCCATCCCAATCGACGGATTACTGATCGTCAATCTGAAGTGATGCGAATTCCTGCTGTCTTTCTGCCAGAAGCTGGCGGTATTCTGCCGATCCGAACACATACCCGCAAACCATGCAGCCGACCTGGGCACCCTGCGACAGCGGGTCGAGGGCCCCTTTAAGCGTGTTCTGGGCCTCGCCACAGCCGGGGCACCGCACCGGCAGGATATCCGTGCGCAGCAATTCAGCTTGCGATGCCGGTGCCATTACGGCTCACCCTTGACGCCACATGCCTTGGAGGCGGCACCATAGGCGGCGGTGAAGCCGCTTAACGAGAAGGTATCGGTTGTTTTCGTGCCGCGGCTGGATTCACCCAGCACGACCATGTCCTGACCACGGATCATCGCCTTGACCAGCGGCGGGTCTTCGTAGGCAAAGGCCAGTTCCCCATCGGCGAACATCGGAAAGCTGTCGGTGCCGATCCTGGCAATGATTTTGCCGTCTTTCCCGTAAGTATAGCCGGCTTCCATGCTGACAAAGCCGATCATCTTGTCGGCCGGACGGTGCGACACCAGCAAAAACACGTCACCGCGGCGGGTGTATTTGCCTTCGGACTTGGACGGGACGCTGGCGGCGTAGCAGACCTTGGCACCGCCGTCGGTCCGGGCATGCGCCTCCCAGTCCTGGAATTTGCCGAGGAAATCGGCAGATGCGGGTACCGTCCATGCCAACGACAAAGCGGGCACGGCAAACAGGACGACCCTGACGCTGAAAAACTGCAGTATATTCATAATCACGTGATATACCGGACACGGTTGATTTCGCAAGGCCCGATCTGATATCGGGCACAGAGATATAATAGGAAAATTCATGTTCGACCCCATTATTTGCGAAGTGACTCGCGGCACCATGGTTGAAAGTCGACACCGGGTCCATGCGATGGTCTGTGATGCGTCAGGCCCAGTAAAGGTCTGGGGCGACCCGGATCTGATGTTTTATCCCAGATCGGCGATCAAGTTCATGCAAAGTCTGCCCCTCGTCGAAAGCGGTGCTGCCGATGCCTATGGGGTGGCCGAGGCCGAACTGGCCCTGGCCAGTGCGTCCCATTCAGGGACGGCATCCCATGTCGAGGCGGTCGCGGCCTGGCTTGGGCGGCTAGGACTCAGCGGCGATCACCTCAGGTGCGGTGCGCATCTGCCTTACGATATCGAAGCCGCGCACGATCTGATCCGCGCCGGTAAGGCACCGAGCCGGCTGAACAACAACTGCTCGGGCAAGCATACCGGGTTTTTGACCACGGCATTGCATCTGCATGAACCGCTGGACGGGTATCTTGATACGGATCATCCCGTGCAGCGCCGGCTATTTGATATTCTGGAACTGCTCGGGGGTCAGACGTTGGCGGATACCGGTCGCGGTCGCGACGGCTGCGGCATCCCGATTTATGGGATGACACTGACAGCGCTGGCTACGGCGGCATGGAAAATGGCCGACCCACGCGGACTTGGTGAAGCGCGTGGCAAAGCCGTGAAACGCATTCTGGACGCCGTCACCGGCAAGCCCTTCATGGTTGGTGGGCCCGGCCGGTTTGACACCGATGTCATGACCCAGCTTGGCGGCCGGATCGCCACCAAAGGCGGCGCTGAGGGCGTGCATATTGCCATTTTACCCGAGAAGGGGCTTGGCATTGCGCTAAAGGCCGAAGATGGCGAAAAACGCGCCGCCGATGTGGCCATGGGCTGGCTGCTCGACCAGGCCGGGTTGATCGGTGCTGCTGACCGAAAGAAGCTTGCAGCGCATCTGGCGCCGACGGTGTTCAATGCGGCGGGTGATGCTGTTGGCGTCATACGCATTGCTGCGGAGGCAGCCTGATTCAGTCAGGAGAGAGGGGGGCTTGCGCATCGTCACGGCAGTCATCCGTGATGTGCTGGGCGTCGAGGCTTCAGTCGTTAAACGAACGCGGCGGCGGTTTGCGGTACTGATGGGTTTCGGTACGGGATCGCGGGCCGCCGTGAACGCCGGTCTTCAGTGCAACATTTGGTCCGCCGACCCGGACCGGTCTTGGCGCGAATCTGCCCATCGACAGCACCCGGTCATACATCACCAACGCGCCTGCTATGCCGACGTTGATACAGAATTTGGTCGGTATCTGGATGACGTGATCGCAGCGTTCCAGCATTTCCGGCGACAGCTCGCCGCGTTCCGGGCCAAGGATATAGGCGGCCTGTGCCGGGTGGTGAAAGCTTGGCAATTCAATGGAATCGTCGATCAGCTCGACGCCAACCAGTTTGCAGGATCTGGGCAGTAGCATGGCCTCGATATCGGGGAAGCCGTAAAACGGCAAATGATTGATCGCGCTGGAGGTGTCCGAACGGCCACCCAGGCGCTGTGTATAGGCGGCGCGAACGGTAAACACGAAACTTGCCTCGAACGCATGTGCCGAACGAAACAGATTGCCGATATTCATCTCTTTCGAGACGCCCTCGACGCCGATACCGAAATAACCTCTCATGGCAGAGCTATAGCGTCCGTGACTTGGGTTGCCAATGTTTTGGTTTTATCCTGCCTGACAATGTGAGAAGAGCATGCATCAGGTTTTCGGACGATCAGGACTATTTTAAGGAGGAGCGGCCCATGCGCGCAGTGATTTGTAAGAGTTTCGATGGCGATGCGCCGCTCGGCGTCGGTGATTTGCCGTCACCTGATCTGCCGTCAGGATACGTGCGTATTGCTGTCCGTGCCGCCGGCGTCAATTTTGCCGACACGCTGATGGTCAAGGGCCAGTATCAGGTCAAGCCGCAACTGCCGTTCGCGCCGGGCCTTGAAGCTGCCGGTTTCATCACCGAGGTTTCCAGTGACGTCAAAGGTCTGAGCGTCGGTGACAGGGTCATGGCCAGTGTCGATCATGGGGCCTATGCCGAAGAGGCCGTTGCCCGGGCCTCCAGCACCTATGTCATTCCGCAAAGCATGACTTTCGTCGAGGCGGCGGGGTTCCCGATTGTTTATGGCACCTCGCATATTGGCCTGGTTCATAAGCTCAAACTGCAGGCGGGGGAAACCTTGCTGGTGCATGGGGCTGCCGGTGGGGTCGGCCTGACCGCCGTCGAGATCGGCAAATTACTGGGTGCCAGGGTTATCGCCACGGCAGGCGGAGCCGACAAGCTGGCGATTGCCAAAAAGTATGGTGCCGATGAACTGATTGATTACCGAACCGAAGACATCCGCGAGCGGGTCAAGGCGTTGACGGACGGGCGCGGTGTCGATTGCGTCTATGACCCGGTTGGCGGCTCCGCATTCGATGCCAGCCTGCGCGCGATTGTCCAGGGCGGGCGGATTTTGGTGGTTGGCTTTGCCAGCGGTACCGTGCCGCAAATTCCGGCCAACATCCTGCTGGTCAAGAACATCAGCGTGATTGGCTATTACTGGGGCGCGCATCGCGTTCTTGACCCCGAGCTGGTTACCGGCTCGTTCCGGGAACTGCTGCAATGGTTTGAAGCGGGCAAGATCAAGCCGCATGTCTCTCACGTGTTTCCAATGGATGATGTGACGGCGGCGCATGAAATCTTGACCGGACGCAAATCGACGGGGAAGGTTGTCATCACAACCGGCGACCCGTCTAATAATGATTGATGTGCGAGATACGGTATTCCTATTGAGACGAACGCTGCATGAAAATCGGCACTAAACTCGCAATTTGCTTTGTTGCCCTGGCCGTGCTGCCGTTAAGCGCGGCGTCGGTCATGTACCTGCGGGCGACATCCGAGTTCGGCAAAGATATGGCCGAGCGCGGCAAGTCCATGTTTGCGGAAAGGCTGACCCGTGATCTGCGCCGCGCATCCGAACTGGGCGCGGTCACGATCGAGGAAACCCGGAACCGGATCACCCGGGAAGCACGCTTTCTGTCCCGTGACGTTGCCGCCCGGCTTGGTCGGGAACCCGGTGACAGCCAGGCGATATCCGAAGAGGCGGGCTTCCTGCTACAGGGGGCGGAATCTGCAACTGACGTTGCGACGAAGAAAATCGATCTGCAGCGGATGAGCGTCCACATCGCCAATGACGCTGCGCGTGATCAAGTCGCCGGAACGCTGAACCGGCTGGCCGGTTTGAGCGACGTCGCGCGTACGGTCTATCTCAGAAACCGGGGTGCTATTGATACGGTATCGATAACGCTGGAAAGCGGACTGACGATTTCATATCCGGGGAACGCCGCAACCGTTAAGGGCGATCAGCGTGAGAAGAACTGGTATCTGTCGACTTTGGAAAATGGCGAGCCGGTACTGGTATAATGCCGCCGACGATAATCCGGGGCGGATGTCCGTCGCCGCGCCGATCCAGCTTTCAAACGGCCAACTCGCCGGCTCGGCCCGCATCTCACTGCGCCTTGATGCGCTGTTGATGCAATCCATCGATGCGACCCGGCTGCCGCCTGATGTACCTGCTTACCTGATTGCCGTACCTTTAGATGATCCGGAGCTGATGCCCCATGACGTGGCGGCTTTCAATTCAGATGATGGGCAATGGAAAGTGATCGTTCCAGCCAGACCGATCACCTTGAACGGTGACGATGCCTGGCTGAAGGTGGTCAGCGATATCCGCACCGGTGTGCCCGGGCTTGAATTTGTCGAGCGCGCCCGGACACGGGAAGTCTGGGCATTCAGTCCGGTCAGCGCGACCGAGGAATCCCGTTATCACCTGGCCGTCGTCATGCCGACCGCAATCATCGATACAGCAGAAACCAAGGCACAGGAAATAGTCGAGGCATCCTACAAGTCGCAGTTACACACGGCGGTTGTCTTTGCTCTCATCGCCGGCACCCTTGCTGCGGCGTTGGCCCTGCTCGGTGCCAGAACCCTGACCCGCCCGATCCGGCGTCTGCATGAAGCGGCGGCAAAGCTGACACGTGGCGATTTCAGTGTTCGTGTCGCCGTCGTCGGTGGTGACGAGATCAGTGACCTGGCAAAGGATTTCAACCGCATGGTGCCGGCCCTTGAGGAGCAACTCAGGGTGAAGCGCGACCTGCATGCGGCACGGGAAATCCAGCAGCACCTTGTGCCCAAGTCAGCACCGCAAATCGACGGATTTGATATCGCCGGATCGACCCTTTATTGCGATGAAACCGGCGGTGACTATCTTGACTACATCGGGCTCGAGGGCGGCCGCTTCGCCATCGTCATCGGTGATGTGACCGGGCATGGCGTCGGCGCAGCTTTGCTGATGGCGACGGCCAGGGCCGTCATGCGCGCCAATGTCTCGCACGAAGTCGGCGCCGCCAGACTTCTGGCGGCGGTGAACCGTCAGCTCTCTGCCGACAGCTCAGGCGGCCGCTCGCTGACACTTTTTTACATGCAACTGAGTCCGGAAAGCCGGGTCATCGACTGGATCTCGGCCGGGCACGAGCCGGCATTGGTTTTTGATCCTGAGCAGGATGTGTTCTCCACACTGGACGGCGAGGACATTCCGCTCGGGGTTGATGGCGGCTGGAGCTTCAATGACAACAAGGCGACCCTGCCCAAAGGCGGCATGCTGATTGCGTATACCGACGGCATTCGCGAGGCCCAGAACGCGCAGGGCGAACTTTATGGTCTGGACCGGCTGAAACAGGCAGTGCATGCAGCCCATCAGCGGGGCAGCGCGGCGGTTATCGAACACGTTCTGAGTGAGGTGAAGGCTTTTCGGGGCGGCGTCCCGGCCGGGGATGATGTCTCGATCCTGGTCGTCCGCCCGGTCTGAACCCCGCACTTCTAGACGAATTTGTATTCGTTGACTGTCACGGCACCGGACACGGTTTTGCCGTCATTGGACAACGGCAGTCTGAGCGTCGTCGTCTGCAGGCGCACGCGCTTGACGGATTCCCATATGGTCCGGTGGAACAAGGGTTGTCTCTTCTCGATCAGAATGGGGAACAGCTTCGCGTTGACGAACCCGTAATCCTGCACATTGTCTTTGTAATAGGTTTTACCGGTCAGCTCCTTGCCGGCGGCTTCAACCATCGCCGTACCGAAGAACCGATAATAAAAGTCCAGCGGCGGGCCGACGAAATCAACCACCGCCATGCGGGGGACCAGTTTAGGTGGCAAGGCATCAAGCTTGAATGCGCTCTGCGATGGTCCATCGGCACCTTGGCGTAAATCATCCCAATACGCATAAGCAGCATTGATATCGAGCGTTGCGATATCCGCACGGGTAATCTCAACGCTCTCTATAATTCGGTCCAACGGGTCTCTGGTAATGCTGAACATCAGAACCTCTGCCAGCCAAATGGCCCGGCTCAACGCAACGCTAGTATAACCCGACTTAAGCCTAGGCCATATAGCGGTATATGCTCAAGGAAAGCCCGGCACAGGAAGGGCTGAACTTCCCATTCGGCAAGAACTGGGGTATTGAGGTGTATTGATAATTCAGGAGGCTTCATATGTTTAAAGGTATCATCCGCTTTGGTGTGCTGGCTCTAGCTGTCGTCGCGATCAGCGGTCTCGCGGCCTGTTCTCCGGAAGTCGGCTCCAAGGAATGGTGCGCTAAACTGAAAGAAAAGCCGAAAGGCGACTGGTCCGCCAACGAAGCGGCCGATTTCGCCAAGCATTGCGTTTTCTAGTCGGGCTTACCCGGCTTCTCTTTCACGCATGTAGTACATGAGATCAAGCGGCGGCGGGTCACTCGGCACCTGTGTCAGCAGGGCATGAATCTGGCCGCGGTGATGCGTTGCGTGGTTGAACATATGAGCCAGAATAACGCGGCGTTTGTCGGTGCCGTCCACGCCAACCAATGAAGAATAGGTGATCTTTTGCTCAAGCCCTTCGGCATCAAAGCTGTCGGTGAAATTGATCAGGATGTCATCTTCGATGACGCGCTCGCTGATAAATGCTTCCCGGTCGGGAACAACGCTCTGATCCAGACGTTTCGCTGGATAGGGCTTGCCCTCCATCCTGCCGCGCCACAAACGGTCGACCAGCAGAATATGGTTCAGGCCCCCATGAATAGAGCCGAAAAATGCTGGCCTCTGGGCCATGTAGTCGGCCTCGTCGAGGGCTGAAATTGCCTTGATCAGTCGCGCATTGGCCCATTTGTTGTAACGCGCCATCAACCTCAGATGTTCCTGCATCGCGCCTGATCCTTCTTTGATTTTTTCCGACTACCCGCCCTATCCTGCACGCCGGCAGCGGTGTCTCAATAAAAAAAGAGCGGCCCGCTTGCGGGCCGCCCGTATGCGCCAATACTGAAATCGGGTTCAGGCGCGCCAGAACGGTTTGGCGGCTTCGTATGCTGCGTCTTCAGGAGACAGCCCCATGTCTTCCAGCAGGCGGATATCCATAGTGGCCAGGGCGTGGCGCTGTTTCAGGCGGCTTTCCCAGACCAAAAGCAGATCCAGTCCACGTTCCGGCAGGGCGAAGGCGGCGATCACGGCGGATCTGATGCTGCGACCGGTTACATTGGCGAGCGGTAATGCTCTGAGGATACTGTTCATCTGAATTCTCCAGTATAGCGCCTGTCGAACGGTTCCGACCGGCTTTGATGGGCTAATAAATAAACGGAACCGGCAAAATCGACAAACGACATTAATTGTGATTCGAATTAGAATATCTTATTTGAATGTGATGGTTACAATTAATTATTATATTATAATCAATTGATTATGGTAATTTTAGAAATTAAGACTATTTTAATGGCAGACCTTTGTTCATGGAAATATCGTAAAAATGCAACGCCGACTTCCCTCTCTGAACGCACTCCGCGCATTTGAAGCGGCAGCCCGGCATTTGAGCTTCACACGGGCCGCTGACGAGTTGCATGTAACCCAGGCGGCGATCTCCCATCAGGTCAAAACCCTTGAAGAGCAGATCGGCATCCTTTTATTCCAGCGGCGTAACCGGCAGTTGATCCTGACGGATGCCGGGCAGACTTTGCTGCCGGATCTGATTGCAGCGTTCGATGCCATGGACAGTGCCCTGGCCCGGGTCAAGCGGCGCGACCAGGCGGGTATCCTGACCGTGGCCACCCTGGACAGTCTGGCCGCTGCCTGGCTGATGCCCAGGCTTGGCCGGTTTCGTGACGAAAACCCCGATATTGATATCCGTCTGGCGACGTCGGATCTGATCGCTGATTATGATCGGGACGGTATCGATATCGGTATCCGCTACGGCATGGGAAACTGGCCGGGGTTAAGAGCCGAGGAGTTGATGGGTGAGGATATCTTTCCTGTCTGCGCACCGTCACTGTTGAGCCGGGGCCCCGGCCTGAACAAGCCCGGCGATCTGCGTCATTATCCGCTGATCCACGACGACATGACCGAAGACTGGAACATGTGGCTGAACGCCGCCGGCCTCAAGGACGTCGATCCGACCCGGGGTGCCGGCTACTCTCATTCCAATCTGGTGATACAGGCGGCGATCAACGGCGAGGGCGTGGCATTGGGTCGTGGATTGCTCGTCGCCGATTCGATCGATGCCGGCAAACTGGTGGCACCCTTTGATCTGGCTTTGACTGCAAAATACCGATATTTCGTTGCCAGCACGGAAACCAGCTACGACCGCCCGAAAGTGCGTGTCTTCAGGGACTGGCTGATGCGCGAGGCCAGAAAGACATCCTCGAAACTGAGTAAAGTAGAGCGCCGGCAGGAGATCGAGACATGAGCAACCCGTTCATCATGGCCATTCGCACCAACCCGGGGCAGTTCCTGGGCGAGTTGGAAAGCGCCGAACTCAAGGCCATCTGTGAAGGATGCGTGGCGGAACTTGAAAAGCGCGCCAAGGCCGGCGACAGCATGGCGCCGGGTGCGCTGCAGGCGCTTTACCGGGCCCTTGCCAACATCGAAATCTAGTTCTGCAATGCCGGTATATCCCGGAACAATTCCAGCGCTTCCGGATTGGCCAGTGCTTCCTTATTTTTGACGCCGCGCCCGTGCACGATATCGCGGACCGCCAGTTCCGTGATCTTGCCGGATTTGGTGCGAGGGATATCGCGAACGGCAACAATCCTGGCCGGCACATGGCGCGGTGTGCAGTTGGTGCGGATCTGGGTGCGGATTTTCTTTTCCAGCGCCTCGTCGAGGGTTACGCCGCTGCGCAAGATCACGAACAGCACGACGCGGACGTCATGGTCCCATTCCTGGCCGATAACGATGCTTTCCTGAATTTCATCGAGCTTTTCGACCTGTCGGTAAATCTCGGCGGTGCCGATCCTGACGCCACCCGGATTGAGGGTCGCATCGGAACGTCCGTAGATGACGATGCCGTCGTGCTCGGTCTTGAGGATATAATCCCCATGCGTCCAGATGCCCGGGAACATCTCAAAGTAGGCCGCCTTGAAGCGGGCATCGCCTGGATCATTGAGAAAGCCGAGCGGTACCGTCGGGAACGGTCTGGTGCAGACCAGTTCGCCTTTTTCGCCCCGGATCGGTTTGCCTTCGTCGCTATAGACATCGACCGCCATGCCCAGAAACGGCATCTGGATTTCGCCGCGCCAAACCGGGCTGGTCGGATCGCCACCGCAAAAACACCCCATCAGATCGGTACCGCCTGAAAACGACACCAGTTGCACGTCGGGCTTTACGGCATCGTAAACATAATCAAAGCCTTCCGGCGCCAAAGGCGACCCGGTCGAACAGAGCATGCGAACCGTGCTCAGATCATGGGTGTCGCGCGGTCGCAAATTGGCCTTGTTCAGGGCATCAATGAATTTCGCCGATGTGCCGAAAAGCGTCATGTGCTCGGCGTCGGCAAACGAGAACAAGGTCTCGCCGCTTGGATAAAAAGGTGAGCCGTCATACAGCAAAAGCGTGGCACCCCAGGCGATGTTGGTGACCAGCCAGTTCCACATCATCCAGCCGCAGGTGGTGAAAAAGAACACCCGGTCACCCGCACGGATATCACAATGCAGGGGTTGTTCCGAGGCATGCTTCAGCAGCGTGCCGCCCTGTGTATGGACAATGCATTTGGGAGCACCGGTGGTGCCGCTGGAAAACATGATGTAGAGCGGATGATCGAACGGCAGCTGGCGGAATTGAATGGGGCCTGGCTCCAGACCCGCCGTCGCATCGGCCAGCGTTTGGGCGTTCGGAAGCGGCCCGACATCAGCGACTTCATCGCCATAGGGGATCAGGATCGTCTTGATCAGGCTCGGCAATTGAGCGGCAATCGTCGCCGTTTTTGGCCTGATGTCGTGACGTTTGCCGTTGTACCAATAGCCATCCGTACAGAATAAAACCTTCGGTTCGATCTGACTGAAACGATCAAGCACGCCCTGTTCGCCGAAATCGGGCGAGCACGAAGACCACACCGCGCCGAGCGTATTGGCGGCGAGCATGGCGATCACGGTTTCCGGCATGTTGGGCAGATACCCGCAGACCCGGTCACCCACGCCGACGCCCAGCCGTTCCAGCATCTGCGCCACCACCGAGACCTGATCATACATCTGATCAAAACTGATCCGTCTTGTGGCTTTGTTCTCGCCATTAAAGACCATTGCCTCGGCGTCACCGCGATGACGCAGCAGATTTTCGGCAAAACTCAGCCGGGCGTCCGGGAACCATTTCGCGCCGGGCATCTTGTAAGCATCATCGATAATCCGCTCGCCCCTGGTTTCGGCGATAATGCCGGCGTCGTCCCAGACCGAGGTCCAGAATTTCTCGATCTCGGTCACTGAGAACTGCCAAAGTGCCTTGGTGTCGGGCAGGGATACATTCCAGTCCGCCTCGACCCGTTTGCGGAAGGCGGTCATCTGGGCGGCGTCAATCTGTGCCGGGCTTGGCTGCCAAAGGGGTGTGCTCACGAATTCCTCCTCAAAGCGCGCCGTCATTGCGTGCGGCGCATTGGTATTCAGTCCTTGCCCAGAAACGTCCGGGCCCGGGCGCGATGGGCGTTGGTAATATGACTGGAAACCGACCGCCACGCTGCCCAGAATACGGCGGCATCGTCGGTATAGCCCAGCATCGCGATCAAATCGGGTAGCATATCAAAGGGCATCACGAAATAGGCAAGTGCCGCCATCAGGATAACCCGCACCCGCTTCGGCGTTAAGGGATCGGTTGCACAATAATAGGCGGCAACGGCATCGTCGGTGAAGGGCACCCGGCCCAGCGTCCGGCGCGCCTTGGCGGCGAAACCTTCTTCGACGATCCGTTCGTTTTCTTCAGGGGTTCGGCTCATGTTGTCGCCTCACGTTGTCGCATGGCGCTTCTCTTGATAAACAGATAGCGGCAATTCATCGGAGGATACGGTTATGGACGTCTCAGGTCACGCAGCGATCGTCACGGGGGCGGCGTCCGGTCTTGGGGCGGCTACGGCCAGAGCATTGGCCGCTGCCGGCGCCAGGGTCGCGCTGCTTGATCTCAATGCCGGAGATGCCGGCACGCTGGCAGACGAGATTGGCGGCCTCGCCATCAACTGCGACGTCACCAGCGCGGAAAGCGCCGAAGCTGCTGTGCGGGCAGCCCGTGACCGGCATGGCCCGGCCAGGATCCTGATCAGTTGTGCCGGCATTGCGCCTCCCAAAAAGATCGTCGGTCGCGACGGTCCGCAGCCACTGGAAGCTTTTGCCAAAGTGATCCAGGTCAATCTAATCGGCACCTTTAATCTGATGCGGCTCGCGGTCGCCGATATGCTGTCTCAGGACGCGCTGGATACCGGAGAGCGTGGCGTCGTCATCAATACCGCATCGATTGCCGCTTATGACGGCCAGATCGGTCAGGCGGCCTATGCCGCGTCTAAGGGCGGTGTGGTGTCGATGACATTACCTGCGGCCCGCGAGCTGGCGAAAAGCGGCGTTCGCGTGCTGGCGATTGCACCCGGCATCTTCGGCACACCGATGCTGTATGGCCTGCCCGATGATGTGCAGCAGGCACTCGGCGACAGTGTGCCGTTTCCATCCCGTCTCGGCGAACCGTCGGAATACGCTAAACTCGCCATGCACATGATTGATAACGTCATGATGAACGGCGAAGTGGTCAGGCTCGACGGAGCGCTGCGTATGGCACCGCAATGACGCTTGCTTCGATCCGGCTGATTTTTATTGCGGCGATGCTGCTCGCCGCAGGGCCGGTGCTGGGCAACGATAAAGACCCGGTTTACAAACCGAAAAGCGTATTCGGCGACAGCGATGTTCGGGTCAAAGCCGATTCCAGGGTTTACCCGTGGACCGCCGTCGGTCGTTTCAACAGGGCCGGGCGCGGGCACTGTACGGCAACGGTGGTGGCGCCCCGGATCATCGTTACGGCGGCGCATTGCCTGATTAACCGCGCCACCGGCGGATATATGGCACCGGAAGACCTGCACTTTGTCGCCGGTTGGGACCGGGGTGAATATCTGTTCCATTCGACCGCAAAGGATATTCATCCGGCACCCGGTCATGATCCGTTGCGCCCGGCAACACTGAAGGCAGTTGCTGTCGATTGGGCGCTGATCGTGCTGGAAAAAGACCCGGGCCCCGTGACCGGCGTGCTGCGCCCGGCGCTCTATACGGAGAAAATTTTCTGGGAATTGTTCAAGGCCAAGACCGTCTTTACCCAGGCCGGCTACAGCGGCGACCGGGGGCAGGTGCTGACGGCACATCCGGACTGCAAGATGTGGGGCTTCACCAAAGGGCTGCAGATCGCCGAGCACGGCTGTCAGGCGGTGCCGGGGGACAGCGGCTCGCCGATTATATTTTCCGACGGCAAGGAATATCGTCTGGCGGCAGTGCATTCGGCGCACACCAAAACCCGTCTCGGCGGCAAGGGGTTCGCGCGGTGCCGACGGCATCGTTCATGCCGTTTCTGGAAAAACTGGAAAAGCAGATCGCGAAGACGCCCTAGGGTTTTGGGCTAGGCCATCGTGTTGGCGATTTTGTTCATGAACGTCGCCATTTCCACATCAAGCGCGGTGACGCCGCCGGCGTCATGGGTCGCCAGTGTGACGTCGAGTGTGCCGTAAACGTTGAACCATTCCGGATGATGATCCATCTTTTCCGCCTGCATCGCGACCCGGCTCATGAAGCCGAAGGCCTGATTGAAATTCTTGAACTTGAAGCGTCGCGTGATGGCGTCGTGACCGTCGACGGTGCGCCATCCGTCAAGGGACTCAAGGGCGGCCTGGCGGTCTGCTGCGGATAATTTTCTAGCCATGAGCTGCTCCTCCATCAGGTCCCTTGAGGGTGCGTCCGGGCGGGCACATCGTCAAGGCCCGGGCGATACGGTGAAGAGGGGTGGCCGAGCAGGCGATTGACGGATTCCATCAATATTTTGCGGGTAAAGGGCTTCAGCAATCCGGCGTCGGCACCGAGTTTTTCGCTGTTGTTCAGATACAGCGCGTTGCCGGAAATTGCCAGGATCGGCACCGTGCCCAGTAACTTTCGAAATGCCATGATCGCGGCAATACCCTCCATGCCTTCCATGACGATGTCGCTGATGATCAGATCGGGGCGTCTCGCTGCTGATTTCTTCAAGGCCGCCGACCCTTCGGCGACAGCAACCACCTCATGCCCGACAGATCGGAGTGCGTCGGCAAGAATGGGGCGCAGGTCTTCATCGTCTTCAAGTAAAAGAATCAGGCTCATGGGGCATGCTAATGCCCGCTGTCAATGATGACGATTAACATTGCTTCACGAAAGCGAGATTGGATCTTCGAATTGGAATATTTGATGATTACTGCGGCAAAGCGCGGAACGGGTGGGTATCTGTAAGGGATGTATTCATTGCCTCTGGGGCGAATGAAAATTTTCGGAAAGACCAGAAGTTAGAATGGTGGAGCCAGACGGAATCGAACCGACGACCTCTACAATGCCATTGTAAGCGCTCTCCCAACTGAGCTATGGCCCCACTGGGTCCGCCGTACGAATGGGTCGATCTGGGTGCCGACCCTCTGGCGAACGCGCCGGAACATACGAACGGGGTTCCGGCCTATCAAGCGAAAAATGACGAACCGCTGGTTTGCCTTAATTCACCGCATCTGAAATGACGACCTGACGGCCGCCTTGATTGGCCTATGACGGCTTAATGAGTCTCGTCGTCGATTTCGATGTGTTCCTTCACTTCGGAAACGTCGTCATCTTCTTCAAGATCGGACGTGTCTTCAATCAGGTCCTCGTCATCATCGTCAAGATCAATATCGTCATCGTCATCAAGCTCGATGACGTCTTCGTCATCATCATCCAATTCGTCGACGACGGGCACCACTTTTTTGGGCTTCGGCGCCTCGGCGGGCTGGCGGCGCGGTTTGAGGACCGGCTGCACGTCGACTTTGGTCTCGCACTTGGGGCAGATCGCGGGATCTTTATTCAAGTCGTAAAAGCGCGCACCGCAACTTGGGCACGACAGCTTCTTTCCCCATTCTGGTTTCACCACGGCTTAACTCCTGCGGATCATTAACAGTCTTATCAAACGGGCATTTGCCATGATCCTTGTCGCCTGTCAAAGTCTAATATCATCTGATGTGGAAGCTTTTTCAGGCGGGCGTCAATCGATGCTTGGTAAGTCGCCACCGGGCGGTGTATGACACCCCTGCAAACCGATCATAATCCTAAGGATATCCACGTGCCTGCCCTTGCCGCCCACCCCGTTTCCGGACTGACCGGAACTGTCCGAGTTCCCGGCGACAAATCGGTCTCGCACCGTGCTCTGATGCTGTCGGCGCTGGCGGTCGGGACAACCCGGATTACCGGCCTGCTTGAAGGCGAAGATGTCCTGGCGACCGCTGCTGCCATGCGGGCGCTGGGCGCAGCGGTTGAGCGGCATGATGACGGGAGCTGGAGCGTATCGGGCCGTGGCGTCGGCGGTCTGGTTGAACCTGCATCCGTTATCGACATGGGCAATGCCGGAACCGGTGCCCGGCTTCTGATGGGGTTGGTAGCAACACATCCGATCACCTGCACGTTCACGGGTGATGCATCCTTGTCGCGGCGGCCGATGGAACGGGTCATGGGCCCGCTCAGGCGGTTTGGCACGGTTTTCACGTCGCGTGAGGGCGGTCTTTTGCCGATCACCGTCAAGGGGGCGACCAATCCGGTGCCGATCCGGGCCGAAATGACGGTACCGTCGGCGCAGGTCAAATCGGCAGTGCTGCTGGCCGGCCTCAACACACCGGGCGAGACATCGGTCATCGAGCGCGAAGCAACCCGGGATCATACGGAAAACATGCTGCGGCATTTCGGTGCCGATATCGTGACCGAGCCGAACCCGGATGGTGGTGTTGATCCGCCTGACCGGTCAGCCGGAACTGACGGCAAACGACATTCAGGTGCCGGCGGATATTTCCTCGGCCGCTTTTCCGATCGTGGCTGCGCTGATCACACCGGACAGTGATGTCACGATTGAAGCCGTCGGCCTCAATCCGTTACGAGCCGGGCTGATTGATACGCTGGTTGAAATGGGTGCGGATTTGAGCATTTCGAACCGGCGGACCGAAGGCGGCGAGCCGGTCGGCGATATCAGGGTCAGGACCAGCCGCCTGCAGAGTATTGACGTGCCGCCATCGCGCGCGCCGTCGATGATCGACGAATATCCGGTGCTGTCGGTTGCCGCCGCATTTGCCAGCGGCACAACCCGCATGACCGGCCTGGCCGAGCTCAGGGTCAAGGAATCCGACAGACTTGCGGCCATGGTTACGGGCCTGGCCGCCTGTGGCGTCGTGGTCCGGTCCGGCGATGACTGGATGGAAGTCGATGGTTCGGATGTGCCGCCAAAGGGCGGTTGCACGATCTGCGTTGATCTTGATCACCGCATCGCCATGAGTTTCCTGATGCTGGGGAATGCTGCGCAAAATCCGGTAGCCATTGACGATGCGGCTGCGATTGCGACAAGCTTCCCGGATTTGCCGATCTGATGAACGGGATCGGCGCACACATCGAAGAGGTGAAGGCATGATCATTGCCATCGACGGACCGGCTGCGGCAGGCAAGGGGACCTTGGCCAGACGCATCGCAGACGCGTTTGATTTTGCCTATCTGGATACCGGTTCGCTGTATCGGGCGACTGCCAAAAAGGTGCTGGATAAGGCGATTGATCCAGATGATGTCCAGGCCTGCACGGTTGTGGCGCTGACGTTGAGCCCCGAAGACATCACCACAGATGGCCTCAGGACCGAACAGGTCGGCCAGGCGGCATCGAAAGTGTCGGTTATTCCGGATGTCCGTGCCGCCCTGCTCAGGTTCCAGCGGGACTTTGCCAAGGAGCCGCCGGCAGGCAAGGCGGGGGCTGTTCTTGATGGCCGCGATGTCGGTACCGTGGTCTGCCCGGACGCTGAAGTGAAGTTTTTCGTCACCGCGTCCGCCGAGGTCCGCGCCGAAAGACGCTTTAAAGAGTTGCGCGAAGCGGGCGAGGACGCTATATACGCCCGCGTTTTAAAGGAGATGAAGGAACGCGACGAACGGGATACGAACCGTGCCGTTGCGCCCCTGAAACCGGCCGACGATGCCGTTGTCATCGATACGTCCGGGCTGGATGCCGATCAGGTGTTCGAAAAAGCCCGCGAAATCGTTGCCGGCAAGCGGCCATAAGCATTTCCCAATAGACCAGATCACCTGCCAAGGGTGGCGCTTAAACCGTTCAGGGGACGCAATAGTCCCTTGGGCATCTGTTGTATGAAGACCGCCGGAACCAACCGGTTGGCCAGAAACGAAACGAAATGAAGGATAGATACTATAATGGCTAGTTCCACTGCCTCATCCGAGGCCCCCAAAATGAATGAAGATTTTGCCGCCATGCTGGACGAACAGCTGGGCGCAGAGGACGATGGCTTCGAAGGCCGCGTCCTCAAAGGCACT
Organism: uncultured Rhodospirillales bacterium; assembly: GCA_965284225.1. Classification (GTDB taxonomy): domain Bacteria; phylum Pseudomonadota; class Alphaproteobacteria; order Rhodospirillales; family Casp-alpha2; genus UBA4479. The sequence continues at coordinate 696,162 of CBDIRN010000002.1, forward strand.
GTAATTGCAATTGATGGCGATTCCGTCGTGGTTGACGTGGGTCTGAAATCCGAAGGCCGCGTGCCGGTCAAGGAATTCGGCACCCCCGGCCGCGAACTGGACATCAAGCCAGGCGACGAAGTCGACGTGTTCGTCGAGCGCTACGAAGATCGTGACGGCGTCATCCGCCTGAGCCGCGAGAAGGCACGTCGCGAGGAAGCCTGGGCCGATCTGGAAAAGGCGTTCGCCAAGGCCGAGCGCGTCAATGGTGTGATTTTTGGTCGCGTCAAAGGTGGTTTCATCGTCGATCTTTCCGGCGCCGTGGCCTTCTTGCCGGGCAGCCAGGTCGACATCCGCCCGGTCCGCGACATTTCGCCCCTGATGGGTACGCCGCAGCCGTTCCAGATCCTGAAAATGGATCAGGCGCGCAACAACATCGTTGTGTCGCGTCGTGCGGTTCTCGAAGAAACCCGCTCCGAAGCACGCTCCGAGCTGATGCAGAATCTGGTCGAAGGTCAGGTTCTGGACGGCGTCGTCAAGAACATCACCGATTACGGCGCATTCGTCGATCTGGGTGGCGTTGACGGCCTGTTGCACGTCACCGACATTGCGTGGAAGCGCATTAATCATCCGTCGGAAGCCCTGCAGGTTGGCGAGACGGTGAAGGTTCAGGTGATCCGCTTCAATTCCGAAACGCAGCGTATTTCGCTCGGCATGAAGCAGCTTGAAGCCGATCCGTGGGAAGGCATTGCCGGCAAATATCCGGTTGGTGCCAAGCTCAAGGGCCGCGTTACCAACATCACCGATTACGGCGCATTCGTTGAGCTGGAAGCCGGCGTTGAAGGTCTTGTCCACGTCTCTGAAATGAGCTGGACCAAGAAAAACGTGCATCCGGGCAAAATCGTTTCCACCTCGCAAGAGGTCGAAGTCATGGTGCTCGACACGGATTCCGACAAGCGTCGTATCTCGCTGGGTCTCAAGCAGTGCATGGAAAACCCATGGGCTGACTTCCTGATCAAGTTCCCGGTCGGCAGCGAAGTCGAAGGTGAAGTTCGCAACATCACCGAATTCGGTCTGTTCATCGGGCTGGATGGTGACATCGACGGTATGGCACACCTTTCTGATCTCAGCTGGGAAAAAGCTGGTGAGGAAGCCCTGGCCGACTACACCAAAGGGGACATGGTCAAAGCCAAGATCCTCGACGTTGACGTCGACAAAGAGCGTATCTCGCTTGGTATCAAGCAGCTCAGCACCGATCCGATCGGTGGCGCGATCGACGGCATCAAGAAGGGTGCGGTCGTGACCTGTACGGTGACACAGATCACCGACGGCGGTATCGAGGTCATGGTCAATGACGCGGTGCCGGGCTTTATCCGCAAGGCTGATCTGTCCAGGGACCGCTCTGAGCAGCGCCCTGACCGTTTCGCCGCTGGTGAAAAAGTCGACGCCAAGATCACACAGGTCGATAAATCGAGCCGTCGCGTGACGCTTTCGATCAAGGCCCGTGAAGTTGAAGAAGAGAAAAAGGCGATGAATGATTACGGCTCCACCGACTCCGGTGCGACGCTTGGCGACATTCTGGGTGCGGCTTTGGCCGGCAACCAGGATGCGGCGAGTGCTGAAAAGCCGAAAAAAGCTGCAGCCAAAAAGAAAGCAGCCAAATCTGACGACGCTTCTTCCGACGACGATCAGACGGAAGAATAATCCGACAACAGGGCGGGCGGCATTTATGCCGCCCGTTCTTTTTTGGCCCCTCAGGAGCTATTCCACATGAGTTCAGGCCTCGATAGCGACGCCCTGCTCGCTCTCAGAAGATTACGGCGCCATCTGACCTGGTGGCGTCTGCTGGCCGTGATCGGCTTTTCCCTAGCACTATTCGTCAGCATTCAAGACAGCGGTGTCCTGCCTAAAGAGGCGCATGTGGCGCGGATTGATATCGAAGGCATCATTGTCGAGGATAAGGAATTCCTGGCGATGCTTGATGCGCTCGCCAAAGACAAGAACGTCCGAGCCGTCATCGTCGACATTTCCAGTCCCGGCGGCACGTTCACCGGTGGCGATGCCGTCTACACGGCGCTCCGGCGGATCGGTGCCGACAAACCCGTGGTTGCCGTCATGGGCGGTATGGCAACCAGCGGCGCTTATATGGCGGCGATTGCCGCTGACCGCATCTACGCCGGCTACGGCACGATTACCGGGTCCGTCGGCGTGATCATGGAATCTGCCGATGTTACGGGCCTGCTGGACAAGCTCGGGATCAAGCCCGAGATCATCAAAAGCGGCGCCGTGAAGGCATCCCCCAATCCGACGGAGCCGCTGAGCACAGCAGCCCGTGACCAGTTGCAGTCGGTCATCAATGCGCTGCATCTCCGGTTTATGGAAATGGTCGCCGAGCGTCGGGGCATGAGTATCGATGCGGTGCGTGCCCGCACCGGTGACGGTCGCATCATGGTCGGCGCCGATGCGGTTGAGGCCGGTTTGATCGATGCGATTGGCGATGTGAATTCGGCGCGCGCCTGGCTGCATCAGGAACGCGGCATCCCAGCCGATTTGCCGATGCTTGAATGGGCACCGGACGAGCCGCTTGCCTGGTGGCATGAACGCGCGTCATCCATGGCGTCGGCAATTTTTGGAAATTTACTTTTGCCTGAACGACTTAGACTTGACGGCATACAAGCCCTTTGGCACCCTTCTCTGAGCGGTGGGCGATAAGGTGCTGCGCTGCATGTCTTTGGAGGACTGCCGGATATGACGAAGTCTGAGCTGATCGCAAAATTGGCCGCGGACAATCCGCGCCTGTATCACCGTGAAGTAGAACGGATCGTCTCTACGATCTTCGAAGAAATCACGACCGCCCTGTCGCGTGGCGACCGGGTGGAGCTTCGTGGCTTCGGGGCATTTTCCGTCAAAGCGCGGCCATCACGTGTCGGACGCAATCCGCGTACGGGGGCCTCGGTCAGTGTTGACGAGAAATTCATCCCGTATTTCAAAACCGGCAAGCAGCTTCGCGAAAGACTGAACGACGGCCAGTAATCACCGGCAATTTTCATCGGCGGTGCTGTTCGTATCAATTAAGCTGGCGTTTGTTGGAGGTTGGGCATGACGCGCATATTGTCCTGGATCATCATGATCCCGTTTGCCCTTGTGGTTATCATTTTCTCTGCCGTTAACCGGGAACTCGTCACACTTGATCTGTGGCCCTTGCCGCACGCGATCACGGTGCCCGTGTTCACACTGGTTCTGACGATCTTTATTTTCGGGTTTCTCTGGGGTGCCGTGATTGCCTGGATATCCGCATCGAGCCAGCGCCGACGCGCCCGCAATGCATTGTGGCGTGCGGAAACTTCGGAACGGGAACTGCGCTCGCTGACCAACAAGCTGCAGGACCGTGAACGTGAATTGCAGGATGCCAAGGGTCAGTCGACGGCGGCATCAACGTCACTGCCGGCAACCACCAGCGGGCGTTAAGAGCCCCGCATGAAGCTTTTCAGTGCCTCGGAACTCGCCCGGTCCCTGCCTTATGCAGCCCTAGTCGATGCGATCGATACGGCGTTCAAGGGCGGCGTCACGGTGCCGGTGCGTGCGCATCACAACATTCCGGTCGCTGATGGACAGGATTCCACGATGCTGCTGATGCCGGCGTGGTCGGATGACGGATTTACAGGCGTCAAGACCGTCATCGTTGCTCCGGAAAATGCTGCCAGGTCGCTGCCGGCAGTGCAGGCGACCTATCAGTTGTTCCGGCGCGACACCGGCGAGCCACTGGCGTTGATGGACGGGCCGGAACTGACGGCAAGGCGGACCGCCTGTGCTTCGGCACTGGCGGTGCGGTATCTGGCGCCTGAAAGCGCATCGAAGCTTCTGATGATCGGCACCGGCGTGCTGGCAAAGCATTTGCCGCTGGCGCATGCGGCAGTCAGGCCGATCCGGGAGGTCAGGGTGTGGGGGCGCAATCCGGCAAATGCCGAAAAAATTGCGGCGGCGCTTCGCGCCGCAGGGCTCGCTGCCGCACCGACAGACAATCTCGAACAAAGCGTTGCCTGGGCCGATATCGTGTCTTCGGCAACGTTGTCCAAACAACCGATTATCAGGGGTAAGTGGCTCAGGCCCGGTCAGCATGTCGATCTGGTCGGCGGCTTTCGCCCGGACATGCGCGAAACTGATGATGAAGCGCTGAAACGATGCAAAGTTTATTGCGACACCCGTGGCGGTGCGATGAAAGAAGCGGGCGATCTTTGTGACCCGCTCAGCCGGGGCATCATTACGGAAGCCGATGTGTTGGCCGATCTGTTCGATCTTGCATCGGGCGCGATCAGCCGAAGCGGGGTGCAGATGATATAACCTTGTTCAAGTCGGCGGGAACGGCGATTGAAGATCTGGCAGCTGCCATGCTTGCCTACCGGCATCTGGAAGGTTAAGACGGCGCATTATGAGCCTTGCACCGACAGACCGCATATACGTCGCCCTCGATACACCGGATATCGAAAAGGCATTGTCCCTCGCCAAAATGCTGGCGGGCCATGTTGGCGGCGTGAAACTCGGCATGGAATTTTATTATGCCAACGGACCCGAGGGTGCCAGGGCGATCTCGGCGCTCGGTATGCCGTTATTCCTTGATCTGAAATTTCACGATATCCCGAACACGGTTGCCGGTGCGGTCAGGTCGACCCTTGATCTGCACCCGGCAATCCTCAATGTGCATGCACAAGGCGGCCCGGCGATGATGCAGGCCGCTGCAGACGCGGTGGAAACCGCCGGTGATGACAAGCCCTTGCTGATCGCAGTGACCGTGCTGACGTCGCTCAGCGACGATGATCTGCAGGCCGTAGGCGTTAAGGATGGCACGGAAAGTCAGGTTGTGCGTCTGGCCATGCTGACGCAATCGTGCGGCCTTGGCGGCGTCGTCTGCAGCCCGCGCGAAATCAAGGCGATCCGTGCTGCTTGCGGCCCCGATTTCAAGCTGGTGGTGCCGGGCATCCGTCCGGACTGGGCGGCGGCGGGGGACCAGAAACGGATCACGACACCGGCACAGGCAATCCGGGACGGAGCCGACTATATCGTTATCGGTCGGCCGATCACCGGTGCCGATGACCCGCTGGCTGCCGCCAAACGGATTGCCGACGAACTGGCCGGTCTGTAACTCCTTGCTGTCATCTCCGCGAACGCGGGGACCCAGACCTTAACAATGAATGATAACTGGGTTCCAGCCTGCGCGGGAATGACGATATTTTTTAAATGGGTTTATGGATGCATTGGTTGACGTGCGTCAGTGAATGGCCAATCTCTAGGCATGATTAACTGGAACAGGTAAAGTATGAGCACCATCGTCAAAATTTGCGGGCTTCGCGAAGCCCGGCACGTCGACGCCGCTGTTGCGGCTGGTGCCGGCCTGACCGGTTTTGTGTTCTTTCCGCCCTCGCCCCGCAATGTTTCCATCGAGGAAGCAGCAAGCCTGACGGCGCGGGTGCCAGAATCCGTCCGCAAGGTCGCGCTCACCGTTGATGCCGATGATGATCTGCTGGCGCGTATCGTTGCCGGTGCCGGGATCGATACCGTGCAGTTGCATGGCTCGGAAACGCCAGCGCGCGTCGATCATGTGCGCAAAGCCTTCGGTTTGCCGGTGATCAAGGCGCTGCCGATCTCGAGCGCAGACGATGTCGCTGCCGCCCGGATATTCGAAGGTCATGCCGACATGCTGCTGTTCGACGCCAAGCCGCCTAAAGATGCCACCCGCCCGGGCGGTAATGCGGAAAGCTTCGACTGGACCTTGCTTCAGGGCATCGATTTTCAGGTGCCGTGGCTTTTGGCGGGCGGGCTCGATGCGTCCAACGTTGCCAGGGCGCTCAGCATCACCGGCGCGCCGATGGTTGATGTCTCAAGCGGTGTCGAGGACGCGCCGGGACAGAAAAGCACGCAGAAAATCCATGATTTCATTGCCGCCGTGCAGAGCCGATAGGGCACTGCAAAGGGAGAGAAATCCCTGTTAAACGGCGCCTCCAAGGTCTAAGTTGCGGCCCTTAGGAAGGGACTGGTTATGAGCAAGTTGAACACTTTACGCTCCGGCGTTGATGAAAACGGCCATTTTGGCATCTACGGCGGCAGGTTTGTCGCCGAAACCCTGATGCCCCTTATTCTCGAGGTTGAGAAAGCCTGGGAAGCTGCGCGTCAGGACGACGACTTCTGGGCCGAGTTCAACTATCTGATGAAGCACTATGTCGGCCGTCCGTCGCCGCTGTATTTCGCCGAGCGCCTGACCAAACTGTTCGGGGGTGCCAAGGTCTATTTCAAGCGCGACGAGCTGAACCATACCGGTGCGCACAAGATCAATAACACCGTCGGCCAGATACTGCTGGCCCGGCGCATGGGCAAGAAGCGCATCATTGCCGAGACCGGCGCCGGTCAGCATGGCGTTGCGACGGCAACCGTCTGCGCCCTGTTCGGCATGAAGTGCATCGTCTACATGGGCGCAACCGATGTCGTGCGGCAAAAGCCGAACGTTTTCCGGATGAAGCTTCTGGGCGCAGAAGTGGTCCCGGTGACAGCCGGTACCGGCACGCTCAAGGACGCCATGAACGAAGCGCTCAGGGATTGGGTCGCCAATGTCGAAGACACCTATTATCTGATCGGCACCGCTGCCGGGCCACATCCGTACCCGATGATGGTGCGCGATTTTCAGTGCATCATCGGCAACGAGACCCGCGAACAGATGGCCGAACAGGAAGGCCGTCTGCCCGACAGCCTGATCGCCGCCATCGGCGGTGGCTCGAATGCCATTGGCCTGTTCCATCCGTTTCTGGATGACGACAGCGTCAGGATCATCGGCGTTGAAGCGGCAGGACACGGCATCGAAAGCGGCGAGCACTGCGCTTCGCTGAATGGCGGTCAGCCGGGCGTGCTGCACGGCAACCGGACGTATCTGCTGCAGGATGCCGAAGGCCAGATCAAGGACGGCTATTCGATTTCGGCCGGTCTCGATTATCCCGGTATCGGCCCCGAACACGCGTGGCTGCGCGATATCGGTCGCGTCGAATATGTTTCTGCGACCGATCTGGAAGCGCTCGAAGCGTTCAAGCTCTGCACTGCCAACGAAGGAATTATTCCGGCGCTGGAGCCTTGCCACGCACTGGCCTATGTCGCCAAGATCGCACCGGACCTGCCGAAGGATCATTTGCTGGTGATGAATATGTGCGGCCGCGGCGACAAGGATATCTTCGCCGTTGCCGAGCGTTTCGGCTTTGATATGTGAGCCGGTCATGAGCAAAAAACCAGAAACCCGCATCGCCCGCCGTTTTGCTGCCCTCAAGAAAGAGGGCCGCCCCGGTCTGGTGACATTCACCACCGCTGGCGACCCTGATCTTGAAACATCGGTAAAGATCCTCAACGGCCTTGCTGAGGCAGGCGCCGACATGATCGAGCTCGGTGTGCCGTTCTCTGATCCGATGGCCGATGGGCCGTCCGTTCAGGCCAGTTCACTGCGCGCCATCAAAGGCGGCATGTCGCTCAGAAAAACGCTCGGCATCGTCGCCGAATACCGCAAGAAGGATGATGACACGCCGATCGTCCTGATGGGCTATTACAATCCGATCTATATCTACGGTGTCGAGGCGTTCCTGAAGGACGCCAAAAAGGCCGGTGTCGACGGGCTGATTGTTGTCGACCTGCCACCGGAAGAAGAGGGCGAGCTTTGCCTGCCGGCGCTGGATGCGGGTATCAACTTTATCTATCTGGCGGCCCCGACAACCACCGATCAGCGCTTGCCCCGCGTTCTTGAGAACGCATCCGGCTTTGTCTATTTCGTTGCGATCACCGGCATTACCGGTACCCGATCGGCGAATGCTGCCGATGTTGCCGAGCACATCGGACGGATTCGCGCAAAAACCGATCTGCCGGTGGCCGTCGGGTTTGGAATCCGGACCCCCGATCAGGCCGCGAAAATCGCCGCCGTGGCCGATGCTGCGGTGGTCGGCTCAGCACTGGTTGACCAGATCACGGCAAACCTTGATGATAAGGGCAAGCCGGGTCCTGGTACAGTCGATGCCGTGCTTGATCTCGTCAGGTCCCTGGCCGAAGGCGTCCGCAGCGCCGCCAAAACGGAGTAAGCCTCTTGAGCTGGATCGCCAATTTCGTTCGCCCGAAGCTTCGTGAGCTGGTTGGTGGACGCAAGGAAGTCCCGGACAATCTGTGGCACAAGTGCCCGAATTGCGGGCAGATGATTTTTCATCGCGATCTGGCCAAGAACCTGCGTGTCTGCCAGCACTGCGATCATCACATGCGTCTCGGTGCCAAAGAACGCCTTGATATGCTGTTCGACGACGCAGAATACGAAGAAGCCGAACTGACGGTGCCGATCGCCGATCCACTAAAGTTTCGCGACATCAAGCGCTATTCCGACCGCCTCAAAGAAGCCCAGGCCAAGAACAAAACGAAAGATGCGATCCTGGTTGCTGACGGCAAGGTTGGCGGCATCCGGACCGTGATGGCGGCTTTTGATTTCGCCTTCATGGGCGGCTCGATGGGAATTGCCGTCGGTGAGGGCGTGGTGACTGCGGCCAGATTGGCCGTGAAACTGAAAGCGCCACTGGTGATCCTGACATCGTCGGGCGGGGCCAGAATGCAGGAGGGGATTCATTCCCTGATGCAATTGGCCCGCACCACAATCGCCGTTGAAGAAGTCCGTGAAGCAGGTCTGCCCTACATCGTTGTGCTGTGCGATCCGACCACCGGTGGTGTGTCGGCTTCGCTCGCCATGCTGGGCGATATCCATATTGCGGAACATGGCTCGGTGATCGGCTTTGCCGGTCAGCGGGTTATCGAGCAGACGATCCGGGAAACCCTGCCGGAAGGTTTCCAGCGCGCCGAGTACCTGTTCGAACACGGCATGGTCGACATGGTCGTGTCCAGGCGCGAGCTGCGTGATCGCCTGTCAAAGGTCATTAATCTTCTGATGGCGCCTGGTAAAGCAGGGGATCTGGTCCCCGTTGCCAATTCTGCCAAGCTGACCCTCGACGGGGAAATCCTGCCCCCGAGAAGGCAACGGCACGGAAAAACGCACAGCGGACAGTAAAAAAGGCGGCACTGAAAACGGTGACGACTCCGAAGACTGACGAGACGCTCAAGCGTCTGCTTTCACTGCATCCAAAGCTTGTCGATTTATCGCTGGGGCGTGTGGAGCGGCTTCTGGCTGCGCTTGGTCATCCCGAACGCGCGCTGGCGCCGGTCGTCCATGTCACGGGGACAAACGGCAAGGGCTCGGTACTGGCCTATCTCAGGGCGATCCTCGAAGCGGCGGGATACAGGGTGCATGTCTACACGTCGCCGCATCTGGTCCGCTTTCACGAACGCATCCGCCTTGCCGGGACCTTGATCGAAGAAGCCTATCTGGACGACGTTTTGCAGGAATGTGAAATAGCCAATGCCGGGCAGCCGATCACTTTTTTTGAAATCACGACAGCGGCGGCGTTTCTGGCTTTCTCCAGAACCCCGGCCGATATCGTGCTGCTGGAAAACGGACTGGGCGGACGGCTCGATGCCACCAACGTTATTCCCCGCCCGGCGCTGACGGGCATAACGTCGGTTTCCATGGATCACCAGCAGTTTCTGGGCGAGAGTCTGGCCGAAATCGCCACCGAAAAGGCCGGTATCATCAAGCCCGGCGTGCCTTGTATTGTCGGTCCGCAAAGCGCCGATGCGATGGATGTGATCGTCGGCCACACGGATGCGAAACAGGCCCCCTTGCTGGAATGGGGCGTCAACTGGCGGGCCTATGAACAGGGTGACGGCATGGTTCTGGAACACCATGGCGAGACCCTGACGCTGCCGTTGCCGGCATTGCCGGGCGCGCATCAGATTGCCAATGCCGGACATGCCGCGGTGATGGCGCGGACATTGGCGGATTTCAGGATTACACCAGCGCATATCGCCCAGGGATTGCAGTCGGTGCAGTGGCCGGCGCGTCTGCAGCATCTCTGCAAGGGGCCGATTATCGATGCTTTGGGGCAGGATTGGGAAGTCTGGCTTGATGGCGGACATAATCCGGACGCCGGCGAAGCCATCGCCAGGCACGTCCGGAAGGCCTGGTCGGACCGGCCGCTCTACCTGATTAACGGGATGATCAACTCGAAGCAGCCGCTCGGGTATTTCCAGCCGCTCTCAGGCAGCGTCGAAAGCGTTCACTGCATCACCATTCCCAACGAAGCGGCGGCAATTCCGGCCCGGGAACTGGCGGCGATTGCACGCAAGGCCGGGCTTCAGGCGAAAACGGCCAAGACCGCGTTGGCTGCGGCGCGGGCCATTGCAGGCAAGGCCGAAGGGCCAGGGCGTCTCCTGATTTGCGGTTCCCTGTATTTCGCCGGCCATATTCTCAGGGAGCATGGGTGAGGCTGCTGTCTTAAATGATAATGATTATCATTTGCATATAGAGCAGAATATGCTATTTCCTAGGGTATGCATTCAGGGAGATAGCGCATGACCCATCAAAAACAGAACGGGCTCAAGATCGGACAATCCGACGAAACACGCTTTTGCCGTGCCGAAAGTCTGCTGCTGGACAGCTTCAGGCTGTGGTCGCAGAACCCGGAAAATCTGACCTATATCCGGCGGCGGTTATGCCATGAATTGGGAACCCCGGCCGGAGAGCGGGCCGCCAAGGCGATCAAACTGCTGGGGCATATTCTGGGCCTGCAGACACGCCGCACGTTTTATCTGATGCGCCCAGGCAGTCTTGGCGCAACGGTCGATGAGCGGACCCTGATCGCACTGATCGGTGCCGTGCTCCACGATCGCCGTCCCCATGCCCATGCCATGGTTACCCTGTTATTGCCATCGTCCTGTCATGGGACAGTGCTGGCCGTGGCCGGTGAGTTGGGCCGATCCTTCCGGATGGGCGGGTTGTTGTTCGCCCCGCCACGAGAGCAACCACGCCAGAAAATAATCTCGCCGGAAATTCGCGCGGTCGCCTGATTCTGTTTAGCCGAATTTAGAGACCCGTCTTGGCGTGCTGCCACCTTCTGGTGGCTTGCCATCATGATCTGGCGGTGGCGTTATCAGGACGGTTTTGCCGCATTGCTGGCAGATTTCCTCCCCGATGCTCCTTTTCCTGTAACCGGCCTTGAGAATGGCAGCCGCTTCTTGAATGGTGAGGCCCAGTTCTTCCTGCAGATGCCGCAATTGAGCTTGTTCATCAGCGTCGATGCTGCCGTCTTCCAGAACGTTATCGACCAGTTGCTCGTACTTGCGTCGCCTTGAATGCAGCGCTTCATTGAACCCGGATGCCAATATGCCTGCCGGTAAAGCGACCATGCCGACACTGATGATGCCAATCACTGAGGCACAAAGGCGACCGACCAGGGTCTGCGGCACGACATCCCCATAGCCGATGGTGGTCATGGTCACGACCGCCCACCAGAGCGCGTGCGGGATCGAGCCGAAGGCTTCCGGCTGGGCTTTGTACTCGGCCAGATACGTAATGCTGGCGGCGACGGAAATCAGCATCAGGAGCACGAACAGGGCTGCTGAAATAATCGGTGCTTCGTCTCTCAGAACCTGCAGCAGCAAATTCATGGAATTGGCGTACCGGGTTAACCGGAAGGCGCGCAGCAGGCGCAATGCGCGCAGCATTCTGAGATCGACGCCAATGATTGCGCCCAGGAAAAAGGGCAGAATGACGATCAGATCAATCAGCGCCAGTGGCGACAGCATGAAGCGTAGCCGGCCTTTGAATGATGATCTATAGCGTGGATTGTCACTTTCGACGGACGACCAGACCCTGAGGATATATTCGATGGTAAAGAAAGAAACGGAGAAAACCTCGAAGGCATCAAACCAGAATTGATAGGCCAGATATACATCGTGTAAGGACTCAATCACCACGGCAATAACATTGAGTGAGATCATGACGATCAGCACAATATCGACGAGCCGGGCCAGCGGTGCTTCGGTATGCCCCGCGTCCAACAGTAGAAATACCTGTTTCCGCATCTTCCCCCCAACCGTCCCTTGGTGTTGCTAAACCCTAACCGGAGAGCCGGTAGACGGGAAGCCTTTGATTGTGACAGATCGTTTCAGAAGATCGGTTGCCGGCCACGCTGCAGGGCGGCAAGCGCCAGGCAAATCCAGCCAATGATCATCAGGGTGCCGCCTGCAGGCGCCGCCCCCTGAATGGGTACAATGCCGTTGATCACGAACAGATAAAGCGATATCGAAAATGCCAGTGCGCCGACCAGCAGTAACCATCCGGCCAGCAGGCAGATCAGTCTGGTGCGGCCTGCGCGCCGGAAAGCCAGCGAGGCCGCAGCGAAGGCGCCCAATGCGTGCCACATCTGATCAATTCACGGCGGTATGCCAGATATCGATCAGGCTTTGCTCAACGTGCAGTCCGTGTGCGCCATAGGCACCGAGACCCACCGCTGCTGCTGCGGTGAGTGCGGCGGCGGCGGTCAGGTAGCTGCGGCGGCCTTCTGGATGACGATCGGATTGAGTCATGACAGCGGCTCCATTCTGCGTATTTCTGCGATGATGGCATCTTCGAACGGGCCGGCCTGGATATCGTCCAGACCGTCCAGTGCATCGACAAAACTGGTCACGTCTTTTTCAAGGATGCCCATGGTATTGGCCGGATCATACCCTTCGTTGGCCCAGTCGATCTTTTGCAGGTTGTCACCATACCAGGTTGCACCCGATGAGGTACGCATGACGTCGAGCAGTTTTGTGGCCTCAATCCCGTAACCGGCGGCAGCTTTCAGCGCGCGTCTGACGGCAACAACGCCGGCAGCGGCGCACAGATTGTTGGCAACCTTGCAGGCGGCTCCGGCCCCGACCGGCCCCAGATGATGAACCTGCTGCCCCATGGCTTCGAAGGCCGGCATCAGCACCTGCACGGCGTCGGCATCGCCACCGACCATGAAGGTCAGGCTGGCGTCTCTGGCCCGATAGGGCGCACCGGACATCGGCGCATCAATCACGGTAACGTTTGCGGGCATCCGTGCGGCGACGTCCTTGATATAGCGGGGCGACAGGGTCGAAGACAGGATCAGGGTTTGCGGATGTGTGTCTTCTTTGAAGATCGCCTGTTCATCAAACAGCAACGCTTCGGTCTCGGCGATGTTGCGCACAACTGAAATGACGGTGTCTGTTATTGCTGCAAAAGCCGCAGGATCGGCGATCATGCGGTTCTTGAGATTGTCTGACGCAGGGACGGATTTAACGTCGAAGCCCCAGACGTCGAAGCCGGCGGCCAAAAGGTTTTCAGCCATCGGCAGTCCCATGGCGCCGCACCCGGCAACGCCAATGGCGGTGCCGTCACGGATGCTCACGAACGGGTCCCGGCGGCGCTGACCAGATGTTCGAACAGCCGGAAATTCGGATCACCGTCGTTCAGGAAAAATTCCGGATGCCACTGCACGCCGATGGCGAAACGGCGGTCGGGCAATTCAATGGCCTCGACGATGCCGTCCGGTGCGCGGGCGCTAACGACAATCCCGTCCGGGATATCCTTCAGGGCTTCGTTGTGCGCCGTATTGACGGCGATCTCAGCTTTACCGGTAATCCTGAACAACTGTGTCCCGGCCTTGATGGCGACAGTGTGCGCCGTCTGCTCGGCCGGTTTCTCGTTCAGGTGATCAACAGCGCAATCGAGCTCAGTTTTGATGTCGCGCCAGACCGTGGCGCCACGGGCAACGGCCATAACCTGCATACCGGCACAAATGCCGAGCGTCGGCAGGTCGCCTTTGAGGGCATCCGTCATCAGGGTGCGCTCGAAGGCATAGCGGGGATGCAGTGTGCCGCCATTGGCGGGCTGGCCATAAACTTCGGGCGGGAACGGATAAAAACCACCGGGTACGATCAGGCCGCCGAGAGCGCTCAGATAATCGGCCCGGGCGTCTTCAAGATAGGGGATGCCGACGGGCAGACCGCCGGCTTTCCAGACCGCATCAAAATAAGCAGTGCGAAGCGCATAATGCGGCCGCTTCGAAAACGATCCTTCGCTTTCGTAATCAAGCAGGATGCCAATGAGCGGGCGATCAGTCATGGGGGGATTCTAGAACCGGTAAACCGATTTGCAAAGTGCCCTCAAGTGAATGAAAGAGTCACATAGTATCGGCTGATCATCTTTTGCACGTCATTCCGGCGCAGGCCGGAATCGAGTAACGCATTGATCTGGACCCCGGCCTGCGCCGGGGTGTCGCGATCTGCACATACAATGAGGAAACGCCGGAGGCGGGGCCTCCGGCGTCATATGACGGCGCTGTAACTCTGTCGATCAATACTTACTCGCCTGCTGATTTAAGGCCGGTTTCTCCCTCAAGCGTCAGCGGATGCTCAAGCTTGCCGATCATCTCCTGCGGTACGATCTGGCGGAAATGCGGCAACACCCGTGCCCAGTCGTTAAGCAGCCTGAGGGCGTGCTTTGAATGGGTCCGTTTGACGTGCTGTTGGATCTGTACCTTCAGCACATCCTGCCAGTATTCGGTCTCGACCGACTGCCAGATGATGGTCTCCGGGTTGGCCTGATGATCAAAGGTGTTGGCCGGATCGTAGATGAAGGCCATGCCGCCGGTCATGCCGGCACCGAAGTTCGGACCGACCTCGCCCAGAATGACGACCAGACCACCGGTCATGTACTCGCACCCGTTCGAGCCGCAGCCCTCGACCACTGCCGTGGCGCCCGAGTTGCGGACACAGAACCGCTCACCGGCCTGACCGGCCGCGAACAGGCGACCTGCGGTCGCACCGTACAGCACGGTGTTGCCGATGATCGTGTTCTTTTCGCTTTCAAGCGGCGATGAAACCGGCGGGCGAAGCACGATGGTGCCGCCGGAAAGGCCCTTGCCGACATAATCGTTGGCATCGCCGAGCACTTCAATGGCCAGTCCCTGCACCGCGAAAGCACCCAGGGATTGTCCGGCGGTGCCGCGCAGGCGAACCGTCAGATGGTTATGATCAAGCCCGAACATGCCGTATTTGCGGGTGATCATTGAGCTGGTTCTGGCACCGACGGCGCGATGCGTGTTGCGGACCGCATAGGTCAACTGCATCTTCTCGCCATGCTGGAACGTCTGCATGGCATCCTTGATGATCTGTGCATCCAGCGTGTCCGGCACTTCGTTGCGGCCTTCGCCGTCGTAATAACGCGGATAGCCGCCACTGTCGGCCTGCTGCAACAATGGGTTGAGGTCGAGATCATCGAGGTGCGATGCCCCACGGCTGACCTGTGACAGCAAATCCGACCGGCCGGTGATTTCCTGCAACGTCTCGTAACCGAGTTGGGCGAGGATTTCGCTGACTTCCTCGGCAACGAAAGTGAACAGGTTGACGACTTTCTCAGGTGTGCCGGTGAATTTTTCACGCAGTGCTTCGTCCTGGGTGCAGACGCCGACCGGACAGGTGTTGGAATGACACTGGCGCACCATGATGCAGCCCATGGCAACCAGCGACGCGGTGCCGATACCGAATTCGTCGGCGCCGAGCATGGCCGCCATAACGACATCACGACCGGTCTTGCATGCCGCCGTCGACACGCAGTTTCACCTTGTGACGCAAGCGGTTCAGGGTCAGCACCATGGTTGGCTTCGGAAAGCCTCATCTCCAGGGTATACCGGCATACTTGATCGAGCTTTGCGGGCTCGCACCTGTGCCGCCGTCATGGCCGGAAATCAGGATTACATCGGCTTTCGCCTTGGCAACGCCGGCGGCAATGGTGCCGACGCCGGAGCGGGCCACCAGTTTGACGCAGACGCTGGCTTCCGGGTTGATCTGTTTCAGGTCATAGATCAGCTGTGCCAGATCCTCGATGGAATAAATATCGTGGTGTGGCGGCGGGCTGATCAGGGTCACGCCTTCAGTGGCATGCCGCAATTTGGCAATCATCGACGAGACCTTGAAGCCGGGTAACTGCCCGCCTTCACCCGGTTTGGCACCTTGCGCCACCTTGATTTCGATCTCGCGGCAGTTGTTCAGATACTCCGCCGTAACGCCGAAGCGGCCAGAGGCCACCTGCTTGATGGCGCTGGACGGGTTGTCGCCGTTGGGCCGCGGGTGGAAGCGTGCCGGGTCTTCGCCGCCTTCGCCGCTGTCCGACTTTGCGCCGATCCGGTTCATGGCAATCGACAGGGTCTCATGCGCTTCCGGGCTCAATGCGCCGAGCGAAATGCCCGGTGCCACTAGACGCTTGCGGATCTCGGTGACGCTTTGCACCTGTTCGACCGAAATGGATTTGCGGTCGTGTTTGAAATCCAGCAAGTCGCGCAGGAAGATCGGCTGACGTGCATGCACGCCTTGCGAATATTTTTTATAGAGCGAATAGGATTCTGCGCCGACGGCGGATTGCAGCACATGAATCAGTTTGCCGTCGTGGCCATGCCGCTCGCCGCCCGAGCGAAACTTGTAGAATCCGCCGACCGGCAAAGGTATGGCATCCAGCATCGAAGGCGGCCGCATGCATGGCAGCGACGTTGCGCTTGATGCTCTGGCAGCAGGCCGATCCTGGAAATTCTTGTCGCCATGCCAGGAAAAAGGCTGCGACGAGGGCGCGCGACAGGCCGACGGCCTCGAAGCAATAACCGCCCCTGTAGGAACTGAGCACACCGATGCCCATTTTCGACATGATCTTGAGCAAACCCTGATCGATTGCGGTTTTATAATTATCGACCGCTTGCTCGACGCTCATGTCGCCAAGCAGGCCACGCCGCTGCCGGTCATAGATGGCTTCTTCCGTCAGATAGGCATTGACCGTGGTCGAGCCGACGCCGATCAGAACGGCAAAATAGTGTACGTCCAGACATTCCGACGAGCGGACGTTGATCGACGTAAAGGTCCTGAGCTGCTCACGAACCAGATGGGTATGCACCCCACCGGCGGCTAATATCATCGGCACCGGTGCGCGCTCTGCACTGGTGTTCATATCCGACAGCACGAGGTGCGTTTTTCCGGCGCGAACAGCAGCTTCGGCTTCCGAGCGGATACGGTTCAGCGCATCCGTCAACGATCCGGCACCCTCAGGGATAAAGGTGCAGTCCACTTCGGCGGCGGTATCGCCCATGTAGCGTTTCATCGCTTCGAACGCGGCATTGCTGAGAACCGGGCTTTCCAGTTGCAACAGATCGCACTGGCTTGGTTCCTCGTCGAGGATGTTCCCTAAGTTACCGAGACGGGTCTTCAGGCTCATCACCCGGCGTTCGCGCAAGCTGTCGATCGGCGGATTGGTGACCTAGCTGAACGCCTGGCGGAAGAAATGATGCAGACCGCGACGCTTGTCCGATAGAACGGCAAGCGGTGCGTCATCACCCATCGAGCCGATGGCTTCCTTGCCGCCCTCGATCATCGGCTGCAGGATCATTTCCATATCTTCCATGCTCAGACCGAAGCAATGCTGGCGGCGGCGGAGATCTTCCGGGCTGAGCATGCTGCCTTTGACGTCGGCGGCTTCGATGATGTCGTCGAGCGCGGTTGTCCGCTCCGTCCACTTGGAAAAATCGGCACGGCTGGCGATCAGGTTTTTGAGTTCCGTATCGTGATAGAATTTGCCGTTTTCAAGATCGATGCCGATCATGCCGCCGGGGCCGACGCGGCCTTTTTCGGTGATTGTGCCGTCCGGAATTTCGACCATGCCGGCTTCCGAGCCGACGACCAGCAAGCCGTCGTTTGTGGTAATGAAGCGCATCGGTCTGAGACCGTTACGGTCCATGCCGGCAACGACCCAGCGCCCGTCATGGGCGCAAATGGCGGCCGGCCCATCCCATGGCTCGAGCACGGCATTGCAGTACGTGAACAGGGCTTCATGGGCCGGTGGCATGGTCTTGTTCTGGGCAATGGATTCCGGAATCGTCATCGCCTTGACCATCGGTGCCGGACGGCCGGCGCGGCACAGCAGTTCGAATACACTGTCGAGCGCTTCGGAATCCGAGCTTCTTGACGGGATGATCGGCTTCAGATCCTCGATATTCTCACCGAACAGCGGCGACGCCATCTTCGGCTCATGCGCTTTCATCAGCTTGACGTTGCCGGTCAGCGTGTTGATTTCGCCGTTGTGTGCCAGCATGCGGAACGGCTGCGCCAGACGCCATGTCGGGAAGGTATTGGTCGAATAACGCTGGTGATAGATGGCGAAATTCGAGATGAAGCGCTCGTCCAGCAGATCCGGATAGAATGACGTCAGCTGCTCGGTCAGGAACATGCTCCTTGTAGACAACCGAGCGGCAGCTTAGGTGAGCAGATATAAAAATCGATGATGTGTTCAGCCAGCACGCGCTGTTCGATGCGGCGGCGGACAATGTAAAGGTCGCGTTCGAAATCCTCATAGGCGATATCGGCACTGGTCGACAGCATGATCTGTTCGATTTCCGGGCGCGATGCGTTCGCTTTCTCGCCGATGACGTCGACGTTTATCGGCACCTGACGCCAGCCGTAAATGCCATAACCGGCGCGCAGCACTTCGGTCTCAACGATGGAGCGGCAAATTTCCTGAGCGCCGAGATCGGCTTTCGGCAGGAAAACCATGCCGACGGCGATCTTGTCGTTGCCGGGCTCGTGGCCTGTGTGGCGAATGTGTTCCTTGACGAATTCCCACGGAATCTGGACGTGAATACCGGCACCGTCGCCGGTCTTGCCGTCGGCATCAACGGCACCGCGGTGCCAGATTTTCTTCAGCGCTTCAATGGCGGCGGTGACGACGCGGCGATTGGGCAGGCCGTTCATGGTGGCGATCATGCCGACGCCGCACGATGCGTGCTCGTCTGCCGGATCGTACATGCCGAACTGCTCCAGGTGATCAGCATTGGCTTGCCAGCGCTCAACGAATTCCGTGCCGGATTCCGGGGCGTTATCCATAGGGTTGCTCATGGCTTGCTCTCCACATCATCGGGCTCATTCGGGGCTGCGTACATGGCGAAGACTTCCGCACCTGTCATCGCCGGTATCGTGCCGGCGAATGCGTAGTAATCGGGTTTCTCTTCAATGAAAATCTGTGTGTTGATCTTGAATGCTGACTGGTCTTCGTAAGTGCCGGCCATGGAAACATATTGCGGCGCTTCCCCTTTCAGGCGGTAAAAAAGATTACTGCCGCAGGCGCTGCAGAAACCCCGCTCCGCCCAGTCGGAACTGCCGTACCAGGTGATGTATTCACCTCCGGTTATTTCCGGTGCGCCACTCAGATGAGCGGCGATGGTCGGGCCGCTGCTCCAGCGGCGGCACATCTCGCAATGGCAGATGCCTATTTCCGAAACTGGTTCGGTGGTAAAACGGACTTTCCCGCAGAGGCATCGACCGCTGGCTTTGTTGCTCATGGAATCCTCCCTCAGGCCGCATCGGCGCGCTTGGCGCACGCCTGCAGGTACTGATGAATGCCGTCAGCCGCATCTCGGCCATCCTTGATCGCCCAGACGACGAGCGAGGCGCCGCGGCACGATGTCGCCGGCAGCAAAAACGCCTTCAAGCTCGGTGCATCTTGTTGGGCTCGGAAACTTTGACGGTGCCCCATTTGGTGACGGCCAGTTCCGGTGCGCCGAACAAGGTCGGCAGGTCTTCCGGATCGAAGCCCAGAGCTTTGATCGCAATGTCGGCATCAATGCTGAAGCTCGAGCCCGGGATCGGTTCCGGAATCTGGCGGCCGGTGATGTCGGCAACGCCCAGATGCATTCGGTGCGCCTGCACGGCGGTGATGTGGTCCTTGCCGTGGAACGCTTCGGGGGCGGACAGCCAGACGAATTCGACGCCCTCCTCTTCGGCATTCGGCCACCTCGCGCTGCGAGCCGGCATGTTGGCGCGGTCGCGGCGGTACAGACACTTGACGGACTTTGCGCCCTGACGGACCGCCGTGCGGACACAGTCCATGGCGGTGTCGCCACCGCCGATGACGACCACGTTCTTGCCGTTGGCGTTCAGTGTCCCATCGTCGAATGCCGGTACCTTGTCGCCCAGGCCCTTGCGATTAGATGCGGTCAGGAAATCCATGGCGGCGAAGATGTTTTTCAGGCCTGATCCCGGGGCCTGCAGTTCGCGGCCCAGATAGACGCCCGTAGCGATCAGCACGGCATCGTGTTCCGCCCTGAGATCAGCCAGCGAGGCGTCGCGGCCAACTTCGAAGTTGTTGTGATAGACAACACCGCCGTCTGCCAGCAGCCGCGTGCGGCGCTCGACGATGTCCTTTTCCAGCTTGAAATTGGGAATGCCGTATATCAGCAGACCGCCCATGCGGTCATAGCGGTCATACACATGAACCGTGTATCCCTTCGCCAGCAAGCGGTCAGCCGCAGCCAGTCCGGCCGGTCCACCGCCAATGATGCCGACGCTCAGACCCAGCTTTTCCCGGGGGACGGGGGCTTTGACCCAGCCTTCCTTCCAGGCGGTATCGGTGATGTATTTTTCAACGGCACCAATGGTCACGGTGCCGTGCTTTGACTGTTCAAGCACACAGGAGCCTTCACAGAGCCGGTCCTGCGGACAGATCCGGCCGCAAACTTCTGGAAACGTGTTGGTCGCCTGCGAAGTCTCATAAGCTTCCTGGAGTCGGCCTTCGGTGGCCAGACGCAGCCAGTCGGGGATGTTGTTCTGCAGCGGGCAGTGAACCTGGCAATAGGGAATGCCGCATTGCTCGCAGCGTGAAGCCTGCGCTGTTGCGCCTTCGGCTGAATACTCGTCGTAAATCTCGTCAAAATCCTGACGACGGTCTTTGGCAGCCCGTTTGTCCGGCATTGCGCCGTCAATCTTGATAAACTGCTGCATCCGATCCGGCATCTGCGTCCCTCCCAAGGCGGCTTCTCAACTGACATGACCGGGCACCTTCCTGCCTCATGCGCCCTGTAAATGGGCAGTTCAGGCAACAGTGGGCCGCGTGACACGATATTAGGTCAGTATCTTTTACTAATTTTTTGCCCCAAGCGCAATAAGATTGTCTGCGCGCCGCATAATTGTCGCTTATATTTCTTGGCAGGAAGCGTATTAGTACAATTATGAGACTAAATTGACGATTGGCAGCGTCAAGCAATCGCGGTATGTCTCACAAGACCTTGCGAGGTGCGTCCATGCCGATCCTACATCTTGTCATTTTAGCCGCTGTTCAGGGATTGACCGAGTTCCTGCCAATCAGTTCTTCAGGCCATCTGGCGCTGGTGCCTGAGTTCTTGGGCTGGCCGGATCAGGGGCTTGTTATGGATGTTGCCGTCCATGTTGGGACGCTTTTTGCCGTTCTGGCGTATCTGTACCGCGATGTCGGGGCCATGCTGAGCGGCATCGGGCGATTCCTGAAAGGGCGCAGCGATCCCGGCGCCAGGCTGTTCATGCTCTTGGTCATCGGTACCCTTCCGGTGGTTATCGCCGGGTATGCCCTGCACCACTATGGCACCGAGATGCTGCGTAGCATCGTGGTCATCGCTTGGGCGACGCTCGGATTCGGTATTCTGCTGTGGATCGCAGATCAGGTCGGCATGACCGTACGCCGGATCGAGCATCTGGGCTTTTTTGATGTCATCATCATCGGTCTGGCCCAGTGTCTGGCGTTGATCCCGGGTACCAGCCGTTCCGGGGTCACAATGACGGCGGCCCGCTTCATCGGCATGGAACGGATTGATGCGGCCCGTTTCTCGATGTTGCTGTCGATCCCGGTCATCATTGCCGCTGGGACCCTCAGCGGTATCGACATCTACAAATCCGGCGATGTGACACTGGCAGCGGATGCCTTCGTCGCTGCCGGCCTCGCCTTTATCTTCGCGCTGATTGCGATTGTCCTGATGATGTCCTGGCTTCGCCGCGCTTCGTTTCTGCCGTTCGTCATCTATAGAATCGGCCTTGGCATGTTCCTGCTCGCCATCGCTTACGATATTCTGTGACCGGATACATCTTTGTCTTGGCGGCCGGTCTCTGTGCCGGGGGGCTCAGTGCCATCGTTGGTACGGGCGCATCGATCATTTTGCTGCCCATCCTGATCTTGCAGTTTGGCCCGCAACAGGCAGTGCCGATCATGGCCGTTGCCGCAGTCATGGGAAACATCGGCAAGTCACTGGCTTGGTGGCGTGAAATTGACTGGCGGGCTTTCTTTGCGTACGCGATTCTAGGCGTGCCGGGGGCCGCACTGGGCGCCAGGACATTGCTGATCCTGCCGGCCAGCATTGTCGAGATTTCGCTCGGGATTTTCTTCCTCGCGATCATTCCGTTGCGCCGCTGGATGCGTGTCCGCGACATGCATATGCCGCTCTGGCAATTGGTACTTGCCGGTGGCGGTATCGGGTTTCTGACCGGTATCGTGCTGTCGACAGGACCGCTCAGCATTCCCGCGTTCGGCGCGGTCGGCCTGTCCAAAGGCGCACTGTTGTCGACCGAAGCCGTGGCCTCTCTGGCCCTGATGATCTCAAAGGCGGTCACCTTTCAGATGCTGGGGGCCTTGCCGTGGCCGCAGATCGTGCAGGGTCTGATCGTCCGGCGCATCGATGATCGCAGGGTCGTTTGCCGCCAAGCGGCTGGTCGACAGAATGAGCGTCAAAACCTTCGAGAACATGCTCGATGTGATGCTGGTCATCGCTGCCGCCACCATGCTGTGGACCGGCCTCAGCTGAGGATCAGTACCCTTTTTGACGTCGACCGTATTCAGCGGCGGCTTGCCGGCCTCGATCAGCTTGATGTTTTCTTCCATCCAGTCAGCAGCGCTTGAAGGCACCGTCAGGGACGCCATGTGCGGCGTCACCGTGACTTTCGGATGCGTCCAATAGGCATGATCAGCGGGCAGTGGTTCGATATGAAACACATCAAGGGTTGCTGCATTGATATGACCGCTGTCGAGGGCCGCCAGCAGGTCGTCATCGACGACGTGGGCACCGCGTGCGCAGTTGATCAGATTGGCCCCTTCCGGCAACGCGGCCAGAGTGTCCTTGTTGATGATGCCACGGGTCTGGGCGGTCAGCGGCAGCAAGACGATCAGAATTTCGGTGCGGTTCAGGAACGGTATCAGGCCGTCTTCGCCGAAATAGGACGTAATGCCATCGATTTGCTTTTCGGTTCTGGACCAGCCGGCGACATCGAAACCGAGTGCGGCGACTTTCTTGGCTGCATCGCTGCCAAGCTCACCCAGGCCAAGAAAACCCACTTTTCGGTCGCGGGTATCGGTCTGGCGCATCTGCTTCCAGGTGCCGCCTTTGGTCCAGTTCAGATAAACGCCCAATCGGCGATGATAATGGATCACCCAATAAAGCACGTACTCGCTCATGCCCTCGGTCAGGCACCGGTCGACGAGGCGCACCACGGGCACATTTTCGGGGAGGTCGGTATCGCTGAGAATGCCGTCGACACCGGCACCCAGTGACAGGATGCCCTTCAGGTTCGGAAACGTTTTAAGCTCTCCCACCGGTGGCCGCCAGACGATGGCGTAATCGTAACTGGCCTTGTCCGTGGTTTCGTCCGGCCAGATGTCGAACCCGGCGTCCGGAAACTTGGCGAGCATGGCTTCGCGCCATGCCTGAGCCTTGTCGGCAGCGGAAAGGAACATGAATTTCATTGTTTTCACCTTATTCATCATGTTCGTCATCCTCGCACAGGCGAGGATCCAGATTGCAGATCACATGGATTCCCGCTTTCGCGGGAATGACGAGGTTGGTGCCTTTATCTACCTTTGTGTCGGGAAAGGGCATGTGAATCAAGTCGAGATGGCGCAGATGGGACTTTAAAAGAAACTAGGTGCTGACCACGCCAGTGTCGTCGGCCTTGAGGTTGAGGGCAGCGGCGAGCAGCGCCCTGGTATAGGGCTCGGCCGGGTTGTTGAAGATCGTTTCCGCCGGGCCCTGTTCGACAACGCGGCCATCCTTCATGACGACCACGTCATGGGCCATGGCACGGACCACCTTGAGATCGTGGCTGATGAACATGTAGGCCAGATCGTATTTCTTTTGCAGGCTTCTGAGCAGTTCGACGATCTGCGCCTGCACCGACATATCCAGCGCACTGGTCGGCTCATCAAGGACGATGAATTTTGGCTTCAGGACAAGGGCGCGGGCAATGGCGATCCGCTGGCGCTGGCCGCCGGAAAACTCATGCGGGTAGCGATCCCGCATGGTCGGCTCCAGCCCGACTTCGATGAGCGCATCGTCGATCATCTGACGACGCTCATCGGCGTTGCCGAGATCATGAATGATCATGCCTTCCTCGATAATCTGGCCGATCGACATGCGTGGACTGAGCGAGCCATAGGGATCCTGAAAGACGATCTGCATTTCGCGCCTGAGCGGGCGTAACTGTTTCCAGCTCAGCCCCTGCAGCGTCTTGCCGTTGAATTCGATGGCACCGGTTGCATGCTCGAGACGGATCAGGGCACGGCCGAGCGTCGATTTGCCGGATCCGGATTCGCCGACGATGCCGAGGGTATGTCCGGCACGAATATCAACGGAGATGCCATCGACCGCCTTGATGTAGCCGACCGTGCGACGCAGCACACCGCGCTTGATCGGGAACCAGACCTTGACGTCGCTGCCCCTGATGACACTGGCGCCGTCCGGTGCCGGTTCGGGCAGGCCTTTCGGCTCGGCGGCGAGCAGGTGTTGCGTGTATGCATGGGTGGGGTGCTCAAATACGGTCCTGGCATCGCCGCATTCGACAACCTTGCCGTGGCTCATGACGGATACCGTATCGGCCATGTGGCGGACGATGCCGAGGTCGTGGGTAATCAGCAGCATGGCCATGCCCAGTTCCTGCTGCAAATCCTTCAGCAGTTTAAGGATCTGTGCCTGCACGGTGACGTCGAGCGCTGTCGTCGGCTCGTCGGCAATCAGGATTTCCGGTTCGTTGGCAAGCGCCATGGCAATCATGATGCGTTGCTGCTGGCCGCCTGAAAACTCATGCGGCAAGGCGTGCAGACGCTCGCTGGCGCTTGCAAGGCCGACAAGATTCAACAACTGGATGACGCGCGCCCGGGCATCGGCCATCGACATGTTCTTATGCACCAACAGGACTTCGGAAATCTGTTGCTCGATCGAATGCAGCGGGTTGAGGCTGTTCAGAGGTTCCTGAAAAATCATCGCAATGCGGTTGCCACGAATGGTCTGCATGATGCTTTCAGGCGCATCGATCAGGGCTTCGCCGGTAAAATTGATGGTTCCTTCAGGATGCCAGGCGGTCGGGTAAGGCAGCAGGCGCATGATCGACAATGCCGACACCGACTTGCCGGAACCGGACTCGCCGACCAGCGCATGGGTGCGCCCGGCCTCGATATCGAATGAGACACCTTCGACGGCCTTCACTTCGCGCGCACCGCGACCGAACGAGACATGCAGATTTTCGACTTTGAGGATCGTGCTCATCGGAAAGTTTTCCTGGGGTCGAAGGCGTCACGCACTGCTTCACCGATAAACACCAGCAAGGATAGCATCAGCGACAGGATAATGAACGCGGTGATGCCGAGCCAGGGTGCATGCAGGTTGTTCTTGCCCTGATTGAGCAGTTCGCCCAGGGAGGGTGAACCGGGCGGCAGGCCGAATCCCAGAAAATCAAGCGAGGTGAGGATCGTCACCGATCCGGCCAGAATAAATGGCAACAATGTCAGGGTCGCGACCATGGCATTGGGCAGGATGTGCTTGAACATGATCACCACATCGGCAGCCCCCATGGCGCGGGCGGCGCGGACATAATCGAAGTTGCGGGTGCGCAGAAATTCCGCCCTGACCACACCGACCAGCGAGACCCACTGGAACAGCAGCAGCAGACCCAACAACAACCAGAAGCTCGGCACGAACACACTGGCCAGAATGATCAGCAGATACAACTGCGGCATCGAAGTCCATATCTCGATAAAGCGCTGGCCGATCAGATCGATCCAGCCACCAAAATATCCCTGCGTGGCACCGATGGCGATGCCCAGCATGGAACTCAGGATCGTCAGCATGAAGCCGAAGACCACGGAAATGCGAAAGCCATAGATCGTCCGGGCCAGAACGTCCCGGCCCTGATCATCGGTGCCGAGCCAGTTGTCCGCGGTCGGGCCATAAGGTGCGGGACCGGCAAGATTGAGGTTTACCGTATCATAGGAAAACCGGACCGGGGGCCAGATCATCCAGCCTTTGGCTTTGATCAGATCGCTAACGAACGGATCGCGGTAATCCGCCTCGGTCTTGAACTCGCCTCCGAAGGTCGTTTCCGGGTATGCGTTGATGATCGGTGTGTAGAGGCTGCCGTCGAACCAGACGAAAACCGGTTTGTCGTTGGCGATCACTTCGGCAAACAGGCTGACGACAAACATCGCCAGAAAAATCCACAGCGACCAGAAGCCGCGTTTGTTGGCGCGAAATTCTCAAGCCGGCGTGCGTTCAGCGGGCTCAGCCTTACCCAAGGCCGGGTGCCCGTATCGGTTTCATGCGCAGGCGTGGTGAGGGTGCTGGCCATCCTAGGCATCCCTGCTTTCAAAATCGATCCGGGGATCGACGATGTGATACATGACATCGGATACAATGCCGACGACAAGGCCCAGCAAGCCAAAGAAATACAATGTCGCGAACATCACCGGGTAATCACGGTTCAGGGCGGCTTCGAAGCCGAGCAAGCCGAGCCCATCCAGCGAAAAGATGATTTCAATGATCAGCGACGACGAAAACAGGATACCGATAAAGGCGCCCGGGAATCCGGCGATGACGATCAACATCGCGTTCCGGAAGATATGCCCGTACAGCACGCGACTTTCCGTCAGCCCCTTGGACCTGGCCGTGACCACATACTGCTTGTTGATTTCTTCCATGAACGAGTTTTTGGTCAGCATCGCCAGACCGGCAAAGCCACCGATCACCATAGAGAGGATCGGCAAGGCCATGTGCCAGAAGTAATCGATGACCTGGGCACCGGTCGAAAGCTCGTCGAAATTTTCCGAAACCAGTCCGCGTAACGGGAACCAGTCGAAATAGCGCCCGCCGGCGAACAGTACGATCAGCAGGATGGCGAACAGAAATGCCGGAATGGCGTTTCCGACAATGATGATGCCGGATGTCCAGATGTCGAAACGGGTGCCGTCACGCACCGCCTTGGCGACGCCGAGCGGAATTGAAATCAGATACACCAGCAGCGTCGTCCACAGGCCCAGCGAAATCGACACCGGCATTTTCTGCAATACCAGCTCGATGACGCTGGCGTCCTTGAAGTAGCTTTTGCCGAAATCGAAGACGAGATAGTTCTTGAGCATCAGGAAGAAACGCTCGTGTGCCGGTTTGTCGAGACCGAACTGGCGTTCCAGGTCCTTGATGAATTCCGGTGGCAGGCCTTGTGCGCCCCGGTATTTGCTTTCGACTGTTCCTGTGGCATCTGCCGCCGGTGCCTGAATTCGAGGCGCTCTGTTTCCGATCCGACATTGCCGCTGACCCGTCCGGTGGCATCGACGGCCTGACCGGAGATTTGCGAGACCATTTGCTCGACCGGCCCGCCCGGTAAAATTTGT
Organism: uncultured Rhodospirillales bacterium; assembly: GCA_965284225.1. GTDB lineage: Bacteria > Pseudomonadota > Alphaproteobacteria > Rhodospirillales > Casp-alpha2 > UBA4479. Next base: position 723,529 of record CBDIRN010000002.1, read on the forward strand.
ACGACGGCAAAATTGATCAGGATGATCACGAACAGCGTCGGCGGGACGAACAGCAGGCGGCGGATGATGTACGCTAACATGGCGTCAGTTTACCTGCGGACGCAGGGCGCGTCATCCTTCGAGACGCCGCTTCGCGGCTCCTCAGGATGAGGCACAGGAAAAACCCTCATCCTGAGGAGGGCCACAGGCCCGTCTCGAAGGATGTGGGAAGTCACCGGCAGCATTAATTCGAACCCTTTTTCGCCGCCAGCGCATTGGCCTTGGCCGGGTCGACCCACCAGGTCAGGAATTGCGTGCCGCGGGTTGGCGTGACTTTCGGCTGGCCGAATTTGTCCCAATAAGCGATCCGGTCGTAGCCGGCGTGGAAGTGCGGCACGACGAAATGGTGCCATTGCAGAACACGGTCCAGCGCCCGACAGGCGGCGATCAACCCGTCACGGTCCGGTGCCGCGATCAGCTTCTCGATCAGCGCATCGATGACGGGGTTCTTGATGCCGACGCTGTTGCGGCTGCCCTGCTGGTCGGCGGCGGCGCTACCCCAGAAATCACGTTGTTCGCTGCCTGGTGACAGCGACTGGCCCCAATTGGCGACGATCATGTCGTAATCGAAGGTATCCGTGCGGCGGCGATACTGGGCAGTCTCGACGGTGCGGGCGGTGGCGACGATGCCGAGCTTTTCCAGATTCTTGGCAAACGGCAGGACAACCCGCTCGAACAGCGGGCTTGAGAGCAGGATCTCGAATTCCAGCTTCTGGCCGGTTTTTTCGTTGACCCGGACGCCGTCCTTGATCACCCAGCCGGCATCACTGAGCAGTTTCGAGGCGATTCTGAGATTGCCGCGGATATTGCCCGAGCCATCCGATTTCGGCGGATTGTATTCCTGGGTGAAGACTTCGGCCGGCAGCTTGTCGCGGTAAGGTTCCAGCAGGGCCAGTTCGGCTTTTGACGGTAGTCCGGTCGCCGCCAACTCCGAGTTCTCGAAAAAGCTGCGGGTGCGGGTGTACTGACCATAAAACAGGTTCTTGTTCGACCATTCGTAGTCGAAAGCATAGCCGATGGCCTGGCGCACCTTTTCATCCTTGAACATGTCGCGACGCAGGTTGAAAGCAAAGCCCTGCATCCCGGCCGGGCGATCATGGTCAAATCTCTGCAGCTTGATCTGACCGTTCTTGGCGGCGGGCACGTCATAGGCGGTGGCCCACGCCTTCGACGAATTTTCCTGTCGAAAATCGAAGCGTCCGCCGGTAAAGGCTTCGATCGAGACCTGGGCGTCCCGATAGTATTCGAACTCGATGGTATCGAAATTGTTGATGCCGACGTTGACCGCCAGATCCTTGCCCCAGTAATCGGGCACACGCTCCAGCACGATGTTGCGGTTGGCTTCCACGCTTTTCACCTTGTAGGCACCGCTACCGAGTGGTGGCTCAAGGGTCGTGGAATCAAATTCGCGGGTTTCCCAATAGTGCTTCGGCAGCACCGTCAGTTGGCCCAGGATCAGCGGCAGTTCGCGGTTCTCGCCGGGCTTGAATTCGAAGCGCACGGTTTTGGGTCCGAGTTTCACGGCACGCGCGACGGAGCCGTAATAAAAGCGGTAAAACGGCGCACCTTTCTCAACCAGAATGTTGAAACTGTAGATGACGTCGTCGGCGATGATCGGCTTGCCGTCGTGCCAGTGCGCTTCATCCCTGAGTGTGAACTCGACCCACGAGCGGTCTTCGGGGGTTCTGACTGTCTTTGCCAGCAAACCGTACTCACTGAAAGCCTCGTCAGCGGAAGATGTCATCAGGGTATCGTAGACGAAAGACGCACCGCCGGCGGCATTGCCCTTGATGATGAACGGATTGAGGCTGTCAAAACCGCCGATGGCCCCAAGCCGGATGTTGCCGCCTTTGGGGGCGTTCGGATCGACGTAATCGAAATGCTTGAAGTCCGGGCCGTATTTCAGATCGCCATGCATGGCGAGGCCGTGTGCCGGCTTCGGCTCTTCGGCCGAGAGCGGTAGCGTTGCGGCAATGCCTGCAGACACCAAAAGGATACCGCACAGGAAGTGTAAGGTTTTGAGACGCAAAAGCATGATACCTCCGAATGCAATGACCGGCTGGTGTGATACTGGTCTGACTGAAGCCAGTCTTCAAGGAATGCCGTCGCCCGACAGGGTAAACACCCCGTGAGCGGGTCAGGCAACTTAATGTTTGTCCATGATCGTCGGCTGTAGCGGGGGCTTAGCGGGACAGTATTGAAACGGCGGCCTGATGAATTGCCGGGTCGGCGGCGGCGAGGACGCTGTGCTTCTTGTTGTCGGCCCCGGCTTCAAAGGTTAACGGCTGGCCCGCCCAGTCACTGATGACGCCGCCGGCGCCTTCGATGATCGGAATCAGGGCAGCATAATCATAAGGGGCCAGATCCGCCTCGCAGACCAGATCGACCCAGCCGCAGGCCATCTGGCAGTAGCCCTGACATTCGGAACCGAAGGTCGTGTAGTGAACGGCAGCCATCAGCGCTTCGAAGCGGGGCTTGTGATCGCCCTTGAACATTTGCGGCGATGTCGCGGTGAGCCAGGCAGCATCCAGTGCTGTTCCCTTGCGGGTGGTGACCGGCTGACCGTTAAACAGGGTCGGTCGGCCAATGCCGCCGGTCCAGCGATCACCGGTCGCCGGGCCATCGGTGACCCCGGCAATGGCACGGCCGTTCCGGACAACGCCGATCAGGATGCCAAAAATGGGTTTGCCGGTGATGAAGGCCTTGGTGCCGTCGATGGGGTCAAGAATCCAGACGGTTTCCAGCATCCGGATTGGTGACGCCGAATTCCTCGCCGAAAATGCCGTCTTCGGGCCGTTCCGATTCGATAATATCACGCATGGCGCGTTCGGCGGCTCGGTCGGCTTCGGTGACCGGGCTGGCGTCGCCCTTGGCCATGTGGTCGATGCCGCTGCGAAACCGGGCCAGCGTTATCGGCCGGGCGGCGTCCGCAAGACGGCCGGCAAGGCTCAGGATATCATCAATATCGGCGGGACTGTCCGCCGCCGGGCTCATGGCGAGTGGCGGCGGATGTCGTTTGTCGCGCAGGTACAAAATCACGGCTGCCCGGTCAGAGGCTTTCGAGAGACCGGCAAAGGTCATCTTCGTTCCGGCGGCAAATGCTTTCGGGTTTTTCAGGAAATGATCCATGTCCTCGTAGCTCCAGGTGCCGCCAAGACCCTTGATGGCGTCCGAGTACGCATAATCACCGGCATGGGCTTTATTGCCGCCAAGCGTTCCCCAAAGATTCGGTCCAACCTTGTGGGCGCCGCCTTTTTCAATGGTGTGGCAACCGGCACATTTCTTGAAGACACTTTCGCCTTTGTCACTGGTTACCGAGGCCAACAAGGTGAGGGCGCTTTCTTCGGCTTTCTGTTCGCCGCCTGCACCCGCATCGCCAGCTTTTTCGGCAACTTCGATCTTGAAAGCATCTTCTTGCAAGACGTCGGCGTGCACGAGCATATCGCCGATCTGGTTACTGCCCCAAACGACCCAGGCAGTCATCAATAATGCGAACCCGGCTTTTTCCCAAAACGAGAAGTGCATGCGTCTCTCTCCTTACCGCGATGTTAGGGTTGTTTTAGCGGCTCCCCGCCAAACGTTCAACATGTCTCGTAAAAATGCTGAAAGGGCTGGGAGACGGCCCCCTGAACAGCTATACCGGGGGGCATTCTTCCAAAGACTGAGCCAAGGGTGAGCTTAGAGATCAGGGAAGGGGCAGGAGAGGGAACGCATGAACCCGATCATCATCGTACCATCCAGGCTGGCATCGACCCGGTTGCCCGGAAAGCCTCTGGCAGATATTCACGGCAAACCGATGATTCGCCACGTCATGGACCGCGCCGCCGAAGCGGCGTCGGGACCCGTACTCTGTGCAGCGGCTGAACCCGAAATAGCGGAAGCCGTCAGGCAGGCTGGCTATGCTGCGGTTCTGACTGATCCCGCGCATCCGTCCGGCTCTGACCGGATCTGGGAAGCGCTGAAACTGGCCGATCCTCAAGGTCAGCATGACGTTATCGTCAATTTGCAGGGTGATCTGCCGACGCTGGACCCGGCCCTGGTGCAATCTGTGATTGGTCCGCTTGCTGACCCGGACGTCGATATCGCAACCCTGGTTGCTGAAATCACGGAACCGGACGAAAAAACCAACCCGAACGTCGTCAAATGCGTCACCGCTTCGTCCTCTGATCGACGATCGAGCCTGGATTGCCCGCCAACAGGTCTCCCCTTCGCTGGGCTGCTGTGGCATCCACATCAAGAGCTGAGTGCCTGACGGTACGCCCGGAGCGGTCGGTCGTCATTACTGGGAATCCTTTGAACACCGCGCGATAACCGATGTGCTGGCGGGCCCTGGATACTGGCAGGACTGGATTGCCGCATCCGCAGCGATATTACCTGGCCTGCTGATGACTGGCTGACCTGACGCGCTGCTGACCTGCAACCCTGAATGGCGCTGGCTGGGAGAACATCAAATGTTGGAGATCGGGATAACGGCCGATGACATCTCCGACAACCACTGTTCTTCAGGCGTCCAGAGCAATCCGCGACATTGCCTGCTTAATCCAGCGGCATCTTGTCTGTTAATCAGGCGCGTTCTGGACATCCTTCATGTCGAGCCTGCTGCCGTGGTGAACGGTGGATGGCGTACATCATTACATCCGACTTCAGATACGATAACGCTGTCGGCAAGGCGACATCCATCATTATTGCCTGACAGCGGTTTGCACATCGTCGCTGGTCGGCCTGAGTTGATCTGACCATCAGCCGGTTTATGTCGCCCTCAAAATCAAAATTCTGGCGATGATGACAAGGTTCACAGCCACGTCTGCTGCTGAACTGGCGTTTAAAACTTTGCTGCATGGAGTCTGGCGTCATACCGGGGGAAGCGGCGGATATTGGCGGGCGCGTAGCCGGGATGATCGCGCTGGGGCGATGCATGACCTACGGCGTCGATTTCACCGTGCTGGCGGCTGATGGGCTGATGGGCTGGTGCGTAGAGCGGCCGGCGAGTTCTTCAAGGAGCAGGAGAAACCGACACGACCCGATTCGTCGTCCTCGCCCGCGACAGTGCCTGGCCGGCCCCGGGCGCCGCTGACCTGATCACCAGTTTCGTGTTCCGGGTCAGGAACATCCCGGCCGCGCTATATAAGGCGATGGGCGGCTTCGCCACCAACGGCGTCAACATGATCAAGCTGGAAAGCTATGTCGGTGAAGGATTCGTGGTGGCACAGTTCTATGCTGAAGTCGAAGGCCATCCGGAAGACACCGCCGTCGGGCTGGCGTTGGAGGAGCTTGCGTTCTTCTCGCACGAAGTCACGATTCTTGGCGTCTATCCGGCCAATGCCTATCGGAAAACAACCTGACCCGTAGCTTGCCGGTGACTTAAAGTTACCCGGCATCGAACCAGGTCTGGATCAGCCAGCGTGAAATTGAGTCCCGGCGCGGCAGGCGGATATCGCCATCCTTGGCGTCGAGCCATTCTTTCATGCCCCGGATATCGTCACGGGTGAACCACTGGCAATCGCTCAATTCCTCGGTGTCAAAGGTGATGTCGTAGCTGGTCGCAAGGGCATGGAACCCGAGCATCAGCGAAGATGGAAATGGCCACGGCTGGGACGCCAGATAGTCGACGTTTGTGGTCTCAATGCCGGATTCCTCGAACACTTCCCGGCTGACCGCCTGTTCCAGGGTTTCACCCGGTTCAACGAACCCGGCCAGGGTCGAATACATGCCAAACTGCCAGCGCGGATTGCGCCCGAGCAGGCAGGCGCCACCCGGTATATCCGTGCGATGCACAAGCACGATGATCGCCGGGTCGGTTCTGGGGAAATGGCTGGTTGCACAGTCCGCATTGCTGCATTGGCGTTCATGGCCGCTGTGCCGTGACAGGGTCGGTGCGCCACAGACGCCGCAAAAGCCGTGTCCCTTGTGCCAGTGGATCATGCCGCGTGCGTGCGCCAGCAGATGCGCCTCGGTGGCCGGAAGAAACGGGCCGACACTGCGCAGATCGACAAATTCGGTTGCGCCGCCGGTCATCTCGACAATACGTGCCGCCAGCGTTTCATCGACGGCGACGGCGAATACCGGTTTGTGGTCATCGGTGCCGAGTAATACTTCCTGAAGACCGTTCTCCAGAATTTCGCGGGCAACCGCGCCTTCGAAGATCTGAGCCCGCTGTTCTCCACCGATGACAAGGTTCTTCGCACCGAACACCGGCACAACCCCGAAGCCTGTGGCCATGCGTTCCGCAAGCCACTCGGCGGTTCGCCGCGACATGTTGTCACGGCGCAGCGAGAGGGTGGTATAGGTCAGGTTCAGAGATATATCGGCAGGCATGGCGGAAACTTTGCACAGCAAGCGGCATCAGGCAACGACGCAACATGGCGTTTATAATGGGTTCTTTAGGCTAAACTGTATCAGGAACCCGCCAAATCGCACCGTTAACCATAAAATGATAATAATGCCGCTGGACTCAACGATAAATTGAGGCTTTTTTAACCGTTCTTGGCCACACTGGTTCAGAGCGATGTTCCCGCACCCCTGGGTGCCGTTGCATTCCTGCAATCGGTAGGTGGAGAGAACGGTGGATAAAATAATGAGAACTGACTTGTGCCGTACGCTGGGCCGGCACCTTCTGAACTGGGGCGCTGCCGCCATTGCGGTGATGGCGCTATCGGCGTGTGCGATGCCTTCCGGCGTCAGCAATTTTGCCATGGCCGAATGTAAGCAAATCTCGAAACGCGCCGAGGCCAAGATCAACTGGGCGCGCGTTCCCGAGATCGAAATCCGGGTCCGCAACGGTGAATACTCGCCGATGGTGACCCGGCTTCAGCAAGGCCGGCCTTATGTGCCGCGTATTCGAAATCGCGATGACAGCCTCAGGATTTTCCGCGCCAAGCAGTTCTTTGAGAGCAACGCCGTGATCGCGGTCGGTGTCGAAGGTGTTCGTGCCGAAGATACCTGCATCAACGCGATTTCCATTCCGGCCCGGCAAAGCGCCGAGGTGCGCATGGTGGCGGTGACCGACGGCACATTTGAATTAAAGACAATGCCAGGGCTGCTGCCGTACGTCTTCTCGGGCGGGCCATCCGGTGCCATTGTGATCGATGAACGCCGCGAGACAGCCGGCATCAACTGACAACATAATTTCAAGCCTTGATGAGCATGTACGGTGGGTATCGTGCATGCTCATTTCGCTGCCGGCTTGTGCAGCATGATGC